>NZ_BCRG01000005.1 GCF_001552475.1 Microbacterium oleivorans NBRC 103075
GGCGGCCCGCGCCGTCGGCGCGGAAGCGTTCATCGAGAAGCTGCCGGACGGCTACGACACGGACGTCAACAAGCGTGGTGGCCGCGTGTCGGCGGGGCAGCGCCAGCTGATCTCGTTCGCCCGCGCGTTCCTCGCCGATCCGGCGGTGCTCATCCTCGACGAGGCCACGGCGTCGCTCGACATCCCGAGCGAGCGGCAGATCCAGGATGCCCTCGATACCCTGCTCGCCGACCGTACGGCGATCATCATCGCGCACCGCCTCTCGACGGTCGCGATCGCCGACCGCGTGCTCGTCATGGAGCACGGGCGCATCATCGAGGACGACGTTCCCGCGGCACTGATCGCCGGAACGGGCAAGTTCGCGCAGCTGCACCGCGCCTGGCGCGAATCGCTCGTGTGAGTCTCGTCGTGTGACGAACGGATGCCGGGGCCCGAAGTCGGGGCCCCGGCATCCGTCGTCTGCGGGTGACCGCCTGTGCCCCCGGATTCGGACCGCGGCCTCGGATTCGGATCAGTTTGCGTGATCCGGTCAGAATCCGAGACAACACTCCGAATCCGAGCGTGCGAGGGGACTGCTCACCTGTCGACGTGGACGCCCTGCGCGATCGCGCGAGCGATAGCGCGCTCCACGATGTCCCAGCGGTGCAGGACTTCCGCGTAGGTGAACCGCAGGACCGTGTAGCCGCGGGCGACGAGTTCACGATCGTGGGCGGCGTCACGGGTGCGATCGGCGGCCGTCGAGTGGAACGCGAATCCGTCGAGCTGCACGATCAGACGCTCGCCGATCAGCGCATCGACGGGGTGCCCGGCGACGACCTGCTGGAACCGGACCGCGATGCCGACTCCTCGCATCCTCACCGCGAAGATCGTCTCGAGACCGGAGTCGTGGAGTCCTGTGATCAGCTCGCAGAGTTCGCGTGCGGATGCCGACCGCCACCGCACGCGGCGCAGGTCGGCGGGCGTGAAACGCTCGACACGACAGGCCGATTCCCAGAGGACTGCTGCGGTCTCGGCGTCGGCGCACGTCGCGATGTGATCGAGGGTGTCCTGCGTCGACTCGAGAAGGGACGTTCGGCCGACGGGGACGAGCGGGCGGGTCCAGTGGACGACGTGATTCCCGCGCGGCCGCTCCGCGTGAGGGCACACATGGAGGTGGAGCCCGGCGTCCGTCGAGGGAGGTATCCACCAGCCACGTCGACGAGCCGCTGACACGCACGCGATCCGTGCCGTGGCCGAGGCGGCCGCGCGCAGATCGTCGGGCGCGTTCGGCGTCGCGATCCAGTACCGACGGACGCGATCCACCTCGCCGGTGGAGCAGGCACGTTGCAAACCGTGAGCTGTTCCTCCCGCGGCGAGGATCGTCGCGCGGTGCACGATCCCCTCGTGCGCGTCGACGAAGGCCCGGTAGTCCATCGCATCACGATGACCGACCGGAGGATCCGTTCTCGCGGGAGCGAGGATGCAGGGTGCAGGGGGCTGATGCCGCGCGTGCTGTGCAGGAGGCCGCGAGGCCCTGTCATGCCGGGGGTGGTGCGCCTGGATTCGGACCGAAACTCCGAATCCGAGGCCAACGGGTGGGTGCCGCGCGTGCCGCGCGCTCGTCGTGGCGGGGTCAGACCGCGCCGGCGCGGTGGACGGCGGAGCCGAGCGGGTGTGCGGCGGTGATGTCGGCGAGGGCGAGCGCGCCGTCGATGCCGACACCGCGCGGTGCGACGATGCGGAGCCCGGAGCCGTCGTCGAGCTCGTCGATGAAGGCGGCGTGGAGTGTCCGCGACGAGAACACGCCTCCGATCGCGCACACGTCGAACGTCGCCTCGTCGGTGCGTACCCGGCCGACGGCTGCTCTCGCGCTGTGCGCGAGCTCGTGCGCGGCCCGCCGGGCGATGTCCCGCGCGACCTGATCGCCGGCGTCCGCTGCTTCGGCGACCTCGCGGGCGAGGGAAGCCACCACCCGCACTCGGTCGTGATCGGCCTGCAGTGCCATGTATGCCTGCGTCAGATCCGGCCACCGCGAGAGAGCGGCGTCCGTCAGGACCGTGGCGGGACCTCGTCCGTCGTAGGCCCGCATGACGGCGTCGAGAGCCTCGCGGCCGATCCAGTAGCCGCTGCCGGCGTCGCCCATGATCCAGCCCCAGCCGTCGACGCGCGCGGTGTCGGATTCGCCGACGGCGAGAGTGACCACCCCGGTGCCGGCGGCGACGACGGCCCCGTGCCGATCACCGAGGGCGCCGAGGAACGACGTCGTCGAGTCGTGCGCGAGCATCGTGGCACGAACGCCGTCGTCGCGGATGAGGGAGAGCAGAGCATCGGCGTCGGCGTCACGGTCGGTCAGCCCCGAGATGCCGGCGGTCACGACATCGAGCTCGGCGCCCGTTCGTGCGAGCGTGTCCTTCACCACCTGGGCGAGCTGCGGAAGCAGCGGGGTCCCGGTGTGGATCCCGTGGAACGCCAGGTCTTCCCGGCGCTGCCCATCGTTCATTCGCACCTTGATGTCACTTTGGCCCGCATCGATGGCGAGCACTCGGCGCGCGTTCATCGTCCTCCTCCGCTTCCGGCGCCCGCGAGCGACCGGTACTGCTCGCGCAAGAAGGCTCCTGCCGGCTTGCCATAAGGACAGTAGTCGTCGTTCGTCGCGGCGGCGTCGCGGTCGTACAGGTGGGCGGGCCAGTCCCAGAGGAAGAACCCCGACATCCACTCCCGCTTCGCGCACGCATCGAACATGGCTCGGTAGTAGGCGAGCTGCGCCTCACCCGAGGGTGCTCCCTCGAGCTGCCAGTCGTTGGGGCGCGCGGGAGAGTTCTCGCGCGAGGGGCATCCTGCCTCCAGGAACACGAACGGCTTGCCGGATGCCGTGACCACGCCCTCGATCCGGTCGAGGTTCTCCTGCCACGCATCGATCGGGTAGTAGCCGCTCGACGAGATGACGTCGACGGCGTCCCACCAGGTGACGCGGTCTTCCTGGTACTTGTCGCAGTTGTAGGTGAGGAGTCCGGTGAACACCTCGCGCACGGCGCGGATCAGCTCACGCCAGTGCGCGTCCTGTCCATCGGCCCGCACCATCTCGCACCCGATGCTGAGCATCGCGCATCCCTCGGCTTCTGCGATGCGCGCGGCGTCGAGGATGAACGCGCGGTACGAGGCGAACCATTCGGTCCAACTCGGCTCGCCGGGCACGTCCCAGTCGAAGAAGCCGATGAACGCCCGCCATGTCCCATCGGCGACGTTCACGACGGGCTTCAGGCACACCTGGAGTCCGCGGGCATGAGCCCCGCGGATGGCGTGCACGATCTCGTCCTCCGTCACCGTCGGTTCCTCTCGGAACGGGATCTCGGTCGAGAACGCGGTCGCTTGCAGAGCGGCGTACGAGAGCGCTGTCCACGTCACGCCGTGGTCGACCATCGCATCGAGGGATGCCGCGGCCTCGGGCGTCGTCCACGTGCCGCGCACGCCGGTCCACCCCCAGGTCATCCCGCAGACGGGTCCGTCGATCAGGCTCATCCGGTCACCAGCTGGTTCGCGGAACGCAGCACGCGCGGGTCCGAGAGCGCGTCGGCGTCGAGACCGGCGTCGCCGTCATGGCGCACGACGACGCGCCGAGTCTCCCCGGGGAGCAGGGTGAAGAGCCCGTCGTCGGGCTGCGCCGACGGGTGCACCTTGTCGGCGAGCAGGCTCACGTCGCGGGCGAAGCCCTCAGCCGTGATGCTGACTTCCGTGCCGCCTTCGACGGCCTGTGTCGTGACCGACAGTCCCGCCTCTCCGAGGGTGGAGTCGCGCGGCTCGGCGAAGTACCAGACTCCGCGGGCCTCGCCGGCGTCGAGCACGAGTGCTTCGTCGGCGGCATCCGTCGCCGTCGCGAACTCGTCGTCGATCGACACCGTCAGCGTGCCCCGCGGCGTGAGTGTCACCTCTGTTGTTGCGCCGGCGAGCTCCTGGCCCGCGAACGACACCCGGCGCGTGCGGAGTGCGACGTTCCAGGTCTCATCGGTGTCGTTGCTCAGGACCGCCGCCAGCCCGCCGTCACGCGGCTGCACCGTGACGACGCGCGGCGCGAAGGCGTTCTTGAGCGCGTGGTACAGGGGCTTCACCCGCTCGGCTCCGTCGATCGCGGCCCACGAGGTCACCGGCCAGCAATCGTTGAGCTGCCACACGACCGCACCCATCGTGTGCGGCGCGTGCGAACGGAAGTGATCGAGCGCCGCGCCGACGGCGAGGGCTTGGTTGAGCTGCATCGCCCAGTGCCAGGTCTCCATGTCCGCCGGCACCCGGAAATGGGGAAGCAGCCCGTTCGTGAGTTTCACGTTGCCATCGGTCGCCTTCTGGTGGACGATCATGCCCGGCGACTCCGGCGTCAGCGGAGCATCGTCGACCGATTCGACGAGCGTCGTCCACGCCGGCGGTGCCTGCCACCCGAACTCGGCGACGAAACGCGGCGTGTGGCTGCGATAGGTGGTCCAGTCACGACGGTTCCACTGCTCCCACAGGTGCATGCTGCCGTGCTGCTCGTCGTTCGGGTGCGGTCCCGTCTGACGAGCGGATGCCGCATCCCACCCGGTCTCCGGGCTGAACGGACTGCCGGGGGCGTACGGCACGTGAGGCGCGAGTTCGGCGATGATCGCGGGGAACAGCTCGTAGTAGTACGTCGCGCCCCACGTCTTGCCGTCGAGGCTCAGCTTCCAGCCCCAGTCCTCGAAGCCCCACAGGTTCTCGTTGTTGCCCACGAGCTGGGTGAGCGAGGCGTGCGACGCGAGCCGCACGACGTTCTCGCGGGCTTCGGCCTCGATCTCGGAACGAAGAGGCTCCTCCTCGGGGTACGCCGCGCACGCGAACAGGAAGTCCTGCCAGACGAGGAGCCCTCTCTCGTCCGCGAGGTCGTAGAAGTCGTCGGACTCGTACAGGCCGCCGCCCCAGACGCGGATCAGGTTGATGTTCGCATCGAGGGCCTGCTGCAGACGACGCTCGTAGCGGTCGCGGTCGACCCGCACGGGAAGGGCGTCGTCGGGGATCCAGTTGACGCCCTTCACGAAGATCGGACGGTCGTTGACGACGAGCGTGTACGGGGTGCCCGCGGCATCCGGCTCGGTGTCCCACTGGACGGTCCGGAAACCGATCCGACGGGAGGTCGCGTCGATCACCGCGTCGTCCGCGACGAGCTCGATGTCCACCGTGTAGAGCGGCTGCGCGCCGTGGCCGACCGGCCACCAGCGTTCGACCGAGGCGAGGTCCACCTCGACGCGGCCGTCGCGCTCGCCGAGTGTCGCCTCGGCGGTCGCGGTGCCGTCGATGCCCGGCCCACTCACACTCAGGCGGGCGGTGAGGGGGCGGCCACCGGCATCCGCTCGTTCGAGGACGACGTCGACCGCGACGCGGCCCCCGTCGCCGTCGGGCGTCGCCACGACCCGCGTCTCGGCGAGGCGGGCCGCCGACCACGACTCGAGGCGCACCGGCTTCCAGATGCCGCTCGTGTAGGTCGCGATGCCCCAGTCCCACCCGAAGCTGCACGCAGACTTGCGGATCGCCTCGTAGGGGAGCGGGTAGGGGCGGGGACGAACTCCGAGGTCGAGGCTCGCCTGGTTCGCGTACGGCACCGGCGCGCGGAACGCGACCTCCAGCTCGTTGTCGCCGTCGCGGAGGAGAGCGGCCACGTCGTAGCGGTATGAGCGGTGCTGGTTCGCGACCCCGCCGACGACCTCGCCGTTGAGGCGGATCGTCGCGACGGTGTCCAGGCCATCGAAGACGAGGTCGTGACGGTCGCTCCCGTCGGGCGTCCACGCGAAGGCGGTCCGGTACGTCCAGTCGACGAGGCCGATCCAGGCCAGGAGCGACTCGTTGTCGCCGTGGAACGGGTCGGGGATGAATCCTCCCGCGAGCAGGTCGACATGGATGCTGCCCGGCACCGCGGCGGGGACGGTGAGACCGTCGAACGCGTCGGGAGCGGGGCCGTCGGCGGCGCGGACGGTCCATCCGTCGTGGAGGGGGCGGCGGGAGAGGTGGGTCACTTGACAGCTCCTGAGGTGAGGCCCTGATAGATCCATCGTTGCAGCACCAGGAAGGCGACCAGGGTGGGGATGATCACGACGAGCGTGCCGGCCGCGATCACCTCCCACTGTGCGCCGAACGGGCCTTTGAATCGGAAGAGGGACGTGGAGATCATGCCCTCGGAGGGCAGGTAGAGGAAGGGGGCGTAGAACTCGTTGTAGACCGCGATGCCCTTGATGATGACCACCGTCGCGATTGCAGGCCGCAGGAGCGGCAGAATCACTCGCCAGTAGATGGTCCACCGGTTGGCGCCGTCGATCATCGCCGCTTCGTCGAGCGAGACGGGGATCGACTGCATGAACTGGATGAAGAGATAGATCGCGATGATGTCGGTGCCCATGAAGAGCAGGATCAGCGCGGCTTTCGTGTCGTAGAGCCCGAGCCCGTTGACGAGCTGGAACGTCGCGACCTGACTGGTCACGCCCGGGATGAGCGTGGCGAGCAGGAACAGGCCCATGACGAGCTTCTTGCCGCGGAAGGCGAACCGGTCGAGCGCATACGCGGCCATCGTCCCGAGGGCGATCGTGCCCACGAGGGACACCGCGAGCACGATCGTCGTGTTGACGAAGCCCTCGAGCATCTTGCCGCTCGTGAACGCTGTCACGAAGTTGTCGAAGTTGAGCCAGTTCGTGGGCGGGTCGAAGGGGCCGGTCGCCGCGTACTCGCTCGAGCTCTTCATCGAGGCGAACAGCAGCACAGACAGCGGCAGCAGCGTCACGATCGCGGCGATCACGAGGCTCGTGTACTTCGCCGCGGTCGCGCTCATGCCGCCCAGTCGCTGCAGCGGAGTCCGCCCGGAACGGCGCCGGGGGAGGGGTGTCGGCTTCGTGGGCGGCATCAGGGTGGCGGTCATGTCAGATCCACCTTCTCGTCGGGGAACACGCGTCGCTGGATCCAGGTCACGACCAGGACGATGGTCAGGAGGACGACGGCCATGGCCGACGCCAGACCCACCTGGCGGAAGGAGAACGCGGTCTGCAGGGTCTGGATGACGAACGTCGATGAGCCGTTGGCGCCGCCGGTCATGATGAAGGGCACCTCGAAGACCGAGAGGCTCCCGGCGATGGCGAGGATGAAGGACAGTCCGATGATGCGACGGATGCCGGGGGCGATGATCGACCAGAACTGCTGCCACTTGTTCGCGCCGTCGAGTTCGGCGGCTTCGTAGAGCTCGCGCGGGATCGACTGGATCGCGCCCAGGAACAGGACGAAGTTCAGGCCGGTGTACCGCCAGACCGAGGTGCCGGCGAGCGACCAGTTGACGACGTCGGGGTCGCCGAGCCACTGCGGCGGATCGGCGAGACCGAACCACCCGAGCACCGTGTCGAGCGTTCCGCCGGGTTGGAAGAGATAGAGGAAGACGAAGCCGATCGCGACGCCGTTGATCAGGTACGGGAAGAAGAGGATGCCGCGGAAGAGGCTCGAGAACCGCGTCGAGAAGCTGAGGATCACCGCGAAGTAGAGCGCGATCGCCATCTGCGCGAAGGATGCGGCGAAGTAGTACAGGCTCACGCCGAAGACGCTGAAGATGCGCGGATCGGTGAACACCTGCACGTAGTTGTCGAGTCCGACGAAATTCTTCGTGAGGTCGATGCCGTCCCAGTCGGTGACGGAGAAGTAGAAGAGGTTGACCGCGGGCCAGTAGGTGAACAGGAGCAGCAGTCCGACCGCGCCGGACAGGAACAGCCACGGGGTGAGTCGTTGCACGATCCCGCGTCCCGCCCCGCGCGACCCGGCGCCGGGTGCGCCGGCCGCGCGGCGGGAACCGCGCAGCCGGCGCGCCCGGGCGGGCGCGGACAGGACCGCAGGGGCATCCGCGGGAGCGGAGCCGGGAGTTGCGATCGCCATCGTGATGACCTCAGCCGAGCTTCTCGGCCGATGCGCCCCAGCGCTTGTTCAGGTCGGCGAAGTAGCTGTCCTTGTCGCCGTCGGCGGCGCCACGGGCGATGTCGACGAGCTTCTGGCGGTAGAGCGGGCCGTAGAGGTCGATCTGCGAATCGTCGGCGATCGCGTTGATCAGCCCTTCCTTGCCCGCGGGGGCGGCATTGATCTCCATGAGCTCGACACCCGAATCCTCAAACCCGGTCAGGTTGGCCGGCAGCGGCTTGTCGATGACGGGGGAGATCATGCCCTGAGCCTCGGTGTAGCCGGACTCGGCGGCGACCCACTGGATCCACGCCCACGCGGCGGCCTTCGACTTCGAGTGCTTGCTCACGGCGAGGTTGTAGTCGCCGCCGATCACGGCGTACTGCGTGCCGTCGACGTTGGCCGGGAAGGCCATGTAGCCGATGTCATCGGCGGATCCGCCGTTGGCCTCGGCCGCGGCCTGCATCTGCGAGATGGCCCACGAGCCGAGAGGCATCGTCGCGATCTTGCCGGTGCCGAGGTCGACCTTCGACTGCTCCCAGTTGGTCGTGAGCGGATCCTTCTCCGTGAGTCCGGCCGCGACCGTGTCATAGAGGAAGGAATCGACCGCGTAGGCGTCGGTGCCTTCCGTCCACGGTGCCGCATTCTCGGCCATCGTGATGGGAGCGTCGGGGTCGTGCGTGATCGAGCCGAGGTTGCCGAACGCCTGCGTCAGCGGCCAGCCGTCTTTGTAGTTGGTGTACATCGGCACGGCGTCCGTGTTGTCCTTGACCTTCTGCAGCGTCTCGAGCCAGCCGGCCTCGTCGGTCGGCAGTTCGGTGATGCCCGCCTCGTCGAAGACCTTCTTGTTGTAGACGATGCCGTTCGCGTTGCCGCCGAAGGCGATGCCGTACTGGGTGCCGTCGAAGCTCGCCGCCGGAAGGAAGCGGTACGTGTCCGTGAAAGACGACGTCTTACCGAGCGGTTCCAGGAACTGCTCGAACTGGTCGGGCTTGATGGCGGGGATGCCGATGACGTCGCCGTAGTTGGTGGTCGACATGCGGGTGAGCATCTCGCCGGCGTAGTCGGTGATCCCCTCGAAGGTCACGGTGACGTCGGGATACTCCTTCGTGAACTCCTTGGCGTACTTCTCGAAAGTGCCGTCTTCGACGAGATCGGTGCGCCAGGTGACGACCTTGATGTCGCCGGCCACCTTTCCGTCGATGGTGTTGTCGGCGGCATTCTGCGTGCCTCCGCCGGCGCAGCCGGCGAGCGCGATGCCGACGACGGTGAGCGTCGCGGCTGCGACGCCGATCCGTGTGCGTGCCATGTGTGCGTCTCCTGTCAGGTTCGTCTTCGAAACCACTCGGGTGCGGGTCGGCAACGTCGCCGACGCGGCTCACGTTAGCCTCGCGAAACGGCGCTCACAAGGGCCGAATGTCAGCGCTGTCTAAGTGTGTCCCGCAACCCTGCGAACGTCTCGATTTCAGTCTGACCGGGTTTTTCTCTTGTATGTGAGCGACTCTGTTGTCGGTCAATGTCGCATAAATGTCCATCGTCGTCATTTGCGCACCGGCTGCTATGGTCGACCCTAGGGAGGACCGATGACGGTGCAACAGCGGGCCACGCTCGAAGACGTCGCGCGGCTGGCCGGCGTGAGTTCGAAGACCGTGTCGCGCGTGTTCGCCCAGCGCGAGCTCGTCGCGCCTCAGACAGTGGATCGTGTGCTGTCAGCGGCGAAGCGGCTCCGCTTCCGACCCAACAGCCTCGCTCAAGGGCTCCGCCGCGGCGGCAGCCGTACCGTCGGATTCATCATCGGTGAGCTGAGCAATCCGTTTTATTACAAGGTCGCCGCGGGCATCGAGAAGGAGCTCTCCGCCCACGGCTTCAGCCTCGTCGTCGCGACGACCGACGACACGGAAGAGGGCGAGGGAAGGGTCGCCGACGCGCTGTTGGCGCAGCGGGTCGGCGCTCTCCTGCTCATCCCCGTCGGCGATGACCAGTCCTACCTCGAGGGTGAACGCCAGCTCGGCACTCCGATCATCGCGATCGACCGCCCGGCGCGGAACCTCGCCGCCGACTCGATCGTCCTCGACAACCGCGTCGCGGTCCTCGAGGCGACGCGGCGGCTCACGGCGCTCGGGCACCGTCGCATCGCGTACGTCTGCAACCCGGCATCCGTCTGGACCCAGTCCGAGCGACTCGCCGGCTACCGCCAGGCGATGTCAGAAGCCGGCATGGACTCCGCACCGTGGGAGATGCTGGGCGACGATCTGACGATCCCGCCGCGGGAGCTGGTGCAACGCCTTTGGCAGCAGGATGCCGCCCCCACGGCAATCATCGCCGGGAACAACCGCGTGACGATCGGCGCTCTGCGCGCCCTGCAGGCGCGAGACGATCAGCAGACCGCGCTCATCGGGTTCGACGACTTCGACACCGGGGACGTCCTCGGCGTCTCGGTCATCTCCTACGACCCGCTCGAGCTCGGACGGCGTGCGGCGACGCTCGCAATCGAGCGGATCGGAGACCCGTCGGGCTTCGTCCGGCAGATCGTGCTGCCGACGTGGATCATCGAGCGCGGAACGGGCGAGCGTCCGCCGGTGGACTGAGTCGCCTCAGACGCGCGCGGCGAGGAACTCGGCCTGCCGCATCCACTGGTGGGCCTGACCGCCCTCGTGCTCGTTGAAGGGGAAGACCTCGATCTCCTTGTCGGCGCCGGCCCACGCGTTGAACGCGGCGAACACGGTCGACGGTGGGCAGATCGGGTCGAGGAGCGCGACGGAGAAGAGGGATGCCGCCTGTGCCCTGGCCGCGAAGCTCACCCCGTCGAAGTACGAGAGGGTCTCGAACACGCGTTCCTCGGTGCCGCGGTGGACGGCGAGGTAACGGACGACCTCGTCGTAGGGGTCGCGACCGGTCATGCCGACCGCGCGCTCGAAGTGGCAGAGGAACGGCACATCGGGCATCGCCGCGACGAGCCCGTCGCTGAGCGCGGCGGCTGCAATGGCGATCCCGCCGCCCTGACTGCCGCCGCAGACGGCGACGCGTGCCGCATCCACCTCGGGCAGGGAGCGCACCGCGTCGATCGCGCGCACGGCGTCGGTGAAGACGCGACGGTAGTAGTAGGTCTCGGGATCGTCGATCCCGCGGGTCATGAAGCCCGGGTGGGCAGGTCCCGAGCCGTGCGGATCGGGCGTCGCACCGCCCGCTCCCCAGGCGCTGCCCTGCCCGCGGGTGTCCATGAAGAAGTGCGCGTATCCGGATGCCGCCCACCCCAGCCGTTCGACGGGGAGACCCCGGCCGCCGCCGTAGCCGTTGAACTCGACGACGGCGGGGAGGGCGCCGTCACGGTCGGCGGGGAGCAGCAACCAGCCCTTGACCGGGTCGCCCGCGAACCCGGGGAAGGTGACGTCGAACGCATCGATGCCACGGAGGGGCGTCTCGACCGGAGTGACGATGGGGGAGCCGCCGGCCTCGCGGGCACCCGCGATCGTGCTCGACCAGAAGTCGTCGAAGTCGGCCGGGACGCGCACCTCCGGTCGGTAGTCGCGGAGGTCGGGGAGGGCGAGATCGAAGCGCGGCACGGCCTCACCCTAGCGTCCGGCGGGCCGGCGTCGGAGATATCTCGACATCGAGAGAAACCGGGGTCGTGCGATACGCTGAGAAGCATCCGCGACGCCCTTTTCTTGGAGACGACACGTGCCTGATTCCACCATCATCTACACCTACACCGACGAGGCTCCGGCGCTGGCGACGGCGTCCTTCCTGCCGATCGTCGAAGCGTTCGCCGGAAAGGCCGGAGTCCACATCGACACCCGCGACATCTCGCTCGCGGGTCGCATCCTCGCCCTCTTCCCGCAGAACCTCACGCCCGAGCAGCAGGTGGGCGATGCGCTCGCCGAACTCGGTGGCCTGGCGACGCTGCCGGAGGCCAACATCATCAAGCTGCCGAACATCTCGGCATCCATCCCGCAGCTCAAGGCCGCCATCGCCGAGCTGAAGGCCGCCGGCTACGACATCCCGGACTACCCGGATGAGCCGAAGGACGACGCCGAGAAGGACGTCCGCGCCCGCTACGACCGCGTCAAGGGATCCGCCGTCAACCCCGTGCTGCGCGAGGGCAACAGCGACCGTCGCGCGCCCCTGTCGGTGAAGAACTACGCCCGCAAGCACCCGCACCGCAACAAGCCCTTCGCCGACGGCAGCAAGACGCGCGTCGCGACCCTCGGGCACGACGACTTCAAGTCGAACGAGACCTCGACCGTCCTCGAGAGCGACGACGTCCTGTCGATCCGCTTCACGGCGGAAGACGGCTCGGTCACCGAGCTGAAGTCCGGCCTCAAGGTCCTCGCCGGGGAGGTCGTCGACGCGACGTTCCTCTCGGCGAAGGCCCTCGACGCCTTCCTGGTCGACACGATCGCTCAGGCCGCCGCCGAGGACGTCCTCTACTCGGTGCACCTCAAGGCCACGATGATGAAGGTCAGCGACCCGATCATCTTCGGACACGTCGTCCGCGCCTTCTTCGCCGAAGTCTTCTCGCGCTTCGGCGACAAGCTCGCTGCCGCGGGCCTCACCCCCAACGACGGCCTCGGTGCGATTCTGGCGGGACTCGGCCACGTCGAGGGCGGGGACGAGATCCGCTCCGCGTTCGACACCGCGATCGCGAACGGCCCGCGCCTGTCCTACGTCAACTCCGACAAGGGCATCACGAACCTGCACGTCCCCTCCGACGTGATCGTGGATGCCTCGATGCCGGCCCTCATCCGCAACGGCGGCAAGCTGTGGGGCGCCGACGGCGGCGAGGACGACACGATCGCCGTCATCCCCGACTCGTCGTACGCCGGGGTCTACCAGGCGACGATCGACGATGTCATCGCGAACGGCCCGCTCAACCCGGCGACCATCGGATCCGTCCCGAACGTCGGCCTCATGGCTCAGGCCGCAGAGGAGTACGGCTCGCACGACAAGACGTTCGCGATCGCCGCGGCCGGCACCGTGGACGTCGTGAACGCCGCGGGCGAGGTCCTCCTCTCCCACACGGTGCAGCAGGGTGACATCTGGCGCGCGACCCAGACCAAGGACGTCGCCATCCGCGACTGGGTGAAGCTCGCCGTCACGCGCGCCCGCGCCACGGGCGTTCCCGCCGTGTTCTGGCTCGACGAGAGCCGCGCGCACGACGCGAACCTCATCGCGAAGGTGAAGGCCTACCTCGACGACCACGACACCGAGGGACTCACGATCGAGATCCTCGCGCCGGCCGAGGCGACGCGGTACTCGCTCGAGCGCATTCGCCGCGGCGAGGACACCATTTCGGTCACCGGCAACGTCCTCCGCGACTACCTCACCGACCTCTTCCCGATCCTCGAGGTCGGCACGAGCGCCAAGATGCTCTCGATCGTCCCGCTGCTCGCCGGCGGCGGACTGTTCGAGACCGGTGCGGGCGGATCCGCCCCGAAGCACGTGCAGCAGCTGGTCGAGGAGAACTACCTCCGCTGGGACTCGCTGGGTGAGTTCTTCGCGCTGGCGGCATCCTTCGAGCACCTCGGTGACTACACCGGCAACGCGCACGCGAAGGTCCTGGCCGACACGCTCGACGCCGCCACCGGCACGTTCCTCGAAGAGGACAAGTCGCCCGGTCGCGCGCTCGGCACGATCGACAACCGCGGCAGCCACTTCTACCTCGCGACCTACTGGGCGCAGGAACTGGCCCGTCAGACCGTCGACGCCGAGCTCGCTGCCGCCTTCGCTCCCGTCGCCGAGGCGCTCGTCGCGAACGAAGAGAAGATCGTCGCAGAGCTTGTGGCAGTCCAGGGCGCACCCGCCGAGATCGGTGGCTACTACCGTCCCGACCCCGCACTGGTCGAGAAGGTCATGCGCCCGTCCGCGACGCTGAACGGCATCATCGACGGACTCTGATCCGCAAAGACGGATGCCCCGGCCGCAACTGCGGGCCGGGGCATCCGTTCGTTCGGGGGAGCGTCAGAACTTGATCTGCGCGACGACCTCGCCGTACTCGGTCTCGTCGACCGGGGTGAATCCGACCCGGCGGAAGAAGGCATCCGGGCCGCCCTCGCCGGCTTCGTAGATCACGTTGAGGTGATCGAAGCCGCGGGCGCGGGCTTCGTCGATGAGCTGATCGACGGCGTACCGTCCGACGCCGCGGCCCTGGTCGTCGGCGTCGACGTTGATCCGCCACAGCACGGAGCGGAAGTGCTCGTGCGGGGCGTCCTCGTCGAAACCGGCGCTCACGAAGCCGACGACTTCGTCGTCGTCGAGGATGACGCGCTGCCACGAGGTGGCCGGGTCGACGACGGTCGCTGCGATCGCGTAACTCTCCGGTGCGATGAAGCGTTCCTGGCCCGGCTTGAGCGAGAGGGTGTTCACGGCGACGATCGTCGACGCCGACAGTTCTTCTACGCGGAGGTCAGCCATGAGCACAGGCTAACCGTGATCGCTGTGGTGTGCACCTGAACGATCGATGCGGTTCCGCGTCAGGAGTGGATCCAGACGTCGCCGCCGTCCGGCATCCAGTCGTAGAGCTTCTTCGCGGTGGCGGGCGGCATGTTCACGCAGCCGGCGCTCATCTGGTTGCCGAAGTTGTTGTGCCAGTAGGCGCCGTGGAAGGCCTGGTTGCCGTTGAAGTACATGACCCAGGGCACGTCGGGCTGCGTGTACTTGTTGCCGGTGTCGCGCGAGGTGCCCTTCATGTCCTGCAGGGGTGTGCGCCACCCGATCGAGTAGCGACCGGGGAAGGTCACGGCGCCGTCGCGACCACTGGAGATCAGCCAGGTGTCGACGACCTTGCCGTTCTCCTTCAGATAGAGGCGCTGTTCGCCGAGATCGACCTCGGCCAGGCGTACTGTGCTGACGGTGCTGCGCGGCGTGACCTCGACCGGCAGCTCGTACGAGGCGTCGCCGCTCGCGAGCTGGTCGGCGAATTCGCGGGCGACTCCCGACGTGTCGCCGAGGACGCGGCCGTCCTGTCCCTCGGCGAGAGTGGAGAGCGTCCTGCCGGCTTCGCTGGCGAGGACGTTCGCGCTGACCGGGTCCTGATTGACCTGGTCCGGGAGCGCGTCGACGGCCGTCTGGATCGCGGCGGCATCCACCGTGTAAGAGAAGACGCCCGCGTCATCGGCGTCGACCGTCAGCCAGGAGGCGAGGGTGTCGGCGGAGATCGGAACCGTGCGCTCGTCGCCGGCGTAGAAGCCGGCTTCGGAGGTCATGTCGTTGAGGCTGGCCGCGGTCGCTTCGGCGGCAGCCGTCGTGACGATGGAAGCGACGGGCTCGGGAGTGGGGTCGACCGTCACGGTGGACTGCCCGTCCGCGAGAGCGGACTCGAGGGCCGTGCGGACGGCGTCGACCGAGACACCGGTTCCGTCGACGGCGGGCGTGACGGTGTAGGCGCCCTTCTGGAATGAGACGGCTGCGGGCGTCGGGTCGGTGTACGCCTCGGGAAGCGCGGCGCGGAGGACGTTCGCCGCCCGGTCTGCGTCGAGGGTGACGTCGGGCGTGCCGTATGCGGCGGACCAGGCGGTCACGTTCCACATCGGGCTGCCGGCAAAGGCGGCGTCGGCGAGGGCCGACGCGTCGATCGAGGCACCGAGGTCCGCGGCCGAGACGGTCGGGCCGCCGTCGCCGAGGGAGACCTCGATGGACGACAGTCGCGACGAGATCGTGTCGGCGGCTGCACCGGCGGTCTGGCCGCCGACAGGGACACCTGCAGCCGTCGTGCCCGGAGCGATCAGGATGAGCGAGCAGACCGTCGCAGCGGCGACCACGACGGCGACGGGGACACCGACCTTCAACCACAGGCGGCGGGGGCGGGGTGCGGGTTCAGCGGGTGCCCAGCGCACGTCGAGCGGCGCGTCCGACGAAGAAGTGTCGTCGGCGTCCTGGCGTGTGATGATCTCGGACATCGATCTCCCCCGAGCTGCGGCCTGACGTACCGGACGCCACGGGGATCCGGGGTCTCGTCGCCAGAGCGAATGTCACTTCCGAAAAGGGTACGCGACGTGGGCTGAATACGACTCAGGCACCGCACAGATCGTGATATTCGGCGACCCCTGAGCGGATGCGGTCGGTCGCTTCCGCGAGGCCCGTCACGCTCCCGACTTCGCCGTCCGCGGCGGCGGCGCTCGCGTCCGCGAGCACGTCGAATCCGGCGCGGAGCTCCGCGACGACCGCTTCGACGCGGGCGTTGTCGATCGAGCCGGCGGCTTCGGTCAGTCGGGCACGCACGTCCGCGGTCGCCGCCGCGGCGGCGGCAGCGTCGGCGGCATCCGTCTCGGAGAAGGACGTCATCGCGGCGTCGACGGCGTCTGCGAGCGTTCGGCAAGCGGTCTTCACGCTCTGCGAGTCGCCCCGGTCGGTCTCGGGTGCGCATCCGATGGTCAGGACGGCGACCGTACCCAGAGCGACGAAGGCGCGGACGGCGCGAACGGAGCGGGATGCAGGCACGACGAAACTCCTCGGATCTGGGGGGCCGTTCGAGCCTGCCACGGTTCCGCTGGAGGTTCAGTGGATCCTGGTGTGCGGCCCGGCGGATGACGGCGGGGTCGATGGCCCCGTAGGGTGTGCCCATGCAGCGCACAACGGTGTGGTCGTGGCTCGTCGGCGGGCTCCTCCTTCTGGCACAGAGCGTTCTCGGTGTGCTGTCCGCGATCGCC
The DNA here is from genome assembly GCF_001552475.1 of Microbacterium oleivorans NBRC 103075. Taxonomy (GTDB): domain Bacteria; phylum Actinomycetota; class Actinomycetes; order Actinomycetales; family Microbacteriaceae; genus Microbacterium; species Microbacterium oleivorans. The sequence goes on from NZ_BCRG01000005.1 coordinate 16,548, forward strand.
GTCCGGTCGGGCGACGTCGTCTCGGTGCCCTACGAGCTGGGCGCCGCCTTTCTGGTCGCCGTCGCCTGCGTCGTCTATGCCTTCGGGCTACGGCCGTCGGAGAGCGTGGTCGCGCGAGGTCCCGGGGGCGTCGCCATCCTGCTCGCGCTCGGTGCCTTCGTCCTGGTGCGCGCCGTATGGTGGGCTGGTCCGACGGGCTTCATGGCGGGTGTCGGGGCGGAAGTGACCGCTGCGCTCGGTGCCATCGTCTCCTTCGTCCTCGCGGTGGGCGGCGCGATCGCGATCATCCGCGTCGGCGTGATCCCGCGGCCGTGGAGCTGGATTCCGCTCGCCGCCATCGTTCTCGGGCTCGGCCTGGCTGTCGTCCTCGCGGCCGTCACCGTGGTGGCGCCCGGGGCGGGCGGCCCCGTGGGTGTCTTGCCTGCGACGATTCCCGGCGTCGTCGGCATCGTGTCGATGGTGCTCGCCGTCACGACGCAGCCGTCGCCGGCCGGTACCTCGACTGCTCCGTCGAGCGCAGCCATGCGTCACGGCTGAGCGGCGAAGACCTTTCCTGGATTGAGGATGCCGGCGGGGTCGAAGACGGTCTTGATGCCGCGCTGCAGCGACCACTGATCGTCCCCGAGCTCATCGGCGAGCCATCGACTCTTGAGGACGCCGATGCCGTGCTCGCCGGTGAGGGTCCCGCCCAGCGCGATCGCTGCGCGGAAGAGTGCGTCGGCGGCCTGCCACACTCGCTCAGGGACTTCGTCGCCGTCGAAGATGAAGTTGGGATGGAGGTTGCCGTCACCCGCGTGACAGACCGTCGGGATCGTCAGGCCGTACTCGGTCTCGATCCGGGCGATCTCGTCGAACATCGCGGGCAGGGCGCTCCGAGGAACCGAGATGTCCTCGATGAGCGCGGTGCCGAGGCTCTCCATCGCGGGATGCATCGCGCGCCGGATGGCCCACAGCTGCGCCGCCTCGACGTCGTCTGCGGCGAGGCGCACCGCACCGCCCGCGGCGGAGAGGATGCGGGCGATCTCCGCCTGCTCGCTCGCCGCGGCGACGCCGTCGGTCTGCACCGTCAGTTGCGTCGCCCCGGGGGTCGGGGAGGGGAGGCCGAGGAGAGCATGGACGGCCGCGAGACTCACGGCATCCATCAGCTCCATGATCGCGGGCTGCACCCCCGCCGCGGTCACCGCGGCTGATCCGGCGGCGGCTGCGCGGACGTCGGAGAACTGCGCCGTCAGCGTGCGCGTCTCGCCCGGGACGAGGCGGCGGAGCTTGAGCGTTGCGCCGACGACGACGCCGAGGGTCCCCTCGGAGCCGATCATGAGCGCCGTCAGGTCGTAGCCCGTCACGCCTTTGACGCTGCGGTGTCCGGTCGAAATCAGCCGGCCGTCGGCGAGGACCACGTCGAGGGCGAGGACCGCATCGCGGACGACACCGTACTTCGCGCACAGCAGGCCGCCGGCGCCCGTGGCGATGTTGCCGCCGACGGTCGAGATCTCCCGGCTCGCGGGGTCCGGTGCCCACCAGAGGCCGTCGGGGACGAGTGCGCGCCCGAGGTCGGCGTTGAGGATACCGGGTTCGACGACGGCGAGGAGGTCATCGGGGCGGACCTCGAGGATCCGGTTCATGTCGCGCACCGAGAGCGCGATCTCACCCTCACCGGTGTTCGCGCCGCCGGCCAGGCCGGTTCCCGCGCCGCGGGTGACGACGGGGGTTCTCGTCGCCGTGGCGATCCGCAGGGTGGCCTGCACGTCGGCGACGGATGCCGCGCGCACGACCGCAAGCGGCCGTTGCGCTGCGCGGTGGCCCGACTTGTCGGACCGCGCGTCGTCGAGGGCGGCATCCGACGTGTCGACGCGCTCGCCGAGCGCGTCGCGGAGGAGGGCGACGACCTCGGTCACGACAGGCGTCGACGCCCCGAGAGGACGCCGACGATGACCGCGACCACGGCGAAGCCGAGGCCGATCCAGGCCTGACCCGCGCTCCACCAGGCGATCGTCGCGGACAGGTAGACGAGGAGCTCGACGAGGCCCCGGACGAACGGGTGCACGCGGATCACGGAGCGCGGCGAGGCGAACAGGCCCCAGACGAGAAGGGTGGCGAGCGGCGCGGCGATGCCGAAGACGATGTTCCACGGTGCGTCCCAGGCCGTGAAGCCCCAGATCGCGAGGGTCACGACGGCGAACAGTGCGCAGAGATAGCTGAGGATGTCGAGGGTCGACAGCCGGGTGGGCGCGGCGGGTGCTGGGGTGGCAACAGCGGGTGCGGGCTCCGCGGGACGTGCGGGTCGGACGTGGGGGAGCTCGGACATGCCTCGATTCTACCGGGGCCGTGTCGACGGTCGGAGTGTAACGAGTTTGTTAAGACTGCTTGCAAATAGAGCTTTCGCTCTTGCGGGCAGCCTATTCGTAAGGCTTACTAACAAACATGTCGACGCCGACCCGCTCCACCGCAGTCACCCGTTCGCGACGGTCCGCGGGCAAGATCCTCCCCGAGCACGCGCGTGCCCACAACCGCGCGCTGGTGCTCCAGTCGCTCTTCTCGGCGGGGGCGATGAGCCGGGCCGACCTGGCTCGCGAAACCGGGCTGACGCGCGTCACGGTCTCCGACCTCGTGGCCTCGCTCATCGGTGACGGCTACGTCGTCGAGCAGGGGGTCCGCGAGGCATCCGGTCCCGGCAAACCCGCGATCCTCGTCGACATCGCTCGCGACGGTCACCGCATCGTCGGCCTCGACCTGTCGGGGAGCGAGAGCTTCCTCGGCGCGGTCCTCACCCTCGACGGCGAGATCGTCGCGCGCCACAGCGTTCCCGTGCCGGACCGTCGAGAGGACGTGCTCGCAGCGATCATCGCGCTCGCGCGCACGGTCGTGGCCGACGCCCACGCTCCCGTCCTGGGCCTCGGAGTCGGCACTCCCGGTGTCGTCGACGACCACGGCGTCGTCCTCGCCGCGCCTGGTTTCGGGTGGACCGACGTCGACCTCGCCGGAGAGCTCCAGGCTGAGCTCGGGCTGCCCGTCCTCGTCGCCAACGACGCGAACGCCGCGGTCCTCGCCGAGCACACGTTCGGGGGAGCCGGCGACGATGTGATCCTCGTCCGAGTGGGCCGCGGTGTCGGTGCGGGCCTTCTGACCGGGGGCGAGCCTCTCGCCGGTGCCCGGTTCGCCGCGGGTGAGATCGGCCACGTCACCGTCGGCACCGACGGCGGCCCGGAGTGCGCCTGCGGCAAGATCGGATGCCTCGAAGCGTGGCTCGCGGTGCCCGCGCTCACCGAGCGCCTCGCCGCCTCCGATGATCCCGAGGGGGTATTGCGCGACGCCGGCGCACGGCTCGGAATCGCGCTCGCACCGATCGTCGGCGCCCTCGATCTGTCGGAGATCGCCCTCTCCGGCCCCCCCGAGCTTCTCGGTGGGTCCCTCGCCCAAGCGGCCGCCGACACGGTCCGCACCCGGACCCTCGCCGCATTCCACGACGGACTCCTGGTGCGCATGTCGACCCACAGCGAGGACATCGTCCTCCGCGGCGCGGCCGTCATGGTGCTCTCCGGGCGTCTCGGAGTGTCCTGACCTGCACCACCCGCATCCGCGACGACCCGTCCGGGCCGCCGCATCCCCCACAGTGAAGGAATCGCTATGAAGAAGACCCTCGGAGCACTGTCGCTCCTCGGCGCGTCGGCCCTCGCCCTCTCCGGCTGCGCCGGCGGCGGATCGCCCACCGGCGGGAGCGCCGCCACCGGAGAGCTGACGGTCTGGCTGGTCGGCACGGACACGCCCCAGGATGCGCGGGACTACCTGAAGAAGACGTTCGAGCAGCAGAACGACGGCTGGACCCTCACGATCGAAGAGAAGACGTGGGCAGACACGACCGAGGGGTACGTCGCCGCCCTGTCCTCGAACGACGCCCCCGACCTCGTGGAGGTCGGGAACACGCAGGCGCCCGGGTTCATCGATCAGGGGCTGTTCGCCGACATCACCGACATCCGCGACGATCTCGGTGGCGACGACATGCTCCCCGCCTTCGTCGAGAGCGCGACCCTGGACGGTGCCCTGTACGCGGCGCCGTACTACGCCGGCTCTCGTGTCGTCTTCTACTCGCCGACGACCTACGGGGGCGAGCTCCCCGCGACACTGAGCGACTATGTGAAGGCCGGCATCGACAACACGACCGGCAGCAAGTCCGGCATCTACGCGCCCGGCAAGGACTGGTACAACGCGTTGCCCTACGTCTGGGCCAACGGCGGCGAGATCGCCACCCTCGAAGGGGACAAGTGGGTCGGCGGTTTCTCGAGCGAGGGCGGCGTGGAGGGGCTCACCATGCTCCAGGACGTCTACAAGAACGCCACCATCGCTCCCGCCGACGCCGACGAGACCGATCCCCAGGTGCCGTTCTGTGCGGGCGAGGTCGGGTTCCTCTCGGCGCCCAGCTGGGTGCAGTGGTCGATCCTCGCTCCGGCCGATGCCGAAGCACCCGGATGCCCCGACGACACCGGCAAGGACATGGCGGCGTTCGCGCTCCCCGGGATGACCGAGGGTGAGGTCGCACCGGTCTTCGCCGGGGGATCGAGCATCGCCGTCGCGGCGAAGTCCGACGCGCCGGACATGTCCGAGGCTGCACTCGAGATCATCCTGTCGGAGGGGTACCAGAAGATCCTCGCCGAGAACGGACTCATTCCCGCTCGCACCTCGTTCGCGCAGTACCTGCCCGACAACCAGATCACGGCCGAGGCGGCGAAGGCCGCGGCATCCTCCAAGGCCGTCCCGGCCAGCCCGAAGTGGGTCGAGGTCGAGTCTGCGGGTGTCATCAAGGACGCCCTCGTGAAGATCGCGCAGGGAGGCGACGTCGCCGAGATCGCAGCCGCCCTCGACGGTCAGATCGAAGCGATCCTCAACTCCTGACCGACGCGGCGCAGGGGGCGGTGCGCCCTCTGCGCCGCCCCCACTCCGCGGAGACGACGATGTCCGGAACCCTCACCCGCACCGCGCCCGCGCGGGCGACCCGCGATCCCCTCGCGACGGCGACGCGTGAGCGCGCCCGCCGCCGAAAGGACGGCGCGGCGGCACTCACCCTGCTCGGGCCCTCGCTCGTCATCCTGGCCGTGATGGTGGGCTATCCCGCCGTCCTCATGGTGGTGCAGTCGTTCACCGACTATTCGATCCGGGACAAAGTCCAGGGCACGGTTCCCGACGTCGTCGGGTTCGCGAACTACCTCGAGGTGTTCACGGCGTCGGACTTCCCGGCCGTCCTGGTTCGAAGCTTGGGCCTCATGCTCGTGATGACGATCCTGATCGTCGGGCTCGGTGCGCTCGTCGCCGTCCTCATGACCCGACTGACCCGAGGGTGGCGATTGCTCGTGTCGGTCGGACTGCTCCTGGCCTGGGCGATGCCGCCGCTGGCGGCGACGACCGTCTGGGGTTGGATCTTCGATGCGCAGTACGGGCTGGTGAACTGGCTGCTGAACGCCGTCACCGGCACGACCGACTTCACGAACCATTCGTGGCTGCTCGACCCGTGGTCGTTCTTCGTCGTGCTCACGATCATCGTCGTCTGGCAGGGGGTGCCGTTCGCGGCGTTCACCCTCTACGCGGCGCTCGGGCAGGTTCCCGGCGAGGTGCTCGAGGCCGCCTCGCTCGACGGCGCGACGGGGATCCGCCGGTTCCGGCTCGTCGTCTACCCGTTCCTGCGGAACGTCGTCACCGTCGTGGTCGTGCTGCAGGTCATCTGGAACCTCCGCATCTTCACGCAGGTGTACACACTTCAGCAGCGCGGCGGGCTCGCGTCCGAGACGAACGTTCTCGGGACCTACATCTTCCGGCAGGGGGTCGGGGAGTTCGGCGTCACGAGCGCGATCGGCGTGCTGACCGTCATCCTGCTCCTCGCCCTGTCGTGGGGCTATGTCCGCACGACCCTCAAGGAGGAGGAGCTGTGAGCACGCAGATCACCCCGGCCGCGCAGCTGTCGACCGTCGGCGTCGAGGAGGTCGCCGGGCGGGTCGGCGACGCCCGGACGGTGCTACCCGACTCGCTTGCTGCGCGGCGTCGTCGACGCTCGCCAGTGGGTCGCCTCCTGCTGAACCTCGCCGCTCTCGTCGTCTTCGTCTGCTCGGTGTTCCCCGTCTACTGGATGCTGAACATGTCGTTCACGCGGGGCGAGTCGATCATCAGTCGCTCCCCGAGCTTTCTGCCGCTCGACTTCACGCTCCGCAACTACGAGACCGCCTGGAACCGCGAAGCCGCACCGGGCCAGACCGACTTCGTGCACGGCGTCATCAGCTCGGGGCTCGTCACCGTCGGAGTGCTCGTCATCACCCTGCTCGTGGCCTTCCTCGCCTCGATCGCAGTGGCCCGCATCCGTTTCCGCGGTCGTCGCACGTTCATCGTCTCCGTGCTCATCGTCCAGATGATCCCGGGCGAGGCCATGATGTTCACGATCTACGGGATGATCGACGACTGGCGGCTCATGAACACCCTCGTCGGTCTCGGGATCGTCTACGTCGCCGCAGTCGTCCCCTTCACGATTTGGACTCTGCGCGGGTTCGTCGCGGGAGTGCCGGTCGACCTCGAGGAAGCGGCGATGATCGACGGCTGCACGCGCTCGCAGGCGTTCTGGAAGGTCACCTTCCCGCTCCTCGCCCCGGGCCTCGTCGCCACCGGCGTCTTCGCGTTCATCCAGTCGTGGAACGAGTTCACGATGGCCCTCCTGCTCCTGCGCGGCCAGAACCTGACCCTGCCGCCGTGGCTGCTGTCGTTCCAGTCCGCGACCGAGGCGACGAACTGGGGTGCGGTGATGGCGGCATCCACCCTCATCTCGATCCCCGTCGTCGTGTTCTTCCTGATCGTGCAGGGACGGATGTCGGGCGGCCTCGTCTCGGGCGCCGTGAAGGGCTGACATGCGCGTCGGAGTCGACGTCGGCGGCACGAAGATCCTCGCCGTCGCCGTGGACGAGGGCGGGGCTGTGGTCTCGGCGGTGCGCCGCGAGACGGGGTGGGGCGCCGACGCCGTCGTCGACGGCATCTGCGCCGCGGTCGAGACGGTCTCGCAGGGGCGACGACCCGATGCGATCGGTGTGGGTGTGCCGGGCCAGGTCGCGCCGCGCGGCATCGTGCGGCACGCCCTCAACCTCGGAATCGATTCCCTCGATCTCGCCGCGGCCGTGGAGGACCGGATCGGCGCCCGGCCCGTCGTCGAGAACGACGTGCGTGCCGCGGCCGTCGGGGTGTCGGCGCTGCTGCCCGAGGTCGCCTCGCTCGCCTACCTCAACCTCGGGACAGGAGTCGCCGCCGGCATCGCGCAGGGCGGGATGCCGTGGCGCGGCGCTCGTGGCGCGGCCGGGGAGATAGGGCACGTGAGCGTCGACCCTGCCGGCCCCGTCTGCCCGTGCGGTCAGCGCGGATGCATCGAGGCGCTCGCCGGCGGCGATGCCGTGGCCGCGCGTTGGGGGCAGGCGGCGACCCTCCCCGTGGCCGAGGTCTTCGAGGCCGCGGACGCGGGCGACCCGCTCGCCTTGTCGGTGCGAGCGGACCTGGTCCGCGGGGTGGCCGCCGCGGTGCAGTTGCTCGTCCTGACCACCGACGTGGAGCGCGTCGTCCTCGGCGGCGGGGTCGCGAACCTCGGCGAGCGGCTGCGCCGACCCGTGCGCACGGCGCTGCGGGCCGCGGCATCCGGGTCGGTGTTCCTCGCCTCACTGGATCTTGCGGACCGCGTCGTGCCGGTTCCTTCGGACGCGCCGATCGGTGCGCTCGGCGCGGCGCTTCTGGCGGGGGCGCCTGCCGCCGCGGTCCCGGGAATGTGAACGAGGCGCTGATTCGTATCCGGTCTCCACGCGAGCACGCGGAGCGTGCGAGATCAGCTCGGCCGCATCGATCGGGACCGGATACGGAACGCGTCGTGCTCAGGGGCAGGCGGAGTCCGCGTCGGTGTCGCTCCGATCCGCGCGGACCGTTCTCCGGAGAAACTGTCCGCCAGGCGGGGACGCGGCCCCGCGGGAGCGCATCCGTCCGGAGAACGGTCCGGCAGCTTGGATGCCGCGGTCAGACCGTCCCGGTGAAGACCCGCCGCACGTGCAGGTCGGCGTCGAGGAGCACGGCGTCGGCGACCGCGCCGACGGCGAGCGAGCCGAGATCGGGCCGGCCGATCGTGCGCGCCGGGGTGCGGGTGAGAGCCGTGACCGCGTCGGGGAGGGCGACTCCGGCGGTGACCGCGGTGCGGAGCGCGGCATCCTGCGTCAGCGTCGACCCGGCTATCGTGCCGTCGGCCAAGCGGGCGACACCGGCGTCGACGCTCACCTCGAGCGATCCGAGGCGGTAGGTCCCGTCGGCGGAGCCGGCGGCGGCCATCGCATCGGTCACGAGCGCGACGCGACCGGGAGCGGCGGCGAACAGCATCCGGATCACGTCGGGGTGCAGGTGCACGCCGTCGGCGATGACCTCGATCGTCACCCGCGGGTCGCCGGTGGCGGCGCCGACCGGTCCGGGTGCTCGATGGTGGAGCCCGGGCATCGCGTTGAAGGCGTGGGTGAGAAGCGTCGCGCCGGCGTCGAACGCGCGGCGGGTCGCGTCGGCGTCGGCGTCGGTGTGGCCGACCGCGACGACGACGCCGGCTGCGACGAACGTCGCGATCGCCTCGTGGCCGCCCGGCAGCTCGGGTGCGAGCGTCACCTGGACGAGCGATCCGCGGGCCGCTTCGATCAGGGCGGTCACAACCTCGGGCGTGGGGTCCAGGAGCAGCTCCGGGTCGTGGGCGCCGTGGTGACCCGGGTCGAGGAACGGTCCCTCGAGGTGCGCGCCGAGAACCGAGGCATCCGTCTTCGCGAGATCCGCGATCGCGCCGAGTCGTGTCGCGAGGTCGGCGGGCGAGCCCGCGACGAGGGAGATCACCGCGCGCGTCGTGCCATGCGCGAGGTGCAGGGCCCGCGCCGCGCGGATCGCGCCGGAGCCGTCCTCGTGCGCGTATCCGCCGCCGCCGTGACCGTGCAGGTCGACGAACCCCGGCGTGAGCACAGCGCCGTCGCCGGCGACCGCGCGCGCGTCGACGACCTCATCCGCGTCGAGCACGCGCCAGGTCTCGCCGGTGCCGGATGCCGCGACCCGGCCCGCGTCGAGGTGAACCCATGCGTCCGGGGTTTCCCTCCCGCCGTCGACCAGCAGGGCCGAGTGGATGAGGCGCGTCACGTCGTCCACGGGACCTCCTCGAGGGCGGGGAAGTGGATGCCGAGAGTCGTCCACAGCGGCCCGAGACCACCGACCCGGCTGCGGAACGATTCCCACGTCCGCTCCGGCCCGAGGGCTGGAGACCAGGCGATCTCCGCGGCAGCCGCGATGCGTGGGAACGCGAGCGCATCGATATCGGCGAGCGTCGCGACGGTCTCGGTCCAGAGCGGCGCCTCGACGCCGAGGATCGCGTCCTCGGCAAGGTCTTCGACGACGGTCGACGGCTCCCACGCGTAGGCGCGCTCGAGGCTCGTCACGCCGTTCGCCCAGGTGAGGCCGAGGGCCGAGTCCGCCGTCGGCTTCATGTCGAGGTAGATCGCATCGGCGGGGGAGAGGACGACCCGGCCGCCGCGCTCGGCGAAGGCGCGGGCGTGCTGCGGGGCGGCATCCGTCGGCGTGACGAACCCCCAGTACTGGCCGACCGTGCCGGGTGCCAGGCTCGCGACGGCGCCGGCCTCGTGCCAGGCCATCGGCGTCTTGCCGAGGTCCGCGATGACTGCGCTCGCGCGGGCGACGAAGTACGCGAAGTCCTCGGGCGCCGTGCCGAGCGACTCATCACCGCCGAAATGCAGCCACGGCCCGGGGGTGAGTTCGGCGAGCTCGCCGAAGACGTCGCGCACGAAGTCGTACGTCGCCTCGTCGTGGACGCGCAGCGACGAGAAGCCGACCGCGGTGCCGGTGTATGGCTCGCCCGCGACGGGGGTCGAGCCCTCCGTGATGACGTCGGTCACGGGCGCCTCGGCGAGCTCCGGATACGCGAGCCCGACGGCGTGCGTGTGGCCCGGCATGTCGAACTCGGGGATCACGGTCATGTGGCGGGATGCCGCGTAGTCGACGATCGCGCGGTAGTCGTCCTGCGTGTAGAAGCCGCCCGGGGCGCCGTCGACCGCGGCCGCGGACCCCTTTTCGGTGAGCGCGGGTCGCGAACGCAGCTCGAGGCGCCAGCCCTGGTCATCGGACAGGTGCAGATGCAAGACGTTGAGTTTGAGGGATGCCGCCCGGTCGATGTACGCGCGTACCGTCGCGACATCGTGGAAGTGGCGCGCGACGTCGAGCATGACGCCGCGGTAGACGAAGCGCGGCGAGTCCTCGATGCGGACGGCAGGGATCACCCAGCGCTCGCCGTCGCGGCGGACCAGTTGGCCGACCGTCTGCACCCCGTAGAACAGTCCCGCGGCGTCCGCCCCCGTGATCCGGATGCCGGTGGCCGACACCTCGAGTCGGTACGACTCCGCGGGGCCGCCCTCGGCGGAGGCGAGGACGATGCCGTCGCCGTCGGGCAGATCGAGGCCCGTGCGCGCGGCGAGCATGGCGCGGAGCGCGGCTGCGGCATCCGGATCTCCGGTCACGCCTGCGTCGGCGAGGGGGAAAGATGCGTCGCCCGTGACCTCGACGTCTGCGGGGGAGGGCACGAGAGGAAGGGGGAGCATGTCCGCCGCCGATCTGTAAGGTGTCCTAACAAAACCGATCGGGCCAGCCTATCAGCGGCCCCATCCGTTATGCTCGCAGTGTCGCGACTGGCGTTGAGGTGGACCACCACCGGGGAGCGATTGACACGGCATTCGACCGCGCGCCTGGGCCGATGCGAGATTCCCCATCCCGAAAGCCGTCGTCAGGAGATCGCTATGACCGATTCGCTGTTCAACGCCCCGCTGTCCGAGGTCGACCCCGAGATCGCCGATGTGCTCGAGCGGGAGCTCGACCGTCAGCGCGGGTTCCTCGAGATGATCGCCTCCGAGAACTTCGTTCCCGTCTCGGTGCTGCAGTCGCAGGGCTCCGTCCTCACCAACAAGTACGCCGAGGGCTACCCCGGCCGCCGGTACTACGGCGGCTGCGAGGTCGTCGACGTCGCCGAGGAGCTCGCGATCGAGCGCGCGAAGGCCCTCTTCGGCGCCGGGTTCGCCAACGTCCAGCCGCACTCGGGCGCCTCGGCGAACGCCGCGGTCCTCCACGCGATCGCCCGCCCCGGTGACACGCTGCTCGGCCTGTCGCTCGACCACGGCGGCCACCTCACGCACGGCATGAAGATCAATTTCTCGGGCCGGCTCTACAACATCGTCGCGTACGGCGTCGACGCCGAGACCTCGCTCGTCGACATGGACGAGGTTCGCCGCCTCGCCATCGAGCACAAGCCGAAGGTCATCATCGCCGGCTGGTCGGCCTACCCCCGCCAGCTCGACTTCGCCGCGTTCCGCGCCATCGCCGACGAGGTCGGTGCGCTCCTCTGGGTCGACATGGCGCACTTCGCCGGTCTCGTCGCGGCGGGCCTGCACCCCTCGCCCATCCCGCACGCGCACGTCGTCTCGACCACCGTGCACAAGACGATCGGCGGGCCTCGCTCGGGCCTCATCCTCTCGAACGACGCCGACATCGCGAAGAAGATCAACACCGCGGTCTTCCCGGGCCAGCAGGGCGGTCCGCTCATGCACGTGATCGCCGCCAAGGCGACCGCGTTCAAGCTCGCGATGACGCCGGAGTTCAAGGAGCGCCAGGAGCGCACGCTCCGGGGAGCGGCGATCCTCGCCGATCGCCTCACCCAGGACGACGTGAAGAACGCCGGCATCGCCGTGCGCTCGGGCGGCACCGACGTGCACCTCGTCCTCGTCGACCTCCGCGAGGCCGCCATCGACGGCAAGCAGGCCGAAGACCTCCTGCACGAGATCCGGATCACGGTCAACCGCAACGCGGTTCCGAACGACCCGCGCCCGCCGATGGTCACCTCCGGCCTGCGCATCGGCACCCCCGCGCTCGCGACCCGCGGTTTCGGCGACGCCGAGTTCACCGAGGTCGCCGACGTGATCGCGCTCGCGCTGCTGCCCGGCGCCGACCTCGAGCCGCTCCGCGCCCGCGTCGCGAAGCTCGCCGACGGGTTCCCGCTCTACCCCGGCCTTCAGCAGTGACCGCTCGGATCCGGCCCCTTCACCGACCGCGAGACTGCGCGCACGCCTCGAGACAGGGGTCTTGGGCCGCAGTCTCGAGCTCCGGGTGCAGTCTCGCGGTCGAGGGGCGACGACAGGAGACATCATGACCGCTCGGATCCTCGACGGTAAGGCGGCCTCGGCCGCGATCAAAACGGAGCTCGCCGAGCGCGTCGCCGTGTTGAAGGAGCGCGGCGTGACGCCCGGGATCGCCACCGTCCTCGTGGGGGCGGACCCGGCATCCCAGCTCTACGTCGGGATGAAGCACCGGCAGTCCGAGGCGATCGGAATGAACTCGATCCAGCGCGAGCTGCCCGCCGACGCGTCGCAGGAGCAGGTCGAGGCGCTGATCGATGAGCTCAACGCCGACCCCGCCTGCCACGGCTACATCGTGCAGCTGCCGCTGCCGAAGCACCTCGACACCGACCGGATCCTCGAGCGGATCGATCCCGAGAAGGATGCCGACGGCCTCCACCCGACGAACCTCGGTCGCCTGGTGCTCAACGTCAACACCGCGATCACGTCGCCGCTGCCCTGCACGCCGCGCGGGGTCATCGAGCTGCTGCTGCGCAACGGCTACGACCTGAACGGCAAACACGTCGTCGTCGTCGGACGCGGCGTCACGATCGGCCGGTCGATCGGCCTGCTGCTGACCCGTCGCGAGTACAACGCGACCGTGACGCTCACCCACACCGGCACGACCGACCTCGGCGCGCACCTGCGCGAAGCCGACGTCATCGTCGCAGCCGCGGGTGTGAAGCACATCGTCACCGCCGAGCACGTGAAGCCCGGCGCCGCCGTCCTCGACGTCGGCGTCACGCGCGAGGACGACCCCGAGACCGGCAAGAGCCGCGTCTTCGGCGACGTGCACCCGGATGTCGCGGACGTCGCGGGCTGGGTATCGCCGAACCCCGGCGGCGTCGGCCCGATGACGGTCGCGCTGCTGATGACGAACGTCGTCGAGGTGGCCGAGCGCGCTGCGGGGCTGCGCGTCTGACGCCCGCTTTGTGAGCGAGGGATGCCGGGTGTCGCCCGGCATCCCTCGCCTTGGTTAACGGGAGGTGCTCGCCTGTCGCAATGTGCGGGGGCGCGCGGCGTTGCGACAGGGGAAGCTGCGCGGGGCGCCGAGCCTCAAGCGGTGAAGCGCGCGAGGAACGCCTGGGTGCGGGCCTCCTGCGGATGCCGCAGCACGGCCGACGACGGGCCCTGCTCGACGATCGTGCCGGCGTCGAGGAACACGACGCGGTCGGCGACGTCGCGGGCGAACGCCATCTCGTGCGTCGCCATGAGGATCGTCGCGCCCTCGGTCGCCAGGTCGCGGACGAGCTCCAGGACCTCGCCGACGAGCTCCGGGTCGAGAGCCGAGGTGATCTCGTCGAGGAGCAGCACCTCGGGATCGGTCGCGATCGCGCGGGCGATGGCGACGCGCTGCTGCTGACCTCCCGACAAGCGGTCGGGGTGATCCTTCGCCTTGTCGGCGAGTCCGACCCGGGCCAGCAGATCGGCGGCGCGGGATTCGGCGTCGCGGCGCGGCATCCGGTGCACCACGCGGGAGGCGAGCGTGACGTTGTCGAGCACGGACAAGTGCGGGAAGAGGTTGAAGCTCTGGAACACCGCGCCGAGGCGGGCCCGCACGCGGTTGCCGTCTACCCGGGGGTCGGAGATGTCCTCTTCGCCTAAGAAGATCTGCCCGTCGTCGATGGGTTCGAGAAGGCCCAGGCACCGGAGCAGCGTCGACTTGCCCGACCCGCTCGCGCCGATGAGCGCGACGACCTCGTGTGCGCCGAGCGTCACGTCGACGCCTTTCAGCACCTCCCGGTCGCCGAAGGACTTGCGGATGCCGGTGGCCGTCAGGATCGCGCTCACAGGACCGATCCTGACTGCTCGCGCTCGCGGAGCCTCGCCGTGTACCAGTCCGTGAGCCTGATCGTGGGGATCGCAAGCAGGATGAAGAGGATGCCGGCCACGACGTACGGCGTGAAGTTGTACGTCGTCGCGACGACGCCCTTCGCCCGGGCGAGCGCGTCGAGACCCGCGATGATCGAGATGAGCCCTACGTCCTTCTGCATCGAGATGAAGTCGTTCATAAGCGCCGGTGTCATCTTGCGGAGCGCCTGCGGCAGGACGACGCGACGAAGTGTCTGCACGTGGCCCAGGCCGAGCGCGCGGGCGGCGAGCCGCTGCGACGGATGCACCGATTCGATGCCCGCGCGGATCACCTCGGCGACGTACGCGGAGTAGGTGAGGGTCACGGCCAGCACGCCGAGGAGCAGCTCATCGATCCGCTCGCCGACGATCGTGGGCAACCCGAATCCGACGAGGTAGAGGACGATGATGAACGGCAGCCCGCGGAACAGATCGGTGTAGCCCGCCGCCAGGGTCCGCACGGGAAAGAAGACCGGGCCCCGGAGAGTGCGCAGGAGTGCGATCACGAGCGCGACGCCGCCGACCGTGAAGATCGAGATGCCGAGCACCGTCAGGTTGAGGAGGAAGCCCTCCCACACCTTCGGCAGCGCCTCGATGGCGACAGCGGGGTCGAAGAAGGCCCGCTGGACCTTTGCCCAGCCCTCCGTGTTGATGACGAACGCCCACACGATCACCGCGAAAGCGGCCGTCGAGAGGATCGCGATGAGCACGGACCGTCGCTGCCGTCCACGCCGGTAGGCGCGACGGTCGAGCTCGAGTTCGCTCGGGATGCTGGTACTCACGGATCGACGCTAGCGCGTCCTCACTGGCGCTTCGTCACTGGAGCTTCGTCACGCCTGCGGTCAGACCCGACAGCCATTCCTTCTCGAGCTTCGCGAGCGTGCCGTCCTCGCGGAGCTCGTCGACGGCCGCGCTGACAGCGGGGGTCAGCGGGGAGTCCTTCGCGAGGAGGAGGCCCCACTGGTCCTCGACACCCACCTTGGGGAGCTCGCCGACGATGAAGGAGTCCTCGATGTACGCGCTGACCGCGACGTAGGCGGTGGGAGTGTCGAGGACGACGGCATCCACCTGTCCGGCACCGAGGGCCGCGGTCGCGTCCTCGTTCGAGTTGTAGAGCTTCGGGGTGAGCCCGAGGTCGAGCGCGTCGAGCGTCAGGGCGCTCGTCGAGTTCGCCATGGCGCCGATCGTGATGTCTTTGAGCCCGGCGAGGTCCTTCACGCCGTCGGCCTTGCCGCCCTTGAGGGCGATGATCGACTGGCTCGCGGAGTAGTACGGCGACGAGAAGTCGACGCCCTTCTTGCGGTCGTCGGTGATCGTGTACTGCTGCAGGTTCACGTCGAAGCTCTTCGGGCCCGGCGCGATCGCCGCGTCGAAGCTCGTGCGGACCCACTCGACGTCGTCTTTCGCGAAACCGAGCTTGTCGGCGACGGCGTACGCGACGGCGGACTCGAAGCCCTCGCCCGACTCGGGCTTGTCGTCGTAGACGTAGGGCTCGTAGGCCGTCTCGCCGGTGGCGACGGTGAACTTGCCGGGGGTGACGTAGTCGTCGGCCGACGGCGTGCCTCCCGCGGACGATCCGGCGCCCGGAGCCGCGTTCGACGCGCAGCCTCCGAGGAGGAGGGCGAGGGCCGCAGCGGACGCGACGAGTGCGGTGCGCAGGACGGGACGACGGGACATGAGGGCCTCCGGGGGCGCCGAGCGGGCTCGGACGAGGGGTTCGGGAGGCGCCCGCGGTGCAGATCGCGGGTGCCGCACTCATTCTCGCGTGAGGACGGATGCCGCGGGTCTCGCGGCGTCGCTTTGTTACACGCCCGTCATCGCCGGGGCAGGAGAGGATGGGGAGATGATTCCCGCACGAACGCTGTTGGTCGGTTCCGGACGCATCGGTTCGCGGGTGGCGGAGGAGCTCCGCCGCGCGGGCGGCGGGGTGGTCACGCTGCGGCGGTCGGCGGCATCCGATTCGGACGGGTGGCATCACATCGCCGCGGACCTGTCCCAGCCGCTCGCGGAGGCGCTGCCCGCCGTCGACGCCGTCGTCGTGACGTTGCCGCCGGGGGAGGAGCCCGACTTCCTCGCTGGTGCGATCAGCCGCATCGCCGAGGCCTTGCCCGAGCGGCCGGCACGCTTGATCTGGGTCTCCTCGACGCGGGTGTTCGAGGGGTACGGCGACGAGCGTCCGCTCGACGAGGGCGACGAACCGCGGCCCCGAAGCGAGCGTGCCCAGCAGCTCGTCGACGGGGAGGAACGGGCGAGCGAGCTGTTCGGCGCGACCATCCTGCGTCCTGCCGGCATCTACGGCCCGGGCCGCGACCGGCTGATCCGTCAGGTGCTCGCCGGGACCCCGGTCGATCACGACCGCCGGACCAACCGCATCCACGAGACCGACGTCGTCCGCACGATCCTGACGCTTCTGCAGGCCGACGAGGTGCCCGCCGTCCTCCATGCGGTCGACCGGCGGCCGGCGACGCTCGGCGAGGTGGTCGCATTCCTCGCCGACCGCTTGGGCGTGCCAGTGCCGCCGCGCGGCGAACCCGCCGAGCGGCGCGGGACGATCCTCGATGGGACGCGCCTCGGCGAGGTCGTCGACGGCCTCGCCTACCCGATGTTCGAGGACGGCTACGACGAGATGATCGCGCACCGGGGCTGAGCTCTGGCGGATGTCGGCGGTCGGCGGGAGGATGCGGACATGACGAGCGCGCGGGAGATCCTCGACTGGCTGCTGGACTCGGATCCGTCGCTCAGGTGGCAGGTCGAGCGGGATCTGCTCGGCACGCCACCCGAGCAGTGGGAGGCCACGCGTGCGCGCGTGACGACCGAGGGGAACGGAGCCACGCTCCTTGCGCAGCAAGGGTCTGACGGCCAGTGGGAAGGCGGGGCATACTTCCCGGCCGGGTTCTTCGGCAGCCCCGAGTCCGAGATGCCGGGCCAGCCGTGGACGGCGACGACCTGGACGCTGAAGGATGTGCGCGAGTGGGGCGTCGAGGCATCCGTCCTCGCGGGCACGGCGCAGAAGCTCGACCGCAACAGTCGCTGGGAGTACGACGACCTGCCCTACTGGGGCGGTGAGGTCGACGTCTGCATCAACGCGTTCACGCTCGGGACGGGTGCCTGGCTCGGGGCGGATGTCTCCGCGCTCGCCGCATGGTTCCCCGAGCACCAGCTCGACGACGGCGGGTGGAACTGCGAGGCGGAGGAGGGCGACTCTGTGCGCGGCTCGTTCCACTCGACACTGAATGCCGTCCGAGGAATGCTCGCCCACGAGCAGTTCACCGGCGACACTGCGCTCCGGGCCAGCAGGAAGCGCGGCGAGGAGTACCTCCTCGAGCGGCGACTGGCGTTCCGGTTATCGACGGGCGAGCTCGTCGGCGCCTTCGTCACGGATTTCGTGTATCCCAACCGGCACCGCTACAGCGCGCTCGCGGCGCTCGACCATTTCCGCGAGGCGTCGCTGCACGAGGGTTCCGCTCCCGACCCGCGATTGGCGGACGCCATCGAGATGGTGCGCGCGGCGCGGCATCCCGACGGCACCTGGCACCAGGGCCGGACGCTCGAAGGGCGACGCTGGTTCGACATCGATGCTCCCGAGGGTCAACCGTCGCGGTGGCTCACGTTTCTCGCGCTGCGCGTCCTGCAGTGGTGGGATGCCGCCCGCTGACGAACGCGCGGACGTTCAGCCGCCGGCGCGACCCCACCGGGTCGCGAGCGCCTCGGACCCCCGCGCGAGCAGGGTGACGTCGGCGCCGACCAGAACGAACGACGCGCCCTCGTCGAGGTAGCGCTGCGCGGCATCCGGGTCGAATGCGTTGACGCCTACGGGCTTTCCCGCTGCACAAACGGCGCTGAACGCATCGAGGACGGCGGCGACGACGTCCGGATGCGTCTGAGCGCCGAGTAGCCCCATCGATGCCGCCAGGTCGCTCGGCCCGACGAAGACCCCGTCCACGCCGTCGACCGCGGCGATCTCGGCGGCGTTCCGGACGCCCTCGGCCGTCTCGACCTGGACGAACAGCGACACGTGCCGGTCGGCGTCGGCGAGGTAGTCCTCGACGCGGTTCCAGCGGGCGGAGCGCGCGAGCGCGGACCCTACGCCGCGCCGGCCGTGCGGGGGATACCGCACCGCGGCGACGAGCTCCGCCGCCTGCTCGGCCGTGTCGACCATCGGGACGAGGATGTTCTGCGCGCCGAGGTCGAGCACCTGCTTGATGGCCACGACGTCGCCGATCGGCACGCGCACCACCGCCGTCACGGGGGCGGCCGCGACCGCCTGCAGCTGCGCGAGCACCGACTCGAGTCCGTTCGGGGAGTGCTCCATGTCGATGAGCAGCCAGTCGAGCCCCGAGCCCGCGCAGATCTCGGCGACGAGCGGCGACCCGGAGCACACCCACATGCCCGTGAGGGGACGGTCGGCATCCGTCAGCGCCTCGCGGAACGTCGGACTCAGATGAAACGGCATTCGATCACTCCCATCGGCCCATAGTCGCAGCGCACCTCGTCGCCCTGCGACACCCACATCGGTCGCGTGAACGAGCCGGCGAGGATGATCTCTCCCGCCTCGAGCCGTGCACCGTGCTGGTGGAACTTGTTCGCGAGCCAGGCGACGCCGGTCGCGGGGTGGCCGAGCACTCCCTGTGCGACGCCTGTCTCTTCGATCTCGCCGTTCCGCGAGAGCACGCCCGGCACCCACCGCAGGTCGATCTCATCGGGGCGGCGGTGCTCGGTGCCGAGGACCATCGCGCCGTAGGCCGCGTTGTCGCTGATCGTGTCGACGATCGTGCGGCCCTCGAGCTCGATGTGCGAGTTGAGCACCTCGAGCGCGGGCACCGCGTAGTCGATCGCCGCGAGCGCGTCATCGAGGGTGCAGTCCGGCCCTTCGAGGGGGCGGGCGAGAACGAACGCCAGCTCGACCTCGATGCGCACGTTCGAAAAAAGATCGACCGGGATGCTGTCGCCCGAGTGGTAAACGGTGTCGTCGAACATGACGCCGTAGTCGGGCTCGGTGATGCCGGTCGCCTGCTGCATCGCCTTCGACGTGAGACCGATCTTGCGACCGACGAGACGGCGGCCCGACGCGACCATGCGATCGCGCCACACACCCTGGATCGCGTACGAATCCTCGACCGTCGCCTCGGGGTAGCGAGCCGTGATCCTCGGGATCACGCTGTGCGTGCGGTCGGCCTCGGCGAGCTCGTCGGCGATGCGGGAGACGTCCTCAGCGGAGAGCATCAGAGCTGGTTTCCCAGCTTGTACTCGCCCTGCTTCCAGGACGGCATCGCTTCGTCGTCGCCCTCGCGGGTGTACGAGAATCCGTCGGCACCGATCGTCACGGCCATCTCGCTCCGGTGCTCGCGGGTGCGCACGGGCTGCGGGTTGCCGTCGAGGTCGAGCACGAGGGATGCCTCGGTGTACCAGGACGGCACGACGGGGTTGCCCCAGAAGTCACGGCGCTGGTTGTCATGCACGTCCCACGTGATGACCGGGTTGTCGGGGTCACCCGTGTAGTAGTCCTGCGTGTAGATCTCCACGCGGTGCCCGTCGGGGTCGCGGAGATAGAGATAGAACGCGTTCGAGACACCGTGCCGGCCGGGCCCGCGTTCGATCGCGTCGGAGCGGCGGAGAGCGCCGAGCTTGTCGCAGATCGCGAGAATGTTGTGCTTCTCGTGTGTCGCGAACGCGACGTGGTGCATGCGCGGACCGTCGCCGCCGGTCGCCGCAGTGTCGTGCACGGTGGGCTTGCGCCGCATCCACGCCGCGTAGACCGTGCCGTCCTCGTCTTGGATGTCCTCCGTCACGCGGAACCCGAGGTCCTGGTAATGGCGGACGGCACGGGGGACGTCGGGCGTGACCTGGTTGAAGTGGTCGAGGCGGACGAGTTCGCCGGGGATCTGCAGGTCGTATCGCCACGACAACCGCTCGACGTGCTCGCTCTGGTGGAAGAACTCGTACGGGAAGCCGAGGGGGTCCTCGACGCGCACCGAGTCGCCGATGCCCTTCGTGAAGCCGCCGGGGCGGCGCTCGACGCGGCATCCGATCTCCTCGTAGAAGGCCACCGCCCGATCGAGGTCCTCGGGGGTGCGGACGCGGTACGAGAACGCGGCGACGGCAGCGATCGGCCCCTTCCGCAGCACGAGGTTGTGGTGGATGAACTCTTCCGTCGAACGGAGGTAGATGACGTCGTCGTCCTCCTCGGTGACGTGGAGTCCCAGGATGTCGACGTAGAACTGGCGGGATGCCGCGAGGTCGGTGACCACGAGGTCCATGTACGCGCAGCGCAGGATGTCGGGGGCGGGGGAGGTGGGCGTCTGCACCGGGTCGTCGGTGCGAATGGGGGCTTCTTGCGAGACGAAGAATCCGGAGGAGGTCTTCGTCATTCCGTCGCGGTGGCTCATGTCAGCGTCCTTGCTGGGTCGTCGCGGGTTCAGTTCTTGCCGAACGTGGGGTGGTGGGGTTCTCCGAGCGTGATGTGCACGGCCTGCTGGTCGGTGTAGAAGTCGATGGAGCGGTAGCCGCCCTCGTGCCCGAGGCCCGACGCCTTGACGCCGCCGAACGGGGTGCGGAGGTCGCGCACGTTGTTCGAGTTCAGCCACACCATGCCTGCCTCGATGGCCTGCGAGAAGTTGTGCGCCCGGGTCAGATCGTTCGTCCAGAGATAGGCGGCGAGGCCGTACTTCGTGTCGTTCGCGAGCGCGAGGGCCTCCGCGTCGGTGTCGAACGGCGTGATCGCGACGACGGGGCCGAAGATCTCCTCCTGGAAGATGCGCGCCGTCGGCGGCACATCGGCGAACACCGTCGGCGCGACGAAGTTGCCCTCGGCGAACCCCTCGGGCCGCCCGCCGCCGGCGACCAGGCGCCCCTCGCTCTTGCCGAGCTCGACGTACGACATCACCTTCGCGAAATGCTCCGGGTGCACGAGCGCGCCGACCTCGGTCTCGGGGTCGTGCGGGTAGCCGACCTTCACACGCGTCGCCTGCGCCGCATAGCGCTCGACGAACTCGTCGTAGATCGAGCGCTGAACGAGGATGCGGCTACCCGCCGTGCAGCGCTCGCCGTTGAGCGAGAAGACGCCGAAGATCGTCGCGTCGACGGCCGCCTCGAGGTCGGCATCCTCGAACACGATCGCGGGGGACTTGCCGCCGAGCTCCATGGACAGACCTTTGAGGTGCGGGGCCGCGTTGGCGAAGATCAGCTGGCCGGTCGAGCTCTCGCCGGTGAACGAGATGAGCGGCACGTCGGGGTGCTTCACGAGGGCGTCGCCCGCTTCTTCGCCGAGGCCGTTCACGAGGTTGAAGACGCCCGCGGGCAGTCCCGCCTCTTCGAAGATGCCCGCCCACAGCGAGGCCGACAGCGGCGTGAACTCGGCGGGTTTCAGCACGACGGTGTTGCCGGTGGCGAGCGCCGGGCCGAGCTTCCAGGACTCGAGCATGAACGGCGTGTTCCAGGGCGTGATGAGCCCCGCGACACCGATCGGTTTGCGGTTGACGTAGTTGAGCTGGCGACCCGGGACCTTGAAGGCGTCGTCGGTCTGCGCGACGATCAGGTCCGCGAAGAAGCGGAAGTTCTCAGCCGCGCGTCGCGCCTGACCGAGGGCCTGCGTGATCGGCAGCCCCGAGTCGAACGACTCGAGCTCGGCCAATCGGGCATCGCGCGACTCCACGAGGTCGGCGATCCGGTGCAGCACGCGCGAGCGCTCGCGCGGCAGCATCCGCGGCCACGGACCGTCGGTGAACGCGCTGCGCGCGGCGGCGACGGCGGCATCCACGTCGGCCTTCTTGCCGGCGGCGGCCTGCAGGTAGGTGCGGTTGGTGACCGGCTCGAGCACGTCGAAGGTGTCGCCGTCCGCCGAGTCGACGAAGGCGCCGTCGATGTAGTGCTGAATGCGGGTGGGCAGATCGGCGGGCGTGTGCGGCACCGCCAGGGTGGTTTCTGTCATGTCGTGCGTCCTTGCTCGAGGGTCAGAAGTTGGGGAGGCCGAGCGCCTGGTCGGGGTGCTCGTGGATCATGTAGGCATCGAGAGTCGCCGACCGGTGGCGACGGGCGGCGTGCTCGATATCGCCGAGGGGCGCGCTCCGCTCGATCAGCACGAGGATCTGCTCGTGCTCGCGGACCGACTCCTGCGCACGCCCGGGTACGAAGCTGAACGTCGAGTCGCGGAGGTGTCCGAGCCGGCCCCACTCGGTCTGGACGAGTTCCAGCATCCGCGGGTTCGCACAGCGCTCGAAGAGGGTCGCGTGGAACTCCTGGTTGAGGCGGGTGAACGCGCGCGGGTCGAAGTGGTCGAGCGTCTCGATCATGAGCTCGTTGATCTGCCGCGCTCGGCGGATGTCGGATTCTGTGAGGGCGCGGGCCGAGAGGGCCGTCGCCGTCCCCTCGAGGATCGACAGGGCTTGCATGCTGTAGCGGTACTGCGAGTCGTCGACCATCGCGACCCGCGCGCCGACGTTGCGCTCGAAGGTGACGAGGCCCTCGGCCTCGAGCTGGCGGATCGCCTCGCGGACGGGGACGACGCTCATGTCGAGCTCACCCGCGATGCTGCCGAGAACGAGTCGGTACCCGGGCGTGAACGTCTCCTCGACGATCCGTTCCTTGATCCAGGCGTAGGCCTGCTGGGACTTGCTCGGAGCCGTCTGCACCTCGGTCATCGTGCGTCCCGCTCGGCGTCGAAGCGTGCGCGCCACGTGGCGTTCATCGGGAACAGTCCGTCGACCGGTTCGCCCTCGGCGACGCGAGCCGCGATCCAGGCATCCTCGTCCTCCTGCGCGAGCGCGGCGTCGGCCACCACCTCGGCCAGAGCGGGCGGCAGGACGATGACGCCGTCGCCATCGCCGATGATGATGTCGCCCGGTTGCACGGTCGTGCCGCCGCACGCGATCGTGACGCCGGTGTCCCACGGCACATGCTTGCGGCCGAGGACGGCGGGGTGTGCTCCGGCCGAGTAGACAGGGAGGCCGATGGCCGCGACAGCCGCGGCATCCCGCACGCCCCCGTCGGTGACGATGCCGGCGGCCCCGCGCGCATGGGCCCGGAGGGCGAGGATGTCGCCGAGCGTTCCCGAGCCGGTCTCGCCGCGTGCCTCGATGACGATGACCTCACCCTCACCGACGGCGTCGAACGCGCGCTTCTGTGCGTTGTAGCCGCCGCCGTGGCTGTGGAAGAGGTCTTCGCGGTTCGGCACGAAGCGCAGGGTCGACGCGACCCCGACGAGCTTCGCGTCGGGGTGGAGCGGAGCGACCCCGTCGATCGTGACGTTGTCGAGGCCGTGTTTGCGCAGCTGCTGGGACAGCCCTGCGACGGGGACGCGCTCGAGCTTCGCGCGGAGTTCGGGAGAGAGGGCGGATGCCGCTCCCAGCCCGGCGGCCTCCCGAGACCCCCAGGCCTCCTCGCGCTGCATATCGTCCACCTGCGGGAACGAGCCGAGCGTCCGGTCGAACGGCACGTCGGGTCCGTCGACGACCGTCGTGACGAGGCGCCCAGTGCTCTCCCCGCTGGCGGGGGAGTCGACCTCGATCTCGACGACGTCGCCGGGGACGATGACCGACGAGCCCGCCGGCGTCCCCGTGAGGATCACATCGCCCGGCTCCAGAGTGGTGTGCTGCGACAGGTCGGCGACGATCTGCGCGAGGGGGAAGAGGAGATCGTCGGTCGTCCCGTCCTGAGCGAGCTCCCCGTTGACCCAGGTGCGGACGCGCAGTCGAGTCGGGTCGACGCGGCGGGCGTCGAGCACGGCAGGGCCGAGGGGAGTGAAGCCGTCGCCGCTCTTGGAGCGGACGTTCGACCCCTTGTCGTTCGCCCGCAGGTCGTAGAGGCCGAGGTCGTTCGCTGCGGTCACGCCCGCGACGTGCTCCCAGGCTCGGTCGACTCCCACGCGTCGGGCCGCGGCACCGATGATCAGGGCGATCTCGCCCTCGAAGGCGAGCAGTTCGGTTCCGGCGGGGCGCTCGACCGTGGCGCCCGAGGCGGCGACGGAACTCGACGCCTTGAAGAAGTAAGAGGGGGCGGCGGGCGTCCGTCCGCGCTGCGCGGCCCGGGAACGGTAGTTCAGGTGGACGGCGACGATCTTGCCCGGCCGACCGGGGAGGGCGGCGTAGCGAGGATCGCGGGATGCGGCATCCGTCGCCGTGTCGTCGTTCTGCATCTCGTGAGCTCCCTCGCCCTTGCGTCGTATCTCAAATCGTATATGATCGGGCTGCACCGGACAACCGGGAATCGACGAAGACGTCGGATGACACAGGAGTCAGCATGAGCACTTCCCCCGCCCCTCGAGGGTTCACCCCCACCGGGACCATCGCGACCGCCGCGGACCGCCGCCGCGTCGTGTTCGCCACCGTCGTCGGGACCACCGTCGAGTGGTACGACTTTTTCATCTACGCGACCGCGGTCGGACTGGTCTTCGGCCAGCTCTTCTTCGCCCCACTGGGCAAGGACAGCGTTCTGATCGGCTTCGCCACGGTCGGCGTGAGCTTCCTGTTCCGTCCGCTCGGAGCGTTCCTCGCCGGCCACCTCGGCGACAAGTACGGCCGCAAGGTCGTGCTCATGTGGACGCTCATCCTCATGGGCGTCGCGACGGCGCTCATCGGCGTCTTGCCGAGTGCCGAATCGATCGGCCTGGCCGCGCCGGTGATCCTGGTTCTGCTCCGCATCCTGCAGGGAATCTCCGCCGGTGGCGAGTGGGGCGGTGCGGTGCTGATGGCGGTCGAGCACGCCCCCAAGACGCGGCGCGGCGCGTTCGGTGCTTCGCCGCAGATCGGCGTTCCGCTCGGACTGCTGCTCGCATCGGGCGTCATGGCGCTCATGTCGGCGATCGCACCGGGGGAGCAGTTCCTGCAGTGGGGCTGGCGGGTGCCGTTCCTGCTGAGCGTCGTCCTCATCCTGGTCGGCTGGTACGTCCGCCGCCGGGTCGAGGAGAGCCCTGTCTTCCTCGAGCTCGCCGAGCGCAAAGAGCACAGTCGGATGCCGATCGTCGAGCTGTTCCGCAAGCACGCGGTGCTCGTGATCATCGCCGCGTTCGTCTTCGCCGGGAACAACGCCGTCGGCTACATGACCACCGGTGGGTACATCCAGGGCTACGCGACCAACCCCGAAGGTCCGCTCGGTCTCGAGCGGGGCGAGGTTCTCTGGGCGGTGACCGGGTCGGCCATCACCTGGCTGCTTTCGACGCTCGTCGCCGGATTCGCCTCGGACCGGTTCGGCCGGCGGACGACGTACATCGCGGGGTGGATCATGCAGCTCGTGGGCGTCTTCACTCTCTTCCCGTTGGTCAACACCGGCAACGTCTTCGTCCTGTTCCTGGGACTCGCGATCCTCACGATCGGGCTCGGCTTCACCTACGGACCGCAGGCGGCGCTCTACGCCGAGCTGTTCCCCGCCTCGATCCGGTTCTCGGGGGTGTCGATCTCGTACGCCATCGGCGCGATCCTCGGCGGCGCCTTCGCGCCGACGATCGCGACCGCTCTGGTCGCCGCGTTCGGGTCGACCACCCCGGTCACCTGGTACCTCGCCGGCATGACCGTGCTCGGGCTCGTCGCGACCCTGCTGCTGCGGGATCGCAGCGGCATCCCGCTCGACCCCGATCACGAAGCAGAGCAGTCGGTCAGTCCCGTCCGCGGTCTGACGCGCGCCTGACCTCGACGAGGAGCACCCATGCAGTTCCACCACCACGGCTACGTCTCGGGCGATCCGCGGGTCCTCCCCGCCGCAGGCACCGGGATCGACCGCCCCGACGAACTCCCCGATGAGACGGACGTCCTCATCGTGGGGTCGGGTCCCGCCGGGATGCTGCTGGCCGCCCAGATGTCGCAGTTCCCGCAGGTCTCGACCCGCCTCATCGAGCGGCGAAGCGGTCGGCTGGAGCTCGGACAGGCCGACGGCATCCAGCCGCGGTCGGTGGAGACGTTCCAGGCGTTCGGGTTTGCCGAGCGGATCGTCGCCGAGGCCTACAACATCGGCTACATGAACTTCTGGGGCCCCGATCCGTCCGACCCGCGCCGCATCCGTCGGACGTCTCGAACCGATGACTACGGGCTGAAGATCAGCGAGTTCCCGCACCTCATCGTCAACCAGGCGCGCGTGCTCGACTACTTCGCCGAGGCCGCCGCCCAGGGGCCGGGACGCATCGTGCCCGACTACGGCGTCGAGTTCGTCGGGTTGGAGGTGCCTGAGGATGCCGCGGCCCCCGTCGCCGTCACGGTCCGGCACGTCGACGGTCCGCGAGCGGGGGAGGAGCGCGTGATCCGCGCACGGTACGTCGTCGGATGCGACGGTGCGCGCAGCGGCGTGCGGCAGGCGATCGGCCGGGTCCATGTGGGCGATGCGTCGCTGCATGCCTGGGGCGTCATGGACGTGCTGGTCGACACCGACTTTCCCGACTGGCGCATCAAGTGCGCGATCAACAGCACGGCCGGCAACATCCTCCACATTCCCCGCGAGGGCGGGTACCTCAGCCGCATGTACATCGACCTCGGCGCCGTCTCGGCCGACGACAACCATCGCGTCCGTCAGACTCCCATCGAGGAGGTCATCCGGCGGGCGAACGAGATCCTCCACCCCTACGCGATCGACGTGAAGCAGGTCGCCTGGCACAGCGTCTACGAGGTCGGCCATCGTGTGACCGACGGGTTCGACGATGTGCCTGAGGGGGAGGATCGAGACCCGCGCGTGTTCCTCACCGGGGATGCTTGCCACACGCACAGCGCCAAGGCCGGCCAGGGGATGAACGTGTCGATGCAGGACGGGTTCAATCTGGGCTGGAAGCTCGGTCACGTGCTGACCGGGCTTGCCCCGGCATCCCTTCTCGCCACCTACGGAGCCGAACGGCGGCCGGTCGCGCAGCAGCTGATCGACTTCGACAAGGAGTGGTCGTCGTTGATGGCGCGCAAGCCCGAGGAGATCACCGACCCGGAGGATCTCGCGACCTACTATCTCGCGACCGCCGAGTTCCCTTCGGGGTTCATGACGCGGTACGAGCGGTCGGCGATCGTCGGCGGAACCGAGCACGAGCGTCTCGCTACCGGGTTCCCCGTGGGCAAGCGGCTGAAGTCGGCCGAGGTCGTTCGAGTCGCGGACGGCAACGTCGTGCACCTCGGCCACCACGCGAAGGCGGACGGCCGATGGCGCGTGTACGCCTTCGCGGACCAGTCGTGCGAGAGACTCGCCGACTGGGCGGAGTGGTTCGGCTCGGCATCCGGTCCCACCGCCCGGCACGCTCCCGTAGGGGCTGATCCCGACGCGGTGTTCGACGCGAAGGTGATCTATCCGCGCTCGTATGAGGATGTCGAGATGGCCGCGGTTCCGGGCGTCTTCCGGCCCCACTCCGGCCCGCTCGGGCTCATGGACTGGGAGAAGGTCTACGCGGCGGGGCCGTCGACGTGGACGGATGTCGACATCTTCGCCGAGCGGGGGATTTCGCCGGAAGGTGCGGTCGTGGTCGTGCGGCCCGACCAGTACGTCGCCGCCGTCCTGCCGCTGACCGCGACGGCAGAGTTGGGTGAGTTCCTCGCCGGAGCGCTCCGGCCGGTCAGCTGATCTCGGCGCGCCGGCCGTCGAGCCGTCGCAGATGGTCGCCCGCGCGGCGTAATGCCGACCATCTGCGACGTCTCGGCGCGCCGAGCCGACGTGAAGTGTCGAAATGCCGCTCTCATGACGACACTTTGCGTCGGTTCGACGCGGACGTCGGCAGCTAGGGTCGGGGTGTGGACGCCATCAACCCCCTCATCCCCAGCGGATACGACATCGCGTGGTCTGTCGTCGCGCTCGTGGGCGCTGTGCTGGCGATCGTCGCGCTGGTGTCGCTCGCCCGTTCCGCCCGACACCTCAGCGCACGGCAGGCGCTCGGATGGGTACTGCTCACGATCTTCATCCCGATCCTCGGGCCCGTCACCTGGCTCGCGATCGGCCGACGAGCGCAAGGGATGCCTCCTCGCGAGGCGTGACACGCCGAGAAGCCCCTCGGATGCCGCCTCGTGAACGGCCGCTCGACCTCCGAGTCCGAGCGGCCTTTCCCGTCGGAACCGTGCTCCTCCGCGCGATGGGTGCGAGGACCCGTCTCTGCAGCGCAATAATCGAGCGAGCGGTCTCACCCCGACATCGCCTCTTTTACCCACCCGAGGACGACTAATGGTGTTCCACAGCAAGGCAACGCTCGAGCACTGGGTGGCGGAATTCATTGACGCGCGGAGCGCCGGCGAGGAGATCCGAGTCGCCGTGCAAGACGGTTCCGGCGGAGAGGACACCGGTCTGGTGCTGATCCCTCTGGATAGTGCGCCGAACGAGGTGTGGATCGAACCTCGCGACGAGGGTGACGATCTCAGCTGGCACGTGTTCATCCAGCCGGCGGAACAGACGCTCGAGCTGACGAGCTTCGAGCTCAACGCCCTCACGCACGAACTTCAGATCGCAGCCGAGCTGTGCGCCTTCCTTCAGGAGAAGTCCCTCGGCCACTCCGAGCCGGAACCGGCCGCAGAGTCGGAGTCCGAATCCTCCTCGGCGGAGTGATCCAGCCTCCGGCGCTGGTCCGGCGGAGAACGGTCAGGCTGCAACGCTCCCTTCGACGGCATCCGTCACAGCTTCGAGGAACGCTTCGATGTGGCGGAGTTCAGACGGGCTGAGCTGTTCGGCAACGTCTTCCATCAGCTCATCCAGCGCCCCGAACGTCGCTCGCATCTCTCGTTTGGCGAGCTCCGTGGCCGCCACAGACACTGCTCGTCGGTCGCCGGCCACCACGTGTCGCTCGATCCGTCCCGTGCGTTCGAGCTTGTCGATCATGGTGGTCACCGACGCCGAAGAGATCCCGAGATGCTGGATGAGCGCGTGAGGCCTTGCGGCGTGGTCGCGCTGCTGCATCAGAAAACGGAGTGCCTCGAACTCGTTCGCACTGATCCCTAGGGAGCGCCGCGCACGGGTCAGCATGTCGGACTCGGCCACTCGGTAGTGCCGCAACATGGCGAGGACTCGCCGCGCCTCGTGCCGCGCGACCCGTGGGGTCACATCGCTACTGTTCATCGCGCTCCACTCACGCCGCCTGGCTGAGGCCCACAGTAGTGCGCGCTTCGCGCTTGTCTGCTCCCGTAGCGCGACGCCGTGCCACGTGGTAACCCATGGCTCGGAACAGGCGGGCTCGGTCAGCGCACCGCTGCGAGCACGAGCGGGTCTGAGCAACCTCTCGCAAAGCCCTGGATGCGCCGGTCCATGTCGCGCTGCAGGATGACCGCGCCGATCCGTTCGGCGAGCGGTGCCAGCCATTTCGGGCGGCAGACGAAGTTGTACCGCCACACGGCGAGGGTGCTGCCAGGGTCGTCGGCGGCGGGCGTGAACTTCCAGCCGCCGGCGAGACGCTCGAAGAACCAGGACCCCTTGGTCATCTTCATGCCGACGTTCGATGGCGGGTTGTAGGAGACGTATTCGCTCTCCATCCGGAACCCGAAGCGCTGCACGGTGTAGGTGCGCACACCCTTCCCTGGAGCGGTCGCGTCGCCAATGAAATACTGGCGGCGGATGAAGGGATCCCAGCGCTTGCGGGTCTCGCCCGTGGTCTGCGACACCGCGAACGCCTCCTCAACCGGGACCGGGACGACGCAGCGGGACTCGATGACGGGCATGGACTCATCGTGACAGGCCCGGCAGCCGCCGGGTTGATCCCGATCCACCTACTTTCCTCCCGCTTTCTCCGTCGTGACCCCGGCTACCGGGCGGCTCCCATCGAGAAGACCGATCTGGCTGCGGTCGTTCCGAAGTGCGCTGCCGAAGAAGGCCGTGACGAACGTGCGGGTGAGTAGTCGCTGCTCGCCCTCAGTGAGCTGCGCAGTCGTGCTCGACGCGTCGTAGCAGCGGTGGGGCTGGCCTTTCGGATGTACGGCGTCGTCGTGTGTGGCGACCTGGCCGCCGGACGGAGACCACTGAGTATTGAAGTAGTTGTGGTTCGCCCCGCGGAAGAGCCACCGGTAGGCAGGGTGACGGCTCCCTTTCACCGCGGGTGCGAAGTAAGGATTGAAGGGCGGGTTGCTGACGCCGTCGCACGACCCTCCGATGATGGCGACATCGGTGCCTGTGTTGGTGAACGTGGCGGGGTCGGTGCCGAAGCCGGATGCCGGTGCCAGCCCCAGAACAGCGCGAATCCTGACTCCTGCGGGCCACTTGCCTCGGTTCGCGTTTGCCGCGTACTGAAGGACCGCGCGACCGGCACGGGAGTGACCGAGGAGTCCGACACTCTTCATGTCGACGTGGGTGCGGATACGTGCAGGCAGGACTGCCGACAGGGGCCCTTTCCCCGTTGCCACGAACTTCTGCCACAGGTTCAGGTGCTTGCCGATCAGCGCGGCGCGCGCCTGGTCGCCCTGGAAGCTGCGGGTGTCGATCGCGTTGGCGCCGTTGGCGCCGATGGAGATGACGATGTTGCCTGAGCCGGAGAGTGCGCGGGCGAGGTAGTCGAATCCCCGATAGCTCGGGATCTGCGAGATGCCTTTTGCGCAGGGCCACCGATTGAGGCGGTCGTATGCGGCCGTGAGGGCGTCCTCGGAACTTCTCGGATTCTCGGTGATCTTCTGCGCCTTCGCGTCAGCGCAGGTCGGCCAGTAGCCGGGAACGAGCACGATGACCGGGTGATGGCCCTTTGCTGCGTCGGGTGGCAGATGCACGCGTGCCTGCACCTCCATGGGCGATGGGTGGCCGTTCGCATCGGTCAGATTCGGGACGGAGAAGGACCTGGCCCCGAGGTTGTACTCGAGCGTGGTCGGTGGTCGTTTCGAGTTCTGTTCGCTGGCGTGTGTCACGGAGATGCCGCTTACTCCGAGCCCCGCGACGATGAGTAGTCCGAGGAGGGCTGCCGCTCCGCGTCGTCTGCCCGAGCCGCGGCGAAGGGACTGCACCGTCGGCGATTCGGGAGCGGGTTGTGTCGTCTGCATGGCCCCGAAGCTATGCGCCGATTGTGAGGGGGCGGACAAGAAGATGTCAGGGCTTTGTGTCGCTGGTGTCTAACCCTCGGAGACCGAGGATTGCGTCTCACGCGGTGTGCTGGGACTCTTCGGTCGTGACAGGTGAAAGCTCCTCAGCAGAACGAACGACCGGCGGACTGATCACTCAGCGAATGGCTGCGGAGCGGGGTCGAGCGGCGGCGATCTACTTCCTCGCGGCCGGGTGCTTCTTCCTTGTCCCGGCCTGGGTTCGAGGCTCACGCGATGATCGCGTCAGCCGCACAGGAAGCGCAGCCTGCGCCGAGGAGTTCGGTGCTGACCCGTCAGTGGGAACGCGGCCCGGTAGGGTTTCAGCAACGCGATCGCCGTGGCGCCGCTCGGTAGCCTTCCGCGTGTCCTCGACGGGTGCTCCCATGCCTGCTCCTGCTGTTCCTCTCCGCTCCCTCCCTGGCGAATACGTCATCGCCCGATTCCCCGTCGGGGCGGATATCACTCCGGTGCTGACCGCTCTCGTCGCATCGGCATCGCTGATGTCCGTCACACGGACCGATCAAGAGATCTCGATCGTTTGCGATGTCATCGTTGCTCCGTCGGCCGCGGAACTCGACGGTCCCTGGCGGGCCCTTTACGCCGCCGGTCCGATCCCGTTCGGCCTCACCGGGGTCGTCGCGTCGTTGGTCGGCCCCCTCGCGGAGATCGGCTGCCCGGTCTTCGTCGTCTCGACCTTCGACGGGGACATCCTGATGACGCCAAGCGACCGACATGCCGAAGCTTCGACAGCGCTCGAGGACGCGGGACACACGATCGATGCCTGAGGAATCCGTGGGGATTGCTGAACGACCGATCCTGACATGGCTTCGGTGAGGGCGACCTCGAACGCGACACAGCAATGCCAAGTGGTCAGCAGGGCCGACGCGATACGTCGAGACCTCTCAGTTCTCGAGTTCCTCCAGCTCGACGAGCGCCTGCTGTGCCCTGCGCAGGCGGTCATCCTCCGGCTCGTCCCACCAGTACGGGCCGCGCTCGCCGAGTCCGTGCTTTGCGAGGTCCACTCGTCGGCGGGCCTGTGCCGTGGCGTCCGGATCGCCCTGCGCGCGGCGCACACCTGACCGGCCGCGCCGAGATGGGAGGTCAATGCTGCCACGAGCTCTGCGGGCAAGGAGGGATCGGTACGTCGCCATCGGCGTCCGTTGACGATGAGCCAGCGGTCGTCATCGGAATCTGCGTCGTACGCCATCAGACATCCTTTCGGTCCGGCTCGAGCACATCGATGCTCGCTCTCCGCGCCAGCTCGGGTCTGTTCGCTCGCCCGGATCGAGGGCTGTGCCTCGGGCGAGGGGGCCGCTCACGCGCGGGGCAACCCGAAGGCGATCCTGGGTCAGTTGCTGCCGCCAACCTTGGTGCCGCTGGGCCGGGTGATGCCGTACACCTCGGTGATTCCGGATGGCTCGGGCGCGGGGGTGAACAGCGCAGCAGGCAGCGGTTCGAGGGCGGTGCAGTCAAGATCCGGAAGCGCGAGGGTGGAGTCGACCTTCACAAGTCCGCGCGAGTCCCGTGTCAGTCGGTAAGCGACACCCCTCCCGGTGAGATCGTCAGCGGGTTTGCCGGATTCCGTGGCCCAGTCGGTCGCGACACAGCCGCGTACTTCTGCCGCGTCGTCGCTTTTTCCGTCATATCCGACCTTGACCTCGACGGGAGAGAAGGGGAGTGGCCCGGGATACAGGTCGGTGGCCCCGTGGTTGGAAACGTGGGTAATGACGTCCGAGGCGACGCGATCGATGTACGTCTCCGTCCCCGTCTGCGCCAACTCGGGGATGCTGAAATCAAGCCGATTGCGGGCCACTGCCTCGGCTTCAAGCTCAGCCCGCACGCCCTGCACCCACGGGTCAGCTTCCAGTGGACCAGCTGGGGTGCCGTCCTCCCAAGAAACCTCCGGGAACTCAAGCGGCTCCTGCTCGGCCGCGCAGGAGGTGAGACTGCTGGTGGCGAGGCCGAGAGCGAGTGCGCCCCCGGCGGTGACAAGCACTCTGTTCCGTCCGTGGCTCGAGAAGCGGTATCTGCGCATGCTGCACCTTCCGTGGGGCGCACCAGGAAAACGGCCTTCGCTTTCTCGTGCTCCTCGACGCTATCGGGTGGTGCGCTCAGCGGAACTATCCGGCAGGGCACGCCGCATTCCTCTGAAGTCGGGTGGTCTGACCGTCCAGGCGCTGAGGAGTTCGTGGGCGAGATCGTGTCGCGATGACCAGGAATGTGAGAGCGAGGGCATCGAACTCTCGTACCAGGGTGCACCGACGTCCGAGGTCGGTGCGATCGCGACGGTGGCAGCAGCAGCGCGCCCGCCAGTGGTCCCGCTGCCGGCGGCGATGTCGCTCGTCCCCTCCGCCGGAGCAAGGAGACGATCAGTAGTTCACGACTCGTCACGGAAGTCGGAGATCGTGCGTTCCTCGAGGCGCGGTTCATCGAAGACAACGTCGCAGCCTTCGCTCTGGGGCGACTGAGCCTCGAATCCAACCTCCAGCGGCTCGTGCGCGCTGGGGAGCGAGAATGCGCGGATCAGCTCCCACCGTTCGCCGTCTAAAGACGCATGGAAGGCGAAGACGGTCCCCTTCCGAGACACGCGCAGGTGCACGTGTTCACCATCGACGGTGAAGGCGTTGGCGTCGTCGGACACGCGATTGTTGACGACGCTGACGATCATGCCCTGCCCGCGTGGAGAGAACTCGAAGCAGAGCTTCGCCCACGTCTCACGATCGTGGCGCACGAAAAGTACGCCGGCATCGAATGTGCCCGCGAAGCGCACGCGGACCCGCGCGCTGAGCTGGAAGTCGCCGGCGGGAGCGTCGGTGAGAAGTGTTGCGGCGTTGTGCAGCGTCGAAGAGGTGACCTGGCCGCCGTCGTCGCCGCCCGGGTCAGTGAAGATGTCAGTGCCCGGGATGCTGGACACGCGGATGCTGCCCGAGGCAGGATCCACCGACCAGCGGTCGTCGGGGAACGGTCGAAATGGGGTCTCGATGGTGGGGATGTATACCGTCATGCGATCACAGTATCGAAAAACCGTGCATGTGCACGGTTTACAGAGGCATGGACACCGCTGCCTGGAAAGCAGCGCCTTCCGTCGTGCGCACCCGAGCAATGCGGCAGAGTCCATTCGGGCCCGCCGAAAACGATCGTTTTCGACCGCATCGCGTGATTCAAAGGGAAGCGGGCCGTAAACGGCGTCCGTTACGACGTGGAGGCAGACCGCCCCCGCGCGCAGGGGCGGTCTGCCTCCACGTCCGCGTTGTGGAGAAGGCCGCCCACTTCCTCGACGAGGGACTCTCGCTCAAACTCGGTGAGAGCCTCTAGCGGGTAGCGAGCGTAATCCTCTCGGAATTCGTAGCCGTCGCCAGGCTCCCGAGGGATCACGTGAAGATGCGCGTGTGGCACACCCTGGTCGGCGGCAGGCCCGTTCGACATAAGAAGGTTGGTTGCCACAGCTGCATCGAGGACGCGCCTGATGGCGCGGTCGGCAGCCTGGGCGAAAAGGGCAACCTCGGCTACCTCCGCCGTAGTCATCGAGGCCAGGTCCAGCGCGTGCCGGATCGGGATCACGAGAATATGACCCCGATTGATGGGGTGCTTGTCGAGCACCACCAAGCTGCGGCTACCCCGAGCGATCACGTCGAACTGGTTCTCCGCGATGTTCTGGCAAAAGGCACATTCGTCATCGGCCACATTCGGCGACGATACGTTGCGACACGGCCCGCCGAAAACGATCGTTTCTGGCGGGACCGGAACCGTCGGCGCTTTAGAGGCGCCACAAACGATCACCGAAAACCCCTACGGCAGGGATTTTCGGCGCATCGCTGCGAGGGGCGCGGTGTTGAATCCGACGCCGGCCCGCGAGACCTGTTCGGTGTCGCGGGCCTTCGCGTGCAGGTCAGCCGCGGTCGCGTGCCATTCCTGCTTCGGTGTTACGGGTGCCGACCGTGATGCCGTGCGGGGATGCGGCGTCGATGCGTTCGAGGTCGTTGGCGGTGAGTACGACGTCTGCGGCGGCGGCGTTCTCCTCGATGCGCGCGGCTTTGGCGGTGCCGGGGATCGGCACTGTGCCAGCCTGGATCAGCCACGCGAGCGCGAGCTGCGCCGTGGTGACGCCCTTTTCGTCGGCGATGACCTTGAGCGCTGCGACGACGCGGAGGTTCGCCTCGATGGCCTCGTCAGAGAACCGGGGAAGGTTGCGGCGGGCGTCGCCTTCAGGCAGGTCGTCTTTGCGGGTGACGGTTCCGGAGAGGAATCCGCGCCCGAGTGGGGAGAAGGGTACGAACCCGACGCCGAGCTCCGAGGCTGTTTCGAGGACGCCGTTGTGCTCGGCGTCGCGCTCGAAGAGGCTGTACTCGGACTGGATCGCTGTGATCGGGAACGTCGCATGCGCCCGACGAAGCGTCTCGGCCGAAGTCTCTGAGACGCCGATGTAGCGCACCTTGCCAGCAGCGACGGCTTCGCTCATCGCGCCGATGGTCTCCTCAATCGGCACTTTCGGGTCTGCACGGTGGAGGTACCAGAGGTCGACGTGGTCGGTACCGAGGTGCCCAAGGGACCGGTCGATCGCACGGCGCGCGTGTTCTGGGGAGCCGTCGAGGCCGATTGGTTCGCCGTCGTCGGTGAAGTCCGTCGCGAACTTCGATGCAATGACCACACGCTCCCGGTCCGTGCCGAGGACGCGACCAAGGAGTCGCTCGTTCTCGAACGGCCCGTACGCCTCCGCTGTGTCGAACAGGGTGATCCCGAGGTCGAGCGCTCGACGGATGGCTTCGGTGGAGCCTGCTTCGGTGGCGCCGCCGTAGAAGGCGCTCATGCCCATGCATCCGAGCCCGAGCACGGAAGCCTGAAGGCCTTGGGAGCCGAGAGGGATCTGCTGCATGTGGTGTCCTTTCCTCGCCGGGGTGCCCCGGGCGAAGACAACCTTCCACACTGGTGTGCACACCATGTCAAGTGGCAGACTCAGTTCCATGCTGCTTCCCGAGGTCCACGTCGACGAGCCCGTCACGATCAGTGTCGCTGCAGACCTCCTCGGCATCACCGTCGACACCATCCGCTACTACGAGAAGGAAGGCATCGCGCCCGCGCCCGACCGTGGTCCGGACGGGTGGCGACGGTACGACACGGCCGCGTTGAGCTGGCTCGCCGGAACGGTGATGCTCCGCGGCACGGGGATGAGCGTGCAAGAGATGCGCGAATACGCGGCGGCGTACCGGGCCGGTGCTGATCATGCCGAGCGTCTTGCGCTCCTCGAACAACACCACTCGGCCGTCCTCGCCCGGCAGGCCGAGGTCCAGCGTCACTTGGCGGCGCTGGAGCGGAAGATCAAGGCGTACCGCCAGACCATCGTCGCGACGAGCGACAGCGCCCGACCGGTTGCCTGACGGCTCTGTCGGGTCAGCCGTCGGCTTGTGGGGGGCGCGATCAAGACACACGCATCGCTGCGAGAACGACGATCTCTGCGGAAGTGCCCACAGGGATGACTCCGCCGAAAACGATCGTTTTCGGCGGTTGCGTTCGTTGTCAGTCGCGGCCTGAGCCTCCTTCTTCCATCCAGTCGCTGATCCGCGCGCTGTCGTCAAACACGACGCCCATATCTCGTTGCGTGAAGGCGACGGAGGCGGCGAGGACGGCGACCGACGCGGCTCGCGCCATTTCCAGGTCCGACGAGTCCTGGAAGTGGTGGGCAGCGACGTCTCGCTGGATCGACAGGTATGTGTCGATGTCGGCGAGTCGCTCCGCGATCACCGAAGCGAGGCCGTCGCGGAGTTCCTCGAGATTGGTGTTGTCTATTTCGAGTCGGCGGTCAGACACATGGAGCTCCGTCGTCGGATACCCATGCACAGAAAGTTGCGCGCGAGTCTCGTCGCCTTCGATGGCGGCAACCTCGTCAGGCCCCACCCTGCGGGTGAAGACCGCGTCGACTTTGTAGCGTTCGGGTGCGCCCGGGGTCATCAGATCCGGCGGAAGGGTGGTGAGAAGTATTGATCCAATGCCCAGCAACGCGGGGTTACTCCCCGGGATCTTCAATTGTGCATTCATGAACTGACGTTACGCCTGCCGGCTGAGCGCCGCACAGGTTCCGGCGAACGCACAACACCACCGCTCATAGGGGTGGGTAGTGTGCGATCGAGACGGGTTGACGTGCCCTTGACGCACCCCGGCGACGTGTCTCTGAGGGGTTTTCGGGGGACGCTGGTTCGGATCCGGCTGCCGGCACCTTCGGAATCTCGCTCTGCGCCGCATCTCTTGTTTTCACCCGTTTCGCGAACCTACGCCCCGCGATCGACACGGGGGTCACACGGAGATAGTCGTACTTTGCAGTAGGGCTCAACGACACCAGGGTTCGAATACCCGCCGCGCGGATCTCCGAGTCGGTCTCGACACTCTCGGCCGCTCCCCGGAGGACGACGCTCCAATGAGACGTTGAATCCTCTCCGTCGATCTCGAAGGCGCCGACAGGGTGCACCGTCGTTGCAAGCAGCTTTGATCCTGGCGCCGACCGGATGTAGACCGAGCCGCCGTGAACGGCGTAGTTCACCGGAAAGATGTCAGGCATCCCATCGACACCGATCACCGCCAGCCGGCCGACGCTGCTCCCCTCGACGAGGCTCCAGCACTGGGCTGTGGTCAGCCGGAGAACCTTGTCTCGGCTACCGCGGCCGGTTCCTCTCGATCGCCCTCGACTGCCTAACGAATCGGAGGATCGATCCAAACCTGAGGGCGTGTCCACCATTGCTCCTTGACCACAGAGAATCTGGATCGGTCGTGTGGCGTGGGGACCCCGCCAGCCATGCGCACTGGGGGTTGCGCTGACTGCAGAAAACGAGATCCCCACTCGAACGAGTCCGCGCGAGTCATAGCTCCGCGCTTGCACCCCTGCCGTCCAGAAAACGAGGACCCCCTCGCAATCAGCCCCCAGACGACTGCAAGAGGATCCACCCTTTCCGAAACACGAGGATCACGTCCAAGATGCAGGGGGGGGTTTTGTAGCAGGGACGGTTCCCGAACCCTTCCCTGTTGCTGACAGTGTCACGTAATCGCGCCCGGCGATAGGGGCACAGTCACGCCGACGTCGATCTGACGGTGATTACCGAAAACGATCGTTTTCGGCGCAACTCCCGACCCGCCCAGACACCCCAGCGACACGCCGCCCGCAGCCCACCGAAAACCCCTGCCGAAACCACGCCCCACCGAAACCTCTTCGCGACGTTTTCGGCGCGAGCGCATCTGCTTCCTCAGCGCCGCAGGTTCACCTGCAGGATCTCCTCCTGATACGGCGCGCGAACGGCGCCCGAGATCCGCAGGTCGAGCAGCAGGAACGGACGCTCATCCGCGGGTAGATCGCGCCAGCGCGCCAGCGCCTGCAGATCGTCCAGGGTTCGGACGATGACGCCTTCCGCGCCGACGGCTCGAGCGAGCCCGGCGAAGTCGACCTCGGGGATCTCCATCGGTCCGCGGGCGAGACCCATGACGCCGTACAGGTGGACCTCCGCGCCGTACGCACCGTCGTTCCAGACCACCGCGAGTCCCCGCCCGCGCGCCACCCGCACGGCCGACTCGAGGTCGGCGATCGCCATGAGCCCGCCGCCGTCGCCCGTCGTGAGCACGATCGTCGAATCCGTCCGAGCTCGTGCTGCGCCCGGCACCGAGGGGAAGCCGAGACCGATCGACTGATACGCCGTGCCGATCATCATCATCCGGTCGGGTGACGCCACCGGCCAGAACATGTTCGCCCAGCCGATGAAGTGCCCACCGTCCGACACCACCACCCGGTCTTCCGGCAGAAGATCCGCGATCGCCGCGGCCGCACTCCGTGGATCGAGTCGTCCATCCGGTGCAAGCCCGTCGCCAGCGTCGCGTTTGCCCAACCCTGCCACGTCGACCTGATCGCGCCAGTTCGACGGCGCCGCACCGAGCCGCTCGAGCTCGTCCGCGATCGCACGGGCGGCGAGTGCGGCATCCGCTCGCAGGAAGCGACCGACCTGCGGATGCGTCGCCGCAGGCGCCACGTCGACCTGAGCGATCGTCGCCTCGGGGGAGAAGAGCTCGCCGAACCGCATCGTGAACTGGTTGAGCGATGCCCCGAACACGACGACCACGTCAGCCTCGCGGATCGCGGCCATCGCCCCTTCAGCGCCG
Organism: Microbacterium oleivorans NBRC 103075; assembly: GCF_001552475.1. Taxonomy (GTDB): domain Bacteria; phylum Actinomycetota; class Actinomycetes; order Actinomycetales; family Microbacteriaceae; genus Microbacterium; species Microbacterium oleivorans. The sequence goes on from NZ_BCRG01000005.1 coordinate 55,651, forward strand.
AACCCGCCGGTCACCCCCAGGTCGAACTCGCCGCGCGGGAAGATCCCGCGTCCGAGAGCAGTGGATGCCGTCAGTGCGCCGACCGCATCCGCGAGGCGTCCGAGCTCTTCACCCGCGCCCGCCGTCCACGCGCCACGGCCGGCGAGCAGCAGCGGGCGCTCGGCAGACGCGAGCGCCCCGGCGATCGCCGCCACCGTTGCGGCGGCGTGGGGGCCCGCCGGGGCGAGCGGTGCGGGCAGCACCGGATCGGGCGTCGCCGGGATCGCGCCCGCATCGCGCCCGCCCACGTCGTAGGGGATCGCGAGCACGACGGGGGTGCGGAACGACAGCGCGTGCTCGATCGCGATGACCGTGGTGGCCGCGGCATCCGTTCGTCCGACCGTGTATGTGCGGACGCCGACGGCCGACGCGAGCGAGAGCTGGTCGACGTCCCACGGGCGGGGACCCGAGGTCGGCTCGTCGCCCACCACGAGCACGAGCGGAACGCGGGCCTGGGCGGCTTCGGCGAGCGCCGTCAGGGTGTTGGTGAAGCCGGCTCCGTAGGTCGAGGTCGCGGCGGCGAGGCCGCCCCCGGCGCGGAAGTGCGCATCGGCGGCGACAACACCGCCGGCTTCGTGGCGGACGGCGGTGAACATCACATCGTCGCGGCGTTCGAGCGCGTCGAGGACGAGGGCGTTGCCATTGCCCATGACTCCGAACACGTGGTCGACGTGGGCGGCGAGGGCGGAGGCGACGTGGGAAGCGACGGTGGGCATGGATGCTCCTGGAGACGGGGACGACGGATGCCGTATATGTCTCGCGCTCCGCGACGATGCGGGTGGCTGCGTGCCCCTTTTCCGAGCACCAGGACCTGTCTCGCTCCTGGACGCGCTCAGTCTATCCGCGCGCGACGCGGCCCCGCGTGGCACACTGCGGTCATGCTGCAGACGATGGAGATCTCCCTCACGCCGTTCGACGCTGCGCGGATCGTCCTCGAGCACGTACAGGCGTCGGGGATGACGGTCGAGTGCGTCGGCCAGCACGCGACGGCGACGGAGGCGGGCCATCAGACGGCGCTTCTGATCTTCGAGAAGTACTACATGCGCACGAGCAGTCGGGCCTCGCTGACGGTGCTCCTCGAGAACCTCGCCGGCCCGACGAAAGCGGTCTTCCGCGGGTCGGGCGGCGGCGAGGGCGCGCTGTTCCGCTTCGACTGGGGCGCGAGCGCCGACTTCGCCGCGAGCGTCGTCGACGCGCTCGAACCGTACGCGACGGCGTGACGGAGAGCAGATGGATGCCGACGCGCTCCGCAGTCTGAGACTGCACGCGCACCTGCTCGCCGCACCCGCTGCCGCACCGACTGATGTCGCCCGGCGTCTGGTGGCTGTGCAGGCGCAGGATTTCGCCGCCGGGCGGTGGGCGCTCGGAATCCGCACCACCGGTGACCTCACCGTCGACGAGGTCGACCGGGTCTTCACCGACGGGCACCTCGTCCGGGCGTGGACGCAGCGCGGCACCCTGCACATCGTCGAACCGGCGACGGCCGCCATGATCCTGGCCGTCACGGGGGAGCGGCAGCTGCGTGCCTACGGGATAGACGCCGCCGTGCTCGACCGCGGCGAGCGTGTGTTCCGCTCGGCGCTCGAGGATGAGGGCAGCCTCACCCGGACGGTGTTCGTCGAGGCGCTGCAACGCGAGGGCATCGCGGGCTCGGTTCCGGCGGGAAGCCGCATCCTCACAGCCCTCTCCCTTCGCGGCGTCGTGGCGCTCGGCCCCGTCGTGCCGCGCGAGCAAGGCGTCACGCGAGAGCAGTACCTCGTTCCGCTCCCGCCCGCGGCGCCCACCGGCGACGACCCCGCCGTCGACCTCCTCCTCGCCTACCTCCGCGGGCACGGCCCGGCGTCGTCCGCGGACTTCGCCTGGTGGGCGGGCCTGCCGGCGGGCGCCTCGCGCGCCGTCGCGGAACGCGCTGCTGATCGTGTCGAGCGCACGGACGACGGTCTCCTGATGCTCCCGTCCAGCGGGCAGGCGACCACGGATGCCGGCACGATCGCCCTCCCCGCCTTCGACGAGTACGTGCTGTCTTACGCCGACCGATCGCTCGCGATGGGCGCGGGAGACCGAACCACGATCGGCCCGACCGCGAACGGGATGGTGCGCCCCGTCATCGTGCGCCGCGGCGTCGCGGTCGGTACGTGGAGCCTGTCGCTCGCCGCGGGGAGCAGCGGCATCCCGACCGCGACCCTGTTCGAAGGGGAATCGGATGCCGGGGTGACCGCGGCGCTCACGCGCGTGCGCTGCTTCTTCGGCGGCGCTTAGCGATACACGCGCTCGCACGCAAGAAGTTTCGACGAGATCGCGCCGAGGTTAGCGTCACTGCAAGCGCCCTGATCCTTGTGGGCACCGTCGGAGGGAGTGTGTCATCGACTCTCCACGTGATGTGCCCGACCGCATCCTCGTTCAGCGCGCTGTCGACGGCGACACGTCCGCCTTCGGCGAGATCGTCCGCCGGCATTCCTCGCTCGTCCGCGCCTATGTGTACCGGATCGTCGGGTCGGTCGCCGACACCGACGACGTCGTGCAGGACGCCTTCGTCACCGCCTGGAAGCAGCTCCCCACGCTCCGCGACCCATCGGCCGTCCGATCGTGGCTCATGCGGATCGCCGGCCGAGAGGCGCTGGCACTCGCTACGCGCAACTCGCGAGAGGATGCTCTCGATGACGCGGTCCTGCCGCCCACCTCGCACGCGCAGCCGGAACGCGCCGCGATCCAGAACGACCGCCTAGCCGCCCTTTCGCGGGCGCTCGATCGATTGAAGGAAGATCAACGCCGTTGCTGGTTGCTGCGGGAAGTCGCAGAACTCAGCTATGCCGAGATCGCAGAAGAGATGAACATGACCGACAGCACCGTCCGAGGATTGCTCGCACGGGCCCGGGCGAGCATCGCGATCGAGATGGAGGGGTGGCGATGAACGACGACGACGCGCTCGAGTGCGGGCGCAGTATCGATGAGCTCAGCAGCTACGTCCAAGCCGGTCGCACTCCCCGTGATCGCCACATCGAGTCGTGCCCCGACTGCTTGAACGTCATCGAGGCCCTCGAACGCGTGGGGCAGCTCTCGCGCGACCTGGTCGCCGACGATGCCGAGCACCTGCCGCGACCACCCGAGAGCTGGTTCGAGGGAATCCTCTCCGTCATCCACTCCGAGCTCCGCGCCGGCCGCAGCTTCCCGATCCACCACCCTGACCCCCGAGTCACGATCACGGTGACGGAGGGCGCGGTCCGTTCCCTCGTCCGCTCGAGCGCCGACGAACTCGACGGCATCTACCTCGGTCGCACCCAGATCGTCGGCGATGCGGAGACCCCGGGCGCCCCGGTGCGCATCGACCTGACCGCCTCGGTCGCGTGGGGTCGGTCGATCCCCGATCTGACCTCCGCCCTCCGAGATCTCGTCTACCGCGTGCTCGCCGAGCACACTGAACTCAACGTCACTGCTGTCAACGTCGCCGTCGAAGAGCTCCACGGCACAGAAGGAGAGGAGTGAGCACCATGACCGGTCTGCCCTCCATTCATGAGCCCGCTGGCACCCCTGAGGACCAGCCCGACCTCGTCGCGCGCATCCGCGCCGTCGACGGCGTGACCGATGTCTACTCGCCGCGCTCGGCGATCGCCCGCATCCCGGGTCTGATCGCCGCCGCTGCAGGTGCCGACGGCGACCGGGTCGCCGAAGTCGCCGTCACGGTCCGCGACGGGATGCCGCTGGTCGCCGCCCGCATCGCGACCGCCTCGCACGACAACACGCCCGCCGCGGCCCGCCGCGTAGCGGACGCGTTGCTCGCCAACACCCCCGGCGACGCGCAGATCAGCATCCAGATCGCCCGCATCCACTGACCTCGCAAGGCCCGTCGAAAATTCTCCGAACTTTTTTGTGAGGAATCGGGACGCCCCACCCTCTTATGTACGAGGCCGACAACAACGGCCCACGTCGCACCGCAGGGTGCGCCGCCAGATCGTTTCAGAAAGAGGAGAATCATGGCTGACGAGACCCCCACCACGACCACCCCCGCAGTTCCCGGCGCGCGCGTCGACCGCACCGCACCGAAGGCTGCCGAGACCACGGCCGCCACGGCCGGCACGACCGTCATCTCTGATGGCGTCGTCGCGAAGGTCGCCGGGATCGCGGCTCGCGAGATTCCCGGTGTCCACGCTCTCGGCGGCGGCGGAGCTCGTGCCCTCGGCGCGATCCGCAACGCCATCAACGCCACCGACCTCGGTCAGGGCGTGAAGGTGGAAGTGGGCGAGACCCAGGCCGCCGTCGACCTCACCATCGTGGTCGAGTACCCGACTCCCGTCCACCAGGTCGCCGCGCAGGTCCGTGACGCCGTCGCCGGTGCCATCACCCGCCTCGTCGGACTCGACGTGGTCGAAGTCAACGTCACCGTCGACGACGTCCACATCCCGGGTGACGAAGACGAAGAGCACGAGGAGTCGCGCGTCTCATGAGCACCACGATCATCGGCGCACTGACCGGCGCCATCCTTGCCGTCGTCGCCCTCGTGTTCGGGTTCTGGGGATTCCTCCTCACGGCCCTGTTCATGGCGATCGGCGCGGTCATCGGCCGCATCGCGTCGGGCAAGCTCGACGTTCGCGCGGTGACTGACGCCTTCACGGGACGGCGCACCTCCTGATGCGTACCGACACCGACGGAACGGCGGGCGGCGAGTCCTCGCGACTCGCCGCCGCAGCCCCCGGCGTCGCCGGCCGCACCGAGGTCGCCGAGCGTGTGCTCGTCGGCGTCGCGCGGGCGGTGTCCGCCGATGTCATCGGCGTCCCGCGGGGCGAGATCTCCGTGGGTGTCGCTGATCGACGGGACGGTATGGCTCTGAAGGTATCGAGCCCCCTACCGGTCCCCGACCTCGATGACCTGGAATCGGTGCGGAGCACCACTCCCGTCCTCGAGCGCGCCGCGCAGATGCAGGAGCAGCTGCGTGAGCGACTGACCCACCTCCTCGGGCGCGACATCGCCCGAATCGACCTCACCGTGACTGGTGCCCGAACCCCAGAAAGGAAGCGTGTGCGATGACCACTCCCGTGCTCCGTCGCGTCGTGCGCCGCGAGACGCACTCGCCGCGCAGCGTCGCCTTCGCCGTCGTCGTCCTGCTGGGGATCATCCTGGCCCTGTACGTCGCGGTCGAACTCATCCTCGCCCTCGCCGCACAGCCCGCACTGTTCGTGCGGCCGATGGCTGCTCTGCAGTGGTTGGCCGGCCTCCCCTCGAGCGTCCCCGTGGCAGCGGGCGTCGCCGGCGGGTTGGTCGTGGCTGCACTCGGGCTCTGGCTCGTCGTCCTGGCCGTGTCGCCGGGGCGTCTGTCCAAGCATGAAATGGATGCCGGTGGCCGAGTCGCCGTCGTCGACAACGGTGTGGTCGCCTCGGCACTCGCCCAGCGGGTGAGTGACGAGACGGGCATCGCCCGTGACCGCGTGACCGTGGGCGTCGCCCACCGGAGCGTCGACGTCACCGTCCGGCCGGGAGCAGGCATCCCGATCGAGAAGGCGCAGGTCACCTCGTTGGCCGAGGCGGAGATCGCCTCGCTGAAACTCGCACGACCCGTCCGCACCCGCGTTCGGATCGAGCGCCACGACGAAGAGGAGAAGGCGGCATGAACGACACCAACCGTGCGCTGAACCGCACCGTCCTCCTGATCGTCGGCCTCGTCCTGCTCATCGGCGGGGGAGCGGCGGCCACCGCAGCAGCAGTTCCGGCCGTCGGGGACGTCTGGACCTCGTCCGGTCAGGCCGCCTTCGACGGGCTCCGAGCCGCCGGCGATGCCACGAAGATCGGCGACACCGGGCTCAGCTGGGCCGTGATCGGAGCGACAGCAGGTGCGATCGTCATCGCGGTGATCCTCTTCGCGGGCCTCACGACGCTCGTGAGCCGGCGCTCCCGGACGGTCCTCCGCTCGAGCGGATCGCAGACCCCCCTGGGTCGAGTCACCGTCACGGAGGGATTCGCCGCCGACGCGGTGAAGAACTCCCTCGCCCGTCAGGACGGTGTGCTCTCGGCCTCTGTCACGGCACACAGCGTGCGCGACGAGCCGGTGCTCCACGTGAGCGTCATCGCTCGCCAGGGCGCCGACCCGCGGAGCGTCGTCGACTACGTCGACCGCGTGATGGACGGGCTGGCAGCTGTGACCGGTACCGAGACCGCCGCGTACATCTCCGTCCACGGAGGTCTCCGCAGCAAGCTCGCCTCCGACGCCCCGCGGGTCAGCTGACCCGCATCGAACCCCGGTCCAGGCACCGGTTACACCCACCCACCCACAAGGAAAGGAGACCCTCATGGGACTCGACGACAAGATCAAGAACGCCGCTCAGGACATCGCCGGCAAGGCGAAGGAAGCGATCGGCAAGGCCACGGACAACGACAAGCTCGTTGCCGAGGGTAAGGCCGACCAGACCAAGGCTGACGCGAAGAAGGCCGGCGAGAACGTGAAGGACGCCTTCAAGAAGGACTGACCTTCACCACTCGCGCCTCTCGGGCAGCGCGAGACATGCGGGGAGCACACGGGGGACTGTGCTCCCCGCTTTCGCGTTTCCGCGGTCAGGTGAACAGCTCGGCCCCGACGTAGGAACCCGCCTTCGCCCCGCGCGGAATCGCCCAGACCCCCGACCCGATGTGACGCACGTATTCGTTCATCAGGTCGGTCGAGAGGGCTCGCTGCAGCGTCACGAACTGGTCGGGGCTCCGCTGGTAAGACAGGAAGAACAGACCTGCGTCGAGGCGCCCGAGATCGGTGTTCCCATCGACGTAGTTGTAGCCGCGGCGAAGGATCCGGATGCCGTTGTTCACGTCGGGGTGGGCGCGGTGCACGTGCGAGCGGGCGTCGATCGCGAGGCCGCCGGCGGCATCCTTCTTGTCGAAGTCGGGTGCCGTCGTCTCGCTGCCACCGGACAGAGGAGCACCCTCGGACTTGTCCCGGCCGATGATGCGCTGCTGCTCGGAGAGTCGTACGCGGTCCCACGTCTCGATCAGCATCGCGACCTTGCGCGCAACGAGGTACGAGCCGCCCGCGAGCCAGGCCGGCTCGTCGGCGGACGCGACCCAGACGTGGTCGGCGAGAGCCTGGGTGTCGTCGGAGAGGATGTTCGCGGTGCCGTCCTTGAATCCGAACAGGTTTCGCGGTGTCGCCTGCGCAGCCGACGTCTTCGAGGTCTTGCCGAAGCCCAGCTGCGACCAGCGCAGACGCGCCCGTCCGAAGGCGATGCGGCTGAGGTTGCGGATCGCGTGGATCGCGACCTGCGGGTCGTCCGCACAGGCCTGGATGCAGAGGTCGCCGCCCGACGCGGCGGGGTCGAGGTCGTCGCCGAGGAAAGCGGGGAGCTTCGCAAGCCCCGCGGGGCGGAGCGCGGCCAGCCCGTAGCGGTCGGTGCCGTCGTCCGCCGTGAAGAGGGTCGGACCGAACCCGAACGTGACGGTCAGGCCGGATGCCGGGAGTCCCAACGCTTCACCGGTGTCATCCGGCGGCGCCTCCGGCGATCCACCGACCGCGCCCGTCGCGCTGACGTCGAGCCCCTGCGTCATCCGAGCGGCGGCGTAGCTCCAGTCCCGCAGGAGCGACTGCAGATCCTCGCGAGTGGTGCCGGCCATCATGTCGAACGCCGCGAAGTGCAGGTGGTCCTGCATGGGGGTCGTGATGCCCGCCTGGTGCGTCCCGGTGAACGGGTACACGGGTGACGCTTCCTCCGCGGCCCGAGAGCGACCGATCGCCACTCCCGCCGCCGACCCGGCTCCCGCGCCGAGGGCGAGGCCCGCCGCACCGACGCCGGCGGCGAGGCCGAACAGACCGCGCCGGCTCAGGGCCGGAGGTGCCGATTCTTCGCGGGTGGGCTCGTCCTCCGTCACTGCAGGACCGTCGAGGTAAGGCGGGACAGCGGCTCAGCGAGCGCATTGATCAGGTCGGTCAACTCGCGCTTGTCGTCCTCCGTCAGCGTCCGGTACGTCACGAAGCCCTTCGTGAGCGAGCCGTGGGCAGCGAGGGCCGCGTCCAGGTCGTCGTAGCGGCGGGTGATCTCCTTCGACAGCGCCGCGCCGTCGGAGCCGGTCGCCGAGGCGAAGTCCTTCACGAGCGAGAACGCCATCTTCGAACCCTCGACGTTCGCGGCGAAGTCCGCGAGGTCGGTACCGGACCACCAGTCCTCTTCCCCCGTGATCTTGCCGGTCGCGACCTCGTCGAGCAGTGCGATGGCGCCGTTGGAGATGCCCGCGACGCCCTGCGCATCAAGAGCCTGCTGGAATGCGTCGGAGTGGACGTAATCGTTGAGCTCGCCGACGTCGGCGATGAGCTTGTCGCCGTAGGTCGCGCGCTCAGCAGGGGTCGAGGGTGCCCAGTCCTTCCACGCGGGCGTCTCGCCGTCGGCGTTCAGCGCGTCCTTCTTCGGGACCCAGAGATCCTTCTCGATGCGATGGAAGCCGGTCCAGTCGAGGCCTTCCGCCACGGCATCCACTTCGCGGTAGTCGATGCGCGGGTCGAGGTCACCGAGCGATTCCGCCACCGGCTCGATGCGCTCGTAGAACGCCCGGACCTGCGGGAACTGCGCGCGGGCGTCGTCGTCGCGTCCGGCCTCGTAGGCGGTGGTGAAGTTCTCCACAGCGGGAACGAGCTGCTCGACCTGGTCCTTGACGAATGCTGCGTACAGGTCGACGGCCTTCTGCTTCTGTTCGGCGTCGTCCCCGGTCGCAGCGACCGTCTTGCCGGTGACGCTGAAGTCGGCGCGACCCACTCCCTCACCGACCATGCCGGGCTTGCAGAGCGTCTTGTACTCGCCCGGCTGAGCCACCACGGTGAGCGTGCGCTCGGAACCGGGGGAGATGTTCTCGACCTCGCCGATGATGCGGAGCCCGTCTTCGGCGAGCAAGTAGAACTCGCTCACTTGCGAGCTCTTGTTCGACACCGCGAATGTCAGCGTCCCGCTCTTCGCGGCGGCCGCCGAGACGTCGCACGAGGTGTCCGTGGAGGTGACGGTGAGCGCATCAGCGCTGGCGACGTCGGTCTTCGCGACGCATCCGGAGAGGGCGACGATGCCGACGGCGGCGAGGGCGAGGGATGCGTGCGCACGAGCGCGGCGGGTGCGGGTCATGATGCTCCTTGGGGGGCGTGACGAGAGGCGAGCGTGTCAGAGGAAGCGGCCGGCTTCGGCGCGGGCTTGCGACCGACCAGACCGCGGACGAAGAACGAGCCGACGACGGCGAGGTAGAGGACCCAGGCGACCACCTGCAGCCAGGTCATGTCGGGCATGAAGCCGACGGTCGCCTGCAGGATGGCGGCGAGTGTGCCGCCGGGCGGGATCTGCGCCGTGACGTCGAAGGCCCAGCCGAACGGGAAACCGGCCCACCCGACGCCGACGCTGCCCGTGGCGGGGTCGATCGTGGCCGATCCCGAGAAGGGGCCGGGGAGGACGCCGGCTTCCTGCAGATCGTGGAAGGCGTAGGCGAGCACGCCGGCGGCGACGATCACGAGGAATCCGCCGGTCCAGGCGAAGAAGCGGCGGAGATCGAGACGGACGACACCGCGGGCGAGCAGCCAGCCGAGGGCGACGGCGACCGCAATCCCGAGCACCGCCCCCAGGAGTCCGAGGCTCTCCTGGCCGGCGGACTGCACCATCGACCACAGGAACAGCGTCGTCTCGATCCCCTCGCGAGCCACGGACACGAAGCCGATGAACACGATTCCCCAGAAGCCGCTCATCGCGAGCGCGCGATCGACGCCGCCTTCGAGGTGGGAACGCATCGTGCGGGCAGTGCGCTGCATCCAGAAGATCATCCACGTCACCATCCCCACTGCGAGGAGGGAGAGAAGGCCGCCGATGAGCTCCTGTGCCTGGAAGGTCAGCGCGTAGGCACCGAACGTGAGGATGGCGCCGATGATGACGACCAGGGCAACGGCCAGCCCCACGCCTGCCCAGAGCTTCGGCAGGACGTCCCGACGGCCGATGCGCGTCAGGTACGCGACCAGGATGCCGACGACGAGCGCTGCCTCGAGGCCTTCGCGGAGGCCGATGAGGAAGGGAGGGAGGAGCGAGGCGAGCACGGGTATCTCTCGGATGTTCGGGAGTGAGGCCGGTGCCCACTGCCCCGTCGCAGCCCGTCCGCGGGACCGGCTGCACGACACCGAAGTGACGAGGTGACGTGGCAGCTTAGGTTAGGCGAACCTCACCGCGTGAGCGTACACCCGCGACGCATGCGCCTTCAACACGGCTCAGGCGTGTCGATCCAGGAACGAGTACACCTCGCCGTCATCCACCCCGGGGAACATCCCGCGGGGCAGCGGCGAGAACATCTGCATGTGCACACGTGCGCTCGGCCAGGCCTTGCCCTGCCAGCGTTCGGTGAGGTCGGCGTCCGGGCGTCGGCAGCAGGCCTCGTCAGGGCAGGTCGAGCTCGCGCGCTTGTGCGTCTCGCGGCCGCGGAACCAGCGTGCGTCGTCGAACGGCACGCCGACCGTGATCGAGAACTCGCCTTCGCCGGTCGTACCGGTCTGGCTCGAGCACCAGAACGTGCCGCCGGGGGTGTCGGTGTACTGGTAATGCTCCGTCGTGCGGTTCTGTTCCGCGAACGCGGACCGCGCCGCGAACTTCCGGCACACCACTTGCCCCTCGACCGACCCCGTGACGTCCATCGGCAGTGGCAGTCCATCGTTCTCGTAGACCCGGTTGATCGCGCCCGCGCCGTCGACGCGCAGGAAGTGCAACGGGATGTCGAGGTGCTGGGTGAGGAGGTTCGTCATGCGCATGGCGGCAGCCTCATGGGTCACGCCGAACGCATCGCGGAAGTCCTCGACCGCGAGGTTCCGGTCCTTCTTCGCCTGCGTCAGGAACGCGAGCGACGCGGTCTCGGGCATGAGACAGCAGGCCGCGTAGTAGTTGATCTCGAGGCGCTGTTGGAGGAAATCGGCGTAATCGGTGGGCGGCGTGTGCCCCAGAAGGCGGTGCGCCATCGCCTGGAGCGCCATCGACCGCAGGCCGTGGCCACCGGGGATGGATGCCGGCGGCAAGTAGATGCGCCCGTTCTCGAGGTCCGTGACTGAACGCGCCGAGTGCGGGAGGTCGCTGGCGTAGATGAGCTCGAACCCGAGCTGCTCCGCCATGATGCTCACGGTCCGGTGAGTGAGTGCGCCGGTGGTGTGCCCGGCAGCCTTGAGCTTCTTCTCGGCGAGCTTCTCGATCTCGGGCAGGTAGTTGTTCTGGTCCCGCATCCGCAGTCGCAGCTCCGTGTTCGCGCGTCGTGCTTCCTCTGGTGTCGCGATCGATTCGCGCTCACGACGCTCGAGTTCGCGGTGGAGGGCGAGGATGCCCTCGATCGTCTCGTCGGACATCGTCTTCGTGACTCGCACGGGCGGAACGCCGAGGCGGCGGAAGACGGGGCTCTGCTGCGCGCGCTCGAGGTCGAGCTCGAGCGCGGCACGCCGGTTGGGCGGCTCGTTCGAGAGCAGATCGGTGACATCGGTGCCGGTCGCCGATGCGATCGCCTGCAGCACCGAGAGCTTCGGCTCGCGTTTGCCGTTCTCGATCAGGCTGAGCTGGCTGCCGGCGATGCCGACGATCTCGCCCAACTCATCGAGCGTGTAGCCGTGCGCGGTGCGCTGGTGCCGGATGCGGTGACCGAGCGTCGAGAGCTGGAGGAGCGTCGCCATGATCTTGATGTTAGCGAAAGAATCCCGATTCTTTAGTCGACGCGAGCACGAAAAGTGATCGAGAGGGCGCGCAGAGTGGGAGAACGCCCACCCCGACCAAGGAGCGCCGAATGGCCATCGCAGACCTGTTCACCCGCCCCACCCGCACCGGATCGTCCGTCGCGCCCGACACGGCCCCCGTGCTGGCCGGCATCCGTCCCGCGGCGACCGGGGACGGCATGACCGCTCTCCACGCCTGGGTCGACGAGATCGCTGCGCTGACGCAGCCCGCCCGCATCCATTGGGTCGACGGCTCGGCCGCCGAGAACGACGCGCTGCTGCGGCAGCAGGTCGACGAGGGCAAGCTCATCAAGCTCAACCCCGAATGGCGGCCGGGGTCCTACCTCGCCCGCTCGCACCCGAGCGACGTCGCCCGCACCGAGGGGCGCACCTTCATCGCCTCCGAGCGTGAAGCGGATGCCGGGCCCACGAACAACTGGATCGCGCCCGACGAGATCCGCGCCACGATCACGCCCCTGTTCGAGGGCAGCATGCGCGGCCGGACGATGTACGTCGTGCCTTTCTCGATGGGCGCCGTCGGCGGGCCCCTCTCGCACATCGGCGTGCAGGTGACCGACAGTGCCTACGCGGTCACCTCGATCGGCATCATGACGCGCGTCGGCACGGAGGTGCTGGAGCAGATCGCCGACGGCAAACCCTGGGTCAAGACCGTGCACTCGGTCGGCGCACCGCTGGCGCCGGGGCAGCAGGACGAGGCGTGGCCGTGCAATGACGAGAAGTACATCGTCCACTTCCCCGAGACCCTCGAGGTGTGGTCGTTCGGTTCCGGCTACGGCGGCAACGCGATCCTCGCCAAGAAGTGCTTCGCCCTCCGCATCGCGTCGGTCATCGGCCGCGACGAGGGCTGGCTGGCCGAGCACATGCTGCTCATCCGAGTCATCGACCCGGCGGGCAAGGCATACCACGTCGCCGCCGCGTTCCCCTCGGCCTGCGGCAAGACGAACCTCGCGATGCTCCGTCCGACCATCCCCGGCTGGCGCGTCGAGACCCTCGGCGACGACATCGCGTGGCTCCGTCCCGGCGAAGACGGTCGACTCTGGGCCATCAACCCCGAGGCCGGCTTCTTCGGGGTCGCTCCCGGCACGGGCGAGTCGACGAACGTGACCGCCGTCGACACTCTCTGGGGCAACACGATCTTCACCAACGTCGCCCTCCGTCCCGACGGCGACGTGTGGTGGGAGGGCCTCACCGACGAGGCGCCCGCCGAGCTCACCGATTGGGAGGGGAAGCCTTGGACCCCGGCATCCAATCGTCCTGCCGCCCACCCGAACTCGCGCTTCACCGTCAGCGCGGGCCAGTGCCCCCAGATCGCCTCGGATTGGGATGCGCCCGAGGGCGTTCCCCTCGACGCGATCCTCTTCGGCGGCCGCCGTGCCACCAACGTGCCGCTCGTCGTCGAGGCCACCGACTGGACCCACGGTGTTTTCATGGGCTCCAACATCTCGTCGGAGCGGACGGCCGCGGCCGAGGGGCTCGTCGGTGAACTGCGCCGTGACCCGTTCGCGATGCTGCCGTTCTGCGGCTACAACATGGCCGACTACTTCGCTCATTGGCTGAAGGTCGGGCAGAAGCTGCGCTTCGACCGTGCCCCGCGCATCTTCCAGGTCAACTGGTTCCGGAAGGGCGCCGATGGGCGCTTCCTGTGGCCCGGATTCGGTGACAACGCCCGCGTGATCGACTGGATCATCCGCCGCGTCGACGGCTCGGTCGGTGCGGTGGACAGCCCCGTGGGCCGTCTCCCCGAGACGTCCGACCTGAACCTCGCGGGGATCGACGTGCCGCAGGCGGATCTCGACGAGCTGTTCGCGGTGGACCCGGCATCCTGGCTCGCCGAGGCCGACCTCACCGAGGAGTTCTACCGGACGTTCGGCGGCAAGGTCCCGGCAGCGCTGTACGCCGAGCTCGCCGCCCTCCGCTACCGACTGCAGCGCACGCAGCAGACGGTCTGACGCCCGGACGCGCCGTCGACCCGACGCGAACTGCTGTTCCCGGATGCCGGGAGTCGCAGTTCGCGTCGGATCGCCGTGCGTTCGGGGATGGAGGGCGTCAGACGAGTAACTGGCGGGCGGCGAGGTCGCGGTAGAGCGGCACGTCGCGCACCAGCTCGTCGTGCGTACCCTGTCCGACGACGCGGCCGTGGTCGAGGACGACGATGAGGTCGCTGTCGACGACGGTCGACAGCCGGTGCGCGATGACGACGAGCGTGCGACCGGCCGCGACGGCGTCGATCGCGTCGCGCATGCGCTGCTCGTTGAGTCCGTCGAGGGACGACGTCGACTCGTCGAGCAGCAGGATCGGGGGAGCGGCCAGCAGGGCGCGCGCGATCGCGAGACGCTGACGCTCGCCGCCCGACAGCATGACGCCCGCCTCTCCGACGGGAGCCTGCAGCCGCAGGGGGGAGCGTTCGAGCACCTCGGTGAGGTTCACGGCGTCGAGCACGCGCTCGCAGTCCGCGTCAGTCGCGTTCGGCGAGGCGAGGCGCAGGTTATCGGCGATCGTCCCGGCGAGGGTCGGGGCATCCTGCTCCACATACCCGAGGCGTGCGCGCAGGGACAGGCGGTCGAGCGCGCGGGCGTCGATCCCGTCGATGAGGATGGCGCCGGCGGTCGGGTCGTAGAAGCGCTCGATGAGGGCAAGGGTGGTCGACTTGCCCGCTCCCGACGGTCCGACGAGGGCGACGCGCGCTCCGCGCGGTACCTCGAACGAGACGCCGCGGAGCACGGTGGCCTCGGGCTCCGGTTCGGACTCCTCAGGGATAGGCGCGCGGGCGTCGGCGAGGGTCTTGAGCGCCTCGTCTTGTGCGCTCCGGCGTGCGCGGACGACCGCCTCGGGGTAGGAGAAGTGCACGTCGCGGAACTCGATCGCGGCCGTCGAGGCGGAGGTGGCTGACGCAGCGGAGGCGGCGATCGCGGCATCCTCCGCCGTCTCGTCCGGCAGGTCGAGGACCTCCTGGATGCGGCCGAGCGCGCCGAGTGCCTGGTTCACCGACGTGATCGCGCCGAAGAACGAGGCGAGCGGCTGAACGAGGAAGAAGAGGAACATCACGAAGACGACGAGCTGCGCGATCTCGATGGCGCCGGACGCGACGCGGAATCCGCCCACGCCGAGGACCACGAGGAGCGACACCTGCAGAGCGATCCCGGCGACGGGGACGACGATCGCCGAGGCCTTCGCCACCTTGACACCCGCGTCGTAGGCCTCGCCGGCCGTCGCCGAGATGGTGTCCTGCTCGCGCGCCTCGGCGCCCGATGCGCGGATCGTGCGGATCGAGCCGATCGCCCGCTCGACGCCCGAGGCGAGGGCGCCCACCTTCTCCTGCTGCTCGAGCGTGGCCCGACGGATGCGGCCGCTCAGCACGACGACGACGGTCGCCGAGGCGCCGATCACGACGACGATCAGCAGCAGCAGGATCGGGTCGATGATGAGCATCGCGATGATCGCGCCGACGAAGATGAGCGCGTTGCCGATCGAGTCGGCGAAGCCCTGCGTGAGGACGGCGTAAAGCAGGGTCGTGTCCGTGCCGACGCGCGACACCAGATCGCCGGTCCGTCGGGCGTCGTACTCCTGTACTGGCAGGTGCAGGAGTTTCGCGATCAGGCGGCGACGGCTCGAGTAGACGACCGCGGTGCCGGTGCGCTGCAGCAGGTAGTGCTGGAAGCCGCCGATGAGGGACGACACGACGACGAGGCCGACGAGGACCCAGACGAGGATGCCGAGGGCCTGACCCGCCTGCACGCGGCCGATGACGTCGCCGACGAGGAGCGGCTGGACGAGGGTGGCGACGGCTTCGAGCACGCTGAGGACGCCGACGACCACGAGGACGCGCTTGTGTTCGAGGAGGAACGGGACGAGCTGACGGAGGTTGGCGCGGGGGCCGTCGTCCTTCGAGGGGCGGCGCAGACCGCGGCGAGGCGTGGACATCCCTCTATCTTCCTCCGTCCTCACGATGTCCGAGCCCGTCGGTAGGGTGGTCCGGTGCCAGAACCCGTGATCCGCGCCGAAAACCTCGTGAAGGCCTACAAGAGCAAGGGCAAGCCCGACTTCGTCGCCGTCGACGGGCTGTCGTTCGAGGTGGCGCCCGGAGAGTCCTTCGGTCTGCTCGGGCCGAACGGCGCAGGCAAGTCGACGACGATGAAGATGATCGGCGCCGTGTCGACGCGGACGAGCGGCAACCTTGCGATCCTGGGGCTCGACCCCGACCGGTACGGTCCCGAAATCCGCTCGCGCCTGGGTGTCGTGCCGCAGCAGGACAACCTCGACGGCGAGCTCAACGCCCGGGAGAACCTCTACATCTACGGGCGTTACTTCGGCCTTCCCGGCAAGGTGTGCGCCGAGAAGGCTGACGAGCTCCTTGCGTTCGCGCAGCTCGAGGACAAGGCCAAGAACAAGGTCGACCAGCTCTCCGGCGGTATGAAGCGCCGACTCACGATCGCCCGCGGGCTCATCAACGACCCGCGCATCCTCCTCCTCGACGAGCCGACGACCGGTCTCGACCCGCAGGCGCGTCATGTGCTCTGGGACCGCCTGTTCCGCCTCAAGGAGCGCGGCACGACCCTCGTCCTCACGACGCACTACATGGACGAGGCCGAACAGCTCTGCGACCGGCTCGTCGTCGTCGACAAGGGGCGCATCATGGCCGAGGGGAGCCCGTCCTCCCTCATCCGCGAGCACTCCAGCCGGGAGGTGCTCGAGGTGCGCTTCGGGTCCGACCGCAATGAGCAGGTCGCGGCTCAGCTGCAGGGGATCGGCGACCGCGTCGAGGTCCTGCCCGACCGCATCCTCGTCTATGCCCACGACGGCGAAGCCGCTCTCGAACGCGTCACCTCGTCGGGCCTGCAGCCGATGACGAGCCTGGTCCGTCGGTCCAGCCTGGAGGACGTGTTCCTCCGCCTCACCGGACGGTCGCTCATCGAATGAGCGAGACGACACAGGCGGCGCAGCCCACGCTCGACCAGCTGCGCGCGGAGGCGATGGAGTGGGGCCGGCGACCCCGCCGTTTCGGCAGCTGGTACGTCACCGAGCACATGGTCCGGGCGATGCGAGCCTACGGCTGGACCATCGTTGTCGGCGCGCTCGGACAGCCCGTCCTCTATCTGCTCGGCTTGGCGGCCGGGCTCGCCGCTCTCATCCAGACACCCATCGACGACCGCGGCGTGCAGGTCGACTACCTCGTGTTCGTCGCGCCCGCGCTGCTCGTGACGGCTGCCATCTCGGTCGCCTCCGAGGAGATGACCTACCCCGTGATGGCCGGGTTCAAGTGGCGACGGTACTTCTTCGGCTTCAACGCGTCCGCGCTGTCCAGTCCCCAGATCGCGAACGGTGTCATCATCGGCGCCGCCGCCCGCATGACGTTCGCGGTCGCGGCGTACTACCTGTTCATCTGGCTCCTGGGAGCCCTCGGCATCGGGTGGACGACGGTGCCGAATCCCGAGACCGGATGGATCGCGATCCCGGCGGGCATCCTCGCGGGTCTCGCCTTCGGCATCCCGCTCATGGCGTATGCCGGTTGGATCGAAGACGACAAGGGACAGTTCGCTCTCGTGCAGCGGTTCATCTTCATGCCGATGTTCCTGTTCTCGGGCACGTTCTACCCCCTCGATACGCTGCCCGTCTGGCTGCAGTGGATCGGCTGGATCTCGCCGCTCTGGCACGGCGCCGAGCTCGGTCGCCTGGGCACGTACGGTGCCGCAGTGCCGCCGTTGATGATCGTCGTCCACCTCGCGTATCTCGTCGTGCTCGCAGGAGTGGGGTACCTCTGGGGCCGGAAAGTCTTCATCGAAAGGCTCGCCAAGTGAGCGCCGTCGTTGTCGACAGCGCCGCCCGCCGCGGGGGAGTGCGTGCCCTTTGGGCGGGCAACCCCGGCGCCGTCGTGCAGCGCGGGTTCCTCGCCGCGCGCTCGTCGAGCTGGGCGGTCGTGCTCTCCGGGTTCTTCGAACCGGTCTTCTACCTGCTGTCGATGGGGCTCGGCCTCGGCGCGCTCATCGGCACCGTCCAGACCTCGCAGGGCATCGACGTCGATTACAAGGCGTTCATCGCGCCCGCACTGCTCGCCGTCTCGGCGATGAACGGCGCGATCTACGACTCCACGTGGAACGTCTTCTTCAAACTCAACTACGGGAAGCTCTATGAGGGGATGCTGGCCACATCGCTCGGGCCTCTCGACGTCGCCCTCGGCGAGATCCTCTACGCGCTCCTGCGGGGCCTGCTCTACGCGACCGGATTCATGATCGTCATGCAGGTGCTCGGGCTGAACCTCGCCTGGACCGCGATCCTCGCGATTCCGGCAGTACTCCTGATCGCGTTCGGTTTCGCGAGCCTGGGGATGGCGATCACGAGCTACATGAAGACGTTCCAGCACATGGACTGGATCAACTTCGTGCTGCTGCCGATGTTCCTTTTCTCGGCGACGTTCTACCCGATCACGGTGTACCCGGATTGGGTGCAGTCGATCGTCATGGCGCTGCCGCTGTGGCACGGCGTCGAACTCATCCGCGGGCTGACCCTCGGCATCCTGTCGGTCGACATGCTGTGGCACGTTCTGTATTACGTCGTGATGATCGCCGTCGGGCTCGTCTTCACCACGAAGCGGCTGCGCGCGCTGTTCCTCGACTGAGGCTCAGCGGCCGGACTCCATGACCTCGCGCGCCTTGCGGATGCGGCGGGGATTGACCGGATGCGTCGCGAGCACGACCTTGCCTCGGGAGTGCAGCTTCAGCAGGTCGTCGTAGGCCTCGGCGACGTCCGCCAGCGGGTAGAAGCCCGAGACGAGCACGTTCACGGCCCGCTTCTCGGCGAGGTCGACGACCTTGCGGAGCTGCTCGGTCCCGTGAGCGACGGCGTCGGGCTCGTCGGAGAGCAGGGCGACCTCACGGTCGCGACGGTCGGCGCTCGAGCGGAACTTGCCAGCCGGCACGCCGAGAGCCTCGGCGATGTCCTGCCCGTCCTGTCCGAAGTTGTCGATGTACGCGCTCACTCCGTTCGGAGCCAGAGCGCGGATGCGGTCGACGATGCCGTCGCCGTACTGCACCGGCTTCACGCCGAGCTGTCGCAGATAGTCGAAGTTGCGGGCGCCGCACGTACCGATCACGCGGGCGCCGCGATGCATCGCGATCTGCGCCTCGACGCTTCCGACGCCGCCCGCCGCCGCGGAGACGACGACCGTGTCGCCCGCGCCCACTTTGAGCTCGTCGAGGATGTCGAGGGCCGTCGTCCCGGCGAGGTAGAGGCCGCCCGCGGTCTCGAAGGTGACGTTCTTGGGCTTGCGGACCAGGCGGTCCACCGAGACGGTCACATGGCTCGCCTGGGCGCCTGCGCGCAGGTGTCCGACGACGTCGCTCCCCACCGGAAAGCCGGTGGTGTCGGGCCCGACCGCGATGACGGTTCCGGCGAAGCAACTGCCCGATCGGCGCGGGAACTCGTCGTCCCACTCCTTCTCCGCGCCGGAGCGCACGAAGCCGTCGATGTGGTTGAGGCCCATCGTCATGACCTCGACGGTCACCTCGCCCTGGCCAGGCTCAGGGAGCGGCCTCTGCACGAGGTGCAACACCTCGGGTCCGCCGGCCTCGTCGTACTCGACGACCGATGCCTGGGTCACCTTCTTGATCGCCATCGTCCGCTCCTCACGTGCCTGTGTGGCCGACGATAGACCCGCACCGGGTGCGAAGGGAGCTCTTGACAGAAAGGATGCCGCGTCCCTCCCGGTGGGGTGGGCCGCGGCATCCGTCGATTCAGCGGAGGTCAGCGGATGCCGAGGTCCGCGTGTCCGATGTTCGTCTCGTACTCGACGTCCTTCGTCTCCTTCGACAGCCACAGCGCGATGAAGGTGAGGACGGCGGAGCCCGACAGGTAGATGCCGACGAGCCACGGCGAGCCGCCCGCGGCCGCCCACAGTGCGGTCGCCACGATCGGAGCGAGCGCGGCGCCGAGGATCGACGACACGTTGTACGAGATCGCCGACCCCGTGTAGCGGACGTTCGTCGGGAAGAGCTCCGGCAGAAGGGCACCCATCGGTCCGAACGTCGCACCCATGAGCATGAACCCGAGGATGAGGAATCCCTGTACCAGTGCGCCGGTGAACTTCGGGTCGAGCTGGGGCAACAGGAACACGCTGAACAAAAGTCCGAAGACCCCGATGGCTCCGGTGATCCACAGCAGCAGACGGCGGCGTCCGATGGAGTCCGCGACGGGACCGGAGAGCAGCGTGAAGATGCCGAAGAAGACCACGCCGACGATCTGCATGATGACGAAGTCGGTGTATCCGAAGCCGAGGCCCGGAACGTAGGTCGTGGCGTCGAAGGCCGTGCCGGCCGCCTCAGCCGCTGAGGCGGCGCTCTCTGTCGTGGCCTTTGTGCCGTAGGCGAGGGTGAACGCGGTCATCAGGTAGAAGAGCACGTACGTCGCCAGCATGATGAAGGTGCCGAGGATGAGTTGCCGCCAGTGCCGACGGACGACCTCGCCGAGGGGGAACTTGCGGATCGCACCGGTCTTCTCCGCCCTGGCGAACGTCGACGACTCGACGAGCTTGAGCCGAACGTAGAGACCGACGATGACCATGACGGCCGAGAAGAGGAACGGCACGCGCCAGCCCCATTCGAGGAACGCCTCGCTCCGCTGCGCCGGGCCATCGGGGTGGGGGAGCGCGAAGTAGATCGCGAGGAAGACGGAGTTCGCGATGATGAACCCGATCGGAGCTCCCAGCTGCGGGAAGGTGCCGTACCAGGCTCGCTTGCCCTTCGGCGCGTTCTCCGTCGCCACGAGCGCAGCACCCGACCACTCGCCTCCGAGCGCGAAGCCCTGCGCGAGTCGGAGGATGAGCAGCAGGATTGGTGCGACGATGCCGACCTGGCCGTACGTCGGCAGAAAGCCGATGAGGAAGGTGGCGACACCCATCGTGAGGAGTGAGCCGACGAGGGTGGCTTTGCGGCCGAACTTGTCGCCGAAGTGGCCGAAGATCACGGCGCCGACGGGGCGCGCCACCATCGCGGCGCCGAAGATGCTGAACGAGAGCAGCAGGTTCGTGGTGTCGTTGCCGGCAGGGAAGAAGAGGATGGGGAAGACGAGGACGGCGGCGGTCGCGTAGACGTAGAAGTCGTAGAACTCGATCGTCGTGCCGATCAGGCTCGCGGTGATGACGCGGGAGCGCGGATTGGCGGGTGCGACGGATGCCGCGGGTGCTGCGGAAGACATGCGGGGGACCTTCGGAACGAAGCGGTGGGTCCTCATGGGACGTGTCGGCGGCGGATGGCCTCGCAGGGGTGTCGCGGGGACATCACAGCACTGGGATCACCGAGGCGCCGGCGGAGTCGTCGACGCGCAAACCTCCACCCTACTCCCGCGCATCGCGGCGGGAAGCCCCGGTCAGCGCCAGATGACGGCGAGCCCGGCGTTGAGAAGGGTGAGGATGCCGATGGGCCAGAAGATCCCGGCGGGAACCGACCCCGACTTCCGAAGGCGACCCGCACCGGCCCCGAGGAGCCCGCCAATGAGAACAAGCACGACGAGCTTGATGCCGATCTTGGCGTAGTTGAGGTCGTGATCGAGGCCCCACGGGGCCGAGAGCGCGAGTCCGGCGACCAGGGCGATGCCGAGACCCCAGTGCATGATCCGGGTCACCCGGCGCTGCCCGACCAGCTCGACCACCCACGCACCGAAGAGCGTCGCGAACCCGACGAGGTGAACGAGGACGACGATGCTGCGCAGGATCTCCATGCCCTCAGGCTACCTGAAGGTGGCGATCCTGCGCACCGGGAGGGCGCGTGCTCAGCCGCGGAGGTCGCGGAGGACGAGTGCCGTGCGGATGGCGGCATCCGCTGCTTCCGCTCCCTTGTCCTCCTTCGAACCCTCGAGGCCGGCCCGGTCGAGGCCCTGCTGCTCGTCGTCGAGGGTCAGCACGCCGAACCCGACGGGCTTGCCGGTGTCGAGGGCGACCCGTGTGAGGCCGTCGGTCGCAGCCGCCGAGACGAAGTCGAAGTGGGGCGTGCCGCCGCGGATGATCACGCCGAGGGCGACGACCGCGTCAGCACCGGCGTCGAGCGCGGCCTTCGATGCGACGGGGAGCTCGAACGAGCCCGGCACGCGCACGAGTCGCCACGAGGCGCCCGACGCGTCCAGGAGCCGCGCGGCGCCGGCGATCAGCCCGTTGCTGATGGCGTCGTGCCACTGGCCGGCGATGACGACCACCGACATTCCGCTCGCGTCGACCGCTTCGGTCTGGGGTGCTCCGTGTCCGCTCATGCCTTGTGCTCCTCACTGTGCGCGAGAGCCTCGCGCAGCTCGTCGGCGTCGATGATGTGGCCCATGCGATCGGCCTTCGTTGCCAGGTACTGGTGGTTGTTGGCGCCGACTCCGACGAGGAGGGGCACCTGATCGACGATCGACAGGCCGAGGGCCCGCAGCTGCGAGACCTTGTCGGTGTTGTTCGTCAGCAGCCGGATCTGCGCGACGCCGAGGTCCTGCAGGATGCCGGCCGCCGCCGCGTAATCGCGGGCGTCGGCGGGGAGGCCGAGGGCCAGGTTGGCGTCGACGGTGTCGAGGCCGCGCTCCTGCAGGCTGTAGGCGCGCAGCTTGTTGATGAGGCCGATGCCGCGGCCCTCATGGCCGCGCATGTAGATGACGATGCCGCCGTCCTGCTCGATCGCGTCGAGCGCCGCCTCGAGCTGCGGACCGCACTCGCATTTCAGCGAGCCGAACGCTTCGCCCGTCAGGCACTCGGAGTGCACGCGCACGAGAGGTGCGTCCTCGGTGAGGTCGCCGGAGACGACCGCGATGTGGTCGGTGCCGGTGATCCGGTCCTTGTACGCGAGGAAGCGGAACTCGCCGTGCGAGGTCGGCACGGTGGCTTCGGCACGGAGGCTCACCCGACGCTTGGGGAAGCCGTCGGCGTGGGCGGACGTGCTGTCGCCGTCGGACGCGTTGAGGTGCGCGATGAGCTGCTCGATCGTGATGACGGGGATGCCTTCCCGCTCGCCCATCTCGAGGAGCCCCGGCATCCGCATCATGCTGCCGTCATCGGCGACGACCTCGCCGATGACACCGACGGGCTGGAGGCCCGCGAGCTGCATGAGCTCCACAGCGGCTTCGGTGTGGCCCGCGCGCTCGCGGATGCCGCCGTCGACGGCGCGGAGCGGCAGGACGTGACCGGGACGGATGAGCGACGAGGGGACGGAGTTCGGGTCCGCGAGGACGTTGACCGTGCGGGCGCGGTCGGAGGCGCTGATGCCGGTCGTGACACCCTCGGCGGCGTCGACGCTGACCGTGTACGCGGTGCTCCGGGCATCCTGGTTGACCTCCACCATCGGCGGCAGGTCGAGGCGGTCGGCCCAGTCGGCGGGCATCGGTGCGCAGAGGAAACCGCTGGACCAGCGGATGGTCCAGGCGAGCCACTCCGGCGAGGCGAGCTCGGCGGACAGGATGATGTCGCCCTCGTTCTCGCGGCTCTCGTCGTCGGCGACCAGGATCGGCCGGCCTTCCTTGAGGGCTGCCAGGGCGTCGGGGATGGTGGAAAGGCTCATCGGGAGCCTCCTTCTTCTGTGGTCGGGATGCCGTCGGGCGAGGCGAATCGGAGCAGGCGCTGCACGTGCCGCGCCAGGATGTCGGTTTCGAGGTTGACCGGGTCGCCGGGCGTCAGCGCGCCGAGGGTGGTCACCTCGAGGGTTTCGGGGATGAGGGAGATCTCGAACCAGTGGGTCGAGGCGTCTGCGTCGGACACGGCCGAGACGGTGAGGGAGACGCCCTGCACCGTGATCGAGCCCTTGTCGACGACGAGGGGGGCGAGCTCTGCCGGGAGCGAGACACGGATGACGCGCCACTGCTCGCCGGGGCGCACCTCGAGCACCTCGCCGGTGCCGTCGACGTGCCCCTGCACGATGTGACCGCCGAGGCGCGTGTGCGCGGCGAGTGCCCGCTCCACGTTGACCGGCGAGCCGACGGCGAGGGTGCCGAGGGTCGACATGTCGAGCGTCTGCTTCATGACGTCGGCGGTGAAGCCTTCAGAGGTCTGCTCGGTGACGGTGAGGCACACGCCGCTGATCGAGATCGAGTCGCCGCGTGCTGCGTCCGAGACTGCGAGGGGAGCGCGCACGGCGAGGCGGACGCCGTCGCCGGACGGCTCGATCGCGGTGATGACGCCCTGCTCTTCGATGATGCCCGTGAACATCAGCTCTCCTTCGGGGTCAGGGTGACGAGGATGTCGTCGCCGAGTCTGTCGACACCGACGATGTCGAGTCGCCGCTGTTCTGCGATGGTCGCGACGCCGATGTCGCCGACGGCGACGCGCTCGCCGCCGATCAGGGTCGGAGCGATGTAGACGAGGACCTCGTCGACGAGCCCCTGCCGCAGGAACGAGGCCGCGAGTGTCGGACCGCCTTCGAGGAACACGCGGTGCGCCCCGAGCTCGCGCAGGCGGTCGAGGAGGTCGCGCAGGTCGTCGCCCTCGTCCTGCATGAACGGTCGCGGGTGCGAGCGCACGCGCGCCTCCTGCGGCACGGCGCGCGTTCCGACGACGACGGGACGGGGCTGGTCCTCGAAGAGGTCACCGTCCTCCCTGCGCGCGGTGAGCGCGGGGTCGTCGGCGAGCACCGTGCCGGTTCCGACGACGATCGCGTCGGCGAGGGATCGCCGACGGTGGACGTCTGCGCGCGCGTCCGGCCCGGTGATCCACTGGCTGGTGCCGTCGGATGCCGCGGCCCGCCCGTCGAGCGACTGCGCCCACTTCACGGTGACGTGAGGCCGGCCGAGGCGCTGGACGGTCAGCCACGACTCGATGAGCTGTTCGCCCTCTTCGCGGAGCACGCCGCCGTCGACGTCGATGCCGGCGGCGCGAAGCCGTTCGGCGCCGCCCGATGACACGGCGCCGGGGTCTTTGGCGGAATAGACCACTCGTGCGACGCCCGCCTCGATGAGCGCGACCGCACACGGACCGGTGCGTCCCGTGTGGTTGCACGGCTCGAGGGTCACGACGGCGGTCGCGCCGCGTGCGGCATCCGGGTCCAGTTTCGACAGGGCGTCGATCTCGGCGTGGGGTGTGCCGGCACCGTGGTGCCACCCCTCGGCGAGGATCTCACCGGTGGGGGAGAGGATGACGGCGCCGACTTGGGGGTTCAGCCCTCGCGGTCCCCGCGTTGCGAGCGCGAACGCATGACGGAGCGCGGTGCGCTCTGCATCGGTGACACTCATCCGGATCCTCACGATGGGGTGTTCCGGGGCGCGGGCGCTGCAGACGGCTGCGCGGGCTCGCGCGTCCGTCCGTGCTGCCTCCCATCCGGACTAGCGACTTGCGTCGCATCACCGTCGGTTCCGGAATTCCACCGGGTCAGCAGGACCAGAGGTCCCGCTCGCGGACTGTCACCGCCGGTTCGGATTCTCACCGACCCCGGAGCACGTTTCTTGCTCTTGCAGTGTAATCAACCGTCTTGCGCCCGATTCATTCCCTGTCTTCTCTTGACATCCGGCGTCACTCGGCGAGGGACCGGGCGGTCGCCTCGTCGACGACCAGCTCGGTGACGAGCCGCGCCGCGAGTGCTCCGCGCAGACTGTCGCGCTTGTCGACGCCCGACACGACGCACACCCGGCTCGGGACGCGGCGGAGCACGTCGAACCGAGGGCCCGTCGCCCGGTCGTTCAGCTCGATGCCTCGGGTCGAGCCGTCAAGCCGGTAGAAGACGGTGGCGACGTCGCCGACGACCCCCTCCTGGTCGAGTGCTGCGAGTTCCTCGGGCTCGAGGTAACCGCCGGAGTACACGTGGCTCGGCACCCGGGAGTCCGCCGCGCCCACGCTGAAGACGACGAGGTCCATCGCGGCGTGCATGTCGAGGATGCGGGTCGTGCTGCGCTCCCGCCACATGGCGTGCTTCGTACGCGGATCGTCGAAGAACGCCGGCACGGGAAACTGCTGCGCGCTGCCGCCATAGGCGACGGCGAACCGGCTGAGGATGTCGCTGGCGTAGAGGAGTCCGGTCGTCCGGGTGTTCCCCGAGCCGTTGAGCTGCACGAACGTCGTCCCGTGCACCGCCTTCGGGACAAGGCGACGACTGACGGCAGCGGTGGTCGACCCCCAGGCGATGCCGACCGTGGCATCGGGCACCACGAGGTCGCCCAGCAAATGAGCGGCAGCGGTCGCCACGCGCTCGAGCCGCTCGACGTCGCTCGCATCGTCGGGCACCGGGACGACGTGCGCCGTGATGCCGTACCGGTCGGCCAGGTTCTGCTCGAGCAGCTGAGGTGCGGCGAAGGGGGAGCGGATGCGGATGTCGACGATGCCGGTCGCCCGGGCCCGCGAGAGCAGTCGAGACACGGTCGAGCGGGAGGTCCCCAGCTCGCGCGCGATCGCCTCCATCGTGCGGTCCTGCACGTAGTACAGGTGCGCCGCGGTGAGCGCGCGACGGATGTCTTCGGGATCGAGTGTGTCTTCCACGAAGGACAGTGTGCACGTATGTGCAAGCGAACTGCAATCCCGTCCACGAATGTCATCATTGGTCCCAACAGCCACTCCGGTGGCGGTCTGAGGCGACCGGGTCGACACCCGGCAGAAGTGGGAGTGTGACGTGGATTCCGAGATCCGACGGACGACGACGGTGCTGCGCGAGCGGCCCCAGGCTGACGTGCTCATCATCGGCGGCGGCATCAACGGCGTCGCGACCTTCCGCGACCTGGCCCTGCAGGGGATCGACGTCGCCCTTGTCGAGCGCAACGACTTCCTCTCCGGCGCGTCAGCGGCGTCGAGCCACATGATCCACGGCGGCATCCGCTACCTCGAGAACGGCGAGCTCCGCCTCGTCCACGAAGCCGTCACCGAGCGCAACGACCTCCTCACCACGGCGGCCCACTACGTCCGGCCCCTCCGGACCACCGTGCCGATCTTCTCGACGTTCTCGGGCCTGCTCTCCGCGCCGCTGCGGATGGTACTCCACCGCAAGACGGCCTCGACCGAGCGTGGTGCCCTGCTGATCAAGGTCGGCCTCATCATCTACGACTCGTTCTCCCGCGGTGGCGGCAAGGTTCCCCGCCACACGTTCCACGGTCGCCGCCGGTCGCTCCGTGCGCTGCCCGACCTGAACCCCGACGTGAAGTACACGGCCACCTACTGGGATGCCTCCCTCCGCGACCCCGAGCGTCTCGGCCTCGACCTGGTGCGCGACGGCGTCGCCGTGGGCGGCAGCCGTGCCCGCGCCGCCAACTACGTCTCCGCCGCGGGCGTCCAGGACGGCAAGGTCGTGCTCCGCGACGAGGTGACCGGTGAGGAGTTCCCGTTTGCGGCATCCGTCGTCCTCAATGCGGCAGGCCCGTGGACCGACCTCGCGAACCGCGCCCTCGGCGACGCCACCCACTTCATGGGCGGCACCAAGGGGTCGCACATCGTCCTCGATCACCCCGAGCTGATGCAGGCCACCGGCGGTCGGGAGCTCTTCTTCGAGCACTCCGACGGTCGCATCGTCCTCATCTACCCGCTCAACGGCCGCGTTCTGGTCGGCACGAGCGACCTCGAGCACGACATGTCCGAGCCGGCCGTCTGCACCGAGGAGGAGGTCGACTACTTCCTCGACCTCATCGGTCACGTCTTCCCGACGATCCCCGTGGACCGCTCGCAGATCGTCCACCGCTACTCGGGCGTCCGTCCCCTTCCCGGCCACGGTGACATCGCCGCGGGATTCGTCTCCCGCGACTACCGGATCGAAGAGGCCGTGCTTCCCGGGTCGGACCGCGTCCCGGTGCTGAGCCTCGTCGGCGGAAAGTGGACGACCTTCCGTGCTGTCGCCGCTCGTCTCACCGACGAGCTGTTGGGACGGATCGGTCGCGACCGCGTCCGCTCGACCAAGGGACTGCCCATCGGCGGCGCCGTCGGGTTCCCCCGCACCGACGCCGACCGCGACGAGTGGGTGCACCAGCACCTGTCCGACTTCGGCCTCGAGCGCGGAACCCGGATGCTGCACCGCTACGGCACGCACGCCCTCGCCGTCGCGGCGTCGATCCGCGAGGACGACGCCGATGCGCCGCTCGCTTCGCTTCCGCGGTTCAGCTCGGGCGAGTTCCGTCACATCGCCCGCACCGAGTCGATCGTCCACCTCGACGACATCCTCCTCCGCCGCACCAACATCGCTTTCCGCGGTGAGGCGACGGTCGAGGTCATCGAAGAAGTGGCAGACGCCATCGCCGATGTGATGGGGTGGGATGCCGCAGCGCGCCGCTTCGAGATCGATCGGGCGCTCGCCGCGGCACATGCCGCCGATCCCGTCGCCGTCTGACGCTGACTCCGGCACTTCCGTCGCCGCGACCTGGCGACGAGCACTCGAAGAGGAGACGAGACGTGGCCGAACACGTGATCGCCATCGACCAGGGAACCACCTCGACACGCGCGATCGTGTTCGACGGCGAAGGGGCCCTCATCGCCACCGCGCAGCGGGAGCACGAGCAGATCTTCCCCCGCGCCGGGCGGGTCGAACACGACCCCGTGGAGATCTGGACGAACACGGAGTGGGTACTCGCTCGCGCCCTCAACCAGGTCGGGCTGTCGGCGGCCGACGTCGCCGCGATCGGCGTCACCAATCAGCGCGAGACGGCGATCGTGTGGGACCGGCGGACCGGTCGACCCATCCACAACGCCCTCGTCTGGCAGGACACACGGACTCAGCCCGCGATCGACCGGCTCATCGACGCTCACGGCGTCGACGCGTTCGCCGACGTCACCGGGCTGCCGCTCGCGTCGTATTTCTCGGCCTCCAAGATCGCGTGGATTCTCGACAACGTCGACGGCGCCCGCGAGGCGGCGAAGACCGGTGATCTGCTCTTCGGCACGCCCGACACCTGGATCGTCTGGAACCTCACGGGCGGGAGCGACGGCGGCATCCACATCACCGACGTCACCAACGCGAGCCGCACCCTGCTGATGGATCTGAAGACCCTCGACTGGTCGGACGACATGCTGCAGGTGTGGGACATCCCTCGTGAGATGCTCCCCGAGATCCGCTCGTCCTCGGAGGTCTACGGCGAGGTCGTGCAGCCGCGGGTCGCCCGCGGCATCCGTATCGCCGGCATCCTCGGCGACCAGCAGGCGGCGACCTTCGGACAGGCGGCGTTCGACGCCGGACAGTCCAAGAACACCTACGGCACCGGCAATTTCCTCCTCGTCGGCACCGGCACCGAGCTCGTCCGTTCGCAGGCCGGTCTCATCACGACGGTCGCCTACCGCCTGGGGGACGAGCCCGCGCACTACGCGCTCGAAGGGTCGATCGCCGTCACGGGCTCGCTCGTACAATGGCTGCGCGACAACCTCGGGATCATCTCGGAGTCCGCCGAGGTCGAGCGTCTCGCCCGGAGCGTCGAGGACAACGGCGGCGCCTACTTCGTGCCCGCCTTCTCGGGCCTCTTCGCCCCCTACTGGCGCCCCGATGCCCGCGGCGCGCTGGTCGGCCTCACCCGCTACGTCACGAAGGCGCACATCGCGCGGGCGGCCCTCGAGGCCACCGCGTTCCAGACGCGCGACGTCATCACGGCCGTCATCTCCGACACCGGCCGTGACCTCGACGAGCTGCGCGTCGACGGCGGCATGACGCGCAACGACATGCTCATGCAGTTCCAGGCCGACATCCTCGGGATCCCCGTGATCCGCCCCAAGGTGGTCGAGACGACCGCGCTCGGAGCCGCCTACGCGGCCGGTCTCGCCGTCGGCGTCTGGTCGGACAAGGACGCCCTCCGCGGCTACTGGCAGGAAGACCGCCGGTTCGAGCCGCAGATGGACCCCGACGAGCGCGACCGTCGCTGCCGCCTGTGGGCGAAGGCCGTCGAGAAGTCCATGGGCTGGGTCGACGACGACGCACGCGTGCTCGCCGGCACCGTCTGACCTACTTCAGCAGGCGCGACAGCCGCCGGTCGGCGAGGATCTTGCCGCCCGTCTGACACGTCGGGCAGTACTCCAGGCTGTTGTCGGCGAAGAAGACAGATCGCACTTCGTCGCCGCACACGGGACAGATCTCGCCGCGGCGACCGTGCACGGCCATGCCGCGACGTTTCGCGTCCTTGAGGTCGGCGGGCGGTTTGCCGGACGCCGCGGCCACCGCATCCGTCAGCGTCTGCCGCGTCGCGGCGTAGAGCCGATCGATCTCGGCATCCGTCAGCCCCGCAGCCAAAGCGTAGGGCGACATCTTCGCGGCGTGCAGAATCTCGTCGGAGTAGGCGTTCCCGATACCGGCGACGATCGACTGATCGCGGAGGACGCCCTTGATCTGCGTGCGTCGGCCGGCGAGGAGCCCGGCGAGAGTCTCGCGCGTGAACGACTGATCGAGCGGGTCAGGTCCGAGCCGTGCGATGCCGGGGACGTCGGCGGGGGATCGGGCGGCGTAGTAGGCGAGCGACTTCTTCGAGCCGGCCTCGGTCAGGTCGAACCCCGACCCGTCGTCGAATCCCACTCGGAGGGCGATCGGTGTCCTACCCGGACGGATGACCGTCGCGGGCAGCTGCTCGTACCAGCGGAGCCAGCCCGCCTTGGCGAGGTGGAAGATCAGGTGGGCCCCGGCATCGGTCTCGAGGTCGATGAATTTGCCGTGGCGGAACGCGCCGGTGACCTGTGCGCCGGTGATGGCGTCGATCGGCGGGTCGTACGTCTTGAGGGCAGCGATGTTCGCGACGGACACCTTCGTGACGGTCAGTCCGGTCGCGCGCTCGCCGAGGAAGTCGACCAGTCCCTGCACCTCGGGCATCTCAGGCATGGGCTCATCCTGCCATCGGCGGAGGACTCGGGTCAGGGGGTTGTCAGAGGACCGGCCAGGGTTGCGGCGCGCGGTCGTCGGTCGCGAGCACGGCGGCGATCCAGCCGTCGTCCCGGCCGCGCGGACCGGAGAGGCCCTGGCGCAGAGTGCCTTCGAAGCGGAAGCCGAGCTTCTGTGCGCCGCGGGCCGACGCGTGGTTGCCGACGATCGCCCGCCACTGTATCCGCGTCAGCGAGAGCGGCTCGGCGAACCCGAAGTCCACGACCGCGGCCGCCGCCTCGGTGAGGAAGCCGTGGCCTCGAGCGGCGGCATCCAGCCAGAATCCGATCTCGGCGGCGCCCTGCTTCTCGACCCGGTGCAGTCCGATCATCCCGATCCAGCGGCCCTCGTGGCGAACGCCCCAGGTGAGCTCGCTCTCCTCGTCCCACCACGTCGCGGCCTTGTCGATGAATTCTTCGGCGTGCGTCCGCTCGTAGGGCGAGGGGAGCGTCGTCCAGCGCGGCACCTCAGAATCCTGCGCCGCCGCCGTGATGGCATCGACATCAGCCGCCGTGGGCACCGACAGTTCGAGCCGCTCCGTCCGCAGGGTCACCGGTTCCATGCCCTCACGCTACCGGCGGTCGTGTGCCGTTCTCCGGACATCCCGGGTGACGGAGCGTCAATGCCACCTCCGTGGCTCGGTCTTCCGGAGAACGGGACGCGGGTGGGCGACCTGCCCGCCCGGTGGCCCTCGGTGCAACACGCCAAGCCGGATGGTCCGGCATGTGCCGTTCTCCGGAGGGAACGCACCTCGCAGCCGGAGGTGTCGCTTCCCGCAGCGCTGCTCCGGAGAACGGTCCGCGTTTTCTGCACCTCGCCGATTGCCACTTCGGGATTGGCGTCACCTGTGGAGAGGGCC
The DNA here is from genome assembly GCF_001552475.1 of Microbacterium oleivorans NBRC 103075. GTDB lineage: Bacteria > Actinomycetota > Actinomycetes > Actinomycetales > Microbacteriaceae > Microbacterium > Microbacterium oleivorans. The sequence continues at coordinate 86,975 of NZ_BCRG01000005.1, forward strand.
GGAGGTCGATTGCGCACCGGCCAGGGTGGGCGGCATGTGGGAGAGCGAACGTCGGGCGTTCCGGCAGCGGGCTGCGGATGTCCTTGCAACCCCGGTAGTGAGCACTGCGCAGCTCCGGGCAGAAGGGGTGAGCAAGCGCGCGATCGCTGCGGCGATCCGGGAGGGGCGGCTGATTCGTGCGCGCCGGGGCAACTACCTTGCCGCCGGCACCGACCCGGCGCTGGTCGCCGCCGTCGAGGCAGGAGGAGTGCTGAGTTGCGTGAGCGCGTTGCGGCTGTTGGGAGTCTTCGTGCTCGACGGCGGGGGTCTCCACGTCCTCGTGCCGCCCCACTCGACTCGGCTGAAGCCCTCCGCCGACGAGCGGATCGTGCGTCACTGGCTCCCGTCGTCGGACGGCCATCTCCCTCGCCGAGCGTGCGCTCACCCGATCGACACGCTCGCGCACGCGGTGCGCTGCCAGCCTCCGCGGGCCGCTGTGGCCTCGCTGGACAGTTCGCTGCACACAGGGCTGATCCGACCGAGCGACGTGACGGAGGTGTTCGCCCTCCTCCCGAAGCGGTTCGCGACGCTGGTGCCACTACTTGATGGCCGGGCGGAGTCCGGGCCGGAAACGCTCGCTCGACTTCTCATACGCGGCATCACCAGGGATGTCGACCTGCAGGTGCGCATCGATGGGGTGGGCAGGGTCGACCTCCTGGTGAACGGGTGGCTGGTGATCGAATGCGACAGCGAGGCTCATCACCTCGGGTCGGAGGCATACCGTTTCGATCGCACCCGAGACCTCGCGTTGGCCGAGCGCGGATACACCGTCCTGCGGCTGACAGCCGCCGACATCATGTGGCGACCCGAGCGGGTGGCCTCGGCGGTTCGCGGCCTGCTCCGCTCCCGGCGTCGGGTGTGAGTCCGTCAGCGTGCCGTTCTCCGGATGGATCCCACCACCCCGGCACCTCGGCTCTGTCACCGACCGTTCATCCGGAGAACGGCACGCAACCGGCCCCGTCGCCCCGAACGCTCAGCCCTCGGGGCTGAACCCCGAACGCTCAGCCCTCGGGGTGCTGCTGGATCCAGACGGCCATCGCGGCCAGATTGGCCAGCGGAGCCATCGCACCGATGACCGGCACGTCGAACACCATCGACTCGACGCCCGCCTCCGCGTAGGACGCGACCCAGCCGGCGGCATCCGGCAGGGGGACGGCCAGCAGGCGGTCGACCTCTTCCTTCGGGATGCCGAAGCCCGCCGCCGCGTCCTGCGCGCGCTGCGGCGTCGAGAACGCGAAGATCGCCGGGCCCTGCTCGGTCGCCGCGGCGAACGGGGTGGGCTGGTCGTCGGTTCCGCGCGCGATGAAGATCCACTTGTCTAAAGCGAAGACCGCTCGCCACAGTCGCTCTTGCGCCTCGCGGTCGTCGGGCGCCGCCATAGAGGGTCCCGCCGCGGCGTCGATGGCGGCGACGAGGGCTGCGTCAGGATCGAGCTGCGAGGCGGAGGGATCAGACACGACGCAGCAGTCCGAGCTTGTCGTAGACGTCGCCGAGGGTACGGTCGGCGACCTCCTCGGCACGCGCGGCGTTCGCCGCGAGCACGCGATCGAGTTCGGCGGGGTCGTCGAGCAGTTCGAGCGCACGCTCGCGCACGGGCTCGAACTCGCTGACGACGACCTCGGCCAGCCCCTTCTTGAAGTCGCCGTACCCGCGTCCTGCGTACTCGTCCTCAATGGACGTGATCTCGCGGCCGGTGAGGGCTGCGTAGATGACGAGCAGATTCGAGACGCCGGGCTTCTCGTCCCGGTCGTAGCGGACCACGCCCTCCGAGTCGGTGACCGCCCGCATGACCTTCTTCGCCGACTTCGACGGGTCATCGAGGAGCCACAGGACCCCGGCATCCGATTCGGCGGATTTCGACATCTTCGACGTCGGGTTCTGAAGGTCGTAGATGCGCGCTGTGTCCTTCTGGATGACCGGCTTCGGCACGCGGAACGCCTCGCCGAAGCGGCTGTTGAAGCGTTCCGCGAGGTCGCGGGTCAGCTCGACGTGCTGCTTCTGGTCATCGCCGACGGGCACGATGTCGGTCTGGTACAGCAGGATGTCGGCGGCCATGAGGACCGGGTAGGTGAACAGGCCGACGTTCGTGGCATCCGTGCCGTAGCGCGCCGACTTGTCCTTGAACTGGGTCATCCGACCCGCCTCGCCGAAGCCGGTGATGGTCGACAGCACCCAGGCCAGCTCGGCGTGCGCGCGGACGTGCGACTGCACGTACAGGGTCGACTTGGCGGGTTCGATGCCGGCCGCGATGTACTGGGCAGCGGTCCGGCGGGTCTTCTCACGAAGCTCCGACGGATCGTTCGGCTGGGTGAGAGCGTGCAGGTCGACGACGGAGAAGAACGCGTCGTAGGACTCCTGCAGGTCCCGCCACTGCATGAGCGCCCCGATGTAGTTACCGATCTGAAGGGAGTCGGCGGAGGGCTGCATTCCGGAGTACAGGCGGGGTTTGCTCACCCTACGATCCTAGGCGCGAACGGATGCCGCGCCTCCGCCGCCCGTGCTCAGCTGCCGAGCGTGTAGTCCGCCACGACCGGCGCGTGATCGCTCCACCGGGTGTCCCACGACGGCGCGCGGACGACGCGGTAGTCGGTCGCCCGGGTCGCGAGTTCCGCGGTCGCGAGGTGGTAGTCGATGCGCCAGCCGGTGTCGTTGTCGAACGCTTTGCCGCGGTTGGACCACCACGTGTACGGACCGTCGACCTCGCCGGCGAAGCTGCGGCCGACGTCGACCCAGCCGAGGCCAATCCCGCTCTCGCCGTCGATTGTCGCGACCGTCTCACCGTGCGGTGCGGTGAATCGGTCGAAGTAGGCGCGCTCGCGGGGGAGGAAGCCGGCCTTCTTGACGTTGCCCTTCCAGTTCCGGATGTCGAACTCGCGGTGTCCGACGTTCAGGTCGCCGGTGATGAGCGCGAGGTCGCCGAGGTGCGGCATCCGCTCTTCCATCGCGTCGAGGAAGGCGTATTTCGCCACCTGCTTCTCGGTGCCGACCTCGCCCGTGAAGACGTACGCGCTCACGACGGTGAGGAGCTCGCCATCGACCTCGATGTCGGCCTCGACCCAGCGCCCCTTCGAATCGAGAGCCTCGTCGCCAAGGTCGACGCGCCACACGTCGAGCGGTTCACGCGCGGCGATCGCGACCCCCGCGCGCCCCTTCGCGAGGGCCTCGTCGTTGACGACGTGCCACCCCGGCAAGGCTGCGGCGAGATCGGATGCCTCGGCCCGCACCTCCTGCAGAGTCAGGATGTCGACATCGGCGGTTTCGAGCCAGTCGTGCATCCCCTTTCGGGCGGCGGCGCGGATGCCGTTGACGTTGACGGAGGCGATGCGGAGCGTTCGAGGCACGCTCTCCAGCGTATCGACGGCCGCCGACATCGAGTCACCCGTGGACGCGGCCGAGGAGCTCCTCCGCGTGACGCAGATCGCGCCGGGCGCCCGGCTTCTGCCACCACGAGGCGTCCGCCAGCGCCTGCCGCGCTTCGCGGACTCCAGCCTCGGCCACGACCCGGAGTGCCCGCCGCTCCTGCGCGAGCTGCTCTGCCGCGGTCGTCTCGACCAGCGGGATGTCGGCGTCGTCCGCCGCGACGGCGATCCAGGATGCCGCGACCAGGATCACGATTCCCGCGAGGCGGAGCCACAGCAGCAGGCCGATGACGACGGAGAACGTCGCGAGGAGGGGGTTCGTCGGTGAGTACACGGCGAGGAATCCGCCGCCCAGCTGCAGCAGCGCGAGGACGCCGCCGCCGGCGGTCGCTCCGGGAAGTATCGACCGCCAGGGCAACGACGTCCCGGTGAGGAAGCGGATGAGGCACGCCAGCGCGGCCGTGTTGAGGAGAACGCTGACGAGGACCGACGAGATACGACTCGTCACGTCGACGACCGTCGATTCGTAGGACACGTCCGCCCAGTCCAGGACGACGGCGACGAGGCCGCCGGCCACGAGTCCGAGCAGAGCGCCGAGGACGAGAGCGAGTCCGAACAGGAGCGCGGCCAGGAGATCGCCCAGCTTCAGGAGGACGAAGCTGCGGGCATCGAAGGGGAGGCCGAAGATGCCGCGTACGGCGCGACGGGTGAAGGTGACGAATCCGATCGAGGTCCAGATCGCAATGGCGACGGCGATCGCACCCGTCACGGCGAAAAGGCTGCCGCTGTCCCGGGCGATGTCGGCGACGTCCGACGGGTCGAGCGTGCCGCCGACAGCGATGAATCCGGGAAGGTAGGAGTTCACGACTGCGATCAGCCCGTCGATCGCGGCGCGCGAGCCACCGAGCCACAAGCCGACGACGGCGACGGCGGTGTAGAGCGTCGCGAAGATGGCGAACAGCGACTGGTAACTGATGCTCGCCGCCAGCAGGAAGCCGTTCCGCCTCAGGAATCGTCGCCACACCCGCACCGGGAACGACGCCACTGTCTTCCGGGTCAGCACCGTGGCACGTTCGAACGGCTGATCGAGGCGCTCACGCAGACGAGACGCCTCCCACCGCTCGCGCAGGGGAGGCGTCGTGTCGTCCGAGGTCACGCCTCGAGGCTATCGGGGTAGATCAGCCGCGGAGGACCGCCTGCTTCACCTCGGCGATGGCCTTGGTGATCTCGATGCCGCGGGGGCACGCCTCGGTGCAGTTGAAGGTCGTGCGGCAGCGCCACACGCCTTCCTTGTCGTTGAGGATGTCGAGGCGCACATCGGCGGCATCGTCGCGCGAGTCGAAGATGAAGCGGTGCGCGTTGACGATCGCAGCAGGGCCGAAGTACTGACCGTCGGTCCAGAACACGGGGCACGAGGACGTGCACGCGGCGCAGAGGATGCACTTCGTGGTGTCGTCGTAGACCGCGCGATCCTTGATCGACTGGAAGCGCTCCTTGCCGGGCTCCGGAGCGGACTTGGGCTGCAGGAAGGGCTGCACGTCGCGGAAGGACTCGAAGAACGGGTCCATGTCGACGATGAGGTCCTTCTCGAGCGGAAGACCCTTGATCGCTTCGACGTAGATCGGCTTCGAGATGTCGAGATCCTTGATCAGCGTCTTGCAGGCGAGGCGGTTGCGGCCGTTGATGCGCATGGCGTCGGAGCCGCAGATGCCGTGTGCGCAGGAGCGACGGAAGCTCAGCGTGCCGTCGACGTCCCACTTGATCCGGTGCAGCGCGTCGAGGACGCGGTCGGTGGGGTACATCTCCACGTCATAATCGACCCAACGCGGCTCAGCATCCACCTCGGGATCGAAGCGCCGGATGATGAAAGTGACCAGGTACGACTGGATGCCGGAGTCGTTCGCCTCCTGCGTGTCCGCAGGTGCGCCGCTGTCGACGATCGTCATCAGTACTTCCTCTCCATCGGCGGGTAGTTGTACTCGCCCTGCTCGTTCTTGGTGAACACGACCGGCTTCCAGTCCAGACGGATGTGGTCCTCAGGGTTCGCGGAGTGCGGGTCACCCGTGAGGTAGGCCATCGTGTGCTGCATGTACTTGTCATCGTTGCGGTCGGGGTAGTCCTCGCGCATGTGACCGCCGCGGCTCTCGCGCCGGTTGCGGGCGGCGTAGGCGACGATCTCGGCGATGTCGAGGAGGAATCCGAGCTCGACGGCCTCGAGCAGGTCGGTGTTGTACCGCTTGCCCTTGTCGTCGACGTGGACGTTCTTGTAACGCTCGCGCAGATCGTTGATCGTGCCCATGACGTTCGTGAGCGTCTCTTCCGTGCGGAAGACCTGGGCGTTCGCGTCCATCTCCTCCTGGAGCGTCTTGCGAAGCGTCGAGATGCGCTCGGTGCCGGCGTTGCTGCGCAGGCCCTCGATCATCTCGCGGACCTCCTTGGCGGGGTCCTCCGGCAGCGGCATGAACTCGGCCGTCTGCACGTACTCGACAGCGTTCTGGCCCGACCGCTTGCCGAAGACGTTGATGTCGAGGAGCGAGTTGGTGCCGAGACGGTTGGCGCCGTGTACCGAGACGCAGGCGCACTCGCCGGCGGCGTAGAGACCGGGAACGACGGTGTCGTTGTCGGCGAGCACCTCACCCTTGATGTTGGTCGGGATGCCGCCCATCGCGTAGTGCGCGGTCGGCATGACCGGCACCGGCTCGACGACCGGGTCGACGCCGAGGTAGGTGCGGGCGAACTCGGTGATATCGGGGAGCTTGGTCTCCAGGACCTCCGCACCGAGGTGCGTGCAGTCGAGGTAGACGTAGTCCTTGTTCGGACCGGCACCGCGGCCTTCGAGCACCTCCTTGACCATGCATCGCGCGACGATGTCACGCGGGGCGAGGTCCTTGATCGTGGGGGCGTAGCGCTCCATGAAGCGTTCACCCGAGGCGTTGCGGAGGATGGCGCCCTCACCGCGGGCGCCCTCGGTCAGGAGGATGCCGAGGCCGGCGAGGCCTGTCGGGTGGAACTGGAAGAACTCGATGTCCTCGAGAGGCAGGCCCTTCCGCCAGACGATCCCGACACCGTCACCGGTGAGGGTGTGGGCGTTCGAGGTGGTCTTGAAGATCTTCCCGAAACCGCCGGTCGCGAAGATGACGGCCTTGGCGTGGAAGACGTGAAGGTCGCCGGTGGCGAGCTCGTACGCGACGACACCGGCGATGCCGGTGCGACCCAGGGCATCCTTCACCGTGATCAGGTCGAGCGCGTAGTACTCGTTGAAGAAGTTGATGCCGAGCTTGACGCAGTTCTGGAACAGCGTCTGCAGGATCATGTGGCCGGTGCGGTCGGCGGCGTAGCACGCCCGACGAACCGGGTTCTTGCCGTGCTCTGCGGTGTGACCGCCGAAACGGCGCTGGTCGATCTTGCCGTCGGGCGTGCGGTTGAAGGGCAGACCCATGTTCTCGAGGTCGATGACCGCGTCGATGGCTTCCTTCGCGAGGATCTCCGCCGCGTCCTGGTCGACGAGGTAGTCGCCGCCCTTGACGGTGTCGAAGGTGTGCCATTCCCAGGAGTCCTCTTCGACGTTGGCGAGCGCTGCCGCCATGCCGCCCTGCGCCGCGCCGGTGTGGCTGCGCGTCGGGTAGAGCTTCGTGATGACGGCGGTCTTCGCGCCGGGCCCGGCCTCGATGGCCGCGCGCATGCCGGCGCCACCGGCGCCGACGATGACGACATCGAACTGGTGGTAGTGGACGCCGTCCTTGACGACGGAGTCCGCGGTCTGGGTGCTCACGTGACGGTTGCCTCTGCTCTCTGCGTTTGCGTGCCGGTCGAGCCGGCTCAGCCCTGTGCCTTGCAGACCTCGGCGACGACGCTGCCGTCACTGAGGTTGGGGATGCAGGGGTCGAAGGTGAAGACGACGAGGGTGCCGAGGATGATCATGAATCCGGCCACCACCCAGAGGCTGGTGACGAGGACTCGGCGGACCTTCGCGTTGGTGACGTAGTCGTTGACGATCGTCCGCATGCCGTTCGTCCCGTGGATGAACGCCAGCCACAGCATGAGGACGTCCCACACCTGCCAGAAGGGGGTCGAGAACTTGCCCGCGACGAACGCGAAGTCCAGCGCCGAGATGCCCTCGCCGACCATGAGGTTGACGAACAGGTGGCCGAAGATGAGGACGATCAGCAGCACGCCGGAGACGCGCATGAAGACCCAGCCCCACTGCTCGAGGTTCGGGCCCTTCCGGCGAACGGAGGCCTTGCCCTGCGGGGTGCGCGGGGGAAGGAGGGTGTCGGCGGTCATCAGTGCTCGCCTCCCATGTGCGAGAAGACGTTCGGAAGGTGACGGGCGGCGAACCCGATGAGGGTGACGGCCCAGACGGCCAGCACGCCCCACCAGAGCTGGCGCTGGTGACGCGTGGCCCACGGCCACAGGTCGACCGCGATGATGCGGAGGCCGTTGAACGCGTGGTAGACGATCGCCGCGACCAGGGCGACTTCGCCCAGGCCCATGATCGGGTTCTTGTACGTGCCGATGACCGCGTTGTACGCCTCGGGGGAGACCCGGATCAGCGCGGTGTCGAGGACATGCACGAGCAGGAAGAAGAAGATGGCGATACCGGTGATGCGGTGCAGAACCCACGACCACATGCCCTCGTTGCCGCGGTACAGCGTGCCGCGCGGGGTCTTGGACGTGGTCTCAGCTACCGACGGCGTGACGCGTGCTGGTGCAGACACGGTCGTCCTCCCTTGGGTGAGATGGGTGGCGCTCCTGCGGCGAGATCACGGCATCCCAGGGAATGTCGCCCATCGTCGCAAGCGGGCGCATCGACCATCCTAAGCGGCCCTGAAGGGGGTGGGCGAGGAAGGGCAACCTTACGAGCAGCGGTCGATCGGAGTCTCTCGTCGTCATCGGTCCGGAACGGGGGCGTCATGGTCGGCCGGTAGGGTTCGGACCATGGTCGAACACATCGAGGATTTCTATGCTGTCATCCCTGCGGGCGGCGTCGGATCGCGCCTGTGGCCGCTGTCGCGTGCCGATGCGCCGAAGTTCCTCCACGACCTGACAGGCTCGGGTCATTCGCTCCTGCGCGACACGTGGAACCGGCTCGAGCCGCTCACCGGTCCGGACCGTATCGCCGTCGTCACCGGGCGCGCGCACCGCGCCGCCGTCGAGGCGCAGCTTCCCGGCATCCCGGACAAGAACGTCATCCTCGAGTCCGAGCCCCGCGACTCGGCTGCCGCCATCGGCCTCGCCGCCGCGATCCTGCACCGACGGCATCCGGATGTCGTCATCGGATCGTTCGCCGCAGACCATGTCATCCGCGGCTCGCGCGTCTTCGAGTTCGCGGTGCGCGACGCCGTCGAGGTCGCGCGCGAGGGATACATCTGCACGATCGGCATCGCTCCGTCCGAACCGGCCGTCGGGTTCGGGTACATCAAGAGGGGCGGCGAGCTCATCGTCGAGGGCGCTCGGGATGCCTCCCTGGTCGAGCGGTTCGTCGAGAAACCCGACCTCGAGACCGCGAAGGCGTACGTGGCCGACCGGTCCTACCTCTGGAACGCCGGCATGTTCATCTCGCGCGCGGACGTCCTCCTCGCCGAGATCGAGGCGAACAACCCCACTCTTCACGCGGGCCTGCTCGAACTCGCCGAAGCGTGGGACGACCGCGAGCGTCGCGGCCCCGCCGTCGACCGCATCTGGCCGACCCTGCAGAAGATCGCGATCGATTACGTCGTCGCGGAGCCCGCTGCGGAGAAAGGCAAGCTCGCCGTCGTCCCCGGCCACTTCGACTGGGATGACGTGGGCGATTTCGCGAGCCTCGCGAAGCTCAACTCCGGTGGTCGCACCGACCTCGCGATCCTGGGGCAGAATGCCCGCGTCCTCTCGGACGCCGCGAGCGGCATCGTCGTCTCGCAGACGAGCCGGGTCATCAGCATCATCGGCGTGAAGGACATCGTCGTCGTCGACACGGACGACGCGCTGCTGGTCACGACCGCCGAGCACGCGCAGCGCGTCAAGAGCGTCGTCGACGCCCTGAAGGTCACGGGTCGCGGCGACGTCCTCTGACCTCTTCGGCGTTGAGCAGGATGCCGCTCCCGTGACGGGTTCATTGCGGCTTTGTAACCATTCGGAGGAACGGCCTCATCAGGGTGCCCGGTCGACGTCACAGTAGGTAACTTCGGTTGCGCACACCCGCGAAGTCCGCGGGTTCTCTTCCGTGGAGGCACACTTGACCATCTCGAACCCGAAGAAGCTCGCCGGCATCGCCGGTGCCGCGCTTCTCATCGCCGCGCTGGCTGGCTGCGGCACCGCACCTGAGGCCAACCCGTCGTCCTCCGCCGGCGCTGGTGCCGGCACCGTCGTCGACGGCTTCAAGCCCTGCCTCATCTCCGACGCCGGTGGCTGGAACGACAAGTCGTTCAACGAGTCCGCCAAGAACGGCATGGACAAGGCCGCCGACGAGCTCGGCATCAAGCCCCTCGAGTTCGAGTCGACGAACGACAACGACTATGCGCCCAACATGACCACGGCGATCTCCGAGGGCTGCACCCTCATCGTCTCCGTCGGCTTCAAGCTCGCGGCCGCCACGGTCGAGGCGGCCAAGGCCAACCCCAACCTGCAGTTCGCGATCATCGACGACTTCGCCGACACGGATCAGGATGGCAAGACCGACGCCCCGAACATCAAGCCGCTCGTGTTCAACACGGCGGAAGCGGCCTACCTCGGCGGCTACGCGGCCGCGGCATGGTCGGCTGAGGACGGCGTGAACAAGGTCGGCACCTTCGGCGGCATCCAGATCCCGTCTGTCGCCGTCTTCATGGACGGTTACGCGCTCGGCGTCGAGAAGTACAACGAGGACAAGGGCGCCGACGTCAAGCTCTTCGGCTGGGACGTCGCGGCGCAGAAGGGCGCCTTCACCGGTGGCTTCGACGCGAACGACACCGCCAAGCAGACGGCGCAGTCCGTGCTCGACCAGGGCGTCGACGTCATCCTCCCCGTCGGTGGCCCGATCTACACCAGCGCTGCAGCCGCCATCAAGGATGCCGGTGATGACACCCTCATCCTCGGTGTCGACAGCGACCTGGCTGTCGCCGATACCTCGGTGACCGACGTCACCCTCGTCTCGATCATGAAGGCAATCGATGTCTCCGTGTACGACACGACGGTTGCAGCGTCCACCGGTGACTTCGACGCCGCCCCGTACGTCGGCACCCTGGAAAACGATGGCGTGAAGCTCTCGAGCTTCCACGACTTCGAGTCGAAGCTGCCCGCCGGTCTGACCGACGAGCTCGCTGCGCTCCAGGAGTCGATCGTCTCGGGCGACATCAAGGTCGAGTCCAAGAACTCGCCGTGATCTGAACGACATCCACTCGGGGCGGGCAGCGTGACGCTGCCCGCCCCGAGTGCCGTTCGCTCAACGTTTTTTATGGCGGGTACTTCCATACACCCGCCGGATAGGGTTCTTGTATGAAGCTCGAGCTCCGCGGAATCACCAAGAGATTCGGCAGCCTCGTCGCCAACGATCACATCGACCTCGTGGTCGAGCCGGGGGAGATCCATGCTCTCCTCGGTGAGAACGGCGCCGGCAAATCCACCCTCATGAACGTCCTGTACGGCCTGTACCGTGCCGACGAAGGCCAGATCCTCCTGGACGACGCCGTCCAGAACTTCCGGGGTCCCGGCGACGCGATGGAAGCCGGCATCGGCATGGTCCATCAGCACTTCATGCTCATCCCGGTCTTCACCGTCGCCGAGAACGTCATGCTCGGGCACGAGAAGACCAAGGGTCTCGGCCGACTCGACCTGGCGCAGGCCCGTGAACACGTCCGCGCTGTCGCGGATCGGTTCGGCTTCCAGATCGACCCCGACGCGCTCGTCGGCGATCTCCCCGTCGGCGTTCAGCAGCGGGTCGAGATCATCAAGGCGCTCTCCCGCGACGCGAAGGTCCTCGTCTTCGACGAGCCGACCGCCGTGCTCACCCCGCAGGAGACCGACGAGCTCATGGGGATCATGCGGCAGCTCCGCGATGAGGGCACCTCGATCGTCTTCATCACCCACAAGCTCCGTGAGGTCCGCGAAGTGGCGGATCGCATCACCGTCGTCCGTCTCGGCAAGATCGTCGGCACGGCCTCGCCCACGGCGACCAATGCCGAGCTCGCGTCGCTCATGGTCGGTCGCGCCGTGGAACTCACGGTGCAGAAGGATGCCGCACAGGTCCGCGACGGCGGGCTCGAGGTCCGCGACCTCCGCGTCCTGACTTCCGGCGGCGCGATCGTCGTCGACGAGGTGTCGTTCGACGTCCGCCCGGGCGAGATCCTCGCCGTCGCGGGTGTGCAGGGCAACGGCCAGACCGAGCTCGTCGAGGCGATCGTCGGCCTCGCGGCCCGCACCGAAGGCTCCATCCGCCTCGACGGCTCGGAGCTGGTCGGCAAGAGCGTGCGCAGCATCCTCGACGCGGGTGTCGGCTTCGTCCCCGAGGACCGCAAGGAAGACGGCCTCGTCAGCGGCTTCTCCGTGGCCGAGAACCTCATCCTCGATCGTTCGACGGACCCCGCATTCTCGCGGGGCGGCACGATCCGCCGCGCGGAGCTCGACGCGTTCGCCCGGGCCCGCATCGAGGAATACGACATCCGCACCCGCGGCCCCGAGACCCCCGCCGGCACGCTCTCGGGCGGCAACCAGCAGAAGGTCGTCATCGCCCGCGAGATGAGCCGCGACCTCAAGCTCTTCGTCGCCGCTCAGCCCACCCGTGGCGTCGACGTCGGGTCCATCGAATTCATCCACAAGCGCATCGTCGAGACCCGTGACGCGGGCATCCCCGTGATCGTCGTGTCGACCGAGCTCGACGAGGTCACCGCCCTCGCCGACCGCATCGCCGTCATGTACCGCGGACGCATCGTCGGCATCGTTCCCGGAGACACGCCTCGCGACACCCTCGGCCTCATGATGGCCGGCGCAACCGACCCGGAGGTGGCTGCATGAGCGGCACGACGCCCGGCGCCGCCGACGCGGCGCGACCCGCCGACCAGCTGCCCGCTGCAAGCGGACCGCTGACGGGGGAGAGCGCTCCGAAGGAACCGTCACGAACCGACGTCTTCCTCCGCGAACTCCTGCGCGGCAGCGCGGTCACCACGATCCTCGCAGTCGTCCTCGCCTTCATCATCGGCGGTGTACTCATCGCGGTGACCAACGACGATGTGCAGCGTACGAGCGGCTATTTCTTCGCTCGCCCGACCGACATGCTCGGCGCGGCCTGGACCGCGATCTACAACGGGTACGAGGCGCTCTTCCGCGGTGCCGTCTTCAACCCGCGGGTGACCGACTTCGCCACGCAGATCCGTCCTCTCACGAACTCGCTCGGGTTCGCGGCGCCGCTCATCGCCGCCGGCCTCGGTGTCGCCCTCGCGTTCCGCGTGGGTCTGTTCAACATCGGCGCCCGCGGTCAGATGCTCGTCGGCGCACTTTTCGCCGGGTTCTTCGCGTTCAACCTCGATCTGCCGATCTTCCTGCACCTGCCGCTCACGCTGCTCGCCGGCATCCTCGGCGGAGCGATCTGGGGTGGCCTCGTCGGTCTCCTGAAGGCGCGGACGGGCGCACACGAGGTGATCCTCACGATCATGCTCAACTACGTCGCCTACTACCTGCTGCTGTGGATGCTGCGCACCCCCGGCCTTCTGCAGGCGGAAGGAACGAATCAGCCGCAGTCGCAGCCGACGCCCGCGTCGGCCCAGTTCCCCGACCTTTTCGGACCGTTGTTCCCGCAGCTCGACTGGGGATTCGTCATCGTCGTCATCGCGACCCTGTTCGTCTGGTGGCTCATCGAGCGCTCCAGCCTCGGACTTCGGATGCGCGCCGTGGGCGAGAACCCTCACGCGGCCCGCGCCGGCGGCATCAACGTAGAGCGCATCTACATCTACGCCATGGTGTTCGCCGGTGGTCTCGCCGGCCTCGCCGCCATGAACCAGATCCAGGGCAACGTCACCACGGGCTTCGCCGCGACCATCGACGCCGGGATCGGCTTCGACGCGATCACCGTCGCCCTGCTCGGCCGCAGCCGCGCGTGGGGGACGTTCGCCGCCGGCATCCTGTTCGGCGCTCTCAAGGCCGGATCGTTCTCGATGCAGGCGCAGGGCATCCCGGTCGACATCGTGCTCGTCGTGCAGTCGCTCGTGGTGTTGTTCATCGCGGCACCGCCGCTCCTGCGCGCCGTGTTCTTCCTCCCCAAGACCGAGATCGAGAAGGCGGACAAGGCGCGAGCCAAGGCCGCGAAGAAGGCGGTGGCGGCATGAGCGCTCCTGCTCCCGCGCTCGAGTCCGACGGCACGATCCAGCTGAGCGTCGTCAAGACCCGGCACCTCAAGACGCCTGTCGTCTTCGGCGTTGTCGTCGTCCTGATGGCGGTGCTGTTCCTCCTCGTCCCGCGAGGGGGCACCACGACGTTCCGCCTCGGTGACGCGACGTCGTCGATCGCCGTGCCGAACCTGGCTGTGCCCACGGGCCTGACGAGCTGGCTGATGGTCGTCGTGCTCGTCGTCCTCGCGGCCCTCGCGGCGTGGAACGCCTGGAACTACCGCAAGACCCCGCTCTGGCTGACCACGGTGTTCGCAATCCTCGCAGTCGTCGCCTTCATCGTGTGGGCCGCTGCCGGCGGCACCTTCCCCGTGACGAGTCTCCTGTTCGGCGCCGTATCGCTGTCGGTCCCGCTCGTGTTCGGCGCGCTCGGCGGTGTCATCGGCGAACGCGTCGGCGTCGTCAACGTCGCCATCGAGGGACAGCTCCTTCTCGGTGCGTTCTCCGCGGCGCTCCTCTCGAGCATCACCGGCAACCCGCTGATCGGCCTCGTCGGAGCCATGGTCGGCGGCGTCCTGGTGTCGTTCGTCCTCGCGGCCTTCGCCATCAAATACCTCGTCGATCAGGTCATCGTCGGCGTCGTGCTGAACGTCCTCGTGACGGGTCTCACCGGATTCCTCTACGGCGCGCTACTCGTGCCCAACGAGGACACGCTCAATCGTCCCGAGCGCTTCGGCCGCATCGAGATCCCGTTCCTGAGCGAGATCCCCATCATCGGACCGGTGCTGTTCAACCAGACCATCATCGTCTACCTGATGTACATCACCGTCGCCATCGTGTCGTGGGGTCTCTACCGCACCCGCTGGGGACTCCGGCTCCGCGCGGTCGGCGAGCACCCCCAGGCCGCGGACACCGTCGGCATCAAGGTCAACGCGACCCGGTTCTGGAACGTCTCGCTGGCGGGTGCGATCGCCGGCATCGGTGGTGCCTACTTCACGCTCGTCTCGGTGCCGCAGTTCGGCAAGGAGATGACGGCGGGTCTCGGCTTCATCGCACTCGCGGCCGTCATCTTCGGCCGCTGGGACCCGATCCGCGCGACGCTCGCTGCGCTCCTGTTCGGGTTCGCGACGAACCTGCAGAACCAGCTGACGGTTCTGGACACCCCGATCCCCAGCGAGTTCATGCTGATGCTGCCGTATGTCGTGACGATCCTCGCGGTCGCCGGTTTCGCCGGTCAGATCCGCGGGCCCGCCGCATCCGGCAAGCCCTACATCAAGGGCTGATACGGATGCCGCGACCTGCGGCATCCGTCGATCTACAGAGGAAGAAGTCGTGACCGACATCGATTGGGACGAGCTGCGCTCCGCAGCCGTCGAGGCCATGGAGAAGGCGTACGCGCCGTACTCCCGTTACCGAGTGGGCGCCGCGGCGCTCGTGAGCGACGGGCGGATCGTGACCGGCTGCAATGTCGAGAACGCGTCCTACGGCGTTGGGCTGTGCGCGGAGTGCGGCCTCGTCGGCAACCTCCACATGACAGGCGGCGGCGAACTCGTTGCGTTCGTCTGCGTCAACAACGACGGCGAGACGATCATGCCGTGCGGCCGGTGCCGACAGTTGCTCAACGAGTTCGCGATCCCCGGGATGCTGCTGGAGACCGTGTCCGGTATCCGCACCATCGATGAGGTCCTGCCCGATGCGTTCGGTCCCCGCGATCTGGAGGCCGCCCGATGAGCGCGGTCGAGGCGTTCGACGCCGTCGACGTCATCAGGACGAAGCGCGACGGCGGTGCGGTCCCCGAGGACGCCCTCCGCTGGATGATCGACGCTTATACCCGTGAGTACGTCGCCGACTCGCAGATGGCCGCTTTCGCGATGGCCGTGCTGCTCAACGGGATGAACCGCGACGAGATCCGCGTCATGACCGACGCCATGATCGCGTCGGGGGAGCGGATGAGCTTCGCCGGTCTCGGCAAGCCGACCGTCGACAAGCACTCCACCGGCGGCGTGGGCGACAAGATCACCCTCCCGCTGGCTCCGCTCGTCGCCGCCTTCGGCGTCGCGGTGCCGCAGCTCTCGGGACGCGGTCTCGGGCACACCGGCGGGACGCTCGACAAGCTCGAGGCCATCCCCGGTTGGCGCGCCGCCCTCAGCAACGACGAGATGATCGCGCAGATGCAGGGCGTCGGCGCCGTGATCTGCGCCGCCGGGTCGGGCCTCGCACCGGCTGACAAGCGTCTCTACGCGCTCCGCGACGTCACCGGCACGGTCGAGGCGATCCCGCTCATCGCGTCGAGCATCATGTCGAAGAAGATCGCCGAGGGTACGGACTCGCTCGTCCTCGACGTGAAGTTCGGCTCCGGCGCCTTCATGCAGGACGTCGACAAGGCGCGCGAGCTCGCTCGCACGATGGTGGCGCTCGGCACCGACTCGGGCGTGGCGACCACCGCGCTCCTGACCGACATGAACACGCCGCTCGGCCTCGCGATCGGCAACGCGAACGAGGTCCGCGAATCCGTCGAGGTGCTCGCCGGCGGCGGCCCCGCCGACGTCGTCGAGCTGACCATCGCACTGGCTCGCGAAATGCTCGCCCTCGCGGGTCAGCCCGACGCCGATGTGGAGGCCGCCCTGAAGGACGGCCGCGCGATGGATTCCTGGCGTCGCATGATCTCCGCTCAGGACGGTGACCCGGATGCGGCCCTGCCCACCCCGCGCGAGACGCACACCGTGACCGCGACCGAGTCCGGCGTCATCACGCGCCTCGAAGCGCTGCCGTTCGGGATCGCCGCCTGGCGTCTCGGCGCCGGACGCGCTCGCGCGCAGGACCCCGTCATCCACGCGGCGGGCATCGACCTGCACGTGAAGCCGGGCGACACCGTGACCGCCGGTCAGCCGTTGTTCACCCTCCTCGCCGACGATGAGAAGCGCTTCGCGCGGGCCACCGAGGCGCTCGAGGGCGCCTGGGAGATCGGTGCGGAAGCCCCGGCATCCACCCCACTCGTCCTCGAGCGCATCACCGCTTGACCCCCTCACGACAGGACTCGACTATGGCCATCGAACAGCACGGCGACGCACAGCTCGAGGGCGTCTCGATCCGCTCGCTCCCCAAGGTGTCGCTGCACGACCACCTCGACGGCGCGCTGCGTCCGCAGACGATCATCGAGCTCGCCGATGAGGCGGGCGTCGAGGTTCCCGAGGCCGCGGCGGACGACCTCGCCGACTGGTTCGAGGATCAGTCGGATTCGGGCTCGCTCGTCGAATACCTGAAGACGTTCGACCTGACCATCGCCGTCATGCAGACCCGTGAGGGCCTGCGTCGCGTCGCGAAGGAGTTCGTCGAGGACCTCGCGGCAGACGGCGTCATCTACGGCGAGGTGCGCTGGGCGCCCGAGCAGCACCTCGGCGGCGGCCTCAGCCTCGACGAGGTCGTGGAAGCCGTCCAGGAGGGCATCGAAGAGGGTGAGGATGCCGTCGAGTCCGGCGGCCGCGACATCCGCGTCGGCCAGCTCATCACCGCGATGCGACACACTGACCGGTCGCTCGAGATCGCCGAGCTCGCCGTCCGTCACCGCGGGCGCGGAGCTGTCGGGTTCGACATCGCCGGCCCGGAGGCGGGGTTCCCGCCGTCGAACCACCGCGCCGCGTTCGACCACCTGGCATCCGCGTTCTTCCCCGTCACGGTGCACGCCGGTGAGGCTGCCGGGCTCGACTCGATCCGCTCCGCGCTGGTCGACGGACGAGCGCTCCGCCTCGGCCATGGTGTGCGCATCGCCGAAGACCTCGACATCGTCGAGCAGAAGGGCGAGGAGGTGCAGGTCCGCTTCGGCGACCTGGCGCGCTGGGTCCGCGATCGGGAGATCCCGCTCGAGCTGTCGCCGTCGTCGAACCTGCAGACCGGCGCGGTCGCCGCGTGGGGGACGCAGCTGGAGGACCACCCGTTCGACCTGCTCTACCAGCTCGGCTTCGCCGTCACCGTGAACGTCGACAACCGCACGATGAGCCGCACGTCGCTGACGCGGGAGCTGTCGCTGCTCGCCGACGCGTTCGAGTACACGCTCGACGACCTCGAAGCGTTCCAGCTCAATGCTGCGGCCGCCGCGTTCCTCACGATCGAGGAGCGCGAAGAGCTCATCGAGCTCATCGGCGAGGGCTTCTCGGCCTGATTCGGCGCGGGTGAGGACCTCGACCTTTTCTCCCCAACGGGTCGCGCGCGCAGATTCTGCGCCGCGTATGTGATCGGGGACTGACCGCCGGTCGTCGCGCGGCATCCTTCCGGGATGCGGCGACCGCGTCCCCTTCCCGAGAACCTGCGCGACCGAGCGTTCCACATCGACGACGCCCGGCGGGCCGGGGTCACCGCCGGCCGGTTGGATGCCGGTGACCTGGCGATCCCGTATTCCGGCGTCCGGGTGCCCGCGGGGCGCGACCTCGAGTCGCTCGCGGCCCGCGCTCGCCAGTTCGCCGAGCGGATGCGGCCCTGGCAGTTCTTCAGTCACAGCACCGCGCTGGCCCTCTACGGGGCGCCACTTCCGGCGGATCGCGTCTCGCAGCGACTGCAGGTGGCGGCGCATCGTCCGGATCGTGAACCGAGGGTCGCGGGTGTCGTCGGGCATCGGCTCGCGTCGGGCCTGGCTGACCTTCGTGAGGTCGGCGGGTTGCGGGTCGAAGCACCCGCGCGCGCATGGCGCCACGTGGCGTCCTGGTGGGATCACGAGCACCTGGTCGCCGCGGGCGACTTCCTCGTGTGGGAACGCGGTCTGCTCACCCTCGACGACCTGGCGGCGGAAGTCGCCCGGGGACCGGGACGAGGACAGGCCGCGCTGGAAGCGGCGCTCTCCGACGTGCGGGTCGGTGCGGAGTCGCCAGCAGAAACCCGGCTGCGGCTCGTCCTCTGCGCCGCGGGACTCCCCGAGCCCGCGCTCAACCTCACTCTCCGTGCGCCCGACGGCCGGTTCGTCGCCCGGTTGGACCTCGCGTACGAACGCTCGCGGGTCGCGGTGGAGTACGACGGGCGTCAGCACGCCGAGGATCGGGCGCAATTCGAGCGGGACGCCGACCGGTGGCATGACATCCGTGCGCAGGGGTGGGTGCTGGTCCGCATCCTTCGCCATCACTTGCACGGTGACGGGTAGACCGCCGTTCGTATGGTCGCGGGTGCGCTCCACGAGACGGGATGGACCCCATGACGCTCGATGTCCCACTCGGTCCGGGTATCGCGGGCGCGTACCCGGACCGAGTGGGACCTCGGCTACCGGCTGCGGTTAGAGGCGGGGGAGGAGTTCTGCGACGGATGCCGTGATCTCAGCCGTCATGTCGGCGTCGTCGATCGTGGCGGTGCCGTCGCCGGCTTGCGGGCCGTAGTCGCCGAAGGAGGCGTGGGAGGCTCCGGGGATCTCGACGAACTGTGCGTCTGCGGGCAGCAGGCTGCGGGCGTCCTGAACCTTCTTCGGTGTCGACAAGCCGTCTTCCGAGCCCGAGATGCTCAGCGTCGGCAGACCCGACTCCGACAGGTCGTTCGCGCAGTAGGAGGCGAACAGGACGAGGCCGTCGGCATCCGGTGCGAGCTGACACGCTCGCACGCCACCGAGCGAGTGTCCACCGACGAGCCAGGTGTCGATTCCGGGGACGGCGTCCGTGAACGTCGAAAGTGGGCGCGGGTCGAAGAACGCAAGGTTGAGCCAGGGGCGGGTGATGACGACCGTCATCCCGTCCTCCGTGACAAGACCGGCGAGCTTCGCCTCATAGGCCTCGGCGTCGACCTTCGCCCCGGGGATGAAAACGAGCCCGACGGTGCTCTCGCCGGATGACGGCGACATCACGACGTTGCCGCCGGCGTCGGAAACGACCACGCGGTCGTCCTGGTTCACCGGGGCGAGAGGGCCGGCCTCGGCATCCATCACGCCCACCTGGCTCCAGATCACGATCCCCACCCCACCGACCACGAGCAGCCCCACCAGCGACAGCAGCGTGATCGTGATGATCCGCCGTGCGCGCGAGTGGGGCCGCTTCGGTGAGGTCACGCGCTGTAGACGCCGAGCTCGGTCTGCCGGTGGCCGACTTCCTCCTGCACGCGGGCGAACAGCGGGTGAGACGCCTCGAGACCGGTGACGGATGCCGTGAAGGCCGCGGCATCCTCGGTCCGGATCCGCTCCTGCAACTCGACAGCCTGCGGGTCCGCAGCGTCCTCGAACCGAAGCGCGGACGCGATCGCCGTGGCGAGACCGTCGACGGCGAGGCCACGTTCAGCGGCAGCGGCTGCGGGGCCGATGAAGCGCTCGTGGCGCGACAGCTTCCGGAGGGGCTGGCGACCGACGCGCTGCACCGTGTCGGGGAGTGCCTCGTTCGCGAACCGGTCGAGGATCGTCGCGCGGTAGTCGGCGAGTTCGGCCGCGTCCAGTCCGTGCACGGCGGTGAGCAGGGCGGAGGTCTCGCCGAGCGCCTGCTCGACCTTCTCCCGGATGCCGGGGTCCGCCAGAGCGTCGGAGATGCGGGTGATCCCCGCGGCAGCACCGAAGTAGGCGGTCGCGGCGTGACCGGTGTTGACGGTGAAGAGCTTCCGCTCGATGTACGGACCGAGGTCGTCGACGAAGTGCGCACCGGGGATGTTCGGCAGGTCGCCGCCGAACGGTCCCTGCTCGATGGCCCACTCGAAGAACGGCTCGACGGTGACGTCGACACCGGCACCGGCCGGCTGCGCCGGCACGATGCGATCGACGGCGGTGTTGGCGAACACGGCGCGGGTCGAGAGGTCACCCCAGGAGTCGCCGGCGAGCTTTTCGATCTCGGCGCGGAGCGTATCGGTCGCGCCGATCGCGTTCTCGCACGCCATCACCTGCAGGGGCTTCGCATCGGCGTCACGCCGGGCGAGCCCCTCGAGGATGTGGGGCGCGACGAAGGGGAGGATGTTCGGTCCGACGGCGGTCGTCACGACATCGGCCGCAGCGACCTCGTCCGCGACGGCATCCGGGTCGGCCCGGCTGTCGAGTGCGCGGAAACCGGTGACCGTCTTGTCGCTGCCACCCGGGCCGACCTCGTGCACGGTGTACTCGGAGGCCGCGTTGATCGTCTCGACGAGGGTGGGGGCGACGTCCGAGAAGACGAGGTCGTAGCCGCCCTCGTGGAGAAGCAGACCGACGAACCCGCGACCGATGTTGCCGGCGCCGAAGTGGACGGCCTTCATGCGTTGTTCACCGTGGCGAGCAGCTGGTAGAGCTCCTCGGGGGTCTCGGCGGCCTTGAGCTTCGCGACCTCTTCGTCCTCCGAGAAGAGGAGGGCGATCTGCGACAGGATCTCGAGGTGCTCGTCGCCCTTGCCGGCGATGCCGACGACGAACGACACCCGCTCACCCGCCCAGTCGACGCCGCCGTCGTAGCGGACGAACGAGAGTGCGGAGTCGAGGATCGCTTCCTTGGTCTCGTTCGTACCGTGGGGGATGGCCAGCTCGTTACCCATGTAGGTCGACACGGCGACCTCGCGCTGCTGCATCGCGTCGAAATACGCGCTCGTCACCGCACCGGCGGCCTCGAGGATGTCGGCGGCTTCCTTCATCGCCTGCTCCTGGCTGACGGAGCCGGTGTGGATGCGGATCTGGCCGAGGGTGAGGACTTCGCGAGCCATGACGTTCTCCTTCTGAGGGGGGTGAAAAAGGATGCTGCGGGGTCGGGACCATTGTTCCCGACCCCGCAGCGGAGTGCATCAGGCGTCGCCGCGCTGGCGGCGCACCATCTCGACGACCTCGTCATACTTCGGCGAGTTCATGAAGTTGTCGACCGAGACGTGCAGGGAGTCGGGGGTGACTCCACGGGCCCGGTCGGTCAGCTGCTGCTGGGTGATGACCAGGTCGGCCGACGGGTCGAGGTTGGCGATCGCCTTGTTGGTGACCGTGACGCCCTCGACGCCCGCCTTCTTGAACTTGTTGCGGAGGACGCTGGCGCCCATGGCGGACGAGCCCATGCCGGCGTCGCACGCGAACACGACGTTCGAGATCTCGCGATCGGCGACCGCGGTGCCGGTTGCCGCGGACTCCGCCACCGGAGCGGATGCCGAGCCGCGGAGGCCCGACAGCGCGTCGGACTTCTTGCCCTTGTTCGCCTCGGTCTGCGAGACCGCGGCGGAGAAGGAGTCCGTTCCGAGTTCAGCGGCGGCGAGGTCGCGCTTGCGCGAGGCCCGCAGGATGATCGACGCGACGATGAACGTCACCGCGGCGGACAGGACCACCGACAGGATGACGGCTACGTAGCTGTTGTTCGCGACCTGCGCCATGACCGCCAAGATGCTGCCCGGGGCGGCGGGTGCGCGCAGCATGCCGCCGAGCAGCATGTTCGTGGTGACACCGGTCATGCCGCCGGCGATCAGCGCGACGATCAGGATCGGCTTCATGAGCGCGTACGGGAAGTACACCTCGTGGATGCCGCCGAAGAACTGGATGATCGCCGCTCCCGGAGCCGACGCGCGAGCGGCGCCGATGCCGAAGAAGGTGAACGCGAGCAGCAGACCGAGGCCGGGGCCGGGGTTCGCTTCGAGGAGGAACAGGATCGATCCGCCGGCGTCGCTGGAAGCCGCCTGGTCGAGGCCGAGCGGAGTCAGGACACCGTGGTTCAGGGCGTTGTTCAGGAAGAACACCTTGGCGGGTTCGATGATGATGCTCGTCAGGGGCAGGAGGTTCGTCTCGACGAGCCAGTTGACCGCGGTGCTGAGGACGTTCATGAGGCCGTTGATCAGCCACGCGAGCGGGTAGAACCCGACGATGGCCATCACGAAGCCCCAGATGCCGGCCGAGAACATGTTCACGAGCATCTCGAAGCCGGCGCGGACCTTGCCCTCCCACAGACGGTCGAGCATCTTCATGGTCCACGCGGCCAGCGGCGCCATGATCATTGCGCCGATGAACATGTTCACCTCGCCGAGCTGGTTGTCTGCCGGAAGCGTCGCATTCACCTGGGCGATCAGGAAGTCAGAACCCGCAATCACGCCGAAGGTTGCGATCGCGCCGACGACGCCGCCGCGAACCGCATACACAAGGTGGCCACCGAGGTAGGCGATGAGGATCGGAAGCAGGTAGTGGATGAAAGGACCCACGATCGTCGCGAGCTGCGCGTTCGGCGTCCATCCCTTCTCGATGAAGAAGGCGGTGAAGATGCCCCACGCGATGAGCGCGGGGATGAGCGGCATGATCATGCCGGAGAGGAACGTGCCGAATCGCTGGACGGCGACGCGGGCTCCTCCCCGGGTCTGTGCCGGAGACGTCGTTGTCATGGTTACTGGTTCTCCTTGTGCTGTGCTGCGGCTTCCTGGGCCGCGGCTCGGGCGGATGCCGCATCGGATGCGGCGAGGGCTGCTTCGGCGATGCGCTTGGCGTCGTCGAGGCTGTGGTGCAAGAGGGTGGCGCGCACATCTGCGAGCGCCGTCGGTGCCATGGAGAGGGTCGTCGCGCCGAGGCCGACGAGGACGACCGCGAGCAGCGGATCGGCCGCGGCCTCACCGCAGATGCCGATCGGCTTGCCGTTGAGGCGTCCGCCGTCGCCCGTCGCCTTGACGAGCTGAAGGACCGCGGGATGCCACGGGTCCTGGAACGAGGAGACCGAACCGAGGAGGCGGTCTGCCGCGAGGGTGTACTGCGTGAGGTCGTTCGTTCCGATCGACGCGAAGTCGGCGTGGGCGAGGACCTTGTCGGCCAGAAGGGCGGAGGAGGGGACCTCGACCATGACCCCTGCGGTCTTGATGCCGTACTCCTTCGCCAGGGTGACGAAGTACTCCGTCTCCTCGACCGTCGACACCATCGGCGCCATGACCCAGAGGTCGGCCTCGGTGGCGGCATCCGCGTTGGCGAGGGCGGTCAGCTGCTCGCGCAGGATGTCCTCGCTGGCGCGGAGCGCGCGGAGTCCCCGGAGCCCGAGGGCGGGGTTCTCCTCGTGGGCGTCGTTGAGGAACGCGAGCGGCTTGTCGGCCCCGGCATCGAGTGCGCGGACGACGACCTTCTTGCCGGGGAACGCCTGGAGGAGCTCGGTGTAGGCCTTCGTCTGCTCGTCGACGGTCGGCGCCTGCGCGGAGCTGAGGAACAGGAATTCGGTGCGGAACAGGCCCACACCCTCCGCCCCGAGCTCGACGGCCTTCGCGGCATCCTGCGGCTTGCCCAGGTTGGCCAGCAACGGAACGGCACTGCCGTCGGCGAGAGCGCCCGGAGTGACGGGGGCGTCAGCGGCGGCGGCGCGGTCGGCCTCGCGGCGTTCGACCTGCGCGATGTCGTCATCCGTCGGCTGCGTCGTGACGACGCCGGCGGCGGCATCCACGATCACCGTCTCGCCCTCGGCCAGGTCAGCTGCGCCACGGACACCGACAACGGCGACGATCGACTTCTCACGCGCGAGGATCGCGGTGTGCGAGGTCGGTCCGCCTTCGGTGGTGATGAGGGCGAGGACCTTGTCGAGGTCGAGGAGCGCGGTGTCGGCGGGAGCGAGGTCCTTCGCGACCAGGACGAACGGATGCCCCGGGTCGGGGACACCGGGAGCCGCGACGCCCCGGAGGTGTGCGATGACGCGCTGCGCGACGTCGTCGAGATCGGCGGCGCGCTCGCCGAGGTAGCCGCCCATCGCCGCGAGCGTGTCGCGGAACGAGGCGAACGCGTCGAACACGGCGAACTCGGCGGTCTTGCCGGCTGCGATGCGGTTCGTGACCTCCTCTTCGAGGGCCGGGTCCTCCGCCATCATCGCCTGCGCCTCGAGCACCTCCTGCGCAGCTCCGCCGGCGGTCTCGCCGCGCTGCTCGAGCTCGCGTGCGACGGCCTCGATCGCGGCGCGGACGCGCGTGGTCTCCTCGTCGCCGCTCAGCGTGCTCTTCTCGTCCTTCGGCGCGGGCAGCGGCTCCGCCATCCGTGCGACGGGGCCGTGGCTCACGCCCAGGCCGATTCCTACTCCTCGAAGCTCAGTCATGTGTCCCTCAGGCGTCGTGGTCGGTGGTCAGAAGTTCGGTGAGGGCATCGAGCACCTCTTCGGCGTTCGCGCCGTCGGCGGTCAGCGTCACGTAATCGCCGTTCTCCGCACCCAGCGAGATGACGCTGAGGATGCTGGCGGCATTGACGGCGCCGCCGGAGCCCTTCGAGATGGTGACGGGGATGCCGGCATCCTTCGCCGCCTGCGCGAACAGCTTCGCGGGGCGCGCGTGGAGACCATTCGACGATCCGATCCTCACGGTCCGGCTGGCCGGTGCGCTCATCGCGGGGTCCTTTCGATACGGTCGGTGGCTGTCGCGGCCTTCACCAGGGCGAACGTGCGGGTTCCATCTCGGTCGCCGAACACGTCCTCCGGCAGCAGCACGGCATGCGCCTGTCGGGTGACGGCATCCCGTTCTATCTCTGAGAGGGCGGAGGCGAGGTGCGGACCCACGAGCACCACGTCGCCGGCGTCCGCCTCCATGGCGACCATGCCGGGGACGCCCGCTCGGACGAGCAGCTCCGTGCCTTCGCGCTGTGCGGCTTGCCGCAGACGCTGAGCGACGAACGTGCTCGACGCACCGGCGCCACAGACGACGAGGATCTTCATCGATCCGCCTCCTTGTCTCTCCGCCATTCTCATCCGACTCACAGGAAGCGACAACCAGCCCTTCTTCCGCGGGGGAGGAAACCCCCTGGTCGTGCAGGTGGTTGACTGGACGCGTGAGCCGGGCGAGACAGGACCAGGTCATGGCGCTCCTGATCCGGGATGCCGCCTGGCGAACCGCCGGCGAGCTCGCCGACGTCGTGGGAGTGACGCCCCGCAGCATCCGCTCGTACGTGGCCGCCCTGAATGCACGCGTCCCGGCGTGCGACGCGATCGAATCCGGGCCGTCGGGCTATCGCGCGGGAGGCGGCGCCGCGGGCGCGCTGCGGACGGTGACGGAAGAGACCCCCCGCGACCGGCTGCACCGCCTCGTGCGGGACCTCCTCGATGCGCCCGACGGCGTCGACGTGTACGCCGCAGCGCAGCACTTCCACGTGAGCGAGGCCACGCTCGAGTCTGACCTGGGACGGGTCCGCGCGCTCTTGAGCGGAACGCAGCTGACCCTCGAGCGCTCCGCGGAGCGCGTGCGTCTGTCGGGGACGGAGATGGCGCAGCGGCGCCTGCTCAGCCGCCTCGCGCACGACGAGATGGATCAGGGCGCCTTCGACCTGCGCGCGCTCCGCCGTGCGCTGGGGGAGAGCACCGCCGAGACCTCCGCCCTCGGAGCTTTCAAGGACGAGCTGGTCGCCGGTCTCGGCGACCTCGGCTACCTCGTCAACGAGTTCGGCATCGGCGACGTCATGATGCACATCGCGATCGCCGCCGACCGCGTCGGGCGCGGTCGTGGTCTCGACGGAGCGCCCGTGGGCGACTCCGCCGCGCGTGCGAAGATCGCCGACCTGCTCGACCGCCTCGCAATCACCCACCTCGGCGTGCGACTCGGAGATGGCGACCGCGACCACTTGGCCGCCCTCGTGCAGACCCGCGTCGTCGCACCGGGCGCCGCCGAGCCCGACGCCGTCATCCGCGACCGCCTCGATCCCGACGTCGAGACGGCCGTGCGTGCGGTCGTCGCGCGGGCGGCATCCGAGTTCCTCGTCGACATCGATCACGACGACTTCATCCTGCGACTCGCGCTGCACGTGCAGAACCTGCGTCAGCGCGCGCAGGACCGGGCGTGGTCCCGGAACGCCCTCACGCGCTCGCTGAAGTCCAGCTATCCGATGATCTTCGACGTCGCCGTGTTCATGGCAGAGCAGCTGCGCATCGTCGTCGGCGCCCCGCTCCACGAGGACGAGATCGCATACATCGCGATGCACGTGGGCGGCCGGCTCGAGCGGTCCCGCCAGTCCGCCCGGCTCCTGACGGCGACGCTCGTCTGCCCCGGCTACTACGAAATGCACGAGCTGCTGCGGACCAGCATCGATCGCGCGCTCGGTCGTGAGATCGAGGTCGTCGCCGTCGAGACGCGCGTCGATCCGGACTGGTCCGGTCTCGACACCGACCTCGTGCTGACGACGATCGACCCGCCCGAGCCGTCCGACCGGCTCGTCCGCATCCAGCCGTTCCTCACCGAGCCTGACGTCGAACGGGTGCAGGCAGCGGCGGCACGCGCACGCCGCGCTCGTCGTCTCGCGGGCCTCCGTGCCGAGCTCGAGCGCTACTTCTCGCCGGACGCCTTCGTGTCGCGGCTTCCCGCGGACGCCGACGAGGAGACCGTCATCCGCGGGTTGGGAGAGCAGCTGGCCGCGCAGGGCGTCATCACCGAGGACTACGTCACCCGGACGCTCGAGCGTGAGCGGATCTCTTCGACGGCGTTCACGGACGCCCTCGCCGTGCCTCACGCGATCGGCATGACGGCGACGCGGACGGCCATCGCCGTCGGCCTCGCCGATCCGTCGATCCGGTGGGGCGACGGTCGCGTGCAGGTCGTCGCGATGGTCGCCTTCTCGGAGTCCGACCGGGAAGCGTTCCAGACCGTGTTCGAGCAGCTCGTCGAGGTGTTCAGCGAGCGCGACAGTGTGCAGCGGATCCTCCGTCGCGGCACCAGCTTCGCGGGCTTCCTCGACGAACTCGTCGCCGTCGTCGACGGCTGATCAGCCCGCGAGGCGCGCGTCCAGTCCCATCCGGACGCCCGGCCACTCGTGGGGGAGGATCGAGTACACGACCGTGTCGCGCATCGAGCCGCCGGGCCCGATCCGGTGGTTGCGGAGCACACCGTCCTGGCGGGCGCCGAGCCGCTCGATCGCGGCACGCGACTGCCGGTTGTGCCATGACGTCCGGAACTCGACGGCGATCGCGTCGCACGCCTCGAACGCGTGCTCGAGGAGCAGTCGCTTCGCCGTCGTGTTCACCTCGGTGCGCTGAACCTGCCGCGACAGCCACGTGTAGCCGATCTCGACGTGCCGGTCCTCCGCGTCGATGTTGCAGAAGGTCGTCATCCCCTCGGGCTTCTCGTCGACGATCACCGCGAACGGGTTCATCGTGCCCGTCTCGCGCTCGCCGAGCCGCCACGAGATCTCGTCGGGGACGGATGCCGGAATGGAGGTGTACCAGGCGTACTCGAGGCCGTCGCGGGCCGCTGTCAGCGCGTCGGCGTGAGCGTGGTCGAGGGGGACGAGCTGCACCCTGCCGAGGCTGAGAGTGACCGGCTCGATGAGCGGAGTCGTCATCAGGCCTGCGCTCCCGCAAGGATCGCTCGCACGCCCGCATCGACCGCGTTCAAGCGCCCCGCGGCGTCCTCTGCGGATTCGCCGCGCACGTCGAGGTACGCCTTGAGCTTCGGTTCGGTGCCGCTCGGGCGCACGATGACGCGTGAACCGTCGTCGAGCCACATGCGAAGGATGTCGCCGCTCGGTGACCCCTCGGGGGCCAGGAGCATATCCTCGACGCGCTCGACGGCAACCGATCCGACGGATGCCGGTGGTGCCTCACGGAGCGCGGCCATGATCTTGCCGATCACCGAGACGTCGTCGACGCGGATCGAGACCTGGCCGCTCGCGAAATGTCCGAACGTCGCGGCGGATTCGTCGAGCAGGTCGCCGAGCGTCCTGCCCTCTTCGCGCGCCTCGGACACGAGTCCGAGGATGGCGATCGCCGCCGAGATGCCGTCCTTGTCGCGGACCGTGCCCGGGTTCACGAGGTAGCCGAGGGCCTCCTCGAATCCGAAGACGAGCCCGGGCGCGCGCGAGATCCACTTGAAGCCCGTCAGGGTGGCGGAGAAATCGAGGCCGTAGTGCTCGGCGATCGTCTGCAGGCCCGGCGAGGAGACGAGCGAGCAGGCGAGGGTGCCGGAGCTCGCCGTCCGCGCAGCGCGCCAGCCGAGCAGCAGCCCGACCTCGTTGCCGGTGAGCCGTCGCCAGCCTCCGTCGGCCGCGGCATCCGGGATCGCGACGGCGAGCCGATCGGCGTCGGGGTCGTTCGCGACGATCAACTCCGCGCGAGCGGCGCGGGCGGTCTCGAACGCGAGGTCCATCGCGCCGGGCTCTTCGGGGTTCGGGAAGGCGACGGTCGGAAACCGGCCGTCGGGATGGATCTGCGCCTCGACGACGATGGGCGCCGGGTACCCGGCGGTCTCGAGGACGCGTCCGAGCGTCTCGTGCCCGACACCGTGCATGGCCGTGTAGACCCAGGTGAGGCCCGCGGCGCCCGCCGGAGCGGGGGCGACGAGGGCGGTCGCGCGGACGTACGCCTCCACGACGGACTCGTCGGCGATCTCGAAGCCGTCGGAGCGGGGGATCGCACCGAGGTCCGCGAGGGCGGCGACTCGATCGATGTGGGCGGCGATCTCGGCATCCGCGGGGGAGACGATCTGCGCGCCGTCGTCCGCACCGCCCAGGTAGACCTTGTAGCCGTTGTCGTCGGGCGGGTTGTGGGAGGCGGTGACCATGACACCTGCCGACGCGCCGAGGTGGCGGACGGCGAACGCGAGCACGGGCGTCGGGAGGAGGCGGGGGAGGAGGATCGCGCGGAGCCCCGCTCCGGCGAAGATCTCCGCGCTGTCGCGGGCGAACACGTCGGAGTTCCGCCGGCCGTCGTAGCCGACGACGACCGAAGGGGTCTCGTCGCCCGCGCGTTCGCGGAGATATGCCGCGAACCCTGCGGCGGCCTGTCCCACGAGCACGCGGTTCATCCTGTTCGACCCGGCGCCCAGGGCGCCGCGGAGGCCCGCCGTGCCGAAGGCGAGACGGCTGTCGAAGCGGTCGCGGAGGTCCGACGTCGCCGCCTGGTCGCCCGCCTCGGCGCGCGTGATGAGGTCGGCGAGCTCGGCGCGGGTCGCCTCGTCCGGGTCCTGCGCGAGCCACTGTCGAGCGGTCTCGAGCACGCCCTCGCTCACAGGACGCCGATCACACGGGCCAGCAGGTCGGAGATCACGGGCTCGGCTTCGCGGCCGGCCTCGAGGACCTCCTGGTGGCTGAGCGGGGTGGTCTGGATGCCGGCGGCGAGGTTCGTGATGAGCGAGAATCCGAGGATCTCCATGCCTGCCTGGCGTGCGGCGATGGCTTCGAGAGCCGTCGACATGCCGACGATGTGTCCGCCGATCGTCTTCGCCATCTGCACCTCGGCGGGCGTCTCGTAGTGCGGGCCGCGGAACTGGCAGTAGACGCCGTCGTCGAGCGTCGGGTCGACCGTGCGGGCGAGCTCGCGCAGCCGCGAGGAGTACAGGTCGGTCAGGTCGATGAAGGTCGCACCCTCGAGCGGAGAGTCCGCAGTGAGGTTGATGTGGTCGCTGATGAGGACCGGCTGGCCCGGTGTCCAGGATGTCTTGATGCCGCCGGCGCCGTTGGTCAGCACCATGATCTTCGCGCCGGTCGCAGCAGCCGTCCGGACGCTGTGGACGACCCGCCGGACGCCGTGACCCTCGTAGTAGTGGGTCCGCGCGCCGATCACCAGGACCCGCTTTCCGTCGGGCGTCAGGATGCTGCGGATCGAGCCGACGTGGCCCGCCAGAGCGGGCTTGCTGAAGCCGGTGACCTCGGTCGCGTCGAGCGTCGCGGTCGTCTCGCCGATGAGCTCGGCGGCCTTGCCCCATCCGCTTCCCAAGGTCAGGGCGATGTCGTGCTGAGCCACGCCGGTGAGGCGGGCGATGTCTGCTGCGGCGGTCTGCGCGACCTCGAACGGGTCGGTGGCGGGATCGTCGAGCGGGTGGGTCTCCTCGTGCATGCTCCCACTCTAGGAAGCCCCGGACGGCTCGGCCACACCGTCGGCTTCGCGGCGCGGCGCGGAAAGCCGCGTGAGGCTGAAAGAATGATCCACATGTCTGTGAGCTTCGAGACCACCCAGAGTGTCGCCATCATCGGTGGCGGCCCCGGCGGATATGAGGCTGCCCTCGCAGCGGCCCAGCTGGGAGCAGAGGTGACCCTCGTCGAGCGCGCGGGCATCGGCGGTTCCGCCGTCATGACCGACGTCGTCCCGTCGAAGACCCTCATCGCGACGGCCGACGCCGCCGTCGCCATCCGCGGAGCCTCCGACCTCGGAGTGCAGCTCTTCGCCCGCGGCGACAGCGGCAAGCCGCTCAAGCCCGAGATCGCGATCAACATGGCGGCGGTCAACAAGCGACTGCTCTCCCTCGCCCGTCAGCAGTCCGACGATCAGCGCGCGCAGCTGGTGGATGCCGGGGTCCGCATCATCTCCGGACACGGCCGCCTCGACGGCACGCACGCCGTCGTCGTCTCGACGGGACCGAACGGCACGGACTTCGACCGGGTCGAGGCCGACACCCTGGTCGTCTCGGTCGGCGCATCGCCGCGCGAACTCGACAGTGCGAAGCCCGACGGCGAGCGGATCCTCACCTGGACGCAGCTCTACAACATGTCGAGCCTCCCCGAGCACCTGATCGTGGTCGGGTCGGGCGTCACCGGAGCCGAGTTCGCCGGTGCCTACATGAACCTGGGATCGAAGGTGACGCTCATCTCCAGCCGCGATCAGGTCCTCCCCGGAGAAGACTCCGACGCGGCCGCTGTGATCGAGAAGGTCTTCACCCGCGGCGGCATGGAGGTTCTCTCGAAGTCCCGCGCCGAGAAGGTCGAGCGCACGAAGGACGGCGTCATCGCGACCCTGTCCGACGGTCGCACCGTCGAGGGCAGCCACTGCCTCATGGCGGTCGGGTCCATTCCGAACACGGCGGGCATCGGACTCGAGGATGCCGGCATCCAGCTCACGGGCTCCGGCCACATCCAGGTCAACCGCGTCGCGCGGACTTCGGTCCCGAACATCTACGCTGCCGGCGACTGCACGACCTTCCTGCCGCTCGCGTCGGTCGCGGCGATGCAGGGCCGCATGGCGGTCTTCCACGCGCTCGGGGACACCGTCATCCCGCTCGAACGCAACCGCGTCACCGCCAACATCTTCACCGCACCCGAGATCGCGACCGTCGGCCGCCAGGAGCGCGACATCGAGTCGGGTGCCGTCAACGGGACCGTCCACAAGCTCCCGCTCGCGGCGAACGCCCGAGCCAAGATGATGGGCGTCAAAGACGGCTTCGTGAAGATCATCGCCCGCGAGGGATCCGGAACCGTGATCGGCGGGGTCATCGTCGCGCCGCGCGCCTCCGAACTGATCTACCCGATCGCGATCGCGGTCGAGCGACGGCTGACGGTCGACCAGATCTCCCGTGTCTTCGCCGTCTTCCCGTCGCTGTCCGGGAGCATCACCGACGCGACGCGTGCGATGCACCAGGTCGCACGGGACGAAGACACTTACAGCTGAGTCGAGGGGGCGCGCGGCGAGTGCCGTCAACCCCCCTCCAGTCAGGATTCGCCCGCGTAGGGTGGGAAAGCCCTGGGGAGGGCATGTTCATCTGGGGAGACCCGGAGACCCTTATGCCTGCACCGTCCCGCACACTGCTCGGAATCCTCGTCGCCGCAGCCGCCGTCCTGGCCTGCCTGCCGCTCTCGGCCGGGACCCTGCCGGAGCCGTCACCGACCGTGTCGGTTGATCCGGCGGTCGCCGAACCGACGCCGACCCCGACCCCGACCCCGACAGCAGCCTCGCCGACTGCGGACCCCTCACCGACCCTCGCCCCGTCCGCGACGGCGGAGCCCACCCCGTCCGCGACGCTGGAGCCGACCCCGTCCGCGACGCCGGCGCCCAGCCCGGCCCCGACGCCCGTTCCCGAGGACGATCACGCGAACGACGGGCCGACCCTCCCGCTGACGCGCGAACTGCCGCCGGATTCCACGGTCCCGATCGCTCCGCTTCGCCTCGCCGTGCCGGCCTACGGGCCACAGCCGGTCTTCCGGCTTCCCTTCGCCCCCGGCATCCGGTGGGGGGCCAGCGGGTCCCATTCCGACAGCGACGGCATCAACCGAGGGGCGATCGATTTCTCCCCGCTCGCGTCGCGGGACCGGTCGGTCCGCACGGTCGCCGCGGGAACGGTCTACCGGGTGCGCTGCAGCACGGGATGGTTCCTCGGAGTCGACCACGGCGGCGGGTGGATGTCGGAGTACTACCACCTGACGAATGCGAAGTCCGCTCTCGTGGGGACCTGGGTGGAGGCGGGCACGACCATCGGGACGGCGGGCCAGACGCTGCCCTGCGGCGGCACACCGGGTGACAGCGCCCACGTGCACTTGTCCATCCTCAATGCCGCACTCGACGTGCCGAGCGGCAAGCGCAAGTACGTCGCCGTCAGCGGCATCCAGTTCGACAACTACACGCTGCGCGATTCCTCCGGCGCCTATAACGGCGTCTGGCGGAACCTCACCGGAGACGTCGTCCTGACGTCAAGGCGGGTGACGTGCTGCCTGACCGCGTCGTCGCGCGTCGGACCGACGGGAGGATCGACGCTCCCCGACACGGACGGCAACGGGATCGACGACGACGCGGACGCGACGGCGTGGGACACCGACCTCAACAGCAACGGCCTGCCCGACCTCGTGTCCTTCGGGGGCAACGGCGTGTACACCGCGTTCAACAACGGCCGCACCTTCACGTCGCGGCAGCTCGCCCTGAGCACCTTCGGCACATCGAAGGGGTGGCAGCGGTCGACGCATCCGCGGATGGTCCTCGACGTGACCGGCGACGGCCGCCCCGACGTCGTCGGATTCGGCGCCGCAGGCGTCTCCGTCGCGCCGGGCACGGGCGGCAGCACCTTCGGCTCGGCCCGCGCATGGGTCTCCGACTTCGGCAGCGATCAAGGCTGGCGCGTCGGAGTCCATCAGCGCGTCGTCGTCGATGTCACGGGCGACGGGAAGCCGGACATCGTCGGCTTCGGCGGCGCCGGCGTCTCGGTGGCGCGCAACACCGGCTCGTCGTTCGCGAAGCCGCAGATCTGGTCACGCCAGATGGGCTCGAGTGACGCTGCCGGCGGGTGGGTCGCCTCGCGGCATCCGCGGTTCGTCGTCGACGTCACCGGCGACGGCTTGCCGGATCTCGTGGGGTTCGGCGCGAAGGGCGTCTACGTCGCCCGCAACACCGGGAGCGGCTTCGCCCCCATGACGCTCGCGCTCGCCGAATTCGGCACGGGGCAGGGATGGAGCGTGGTCAACCACCCGCGACGGGTGATGGACATCGACGGCGACGGCAAGCCTGACATCGTGGCGTTCAGCGCTCGCGGGATCCTGGTGGCGCGCGGGACGGGGTCCGGCTTCGCCAAGCCCATGCTCTGGTCGTCCTCGTTCGGGACGGATGCGGCCTCCGGCTCGTGGCGCGGCGCCGTCCACTCCCGGACATTCGCCGACGTGAACGGCGACGGTCGACTCGACGTCGTCGGGTTCGGCGGTACGCGCACCTACGTCGCCCTCAATCGCGGCACATCGTTCGGGCCGTCCACGGTGTGGACGACGGACTTCGGCTCGCGTGAATGGACGCCGGGGTGGATGCCGCGGAGCGTCGTCGACGTCAACGGTGACGGCCGAGCGGACATCGTCGGCTTCGGCCGAGACGGGGTCCACGTCGCACTGAGCACCGGATCGCGCTTCGGGGCGGCGACCTACTGGTCGGACGGCTTCGGGTGGGACCGGTCAGCGGGCAGCTGGCGAGTCTGGAATCATCCGCGGGCCGTGGCCTTCTGACCCCGGCGCGTCAGCGCTCGACGGTGAGTTCCTGCAGGGCCGTGGCGTGGAGGAACGTGCGTGCGGGGGACGTCGCAGAGACGGTGAAGCCGTCCGCCGCCGCTGAGTCGATCTGGATGGTGTGAGCTTCTTCGTCGCACGGGATCTCCTGCTGCTTCGCGGCGATCCCGTCGGTGACTCCGGTGAGGGAGACGGTGACGGCGGCCGTCACGCCGCCGAAGCAGCGGACGTCGACCCGGGAGAGTTCCGTCGGCTGCGCGAAGTCGATCCGTACCTCGGAGCCCGGTTCATCCGGACCGATCTGCATCCCCGCCACGCCGATCGACCCCGGACCGTCGGACTCGGCGGCCACCACCGAGTCGTACCACGTCTGCGCAGCATCGATGTCGACGCTCGGACTGCTCGCGCACCCCGTGAGCAGGAGCGCCATCGAGGCGACGGCGAGCGGGGCGTGGGGGCTCTTCATCCCCACACGATAAGCGTGCCGGGTGACGCAGACGTGGGTGTCAGGAGATCGTGAGCAGTTGGTGACCCGCCGACACGGTCGTGCCCGCCTGCGCGTTGATCGCGCCGACGACGCCGTCCTTGTGCGCCTGGATCGGCTGCTCCATCTTCATCGCCTCGAGGACGACGACCAGGTCGCCCTTGACGACCTGCTGCCCCTCCGCCACGGCGATCTTCACGACAGTGGCCTGCATGGGGGATGCGACGGCATCGCCGCTCGCTCCCGACACGGCAGTCGACGCGTGCGAGCGCCGCGAGGGCGGCACCGCGACGGGCCGGCCGACGGCAGCGGGCGCAGCCGCGAGTCGGTCGGGAAGGCTGACCTCGAGGCGCTTGCCGCTGACCTCGACGACCACGGTGTGCCGGGCTTCGGCCTCCGCTGCGGGACCGGCCTCGCCGTCCCAGGCGGGGATGTCGTTGTCGAACTCGGTCTCGATCCAGCGCGTGAAGACACCGAAGGCGCCGCTCTCGGCGGTGAAGGCCGGATCGCGGACGACCTTGCGGTGGAACGGCAGCACCGTCGGCATCCCGGCCACCTCGAACTCGTCGAGAGCGCGGCGCGAGCGCTCGAGTGCCTCTTCGCGGGTGCGGCCTGTGACGATCAGCTTGCCGAGCAGCGAGTCGAACGCTCCCGACACGCTGTCGCCCGCGGTCACGCCGGAGTCGAGACGTACGCCCGGGCCGCCGAAGGTCTTGAAGACGTGGATGTCGCCGGGCGCGGGCAGGAAGCCGCGGCCCGGGTCCTCGCCGTTGATGCGGAATTCGATCGAGTGTCCGACCGGCTCGGGGTCGCTGTATTCGAGCGTTCCGCCCTCAGCGATGCGGAACTGCTCGCGGACGAGGTCGATACCGGTCACCTCTTCGGAGACCGGGTGCTCCACCTGCAGGCGGGTGTTCACCTCGAGGAACGAGATCGTGCCGTCGGCGCCGATCAGGAACTCACACGTACCCGCGCCGACGTAGCCGACCTCCTTGAGGATGGCCTTCGACGCCGAGTAGAGGATCTCGTTCTGCTCGGGGGAGAGGAACGGAGCGGGCGCCTCTTCGACGAGCTTCTGGTGACGGCGCTGCAGCGAGCAGTCGCGGGTCGAGACCACGACGACGTTGCCCTCGGCATCCGCCAGGCACTGCGTCTCGACGTGCCGGGGCTTGTCGAGGTACTTCTCGACGAAGCATTCGCCGCGACCGAACGCGGTGATGGCCTCGCGTGTGGCGGACTCGAACAGCTCCTCGATCTCGTCGAACTCGCGAGCGACCTTCAGACCGCGGCCGCCACCGCCGTACGCCGCCTTGATCGCGATGGGCATACCGAATTCGCGGGCGAAGGCGACAACCTCGTCCGCGCCGGCGACGGGGCCGGGCGTGCCGGGGGCGAGCGGCGCGCCCACCTTCTCGGCGACGTGCCGTGCAGTGACCTTGTCGCCGAGCGCCTCGATCGCTTCGGGTGCGGGCCCGATCCAGATGAGACCGGCACCGATCACTGCGCGAGCGAAGTCGGCGTTCTCGGCGAGGAAGCCGTAACCGGGGTGCACGGCGTCGGCACCGGACCGGCGGGCGACCGAGAGGATCTTCTCGATCGACAGGTACGTCTCGGCGCTCGTGGCGCCGCCCAGGGCGTACGCCTCGTCGGCGAGACGCGCGTGCATCGCGTCACGGTCCTGATCGGCGTAGACCGCCACCGAGGCCTTCCCCGAGTCGCGTGCGGCGCGGATGATGCGCACCGCGATCTCGCCACGATTGGCGATCAGCACTTTCGAGATTCCAGTGTTCACGCTCTCAGGCATGGCTTCGAGCCTACCCACGTGTCTGCCCGACTCTTTGGATCACTCGCACAAGATCACGCCGCATTCGTGTGGCGGAGTCCACTAAGGCGTTGTCGTCCCCGGCATGTTCCACAGTGACGTCCACTCCACGCCGAGCTCTCGCACCAGCCGCCGGAGCGTCGACAGCGACATCCCCACCACCGTGGACGGGTCGCCCTCGACGCGCTCGATGAACGCGCCGCCGAGGCTGTCGACCGTGAATGCGCCGGCCACCAGGAGTGGTTCCCCGGTCGCCACGTACGCGTCGATCTCGGCATCCGTCACATCGGCGGCGAACGACACGGATGCCTCGGCCACCGCGTGCGCTTCGATCGGAGAGGCACCGGCGCGGACGAGGAAGACGCTGTGGCCGGAGTGGAGGATGCCGGTGCGCCCGCGCATCGACTGCCACCGGGCACGGGCCGCCTCGGGCGTATAGGGCTTGCCGAGGATCTCCCCGTCGAGCTCGAACATCGAGTCGCCACCGATCACGATGCCCTCGAAACCCTCTGCCGCGAGAGTGTCGGCGACGTCGGCGGCTTTCCGCCGCGCGAGAAGAAGGACGTGTTCGTCGGGTGGGAGCGTGCGACCCTCGGCGGCTTCGGTCGCCGCGATGACCGCTTCCTCATCGACCTGCGGAGCCCGGGTGGTCGGTTCGATGCCGACCTGGCGCAGCAGCATGAGGCGAGCGGGGGAGGTGGAGGCGAGGCACACGCGCATACGACCACGGTAGCCGGGCGCCGGCGTCTCGATGGCGGTCCCCGAGGGCCGGTGTGACAGCATCGGAGAATGCAACCCGGAGACCTCATCGACCTCGATATCACGGCCGTCGCACACGGCGGCGTCTTCGTCGCCCGCCACGAGAACCGGGTCGTCTTCGTCACCGACGCGATCCCCGGCGAACGCGTGCGCGTCGCCCTCACCGACACGAAGAAGGCCTCGTTCTGGCGGGGCGACACGGTGGAGGTGCTGGATGCCTCGCCGCACCGCCGCCCCCACGTGTGGGCACCGGCTGATGTCCGTGTGGCTCCGGCCGATCGACCCGGCGGCGCGGACTTCGGCCATATCGCCCTGGATCACCAGCGCGAGCTGAAGGCAGACGTCCTCCGCGAGGCCCTCACACGTTTCGCCGGCTCCGACGCGCCCGTCACCATCGAGCCGCCGCTGTCGCAGGTGAAGGGTGACCGCGTTGTCGAGGAGTCGGCCGACGGGACGGGCTGGCGCACACGCGTCAGTCTCCACGTCGACGACGAGGGACGTATCGGACCCTTCGCCGCGCGCAGCCACCGCGTCATCCCCGTCGAGGAGCTGCCGCTGGCCACCCAGAGCATCAGCCGCGCCATGGCCCGGCGCCAGGGCGGCTCCGCGGGCCGACTCGACCTCGTGCAGCCCGCCGACGGGCGGGTCCGCGTCATCTCGCGGCCCGAGCACACCCGCACGCGCCGTCCGACACCCGTCGACCCCGCCGCGCGTGAGGTAGTCGTCGAGACCGTCGGTGACCGCGAGTTCCAGGTGGATGCCGGTGGCTTCTGGCAGGTGCACCGGTTGGCCGCGGGCACGCTCCACGACGCGGTTGCCGAGGCGGTGACCGATGCTGTCGACCCCGAGGGCTGGCACCTCGACCTCTACGGCGGCGTCGGTCTCCTGGCGGCATCCGTCGCGGGGGTCGGCGGTCGCTCGACGCGGATCACCTCCGTCGAGTCCGACTCCCGTGCCACCGAGCACGCCGGTGAGAACCTCGCTGCGTGGATCGGCGCGCGCGCCGAAACCGCCCGCGTCGACCGCTGGCTCGCGAACCTCGTCGAGACCGCGACCCCCGCGCAGCGCACCCGGCTCGCGCGAGGCACGGTCGTCCTCGACCCGCCGCGCGCCGGAGCGGGGAAGGACGTCGTCGAGCGGCTCGTCGACCTCTCGCCCGAACGGATCGTCTACGTCGCGTGCGACCCGGTCGCCCTGGCGCGCGATCTCGGCACCTTCGCCGCGCACGGCTACACGACGCCGTCGATCCGAGCCTTCGACCTGTTCCCGCACTCGCATCACGTCGAGGCGATCGCGGTCCTGACGCGCTGACGGATAGGGTGAGCGCATGATCCGCGTCGCCTTGATAGACGACCATGAATCCGTGCGCCTCGGCCTCGAAGCCGCCTGCAGCCGCGCGGAGCAGATGCGCGTCGTCTTCTCGGGGGAGAGCGTCGCCGCCTACCTCGACTGGCGGACCCTGACCAAGGAGAATCCCGCGGACGTCGTCGTCCTCGATCTGATGCTCGGAGACGGTGCGACCGTCACAGAGAACGTCACCCGGCTCGTGCACGACGGCTCGCCTGTCATCATCCACAGCGTGGCCGATCGCCCGGCCGCCGTCCGCGAAGCCCTCGTCGCCGGCGCGGCCGGCGTCGTGAGCAAGGCGTCGCGCATCGACGAGGTCATCTCCGCCGTCGGCACCGTGGCCAGGGGCGAGTCGCTCGACAACGTCGAGTGGGCGTCGGCCATCGACGGCGACCGGGCCTTCGCTGACGCGCAGCTGTCGTCGCGGGAACGCGACGTGCTGCGCCTGTACGCTGCCGGACTGCCGCTCAAGTCGGTCGCCGAGCGGCTCGGCGTCGCCTACTCGACGGCGAAGGAGAACATCACCCGCGTGCGGGTGAAGTACGTCGAGGTCGGTCGCCCCGCCCCGACGAAGGTGGACCTGCTCCGGCGTGCGATGGAGGACGGTCTGGTTGCAGAGGATCCCGGTGGCGCCTGAGGTCGCGCCAGCCGGGATGCTCACGATCCCGCCCGATTCGACCTTCTTCTCCCGCGAGCGCGTCGAGCGCATCCTCGCGTTCGTCATCGCGGTGGGATGCGCGGTGCTGGGGCTGCAGTCCTTCTTCCACGCCATCGGTTCGACGCAGGAGGAGCACACGTGGAACCTCGTTCTCACGTGCGCCGTGTTCGGGCCGCTCGTCCTCATGATCGCCGCCGGTATCGCGGGGCGCTTCTACCGCCCGCTCGCCGCCGTCTTCGCGATCCTGTTCCCGCTCGTGCTCATCGCCTGGCCGTTCGCGACCGCCGGCCGCCCGGCAGCCGAGTCCGCGGAGCCGTGGATCTGGTACCTGCTGAACGTCGCGACCGTCGCGACGGCGCTCGCCTTCCCCCTGATGCTGCAGTACGTGTGGTGCGCGCTCGTGCCGATCCTCTACGGCATCGTCCGCCTCATCCAGGTGGGCGCCGACATCGAGAACGTCATCCAGGTCTCCCGGCAGGTCGTCTACGCGATCATCCTCGCCGTGGTCATGACGATGATCGGCTGGATGCTGCGACTGCTCGCCGAGCGGCTCGACCGCACCCGTGAAGAAGCGGTGCGCTCGTACGCCGCGGCAGCCGCCGCGGACGCCGTCGAGCAGGAGCGGATCTCGGTCGCCGCGCTCATGCACGACAGCGTGCTGGCCGCCCTCATCGCCGCCGAGCGCGCCTCGACACCGCGGGAGCGCGACCTCGCCGTGGGTATGGCTCGCGACGCTCTGACCCGACTCGCCAACGCCGATCGCGACGCGGAGGAAGGACCCGACGAACCCGTCCAGCCCATGTTCCTCGTCGACGGTATCCGCGCTGCGGCGTCTGAACATGACGTCGACCTCGACGTCCGGATCGCGCTCGATCCCCGCGCTCACACCATTCCCGGCCGCGTCGCGCGTGCACTCGTGCTCGCCGCCGCGCAGGCCGTGGTGAACGCGATCGAGCACGCGGCTGCGGCGGGACTTCACGCCGAGGTCACCGCTGACGAACGTCGGGTCATCGTGCGGATCGTCGACACCGGCGAGGGATTCGACGTCCAGGGTGTGCCCGAGGACCGTCTCGGTATCAGCGGCTCGATCGTCGCCCGCGTGGCCGCTGTCGGCGGTCAGGCGCGCGTGCGCAGTTCGCGCCGGGGCACGGTCGTCGACTTGCGATGGGAGTACCCGCGATGAACGTGCGCGTCCAGACCGGTCTGTCGATCGTCGCGGTCGTCTTCACCGCCTACCTCGCCGTCGGCGGGCTCGTGTGGACAGCGCCGGTCCGACAGCCCGCCCTCTTCATCGCCGCCCTGTCTCTCTACCTGGTCACGACGTGGCTCTGCGTGTTCTGGGACTTCGCGCCGCGACCGGGGGGCGAAGACCGCCCTGAGACGGCTCCGGCGGGCTCGCTGCCCCGCGGTGGCTCACTGCCGCTGTGGCTCTGCGTGCTGGTCCTCGCGACGACGGTCATCGTGCCGCTCGCGACATGGGCATCGGTCGACGAGAGCACGAGACTCCAGACCTTCGCGACCTGGAGCCTTGGCGGCATCGGCGCCCTGCTGACGATTGTCACCGTCCGGCGTCGGCCGCTCTTCGCGTGGATCGGCGTCGCCCTCCTCGGGGTGTCGTCGTCGATCTGGATCGGCATCCTCAACTCGCTCGCGTTGGGACTCGTCGGTGCGGCCGTCTGGGTGATCGCGGCGCAACTGCTGACGGGTCTCGTCGACCGGGCGGCGGTCGACACAGCGGAGCTCACTGGCATCCAGCGTCGCTCGTTCGAGTGGCTGGCGAGCCAGGAGGGACGTCGCCGGGAGCGACGGGTCCGCGTGCAGCAGGCGCTCGCCGTCGCCGGACCCCTCCTCATCCGCACGATCGAATCCGACGGTGACCTCGAGGCGGAGGAACGCGAACGCGCCCGCCTCGCGGAGGGATCGCTGCGCGACGAGCTTCGCGGACCCCGACTGCTCGACGAAGCCGTGCGTGCCCGTCTGCAGGAGGCGCGCCTCCGCGGCAGCACGGTCACCGTCCTCGACGAGGGGGGATTGGATGCCGTCGGCCCCGCCGCGCTCGATCGCATTCGCGCCGATCTCGCCGACGCCTTGAAGGGCGCCTCCTCAGAGCGGATCTACATCCGTACGTCGCCGCACCCTCGGGTCGCGGTCACC
This sequence comes from Microbacterium oleivorans NBRC 103075, assembly GCF_001552475.1. Taxonomy (GTDB): domain Bacteria; phylum Actinomycetota; class Actinomycetes; order Actinomycetales; family Microbacteriaceae; genus Microbacterium; species Microbacterium oleivorans. The sequence goes on from NZ_BCRG01000005.1 coordinate 128,355, forward strand.
GTCGTCGGTCGCTCGCGCCGTCGGGATGACCCGAACGGCGACGAGGTCGTGGATCTCTGGCACGAGATCGTGCACCCGCGCACCGGCGCCATCCGCTGAGTCGGAACAGTCGTCCGCGGAGCACTCACGCGAAAAAGAAGAGGCGAGGGGCGGCGAAGCCGCCCGCCCCTCGCCATGCAAGTGGTTACCCGAAAACCAGCTCGCACATGCCGATCCGCGCTCTGAGGGATACGGATCAGCAGAACGCAGAAGCGTTCCAGCAGGATTAGTCTGACTGATCGTCAAATCCATGTCTGTAGGTACTTTGGGGGACACGCAGCGAGACGCTGTTCAGCCTGCCCAGCGGCCCCAGGGAGCATCGCGGCGCAGATCACTGCGCACTCCACGCGCGGACACCCGCCAGGCCGACACGGCCGGCTCGTCGGCGACGGCTGTCTGCTGTTCGCGAGCGAGCGATTCGCTGACGACAGCGATCACCGCGGCGAGTTCCTCCGCGCTCGCGTCACCGCGCCGCACCTGCAGGGGTGCGGCGGTCGCGGCGTCGTCGGGCAGGCTCACAGCGGGATGTTCCCGTGCTTCTTGGCCGGCTGGCTCGCACGCTTGCCGCGGAGGGCGCGGAGCGCCTTCGCCACCGCGACGCGGGTCTGCGCCGGCTCGATGATGCCGTCGAGTTCGCCGCGCTCTGCCGCGAGGAAGGGGGAGGCCACGTTGTACGTGTACTCGTTCGCGAGGCGGGTGCGAACGGCGGCGACATCTTCGCCGGCTTCCTCCGCGCGCTTGATCTCGCCGCGGTAGAGGATGTTGACCGCACCCTGACCGCCCATGACAGCGATCTCGGCCGTCGGCCAGGCGAGGTTGATGTCGGCTCCGAGCTGCTTGGACCCCATGACGATGTACGCGCCGCCGTAAGCCTTCCGGAGGATCACGGTGACGAGTGGGACAGTCGCCTCGGCATACGCGTAGAGGAGCTTGGCGCCGCGTCGGATGACACCGGTCCACTCCTGGTCCGTGCCCGGCAGGTAGCCCGGCACGTCGACGAGAGTGAGGATCGGGATCGAGAAAGCGTCGCAGAAGCGCACGAACCGGCTGGCCTTCTCGCCGGCATCGATGTTCAGGGTGCCGGCCATCTGCGAGGGCTGGTTCGCGATGATGCCGACCGTCCGGCCCTCGATGCGTCCGAACCCGATCACGATGTTCGGCGCGAACAGCGGCTGGACCTCGAGGAAGTCTCCGGCGTCGACGATGTGCGAGATGACCTCGTGGATGTCGTACGGCTGGTTGGCCGAGTCGGGGATGACCGTGTTGAGCACACGGTCGGAGTCGGTCGTCTCGAACTCGAAGCCGGACTCGTACCCAGGGGCATCCGACATGTTGTTGTCGGGGAGGAAGCCGACGAGGGTGCGCGCGTAGTCGATCGCATCGTCCTCGTCCTCGGCGAGGTAGTGGGCGACACCCGACCGCGTGTTGTGCGTATGCGCGCCGCCGAGCTCCTCCATGCCGACGTCCTCGCCGGTGACCGTCTTGATGACGTCCGGGCCGGTGACGAACATCTGGCTGGTCTTGTCGACCATGATCACGAAGTCGGTCAGAGCGGGGGAGTACACGGCGCCGCCCGCAGCGGGGCCCATGATGAGCGAGATCTGCGGGATGACGCCCGAGGCTGCGGTGTTCAGCCGGAAGATCTCGCCGTATTTGCCGAGCGCGACGACACCCTCCTGGATGCGGGCGCCGCCCGAGTCGAGGATGCCGATGATCGGGATGCCGCTGCGCAGAGCCAGCTCCATGACCTTGATGATCTTCTCGCCGGCCACCTCGCCGAGCGATCCGCCGAAGGTCGTGAAGTCCTGCGAGTACACGGCGACAGTGCGGCCGTGGATCGTGCCGGTGCCGGTGACGACGGAGTCTCCGTACGGCCGGGATCGATCCATGCCGAACGCGGTGGTGCGGTGTCGGACGTACTCGTCGAGTTCGACGAACGAGCCAGGATCGACGAGCAGCTCGATCCGCTGTCGCGCAGTGAGCTTCCCCTTCGCGCCTTGCTTGGTCCGGGCGGTCTCCTCAGCGGAGACGACGGCTTCTTCATAGCGTGCACGCAGGTCGGCGATCTTGCCGGCGGTCGTGAACAGGTCGGGCTGATCGGTCACGCGTTCCACCCTAGCGAGCGCATCCACGGCGTCGTTGGATACCGGCGACAACGGCGGGGCGGATCCGCTGTGGCATCCCTCACGTCCGCGACTGTCAACCCGCGCGAGGGGATAGGCGGGCTGGCTTTAAGGTGGCGGCATGTCGATCCCCGAGAACGGTTATCCCCGAGCGGCTGCGGTCAGCCCCCGACTCCACATCGCCCCGAGCGTCGACTCGACCAACAAGAAACTCCTGAAGGATGCCTTCGACGATCCCGACGGGCATCCCCACCTCTCCGTCGTCGCGACCCGCGATCAGCGTGCCGGTCGCGGACGTCTCGACCGCACCTGGGTCACCCCGCCCGACTCTGCTCTTGCCGTTTCGGTCCTTCTCCGCGTCGAGGCTGTTCCCGTCGATGCCCGTGGCTGGATCCCGCTGCTGGCGGGTGCGGCGATGACCACCGCGGTCCAAGCCCAGCTGGACGATCGGGAGGTCGGCCTGAAGTGGCCCAACGATGTGCTCGTCGGGGGCCTGAAGATCTGCGGCATCCTGGCCGAGGTCATGCCCGGCGACCCGCACACGGTGGTCGTCGGGGCGGGAGTGAACACCCGGATGAGTGCCGCGGAGCTCCCCGTCCCGACGGCGACCTCCTTCGCCGCGCTCGCCCGGACCGCCGACGAGGATCGCCTCCTCGCCGACTACCTCACGGGGCTCCGCGACGCGATCGCCGCCCTCGCCGTCGGAGGGACGGGCGCGGAGGCCGTCAAGCAGTCCGTGCGGACCGCCTGCACCACGATCGGCGCCGACGTCTCGGTCTCGCTCCCGGATGGCGTCTCGCTCATCGGCTCGGCGCAGGGGATCGACGACGAGGGTCGACTCGTCGTCGAAGCCGCCGGGGTGACGCACACCGTCTCCGCGGGCGACGTCGTGCACGTCCGATGACACGCGGGCGCGCCGACGAGGGCCGACACGCCCGGCGCGTCATGATGGTGCCGTGAGCCAGCAGACCGCGTACCCGGGACGTCCCCGGACGCCCGCTCCGGGTGCCGCCGCACCGGAGCTCGTGATCGCGCGGTTGCATCGCCACGCGCGTCGCCTGCTCTGGCCCGCCCTCGTACTCATCGGGTCCGCGGGTGCGACGGGTTACCTCTCCGGCAACCTTCCCGATCCCTTCGAGGACTGGATGCTGTGGGCCGCCGCCGGTCTCGTCGTCATCGCCCTCGTGGTGTTCCCGTATCTCGCCTGGCTGTCGCACACCTACACGGTCACGACGCGTCGCGTCATCGAGCGTGGCGGACTGCTGAACCGGCGTCGCACGGACATCTCCCACGCCCGGGGCTACACGATCGCCGAGCGACGCGGTCCGCTGCAGCGGATGTGGGGGAGCGGCACGCTGACTCTGGCCAACGGGGTCGACGAGCCGCTGCGCCTCGTCGACATCCCGTCGGTCCGGCTCGTGCACGAGACCCTGTCGGATCAGGTCGAGGTCAGCCAGATCCTCGCCCACCGCGATTCGCACAGCATCCCGCTCGTCGGTTCCGGCGACTGACTGTCCCTGCGCTCCCGCGGGGATGCGCGAAGATGGTCTCATCGGGAGGAGCAGCATGGCACTGCAGGTCGGAATCGTCGGAGGCGGACAGCTCGCGCGCATGATGATCGCGCCCGCCGTGGAGTTGGGGATCGGCATCCGCGTCCTCGCCGAACAGTCCGGGATGTCCGCGCAGCTCGCGGCCTCCCAGGTCGGCGATTACCATGACCTCGACACCGTGCTCGCGTTCGCGAAGGACGTCGACGTCATCACCTTCGATCATGAGCACGTCCCGCAGGATGTCCTCCGCGGGCTCGTCGCCGCCGGAGTCGCCGTGCATCCCGGCCCGGATGCGCTCACGTTCGCGCAGGACAAGCTGCGGATGCGGGCGCGCCTGGCCGAACTCGGTCTCCCGCAGCCGGAGTGGGCAGCCGTCGCGGATGCCGCAGCCCTCGACGACTTCATCTCCGACCACGGTGGTCGCGCCGTCGTGAAGACCCCCCGGGGCGGATACGACGGCAGGGGCGTACGAGTCGTGTCGGCGGCGGCGGAAGCCGCGGAGTGGTTCGACGGGCTCGGCGAGGGCGAGGAGCTCCTGGCCGAGGAGCTCGTCGCGTTCGATCGCGAGCTCGCGCAGCAGATCGCGCGCCGTCCATCCGGGGACTTCGTCGTCTATCCCGTCGTCGAGACGGTCCAGCAGGACGGTGTATGCGCCGAGGCGATCGCCCCGGCCCCGCACTCCGCCGGGCGTCTCGCCGACGTCGCCGCCGAGATCGGGGAGGCCATCGCGACCGGCCTCGACGTGACCGGAATGCTCGCCGTCGAACTGTTCCAGACCGGCGACGGCCGCCTCCTCGTGAATGAACTGGCCATGCGCCCGCACAACAGCGGGCACTGGACTCAGGACGGCGCCATCACGAGCCAGTTCGAGCAGCACCTCCGTGCCGTGCTCGATCTGCCCCTCGGCGACACCGCGTTGCGTGCGCGGCACGCGGTGATGGTGAACATCCTCGGCGGACCTCGAGAGGGTGCGCTCGCCGATCGGATGCCCGATGCGCTCGCCGCGCACCCCGCCGCGAAGATCCACACGTACGGCAAGGATCCGCGCCCCGGTCGCAAGGTCGGGCACGTCAACGTCGCCGACGATGATCTCGACACCGCGGTCTACGAGGCCCGTGCCGCGGCGGCGTTCTTCCTCGATTGAGCCGTGCCGTTCCGGCGTTCTCCAGGATCGCCCGCCTAGCCTGATCTGGTGACCCGACCCCTGCACTCTTCCCCTGAGCCGCTCGTCGGCGTCGTCATGGGTTCCGACTCCGACTGGCGCGTGATGTCCGACGCCTCCCAGGTGCTGACGGACTTCGGCATCGCCCACGAGGTCGAGGTCGTCTCGGCTCATCGCACCCCCGACAAGCTGCTGCGCTACGGCCGGGAGGCCCGGGGACGCGGCATCCGCTCGATCATCGCGGGAGCCGGTGGCGCAGCTCACCTCCCCGGCATGCTCGCGTCCGTGACGACCCTGCCGGTCATCGGTGTGCCGGTGCAGCTCGCGACCCTGGACGGCCTGGATTCGCTGCTGAGTATCGTGCAGATGCCCGCCGGCATCCCCGTTGCGACCGTGTCGATCAATGGCGCGAAGAACGCGGGGCTGCTGGCGGTCCGCCTCCTCGGTGCGACCGATCCCGAGATCGGCGACCGTGTCGCGGCCTACGCCGCGGACCTCGAGTCCCAGGTCGAGGACAAGAACCGACGTCTGAAGGCGTCACTGTGATCCGGGCGGCCTCCGGAGGGAAGCGATGAGCGTCGCGAGCCTGCCTCGCGCGACGCAGGGGAGCGGCAGCACGCGCCCACTCGTCGAGGACCGGCCGCTCCGGCACCCAGACGTGTCCGACTCGAGGGGGATGTCGCGGCGGGCCTGGTGGCTCGTACTGTCGGGCTTCTTCCTTCCCGGGTCCGCCCAGATCGTCGCCGGCAATCGTCGGCTCGGTCGCGTCGGTGTTGTGGCAACGCTCGTCATGTGGGTGCTCTTGCTCGGCACCGTCCTCCTCGCACTCACGTGGCGCTCGATGCTCACCACCATCGTCGCGTCATGGTGGACGCTGACGATCACGCAGATCCTCCTCTGGGCCTACGCTGCGCTGTGGGTTCTCCTGATGGTGAACACCGTGACGCTCGCGCGCCTCCGCCACGTCCCGGGACGCACCCGCGCAGCGGTCGTGGTCGCCGCGCTCGTTCTCTCCCTGGTGCCCGCCTCGGGCGCCGCGTACGCCGCACAGTCGGTCATCGACCCGCTTCGCAGCGGACTGTCGATCTTCGCCTCCGGCCCCAGCGTCCCCCCCTCGAACGGGTACTACAACTTCCTCCTGCTCGGCGCCGACAGCGGGCAGGGGCGCGACTCCATGCGCTTCGACAGCATCTCCGTCGTGTCGGTCAACGCCGAATCCGGCGCCGTGACGATCTTCGGCATCCCGCGCGACCTGCGGCACGTGCCCTTCTCCAAGGGGCCCATGCAGGACCTCTACCCGGACGGATTCGAGGGGCACACGTCCGCGAGCTGCGGGTGGTCGTCGGGGATCAACCAGCTCACGAACGCCGTCGAGATCTGCCGAGATGATCGGGGGAGGAGTCTTTACCCGGATGCCGCGGCGAAGAACACCACTCCCGCCGTCGAGGCGACGAGAGATGCCGCCGAGGGGATCCTCGGAATCGACATCCCGTACCACGTGTTCATCGACATGCACGGGTTCGCGGACCTCGTCGACGCCCTCGGCGGGGTCGACATCACCGTGAAGGAGCGCCTTCCGGAGGGTCCCGGGCCGCGCTTCGAAGGCCAGCCTGCGCAAGAGTGGGCGACCGGGTGGATCGAGAAGGGCGCGCAGCACATGGACGGCACGACCGCGCAGTGGTACGCGCGTTCGCGCTACACGACGAGCGACTGGGACCGGATGCGGCGCCAGCGCGAGCTGCAGGCCGCGATCCTGGCGCAGGCGACGCCGTCGACCGTCCTCACCCGCTTCAGCGGCATCGTCTCGGCGGGGAAGAACCTCGTCCAGACGGACATCCCCGACTCGCTGCTGTCGGGTCTCGTCGACCTCGGCGTCAAGGCCAAGGGGCAGAAGGTCCAGACCCTCGAGCTGACGCCGAAGGGTGTCGGCATAGACCCCGACGACCCCACGTCCGAGGACTGGGAGCGGATTCGCGGCAAGGTGGACGCCCTGCTCCACCCGCCGACACCGACCCCGACTCCCGCGCCGTGATCGTTCAGGAGGGCGGCCGATGACTACGACTCTGCGGGTGGTGTTCGATCCGTCGGCTCCCGCCGTCGGACCCGATGTCGTCGGTGCGTCGCGGGAGCTTGCCGCGGCGCTCGTCGCGGCGGCGCCGAGTGGCTGCGACGTGAGATCGATCGTTCCGAGCGACGCCGGTGAGGAGACGCTCGCCGACGAGGGGGTGAGCGGTGTCGACCGCCTCCCTGTCGGGTCCGCCGCTGCGGCCGCGCTCTGGCGGCGTGGTCTCCGCGCGGGTGCCGGCGACGGCCTCATCCACTCCGCGACCCTGGCCGCCCCGCTCGTGAGGCACGACCGCGTCCACGACCACGACCAGACCGTCGTCACGCTCTGGGACATGCGCGCGTGGGACGCACCCGATGAACTGCCGCGGGCGGATGCCGCCTGGACCCGTGCCATGCTGCGGCGAGCCATCCGGCACGCCGACGCCGTGGTGGTCCCCACGCACGAACTCGCCCGTCGACTCGCTGAGGTGGCTCCGCTCGGCGATCGGATCAGGGTCATCGCGGGGGCGCCCTCGGGCTCCCTGCGAGTTCCGTCCGACGAGGTGGGACGCCGTCGCGGATTGAGCGTTCCCGAAGGGTATGTCCTCATGTCGGGCTCGATGGCTGCGTCGGACCGCCTGCGGAGCGGCTTCGAGGCGGTCGTGCGCTCGGGACGCGACACGGCGGTCGTCGTGATCGACAGCCCCGAGGGGGAGGAGCCGGCCGTCGCCGAACTCGCGGCCGCCGCAGGCCTTCCCGAACGCCGCCTGCACATCAGGGGGCGTCTCGACGCGTCCGACCGAGCGGCCGTGTTCGCGGGGGCGGTCACCTTCCTCGCGCCCTCCGACTCGAGCGCATTCCCGTGGCGGACGCTCGAAGCGCTGCGTTTGGGCGTCCCGATCGTCGCCGCTGAGAGTGCGACCCATCGTGAACTCCTCCTCGACGGCGCGGCGTTCGCGTCGGGTGACGGCGAGGCGCTCGGGGCGGAGCTCGCTGCCACGCTCGCGTCGACGGCGACCGTCGACCGGCTTGCCGTCCTCGCGGCCGATCGGGGCCGTGCGTTCACCTGGGTGGGCGCCGCCGAGCGGGTGTGGCAACTCCACGCGGAACTCTGATGTCCGGCTGAGAACGTCGCCACACCGGCGTGTCGCGAAGCCGATCTTCAGTCTCGACTGGTAACGCGCGTCGACTTCAGTAACACTGTTCACATGCGCCTCACATCTTCCGTGCCCCGACGGCTGTTCCGGAGCGCGGCGATGGTGGTGGCAACGCTCCTCGTCGTAAGCGGGCTCATGGCCGTGGCGCCTGCGCCGCAGGCGCGCGCCGCCGAGCTTCCCTCGACGATCACCGACGGCGGCTTCATCATCAGCGACGCCGAGTTCTTCAACGGCAACGCGATGACGCCAGCCCAGGCGCAGAAGTTCCTCGAGACGCGTGTGCCCACGTGCAAGGCCACGACAGGCCCTGACTGCCTCCGGAACTTCACCGCCGACCTCCCGGCCAAGGCGAAGGACTCCTACTGCAGCGCGATCGCGGCGAAGAAGAAGGTCCGCGCCTCCGAGATCATCGTCACCGTCGGCAAGGCCTGCGGCCTCAGCCCCAAGGTCATCCTCGTCATGCTTCAGAAGGAGCAGGGCCTCGTCACCTCGACGAAGCCGAGCGACTGGAGCTATCGCGCCTCGATGGGCATGAACTGCCCCGACACGGCGCCCTGCAGCGCGGCATCCGCCGGGTTCGTGAACCAGGTCTACCTCGGTGCACGTCAGCAGCAGGTCTATGCCGACAACCCGACGCGATACGGCTACCGCGCCGGCCAGGTGAATACGGTCAAGTGGCACCCCAACAGCGCGTGCGGCACGTCGAAGGTCTTCATCAAGAACCAGGCGACCGCGAACCTGTACATCTACACGCCGTACCGCCCGAACATCGCTGCTCTGGCCGCCGGGTACGCCACCGGTGATTCGTGCTCGAGCTACGGCAACAGGAATTTCTACAACTACTACGTGCAGTGGTTCGCGCCGCAGGTCTCCCCGAACGCGAGCGGCGCTCCCGCGCGTGTCGGCGAGTGCACCGTGCCCGTCAAGGCAGACGTCGTCGGTGCCTCGGGTACCGCGACCGTCACGGCAGCGACCACCGCCCGTAAGGCCCCGACAGCGTCGTGCACGTCGGGGACGAAGTCTCTCGCTAAAGACGCCGGAGTGAGCGTCAAGGGCACGTACGGCTCCTGGGTCCAGGTCACCAGCGGGTCGTCGACCCTCTGGGTCGCGAAGTCGGCTCTGCGGATGCCGGGTGCCGCCCCCGCGGCAGGTGCGGACGCGTGCAAGCTCCCCGCAGAATCGAGCGTCACGAAGGCGTCCGGGACAGCGGTCGTGACCACCGAGTCGCTGAACGCACGCAAGGCCCCGACCACGAGCTGCGACACCGGTAAGCGTTCCATCCTCAATGGGCAGACGTATGCGCGGACCGGCACCTACGGGGCATGGTGGCGACTCACCGTCTCGGGAGCGACCTACTGGGCGCACAGCGACTACCTCGCTGTGAAGGCAGCGCCCGCGACACCGGCTCCGAAGTCGATGTTCACGACGGATGTGGTGCATCTGCGTCCGCAGAAGTCGCAGACCGGGATCACGGCGACGGCGCGTAAGGGTGCGCAGGTGTCGGTGCTCGCCACGCAGGGCGGGTGGAGCCAGGTGAAGCTGGGTCAGGCGACCGGGTGGGTCGACGCGAAGCGGTTGGTCGCGACGAAACCGGCGGTTCCGAAGACGGTTGCGGCGACGACGACGCGTGCTGTCACCGTCCGCATCGGCATGGCGGACAGCACGAAGTCGGTCGTGTCGCTGGCGAAGGGTGCGAAGGTCACCATCGTCGACTCGTTCTCGGGGTGGCGTGCGGTGACGTCGGGTACGGCGACGGGGTGGGTGCCGGCGGCATCCCTCACCACCGCGACGCCGGCTCCGAAGTCGATGTTCACGACGGATGTGGTGCATCTGCGTCCGCAGAAGTCGCAGACCGGGATCACGGCGACGGCGCGTAAGGGTG
>NZ_BCRG01000006.1 GCF_001552475.1 Microbacterium oleivorans NBRC 103075
GTGCGAAGGTCACCATCGTCGACTCGTTCTCGGGGTGGCGTGCGGTGACGTCGGGTACGGCGACGGGGTGGGTTCCGGCGGCATCCCTCACCACCGCCACGCCGGCCAAGACGACCACCAAGACCACGACGACGGCCGTCAACCTCCGGAGCGCGGCTTCGACCTCGAGCACCAAGATCACGACGTTGGCCGCCGGGACCAAGCTGACCGTCGTGTCGTCTCAGGGAATCTGGTTCAAAGTCACCGTCGGAACCCGCACCGGCTGGGTACACGGCGACTACCTGAAGTGACGGTGAGTCTCACCGGAAAGGTCGAGGTCGCCGTCCATTAGGATTGCGGGTGGCCTACCCGGTGGCGAAGACCCGGTGGCATCACGACACCGCGAGGAACTTTGTGACCCAGATCGATTACAGCGCCTTTGATACACCGGGGCGCGGCCGAGGCATCCTCGACGTATTCCGGTACCACTACCTGTTGCGCCTGCTCATCGGCAAGAGCACGTCTCTGCGGTACCGCAACTCGGTCCTCGGATGGTTCTGGTCCTACGTCCGGCCCACCGTCCAGTTCCTCGTCTACTACCTCGTCGTGGGTCAGATCCTCGGCCTGCACAGCAAGGTTCCCGCCTTCCCGCTGTACCTGTTCAGCGGGCTGGTCCTCGTCAACCTCTTCAACGACACCATGTCGGCGGCGACGAGTTCCATCGTCAGCAACAAGGCCCTCGTGCGGAAGATCTACTTGCCGCGGGAGCTCTTCCCGCTGGCGGCGATCATCGGGACGTTCACGCACTTCCTTCCTCAGCTCGCGGTGCTCATCGTGGTGAGCCTGCTCTTCGGGTGGCTGCCGTCGTTCGCGTCGGTCGGCCTCGCCCTTCTCGGCATCCTGCTCGTCGTGGCGTTCGTCATGGGCCTGGGCCTCTTCTTCTCCGCGATCAACGTCCGCTTCCGCGACGCCAGCAACATCGTCGACATCATCCGCACGATCGCGACGTGGTCCGTCCCCATCCTCTACACGTGGGAGATGGTCAAGAAGGTCACCACGACCCACCACGTGCCGTGGCTGTTCGACATCTACATGTCGAACCCGCTCGCGGTGGGAGTAGAGCTGTACCACCACGCCTTCTGGGGCTCGCTTCCGGTCGTCAACGACGCCGACCCGCGCCCGATCAACCTCGACTGGCCGCCTCAGTTCGAGTGGCACGTCGTCGCGGCGATCGGCGTCATCATCTTCTCGCTGGTCATCGGCCAGTTCGTCTTCCGGCGCTTCGAGCGCAGCTTCGCACAGGACCTGTGATGTCGACTTCAGTACAGACTCAGCCCCGCATCATCGTCGACCGTGTGTCGAAGTGGTTCAGCAAGCGCAGCACGCGTTCGATGAAGGATGCCTTCATTGCCGCCGTGCGCCGCCAGCCTGTGCGCTCCACGCAGTTCCATGCCCTGAAAGACGTGTCGTTCACGATCGGTGAGGGCGAGTCGGTCGCCGTCATGGGATTGAACGGGTCGGGTAAATCCACGACCCTCAAACTCGTCTCGGGCGTGCTCGAGCCGGATTCGGGACGCGTCCTGACGCGGGGGAAGGTCGCCGGTCTCATCGAGGTCGGGGCGGGGTTCCACCCCGACCTGACCGGACGCGAGAACGTCTTTCTGAACGCCGCCATCCTCGGCATGAGCGAGAAGGAGACGAAGGAGCGTTTCGACGAGATCGTCGCCTTCAGCGAGATCGGTGACTTCATCGATCAGGAGGTCAAGCACTACTCCTCCGGCATGTTCATGCGCCTGGCGTTCAGCGTCGCGATCCACGTCGAACTCGACGTGCTGCTGGTGGACGAGGTCCTCTCCGTCGGTGATGCGCCGTTCCGGGCCAAGTGCAACGCCAAGCTGAAGGAGCTCGCCGCGGCGGGCGTGACGATGATGGTCGTCAGCCACAGCAAGGGCCAGGTCAAGGAGCTCTGCACGCGCGGAATCGTGCTGCGCAAGGGTGACGTCATCTTCGACGGTCCCATCGCCGAAGCCCTCGAGATCCTTGAGTCCTGAGATCGTTCCGTCGAGGGAGGGCAGATGATGGCTACCATCTCCGTCGTGTCTCCCATGTACAACGTGGGCCGGTATCTCGACGAGTACTTCGACTCCCTGCTGCGCCAGACGTGCGGGTTCGATCGTCTCGAGGTGCTGCTGGTCGACGACGGGTCCCTCGACGACACAGCTGAGCGGGCTATGGCCTTCGCGGCCCGGCATCCGAATGTCACCTACCTCCGTAAGGAGAACGGCGGTCAGGCCTCAGCGCGCAACCTCGGCCTCGAGCACGCGACAGGGGAGTGGGTCACCTTCCCCGACCCCGACGACGTGCTCTCCCCGAACTACTTCGCCGACGTCCTCGAGCAGATCGAGTCGCCGGAGGCGGCGGGCGCGGCAATGTTCACCGCGCGGATGCTGCTCTGGCACGAAGCACGCTCGTCGAACCAGATCACCGACACCCACGCGCTCGCCTGGCGCTTCGCCGGGGGCACGCGCCTCGTCGACCTGACTGACGAGCCCCACATCGTGCAGGCGCACGTGACCACCGGATTCCTCCGCAGGGACGTCCTGATCGACAGCGGCATCCGGTTCCGCGAGGAGTTGCGGGTCCGTTTCGAAGACGGCAATCTCGTGACGCGGTACCTCATGCAGTTCGACGAGCCCGTCGTCGGGCTCGTCTCGACGAGTGAGTACCTGTATCGTCAGCGGGCGGACGCCTCCTCCACCATCCAGGCAGGTGTCGCCGATCCGCGGAAGTACACCGACACCGTGCGGTACGGCTACCTCGATGTCGTCGACGCCGCGAAGGGTCCGCTCCCACGGTGGGCGCAGAACCTGATGGTCTACGACCTGCTGTGGCTCTTCCGGAGCTCGCAGACCCCCGCCGTCCGGCGCGCACGATTCCCGGTGTCGATGCACGACGAGGTGGCTGACTTGCTTCCGCAGTGGCTCGCGCACATCGACGAGGAGACGCTGACGGAATGGTCCGTCATGCACGTGCCGAGCTGGATGACCGAAGCGCTCGTCCTCCTCAAGCGGGGCTCGGGACACACGGATCTCCACTTCGGAAGCATCGATGCCAAGCGCGGCCTCGTTTCGGTGGTCTACCGCTATCGGGGTGAGCGCCCTTCGGAGGTCGTCCGCGTGCGCGGCTCGGTCGTCGAACCGCGCTACGTCGCCGACGTCGGCCTGGAGTACCTCGGCCGCCGCATCGTATGGCAGCGCTACCTGTGGCTACCTGTCGAAACCGGCTTCACGGTCGAACTCGGCGGCGTGCAGGCTCACATCGACCTCCGCGCGAACGCGGGGCGATCCGAGGACGTGGATACCGGGGTGCTCTCGACACGCGCGGTCGCGGCTGCCGCACGTGCCGAACCGCAGGCGACCCTGCGAGGGCTCCGGCGTGTGCGCCGTCGCGGTGGGCTCATGCTCCGCGAGGCGAAGGCGATCCTGCGCGAGCGCCCGAGCGTGCTGGCGGCCGTACGACGGGCGGACATCGCGTGGCGGTCGATGTCGCGCGGACTGTCTCGCGAGTTCGCCGGCGCCTGGGTGTTCATCGACCGCGACGTCGACGCGAATGACAGCGCCGAGATCCTCTACCGCTGGGTGCAGCGGGAACGGCCCGAGATCAACTCGTGGTTCGTCCTCAGACGGGAGTCCTCGGACTGGCCCCGGCTCGAGGCGGAGGGGTTCCGCCTCGTGGCTTACGGCACTGCACGATTCGCCGCACTCATGATGGCGGCCGAGCACGTGGCATCCAGTCACGCCGACAGGTTCATCACCGATCCTCTCCCGAAGCGCTTCGGACGCAAACCCTGGAACTTCACGTTCCTCCAGCACGGCGTCATCAAGGGCGACATCTCGGGCTGGCTGAATCCCAAGCGCATCTCGACGTTCGTCACGTCGACGGAGGACGAATACGACTACATTTCGGGTCCCTCGCCCTTCCGGTTCGGCCCGAAAGAAGTGCGGTTGACGGGCTTGCCCCGGTTTGACGCCCTGCTCGCTCAGGATGCCGCCGTCTCTGACGACGACCGCGACATCGTCCTCGTCATGCCGACCTGGCGCGACTACCTCGTCGGTGCGATGGTCTCCTCGTCGCGGGATCGGGCGGGTCTCGACGACTTCCTCGAGACCCGGTACGCGCGGGCTCTCCGCGACTTCTTGATCGACCCCGCGCTCCAGGACGCCGTCACGCGCCGGGGGATGCGGGTGGTCTTCATGCCGCATCCCAATATGCGCGTCTACCTCGATCGTTTCGATCTTCCGAGCACGGTGCAGGTCGTCTCTTACGACGATGTCGACGTCCGCGAGATGATCGCTCGCGCACGGGTACTCGTGACCGACTACTCCTCGGTCGCCTTCAACATGGCCTACGTGCAGCGCCCCGTGGTCTATTTCCAGTTCGACCGCGACGACTACTACACGGGACACACGGAACGGCCCGGGTACTTCGCGTACGAGACGCACGGCTTCGGTCCGATCGTCGAGACCGCGGCGGAAGCCGCGCAGTCGGTCGAGGATGCCCTGAGTGGTCATGTCGACGCGCAGTTCCGGGCGAGGATGGAACGGACCTTCCCCGTCCGCGACGGCCAGAACTCCCGTCGTGTCTTCGAGGCCATGGTCGAGTCCCGCACAATGCGCTCGCTCAGCGAACGCTCGACGGCCGCGCCGCCGGACCGATGGGCGGACCTGGCCTGACCTGGGGTCGGGTCTGACGGCTCAGCGGAGGTTCTTCATCTCCGACACCTGGACCGTCACGATCTGGCCGGTGAGCTCCGATCCGAGGATGCCGACGGTCACCTTCGCGACGTCTTCGGCGTCCAGGAGGGATCCCTCGGGCTCGGACCCGAACGCGGCGGTCCGCATCGGGGTCGCCGTGCGCTGCGGGTTGATGCAGTTGATGCGCACGCCGTCTTCCGCCCATTCCTCCGCCAGGGCCTGCGTGAGGTTGACGACACCGGCCTTGGTGGCCGAGTAAGCGGCGTAGCCGGAGCGTCCCCGCGTGTACGAGCTGGAGGTGAAGAGGACGACCTGACCGCCGTGACGGGCGAGGTGCGGGTAGGCCTCGCGGGCGATGACGGCGGGAGCCAGCAGGTTCGTCTCGATCGTGTGCTCGAGGTCTTCCTGCGAGGTCTCGACGAGTGGCCCGATGCGGAGGACGCCCGCCGTCACGATGACGGCATCGATCCGCGACATCTTCTGCGCGGCCTCCGTCAAGGCGTCGCCCACCTGGAACGCGGAGCGGACATCCGTGCCGGTCGAGGTGCGGCTGAACTCCATGACGTTCGCGCCCTGCGCGCGGGCCAGTTCGACGATGCTCGCGCCGATCCCGTAGCTGCCACCGAACACGACGATTCCTGCACCGCTCAAGTCGGGGAGTTCGCGGACGAGCCGTTCCATCGACAGGCTCGCCGACTGGAGCTGGAAGAGCTTGTCGGCGATGTGGACATCGATGGGCTCGGTCACCTTCATGTTCTCCGGCGTGCCCTCGACGACGAAGATCGGGACTTCGGGGAGGTACGTGAAGACGACGCCGCAGTCGTCCGTCGCGCGGAACGCCGGGTCGCCCTCGGCGAGCTCGTACGCCCGTCGGATGGTGGCGAGGCGGAACGCCTGGGGGGTCTGGCCGCGACGGAGGCGCGACCGGTCCGGGATGCCGGTGATGAGACTCGCCTCGTCGACCTCGATGATCGTGTCGGCAGAGGGGATGGCGGTGTCGACGGCGTCGTACGTGTCGAGCGCCTGCACGCAGTCGCGGATGATGCGCGCGTCGATGAAGGGGCGGACCGCGTCGTGGAAGAGGATCTTGGTGTCATCGCCGTCGAGGACGGAGATCGCGAGCTTCGTCGTGTCATTGCGCGTCGCCCCGCCGGGGAGGATGCGACTCAGCTTGCCGAAGCGGCCGCTCTCGATGAGATGGTCCAGCTCGCTGATCGACTCGGCGTTCATCATGACGATGATCTCGTCGATGTCCTCGCTCGCTTCGAGCGCTTCGAGCGTGTGCTCGACGATCGCTTTCCCCGCGATCTTGAGCAGTTGTTTGGGGATGCCGAGGCCCACGCGGACCCCGATGCCGCCGGCCAGGACGACGGCGACGGTTCGGCTCAGAGTGGGCATGGTGCTCCTCGGGTGGGGACGGTTCATCCTATCCGGAGCCCTCGCGACGGCCCGTTCGGCGCCCCGCGCGGCGGCCCGGCCGCGGGGGGCGGAAAGTCCGCGTCGTAAGCTAACGGGATGCGGCGACAGGGGAGGGTCTCGTGCTGAGCATCACGGCGGTCATCCCGCTCTACAGCGTCGAGCCGTACCTTCCGGACCTGCTGCGGTCGTTGGAGGCGCAGGCTCCCGGGCGCTACGACCTCGACCTTGTGTTCATCGACGACGGCTCGCCGGACGCGTCGGGCGACATCGTCGAACGCTGGCTGTCGTCTTCCCGGTTCCCCGGCCAGCTGATCCGGCAGGACAACGCCGGGGTGAGCGCTGCGCGCAATCGCGGGATGGACGCCGCCTCCGGCGATTGGGTGACGTTCCCCGATTCCGACGACCTCTTGGCCGACGACTACTTCGCCGCCGTCGCGCGGTTCCTCGGCGATCACGCGGATCGCATCGACGTCGCGTCCACCCGCCTCCTCCGACTCCGCGAGCCCCGGCCCGAGCCAGAGGATGTTCACGCCCTGAGCTTCCGCTTCGCCGGAGGCGACCGGGTCGTGCCGATGGTCGAGTACCCCGACTTCTTCCAGCTCAACGTCGCTTCGGCGTTCTTCCGACTCGCGGACCTCCGGCGCGCGGGCGCCCGGTTCCGGACCGGCCTCCACGCCTCGGAGGACGCCCTCTTCGTCGCGGAGTACCTGCTCGGTGTCGCCTCGCCGAGGCTCGGGCTCGTGGCATCCGCTTCGTACATCTATCGGCGTCGTGCGGCCCGTGACTCGGCGGTCGATGCGTTCCGCACCGATCCGCGGGCGTACTACGAGAGGTTCATCGACGGCTACGAGCCGTTGATGAGCGGATGCGGCGACCGCGGCGTCCCCGAGTGGCTCCAGTCGATGTTCCTGTACGAATGCCAGTGGCTGCTCCCCGTCCAGCTGACGCCCGACGGGCGTGCCGAGGTGCTCGACGAGGCGCAGCGTGAGACGACCCTGCGCGCGCTCGGCGGCTGCGCACAGCACGTCAGCGAGGCTCGGCTCTTCGAGTACGACGCCACCGCGCTGCCACTTGAGAGCCGCCTGCTCCTGCAGGTGCTCGCGAACCGCCCCCTCCCGCCTTGGGTGGGTTCGTACGCGACGCCCGGCCGCGGGGCCGTCCGCCTGATGACCCCCGTGGCCGCGGGCGCGGACGTGCGCCTCGTCGGCGCGGACGGTGAGACCCTGGTCCCCTCCGACGCCCGGTTCACCACGCCCGACTACTTCGGTCAGGACGTACTCCAGGTGCACCACGCCGAGGTCGACCGGATGCCGCGGAGCGTCGAGGT
The DNA here is from genome assembly GCF_001552475.1 of Microbacterium oleivorans NBRC 103075. GTDB lineage: Bacteria > Actinomycetota > Actinomycetes > Actinomycetales > Microbacteriaceae > Microbacterium > Microbacterium oleivorans. The sequence continues at coordinate 7,480 of NZ_BCRG01000006.1, forward strand.
GGACGGTCGACCTCGCCCGATCGTCCGCCGCCGCGGTGCGGAGCAGATCGCGGAGACGACCGACCGGCACCGGCGTCGCGTCACAGGGTCGTGGGGGATCCCCGGCCGCCAGCGCGACGTCCGGGTGTGGAAGCCCGTGGCGGGGCCCGACGCAGCCCTCGGCCCTCGGGTCCGTGGCCTGATGCGAGTGGCCCTCCGGCTGGTGAAGCGCCTCGTCCGCGCGGGGCTGGTTCGCCGCGCTCGGTGACGAAGTCGCCGCCGACCCGGTCGTCGCTCAGGCTCACTGCCGGTGAGCAGCTAACATGACCACTCGTGCTTCCTGTTGCCCCGGCTGTCGACGTCGCCCCTCGCCCGCGCCTTCAACTGCTCGATCTTCTGCGGTTCGGCGCGGCCCTCGCCGTCGTCATGTACCACTACACGGCTCGCCGCCACACCCAGTGGGAAGCACCCACGATCGAGACGTTCCCCTTCGTCTCCCAGTTCAGCGCCTATGGCTTCATGGGAGTGCAGCTGTTCTTCCTCATCAGCGGCTTCGTCATCCTGATGTCGGTCGAAGGACGCTCGGTCGGCGAGTTCGTCGCGGCACGCATCTCGCGTCTGTTCCCGGCGTACTGGGCGGCGGTCATCCTCACCGCGATCCTGATCGAGTTCATCGCGGGCGACCAGCTCGGTAAGAGCGTGACGCTCGTCCAGGTGCTCACCAACCTGACGATGCTGCAGCAGTGGACGGGCGTGCCGCACGTCGACGGGGTGTACTGGACCCTCGCCGTCGAGCTGTTGTTCTACGTCTTGATCGGCATCTTCATGAGCACGAAGCTGACGGTCGAGAAGATCACGTGGCTGGCATTCCTGTGGCCGCTGGCGGCGCTGATCGCCGACCGATCGAACATGCAGTTCCTCGCAACCTTCCTGTCGCCGGCTTATGCCCCGCTCTTCGCCGCGGGGATGATGCTGTACGTCATCTACTCGCGCGGGTCGAATCTGCTCCGGTGGATGCTGGTGGTCGGCAACGGCATCCTGGGCACCCAACAGACGATCATGTACGACGTCGCCAACGCGGAGCGGCTCACGGGTGTCGACCTGAAGGAGCCGGTGGCCGTCGCCATCATGATCCTCATCTTCGCTTCGGTGGCACTCGTCACTCTGTCGCCGCTGCAGTCCCGCGGACTGGCCTGGATGACGTATCTCGGCGCGCTGACCTATCCGCTTTACCTCGTCCACGAGCTGTGGGGCTGGTGGGTCATCGGACAGTTGAGCCCCTACCTGAACGAGTGGGTCGTGCTCGTGCTTGCCATCGCCTTCGTGCTGCTGCTCGCCGCAGCCATCGAGAGGTGGGTCGAGCGTCGATCCCGCCGGTGGTTGCGGACGCAGGTGCTGCGCTCCTTCCCCCGTGCCGAGCGGGCTCCGGCAGCGGCCGCGGCCCGCTGAGCGTCGCTCGCTCAGCCGAGACGGTCGGCGATGAGGTCCGCGATCGCGTCGGCGCAGGGCGTCGCACCGGCCACCGGGGTCGGGTCGCCAGGGATCTGAACCCACCGCTTCGCGAACCGTCGCGCGTCGGCGGGTGAGGCATCCTTCCGTCCGACGGCCTCGGCGAGGTGGTCCACCGTGGCGACGATCGGGCCGGGGAGGTCGCGTCGGTAGTCCAGGTAGAAGTCGCGCGATGCGAGGTAGGCGTCGAGGTCGGGCGTGAGGAAGTACGTCGGGATCTCGAGGACCGCGGCCTCGTACAGCGCCGAGGAGTAGTCGGTGATGAACACATCCGCTACGGCCAGCATTTCCTGCGTGGAGAAGTCGCCGCCGGTGTCGACATCAGGACCGAAGTCGCCGTGCATGAGCGGGTGCAGTTTCACCACGGTGTGGACGCCCTGCATCCTCAGCGCCTCCGTGAGTGCGCGCACATCCACCGCGACGGTGCCGTCGAGACGGAAGGTGGGTGCGAAGACAGCGATCCGCTGACCCGCGAGGTGAGGCAGCGTGGCGAGGATCCGCTCCCGCGTCCGGGCTCGGCGGTCGGGGTCGCGGAGGCGGTCCACGCGGGGGAGCGGCGCCACCCGCACCCGGTCGGGGGGAGTTCCGAACGCCTCGGCGAACGCGGGGCGGCAGTCCTCGGCGCTCGTCAGGACGATGTCGTATCCCTGGTGCATCCGCATGGCGTCGGCGAGGCGGCGGTCGCGTCCCTCCTCCAAGCCCAGGATGCTCAACCCGAACTTCTTGAAGGCACCGAGCGCGTGCCACATCTGGATGACGGTCAGCTCGTCCCGGTGAGGGAGGACGCTGGCGACGATCGAGTACGTGTCGATGACGAGGACCCGCGCCGTGGCGACGTGGTACAGCTGGCGCAGCAGGTGAAGGCCGTATCCGATCTTCCGCAGGATGCCGGGTGGCACCATCCGGACCAGCATCACGACCCGGACGGCTGGGTCGCGTGTCGTGAGAGCGGCGGCGAGGTCGGTGAAGTCGTCGGGGACCACGGGATGCTCGCGGCTGACCATGACGACCTTCCGCTGCACCGGGAGGAGCTTCAGAGGCGCATACGCGACGCTGAGGATCAGACGGGCGAGTCGAGCCGCAGCGACCCGCAGCCCCATCGCACCGCGGGCGCGCGTGGGTTCCACCGACCCCGGTGCGACCGTGCCTTCATCGACCACGACGCGGTCGGGGGAAGCGAGCAGCATGCGCTCGACGATTCGAGACGTGGACTCCCCGTCGAGGGCGTCGCAGAACTCGTCCAGGAACGCCTCCAGGGCCGGCTCGTCCACCTCCGCGGTGCGCAGCGCCGACGCCAGCCCTCCGGGATCCCGGACAACAGGACCGATCGCGTAAGACTCGAAGGGGCGATAGAACGACCTCGACCCCGCGTAGTCGTCGAGATCCGGGACGAACAAGACGATGGGGCGACGCAGAAGCGCGAACTCGAAGATCGAGGAGGAGTAGTCGGTCACCAGGACGTCCGTCGCCATGAGCAGATCGTTCATCTCCTCGGCGCCGCCGTCGAGGATGTGAGCGGGAAGAGGCGGAGCGGACTTCGCGGCGAACGGATGCTGCCGCACGACGATCCGGAAACCGTCGCCGAGCTCGTGCGCGATGGCCCCCCAGTCGGCCGACTCCTCGGGGCGGGCACTCCGCTGTCCGTTACCGCGGAACGTGGGTGCGTAGAGCACCAGCCGTTCCCCGTCGCGGATGCCGAGGCGGGCGCGCACGCGCTGGCGTGTCGTCGCCACGTTCTCGGGGTCGAAGAAGGCGTCCGTCCGGGGCACGCCGAGCGCCTGGACGCGGGACAGGTCGATCCCGAACGCCTCCGCATAGTCGGCCCGCACCGCCTCGGAGCTGACCGGAACGTGCGTGTAGTTGCGGTGGATGTCGCTGCCGGGGACGGGGCCGCCCGGGAGCCCCGCACGGCTGTGCCCGACCTGCTTGAACGCGCCGGCAGCATGCCAGATCTGCACCAGGCGCGCGCCGCGACGGATCGGCAACGGGTAGATGATCGGATAGAAGTCGTCGACCACGATCGTGCCGCTCGTCGCGAGCAGCCAGGGCAGGCGGATGACATCTCGCACCGGCCGCCGCGCGGTGAGGCTCGGCTTGAACACACCGGCCACCTGCGCCTCCGGCATCCGTCGGAGGAGTTCGTCGCGGACGAAACCCATGTTCCCCGTGTAGCCGACGTGGGAGTCGGAGAGGAAGAGGAACCGGTCGGAGCGGATCCGAGTGATCCTGCGCAGGATCCGGTAGGGCAACGCGACGGGTTGCGCGCGTATCCAACGGAGCAACCGACTCGTCCGGAGGAGTTCGCGCACGAGCTTTCACCGCTTTCGGAGGGGATCCCTCCAGTCTACGTGGCTTGCCTGATCACCCCAGGGGGGCGATGGCCTCGAACGCACGCTCGGAATTCTTTCCGTCCCGATCGATGAAGAACGCGGTCGCCCGGTCGGCGTAGTGAGCCACCGACTCCGGCGTCAGTACGGCGGCGCGGATGGCGTCCGCCGCCTCGTCTGCTTCCTCGGTCAGTGGGCCGAACCCGTTCCGCTCGTAATCGAAGTACCCGGCGCGGTGCGGGTGCTCGTCGAAGAACTGCGCCGCGTCGAACTGGAAGTAGACGACGGGGGTCTCGATGTACGCGGCCTCGAAGGCGAGCGACGAGTAGTCGGTCACCAACACCCGGGCCCGTGCGATCACCGACTGGATGTCGTTGTCGCGATAGCGGAAGACCTCGATGCCGGCAGGGACGCCGAGACGGTCGAGATGCGGCTCCAGGCTGGGGTGTGGCACGAATCCGATGCGGCAACCCTGGCCGGCCAAGCCGGGATCACTCGCGAGCTGTGCGAGGAGCTTGCGCCACTGCGTGGCGTACACGGTGTCGTCGAAGTCGTCGATGAGCCCGCGCATCGTGCCCTTGTTCGTGATCGAGGTCATCAGATACTCGCGCCACGTGGGCATCACGAGGACGAGGTTTCGATCGGCGGCCGGCAGAGCGGCAGCCTTCGCCGCGAGCGCGTCATGGCGCGGGAAGCCGGTCAGGGTGACCTCGCGGTTCGTGAACGTGTAGGGCGTTCCGTCGTTCACGAAACCGTCGAACTCGGCCTGTCCCGTCGTGAGGAGCAGGCGGATGGGCTTCCGGTTCAACCAGCGCGAGATGTCGTCCTTCGTCACGCCGTGCTGCAGGAACACGAACTGCCAGTCGCGCTTGCGCAGGAGCTTCGTGCTCCAGGGCTGCAGGACGTAGTGATCCACGTGCGAGGAGATGAGGAACTTCGCGTGGTGCATCAGCATGAAGTGCTCGGTGGAGCCGTAGTCCACGAGATGAAAGCCCTCGTCGCGCAGTCGCGCCCAGTCGGAGCTCGACTTCCGGAGCACGTAGAACGCGTTCACATCTGGGCGGTTGCGCAGCACCCACCGGTGGAGGTGTTCGGCATTGTCCTGCGCCTGGACGTCGCGGTCCATGAAAACCCACGCGTTCGCGAACCGCGAGCGCGCGGCAGGGGATGCCGCCGCACGCCGCGCCGCGGCTGCCCACGGCCGACGCGCCGACACCGATTCGCCGCGGACGATGCGCCCGACCTGGGCGACGCGCTTGCGGAGGCGTGCAGGGAGCAGATCTTTCGTCGCCTTGTTGGGTGCCGCGGGGGGCGCGGGCAAACGCTGGGCGCGAGCGGGGAGACCCAGGCGGGCACGGAGGCTCTCGTTGGTGACCGCGAGTTCGTGGTTGCCGGGCGCGTTGTAGCGGATCTCCGCCCGCTGCCCGTCGAGGCGTACGGTGAGCCCCTCGCGCGGCTCGATCCAAAGGATCCGCTCGTGCAGGACGTCATGGCCGAAGTAGACGATGGAACGGTCCTTGGCGTACGCCGGCGCGATGGCCTCACCACCGACTGTGAGGACCTCCTCGGGTCGACCTCCCGCGAAGTAGTACTTGATCAGGACCTGGCGGTTCCTTTTGTCTGCCCGCCACAGGTGCACGGGCGACAGCGGCAGGCTGTGCCCGCCGATCGACATGAGGACCGCCCGCAACTGCGGCGAGAGCGGGGTGATCCGGTACGCCGCAATGACCTCGGGATCGATGAGGCTCAGGACGCGTCGCACGGTCTCCAGGAAGCGGTCCTTCACGTCCTGGGGGATCCACCGGGTCGGGCTGTGGATCTGCGCGTCGTAGTGGAAGTACCAGTAGATGTCGTAGAGGACCGTGTTCTGCAGCCAGACGGGCACGCCGCCCCGCATCCGGACCGCGTCCTCCATCGGCGCCAGCCACCCGAACTCGGGCACGTCGATGTACTTCTCGACGCGCTGCCAACTGGTCGTGGTCAGCGAGGTCGTCGCGGTGCGACGGCGGTAGAGGTAGCGCGCCTCCGGGACGACGAGCACGGTGGGGTCGTCGAAGGTGAGCAGGTACCGGGCGATGAACGCGGCATCCTCGAAGTTCGGACGGATGCGGTGGTCCCAGTGGATGTCGGCTGTCAGGACGTCTTCGCGTCGGAGGAAGGACGTCGCGGCCGACAGTTTGATCAGCTGGGGGTCGTCGCGGAGGGAGACGATGCGTCGGCCTGCGGAGAACTGCTTCTTCAGCGGGTGGGCGTCGCGCCGGGTGAGCAGCGTGTCGTCGGTGTAGATCAGGCGGGTGGAGACGATCGTCGGGACGACGTCGGTTTCTTTGGCGGACTGCAGAGCGTCGCGCACCGATCGGAGGTAGCCGGGCTCCAGAACGTCATCGGGGTCGGCATAGGTGATCCACGTGCCGCCGGCGTGCAGGGTTCCGGACTCGCGAGCGGCCGCGACACCCTGGTTCTCCTGAGCGACCACGACGGTGTTCGCGTCGCGGGTCGCGGCCCACTCCTCGACGATCCGCCGCGAGTCATCCGGCGACCCGTCATCGACGAAGACGATCTCCGCGTCGGCGAGGTCGTCGCCCTGCGCGTCGAGACTGGCGAGGAATGCGGGCAGATACGGCTCGACCTTGTACATCGCGACGATGATCGAGAAGAGTGCTGTGCCGTCCGTCATTATGGTTCCCATCGCTGATCATCGGCGGGAGCCGCGGCCTGCCGACGCGCGAACCGCGAGCCTCTGGCGGGTCAGCGCCCATCGCTCCGCCGTCACGGCACTGAGCGGATCCGCAGAGCCCCCGCCCACAACTATAACCGGGTGACGAAACCGCGTTTCAGCCGTCGACGCGCTCCGACAGGACGCGGCGCCACCCTCGCACCTTCGACGCGCTGACGCTGCAGACGACGAGGAGGAACCATCCGAACCCGCCGAGGAGGGCGCTCGTCACGACCGAGTCCGCCAGGACGACGATGAGGACGAGGGGTGTCCACGTATAGATGGTCGAGCGCTTCTCGGTCGCGGTCATCCATGCTCGTGCGAGCGCGAGCCCTGCCAGGAGGGCGAGCAGCGCGACGCCCACGGCCCCCGCCTGCAGGAGAACATCGACCCATGCATTGAGGGCGGATCCGTGGTCACGACCGGTGATGATGCGGATGTACGAGTACGGCGACATGTACTCGGGCCAGGTGCCCACCCAGCCCCACCCCTGCACCGGTCGCGTCTGTGCGAGGTCGATGGCGGCGTTCCAGAGGCGGGAGCGGGCGAGGAAGTCCGGTTCCGCGTTGAGCCAGTGCACGAGGGGGCGGCGAAAGACGTAGGCGAGCAGGAGAGCGACGAGGACGGCGCCCCCGATGCTCCGCTGGAGTGTGGATCGTGCCCGCAGCGGTGCGCGTCGCACGAGGGCGAGGGTGGCGGTCGCGAGCCCGGCGATGACGGCCATCACGAGGACGATCGGAGAGTCGGTGAACACACCGAGCACGGCGGCGAGGCTGACGGAGAAGATCGACACCCCAGGGGCGACGGAGCGGGTGCGCCACTCGACGAGGAAGGTGATGAGCGCGATCATCGTCACCACGCCGAGCACGGTTCGTGTGCCGAACACGCCCTGGATAGGCCCGCCGACGGCGAGGTTGCCGCCGATCCCGAGGAAGGGGATCGGAGTGTCGATCAGGATGCCGCTGAGGATCTCGAGGCCGAGCGACACCGACAGCAGGAACCGCAGGACGTCGCCAGTGGCGCGGACGGTCTGGATGGTGTCGCGGAACTGGGCGACGACGACCGCGAGGAACGTCGGGACGGCGAGCTGGAGCCAGCCCGCGAGGGTCTCGGAGGCGGAGGGGCCCCACAGGAGCGAGGCCAGCAGCCAGACGAGGAGGAGGGCCAACGTCGTCGGCATGATCTCCACGAGCCTCAGCTCGCGCCGTCGCGCGACGAGCATGCCGGCGCCGATCACGCACAGCGCCGTGGTGATGGCGCCGAGGCCGGCATCGCCCGTCAGCTGGCGGATGGCGTGCGTCGCGAACAGAGCGCCGATCGTCGCCGTGGCGAACGCGGCAGCGAGGTCACTCGACTGGAGGAAGTCGACGACGCGCGCCAGGCGGGGGTTCATCGTTCGACGGGCCTGTCGCCTTGTTCGCCGAGGAGGCGCTCTTCGGACGGCCCTCGACCCACGAGCGGTGCCTGCTTGATCTTGAAAGCGAACAGGATCAGCAGGAACCATCCCCAATTCAAGAGGGGCGTCGACTCGGCCAGACCCTGAACGAGCAGGATGGCTCCCGTGAGAGTGGGCAGGAGAGTCAGGGCGGTGTACGGGCGGTCGGAGACGAGATCCCACCGCGGACGGTCGACCGCGAAGAACCACGACCGCCACACGAACGCGACGTAGGCGGCCGCCATGAGGACGATGCCGACGGCGCCGAGCTGCAGGAAGACATCGACCCACATGTTGTGGGCCTGCATCACGGTCTGGCCGTGGTCGACGATCCAGCGATCGAACGCGGGCTCGGTGGGGATCCACGGCGTCGAGAAACCCCAGCCGATCACGGGGTGCTCGACCGCGCGCTCCAGCACCTTCTGCCAGATCGATTCGCGCCCGGTGAGGTCGCTCGAGCGGCCGAGGGCGGTGAAGATCCGGTCGCGCAGCAGCCACGCGGCCAGGAGGCCGCCGATCGCGACGACGGCGTAGAGCAGGTAGTACCGCGTGCGTTCGCCGGCGCGCTTGGTCGTTCGCATGACGAGCACGGTAATGAGGACGACGACCACCGCGACGGCGGAGAGGGTGGCGGTCGCCGACCCCGCTCGCACGAAGAGGAAGGCGGCGAGGAGAGTCCACAGGACGAGAACGGGCCGACGGGGAGCCTGCGATGCGATCCGGATCGCGAAGACCACGATCGCGAGGAGTGCGACATAGGCGAGGGCGTTGGAGTTGCCGAAGATCCCCTGGATGCGCCCGCCGTCGAAAAGGTTGTCGCGCGACCACAGCACAATCGGGTCGTCGACCGGACCGTCGGGACGCACGAAGTGCGGCAGGACCGGCCCATCCCAGACGAAGCTCACCCAGAGTTCGAACAGGATCGACAGCGACAGCATCCATTTGAGAGCGGATGCCAGGGCTCGCACGACCTCGCGCCACGTCAGGACGGCACCCACGAAGAGTGCGGCGACCGTGGTGACGATGAGGAAGGCAACGGTCAGGAGGGTCGCGTCCAGCCAGTGCGTCCACAGCGTCGACGCGACGGCCCACACGAGATACGTCAGCGCGTACCAGGGAAGCCGCGGCCACTGCACCCGGGGTCGGATCACCAGCCAGAGGACCACCGACACGAGGAAGCTCACGACGCCGATGGCAGCGGAGATCGGCACGTCGAATGCGAGCGGCAGTGCCGTTCCCGACAGTGTGATCACCAGGAGGACGATGCACCATCCGCGCAGCAGGATGTGGCTCGTCCGCTCGCGCGGCGGGGCGGCCGGCGGCGCCGAGACCGGGTGCGAGGAGTGGACGGCCATGGTGACAGAAGGGTATCGCGCGAGCCCGGGCGCTCTGCCCCACGCCGTAGGCTGATCGCGTGCTGGAGACGCTCTCGAACGCCCCCCGTGACTACGCCTGGGGATCGCCCACCGCCATTCCCGCTCTGCAGGGCAGGGCCCCCACCGGTGTCCCCGAGGCGGAGGTCTGGTTCGGCGACCACCCGGGGAGCCCGGCGGTCCTCGGCGACGGACGCTCGCTCGTCGCTGCCCGGACCGACTCAGGGAAGGCCCCGCTGCCGTTCCTCTTGAAGATCCTTGCCGCCTCCTCGTCGCTGTCGATCCAGGCGCATCCCGACCTCGCGCAGGCGCGGGCCGGCTTCGCACGGGAGGAGGCCGCCGGCATCCCTCGAGACGCCGCGGAGCGCATCTACCGCGACGACAACCACAAGCCGGAGATCATCGTCGCCCTCAGCGACCGCTTCCGTGCTCTGGTGGGGCTGCGGCGCGTCGAGGACACGCTGAGTCTGCTCTCAGGCTTCGGCGACGCTGCCGGGGTCCTCCGGCTCCGCGATGCTCTCACCGTGGCGGCTCCTGCTGACGCGCTCCGGAGCGTGATCGAGGAAGTCCTGAGCGGCCAGGCGGACGACATCGTCTCGGCGGTGGCGTCGGCGCTGACGGATGCCGAGAGCCCGGGCTTCGCGGAGGAGATCGATGTCCTCCGGGCGATCGTCCGGGACTTCCCGGGGGATGCCGGGATCGTCGTGGCGCTCCTCATGAACCTCGTCGTCTTGCGAGCGGGCGAGGCCGTCTTCGCCCCAGCGGGTGTCCTCCACGCCTACCAGGACGGCCTCGGCGTCGAGCTCATGGCCGCCAGTGACAACGTCCTGCGCGGCGGGCTGACCCCGAAGCACATCGACGTCGCCGAGCTCATGACCATCGTCGACACCGAACCCGGCAACGCGCCGCTCGTGATCCCGGTCGCCGACGGAGCGGGGGAGACGTTCGACGCGGACGTGCCCGACTTCGTGCTGACGCGCTACGCGACGACGAGCGGGCCGGTGTCGGTCACGCTCGACGGTCCCGCCATCGTCCTCGCCGCCGACGGAGCGGTCACCGTCTCCGCGGGCGATCGCCGCATCGACCTCACGCCGGGAACAGCCGCGTACGCCGACGACGAATCGTCTCTCGTGCTCGGAGGGTCCGGGGTCGTGTATCTCGCCCGACCGGGTCGCCGGGGCTGACCCGGCGACACGCCGGGAGCTTCAAGAAGATTCAATGGCGGGTTGAGGGTTTACGATCTGCGACTTGACCGGAGCGAATCACACGGGTGTAATTAGGCATCGGCCGCACAGTGGCCAGTGTCTACAGGTGGGAGAGCAAGATGACGGGTTACCGTTCCGGCGTTCCCGAGAATTGGTTCGTCGATCCCGTCAACCTCGGGGTCCCCGGTGTCCGCCGGCGAATCGACACCGACGAGGACACAGCTCTCGCATGGCAGGCAGACGCACTCTGTGCGCAAACCGATCCCGAGGCGTTCTTCCCTGAGAAGGGTGGATCGACGCGCGATGCGAAGCGCATCTGCACGACGTGCGACGTTCGTGGCGAATGCCTCGAGTACGCGCTGCAGAACGATGAGCGCTTCGGTATCTGGGGCGGTCTCAGCGAGCGCGAGCGTCGCAAGCTGAAGCGTCGCGCTTCCTGACGCGGATCCGCGCCACCCCGTCCGTCCTCCCCGCGACGGTCGGGTCGCGACCTAGGCTGACCTGGTCATGCCCGCCCGAGTACACGCGATCCTCGTCGTCCGCCCCCACGGACGAGGCCCCACGGATCTCCATCTGAGCCGCACGTTGCGCGCGCTCGCCGCCCAGACGCGGCGCGCCGATGTGCTCACGGTCGTGCTCTGCGGACCGGACGAGAAGCTGAAGAAGCTCGCGTCCGAGTCGGGAGCAGAAGCCGTCATCGTGGCGGGACGCGGCACCGGCTTCGCCGATGCCCTCCGCCTCGCCAGTCGTCGGATCACCGGGGACGCGGTCTGGCTCCTGGCGCAAGACACCGCCCCGGCCCCCGACGCGCTCGCGCGCCTCGCCGGTGCGCTCGAGACGGCGCCGTCCGTCGCTCTCGCCGCGCCGAAGCTCGTCTCGTGGGACGACGCGAGCCGGATCGTCTCACTCGGCGTCACGATGACTCACACCGGACGCACGGTCGGCCTCGCCGACGGGGAGCTCGATCAGGGCCAGCACGACACCGGTGAAGATGTCCTGGGTTCGGACATCCGGGGCGTGCTCGTCCGCTCCCAGGTGTGGAGCGCGCTGGCCGGCGTGGACCCCGGCCTGGCCGGCGCGGACGAAGGCCTCGACCTCGGCATCCGTGCCCGCCTGGCTGGCGGACGCGTCGCGCTCGCGCCGACGGCCCTCGTCGCCGTGGCCGGCGACGGCGTCGCGGGCGCCCCCGAGGGGCGCTCGGCGGGCGCGCGCGGTCGGCGTCTGTACGCCGAACGCAAGGCGCAGCTCCACCGCCGCCTCGTCTACGCCCCCGCGGCCGCGGTGCCGTTCCACTGGCTCGCCCTCCTCCCGCTCGCGCTCTGGCGAACGCTGGGTCACCTCGTGGCGAAGAACCCCGGACGGATCGGCCCCGAGTGGGCCGCTTCCTTCTCCGTACTCATCGGGCTCGCGGCCGTCGTCCGTGCCCGCCGCACGATCCGCCGCAACCGCACGGCATCCTGGCTGTCGCTCGCGCAGCTGCGCATCGGCCGGCGCGACCTGCGGGAACGACTCGAAGACGAAGCGGATGCCGCGGCGACCCCGCGCGAGGACCTGCGATTCTTCAGCGGGGGCGGCGCCTGGGTGGTGCTCGGCGCACTCGCGACGTCGATGCTCTCGTTCGGGGCGCTCCTGGCCTGGCCGGTGCTCGGCGGCGGCGGACTCGCGCCGTTGCGCAGCGGCATCGTCGCGTTGTGGACGGATGCCGCCTACGGTCCGCGCGCGCTCGGATGGGACACGATCGGCCCTGCGGACCCGTTCGCCTCGGTCGTGGCGATGATCGGCTCGCTGAGCCCGCTCGCCCCCTCGCGCGCCCTCGTGATCCTGTGGCTGCTCGCGCTTCCTCTCGCCGCTCTCGGCGGATGGTTCGCCGCGACGCGCGTCACGCAGCGCTCCGTCCTCCGGTGCGCCGCCGCGTTCGCCTGGGCGGTCGCGCCGATGTTCCTCGTGGCTCTCGTCGAGGGGCGCCCGACGGCCGTCATCCTCCATGTGGCGCTGCCCTGGCTGATCTACACGGCGACCGCGGCGCGGCGCTCGTGGAGCAGTGCGGGGCTGGCCTCGATCATCCTCGTCATCGTGCTGGCGTGCGCGCCCTCATTGGCGCCCGCGCTTCTCGTCCTGTGGCTCGTCGCGCTGATCCTCGTGACGTCGTCCCGGCGCGGACGCGGTGCGGGTCGCATCGCGTGGCTCATCATCCCTGCGATCGCGATCTTCCTTCCGCTCGGGTGGTACCACCTCACGGTCGGCGACCCGCTGGCGGTCTTCGCCGATCCGGGTCGGCCGCTCGCCGTGGGGGGAAACCCCGAGGGCCTCCTCCCGAAGGTCCTGTTCGCGTTCGGATACCCGTCCACGGACGGCGCCGGGTGGACCCAGTTCCTCGGCGAGGACGGCCGTGCCTGGTGGGTCGCCGCCTTCACCGCCCCGGTGCTTCTCCTTGCGCTTCTCGGTCCCGTCCTCGGGCGCCTGATCCCGGCATCCGTCGCCCTCGGCGCCGCCGTGCTGGGTGTGGTGACGGCGGTCCTCGGTTCCGGAATCGCCCTGACGGCCGGCATGTCGGGACCGGTCGCGATCTGGCCGGGCACTGCTCTTTCGCTGGCCTGGGCTGGTCTCATCCTCGCGGCCGTCACGGGTCTGGATGGGCTCCGCCGGGTGGACGCGCTCGTGCCCGTCGCGGCATCCCTCGTCATCGCCTTCCTCGCCGTCGGCGCTGTTCCCGCCCTCACGGCTGTCGTGCGCGGCGAGTCCGCGCTGACCGACGGGCCTTCGAGCACCCTGCCCGCCTACGTGCAGACCGCGGGCAGTGAGGGAGAACGCGACGGTGAGCAGACCGCCACGCTCGTCCTCACGGTGCAACCGGATGCCGCCTACTCGGCCGCCGTCGTCTGGGGCGCGAGCGAGACCCTCGGTGGGCAGACGACGCTGCAGTCCACGCGTCCCGAACTCACCTCCGGAGACCGCGAGCTCGCACACGTGACCGCCGACCTCGTCTCGACCGCGACGGGCGACGTCGTCGCCGACCTCGCGCGGCACGGCATCGCCTACGTCCTCCTCGAGCAGGCGCCCCGCGAGAGCGATCTCGCCCGTGCCGGCCGGCTCGGGGCGCAGAACCTCTTGAACCAGCGGGCGGACCTCGTGAGCGTCGGTCAGACGGCGCGCGGCGTCCTCTGGAGCGTCAAAGGGACGATCGCCGAGCGCACCGTCGACGACGCGTCCGGTCCGCACTCCTTCCGCGTCGCGCTCCTCCAGCTCGGCGTGATCGCGGTCGCACTCCTCCTCGCGGTGCCGACGCGGGCGAGCCTTCGCGCCGGACGACGCCACCCCCGCATCATCGGCGAACGCGATGCCGTCGTCGGAGAGAAGGGCGGGTCATGACCACCGCACGCCGGATCCGCCGCGGTGTCGGCGCGGCCGTCAGTCTCCTCATCGTCGCGGGGACCTTCCTCATCGTGACGATGCCGGTGCCGACGGTCGAGCGATCGACTCTGTCGACGACGACGCGGCCGGAGCCGGCGACATCCGTCCTGTCCTGCGCCGGGCCGCTCGTCGCGGCGGGGCGGGATGTCGACGACGTCGCGGCACTCCAGATCGCCGCCACACAGAGCGTCGTGTCGGGGACGGCCGCCGGCTCCCCGGAGGCGACTGCGGGTGAGATCGCCTCGGCTGTGCCGGACGGCCCGCCCATCGCGACCTTCGCCGCTGAGCCCGTGGATCGCATGCGCACCGACGTGGCCGCAGCCGGATCGTCGCGTGTCGCCGCGGAGGACCTGGCCGGCTTCGCGGCCTCCGCCTGCACGCCGCCGGCCATGGAGACGTGGCTGTCGGCCGGAAGCGGCCTGACCGGCGCGTCCGACCTCGTGGTGCTCGCCAACCCGGGCGACGTGGCGGCACGCGTCGACCTGACGGTCTTCGGCTCGCAGGGCCGGGAGACTCCGGACGCCGGTGCGAACATCCTGATTCCGCCGGGAGAGCAGCGCATCGTCCCCCTCGCCTCTCTCGCTCTCGGTGAGACGAGTCCCGTCGTTCTGGTCTCCGCGACGCAAGCGCCCGTGCAGGCTGTCCTCCAATCGACGCTCACCCGGACCCTGGTCCCCGTCGGCGTCGACCAGGGCGGCGCCACGGGTCTGCCTCGGGCGCAGCAGACGATCCCCGCCTTTTCCGCCGTCGGCGGCGGAGACGAGCCGACCAACACGATGGTGCGGCTGCTCGCGCCGTCCGACGACACGACCGCGGCCATCACGGTGACCCCCGTCGGGGGGGCGTCGACGGCCGCCTCGTTCTCCGATCTCGCTCTGACAGCCGGGGTCCCGATCGAGGTCGACCTCAACACGCTCCCCGAGGGCAGGTACCGCGTCGAGGTCGACGCCGGTGCTCCCGTCGTCGCCTCCGTTCACACCTCGACAGGAGCGGATGCCGGGTCGGACTTCGCCTGGTACGGCACGGCCGACGACATCCGGGTGCCGAGCCTGCTCGCCGTCGCCGACGGCCCGGCGCCCCAGCTGGCTCTGGTGAACCCCGGCGGCAAGGAAGTAGCCGCTGTCCTGACCGACGGCGCGGGTGCCGGCGAGCCGCGCGAAGTCCGCGTGCCCGCCAGCGGGTCGGTCTCGGTGGACCTGCGGGCCGGCGAGCTCTACCGCCTCGATCCCGCCGGCGGAACGCTCCGCGCAGGCATCACCTTCACCGCCCCCGACGCGATCGCGGGATACGCGGTCGTCCCCGCTGATGCGGCGGCGGCTCCTGTGGTGGTCCGCCCGCGCTGACGCCGTCGCTCAGAAGCGGAAGCGGTCTGGCCCGAGGTCCCAGGGATCGCGGTCGAGGTATTCGGCGGCGGCGCGGAACACGCAGCTCTCGATCATCATCCGTCGGTGCAGGTCGTCGTTGTGGTGGAGCCTCGCGAGCCGCTCGATCGGCAGGCGGAACAGGATGATGCGCTTCTGTTCGCTCTGGACGTCCCACCGGGGGATGCCGTCGTCGTCCGCCGCCTCCGGCATCCAGCCGATGTCGAACCGCACCTCGCGAAGCTCCGGCCACGCGCTCCGGAGGAACTCGACGGCCGTCGTGACCGTCAGGTCGAACTTCTCGGCGCGCGTCTCGATTGCAGGAAGGGGCGGTCGGACGACGGAGCTGCGGTCCAGGCGACCGTGTCGGCCATGCCGGTCCGGGCGGGCCGCAGCGCGGACGCGGCGCCTCACGGATCCACCTTGCTCAGCATGACGCCATCCTAGGCGCCGCGGGCGACGGCGACGCCGTCGGCGGACCGCGCGATCCCCGCTGCGATGAGGCCGAGGGCCGCAGCGAAGCCGTCGTCGTCGGTGCCCTCGACGGAGGCCGCCGTGAGCGACACCGCGGGGGCGGCGGCGCCCCAGGCATCCGCTGATCGGCGCTGCTGTTCGTGGAACGTGAATCCGACCACGTAGTGCGTGACCGCGTCGGCGATGACGCGCGCAGCGGCGGAGTCGCCCAGCGCATCGTGGACGGGCGAGGGTGCGAGGCCGAGTGCGAGCGTGCTCGAGACGACCTCGGCGCCGTCGCGGTGGGCGAGCAGTCGGTCGTGGAGGCGGTGGCCGAGGGTAACGGCGGCTCCGGCCAGGTCGACAGGGTCTCCCGGCCGCAGCACGACCGGTGCGAGGATGCGTCCGCTGACGGCGGCGAGGAGCTCCTGCTTGCTCGCGACGTGCCAATACAGAGCACTGGGCTGGACTCCGAGTTCGTCGGCGAGCCGGCGCATCGACAGATCGGGAAGGCCGACGCCATCGAGGAGGCGGAGGGCGGCGTCGACGACATCGTCCTTGGTCCGGCGAGGCGCGCGGGCGGGCGGGTTTGGATCGCGCGGAGACATGACGCTAGCCTACCTGAACACCGTTCACGTGAACGGTGTTCAGGAGGATGGCATGACCCCCAGTACCCCCCGTCTCGACACGACGGATCTCGCTCGCGCGGCAGTCTTCGCCGGCCTCATCGCCGTGCTCGGCCTGCCGGGCTCGTTCTCCGTCTTCGGCGGCGTCCCGATCACCGCGCAGACCCTGGGCGTCATGCTCGCCGGTGCCGTCCTCGGCCCGGTCGTCGGAGCGGTCTCGGTCGGCACACTCCTCGCGCTGGTGGCGATCGGGCTCCCGCTTCTCGCGGGCGGCCGTGGGGGAGCGGGTGTGTTCGTCGGGCCGACCGCGGGCTATCTGATCGGCTGGCTCGTCGGAGTCGTGGTCGTCGGGCTGATCGTGCACCTCGGCGGGCGGCGGCCGGTGTGGTGGCGAACCTTCGCCGGTGTCCTGCTCGGCGGTGTCGTGGTCGTCTACGCCTGCGGCATCCCGCTGCAGAGCCTCATCATGCGCATCGGCGTCGAGCAGGCCCTCGTCGCGAACCTCGCCTTCCTCCCGGGCGACCTCGTCAAGGCCGTCATCGCCACCGTCGTCGTCGGCGCGCTCGTCCGCGGCTACCCGCGAGCCTTCCGCCGCACGTGGGCGCCGCGCATCCCTGCCCGTGAGGCGGCCTCGGTCCGGTGACGAGCGCGCTCCGACTCGCCGGGGTGTCGGTGCGCCTGGCCGACGCCGACATTCTTCACGAGATCGACCTCGCGCTCGACGCCCGCACGGTCGCGGTCATCGGCGACAACGGATCGGGCAAGTCGACCCTCGCCCGGCTCATCGGTGGACTCGTGCGGCCGACCCGGGGTCACGTCGAGGTGTTCGGTCTGGACGCGGTGAAGGATGCCGCGGCTCTCCGTCGTCGCGTCGCGATTGTCTTCAGCAATCCCGACGCCCAGATCATCATGCCGACCGTCTCGGAGGATGTTGCCTTCTCGCTGCGCGCCGACCGCCTGCCCCGCGCCGATCGCGATGCCCGGGTCGTCGGAGCTCTCGAAAGATTCGGGCTCACGGACCTCGCCGACCGGCCGGCCTACGAGTTGTCGGGTGGGCAGAAGCAACTCCTCGCGCTGTGCGGCGCCTTCATCCGGCAGCCTGATCTCGTCATCGCGGACGAGCCGACGGCTTTCCTCGACGGACGCAACGCCCACCTCGTCTCCGGGCATCTGCTCGCCGACACCGGGCATCGACTGCTGGTGGTGACCCACGACCTCGCTCTCGCCGCGCGCTGCGATGTCGCTGTACGGATGCACGAGGGGCGCGTCGTGCAGGTGGGGGAGGCGACCGGCGTCGTCGATGCCCACGCAGCGAGTTGGCGATGCTGACGCTGTACCGTTCCGGCACCGGTCCCTGGCATCGGATGCCGGCGGGCCCGAAGACGCTCCTGCTCCTGCTCCTGGCCCTCGGGGTTTCTCTGCTGCCCGCTTCGTGGCCGGCCGCCGCGATCGCCGCGGCAGTCTGCCTGGCCTGCTACGTCGTCCCCGGTGTGGGATTCCGCGAGCTCGGCCGTCAGGTGTGGGGGCTTCGCTGGCTCGTCGTGGTGGCCTTCGGCATCCCGTGCATCTTCCTCGGGGTCGAGGCCGCGACCGTCGGCACGGTACGTATCGTGGTCGCCGTCGTCCTCGCTGGCCTCCTCTCCCTGACGACGCCCGTCGCGGCCCTGCTGGACGTCGTCGAGCGGGCGCTCCGTCCGCTGCGGGTCATCGGAGTGGATGCCACTCGCGTCGCACTCCTGCTCGTCGTCGCCCTCGGCACCGTCCCGACGCTGACGCGGCTCGCGCGCGAGGTGCGCGTCGCCCAGCGGGCGCGGGGAGCGCGCGGCATCCGGGTCTTCGTCGTACCGTTCGTCGTTCTGGCCCTCCGTCACGCGGATGATCTCGGCGACGCGCTGAGTGCCCGCGGCGTCCGCTGAGACCGGCGCGGCATCCGGTCGGCGCGGACGGGCGGGGATAGCGTGATCTCGATGCTCGAGAGACTGTGCTCCAAAGTGGGTTGCGCCCGTGAGGCCGTAACGACCCTGACCTACGACTACGGCGACCAGATGGCCGTCCTCGGTCCCCTCGGCGCGGGCAACGACCCCCACGCCCATGATCTCTGCGCCATCCACACGGGCCGCATGTCCGTCCCGAAGGGGTGGGTCGTCGTCCGTCACGAGACGCTCCGCGTCTGATCCTGCGTGGCAGGATGGGCCCGTGCCCACTCCCGTGAAGACCATCGAACACGTCGTCGCCGACCTCTCGCTCGCTGAAGCCGGTCGCCACCAGATCCGCCTCGCCGAGAACGAGATGCCGGGTCTCATGGCCCTTCGCGAGGAGTACGGCGCGTCACAGCCCCTCGCCGGTGCGCGCATCGCGGGCTCGCTCCACATGACCGTCCAGACGGCCGTCCTCATCGAGACGCTGGTCGCCCTCGGCGCGCAGGTGCGCTGGGCGAGCTGCAACATCTTCTCCACCCAGGACGAAGCCGCCGCGGCCGTTGTCGTCGGACCTCACGGCACCGTCGCCGAGCCCGCCGGTGTACCGGTGTTCGCCTTCAAGGGCGAGACGCTCGAGCAGTACTGGGAGCTCGCCGACCGCATCTTCGACTGGTCCGACGAGGGTTTCGACGGACCGAACCTCATCCTCGACGACGGTGGCGACGCGACCCTCCTCGTCCACAAGGGCGTCGAGTTCGAGGCCGCCGGTGCCGTGCCGGATGCCGCGCACACCGACTCGGCCGAGTACCGCATCGTGCTCGACACCCTCCGCGCGAGCCTCGCGCGCGACCCGCAGCGCTTCACCCGCCTCGCGGCGGGTCTCCTCGGCGTCACCGAGGAGACCACGACGGGCGTCCACCGCCTGTACGAACTGCACGCGGCCGGGAAGCTCCTCTTCCCCGGCATCAACGTCAACGATTCGGTCACCAAGTCGAAGTTCGACAACAAGTACGGCATCCGTCACTCCCTCCCCGACGGCATCAACCGCGCGACCGACGTGCTCATCGGTGGCAAGGTCGCCTTCATCGTCGGGTACGGCGACGTGGGCAAGGGGGCGGCGGAGGCTCTTCGCGGCCAGGGCGCACGCGTCATCGTCAGCGAGGTCGACCCGATCTGCGCTCTCCAGGCGGCGATGGACGGATACCAGGTCGCCCGGCTCGAGGACGTCGCCGACCAGGTCGACATCATCATCACGGGTACGGGCAACACCCGCGTCGTGACGGTCGACCATCTCGTCTCCCTCAAGCACCTCGCGATCGTCGGCAACGTCGGTCACTTCGACGACGAGATCGACATGGCCGCGCTCGAGGCGCTGCCTGGTGTCGAGAAGATCGAGATCAAGCCGCAGGTGCACGAATACCGTCTGCCGACAGGACGCAGCATCCTCGTTCTCTCCGAGGGACGCCTGCTGAACCTCGGCAATGCGACGGGACACCCTTCGTTCGTCATGAGCGCTTCGTTCACGAACCAGGTGCTCGCGCAGATCGAGCTGTTCACGAAGGTCGACGAGTACCCGACCGGGGTGTACGTGCTGCCCAAGGCGCTCGATGAGAAGGTCGCGCGCCTGCACCTGCCCGCACTCGGGGTTCAGCTGACGCAGCTCACCGATGAGCAGGCGTCGTACATCGGCGTGCCCGTCGAGGGTCCGTACAAGCTCGACCACTACCGGTACTGACGTCGACACGCCCGGCTGGATTTTCTTTTGATCAGATCAAAAGAGCGCGTAGGCTGAAGGTATGACCGATCTCGCCGCAGACCCCGCCGTCGCGCTCCGCGACGCGGGACTGCGGGTGACGGAATCGCGGCTCGCGGTGCTCACCGCCCTCGCCGCCCACCCTCACTCGAGCGCGGACGCCGTGTTCGCCGAGGTGGCCGGTGCGCTGCCGAAGGCGAGCCGGCAGTCGGTCTACAACGCCCTCAACGACTTCGCGGATGCCGCGCTCGTCCGCCGCATCGAGCCCGCCGGTCAGCCCATGCTCTTCGAGCTGCGCGTCGACGACAATCATCACCACCTGGTGTGCACCGGGTGCGGTCTCGTCCAAGACGTCGACTGCGCCGTGGGCGCCGCCCCGTGCCTCCACCCGGCCGACGATCACGGCTTCCGGATCGCCTCGGCCGAAGTGACCTATTGGGGTCTCTGTGGCGCGTGCGCCGCCGAGGCCGCCGCCTGACCTCCTCCACCTCACCTCTCATCCACCCGAACGGAAGGATCACCATGAGCGACCGTGACCCCCAGGCCCAGCCCCTCGGCGCCGACGCCACCGACGTCGACCAGGCTGTCACCCCCATCGACACCCCGGTCGACGAGCGCGGCGACGGTGAGACGCGTCCCCGCGAGAACACCGCTGACGGATGCCCCGTCATCCACTCCGCTCCCGGCGCCGACCGGGCCAACCACGGCGGCCAGCCGCATCCCACCGTCGGCACCGCCAACCAGGTGTGGTGGCCCAACCAGTTGAACCTCCGCATCCTCAAGAAGAACCCGGCCGTGGGAAACCCCGTCGGTGAGGACTTCGACTACAAGGCGGCCTTCGAGGCCCTCGACCTCGCCGCTGTGAAGGCCGACATCGCGGAGGTTCTCACCACCTCGCAGGACTGGTGGCCCGCCGACTTCGGCAACTACGGCCCGCTCATGATCCGCATGGCCTGGCACTCCGCCGGCACCTACCGCGCGACCGACGGTCGCGGCGGTGGCGGCACCGGCCAGCAGCGCTTCGCGCCTCTCAACAGCTGGCCCGACAACGTCAACCTCGACAAGGCGCGGCGTCTGCTCTGGCCCGTCAAGAAGAAGTACGGCCAGTCCCTCTCGTGGGGCGACCTCATGATCCTCGCCGGCAACGTCGCGCTCGAGACCATGGGCTTCTCCACCTTCGGCTTCGGCGGCGGCCGCCCCGACGTCTGGGAGCCGGACGACGACGTGTACTGGGGCCCCGAGACCACGTGGCTCGCGGACGAGCGCTACAGCGGCGACCGCAACCTCGAGAAGCCGCTCGCCGCGGTACAGATGGGTCTCATCTACGTGAACCCCGAGGGCCCGAACGGTGAGCCCGACCCGCTGAAGTCGGCCCGCGACATCCGCGAGACCTTCGGCCGCATGGGCATGGACGACGAGGAGACCGTCGCGCTCATCGCCGGTGGTCACACCTTCGGCAAGACCCACGGCGCCGCGCCCGACACGAACGTCGAGGCGAACCCCGAGGCCGCAGGCATCGAGGAGCAGGGCCTCGGTTGGAAGAACAACCACGGCACGGGCAAGGGCGACGACACGATCACGTCGGGCCTCGAGGTCACCTGGACCTACCACCCGACCCGCTGGGACAACGAGTTCTTCCACATCCTCTACGCCTACGAGTGGGAGCTCATGAAGAGCCCCGGTGGCGGCCACCAGTGGCGTCCCATCAACGGTGCCGGCGCCGACATGGTGCCGCTGGCGCACTCCGACGGTCGTCGCGAGCCGCGGATGCTGACGAGCGACATCGCCCTCCGCACCGACCCGGCCTACGACGCGGTTTCGCGTCGCTTCAAGGACGACCCCGTCGCGTTCGGTGACGCGTTCGCCCGCGCCTGGTTCAAGCTGACCCACCGCGACATGGGCCCCGTCGTCCGCTACCTCGGCCCCGAGGTGCCGCAGGAGGAGCTCATCTGGCAGGACCCGGTGCCCGCCGTCGACCACGAACTGATCGACGACGCGGATGCCGCACTCCTCAAGGAGCGCATCTTCGCCACCGGCCTCACCGTCTCGCAGCTGGTCTCGACGACCTGGGCGGCGGCATCCACCTTCCGCGGCAGCGACAAGCGCGGCGGCGTCAACGGCGCCCGCATCCGCCTCGCGCCGCAGAAGGACTGGGAAGTCAACAACCCGGCTCAGCTGCAGACCGTTCTCGCCGCACTCGAAGACGTGAAGGCCGCGTTCGACGCGGAGCAGACCGCCGGCAAGAAGGTCTCGCTCGCCGACCTCATCGTGCTCGCGGGAAACACGGGCGTCGAGAAGGCCGCGAAGGATGCCGGGGTCGAGGCCACCGTGCCGTTCCACCCGGGCCGCACCGACGCGTCGCAGGAGCAGACCGACGAGCTGTCGTTCGGCTACCTCGAGCCGGCCGCCGACGGGTTCCGCAACTACTACGGCCAGAACGCGGTCCTTCCCGCGGAGCACCACCTCATCGACAAGGCGAACCTGCTGACGCTGAGTGCTCCCGAGACCACCGTCCTCGTCGGTGGCCTGCGTGCCCTCGGCGCGAACTGGGACGGCTCGACCTACGGCGTGTTCACCGACCGTCCGGGTGTCCTCACGAACGACGTGTTCGTGAAGCTGCTGGACCTCGGCGCGACGTGGAAGCCGCTCGACCCCGGATCGCACGCCTTCCGCGGCACGGCGGCGGACGGTTCCGAGATCGGTGTCGGCACTCGTGTCGACCTCGTCTTCAGCGCGAACTCGGAGCTCCGCGCCGTCGCCGAGGTCTACGCCTCCGACGACGCCGGCGAGAAGTTCGTCCGCGACTTCGTCGCCGCCTGGACGAAGGTCACGGAGCTCGACCGGTTCGACCTGCACGCCTGATCAGCAGCGGTTCCACGACGCACGGCCCCTCCTTTCCCGGAGGGGCCGTGCGTCGTCCGGGCGCGAGCGGGCGCACGTCAGTTACTGTGGACTCACCCGTGGGCGGGGCACCCGCATCCGCCATCCCTGAAGGACGACATCGGCTCTATGACATCGCGCATCCTGGTGGTCGACGACGACACCGCTCTCGCAGAGATGATCGGCATCGTCCTGCGCACCGAAGGCTTCGACGTCGCCTTCTGCGCGGACGGGGCTGCGGCGGTGGATGCGTGGCGCGACGAGCGGCCCGACCTCATCCTGCTCGATCTCATGCTGCCCGGAATGGATGGCATCGAGGTCTGCAATCGCGTCCGGGCCGAATCGGGTGTCCCGATCATCATGCTCACGGCGCGCACCGACACCGCTGACGTCGTGCGGGGACTCGAGTCCGGCGCGGACGACTACATCGTCAAGCCGTTCAACCCCAAGGAACTCGTCGCACGCATCCGCACGCGCTTGCGGCCGACGACCGAGGCGCGATCGGAGAACCTGCGGATCGGCGACCTGAGCGTCGACGTCGCGGCCCACGAGGTGCGGCGCGCCGACGGCGTCATCGCTCTCACCCCCCTCGAGTTCGAGCTCCTCGTCGCCCTCGCCTCCAAGCCGCAGCAGGTCTTCACCCGCGAGATGCTGCTCGAGCAGGTCTGGGGCTACCACTACAAGGCCGACACGCGTCTCGTGAACGTCCACGTCCAGCGCCTGCGGGCGAAGGTCGAGCGCGACCCGGACAACCCCCAGATCGTGACGACCGTGCGCGGTGTGGGTTACCGCGCCGGCGCCGCGGTGTGACCGGCCGGAGCATCCGCTCGTGTCGGTGACCGCCCGCACCGGCACGCACACCGTCGTGCCGCCGTGGCGCGACTGGCGGTCGTGGCAACGCCGTATCCGGTTCCTGTGGCGTCGGTCCCTCCGCTTCCGCACCCTCTCGGTGACGCTGACCCTCACGGCCTTGACGATCCTCGTCGCCCTCGTCTGGATGTCGCTCGCGATCCTCACCGACCTGTACGAGTCCCGCGCCGAGCAGGTGCAGGATGCCGCGCAGCGAGCGACGCAAGCCGCCCAGAGCACGTTCGACGCGGCCGTCGTCGACAGCGACGAGGTCGCCCTGCAGGTGCTCATGGACGAGGTCCGCCGGGAGATCCTCTCGCGTCAGGCGGGGACGACGATGCTCGCGGTGTTCCGCATCAACGACGAGCCGTCCGCGATCGCACCGCAGAACTTCGAGGCCGGCGGCCTCGAGGAGTCGATGATCTCGCCCGAGCTCCGCGAGAGCGTCCGCCTGACGGGGGACCGGCAGTGGTGGCAGTCCATCGGGCTTCCCGAAGCCGACGGCGGCGAGACACCGGGGATCATCGTCGGGCAACAGCTGAACGTTCCCGAGGCGGGGGCGTACGAGGTCTACTTCGCCTACGACCTCGGATCGGAAGCGCAGACCCTCCAGTTCGTGCAGGTCACCCTGTGGGTCGTCGGTGCGGCGCTCCTGGTCCTCATCGGCGGCATCTCGCTCTTCGTCCTGCGGTCGGTGACCGTGCCCATCGCCCAAGCCGCCGAGACGAGTGCGAAGCTCGCCGCCGGAGACCTCGCGGTCCGACTCCCGGTGAGAGGTGAGGACGAATTCGCGACCCTGGGGCGATCCTTCAACGCGATGGCCGACAGCATCGAGGGGCAGATCAAGGAGCTCGCGGAGCTGTCGCTCGTGCAGCAGCGATTCGTCTCCGACGTCTCGCACGAACTCCGGACGCCGTTGACGACCATCCGTCTCGCGGCCGACATGATCAACGATCAGCGCGACGACTTCGACCCCTCGACATCGCGTGCGGCCGAGCTGCTGCATGCGCAGGTGCAGAGGTTCGAGGTGCTCCTGGCCGACCTGCTCGAGATCAGCCGCTACGACGCCGGATCGGTGCAGCTCGAGCTCGAGCCGACGAGTCTCGCGCACCTCGCGGAGGACACGATCGAGTCGATGGCCCAGCTCGCCGAACAGCACGGCAGCGATGTGCGCCTGGTCGCTCCCGGCGGGTACTCGCCGGTCGAGATGGATCCCCGCCGCATCCGCCGCATCGTCCGCAACCTGCTGGGCAATGCCATCGAGCACGGCGAGGGCCGTCCCATCGTGGTGACCGTCGACAGTGACCAGCGTGCGGTCGCCCTCGGGGTGCGCGACTTCGGGCTCGGGATGAGCGCAGCCGACGCCGAGCGGGTGTTCGACCGCTTCTGGCGCGCCGATCCGTCGCGTCGCCGGACGATCGGCGGGACGGGGCTGGGTCTTTCCATCGCCCTCGGTGACGCCAAGCTGCACGGCGGCACGCTCGAGGTCTGGTCGGAGCTCGGCGGCGGCAGCAACTTCGTCCTGACCCTGCCGCGCCGCGCGGGGGAGCACCTCTCCGGCGGATCGCCGATCGAGCTCGACGCCGGCGGCGACGCAGCGCTGGGCGACCTCGGCCTCACCCAGCCGATCACCCTGCCGCAGCGCGAGGAGACACCATGACCGTCCGTCGCGCTCTCGCCACCTCCGTCGCGGCGATCCTCGTTTTCGTCCTCACGGCGTGCGCCGGTCTTCCGACCGGGGGCCCCGTTCACGTCGGCAAGGCGATCGACGAGGTCGAGGGGCCGCCCGACTTCTCCTACGTACCCGATGGGCCGGTGGAGGATGCCACGCCCCAGCAGATCGTCGAGGGTTTCATCGCGGCGGGCTCCGGTCCGCGCGGCAACTGGGAGGTCGCTCAGGAGTTCCTCACGACCCAGTTCCGCCAGAAGTGGCAGCCGCAGGCGAACGTCACGGTCTACCGGCCGGGCGAGAGCGCGATCTCCGCGCCCAGCGACGATGAGATCGTCTTCACCGTCGAGCCGGTGGCGACCGTCGACGCGGCGGGCTCGTACGAGCCGGCCGAGGGCGGACGCATCCCCATCACTTTCTCCCTCGCGAAGGAGCGCGGGCAGTGGCGGATCGCCCAGGGCCCCGACGGCATCGTCCTCGATGCGAATCGCTTCGGCTCGGTCTTCCAGAGCTACGACCTCTCCTACTTCGACCGAGCGTGGCGGACGCTCGTCCCCGACGTCCGCTGGTTCCCGTCGACGAATCCCGCCACCCGCATCACCGCGGCTCTGGTGTCGGGCTCGCCGAGCCCGTGGCTCGCCGGCTCGGTCCGCACGGCCTTCACCGGGGAGGTGACGCTCACCCAGCCGTCCGTGCCGGTCGAGTCCGGCATCGCGCAGATTTCGTTCGATCCCTCGATCCGCGACCTCAGCCGCGAAACGCTCGCGCGCATGAAGGCACAGCTCGAGGCGAGTCTGGCGGGTGCCGGCATCCTCGACGTCCAGATGCTCGTCGGCGACGAGCCGCTCGACGTGACCGCTCGCACCACGCGCTCCACCGCGGTCGACGTACGTCCGCTCGTGCTCCAGAACGGCAAGTTCGGCTTCCTCTCGGGGAGCGACGTCGAAGACGTGCCCGGGTTCGCGAAGGCTCTCGACGGACTGGAGCCGCAAGCGGTCGAGATGGATGCCGCCCGCACGACGGCAGCAGTCCGCACCCGTCCCGGCGCCGTCTATCGCGTGACGGCCGACGGCACCCGCGTCGGGCTCGATACGCGCGCGAGGCTGACGGCGCCCACGATCGACACCTACGGCTACATCTGGACGGTCCCGCGTGACAAGCCGGGAGCGATCGTGGCCTACGGACCCGACGGCAATGCCCAGAACATCCCCTCGGGATGGGTCGGGGCGTCCGAGGTGACGGCGATGCGCGTGTCGCGCGACGGGGCACGAGTCGCGGCGCTCATTCGCGCGGGCGGTCAGTCGGCGTTGTGGGTGGCGGGCATCATCCGAGACGAGAACGGCATGCCCACCTCGCTCGGTCAGCCGCAGGTCGTGGCGACCCTCGGTGGCCCCGGTGTCGACCTCACCTGGATCGACGGCGCGACCCTCGCGCTCGTCTTCGTCGACGGCAAGCAGCGCATCGTGCGCGAGCAGACCATCGGGGGTCTGGGTACCGAGGTACGTGGTCCCGACGGCATCATCGCGATCGCGGGGGGGAACCAGAGCGGCAGCGTCCGCCTCCTGACCGACGATGGCAGTCTCTACGTGCAGCGGGGGTCGTGGCAGGTCCTGGCGTCCGACGTGAGCGTGCTGGCGGTGCAGCAGGGCCTCCCCGGCTGATCCCGCCTCCTCCCCAGGCGCCTCGTCTCCTCGCGGTACCCCCGACGTGCCGTGCAGCGGCCTGCCGCCGCGCACGGCACCGCAGGATGAGCGGATGCCGGTTCCCGCTGCCTTCTCCCTGCCGCCGCACGCGCGACGCGCCATCGAGGAGGCACTCGCCGTGGTGTTCCCCGTGTCGTGCGCAGGATGCGATCTGGCGGACCGGGACCTGTGCGACCGCTGCCGGGGAAAGCTGCGCGCGTCCGTGCACGTCCGCCGCCTTTCCCGTGGGCTCGAGGTGCGGAGTGCCCTCGTGTTCGACGACGTGGCGGCGCGCGTCATCCGCTCGTTCAAGGAGGACGGGAGGACGGGCCTTGCACGCCCCCTCGGGATCGCGCTCCGCGCCGCCTGGCCGACGGGAGTCGATGCGGTCCCCGTTCCCGTTCCCGCCAGTCGGGCATCGCTGCGACGCCGCGGCTACGCCCCCGTCGTGCTCGCCGCGCGCCGAGCAGGCTGGCGGCCCTTCCCGCTCCTCAGCGTCGCGCGCGCGACGGCGGACCAGCGCGCGTTGACCCGCGACGAACGAGCCGAGAACCTCGCGGGCGCCATGCGGGTGAACCCTCGAGCGGCGGGAAGACTCGGAGGCCGCGGCGTCGTCCTGGTGGACGACGTGGTCACGACCGGAGCGACCCTCGAGGAGGCGGCGCGGGCGCTGCGGGCCGACGGGATCATCGTCGCCGGTGCCGTCACGATCGCCGCGACCCCGCGACGGCACGCCTCAGGAGCCTGAGAGCGTATTCATCGTGATCCGGTCGTGACACAGCGCAGGTGCGGCACTACGGTGGGGGGACACAAGGCGAACCACGGTCCGCCCTTGACCGGGTGGACCGGAACAAGGAGGTCAGGGATGGAAATCAACATCGTCGGTGTGGGCGTCAGCGTCAGCGATCGTTTCCGCACAGTCGTCGAAGAGAAGTCCGCCCGAATCGAGCACCTTGCCCCTCGGGCCCAGCGGCTCGACATCAAGGTCACGCACCGCACCTACCACAACGGCGGGCGCGAGGATGAGACCGTCGAGGTCACCCTCACCGGCAAGGGTCCTCTCGTCCGAGCCGAGGCCGTGGACGGCGACAAGTTCGCCGCTCTCGATCTCGCGATCAACAAGCTCGCCGAGCAGATCCGCCGTGCCAAGGAGAAGCGCGTCGACCTGCGCAACCACCCCCGCGGCGCCAAGCTCGAAAAGGGCACCGGCACGCTGCAGGGCATCGACGTGCAGCCTGCCTCCGTCGACGTCATCCGTGCCGTTGCGACCGGCGAGGTGCCGATCGTGACCGGTGCCGAGGACGAAGATGATTACACCCCGGTGGTCATCCGCACCAAGCGTTTCGACCCCGAGTGGATGACCGTGGAAGACGCCGTCGACCGGATGGAACTCGTCGGCCACGACTTCTTCCTGTTCATCGACGCCCGCTCCGATCAGCCGAGCGTCGTCTACCGCCGCAAGGGCTGGGACTACGGTGTGATCTCGCTCACGACGACCGCCGCACCCGCGGAGCTCGCCTCCTGATCCTCTGACACGACGAAGGGCGGATGCCGCACGGCATCCGCCCTTCGTCGTTGTCCCGCCCCGCTCAGCGTGCTGCGAGGGCGTCGAGGACACCGTCGCTGAAGGGCGGCCAGGCCTCCGCCGCCCACGGGCCGAAGGGACGGTCGGTCAGAGCGACGAGCGCGGCCCCGGCGCGCGGGTCGACCCAGAGGAACGTCCCGGACTGGCCGAAGTGGCCGAACGTGTCGGGGGAGTTGCGGGAGCCCGTCCAATGCGGACTCTTCGTGCCGCGGATCTCGAGACCGAGGCCCCAGTCGTTCTCGCGTTGCTGTCCGAAACCGGGGAGCACGCCGCGACGACCCGGGAAGGAGACCCCGGTCGCCCGCGCCAGCGTCGCCGGGTCGAGTAGCTGAGGCTCCTGCAGCTCCCTCGCGAAGCGCGCCAGATCGGCGGTCGAGGACGAGCCGCCCGCCGCAGCGGAGTCGCCGATCGACGTCGACGCCATCCCGAGCGGGGCGAACACCGCTTCATGCGCATAGGCGTCGAAGGCGATGCCCGTCTCCGATTCGAGCAGGTCGGCGAGGACCTCGAATCCCGTGTTGGAGTACAGGCGGCGCTCGCCGGGAGCGGCGCGGAGCGCGGGCGTCGAGAAGTCGTAGCCCGCAGTGTGTGCCAGGAGGTGTTCCATGGTCGCTCCGGGGGGACCAGCGGGCTGGTCGAGCGCGAGCGCACCCTCCTCGACCGCGACCAGCGCCGCATAGGCGCTGAGGAGCTTGGTGACTGACGCGAGACGGTAGACGTGATCCTGATCGCCGGTGGATGCCGCGACCCGCCCGTCCGCCGTGATGACGGCGGCGGAGGCATGCGGCACGCCCCAGTCCTGCGAGGCGGCGAGCGCCTCGGCGAGCGTGGACATCAGTCGAACATGCCGTCGAGGAGGCCGCCGATCACGAGGCCACCGAGCAGACCGCCGGCGAGGTTGCCGCCGCCCATGCCGCCGCCCATGCCCCCGCGGCCGCCGAACCCGCCGTTGCCCCAGTCGTCGGGACGCGAGGAGTCGATGTCCCGCTGGGCGAGCTGCAGGGCTTCGCCGGCGAGGTGTGCCGCGCGCCGTGCGAGACCCATGGCCTCATCGCGATCGTCCTCGTCGATCGCGCCGGCGAACCGCATCAGATCGCCGCGGACGCGCTCGGCCTCGGCGAGTCGAGTGCGGGCGTCGGCTCCGATCCATCCGCGGTGGCCGGAGATGACGCTTCGCGCGACCCCGATCTGCCGGTCGGCGTCGTCGATGGCGTGGCGGACGTGGTCTTCGGTGGGCACCGGGCGGGCGGCGCGCTCGCGCGCCTTGTCGACCGCGGCATCCAGAGCGGCGTTCGCGGCGCGCAGGCGCGTGAGCTCGGCGAACGGGTCGGGCTTGCTGCCGGCCGGCGTCAACGATTCCAGAGCGGCTTCGAGGTTCGCGGCGGCCGACGCGACGGCCGGAGTCGAGAGCAGAGGCTGGGCGACGATCAGGTCGTCCCTCGAATCGTCGACGATGGCCGCCAGCGTGGACTCCGCTCGCAGCGCCTCGATCTCGAAGGTGTCGACCGCCTCGACGAGGGTGCCCGCCCGCCGGGAGGCTTCGATCGCGGTCTCGAGGGCGAGATTCGCCTGCTCGCGCTGGCCCGCGTCGCGGCGGCGTTCCGACACCTCGGAGCTGTGCTCGGCGAAGTCGAGGAGCTGGGCTGCCTCCGCGGCGTTGCCGAGGACCGTCCGCATCGCGGCATCCGAGTACCGGGTCGAGAGCCGCTCGAGGCTCGTGGTCAGCGCCGGAAGGCGTTCGCGGAGCTTGGCGACGTCGGTGCGGATGCCGGCGATGATCTCGGGGGCACGGCGTGCGCGGGCGATGGCCTCCGCGAGGGACTCGGTGCGGTCGTCGAGGAGGTCTTCGGCCCACTCGCACAGCTGCACGATGCGTGCGTTGCGGGTACGGAGCTCCTCGGGGGTGTCGGGGATCTCGTCGTGGTTGAGCTGGTGCAGCTGAAACGCCTCACCCAGGTGGGTGCGAACGGAATCGAGCGCGTCGCGGAGGTCTTTCGTCGCCTCGCGTCCCAGCTCGATCTCGGCGTAGGCGAGCTCGTCGTCGGTCACCCGGATCCGCTCGTCGGCGGACACGAGGGCCGCCCCTGCCTTCCGGCTGAGTTCGGCATCCTGTGCCTCGATCTCCGCGTCCTCGCGCTTTCGCCTACCCCAGAAACCCGCCATGCGCCGATCTTACGGGCCGGTGGATGCCGCCGGTCGACTCCGGGCGGGGATGCCGAGCGTCTCCAGCAACCTCGTAGGTCACAGGCGGATAACATGGCGGTATATGTCTGCGCGTCCTGCGCACCGGCACCCCGACATCGCTCGTCGGGGTGGCGAATCGACAGATGGAGATCCTCCGTGGCGAACCCCCTCGAGAAACTGCTTCGTGCCGGCGAAGGCCGCGTTCTGCGCAGGCTGCAGCAGGTCGTGAAGGCCGTGTCGGCCCTCGAAGAGGACTATGCGCACCTGACCGACGAGGAGCTGCGCGGCGAGACCGCCGAGCTTCGCGCCCGTCATGAGGCCGGTGAGACCCTCGACAAGCTCATGCCGGAGGCGTTCGCCGCGGTCCGCGAGGCGGCCAGCCGTACCCTCGGCCAGCGCCCGTACGACGTCCAGGTCATGGGAGGCGCCGCCCTCCACCTCGGCAACATCGCCGAAATGAAGACGGGCGAGGGCAAGACCCTGACGGCGGCTCTGCCGGCCTACCTCAACGCGATCGCCGGTAAGGGCGTCCACGTCATCACGGTCAACGACTACCTCGCGTCGTACCAGTCCGAGCTCATGGGTCGTGTCTTCCGAGCTCTCGGCATGACGACGGGAACCGTCGTCTCGGGCCAGAACCCAGAGGTGCGCCGCCAGCAGTACGAGGCCGACATCACCTACGGCACGAACAACGAGTTCGGCTTCGACTACCTGCGCGACAACATGGCCTGGCGCAGCGAGGACCTCGTCCAGCGCGGTCACTTCTTCTGCATCGTCGACGAGGTCGACTCGATCCTCATCGATGAGGCCCGCACGCCCCTCATCATCTCGGGTCCGTCGTCGGGCGAGGCGAACCGCTGGTTCACCGAGTTCGCGAAGATCGCGCGCACCCTCGAAGCGGGCGTGGACTTCGAGGTCGACGAGAAGAAGCGCACGATCGGTGTGCTCGAGCCCGGTATCGAGAAGGTCGAGGACTACCTCGGCATCGACAACCTGTACGAGTCGGCGAACACCCCGCTCATCTCCTTCCTCAACAACTCCATCAAGGCGCTCGCGCTGTTCAAGCGAGACACCGACTACGTCGTGATGAACGGCGAGGTCATGATCGTGGACGAGCACACGGGCCGCATCCTGGTCGGTCGTCGCTACAACGAGGGCATCCACCAGGCGATCGAGGCCAAGGAGGGCGTCGCGGTCAAGGCCGAGAACCAAACCCTCGCCACCGTGACCCTGCAGAACTACTTCCGTCTCTACGACAAGCTCGCGGGCATGACGGGTACCGCCGAGACCGAAGCGGCCGAGTTCATGTCGACGTACAAGCTCGGCGTGGTCCCCATCCCCACCAACAAGCCGATGATCCGCAAGGATCAGTCCGACCTCGTCTACAAGAACGAGCAGGCGAAGTTCGCGCAGGTGGTGGAGGACATCGCTGAGCGCCACGAGTCCGGTCAGCCGGTCCTGGTGGGAACGGTCAGCGTCGAGAAGAGCGAGTACCTGTCGAAGCTCCTCGCGAAGAAGGGCATCAAGCACGAAGTCCTGAACGCGAAGAACCACGCTCGTGAAGCTGAGATCGTCGCCCGGGCCGGTCGGTACGGTGCCGTGACCGTCGCGACCAACATGGCGGGTCGTGGAACCGACATCATGCTCGGCGGCAACGCCGAGTTCCTCGCGGTCTCCGAGATGAAGGCGAAGGGACTCGACCCCGTCGAGACGCCCGACGAGTACGAAGCCGCGTGGGAAGAGGTCTACGCGGCCGTCAAGGAGAAGGTGCAGGAGGAGGCGGACCGCGTCGTCACGGCGGGCGGTCTGTACGTCCTCGGCACCGAGCGCCACGAATCCCGTCGCATCGACAACCAGCTGCGCGGTCGTTCAGGCCGTCAGGGCGACCCCGGCGAGAGCCGCTTCTACCTGTCGCTGACCGATGACCTCATGCGCCTGTTCCAGTCGGGCGCGGCCGAGGCGATCCTGGCACGTACGAACTTCCCCGACGACGTCGCGATCGAGTCGACGATGGTCTCGCGTGCGATCAAGAGCGCGCAGTCCCAGGTCGAGGCGCGCAACGCCGAGATCCGCAAGAACGTCCTCAAGTACGACGACGTCCTCAACCGCCAGCGCGAGGCCATCTACGCCGACCGGCGTCAGATGCTCGAAGGCGATGACCTCTCGTCGCGAGTCGAGCACTTCATCGAGGACGCCATCGGCGCGATCATCGACGAGCACACCGGCTCCGGGCACAACGAGAGCTGGGACTTCGACGCCATGTGGACCGAGCTGAAGACCCTCTACCCTGTGGGCGTCACGATCGACGAGGTCGTTGCCGAAAGCGGGAACAAGGGCAAGGTCACGCCTGAACTGCTCAAGCGCGAACTGCTCTCGGACGCCAAGATCGCTTACCGCTCGCGTGAGGAGAAGCTCGGCGAGGCCGCGACACGTGAGCTCGAACGCCGCGTCGTGCTGCAGGTCCTCGACCGTCGCTGGCGCGACCACCTCTACGAAATGGACTACCTCAAGGACGGCATCGGCCTGCGCGCCATGGCGCAGCGCGACCCGCTCATCGAGTATCAGCGCGAGGGGTACCAGATGTTCCAGTCGATGATGGCGCAGATCAAGGAGGAATCCGTCGGCTTCCTCTTCAATCTCGAGGTCGAGGTTCGTCAGACCGAGGGCGGCGACATCGAAGCCAAGGGTCTCGCGTCGCCCGAGATCGACGTGCAGAAGCTCCAGTACACGGCGCCTAACGACGCCGGCGAGGTCGAGGTCCGCAACGAGCGCGGCCAGGTTCAGCAGGCGGCGACCAGTAAGGCCCGTCAGCGCGAGGCCGAGCAGGAAGCTCCCGCCGACGCGCCCCGGGGTGCGTTCGGGCAGCAGGTGGATGCCGGCTCCGCACCGGCTGACGCGGGCAACCGCGCGCAGCGACGGGCGTCCGGCAAGAAGAAGTGACGCTGGGGCGACGGGTGCTCAGCCGGTCCACCGACCGCGTATTGGCCCCGTCGGCCCCCGCTATTCTGAACCGATGACCCCGCGCATCCTCGACCAGTCATCCAAGCTCAAGGACGTCCTCTACGAGATCCGCGGGGCCGCCCTGGTCGAGGCCGACCGGCTGGAGGACGAGGGTCACACGATCCTCAAGCTCAACACCGGCAACCCGGCTGTCTTCGGGTTCCAGGCGCCGTTCCAGATCGTGCGCGACATGATCGAAGCGGTCCCGCAGGCGCACGGCTATTCCGACTCACGCGGCATCATGTCCGCGCGCCGCGCGATCGTCTCGCGGTATGAGGAGGAGCCCGGCTTCCCCAAGTTCGACCCGGACGACGTCTACCTCGGAAACGGGGTGTCCGAGCTCATCACGATGACGATGCAGGCCCTCCTCGATGAAGGCGACGAGGTCCTGATCCCCGCGCCGGACTACCCGCTCTGGACGGCGATGACGAGCCTGGCCGGGGGCACACCGGTGCATTATCTCGCCGACAGCGAGAACGGTTGGCAGCCTGACCTCGACGACATCCGTGCGAAGGTGACACCGCAGACCAAGGCGATCGTCGTCATCAACCCGAACAATCCGACGGGCGCCGTCTACACGTGCGAGATCCTGCAGGGGATCGTCGAGATCGCGCGTGAGCACGATCTGCTTCTGCTGTCCGACGAGATCTACGATCGCATCCTCTTCGACGACGCCCAGCACATCCCGCTCGCGACCCTCGCACCCGACCTGCTGTGCCTCACCTACAACGGCCTGTCGAAGACCTACCGGGTGGCCGGTTACCGGTCGGGGTGGATGGTCATCACGGGCCCGAAGAAGCACGCCGCGGGCTTCCTGGAGGGCATCCAGCTCCTCGCGTCGACCCGACTCTGCCCGAACGTCCCGGCCCAGTTCGCGGTCCAGGCGGCCCTGTCGGGCGTGCAGTCCATCGATGCGCTCATCGCGCCCACGGGGCGTCTTCGCGAACAGCGGGATGCCGCGTGGGAGGGCCTGACGGCGATCCCCGGAATCAGCTGCGTCAAGCCGCAAGGCGCCCTGTACGCGTTCCCCCGGCTGGACCCCGAGGTCTACGACATCCACGACGACGCGAAGTTCGTCTACGACTTCCTCGTCGCCGAGCACGTTCTCCTGGTGCAGGGGACGGGGTTCAACTGGCCGACTCCCGATCACTTCCGCATCGTCACCCTGCCCGAGGCGCGCGTGCTCACCGAAGCGATCGAACGGCTGGGCAACTTCCTCGCGTCCTACCGGCAGTAGTCCGACTCAGAGGAGGGCGAGGGACGTCGCACGCCAGCGACCGTCCCAGCCCTCGAGCCTCATCGCGACCGCACGGGTGCGAACCGGCCCGCTGACGACGACGACCGCTTCGAGCACCCCGTCCGCGGGGTCGCAAGTGCGTTCCGTCAGGATGCGGTGTGCCGGGCGGACCGCCGCGACACCGCGCGCGCTCCGCGCCCGGGCCGACAGGTTTGCCCGAGTGACGAGCGCGCGGTAGGCATCCTCACCGAGCCACCTCGCGAGCTGGTCCACATCGCGGACTCCCGCGAGGACCTCCAGGACTCCGATCGTGAGGTTCTTCACGAGGGGCAGGGGGTCGGGGAGGTCGCTCGAGGGGGTGCGTTGCGGTGCGAAATACTCCGCTACCTCCAGGGAACTCCCCGAGCGCGGGATGCGGCGGTCTTCGTAGGCGGCGAGGGCCATGTCGATTCCTCTCGGGCGACAGGTGTCTGCGGGGCGGTGAACGGCATGAGTACAGCACACGCCCGCGAGGCGGTGGATGAGAATACTCCAACCTGTGGATAAAGGCGGCGGTCGGTGTGCGAATCGCCTACCCTCGCCTCGTGCGCTGGGATCGATTCTTCGAGGACCTCGAAGACCAACTGGACTCCGAATGGGAGGCGGAGCGTGCGGCGCTCGACACCGAGGCGGAACGGTTGCGCCTGGCGCGCCTCTCCCTCTTCGAGCGCCTCAGCGCGTTGACCGATTCGGTCGAGGGGCCGCTCCTCGTCGAACTCTCCTCCGGAGCGGCGGTGACGGGCGTGCCGATCGCGGTGGGGCCGGACTGGCTCGCGGTCGATGACGGTGCTGCTCGTGGCGCGCTCCTCGTCCCCCTGGCGGCCGTGGTCGCGCTCGGTCCGTCACACGCCGATGTGCTCCGCAGCGCGCGAGGAGGAACGACCAGTCGACTCCGCGAGCGGATGACGCTCGGGTTCGTCCTCCGCGATCTCGCGCGCCGTCGCGTACCGGTGACGCTGCACACCGTGGACGGCCGAGAGCACAGCGGCACGATCGACCGGGCGGCATCCGATCACCTGGATCTCGCGCTCCACGACCGCGGGGCGCCGCGGCGCGCCGACCTCGTGGCGGGGCATCGCCTCGTCCTCTTCAGTGCGCTCGCCGGCGTGCGGCTGGAATCGCCCGCCGCGCTCGCGTGAGGCGCGGGCGAGTCCTACTCTCCGCCGCGGCGGCCGCGGCCCCAGAGCTCGGGGAAGCTGGCGGCGTTCGACTCGCGCCAGAGTGCGTGCAGGCGCGCGTCTTCGGCCTGGTCGTCGAGGTAGTCCTCGACGCTCGCCGCCTCGATCCGCCACGACGCGGGGGAGCCCAGGCGCGCGCCCCTCAGGCGGCCGTCGAGTACGAGGGCGACGATTTCGTCGACCTCCAGCTGCAGCATCTCCGCAACCTGGGCGGGCGTCAGCATTCGCGCAGGCATTCCTTCGGGCATGAGGCCATTATGGGGCCGACGGGCGCTCGTATCCGGAGCCCGGACGGCTTGTGGATAATCCCCGCCACCGCGGGTGCGGCTCAGCCACCATGACGTCATGACCACTCCCGACACCGTCCGGCCGGCGCCCCGCGCGTTCTGGGCCGACGCGCGGTTCCTGCTGGGTATCGCGCTCATCATCGCCTCCGTCGCCGGCGTCTGGCTCGTCGTCGCCTCCGCACGCCAGACCGCCCCCGTCTTCGCTGCGGCGCGCACGATCGTCCCCGGACAGACGGTGACGGCGGACGACCTGAGAGTGGTCGACGTCGCCCTCGGTCCCACGGGCGAGACCTACGTGTCGCCGGCCTCGCTCGAGCCCGGCGTCATCGCGACCCGGACGGTCTTCGAGGGTGAGCTGCTGCCACAGGCAGCGGTGGACGAGGCGGACGCGGCGACGACGACGAGCGTGGTCATCCGCACCGCGGGGGAGGTCTCCGCGGCGATCTCGCCGGGATCGGTCGTGGAGGTGTGGGCGGCGCCGGCGGAGGGCGGAGGAGAGTTCGGTGAGCCTCGCATCCTGGTGCCCTCCGCGACCGTCGTCACCGTGACACGTGACGACGCCGTCGTGTCGGGGAAGGATGTCTCGCTCGAGATCGTCATCCCGCGCGCCGACGTCGCGGCGACGCTCGCCGCACTCGCCGACGAGTCGAGCCTGTCCGTCGTGCCGGTCGCGGGGAAGGCGCAATGAGGGTCGTCGTCGCCGTCGACGGGCGACGGGGCCAGGACCTCGCCGTGCGTCTGCGAGACGAGGAAGCCGATGTCCGGGCGGTGGTCGCAGCTTGCGCCCCCGCGAGTGCCGCGCTGGATGCGATGTCCACCCCAGAGGCAGCCGAGCTCCTGGCCGAGCTGGCGCGCGCCGACCTCCTGATCGTCGACGGCCGTCCGGCGGCGCTGACCGCCGAGGTGGTGGCCGCCTGCGACCGGATGTCCGTCAGGATCGTGCCGTTGTGTGCGCGAAGCTCGGACCGGCGCCTTGCCGCATCGCTCGGTCTGTCCCCGCACGAACCCGACGCGTCCGCTGCGGAACTGCTGGCCGCTCCCGTCTCGACCCGGCACGTCGAGTCGAGCCGGGGCCGTGTCATCACCGTGTGGGGTGCGCACGGCGCGCCGGGGCGGACCACGCTCGCGATCGAGGTGGCGTGCGCGCTGTCCACCGCGACGAACAGGGTCGCACTCGTCGATGCGGATTCGCATGCGCCGTCGATCGCCTTGGCGATCGGGTTGGCCGACGAGGGCCCCGGCTTCGCCGCCGCCTGTCGTCAGGCCGAACGAGGTGCACTGACGGTCGCGGAGCTCAGCCGGATCGCGTCGACACTCGGTGAGGTCGATGTCCTCACGGGCCTCAACCGCCCCGGACGGTGGCCCGAACTCTCCCACCCGCGCGTGGTGTCCGCGCTCGACGCATGCCGAGGGTGGGCCGACGACACCGTCGTCGACGTCGCGTCGCCGCTGGAGCGCGACGAGGAGATCGTCAGTGATCTGATCGACGGTCCCCGCCGGAACGCCGCCACGCTCGCGGCGCTCGAGGCGGCTGACACGATCCTGGCGGTCGTCGCCGCCGACCCCGTCGGCGTCGCACGGTTCGTCCGCGCGTGGCCGGATCTCCGCGCCGCGGCCGGCGCGACACCGGTCCGGGTGGTGGTCAACAAGGTGCGTGCGGCTGCGCTGGGCGTCGACGCGCGCGGTCAGGTCCGCCGGACGCTCGAGAGGTACACCGGCGCGACGGACGTCGCTTTCGTGCCGTGGGATGCCCGGGGAACGGATGCCGCGATGCTCGCCGCCCGCCCCATCACCCACGTTGCACCGCGCTCGGCGGTGCCGACCGCGGTGCGACGCCTCGTCGCGGAGTCCCTCGCACCGCGCGCCGCCGCTGAGCCGACCGCCACGCGCCAGGCCCGTCGTCGGCTGGCGCGGACGGCCTAGCAGCCGGACACCGGAAGCGCTCGGACGGGAGGATCTAGGGTGGAGGCGTGTCCACGCTCAGCGACCTCGTCTACGCCCAAGGCCGTTCCACCGCGGAGGACGTCGAATGGCTCCACCGTCTCGCCGGCGACGGCCAGTTGCTCGCCGACCTCGCCTTCGCCGACATCGTCGTCTGGGTGCCGACTGCGGATGACTCGTTCATCGCCGTCGCGCACACTCGGCCGAGCGGCGCGGCGACCCTCTTCTACCGTGACATCGTCGGCGACGCCGTCCGCCCGCAGTGGCGGACTCAGGTCAAGGACGCGTTCACGCAGGTGCGCATGGTCGATTCGGCCTCCCCGGACTGGTTCGAGGAGACCCCCACGCGGGTCCGCGCCGTCCCGATCGTCCGTGAGCGCGCGGCGGGGGGTCGTGAGACCCGGGTGATCGGGGTGGTGACCCGCCACACGAATCTGGGCGAGGCGCGCACGCCGTCCCGTCAGCAGATCACCTTCAACGACTGCGCCGACGATCTGTTCGGCATGATCGCGTCCGCTGACTTCCCGGACCTCACCGCGCCGACGTCGCCTCGTCGTGGCGCACCGCGCGCGTCGGACGGCCTCATCCGGCTCGACGTCGACGGCATCACGACCTTCGCGAGCCCGAACGCGCTGTCGGCGTTCAATCGGCTGGGATTCGACGACGAGCTCGAGGGCGAATCGCTCATGCAGGTCGCGACGACGATCATGCCGGCATCCCGTCAGTTCGACGAGTCGCTTCCGATCGTGATGGCCGGCCGCGCGCCGTGGCGCGCTGACGTCGAGGCGCGAGGGGTGACGGTGTCGCTGCGGACGATCCCGCTCCGGGAGAACGGCAATCGGATCGGTGCCATCGTCCTCTGCCGCGACGTCAGCGAGATTCGCCACCAGGAGCAGGAACTCATCACGAAGGATGCGACGATCCGAGAGATCCATCATCGCGTCAAGAACAATCTGCAGACGGTCGCCTCGCTGCTACGCATCCAGGCCCGCCGCACGCACTCCGACGAGGGCCGCGATGCGCTGACACA
This sequence comes from Microbacterium oleivorans NBRC 103075, assembly GCF_001552475.1. Classification (GTDB taxonomy): domain Bacteria; phylum Actinomycetota; class Actinomycetes; order Actinomycetales; family Microbacteriaceae; genus Microbacterium; species Microbacterium oleivorans. The sequence continues at coordinate 47,108 of NZ_BCRG01000006.1, forward strand.
GGCGATGCGACGTGTGAGCGCCATCGCGGTGGTCCACGACACCCTCTCCGAAGGACTCATGCAGAGCGTCGACTTCGACGACGTCTTCGAAAGGGTCCTGAAGCTCGTCGCCGAAGTCGCAGCGGCCCCGAACACGCGGGCACGGACCGTCAAGACCGGCACCTTCGGAACTCTGCCGAGCGAATACGCGACGCCCCTCGCCCTCGCACTGACCGAGCTCGTCACCAACGCGGTCGAGCACGGTCTGGCCGACAAGGAAGGGGAGGTCGAGATCATCGCCGAGCGCGACGAAGACCGGCTCGCCGTCCGCGTCCGCGACACGGGTGTCGGCCTGCCCGAGGGGCAGGTGGGACGGGGACTCGGCACTCAGATCGTGCGCACGCTCATCCAGGGCGAGCTCAGCGGAACCATCGACTGGCACACCCTCATGGGCAGCGGAACCGAGGTCACGATCGAGATCCCGATGCGGTACATCGAGCGCGCGCGGGCCTGAGACCCGCGCGCGGCGGTGTCAGGACGCGCGTCGGGCGCGTGCGGCGCGGCGCTTCAGAGCGCGGCGCTCGTCCTCGGAGAGGCCGCCCCAGACGCCCGAGTCCTGGCCGGTCTCGAGGGCGTACTGCAGGCAGAGCTCGGTGACGGTGCACCGGGCGCAGACGGACTTCGCCTTCTCGATCTGGTCGACGGCGGGCCCGGTGTTCCCCACGGGGAAGAACAGTTCGGGGTCGACGGTCAGGCAGGCGGATTTGTCGCGCCAATCCATAGCGGTGCTCCTAAAGGGGGGATCGGAAGTCGGGATGCGACGCCGGGCGACGTCGACTAACCTGGGTGGTGTGCGAGCAGACGCTCGCCCCACGCCGCTGTGGGAGCACACTTGCCCGTCAATATTCCCATGCCCGGGCATGTGAATCAAGGGTTAACGGAGTATTTCGGCGCCTCGCCGTGCCCCGGCGGCCAGGAGGAGCGATCATCGTGCGGACCACCCGTGTCGAGCGCATGGCGGCGGGATGGCTCGCCCTCGAAGCTACCGGCGTCCTCGCCCTCGCCGTCTGGGAAATCATCGCCCTCGTCCGCGGCGACAGCGGCAGCGCCGCGAGCTCGATCGCCCTCCTCGCGCTGACGGTTATCGGTGCGGCCGCGCTCGCAGGTTTCGCCGTCGCGGTCTGGCGGGGAGCGTCGGCGGGCCGTTCCGGCGGCATCGTGGCGCAACTGCTCGTGCTGTCGATTGCGCTCGGAACGCTCACGGGCGAAGGTGCGGACATCCGTCTCGCCGCAACGATCGCGGTTCCCGCCATCGTCGGCGTCATCCTGCTCATCGCCGCGGCGCGCGTCGCCGGTCGGCGTGCCAGGGGGGCAGCCGACGCGGCCGACGAGGTCTGATCAGACGCCGAGGAGCGTCCGGATTCGGGCGACGTGCCCCGTCGCCTTCACGTTGTACAGTGCGTGCGCGAGGGTGCCGTCCTCGTCGATCACGAACGTCGAGCGGATGACGCCCTCGACGACCTTGCCGTAGTTCATCTTCTCGCCCCACGCGCCGTATGCCTCGTGCACGGAGTGGTCCGGGTCGCTCAGCAGGTCGTAGGGGAGGCCGTCGCGTTCGCGGAACTCCCGAAGCTTGCCCGGGTCATCCCGCGAGATGCCGACGACGGTGTACCCCGCGGACTGCAGCGGAGCCACGCTGTCGCGGAAGTCGCAGGCTTCGGTCGTGCAACCCGGCGTCATGGCGGCGGGGTAGAAGAAGGCGATGAGACGCCGTCCGCGGAAATCGGCGAGCGAAACGCTCGCGCCGTCCTGGTCGACAAGGGTGAAATCGGGTGCGGGGGCTCCGGTGTTCAGTCGCGGCATCCGACCATCTTAGGCGTCGGGATCAGGTGGCGAATGTCGCCAGCAGCCGCTGGAGGGAGTCGAGACGCGCCGCTCCCCGCTCGCCCAATCTGCCCTCGGCGACGGCCTCGGCGATGGCGCAGTCGGGAGCATCGGGCAGGTGGGTGCATCCGCGGGGGCACTCCTCCGCGACGGCCGCCAGATCGGTGTACGCCCGGAGAATGTTGGCCGGGTCGACATGACCGAGGCCGAAGGATCGGACGCCCGGGGTGTCGATGACCCAGCCGCGTCCGCCGTCGCCGGCGTAGCGCAGGGAAACCGCAGAACTCGACGTGTGACGGCCGCGACCGGTCACCACGTTGACATGGCCGATGGCGCGGGCGGCGTCGGGTACCAGCGCGTTCACGAGAGTGGACTTGCCGACGCCGGAGTGTCCGACGAAGACCGTCGAGTGTCCCGCGAGACGTTCGCCGATGGGCCCGACGGGCATGGTCTCCAGGCCGCTCGTGAACACCTCGAGGTCGTCCAGACCCTCGAAGTGGGCGAGGAACGCGGTGGGATCGGCGAGGTCGGTCTTGGTGACGACGAGCATCGGGTGCATGCCGGCATCCAACGCGGCGATCAGATAGCGGTCCACGAGTCGCGGGCGTGGCTCGGGATCGGCCGCGGCCACGACGATCAGGAGCTGGTCGGCGTTGGCGACGATGATCCGCTCGACATGATCGGTGTCGTCGGCGCTCCGGCGGAGCAGAGAGCTGCGCTCCTCGATGCCGACGATGCGCGCGAGCGTGCCGTCGTCCCCGGTCCGGTCTCCCACGACGCGAGCGCGGTCGCCGTTGACGATCGGCTGCTTGCGGAGCTCCCGGGCGCGGGACGCGAGGATCTGGCGCTCGTCGGGCCCGTCCTCGTCGATGAGGACGGTGTAGCGGCCACGATCGACGCCGAGCACGCGCGCGATCTGCGCGTCGGCGTGCGCAGGCCGGCGCTTCGTGCGCGGACGATTCGCCTTCGGGTTGGGCCGCATGCGGATGTCGGCCTCGTCGAACTCGAGGTCGTCATCGTCATCGTCGGTAAGCCAGCTCACGCGAGCATGTCCGCCCAGAGCTGGGGGAACTCCGGCATGGTCTTGGCGGTCGTGCCGATGTCGTCGACGACGACACCCGGCACCCTCAGCCCGATGACGGCGCCTGCGGTGGCGATGCGGTGGTCGTGGTGAGCGCGCCAGATGCCGCCTTGTAGCGGCCTCGGGACGACGTGGATGCCGTCCTCCCGCTCTTCGGCCTCGCCGCCGAGCGCGCGGAGGTTGTCGACGAGAGCGGCGATCCGATCGGTCTCGTGCCCGCGGATGTGACCGATGCCGTGGAACGTCGTCGGTGCATCTGCGAATGCCGCGAGGGCGAACAGCGTCGGAGTCAGCTCACTCGCGGCGGACAGATCGAGGTCGACACCGGCGATCCGCTCTCCTGCGGTCACGGTGAGGGCTCCGGCCCGGCGCGACGCGTGCGCGCCCATGACCGGCAGGATGTCGGCGAGCAGAGCGCCGGGCTGAGTCGAATGAGCGGGCCACCCGGGGACGGTCACCGATCCACCGGTGAGCACTGCCGCGGCCAGGAAGGGTGCGGCGTTGGACAGGTCCGGCTCGATCGCCACGTCTTTGCCGCGGACGCCGCCCGCGGGGACGACCCATTCGTTCGGGGTCGGATGCTCGACGTGGACACCCCGACGGGCGAGAGCCTCGATCGTCATCTCGATGTGCGGCAGGCTCGGGAGACGCTCGCCCTCGTGGATGAGTCGGAGGCCGACGTCGAAGCGGGCCGCCGCCAGGAGGAGACCGGAGACGAACTGACTCGACTGGCTCGCGTCGATCGTCACTTCACCGCCCCGGATGTGGCCGTGGCCGCGGACGTCGAATGGCAGGGACCAGCTGCCCCCGTCATCGATGTCGGCTCCGACCTCTCGGAGAGCCTGGATCATCGCCCCCATCGGGCGATGCAGAGCGGTCGGATGCGCCGTCACGTGGACGTCTCCGACGGCGAGGCCGGCGAGGGGGGACACGAACCGCATCACGGTGCCGGCCTGGCCGCAGTCGATCGTCGTGTCTCCCGCGAAGGTGGACGGCGGGGTGACCTCGAGGTCGGGACCGAAGGGCGAATCGCCGGGGACGCGCTCGATGGAGACTCCCAGAGCGCCCAGCGCATCGATCATTCGGGCGGAATCGTCGGAGTGGAGCGCCCCGGTCAGCAGGCTCGGGCCGTCGGCGATCGCAGCGAGAACGAGCTCGCGGTTCGTCAGCGATTTCGACCCGGGCACCGACACCCGGGCGTGCACGGGCTCGCTCGGCGTGGGAGCCGGCCACGACGCGGCGGGGGACGGGGAGAAGGGGGCGTCGCTCATCGCCTCCAGCCTACTGAACAGGGCGACACGACCGATGTCGGGGTTTCGTCGGCGATGTCGCTGATCTGCGACAGCGCCGAGACAGCGCCGCGACATCCACCCTCTAGCGTGATTGCCATGGAACAGATCTCTCGCACCGGCATCCGATCCGCGCTTCTCGGAGCCGCCCTTCTCGCTCCGCTTCTGTTCGCAGGATGTTCCGTGGCCGTCACCGATCCCGCCGCGCGCGCATCATCTCCTGCGCCGTCCTCGTCGAGCGAGGCGCCGGACAGCACACCGCCGGCTTCGGAGGCGTCGCCCGCGCCGCAGGCGGAGCCGAGCGCGGTGGTCGACGCTCAGACCAAGGAGAAGCTCGACCGGACACGCCTGCGCGAACTCGTCACGCAGAACCTCACCTGCACCGACGGGTCCGCCACGGTGGGGCGCGACCTCGACGGGATGATCGTGGAGTTCACCGGCAACTGCAAGGAGGTGACGATCCTCGCCAGCGCGGGCGTCGTCCTTCTTCCCGACGTCGGCCTCCTGAGCATCAAGGGCGACGCGGAGAACGTCGTGGTGGCCTCGGCAGAGAAGATCGTCTTCGACAAGAGCGCCGACATCAACCTCGTGGGCTGGGAGAGCGGGACGCCCGCGATCGACTACGCCGGCACCGCGAACGTGACGACGCCCGTCTCCTGATCGCTACGATCCGGGTATGTCCTCCGATGCGGCACCCCGGCTGCTCCTCGTCGATGACGAGCAGTCGATCACCGAGAGCCTCGCACCGTTTCTGAGTCGGAGCGGGTTCGACGTCGACGTCGCCGCGGACGGCGCGGAGGCGTTGCGGGTCATCGCGTCGCGGCATCCCGACATCGTCGTGAGCGACGTCGTCATGCCGGTGGTCGACGGTCGCGAGCTGCTCCGCCGGCTCCGACGCGCGGGTGACGCGACACCCGTCATCCTGCTCACCCACGTCGGCGAGTCCGGGGAGCGGTCCGCCGCTCTGGACGAGGGCGCTGATGACTACCTGAACAAGCCGTTCGACCCCCAGGAGCTCGTCTCCCGCACGAGAGCGGTCCTGCGGCGGGTTGCGACGGGCGCAGGAGGTCTCGTCTCATCGGAGGTCGTCGAGGCGGACGGGGTGCGGCTCGACCGGCCCGCCCGCCGGGTGTGGCGGGACGGCGTGGAGGTCTCGCTCACACCGAAGGCGTTCCAGCTGCTCGAGTTCCTGATGACGCGGCCGGGCGAGGCTCATGCGCGCGAGCGACTCCTCAGCGTCGTGTGGGGGTTCGACTTCGCCGCGCACACGCGCGCCGTCGACAACCGTGTCGCCGAACTGCGTTCCGCGCTGGGGGATGATGCGTCCTCGCCCACGTACATAGAGACCGTGCCGGGGGTCGGCTACCGGTTCACCCGATCGGTGCGCCGCGCGTGAGCAGGCGCCGGGTCGTCGTGGCCGCGCTTCCGACGGCGGCATTGCTGGTCCTCGCGATCGTCGCCTTCGCACTCGATCAGCGGACGGTCGTGGTGTCGACGCCACTCGGCACCGTCATCCTCGTCGTCGCCGTGGTCGTCGCCGCTGTGACGGTGATCGCGCTCACGTGGCGAGCCCACATCCGGCGGACTGCGCTGCGCGCGCACGAGGAGACGAGGCGTTCCGCCGCCGTCGAGCACCGCCGGTTCCTCGACCGTCTGGACCACGAGCTGAAGAACCCCATCACCGCCATCCGCGCGGCCGTCGCAGTCAGCGACGCATCGACGCCGCAGCTCACGGCCATCGATGCGCAGACCACGCGCATGGCGCGACTCGTCGGCGACCTCCGCAAGCTCGGTGAGCTCCAGACCGCTCCGATGGAGCGCGTCGCCGTCGACCTGAGCGACGTCGTCACCGACGCGGCCGCCACCATCGGTGAGGCACAGGGGCGCGACATCCGTGTCACGCTCCCGTCCGCTCCGTGGCCGCTGCCGACGGTGGTGGGGGATCCGGATCTGCTCTTCACCGCCGTCCACAACGTCGTGTCGAATGCGGTCAAGTACTCCGAGCCCGGCGACACCGTCGAGGTCCGCGGCATCGAGCGGGCCGGCCGCGTCGTGATCGAGGTCGCGGACACGGGCCGCGGCATCCCGGCAGCAGACGTCCCGTCGGTGCTCGACGAGCTCGCGCGGGGTGCCAACGCGCGCGACCGGCTCGGCAGCGGCCTGGGGCTCGCCCTCGTCCGGACGATCGTCGAACGCCACGGCGGTTCGGTGTCGGTCGACTCCCACGAGGGACGCGGCACTCGGGTCAGCATCGAGATCCCCGTCGTCACGTCGTGAGACGAGGATCCGGAGAAAGCTGGGAATAGGCCCAGCCCCGGCCTCGTTGGACCCTCATGTCGACGACATTCAGGCCAGTGGAGAGGAGCGCGATGACCGCCGTATTGGAAGCGCCCGAGCTCGCCGAATGGGCAGACGTAGACTTGCGGGCGATGAACGATCAGGCGGTCGAAGACCCGCGTACCCAGTTCGAGGAGCAGGCGCTCCCCTTCATGGACCAGCTTTACGCGGCGGCGATGCGGATGACCCGCAACCCCGCTGACGCGTCGGACCTGGTGCAGGAGACATTCGTCAAGGCGTTCGCCGCCTGGGCGTCCTTCACCCAGGGCACCAACCTCAAGGCGTGGCTCTACCGCATTCTGACGAACACGTACATCAACACGTACCGGAAGAAGCAGCGCGAGCCGTACCAGGGCACGATCGACGATCTCGAGGACTGGCAGCTCGGGGGAGCGGAATCGACGACGGCGTCCTCGGCGCGGTCAGCCGAAGCCGAGGCGATCGACCACATGCCTGCATCCGTCGTCAAGGATGCGCTGCAGTCCCTTCCGGAAGACTTCCGACTGGCCGTGTACCTCGCGGACGTCGAAGGGTTCGCGTATCAGGAGATCGCGGACATCATGAAAACCCCCATCGGCACGGTCATGAGCCGTCTGCATCGAGGCAGACGACAGCTCCGCGACCTGCTGTCCGACTACGCGAAAGAGCGCGGCATCGATGTGCCCGCCACGAGGAGTGCGAAATGACCGATTGCGGTTGCGACAAGGCCCAGAAGGACCTCGAAGAGTACCTGCGCAACGAGATCTGCAACACCCGCCACGCGGACATCACCGAGCACCTCGAGAACTGCGCCGAGTGCCGTGACGAAGCCCTCGTCGCGACGACGCTGACGGCCGTGGTCGCTCGTGCCTGCAAGGAAGCCGCTCCCGAGGATCTTCGCGACCAGGTTCTCGCACGTTTGCGCACGGAGCAGGCCACCCACCACTGACCTCTCGCTGACGAGCAGGAGAGACAGAGAAGAGGCCCCGCCGAAGCGGGGCCTCTTCTCTGTCCGGCATCCGATCAGAAGCCGAGCGCCTGCTCCATGATCTCCGCGTGCTGGCGAGCATGAACCTTCGGCGAGCCGGTGGCGGTGGATGCCGCCGAGGCCCGGGAGGTCCGTGTGATCGTACGGCCCTTGAGGTGCTTCTCGACCTCGAGCGCGATGAACGGCCAGGCGCCCTGGTTGGCGGGCTCCTCCTGGACCCAGAACAGCTCCGCATTGGGGTAGCTGTCGAGGACCGCGTTCAGCTGGTCGACCGGCGCCGGGTAGTACTGCTCCAGGCGGACCAGGGCGACCTTCTCGTTGGGCTTCTTCTCGAGCTCGGCGGCCAGATCCCAGTGGATCTTGCCGGCGTGCAGCAGCACCCGGGTGACGGCGCCGCGGTCGAGCGAACGCTCGTCGTCGAGCACGGGCTCGAATCGGCCCTCGAGGAAGTCCTCCACCGGGCTCGTCGCGTTCCGCAGTCGCAGCATGGCCTTCGGGGTGAAGACGATGAGCGGACGGCGCGGACGCGCGTAGGCCTGGCGGCGGAGCAGATGGAAGTACGACGCGGGCGTCGAGGGGCGCGCGACGGTCATGTTGTCCTGCGCGCACATCTGCAGGTAGCGCTCGATGCGGGCCGACGAGTGGTCCGGTCCCTGTCCCTCGTAGCCGTGGGGGAGCAGGAGCACAACGCCCGACTGCTGCGCCCACTTCTGCTCGGCCGACGAGATGAACTCGTCGATGACCGACTGCGCGCCGTTGGCGAAGTCGCCGAACTGCGCTTCCCAGAGCGTCAGCGTGTCGGCGCGCTCGACCGAGTAGCCGTACTCGAACGCCATCGCCGCGTATTCGCTCAGGAGCGAGTCGTAGACGTAGAACCGGCCCTGGTTGTCGCTGAGGTTCGCCAGCGGCAGCCACTCCTGGCCGTTCGCGCGATCATGCATGACGGCATGGCGCGTCACGAACGTGCCACGGCGGACGTCCTGTCCGGCTAGTCGTACGTTCGAGCCCTCCGCGAGGAGGGAGCCGAAGGCGAGCAGTTCTCCGAAGCCCCAGTCGATCTTGCCGTTGCGGCTCATGTCGTGGCGCTTGTCGAGCAGCTGCTGCAGCTTCGTGTGCACCGTGAAGCCCTCAGGCTTGTTCACGAACGCGTCACCGATGCGCTCGATAACGTCACGGCTGACGGCGGTCGAGTCAGGTTCGCCGACTGCGGGCTCGGCTGCGTTGTCGGGGGCGACCACGGGAGAGGTCCCGGTCTGTGCGGCGTGGATCTCCGCGAAGGCGATCTCGAGGCGGTTCTGGAAGTCCTGCTTCGCGGTGTCGTACTCCTCCTCGGTGATGTCGCCACGACCGACGAGGGCCTCGGTGTAGAGCTTGCGAACCGAGCGCTTCGCCTCGATGAGGTTCGTCATCAGCGGCTGCGTCATCGAGGGGTCGTCGCCCTCGTTGTGGCCGCGACGGCGGTAGCAGACGAGGTCGATGACGACATCGCGGTTGAACTCCTGGCGGTACCGGAAGGCGAGCTCCGCGACGTGGACGACGGCTTCGGGATCGTCGCCGTTCACGTGGAAGATCGGGGCCTGGATCGTCTTGGCGACGTCGGTCGCATAGATCGAGGTGCGCGCGTCGAGCGGGAGGGTCGTGAAGCCGACCTGGTTGTTGACGACCACGTGCACGGTGCCGCCGGTGCGATAGCCGCGCAGGCGCGACATCTGCAGCGTCTCCATCACGACGCCCTGGCCGGCGAAGGCCGCGTCGCCGTGGACGAGGATCGGCAGCCACGAGAACGACCCGATGGGGAGGCGATCCTGCTTGGCGCGGACGATGCCCTCGAGGACGCCATCGACGGTCTCCAGGTGCGAGGGGTTCGCCGCCAGGTAGACGGGGAGTTCCTCGCCACCGTCGGCGACGAAGGTGCCCTGCGTGCCGAGGTGGTACTTGACGTCACCCGAACCGCTCTTGGATCCGACGGCGACGGAGCCCTCGAACTCGCGGAAGAGCTGGCTGTACGTCTTGCCGGCGACGTTGGTGAGGACGTTGAGGCGACCACGGTGCGCCATGGCGATCGCGGCCCCGTCGAGACCCTCGGCCGCAGCACCCTGCAGGATCTGGTCGAGGAGCGGGACGAGGGACTCGCCGCCCTCGAGGCTGAAGCGCTTCTGACCGACGAACTTCGTCTGCAGGAAGGTCTCGAATGCCTCGGCCTCGTTCAGCTTGCCGAGGACGCGCAGCTGCTCGTCGTGCCCGGGCTTCTGGTACTTGATCTCGAGGTTGTCCTGGAACCACTTGCGCTGGGTCGGGTCCTGGATGTGCATGTACTCGACACCGACGGTGCGGCAGTACGAGTCGCGGAGGATGCCCAGGATGTCGCGGAGCTTCATCGTGCGCTTGCCGCCGAAGCCGTTCGTGACGAACTCGCGGTCGAGGTCCCAGAAGGTCAGCCCGTGGTTCTCGATCTCGAGGTCGGGGTGCGTGCGCTGAACGTACTCGAGGGGATCGATGTCGGCCATCATGTGACCGCGGACGCGGTAGGAGTTGATGAGCTCCTGCACGCGCGCCGTCTTGTCGACGCGCTCGGCGATGTCGACCTTGATGTCGCTCGACCAACGGATGGGCGAGTACGGGATGCGGAGGGCCGCGAAGATGTCGTCGTAGAAGCCGTCCTGGCCGATGAGCAGCTGGTGCACGATCTTGAGGAACTCGCCCGAGCCGGCACCCTGGATGACGCGGTGGTCGTAGGTGCTCGTGAGCGTGATGGTCTTACCGATGCCGAGCTCGCCGAGGGTCTTCTCGCTGGCTCCCTGGAACTCAGCCGGGTAGTCGAGGGCGCCGGCACCGATGATGCAGCCCTGGCCCTTCATGAGGCGGGGGACGGAGTGCACCGTGCCGATGCCGCCCGGGTTCGTGAGGGAGACCGTCGTGCCCTGGAAGTCGGCGGCGGTCAGCTTGTTCTTACGCGCGCGCTGGACGAGATCCTCGTAGGCCAGCAGGTACTCGTTGAATGTGAGGGTCTCCGCCTGCTTGATGCTGGGGACCATGAGCGCACGGGTGCCGTCGGGCTTGGGCAGGTCGATCGCGATGCCGAGGTTGATGTGGGCGGGGGAGACCACGGACGGCTTGCCGTCGACCTCGGTGTAGAAGACGTTCTGGGTCGGGAATGCCTTGAGCGCCTGGATCAGCGCCCACCCGATGATGTGCGTGAAGCTCACCTTGCCGCCGCGCGTGCGGGACATGTGGTTGTTGATGACGATGCGGTTGTCGATCATCAGCTTCGCGGGGATGGTGCGGACGCTCGTGGCAGTCGGGACGGTCAGCGACTCGTCCATGTTCGCGGCAAGGGTCTTGGGAAGCCCGCGGAGCGGAGTGACGGTGTCCTCGAGCGTGGCCTTCTCCGCGGAGGGTGCCGCCTTGGGGGCCTCGGCCGGAATCGGCTGCGGCGCGGCGGGGCGGGCGGTCGTGCGTGCCACGGGCGCAGCGCCGGTGGGCGCAGCTGCGCGGGCCTCAGCGGCGGGTGCCGGGCCGGCGGCGGCAGGTGCTGCCGGAGCGGATGCCGCGGGTGCGGCAGCCTCGGTGGCGGCGCCGCCCGAGGGGGTGTCGGGCGTGTAGGCCTCGAGGACAGGCCACCACTCCTTGTCCACCGAGTTCTTGTCGCGGCTGTACTGCTCGTACAGCTCTGCGACGAGCCATTCATTGGCTCCGAATTCCCCGTCGCTCGTAGTTCCCACGCCGGTCGCCTGACTGGACACGGTTCCGCCTGCTTTCGTCGTCGACGTTCAGAATGTGCGGGGCTCGCGCGGCTCCGCGCACAGACGTCAAGGGTATCCCAGGTTGCCACCCCTCCGACCCGCTTCCGGGGCCCGGACGCGGGGGTCCGCCGTCGCATAGCGTGGAGGTATGCACTTCTCCGGTGAGCGGCCCGCAGGCGACCTGACCTACTCTGACGTCTTCCTCGTCCCGCGACGCTCGGACGTGACGAGCCGCCTGGACGTGGACCTCTCGCCGGGAGACGGCACGAACGCGACGATTCCGATCGTCGCCTCGAACATGAACTCGGTCACGGGCCCCCGTCTGGCGGCGACGCTCGCCCGTCGCGGCGGCCTCGCGGTCCTGCCGCAGGACATGGCGCTCCAGGACGTGGATGCCGGCATCCGGTGGGTGAAGGATCAGCCGGTGCGCTGGGACACGCCGCTCGTCCTGTCGCCGGACGCGCTGGTCTCGGATGCCGCGTCGCTCCTGCCGCCGGCGAGCGGACACGGCATCGTCGTCGCGTCGACGACCGGCCGCGTCCACGTGGACGACATCCTCGGCATCGTGCCGGCTGCGCGACTCGGGACGGCTCTGCCCGACGCCCGCCTGGGCGACCTCGTGCGGGGGCGGGCCGCATCCATCGATGCGGACGACGTCGACAGTGCGCGGGCGGCGTTCGACCTGCTCATCGCGGCGGATGCCGACATCGTCACGGTCCTGCACCACGGCTACCTCGTCGGCACGCTGTCGCAGCGGACCGCGCTGCGCTCGTCGCTGTACCGCCCCGCCGTCGACGCCGACGGACGCCTCATCGTCGCCGCGGCGGTCGGGATCAACGGCGACGTCGCGGCGAAGGCACGCGCTCTCGCCGCCGCCGGCGTCGATGCGCTCGTCGTCGACACGGCGCACGGCCACCAGGAGAGCATGATCCGAGCGCTCCGCGCCGTCTCGGCCGAGAAGCTCGGCCTGCCGATCGTCGCCGGCAACGTCGTCACCGCCGAGGGTGTCGAGGATCTCGTCGCCGCGGGCGCGACCATCCTCAAGGTCGGGGTGGGGCCGGGCGCCATGTGCACGACGCGCATGATGACGGCCGTCGGCCGACCGCAGTTCTCCGCCGTCCTCGAGACGGCGGAAGCCGCGGCGGCCACCGGCGCGCACGTGTGGGCGGACGGCGGCGTCCGTTACCCCCGCGACGTCGCGCTGGCACTGGCGGCGGGCGCGGCATCCGTCATGATCGGCTCGTGGTTCGCCGGCACGATCGAAGCGCCCGGTGACCTTCGGGTCGACGCCGAGGGTCGCGTGTTCAAGGAATCGTGGGGGATGGCCTCGACGAAGGCCGTGCAGGGCCGGTTCGGCCGCCTCGACCCGTTCGAGCGCGCTCGCAAGGAACTGTTCGCCGAGGGCATCTCGTCGTCGCGGATCTACCTCGATCCGCTCCGGCCGAGCGTCGAAGACCTGCTGGACATGATCACCTCCGGCGTCCGCTCCTCCTTCACTTACGCGGGGGCGGCGACCGTCGCCGATTTCCACGAGCGGGCGACCGTCGGATTCCAGTCCGCCGCCGGCTACGAAGAGGGCAAGGCGTTGCCGGTCAGCTGGTGAACCCACGCGCGGGAGGACGTGCGGTGCCGTAGAATCGAGCACACAATGGACGACCCTCCCAGTAGACCTTCGCCCCACCGACCCTTTTCCCCGCTGATCGGGGGTGACGTGTGATGGATTACGTCATGTTGGGCGTGGGGCTCCTGCTGACCGTGGGAACCGGTCTCTTCGTCGCGAGTGAGTTCGCCCTCGTCAACCTCGACCGCGCAGATCTCGAAGCGCGCCGCGCCGCCGGCGAGACCCGGCTGTCGCTGACGATCAATGCCCTGCGCATCACGTCGACGCACCTGTCGAGCGCTCAGCTCGGCATCACGCTGACGACCCTCCTCACCGGTTACACGATGGAGCCGGCGCTCTCGAACCTGCTCGACCCGGTGTTCGAATCGTGGGGCGTGCCGGAAGCGGCATCCCGCCCCATCTCGACCATCGTCGCGATGGCCACCGCCACGATCTTCTCGATGATCATCGGCGAGCTCGTGCCGAAGAACTTCGCGCTCGCGGTGCCTCGGCAGACCGCAAAGCTCGTCATGGGGTTCCAGACGGTCTTCACGACCGTCTTCCGTCCCGCGATCCAGCTGCTCAACGGCAGTGCGAACGCGGTGCTCCGCGGTATGGGCGTCGAGCCCAAGGAGGAGCTCTCCGGCGCGCGCACCGCTGAAGAGCTCTCGAGCCTCGTGCGTCGCTCCGCCAGCGCGGGCGTCCTCGAGAAGGACACCGCGTCGCTGCTCGACCGCACTCTCACCTTCTCGCGTCTCACGACCGCCGACGTCATGACCCCCCGTCCGAGCATCCACGCGGTCGCCGCCGACGACAGCGTCGAAGACGTCGTGCAGCTCGCCCGTCGCACCGGCCACAGCCGGTTCCCCGTCTTCGGCGAGTCGATGGACGACATCACCGGCATCGTGCACCTCAAGCAGGCCGTCTCCGTGCCGCGCGAGCGCCGAGCCGATGTGCCCGCCGCGGCGATCGCCGAAGAGCCGCTGCGCGTGCCCGAAGCGGTCCACCTCGACGGCCTGATGTCCGAGCTTCGATCCCGGGGCTATCAGATGGCTATCGTCGTCGACGAGTACGGCGGGACCGCGGGCGTCGTGACCCTCGAAGACCTCGTCGAGGAGATCGTCGGCGAAGTGCTCGACGAGCACGACCGCAACCGCGCGGGCGTCGTCCGAGGCAAGGGGTCGATCATCTTCCCCGGTGACCTCCGCCCCGACGAGGTGCTCGACCGCACCGGCATCCGCGTACCCGAAGGCGATGTCTACGACACCGTCGGCGGCTTCATCATGGCCACGCTCGAGCGCATCCCCGCGGTCGGCGACGAGATCACCCTCGAGGACGGCACCATCTCCGTGCAGCGGATGGACGGTCGCCGCGTCGACCGCGTCAAGTTCGTGCCCGCTCCCGTGCCGGTCGGCGCCGAGACGGAAGGCGGTGAGCGCCGATGAACGATTGGGCAGGAATCGCGTGGCTCGTCGTCCTCCTCGTGGCGAACGCCTTCTTCGTCGGCGCGGAGTTCGCCGTCATCTCCGCGCGACGCTCGCAGATAGAGCCCCTCGCTGAGAAGGGCTCGCGCTCCGCCAAGACCGCCCTGTGGGCGATGGAGCACGCCACGCTCATGCTGGCGACCTGTCAGCTCGGCATCACGATCTGCTCGCTGCTGATCCTGAACGTGTCGGAGCCGGCCATCCACCACCTGCTGGCGGTGCCTCTCGAGGCCGTCGGCATCCCGTACGCCGTGGTGGACGTCATCGCCTTCGTCATCGCGCTGCTGCTGGTCTCGTACCTGCACGTCGTGTTCGGCGAGATGGTGCCGAAGAACCTCGCCTTCTCACTTCCCGATCGCGCCGTGCTGCTGCTGGCGCCGCCGCTCGTGTTCGTGTCGCGGGTCTTCCACCCGATCATCGTGGCGCTCAACTGGATCGCGAACCACGTCGTGCGTCTCTTCCGCGTCGAGCCGAAGGACGAGGCCGCCTCGACCTTCACGCTGGACGAGGTCGCCACGATCGTGAATCAGTCGCGGATCGAGGGCGTGCTCGACGATGCGTCGGGTGCGGTCGCTGCCGCCGTCGAGTTCACGGACAAGAAGGCGAAGGATGTCGCGGTTCCGCTCTCGGAACTCGTCACCCTCCCCGAGAACACGACGCCCGACGAGATCGAACGAGCCGTCGCCCGCCACGGCTTCTCGCGCTACGTGATCGTCGACGACGAGGGCATGCCGCTCGGCTACGTCCACCTGAAGGACGTGCTCCGTGCGACGGAGGGACCGGATGCCGAGGTGTCGGTCGAGCGTCCGATCAAGCCGAAGCGCATCCACCACATGATCCCGATCAGCGAGGCCACCGACCTCGAGGACGCCTTGGCGCTCATGCGCCGCTCGAGCCGGCACCTCGCCCAGGTGCGCGACTCGGCGGGCGAGACGACGGCTGTGCTGTTCCTCGAGGACATCATCGAGGAGCTCGTCGGCGAAGTGCACGACGCGACCCGCCGCCTCTGACGAGGCTCAGCGCCGGCGGGCGCGGAGGTACTGCGGCGGCCACAGCGTCGCGGCCTCCGCGTCGCCGAGCTCGTCCGCGGCATGGAGCGCGAAGTGCGGGTCGCGGAGCCACCCGCGCCCGATCATGACCGCATCGGCCAATCCGTCGCGCAAGACGGCTTCGGCCTGCGGGCCGTCGAGGATCTCGCCGACGGCGGTGACGAGCAGCCCGGTGCGCTCGCGGATGGTCGCCGCGAACGGCACCTGGTAGCCCGGACCGGTCGTGATCTGCTGGTGGGCGACGAGCCCGCCCGTCGACACGTCGATGACGCTCGCGCCGTGCTCACCGACCCACCCGGCGACGGTGGCGGTCTCTTCCACGCCCCAGCCGCCCTCGGCCCAGTCGGTCGCCGAGAACCGCACGGCGATCGTGCGGTTCGGCGCGGCATCCCGCACCGCCTCCACGACGCGCAGCAGCACCCGGGCGCGGTTCTCGAGCGAGCCGCCGTACTCGTCGGTGCGGGTGTTCGACAGCGGCGAGAGGAACTGGTGGAGGAGGTAGCCGTGCGCGGCGTGGATCTCGAGCAGGTCGAACCCCGCCTCGTCCGCTCGGCGCGCGGCCTCCCCGAACGCCGCCACGAGCGCGTCTATACCGTCGGCATCGAGCGCGACCGGCTCCGCGAAGCCCTCGTAGGCGATCGCGGAGGGGGCCACTGTCGTCCAGCCGCCGTCGGCGCGCGAGACGCTGCCGCGCGCGTCGTCGAAGGGTCGGTGCGTCGAGGCCTTGCGCCCCGCGTGGGCGAGCTGCACGCCGGCCAGGGCGCCGCGAGCGTGGATCACCGCGACGATCGGGGCCCACGCATCCCGCTGCTCGTCGTTCCACAGGCCCGCGTCGTGCGCCGTGATGCGTCCCTCCGCGGTCACGGCCGCGGCCTCGGTGATGACCATTCCGGCACCGCCCGTCGCGAACTGCGCGAGGTGCACGTGGTGCCAGTCGTTCGGCATGCCGTCGACCGAGGTGTACTGGCACATCGGCGACACCCAGAGGCGGTTGCGGGCGGTCGCGCCGGTGAGTTCGAGGGGCGTGAACAGGAGGGTCATGAGCGGACTCCGTCGCATAGGGTGGGCGCCATGGCGGCGCGGGAGTGGAACAGTGCGGACACGGCCGCAGTCATCACCGAGCCAACGGCGGACGACGACAAGTATTCCCGGGGGGTCGTCGGGATGCGGACCGGTTCGGCGGCGTTCCCCGGCGCAGCGGTCCTCGGAGTCGAAGCGGCGTGGCGCACCGGCGTCGGCATGGTCCGATACCTGGGCCCGTCGCGCGCGGCGGACTTCGTGCTCGCCCGCCGGCCCGAGACCGTGACCGCGGACGGTCGCGTGCAGGCCTGGGTGATCGGGTCGGGGACGGATGCCGCGCACCGCTCGGCCCTCGAGCTCGCCGCACTCCGCGGCATCCTCTCCGGCGACGAGCCGGTCGTCGTCGACGCGGGCGCCCTCGACCTCGCCGCACACGCCTCGGCACCGGTCGTGGCGACGCCGCACGGGCGCGAGCACGCGCGGCTGCGACGGATGCTCGGCCTCGACCCGGAGTCAGACGACCCCGCCGAGACGGCGACGGCCCTCGGAGCTGTGGTCGTCCGGAAAGGCGCGACCACCGTCGTCGCCGCTCCCGGCGTGGACCCGATCGAGGTCACGGCGCCAACCTCGTGGCTCGCGACAGCGGGAACCGGCGACGTCCTCGCCGGCACCGTCGGAGCCGTGATCGCGGGGGTCATCGGACGAGGTGCGTCGCCCGGGGAGCTCGGCGCACTGCAGCGGGCCGCGGCATCCGCTGTCTGGCTGCACGGCCACGCGGCCGCACTCGCCGTCGCCGCGCACGGCGGCGGCCCGATCGTGGCGCTCGACGTCGCCCAGCACCTGCCGCAGGCCGTCGCGGCGGTCCTGGCGGAGTGACCGCCGTCGGGATCGATCGCACGGCGTCGCGTCCTAGGCTGGGACGCGTGACGAATCGCGTGCTGCTGTGGGCTGCGTTCGTTTTCGTCCACCTCTTCGTCGGATCGATGGGATTCCTCCTGCCGAATCAGCCGACCGGCGACGTCTGGTTGGTCTACGAGCCCTGGTCGCGCGCCGTCTTCTCCGGCGGGGGAATCGTCGGCGTCACGCACGACTGGGTCTACCCACATCTCGCCCTCGTCCCCATGTTGCTCGCGCACGTGCCGGGCGCTCTCGTGGGCGACTACACGGTCGGATGGGCGATCCTCGTGGTCATCGTCGACGCGGTGGCCTTCGCCGTGCTCGTCGGTCGAGGCCGCTCGCGGGGTCGCGTCACCGCAGCGGTGTTCTGGCTCGCAGCGATCCTGTGCCTCGGCCCGGTCGGGATGTACCGCATCGACGGGATCTCGGTGCCGTTGGCGATCCTCGGATGCCTGTGGCTGCTGCGCCGGCCCTGGCTGGCGTCCGTGCTGCTGGCCGCCGCGACCTGGATCAAGATCTGGCCGGCCGCGCTCCTGGCGGCCGCCCTCGTCGCCGTGCGGCGGCGAAGCGTCGTCGTCGCTGCCGCGGCGCTCGTGAGTGCCCTGATCTTCGGTGTCGTCGTCGCCCTCGGCGGCGCCGACCACGCGCTCGGGTTCGTCAGCGGGCAAACCGGACGCGGCCTGCAGGTGGAAGCCCCCGTCAGCGCCGTGTACCTCTGGGGCGCGCTCTTCGGTGTCGAGGGATCGTCCGTGTACTACGACCAGGGCATCCTCACGTTCCAGGTGATGGGCGCGCACACCGACGTCGTCGCGGCGCTCATGACCCCGCTGCTCGTCCTGGCCGTCGGGGCCGTCGTCGCTCTGGGGGTGGTGCAGGCTCGACGGGGAGTCTCGTTCCTGCGGCTCTTCCCGACCCTGGGGCTCACGTTCACGACCGTCCTGATCGTCGTCAACAAGGTCGGCTCCCCGCAGTTCCAGGCGTGGCTGTTCGCCGTCGTCGTGCTCGGGCTGGTCGTCGACCGTCGCCGGTGGGTGGGCCCCGGCATCCTCGTCCTGGTGTCCGCCGCGCTCACGCAGCTCGTCTATCCGGTGCTCTACAACGGCATCGTGTCGCCCACGCTCGTCCCCGTCGCCGTCCTCACCCTGCGCAACGTCGCGCTCATCGTGCTGCTCGTCTGGATGGCGGTCCGCCTCGTGCGGCTGCCCGCTCCCGCCCCCGCACTCGTCCGCTCCACCCCCTGACCCGGAGGTCCTCATGCTCGTCGCCTTCTCCGTCGCTCCGTCCGGCAACGGCAACTCGGACGGTTCCGTCCACGACGCCGTCGCGGCGGCCGTCGCCGTCGTCCGCGCGTCGGGCCTTCCGCACCGGACGACCAGCATGTTCACCGAGATCGAGGGGGAGTGGGACGAGGTGATGGCCGTCGTCAAGGGCGCGGTCGACGCCGTGCAGCCGTTCGGCTCTCGCGTCTCGCTCGTCCTGAAGGCCGACATCCGACCCGGGTACACCGGTGAGATCGACGGCAAGATCGAGCGCCTCGAGTCGGCTCTCGAATCGATTCGTCGCGAGGGCGGAAGCGGGACTACGATCCCGGAGTGACTTCCGCTCCCGACCGTCCCCGCCGCGCGCTCCTCGCGCTCGCCATCGGCAGCTTCGGCATCGGCATGACGGAGTTCGTCGTCATGGGTCTCCTCCCCGAGATCGCGCGCGAACTCCTCCCGTCGGCGTGGGCGACCTCTCAGGAAGACGCCATCGCCCAGGCGGGCTGGCTGATCACGCTCTACGCGCTGGGTGTGGTGATCGGCGCCCCGACCATCGCGGCATCCGTTGCGAAGTACCCGCGTCACCGCGTCATGATCCTGCTCGCGGGTGCGCTGACCCTCTTCAACGCGCTGACCCTCGTCCTTCCGACGTTCGAGCTCGTCGCGGCGTCGCGACTGCTCGCCGGGCTTCCGCACGGGGCGTACTTCGGCATCGGCGCTCTCGTCGCGGCCGACGTGATGGGCCCGGGGAATCGGGCGAAGGGCGTCGCCTTCGTCCTCACCGGTCTCACGGTCGCGAACGTGGTCGGCGTGCCTCTCGGGACCTTCCTCGGCCAGAACCTCGGGTGGCGTTGGGCGTTCGTGCTCGTCGTCGTCATCTTCGCCGCCGCGACCGTCGCGATCGCGCTGACGGTGCCGCACCGGCCGGGCGAGCCGTCGCGCACCCTCCGTGCGGAGCTCGCCGTGTTCCGCATCGGCCAGGTGTGGTTCGCGCTCGGGATCGGTGCGATCGGTTTCGGCGGCTTCTTCGCCGTCTACACGTACGTGTCGCCGCTTGTCACGGAAGCTGCGGGTGCGCCTGCATGGCTGGTGCCGATCGTCCTCGTGATCCTCGGCCTCGGGATGACGGCGGGCAACCTCGTCGGCGGCCACCTCGCCGACGTCAACCTGATCCGGGCGATGTTCGGGCTGCTGATCCTGCTCGTCGTGACGCAGTTGCTGCTCGCGCTGACCTCGGGGTGGATCGTCACAGTCATCGTCTTCGTGTTCGCCGTCGCGTTCGCGTCGTCGGCCGTGAGCCCGACGATCCAGACCAGGTTGATGGATGTCGCGGGTGACAACCAGTCGATCGCCGCAGCCCTCAACCACTCCGCGCTGAACACTGGCAACGCCCTCGGCGCCGCTCTCGGCGGTGCGGTCATCGCGGCGGGGCTCGGGTTCACCGCACCCGTCTGGGTCGGTCTCGCTCTCGCGCTCGGTGGGCTCGGGATCGCCGCCCTCAGCATCGGGATCGAGCGGCGCACGCAGACACGCGTGCCGGCGCGCGTCTGACACGCCTGCGACGCCCGCGCAACCCCGTCCGTCTCGCTCCATCCGAGTCGGTAGCGTCGAGTCATGTCCCGCAACTCGCGCGTGTTCGCCTGCGCCCCTGACGACGTCTTCGCCGTCCTCTCCGACGGATGGCTCTTCCCGTCGTGGGTCGTCGGCGCCGCGCGGATGCGGGAGGTCGCCGAGACGTGGCCGCACGTCGGTTCGCATTTGCATCACTCCTTCGGCGTCTGGCCGGTGCTGATCAACGACGAGACCGAAGTCCTCGTGTACGAACCGCCGCGCCACATCGTGTTCCGGGCGAAGGGCTGGCCGATGGGTGAGGCGCAGGTGGACATCCAGGTGCGGCCCCACCGCGACGGCGCGGTCGTCCGCATCCAGGAGGAGGCCGTCGCCGGCCCGGGGAGTCTCGTGCCCCCCGTGCTCCTCGACGTCGCGCTCCAGCTCCGGAACGCCGAGACCCTGCACCGACTCGCCTACCTCGCCGAGGGGCGCGCCTCGCGGCCGACCGATGAGACGTCGGCCCACGACGAGGGCGTCTCCGAGTGAGCGATCTCGACGCGATCGTCGTCGGAGCGGGACCGAACGGGCTCGCCGCCGCCGTCACCCTCGCACGTGCGGGTCTCGCTGTCCGCGTGTACGAGAAGGGCGCGACGATCGGCGGAGGAGCCCGCACCGCGGAGATGACGCTGCCGGGGTACCTGCACGACGTCTGTTCGGCCGTTCATCCGCTCGCGTTCGAGAGCCGCTTCTTTCGGGAGTTCGGACTAGGAAAGCGCGTCGAGTTCGCGGTTCCCGAGGCCTCTTTCGCGCAGCCCCTCGACGGGGGGCGGGCGGCCGTCGCCTACCGCGATCTCGACCGGACGGCCGACACCCTCGGCCGCGACGGCGACGCGTACGCGCGCCTGATGCGGCCGCTCGTCGACCGGGCGTCGGCCGTCGCCGATTTCACCGGCCACCCGCTGCTGCGGGTGCCCCGGCATCCGTCGACCGCCGTGTGGTTCGGACTGCGTGCGCTCGAGCAGGGGAGCGGGCTGTGGAATGCCCGATTCGCCGAGGATGCGGCACCGGCCCTCCTCACGGGTGTCGCCGCCCACACGATCCTGTCGCTGCCGAGCCTCGCTGCCGCGGGCGCGGGGCTCGCGCTGTCGACCTACGGGCATGCACGAGGCTGGCCCATCCCGGTCGGCGGCAGCCAGCGCATCGTCGACGCGATGGCGGACGACCTGCGCGAGCACGGCGGCGAGATCGTCACCGACCACGAGGTGACCTCGCTCGACGAGCTGCCCGCAGCGAAAGCCGTGCTGCTCGACGTCGTCCCGAGAGACTTCCTCCGCATCGCGGGCGACGCTGTGCCCGACCGCTATCGTCGGGCTCTCGAACGTTTCCGCTACGGCGGTGCGGTGGCGAAGGTGGACTTCGCGCTCTCGGGTCCCGTGCCGTGGGCGAACGAGGAGGTCCGTTCGGCGGGCACGGTCCACGTCGGCGGCACGCGCGCCGAGATGGCGGCATCCGAGAATCTGATCTCGCGAGGCGGACTGCCCGACGCGCCATACGTGCTCGTGGCGCAGCCGTCGGGGTTCGACGCGTCCCGCGCCCCCGCGGGCGGCCACGTCCTCTGGACGTACACGCACGTGCCGTCGGGGAGTACGGCTGACCGTGCCGAAGCGGTGATCCGGCAGATCGAGCGGTTCGCCCCCGGATTTCGGGAGCTGATCGTCGCGGTCAACTCCCGCAACGCGGTCGAGGTCGAAGCGGAGAACCCGAACTACCCGGGCGGTGACATCGCCGCGGGAGCCCCCGCCCTGTGGCAGCTGCTCAAGCGGCCGGTCGTCTCGCCGGAGCCGTGGCGGACACCGCTCGAGGGCGTGTACCTGTGCTCGGCGTCGACGAGCCCCGGTCCCGGTGTGCACGGCCTCGCCGGCTGGCATGCGGCGCGCTCGGCGCTCCACCACACGTTCGGCACGCGGATCTCGCCGAACCTCTCGCCGCACTGACCCGAGGTCAGCTGTCGAGCAGGCGACGCAGGTGGCGGCCGACGGGCTCAGTCTCGATGAGGAACCCGTCGTGTCCGAAATCGCTTCGCAGCACGACGGTCTCGTCGTCGATGGTGGTGCGGATGCCGCGGCTGATGCGATGCTGCCCCTCCACGGGGAACAGCCGGTCGCTGTCGACCCCGAGAACCAGGGTGCGCGCGGTCACGCGGGCGAGGGCGTCCTCGACACCGCCGCGATCGCGGCCGACGTCGTGCGAGTTCATCGCCTCGACGAGAGCGAGGTAGGAGTTCGCGTCGAACCGGCGCGTGAAGCGATTGCCGTGGAAGTCGAGGTAACTCTCGACGGCATAGCGGCCGCCCTCGCCGAACGGGCTCTTCTCCGACTGCCAGGAGCGCTGGAAGCGCTGGTTGAGTTCGGTGGGCGTCCGGTAGTTGAGAAGGGCCATCCGGCGAGCGAGCGCGAGTCCCCGGTGGGGCCCGTCGCCGTCAGGAGCGTCGTAGTAGTTGCCGCCGGCGAAGCGCGGGTCCATCTGGATCGCGGCGATCTGCACCGAGTTGAGCGCGACCTGGTCGGCGGTCGTGGTCGGGGGTGAGCACAGCACCCCGAGGCGCTCGACCCGCTCGGGATGGCCGACCGCCCACTCGAGCGCATGCATGCCGCCCATCGAGCCCCCGACGACTCCCGCCCAGACATCGATTCCGAGAGCGTCTGCCAGCATGACCTGCGCGGCCACCTGATCACGGATCGTCAGGAACGGGAAGCGCGACGCCCACTCGTAACCGTCCGGAGCGATGCTTGCGGGACCGGTCGAGCCCTGGCATCCCCCCAGGATGTTCGGCGCGACGACGAACCAGCGGTCGGTGTCGATGGGGGCGCCGGGGCCGACGATGTCGCCCCACCAGCCGTCTGTCGCGTGACCGGGGCCCGCCTCGCCGCGCACGTGGCTGTCGCCGGTGAGGGCGTGGAGGATCAGCACGGCGTTGTCGCGGGTGGGGGAGAGCTCGCCCCACGTCTCGTAGGCGAGACGGATGCCGGGAAGACTCGCCCCGCTCTCGGTGGCGAAGGCGCCGAACTGCGCGAACCGGCGCTCGCCGACCGGGTCGCCGTCGCGCCACGCGCCGGTCGCCGGCGGGCGGCCGAGGAGCAGGCGGGCGTCGGCCTCGGTCACAGGGGCCGAGGGCACCGTGTCTTCCGAGGTCTGCCAATCCATGCGTCCATTCTCCCGGGCGCGGTGGAGGCTCAGCGCAGTGTTACGTGCCGGACGCACGACACCCCGCCGCGGCAGTGCCGGGCGGGGTGTCGGTCTCCTGAGGAGGGGAAATCAGGCGCGGGCGGCCTCCGAGAGGCGGCGCGCGGCGGCGAGGGCCTGCTCGAGGTCGGCCTTGAGGTCCTCGATGTTCTCGAGGCCCACCGAGAGGCGGACGAGACCCGGCGTGACACCCGAGGTGAGCTGCTGCTCGGGGGTCAGCTGCGAGTGGGTCGTGGATGCCGGATGGATGACGAGCGAGCGGACGTCACCGATGTTCGCCAGGTGGCTGAACAGGCTCAGCGAGTTGACGAACTCGCGTCCGGCCGAGACGCCGCCCTTCAGCTCGAACGACAGCACTGCACCGACGCCCTTCGGCGCGTACCGGTTGGCCGCGGCGTACCAGGGGGAGGTCGGCAGGCCCGAATAGTTCACCGAGGCGACGTCGGAGTGGTTCTCGAGCCACTCGGCGATCTCCTGCGCGTTCTGCACGTGGCGCTCGATGCGCAGCGACAGTGTCTCGACACCCTGGATGAGGTTCCACGCGCTCTGCGGCGAGATGGCCGACCCGAGGTCGCGGAGCAGCTGGACGCGCGCCTTGATGATGTACGCGAGGCCGTCACCCACGGCATCCGTGTAGACCGCGCCGTGGTACGACTCGTCGGGGGTGGTGAGGCCGGGGAAGCGGTCGGAGTGCTCGGACCACGCGAACGTGCCGCCGTCGATGATGACGCCGCCGATGGTGGTGCCGTGGCCGCCGAGGAACTTCGTCACCGAGTGCACGACGATGTCGGCGCCGTGCTCGAAGGGACGGATGAGGTACGGCGTCGCGATCGTGTTGTCGACGATGAGGGGCACGCCGGCGGCGTGGGCTGCGTCGGCGACGGTGCGGATGTCGAGCACGTTGATCTGCGGGTTGCCGATCGTCTCGGCGAAGAAGAGCTTCGTGTTGGGGCGGACGGCGCGGCGCCATTCCTCGGCGTCGTCCTGGTTCTCAACGAACGTCGTCTCGATGCCGAGCTTGGCGAGCGTGTACTTGAAGAGGTTGTACGTGCCGCCGTAGATCGAGCTCGACGAGACGATGTGGTCGCCGGCCTGCGCGATGTTGAGGACTGCGAAGGTCGACGCGGCCTGGCCACTCGAGAGGACGAGCGCACCCGTGCCGCCCTCGAGGCCCGCGAGGCGCTGCTCGAGGACATCCTGCGTCGGGTTCTGGATGCGCGTGTAGATGTTGCCGAATTCGGCCAGGGCGAAGAGGTTCGCGGCGTGGTCGGCGTTGTCGAACACGTACGACGTGGTCTGGTAGATCGGCGTGGCGCGGGCCTTGGTCACCGGGTCCGGGGCGGCGCCGGTGTGGATCTGCTTCGTCTCGAAGCGCCAGTTCTCGGGTGCGGACATGACAGGCTCCCTGCGTGAGTGGTCGGGTCGTGGCCTCAGGCGACGGATGCCGCAGGCCCGACACCGACGTTACGAGCACCGCCCCGCGAGGACAACGGAACGGACACGCGACGTAACGTGACGTGGCCCGGCGTGGGGCCGCGAGTGGCTAGCGTTGACGGCATGGCTAATCGACGTGCAGTGGTGACCGGGGCGAGTTCGGGGATCGGCGAGGCGGTCGTCCGCGCGCTCCGGGCGAAGGGCTGGGACGTCGTCGGTGTCGCCCGGCGGGCCGCCCGGCTGGAGGCCCTGGATGCCGAGATCGGGTCGCGTTCCTATGCGGCCGACCTCACGAACGAGGCCGATGTCGAGGCTCTCGCCGCGCACCTCGAGGACACCGGCACGGTGCACGCGCTCGTGCACGTCGCCGGCGGTGCCCGCGGTACCCAGCGCGTCGAGGACGGCGACCCCGCCGACTGGCGGTGGATGTTCGAGGCGAACGTGCTGTCGGCGCAGCTGCTGACCTCTGCTCTTCTGCCGCAGCTGCGACGGGCGGCCGAGATCGACGGGCACGCCGACACCGTCTACGTCACGTCGACCGCCGCACAGACCGCCTATGCCGGTGGGGCCGGCTACAACGCGGCCAAAGCGGGGGAGGCGATGCTGGTGCACGCCCTTCGGCTGGAGCTGAACGGTGAGCCGATCCGTGTCGTCGAGGTCGCCCCCGGCATGGTGCAGACCGACGAGTTCTCCCTCAATCGCCTCGGTGGCGACCGGGCCGCGGCGGAGCAGGTCTATGACGGCGTCGAAGAGCCCCTGACGGCAGCCGACGTCGCCGACGTCATCGCCTACGCGCTCAACGCTCCCGGCCACGTCAACCTCGACCTCATCACGATGCGACCCGTCGCCCAGTCGGCGCAGCACCTCCTGGCCCGCGGCCCACTTCGCCCGCGCACCGTCGAGGGCTGAGGCCGCTCAGCCGGCAGGCGGGGTATCGGCGAATGCGACCTTCGGGACGAGCATCAGGAGGATCGCGGCGAGGAAACCTCCAGCCGCGCAGATCGCCCACACCGTGAGGTAGCCGCCGAGCGAACTCGCCGTCTGGGCGGCAACCGTCCCCGCACCGGCGGCGAGGACGACGCCGAAGACCGCGGACGAGAAGGCCCCACCGATCGTCTTGGTCGTGTTCGTCAGGCCCGAGGCCTCGCCCGTCTTGCCGAACGGTGCCGCCGCCGCGGCGGCAGCGGGCAGGGCCCCGACGAGGGCGCCGCATCCGATCCCCGCGATCGACAGGTTCAGCAGCACCTGCCAAAGCTCGAGATGGAACGGCAGGAACAGCGCGTACCCGAGGCCTACGAGCACCGCCGCACTGATGAGCGCCAGGCGCGGACTGATGCGCCGCGAGGTCACGGCGAACAGGACTGCGCCCACGATGAGCGACACGAGGTAGAGGCCGATGACATACGAGCGCTCGGTCGCGTCGAGACCGAGTCCGTAGCCGAGGGACGAATCGGTCCCTGCGTAGGTCGAGAGCGGTCCCTGCGCTCCCAGGAGGCTGATCCCGATGAGGAACGCGGTGGCCTGAACCGGCCACATGTCCGGCCGGGCGAGCACGCGCATGTCGACGACGGGATGCCGGTGGCGCAGCTCGTGGAAGACGAACCAGACGAGGACTCCGATGCCGAGCACGAACAGCGCCGCGACCCCGGCCCACGTTCCTGCGCCGAGGGCGAGCTCGCCGATGAGCCGCATCCACGCGAGAGCGCCCGTGACCAGCAGCAGCCCCCAGGCGAGGAGGACGACGCCCCACGTGTCGAGCCGGCGCTCGCCGCTCGGCGTGGACTCGGGGACGAAGAGCCAGATGACGACGGAGACGAGGGACACGGCGATGGCGGGAACCATGAGGGTGAGGCCGAGGTCGCCCGTGGCAGCGTAGATCCGTCCGGCCGCGAGCGCGCCGACGATGGCTCCGGCCTCGAGCCCGACGACGAGCAGGCCTGCCGCGCGTCGAGTGAGCGAGACGCCGCGGTTCTGCTTCCGCCCGCGCTCGAAGATGAGTGCCACTTCGAGCGGCAGCCAGACGACGTAGAACCCCTGCAGCGACCAGAACAGCAGGAACGTCCAGAACGAGTCGGCGAAGACCAGCCCCCAGGACGCGAGGGCGGTGAGGATCGCGGCGAGCAGCAGGATCCGCTTGTGGCCGAACATGTCGCCGAGCTTGGCGAGGATCGGCACCACCAGCGCGCTCAGCAGCAGCTGACCGGCCTCGAACCAGTTGACGTCCGCGTCGCGGATGCCGAGTTCGATGACGATGTCGCTGAACAGGGGCACGTAGAACCCCTGCAGGATGCCGCTGACGATCTCGACGACGATGAACCATCCGATGAGGCCCGCCGTGATCCCCAGCGCCGAGGAGCGCACGGTTGACGGATGCACGGCGGAGGAGGGCGGAATCCCGGTCACGAGCGCGAGCCTAGCGCTGCGTCGGTCGTTCGCCTCGCACGCCGTATTCTGAGAATCCATGGACGAGGGGATGCCGGTGGCCGCCGAACGCGAAACGCTGAGCTGGGACGATTTCGGCGGGGCGACCCGTGAGCTGGCGCGAGCCGTCGTGGCGGACGAGTTCGCCCCCGACATCGTCGTCGCGATCGCCCGCGGCGGACTGCTGCCGGCAGGCGCCATCGCCTATGGCCTCGGGGTGAAGAGCTGCGGTGCGCTGAACGTCGAGTTCTACACCGGGATCGGGACTGTCCTCGACGCTCCCGAGATCCTTCCTCCCGACCTCGACGTGAGCGCGCTGCCCGGCAAGCGCGTGCTCCTCGTGGACGACGTCGCTGACAGCGGACGCACCCTCGCACTCGCCGTGCAGCTGTTGCGGGATGCCGGTGCCGACGTCCGCTCGGTGTGCATCTACACGAAGCCCGGCTCCATCGCGCTGCCGGATTACTCGTGGCGCGAGACCGACCGGTGGATCGACTTCCCCTGGTCCTTCCGGGGGACCGTGGTCCAGGAGGACGCGGGCCTGCCCGCCGGGGCATGAGCGGACGCTCGCTCGACGCGCTCGCCGAGGACGGTCTGATCCATCCGGAGTGGGCGGAGGCCCTCGCCCCCGTCGCCGTTGACATCGCCTCCCTCGGCGATCGGCTGCGGGCCGACGAGCGCGGTTACCTCCCCGCGGGTGACCACGTCCTCCGCGCCTTCCGCACGCCGCTGTCGGGCGTGCGCGTGCTCATCGTCGGCCAGGACCCGTATCCGACGCCCGGCCACCCGATCGGGCTCTCATTCGCCGTCGACCGGTACGTACGACCGCTGCCTCGGAGCCTCGGGAACATCTACGCGGAGCTGTCCACCGACCTCGGCATTCCGCCCGCGGCCCACGGCGACCTGTCGGCATGGACCGAGCAGGGGGTCATGCTCCTCAACCGCGTGCTGACGGTTGCGCCCGGCGAGGCGGCGTCGCACCGCGGTTGGGGATGGGAGCGCGTCACCGAGCACGCCATCGCGACGCTCGTCGCTCGGTCGGAGCCCCTCGTCGCTGTGCTGTGGGGAAGGGATGCCGCGGGCCTCGCGCCGATGCTCGGCGACACCCCCCGGGTCGAGTCGGCGCACCCCTCGCCGCTCTCCGCCCGGCGCGGCTTCTTCGGGTCGCGTCCCTTCTCCCGGGTGAACGCTCTCCTCGAGGCGCAGGGAGCGGATCCCGTCGACTGGCGACTGCCCGACTGAGCCGTATGCTGGCGGCATGCTGGAGGACGAGTACGAGCGCGATCGTCGCCGCCTTCCCCGTCACCTTCGCCGTCGACCCGAGCCCGAGCCGGAGTTCTCGTTCGAGCTGCGCCCGGCGGCCCGGACCGATATGGCCGACGTGCGCGAGATCTACAACCACTACGTGGCGAACTCGGTCGTGACCTTCGACGAGAAGCGATGGACCCACAAGCAGTGGGTCGAGAAGTTCGACTACCTCG
The DNA here is from genome assembly GCF_001552475.1 of Microbacterium oleivorans NBRC 103075. GTDB lineage: Bacteria > Actinomycetota > Actinomycetes > Actinomycetales > Microbacteriaceae > Microbacterium > Microbacterium oleivorans. Next base: position 75,827 of record NZ_BCRG01000006.1, read on the forward strand.
CGAAGCTCGGCCTGCCCTTCCTCGTCGCGGTCTCACCCCGGGGCGAGGTCCTCGGCTACGGCCTCGTCTCGCCGTGGGCGGGGAAGAGCGGCTTCCGGTACACCGTCGAGAACTCGATCTATCTCGGGCAGGCCGCCACGGGCAAGGGGCTCGGCCGTGCGCTGCTGGAGGGTCTCATCGCCGCGTGCGAGGAGAAGGGCATCCGCGAGATGGTCGCCGTCGTCAGCGACAAGGGCGCCGAGGCATCCCTCGCCCTCCACGAGAAGCTCGGGTTCGTCGAGGTCGGGCGCATGGGCAAGGTGGGGTACAAGTTCGGGCGGTCGCTCGGCACCATCTACCTGCAAAAGCACCTGAACCCGAAGAGGAAAGAGTCGCTGCTCACCCGCATCCGCTCTCGCTGAGATCGTCCGGTGCCACGGCTGCTCCATCGGCCTGCACCCGGTCGATGAGCTCTCGCCACGGACCCGCGGCATCACCGTCGCCCAGCCTCGCGTGACGCCCATTCGGACCGTGCACGGCGGCGACTTCCCACGAGAACCGGTCGGCTCCGGCAGCGGATGCCGCGGGTTCCTCCCACGGGCACGCGTCGAGCAGCGGCGTCCACATGTCGACCTCGGGTTCGGCGACCTCGACGCGCCAGGCGCGGCGGAGCCCGGCGAATCCGCCGGTGCGGACGACGGTGATCGTCAGCGGGTCAACGGGCTGCGGCATCCTCCACGACTCCGACGCTCGCCCACGCGGTGCGGACGGCGTCGGCCTCCTCAGAGTCTTCACCGTACTCCCGCACCGCCGTGTCGGCAGTGGTGGCGGCGAACTGCGCGAAGGTGGCGGAGGGGGACAGGGCGCCCGAGACGAGCGTGAGGTACCAGATGCGTCCCGCACGCTCCCACGCATAGCCGTCGAGGGCGGTCGCGACGAGGTGGAAGGCCTTGTTCGGGATGCCGGAGTTGATGTGCACGCCGCCGTTGTCGCCCGAAGTCTCGACGAAATCCCGCATGTGCGCCGGCTGCGGGTCCTTGCCGAGCACGTCGTCGTCGTAGGCGGTGCCGGGGGCGGCGAGTGAGCGTAGCGCCGATCCGGTGACCGCGGCGGTGAAGATCTCCGCACCGACGAGCCAGGTCGCGGCATCCGCTTTCTGACCCTGGTGGTGCTGGTCGGTGAGCGCGCCGAACACGTCGGCGATCGACTCGTTGAGGGCGCCGGACTGTCCCGAGTAGTCGAGGCCTCCTGCGGACTCGATGACGCCGTGGCCGAGCTCGTGCGCGATGACGCTGAGAGAGCGGGTGAAGCCGGCGAACACCTCGCCGTCGCCGTCGCCGAACACCATGCGCTCGCCGTCCCAGAACGCGTTGTCGTACGCCGTGCCGTAGTGGACCGTCGCGGCGAGAGACCCGCTCGTGCCGGTGAGACCCACCCGCTCGAACGCGTCCCACAGGAACGCGAAAGTCGCCCCGAGGCCGTCGTACGCCTCGTCGACCGCGGTGTCGCCGGAGGGATCCGCGCCTTCGGCGCGCACTGGTGTTCCCGGCAGCACCTCGCGATTCTGCGCGTCGGAGATCAGTCGGTCGGGGTCGGGAGCAGCCGACACCACGAGGGAGTCGCCGTCGACGGACAGGTCGATGTGGGCGCGCAGCGGGGCGTACGCCCGGGGCACCGCGAGGGTGGCGCGGGCCGCGGCGACGGCGTGCGGGAATCGTTCGGCCGGAGCGGCCGCGAGACGGGCGAGCAGATACGGCGGGACGATGGCGTGCATGCCGCCACGCTAGTGCCCGGCGCCGACAGCGCGATTGCCGATCACCGATCCCGCGGGTCGATGACGGGGATCGAGGCGAGCAGACGCCGGGTGTACGCGACCTGCGGCTCGAGGAGCACCTTCTCGGTCGGCCCCTCCTCGACGACGCGACCCTCGGTCATGACGACGACGTCGTCGCAGAGGTTCTGCACCACGCCGATGTCGTGCGAGACCATCACGAGGGTCAGGCCGTCGCGACGACGGAGCTCGCGGATCAGGTCGAGGATCTGCGCACGCACGGTCACGTCGAGCGCCGACAGCGGCTCGTCTCCGACCAGGACGTCCGGCCGGTGCACGAGAGCGCGGGCGAGGGCGATGCGCTGACGCTGGCCGCCGGAGAACTCGTGGGGGAACCGCTCGGCGGCGTCGGCGGGCAGTCCCACGTCGGCGAGGACCTCGCGTACCCTCGCCCGGTGGTCGCCGGGGAGGTCGAGGGCCGACAGCGGTTCGGCGACGATCCGCCCCACGCTCATGCGCGGATCGAGCGAGCCGTAAGGGTCCTGGAAGACGATGCCCGTACGCCGTCGCAGCCAGTGGAGCGAACGAGCCGATGCGCCCCCGTCGACCCGCTGGCCGTCGAAGTCGACGGTCCCCTCGCTCGGCACGTCGAGGCCGAGGAGGAGTCGCACGAGCGTGGATTTGCCGGAGCCGGACTCGCCGATGATGCCGAGCGCGCTTCCCGCGCGGACGTCGATGTCGACGTCGTCGAGGGCCGTCGTCCATCGCGCCGGCTCGAAGGCGCGCGATCGCGGCATCCGGTACCGGCGGGTCAGTCCGCGGGCCTGCATCAGCTCGCTCATGCGCGACCTCCCGGGCGCCAGAGCGTCGCGGACGCGTCGTGGAGGAGCGCCTGCGTGACGGGCGAGGCGGGGGAGCGCAGGAGGGTGCGGAGCGGTCCCGCTTCGACGACGCGGCCGGTGTCGAGGACGACGGCGTCGGTCGCGATCTGCGACAGCACCGCGAGGTCGTGGGTGATGAACGCGAGCGACATCCCGTCCTCGTCGACGAGGTGGTGGAGGAGCTCGAGGATCTCGGCTTGGATCGTGACGTCGAGGGCCGTCGTCGGTTCGTCCGCGATCAGCAGGCGCGGCCGGCAGGCGAGGGCCATCGCGATCGCGACACGCTGACGTTGCCCGCCCGAGAGCTGGTGCGGGTAGCGGCGGACGATCCGCTCCGGGTCGGGGAGCCGCACGCGGCGCGCCTCATCGATCGCCCGCGCCCACGCGTCGGCGCGGGAGACGCCGCGTTGATGGATGCGGATCGACTCGGCGATCTGGCGGCCGACCGTTCGGATCGGGTTGAGCGCGGTCTGCGGCTCCTGGAACACCATGCCGATCTCATCGCCGCGGAGGCGCGCGAGGTCGCGGTCCCGCATCCCGATCAGCTCCTGACCGTTCCACCGGATGCTGCCCCCGACGGTCGCGCCCTCGGGGAGCAGGCCGAGGATCGCGAGGGCGGTCAGGGACTTGCCCGATCCCGACTCGCCGATGAGTCCGACGCGCGCGCCGTCATCGACCTCGAGATCGATGCCGTCGACGACGCGGCGCCCGCCGAGGTCGATCGTGAGTCCTGACACCGAGAGGGTCACGCCGTCACCGCCGAGGGAGGTGCGGTGGCGGGTCGGGTGGAACCGCGCGAGAGCGTCGGATCGGTCGCGTCACGGAGGGCGTCGCCCAGGAGGTTGAAACCGAGGACCGTGAGGGTGATCGCGAGCCCCGGCCACACGACCGAGAGTGGATGGACGCTGATGTACCGCTGCAGATCAGCCAGCAACAGACCCCAGGACGGCTCGGTCAGGGGTGCTCCGAAGCCGAGGTAGGACAGCCCCGCTTCGGCGAGGACCGCGACGGCCATGCCCCACGACAGCTGCACGATGAAGACGGGCGCGACGTTGGGCAGGAGGTGTCGCCACAGGTTCTGCCAGGGCGTGAGCCCCGATGCGCGGCCCGCGAGGACGAAGTCGCTGCGGAGGACCCGGCGGAGCTCGGGCCGGGTGACGCGGGCGATGTTGACCCCGAAGCCGATGCCGACCGAGACGATGACCACGAGGAGCGACCCGCCCCACACAGCCGAGACCATCATCGCGATGAGGAGGACGGGGAAGGCGATGAGGATGTCGACGATCACCGTCACGCTCTCACGCACGGGCCTCGGGGTGAGTGCCCCGAGGGCGGCCAGCACGAGGCCGATGACGGTCGCGATGACCCCGGCTCCGACCGCCACGAGCACGGTCGTCCGTGAGCCCGACATGAGGAGGCTGAGGATGTCGCGACCCGACCCGTCCGTACCCAGCAGGTGCGCGGCATCCGGAGCCGACCAGCGGTTCGCGATGTCCACGCGCTGCGGGTCGAGCGGGGTCCAGAACAGCGAGACGACGGCGACGAGGATGATGACGAGGACGACGAGGACCCCGAACCGGCCGGTGCCGGACGCCCAGAGACGCGTCGCCCACTGCTGTCGCCGCATCACTCGGCCTCTCGCTGACGAGGATCGAGCGCTCGGTGCACGAGGTCGACCAGGAACCCGATGACGAGGACGAGACCGGTCAGCACGAGGAGCTCGCCCTGCACCTTCACGAGGTCGCGGTTGCCGGTGTCCTCCACCAGCATCCGCCCGATGCCGGGGAGGCTGAACAGCTGCTCGATCACGACGGCGCCGACCATGATGCCGGCGACCTGCACGCCCAGCACCGTCACGACCGACAGCCCGACGCTCGGCAGGCCGTGCCGGAGGAGCGCCTGCGTGCGGGTGAGGCCCTTCGCGGCCGCCGTGCGCACAAAGTCCTGCCCCATCGCCTGCAGCGTGGCAGAACGGACGAAACGCAGAAGCACGGCTCCTTCGACGACACCGATCGTGAGCGCCGGAAGCAGGAGCGCACGGAAGGCCGCCGCCGGGTCGGACCACCCGCCGCGCGGGAACCCCTGCGCGGGCAGCCACCCGAGTGTCACGGCGAAGACGACGACGAGCATCATGCCCGCCCACACCACGGGTACAGCGGCGAGGGCCTGTGCTCCGACCGAGACGAACACCCCGTCGGGACGGTGACGGCGGACTGCCGCCAGGACGCCGAAAGGGAGTGCCACGAGGAGGGCGATGACGAAAGAGAGGATGCCGAGGGGAACCGTCATCTCCGCCTTCTGAAGGAGCTCGGAGGCGACCGGAGTGCCGGTGAGCTGCGACCGACCCAGGTCGCCGCCCAGGATGCCGCCGACCCAGTCGCCGTACTGCGTGAACAGCGGGCGATCCAGACCGAGCTGCTCACGGATGCCCGCGAGCGCCTCGGGGGTGGAGTTCACTCCCGCGATCACCTGTGCGACATCGCCCGGAAGGATCCGGAGCGTGGTGAAGATGAGCGCGCTGGCGACGAACAGGCCCAGCACCAGCAGGGCCAGTCGCGTCAGCGCGTAGCGGATCACCCCTCGCTCTTGGCCAGCTCGGCGACGTTCAGCCGCTCGTTCACGTTGACCGTCGGCATCCCGCTGATGTTCGAGCCCACTGCGAGCACGGACTGCCCGTTGTAGAGCCAGTCGGCGGCATCGTCCTCGGAGACGATGCGTGCCGCCTTCTTGAGCAGCTCTGCTGCCTCGGCCTCGTCGGTGGAGGAGAGGGACTGCGCGTAGAGCTTCTGCACCTCGGGGTTGTCGTAGGTGAAGTAGTAGTCCGGGTTCGCCCAATTCTCGAAGTCGTGAGCCTCGGTGTGGAGCACGAAGCTCAGCTCGTAGTCCTTGTTCGTGTAGACGTCGGTGATCCAGGTCGGGAACTCGACCGGGTTCACCTTCAGGGTGATGCCCACGTCGCGAAGGTTGGACACGAGGATCTGGGGGATCGTCGTTCCATACGCCGACGGGATCGTGAGGGTCAGCGAGAGGTTCTCTGCGCCGGCTTCGGCCAGAAGTGCGCGGGCCGCTTCGGGGTCGAAGGGAGCGACCTTCGACAGGTCCTCGTATCCGGGGTCGAGCTCCGGGATCGGGCCGTAGAGCGTCTTGCCCGCGCCGAGTGCCTCGACGATCGACTTCTTGTCGATGGCCTGGCGGATGGCCTTCCGCACGCGCTGGTCGGCGAGTGGGCCGGAGGTCTCGTTGATCGCGAGGGTCCCCTTGTCGGTGGAGTCGCCGAGCTCGAGGGAGAAGTCGCCGTTCGCTTCGACCTGGTCTTTCAGGTTCGCGTCGAAGCCGGTGAGCACGTCGAACTCGCCCGCCAGCGCACCGCTCAGTGCAGCCTGGTTGTCGCTCACGTACGAGAACACGACCTCAGCGGCTGCGGCAGGGGCGCCCCAGTAGGCGTCGAAGCGTTCGAACACGATGCTGTCGCCTTCGCGCCACTCGGTGAGCTGGAAAGGGCCGGTCCCGTTCGCCGCGGTCTTGCGGTCGATCTTGTCGCCCTGCTTCAGGATCAACCCGGCGCGACCGGTGAGGTTCCAGAGGAGAGTCGAGTCGGGGGCCTTCAGCGTCAGCGTGATCTTCTGTCCGTCGGCGGCGATCTTCGAGACGTTCGCCAGGCGGGCCGAATCGCGGTAGGTCGGGGTGTCGCGCTCCTGCGTGAGCGACCAGACGACGTCCTGGGGGGTCAGCGGCTGTCCATCGTGGAAGGTGACGCCCTCGCGCAGGGTGAACGTGTAGGTCAGCTTGTCGTCGGAGACCTGGTAGTCGGTGGCGAGCGCCGGCACGATCTTCTGGTCGGGGGTGCGGGCGATGAGGCCCTGATACACGTTGTCGATCAGGATCTGATCCACCGCGGAGCCCGCGGTGGTTCGGATGTCGAGGTTGCCCGGCTCGAGCACGAGACGCACATTGACGGTCGCATCGGGATCGGGGGTGGCGGACTTCGAGGGTCCGGGCTGCGAGCCGGAGCAACCGGCGAGGAGCAGAGCCCCGGCGGCGAGGAGCGCCGTGGCGGCCAGGGCGGTGCGGCGAAGCATGTGAGTGGGGATCCTTTCGGCATCGATGAGGGTCGTCCGTGACGCCGTCCCATCGGGGTGCTCGGGTGCGCGTTACAGCCTAGAGTCCCGGGCGCGGAGTTCGGTCACCGGCCGTCATACGCCGATCGGACGGCCCGAGCGAGCTCCGCCGGGCGCTCCTCCTGGACGTTGTGCGCCGAGTCGAGCTCGATGTGGCGGGCGTCCGGGAGACGCCGGAGGAACTCCTCGCGGTCGCCCGCCGTGAGGAAACCCCGCGTTCCGGTGACGAGGGTGACGGGCGCGGCGACGGCCGCCAGGTCGTCCCATCCGGCGGCGGAGAGGATGCCTGCACCCGTCCGCTGTGCATCGTCGACCGCAGCCGCCGCCTCGGGGTCGGAGGCGAGACGGTTCGCGAGGTGGGCGAAGTGGTGCTTCCACTCGACGCGACCGTCGGGGCGGACACGGGAGTTCAACGACACCCCTCGCGTGGCTGCCTCGCGCGAACCGCCTAGGCCGAACGAGAGCGCTCGATCGACGAGTTCCTCGCGGCTGGCCCAGTCGGTGGGGCCGGCGAAGAACGCGCGGATCGACGACGCTGCCCCGTTCGGGTCGATGCCGGGGGAGATGTCGACGAGGACGAGTTCACGGACGAGCTCGGGATGCCGCGCCGCGAGAGACGCGGCCGTGAGCCCGCCGAGCGAGTGGCCGACGAGCACCTGCGCTCGCCCGTCCGCCCATTCCCGGATGGCGGGTTCCACGTCGGCGGCGAGCGTCCGTCCGGTGTACTGGGCGTCGTCGCGCCACGCCGAGTCGCCGTGACCGGGCAGATCGACGACCAGGGCGGCGAGTCCGGCGTGGAGCACCGTCGTGTCCCACGTGTGCGCGTTGAGCCCGGCGCCGTGGAGGAAGGTCACCTCGACAGGGGCGGCAGGGTCCCCGTAACGCAGCGCGCTCACGGTGCGTCCGTCCGCGAGCCGGTGCGTCACGCGGCGTACCGGTGGCACCGGGACTCCGATCGCATCCGCCTGGGCGGGGAGGGAGGAGAACTCGTCGAAGGCGGCGTCGCTCACGACACCATTCTGGCCGATCCCGGCACCTGCGGGCGCGGATAGGGTGACGGCATGAGTGATCACCACCGCGTACACCTGGCCCGGGCCGCCCGGCCGGCGTACGACGCCCTCGAAGCGTTCTCCACGACGGTGGGGGCGCTCGCCGCCGACGCGGGCATCGACGCCCGGCTGCGCGAGCTCGCCCTCATCCACGCGTCGCAGCTCAACGGTTGTGCGTACTGCGTGCGGGTGCACTCCGACCGGGCGGCGAAGGCGGGGGTGACCCTCGATGTCGTCGCGCAGATCCCCGTGTGGCGGGAGTCGAGCGTCTTCACCGAGCGTGAGTGTGCGGCGCTGGAGCTGACCGAGTCCTACGTCTTCATCCACGAGGAGGGCGTCTCCGACGACGTCTACGACCGGGTCGGAGGCATCCTCTCCGAGGAGGAGTACGTCGCGCTCAGCTGGCTGCTTGTCTCGATCAACGCGTTCAATCGCATCGCGATCGCGGGGAGGTACCCGGTGCCCGAGCGCCGCGCCGCGCCGCCCGTGACGTGAGCGTCCACGACGTCCCCGGCGCGTTCAACTTCCGTGACGTCGGTGGCCTTCCGGCCGCGGGCGGGCGCACTCGGAGCGGTGTCCTGTACCGGTCGGGGAACCTCGGCCACCTGACGGCGGCAGGGAAGGAGCAGGTGGCGGGTCTCGGCATCCGTCGCATCGTCGACCTGCGCGATGACGACGAGCGTCGGACGGAGCCGTCCCGCGTCGAGGGGCTCGGGATCGACACGGTGCACCTCCCCATGTACGCCGGCTCGGTCGCGTCGTTCTTCGCCGATGACCTCTCGCTCGACGACGTCTACCGGGCGCTCGTCGACGGCTCCGCGGCGCGCCTCGTCGATGCCGCCCGGGCGGTCCTCGAGGTGCAGCCGGTGCTCGTCCACTGCACGGTCGGAAAGGATCGCACGGGACTGTCCGTCGCGCTCATCCTCGCGGCTGCGGGGGTCGACGAGGATGCCGTCATCGCCGACTACGCCCGCACCGAACAGCTCCTGCCCGTGCGGCGGAACGAGGGCGTCCTCCGATTCCTCCGGCACCAGTACCCGGACGCGCGCCACCTGGAGGACCTTGTGACGAGGTCTCCGGGGGAGGCGATGCGCGCCGTGTTCGACGATCTGCGCCTGCGGTACGGCGGCCCGGTCGACTACCTCCAGGCGTACGGATTCACGGCCGACGAGATCGCGGAGCTGCGACGCACCCTCGTCGAGTGAACGGCGAGGTCAGCTGCGGGGGATGTACCGGCCATCGGCCAGGCCCGCCTCGATCTCGAACCGGTTGGCGAGCGGGTTCCGGCCCGCGAGCAGGTAGAGCAACGGCATCAGCATGCCGTAGCGGCGCCACTGCTCCCGGTGCGTGGCCTCGTGGGCGAGCAGCCGGTCGTCGATGCGTCCGCTCCCGGTCAGGAAGCATCCGCCGACGCAGACCCCTCCTCGTCCGAAGGTGACCTCCGGCATCCCGCGGAAGACCCAGAGGCCGGCGCGACGCTCGACGCGTCCCGTCGACCAGAGCGAGCCCCACAGGAATCCGAACGCCGTGCCGGCGAGGTAGCCGACCCGGCTGAGGGGCGAATCGAGCAGGATGCCGGGAATCCATTGGTCGAATCGTCGGCCTCTCTCGACGGCGCGCGCTGCGCGCTCCTCCCATCCGGGCGGGGGCACCGGGCTCATGCGAGGGCTCCCAGTAGGCGCAGGATCGTGCCGAGGTCTTCGACCGCGGCGTCGCGTGAGGCGGGGGCGAATCCGGAGAGCGAGGCGCCGACGAGCGGCATCCGTTCGCGCAGGACCGCGAGCGACGCGGTGATGTGGGCGGGGTCCGCCCCGAACGGCACCGGCTCGAGGACGCCGACGACGCTGGCGGGGTCGAGGACGTCGAGGTCGATGTGCACGTAGACGGCGTCGGCACCGGTCGCGGCGACCGCGTCGGCGAGAGCGGACGCGTCGGCGAGTGCGTCGACGCCGACCATCGTGATCTGCGAGGTGTCGAGGTCGTCGGCCTCGGCGTCGTCGAGGGCGCGCGCGCCGACGAGAACGGTGCGCGCCGCCGTGGCCGGCGGTGCAGGGGCGAAGGGGCCGGCCTCGATCGCCGCACGGAGCGCCATGCCCGCCAGCGCACCCGACGGCGACGACTCCGGCGTGTGGAGGTCGCCGTGGGCGTCGAACCAGACGACCGCGAGCGACGGATGCCTCGCTGCAGCTGCAGCGATCGCCGGAACGGCGACGGCGCAGTCCCCGCCGATCACCACGGCGGGCTCATCGCCGTCGGCGAGAACCTCGGCGATGGCATCGCGCACGCGACTGAGCGTGGTGAAGCGCCGGATGCCGGTGCCCACCGCCTCGCCCGCCTCTGTGGGCACGTCGACGCGGGTGAGCGCCGAGCGCGGGAGGTCTTCGGCGATCGCCTCGGCGCCGTCGATGAGGCGCATCGCGCGGGCGGACGGCGACCCCTGCCACTGCGGGGCGACGACGAATCGGGTCATTGCTACCTCCGGGGAGCGCGGCGGCGCCGGACCCGTGGGGGCCCGGCGCCGTCGTATCGCGTGCTGCTTACTGCTCGATCGCGCCGGCGCTGCCGCCGGTCTTGAGCGCGGCCAGGCGCGCCTCGACCTCGGTCAGCTCACCGAGGTCCTCGAGCTGGTTGAACTGCGCGTCGATCGTCGAGGCGGCGATCTCCGCCTTGCCGGTGGCGAGGGCCTCCTGGCGGCGGACCTTGTCCTCGAAGCGGCCGAGCTCGCTCGTCGGGTCGAGCACGTCGATCGACTTGACGGCGTCGTGGACCTTGTTCTGGGCTTCGGCGGTCTTCGCGCGGGCGAGCAGCTCGGAGCGCTTCGAGCGAAGCTGGTCGAGCTTCTGCTTCATGCCGTTGAGGCCGTCCTTGAGCTTGTCGACGACCTCGGTCTGCGAGGCGATCGAGGGAGCGATGGCGCGGGCCTCGTTCTCCTCGCTGATCTGCCGCTGCAGGGCGATCTTCGCGAGGTTGTCGAACTTGTCGGCATCCGTCGTGTTGCCCGCGGAGCGCAGCTCATCGGCCTTGCGGCTGGCGGCGATGGCCTTGTTGCCCCACTCGGCGGCGGCCTTCACGTCCTCGTCGTGGTCGCGCTCGAGCAGACGCAGGTTGCCGATGGTCTCGGCGATGGCGGTCTCGGCATCCGCGATGTTGTTCGTGTAGTCGCGCACGAGCTGGTCGAGCATCTTCTGCGGGTCCTCGGCGGAGTCGAGGAGCGCGTTGATGTTCGCCTTCATCAGGGTGGAGATACGGCCGAAGATGGACTGCTTTGCCATCGTGTTTCCTTTCCTAGCGGGAGGTCGTGGTGTCGAACTGAGGGTCGAGGTCTGCGGGGTGCGGCGTCGGAAGATCAGAAGCGACCGCCTCCTCGCCGGGAGCGGGATCCGCCGCCGCTGCTGCGCCTGATAGAGCTGCCGCTGCGTCCGCTGCGCGAGGAGCCGCCACCGAATCCGCCGCCGAAGCCGCCGGAGGAACGCCGTGAGCCACCGCCGCCGCCGAGGAGGGAGCCGATGATGATGCCGCCCAGCATGCCGCCGAAATCGCCTCCGCCGCTAGTGTTTCCGCCGCCGGCGAACGACCCGACGTCGTTCTGCGCGTGTTGCGTCGCCTCGCCCGCCAGAGCCGCGGCGCGCTGCGCGAGCGAGAGGGCCTGTTCGGGGTCGCTCTGCTGCAGCTGCGTCGCCCGGACGAGGGTCGCACCGGCTTCGGCGAGACGGGTTCGTGCGGTGGCTCCGACGGCTCCGCGGCGCGCGCTGATGAAGTTCTCGGCCGCCGAGACCTGCGCCTTGGCCTGCAGGAGGGCTTGCGCGAGGACGCGCTCCGCGCGGTCGGCGCGCAGTTGCGCGTCGCGGATCTCGCCGAGCGCGCCGTCGATCGCGGTGTTCGCACGCCGCAACAGGTCGACAGCCGACAGGGGGTCGCGGTCGTTTCCGGTGAGGACGCCGCGAGCGGCGTCGAGGTTCTGACGTGTCGAGGCGATCGCCGGTGCCAGACGGGAGTCGGGGTCGGGCGTCGCGGCCGCGGCGGCGAGGTCCGCCTCGAGCTCGGTGACGAGCGCCGCGCCGTCGCGCTCGGCGCTGGCGAGGTCGGCGGCGAGCTTCGCGACCGCCGTGTGAAGCTGGTCGGCCTGCTCGACGGCCTGCTCTGCGGCACGGATGCCGACGGCCGCCCCCGTGCCGTCGCCCGCGGAGACCTCGGCCTGGGCCTCTGTCAGTCGCGCATCGGCGAATGTCAGTCGATCGCGTGCCTGCGCGGGGTTGTCGGCGATCGCGGCCAGGGCATCTGCGCGATACGTCGAGCGGAGTTCTGCGAGGCGGGCATCGAGCGCATCGGTGCGGGCGCCGACCTCCGCGCGGCGCTGCTGAACGCGGACCAGCGCTTCGGGGGCGTTCTTCGCGAGGTCTCGGAGGGCGTCGAACGCGTCGCCTTTCTCGTCCAGCATCGCCGCAGCCGTGCGGCATCGCTCGACGATCTCCTCGTACCAGGCTCGCTGCTGCGCCGGGGAGTCCGGCGTCTCATCATCCATCTGCTGCTGCAGGGCGAACGCGCGCTCCAGCGACGTGCGTGCCTCCGCGATCGCCTGCTCGAACTCGACGGTGGCAGCATCCCCGAATTCCGCCTTCGCGAAACCGAGTTCTTGCGCGCTGGTGGTGATCGCGTCGTCGGTCCGGACGAGGGCGGCACCGGCCTCGCGCTCCAGTTCGTCGAGGGGGACCTCGGCGGGGCCGGATGGCGCACCCGTCGCAGCGCGGCGTCGCCGGCGGACGAGCGCCCACACGATCAGGGCAGCGAGAGCAGCCACCACGAGGACGACGACCCAGATGAGTCCGCCCCCGCCGCCCGCGCGAGCGTCAGCGAGCCCGTCGGCGGCCGCGACACCGGCTCCTTCCCAGTCCCCGCCCGCGAGCGCGGGCCGGACGCGGTCCTGCTCGATCGACGCGATGGTGCCGTCGGGGATGGGGCCGGAGGAGTCGGACGACAAGTAGTAGGCGCGACCTTCCGTCGCGATTGCGAGGAGGTATTGGCTGGGGCCGAGGTTGTTCCGCTCCGCGGTCGCCTCCGCCCACTGCTGCGCGCCACTCGGGTCGGTGAAGTCGTCGACGTAGACGACCCAGAGGTCCACCCCGGAATCCTCGGTCAGCCGGTCGAGGCGCGCGTCGAGACTCGCCTCCTGCGCGTCCGTCAGGACGTCGGACGCGTCGAGCACGTGAGTATCGCCGAGGGCGATCGGTTCCGTTGCGGATGCCGGGGCTGCGAAGGCGAAAGAGCCGGCGATGATCGCGAACGACACCGCCACGACGGATGTCAGGCGGGATCGCATCGGTGAGGCCTCCGGGAGTCGCTCGGTGCGGCCGAAACCGCTTGCCGCGAGTCTATGCCGCGGCCCGTATGTCTCGATACCGGGTTGCGGTCGGAGCGCCTGTGCGTTCCCTTTGTCTTCCTCACCTAGGCTTCCCGATTCGGGAGGTGCCGATGGACGACCGGTACGGAATGGATGCGCTCGCCTCAGGCTGGCGAGACACAGGGCGGCCCACCGTGGCCACGGTGCCCGCGGAGCGCGGCCTCGTCGTGGAACTCGCCGGGGACGACTTCGTCGGAGCGGTGATCGGCGTGACCGCCGGACACGTCGAGCTCGAGGACCGGCACGGCCGGGTCCGCCTGTTCCCGATCGGCGGGGGTTTCCTTGTCGACGGGCGACCCGTCCAGCTCGTACCGCCCCGCGCCGCCGCGCCCACGGGTCGCACGCGAACCGCCTCGGGATCGTTCGCCGATCCGCAGGCGCGAGCTCGCGTCGCGCGGGCGTCGCGCATTCTCGTCGAGGGACGGCACGACGCCGAGCTGGTCGAGAAGGTGTGGGGCGCCGACCTCCGCATCGAAGGTGTCGTCGTCGAATACCTGCAGGGCGTCGACCTTCTCGAGGACCTGCTCCGCGCCGAGCCGCCCACCGCGGAGCGTCGGTACGGGGTCCTCGTCGACCACCTCGTGCCGGGCTCGAAGGAGACGCGAATCGCCGAGCAGATTCTCCGCGGCCCGCACGGACCGCACCTCAAGATCGTCGGCCACCCCTATATCGACGTCTGGCAGTGCGTCACACCGCGCGCGCTCGGGATCGCCGCCTGGCCGGAGATCCCCCGCGGGATCGAGTGGAAGAAGGGCGTCAGTCGGGCCCTCGGCTGGCCCGCCGAGGATCAGACCGACATCGCCCACAACTGGCAGCGCATCCTCGGATCCGTCACGACCTTCCGCGACCTCGACCCCGCCCTCCTCGGCCGTGTCGAGGAACTCATCGATTTCGTGACCGCATGAGCGGCCGACGCAAGGGGCGGCCCGCAGAGGCGCCGGACACCGCGGGATACCCTGGTCGCATGCCCGACCCCGACGCGCCCGAGTCGGCGCCGCGCTTCCGCGACAAGCCCGTCTCGTTCGTCCGGCGGAGCGGTCGCATGAGCGACGGACAGGAGCGTGCCTGGGAGGATCACTCGGGCACGTACCTGCTCGAGGTGGAGCGGGATGCCGCGGCCACCAGCATCCGTCCGGGGTCGACGATCGACCCCGTCGCCGAGTTCGGTCGTGCGGCGGCGCTCGTCGTCGAGATCGGATCTGGCCAGGGGCACGCGATCGTGCACGCCGCGGCGCGCACCCCCGAGACGGACTTCATCGCCGTCGAGGTCTTCCGCGCGGGTCTCGCCCGGACGATGCTCGACGCCGACCGTGCGCGGGTCCGCAACCTGCGGCTCGTCGAGGCGAACGCGCCCGAGGTCCTCGAGCACCTGCTGCCGGAAGCATCCGTCGACGAGGTGTGGATCTTCTTCCCCGACCCGTGGCACAAGAACAAGCACAACAAACGACGACTCGTCGCAGACGGGTTCCCGGAGATCGCTGCCCGTGCGCTCCGCGACGGTGGTGTCCTGCGCCTCGCCACCGACTGGGAGGACTACGCCCGCCAGATGCGCGACGTCCTGGCGGATGCCTCCGACTTCGAGCCCGCGTTCGAGGGGGAGTGGGCGGAGCGTTTCGATGGCCGTGTCATGACCGCCTTCGAGCGCAAGGGCATCGCGAAGGGACGGGATATCCGCGACCTCACCTACCGGCGCCGTCCCCGGACGGCGTGATGGTCCGCGCTGACGGAGAGACGCGTCCCGTGCTCGACGTACGCGTCGTTCCGGCGCTCCTGGTGTGCCTGGCCGCACCCGCATTCTTCGTGCTGCTGACGCCGTGGTTGGGGTGGCTGTTGCTCGCGGCGGGCCTCGCGCTCGCCGTGGCCTTCGAACGGCGGGATGTCGCGGCGTCCGGGCCCTCCCTCACGCGCGACCTGTCGCTGATCGCGATCGGGATGCTGATCGTCAGCGTCATCCCGTTGAAGGCCGAACTCGACAACGCGGCCATGATCCGGTTCACCCTCGCCCTCGGCGGGGCCGTGCTGGTGCCGTATCTGGTGTCGCGCTTCGTGTACCGAGACCACGCGATCCGGTTCCCGTGGCGAGGCGGCGGCCGGTGGACGCGGTGGCAGTGGGCCTGGCTGGTGGCCGTCCTTGTCCTCGGGTGGCTGCTGCTGCCGTTCTACTTCATCACGTCGGGCGTGTACGAGAACTGGCCGGTCGTGGACACGCCGGACCTCATCGCGCGGCTGTTCGTCGGTGTCGGCGCGGTAGGCATCTGGGACGAGCTGTTCTTCATCTGCACCTGCTTCGCGCTGTTGCGCCGTCACTTCGTGGACGCCACGGCCAACGTTCTGCAGGCCGTCGTGTTCGTGTCGTTCCTCTGGGAGCTCGGGTACCGCGCCTGGGGCCCGGCGCTCACGATCCCGTTCGCGCTGCTGCAGGCAGTCATCTTCTTGCGGACGAAGTCGCTCGCCTACGTCGTGACGGTGCACCTGCTGTTCGACGCCGTCGTCTTCGCCGTGCTGGTCCACGCCCACAACCCGGGGCTCCTCGACGGTATCTTCCTGGTCCCGGCGCCCTGACGCGACCTCGGGCGACGTGTCAAGCCCCGGTGCTGTACCGCCGGTGGGTGTGAGCCTGAGGGGGAGACGAAGGAGGGCCCCATGGCCACCGAGAACGATCCCCGCGCGACACTCATCGACCTCCTGCCGAAGTTCCGCTTCGCGATGGTCACCACGACCAACGACGAGGGTGCGCTGACTGCGCGGCCCCTCACGGTGCAGGACCGCGAGTTCGACGGCGACCTCTGGTTCATCGTCGGCCGCGATTCGTCCGTGGCATCCCACGTCGCCACCCGTCCCCACGTGGGCGTCGCGCTCAGCGCGAACGACGCGTGGGTCTCGCTCGCCGGGCGCGCAGAGATCGTCGACGACCTGGCGCGGTTGCGCGAGTACTGGTCGCCGGCCGTCGAGGCGTGGTTCCCCGAAGGACCCGAGGACCCCAACATCACGCTCCTCAAGATCGACGCCGTCTCGGGAGAGTACTGGAGCAGCCCCGGTGGGGTCGTCGCCTCGATCGTGAGCCTGGTGAAGTCCAAGGTCACGGGCCAGGCGTACGAGGGCAAGAACGACACCGTCGAGCTCTGAACCCGCTCCTCAGGATGAGGGTCTGTCAAGGCCCTCTCTGCCCACGGAGCGGGTGCGTACCGTCGCCGACACGTGACCGATAACGACCGGAAGGACCGCGATGAGCGACACGAACGGCTCGGACGAGCACAACACGCAGGGAGTCGCGGACGAGCAGTCCGAGGCGGACACCGCGTCGGGCGGATCGCCCGATGAGAACCCGCCCGTGACGACCGACGAGGATGGCACCCCCATCGAGAACCCTTCGGGGGGCTGAGTCCGCTTCGGCGGTTCAGACCTGCCGTCGCACCTGGACGTTCGTCCGCAGTGCGACGGCAGTTCCGTGTCCGGACGGCGCCGGATCGGACGCGAGCCTGGCGTGAGTCTCGACGTCGAATCGCGTGTCGCCGTAGCGGAGCTTCTGACGTTCGACGCCCTCTGCGAGGAATCCGGCGGCGAGAGCGACGCGACAGGATGACGGATTGTTCACGCGGTGGCCCAGTTCGAGTCGGTGGAGACCGGAGGCGAAGGCCCACTCGCTGACGCGGGCGAGCGCTGCGGTCGCGATCCCCTTCCCTCGTGCGGGCGCCGCAAGCCAGTACGACATCCAGGCGGTCTGATGGCGGAACTCGATGCCCGTCGCGCCGATGTTGCCGACGGCGTGCCCGTCGGCCTCGACGGCCCAATTCTTCGCGCTGTCGTCGAAGCGGAGGGACCGTGCGATGAACTCACGCGCGGCGTCTGGAGCGGACAGGTCCGCGCTGCCGAACTGGGGTGCGAGATCGGCCGCGCTTCGCGCAGCTCGGCTGAGATCGTCGGCGTCGTCGAGGCTCCAGGGGCGCAGGAGGATGGTCATCCCCGCCATGCTCGCAGGCGTACTCAGAACCGGGCGAGGAGCGACGGACCGAATGCGACCAGCAGGGCGACGGGAACGATCAGAAGACTCGTCGCGGCGATTCCGATGGCGACGATGGTGCCCAACACCGAGAGCACTGCGGCGGACGTCGTCGTGCCCACGCGGGCGCCGGAGCGTGGGGAAGTGGAGAGTGTCGCGGTAGCCATACTCCGACGTTACGAACGGAGGTATTCCTTCCGTGTCCGCCCTGAGGTGTGCGGAGGTCATCCTTCGGGATGATGTCGGCTCAGAACGGTGGTGGGTCGGTGGTGAATCGCGGGATGCGGCGTTCGGGTTGGACGAGGTAGACCCGCCCTGCGGGAGAGGTCCGTTCGAGCGTTCCGCCGGGTTGGGATCGCACTTGCCAGTCGGTGTGGTGTTTGAGGGTGTGATGCCCTCGGCAGAGCGGGGCGAGGTTCGTGGCGTCGGTTGCGCCGCCGTGGTGCCAGTCGATGGTGTGGTCGATGTCGCACCGATCGGCGGGGATCCCGCATCCATCCGGATGCCGCCCCGCACAGCTCGCGAGCCCGATCGAGGGGGATCGGGCCCACGCCGTCGACCTGCGCGGTAGGACCGTCGCCGGTGAGGAGGGTGAGGGCGGGGACGGTGATCGTGACCGTCGGGCGGATGCCACGGGCAGTGTCGGGCAGGGACGTGGTCTCGCCGTCGATGAGCAGGTCTCCGAACACGTCGGCGCGTTTCTGGTCGAGAGTGCGTTCATCGTCTGCCGCGTCGAGGGTCTTCGCGATCGCGGTGAGCCTGCCGTAGATCGCGTTCGCTTCGACCGCGGGGAGGTGCGCGGTGAGCCACGCCATCCCATCCACACCCGGTTCAACCTGCACGTGCCGGTAGGCGACAGCGTCCGTGTGACGCTCTGCGATCGTCGCTTCACGTTCACGGTCGACGATCCTTCTCAGCGCACGACGGAACGGACCGGTCGGCATCTGCTCAGCAAGGGTCAACACCTCCGCGACGAGCTCGTCGCGAACGTCCTCGAGCTCATCCAGTCCCTCGACGATGATCGTCGCGTGCGTCTCGGTGATGTCCGCATGGCTCATTGATTCCCACACCTGCGGGTACCGGTACACGAGCGCCCGCCCGATGCCCATGAGCCGGCTCGCGGCATGCTCGGTGATCCGCAACGCGGAGGCGACTTCGAGGCGCACCGACCGTTCCACCAGCACCGCCGTGCGCTCATCCCGGGTCGCGGCTTTGATCGCGTCATCCCACAGCTCGACGATGCACCGGTACCGCTGCGCTGCATGGATGGTCGCCATGTCCGCGCACATCACGACCCAGTCGAGGGTCGTCGGGATCCCTTCCGGAACCTCTGTGTGATCTCGACGACCACACCGCGCGTGATCCGCACCTGGCGGGGCGCGGTCACACTCGCACCGGAACCGCTCACCGACGCCTCATAGACTGGCGGAGGACCTCGACAAGGTCCCCGGACGAGGGTTCAGTACCCGGTGAGCGACAAGACTGGCCAGGAGGTCAGTCATGCTGTCATGGATCGTTCTCATCGTCGCTGGGATGCTCGAAGCCGTGTGGGCCACCGCGCTCGGCCGCTCCGAAGGCTTCACGAAGCTCTGGCCCACGGTCATCTTCGGTGTCGCGCTCGTGGCCAGCATGGGCGGCCTCGCCTTCGCGCTGCGGGAGATCCCGACGGGAACCGGTTACGCCGTGTGGGTCGGCATCGGGGCATCCCTGACGGTCATCTGGGCGATGGCGACCGGCGCCGAATCGGTTTCGCTGATCAAGATCCTGCTCGTCCTCGGGCTCGTCGCCTGCATCGTCGGGCTGAAACTCGTCTCCGACTGACGTCGCGAGCTGTCAAGCCCGCGCGACCGGCCGCAGGCCGCGTTAGCCTCGCGATCACGCAGGCACCCGATCACGGAGGACGACATGTCAGTCGAAGAGCGCAGCACGGACGAGAACGCCTACGAGGGGCCGGATGTCGAGCTCCCTACGGACGACGGAGCCGTCCCCGGCGGCATCCCGCCGTTCGGTCACCCGATCGACTCCGACGAAGGCGCCGACGAGAGCGAGTGACGCTCCGCGGGAACGACGAAGGGGACCCGGCGATGCCGAGTCCCCTTCGTTCCACTGTGCCCCCGGAGGGATTCGAACCCCCGACTTCTGGTACCGGAAACCAACGCTCTATCCCCTGAGCTACGGAGGCGTACCGATCGAGACTATCACCGGTCCGGTCGCGATCGTGCCCACGCTCACCCCGTCGCATAGCCTGATCCGATGACCCCGTCCGCGCCCTCTCGTGCCGCTCGGGCACAGCTCGTCCAGCTCGTCGAGTCGGTCGCCAGCGGCGCGATCCAGCCGGGCTTCGAGACCCTCCGAAGCATGCCCGCCGTGCCGGGGGCGCGGCCGGCC
>NZ_BCRG01000007.1 GCF_001552475.1 Microbacterium oleivorans NBRC 103075
GGCAAAGTCGCGATGAGATCGCTCATCCCGTCCCGCCCGGGAACCAGTCGCACGCATCGTCCAGCGGCTGCTTCTTCGTGGCGTTCCGCGAAGGATCGCGGGTGCATCCGGTGCGCGAAGATCTCCAGCTCACCCCGCACCCGGTTCGGAGTCTCCCGCTCGCACCGTTCGATCGCGATCGCTTCGAACTCCGCCCACATCTCTGCCGGCAGGGTCGTCCCCGCGTCGACGATCGCCCGCACATGCTCCCGCACGATCCGCCCCGATTCCCAGGCGGTCACAGCCGCAGGAAACCCTTCGATGATCGTCCGCGCCTCGCCGATCCGCCGTTGCACCGTGCGATCGGTCGTGCGCAGGACCCCGCCGACCTCGGCTGCGATCGACCGCAGGGCCATGTCGTGGAGCCGCACTTTCGCGTTCTGTTGCACCGCCTGTTCTTCTGCGAGACGCCCGGCCGCAGCCAGTACTCGCAGCTCGGCGATCTGCGCCGCGGCGACCTGGCGGGCGGCATCCGAGACGTCAGAAACGAGGCCCGCGAGAGCGGCGAGATAATCCTCGCCACCCGGGGTTTCCGCCGCATCCGCCATACCTGCACTCTCGCAGCAACCACCGACATTCAGACCCGGAAAATCACCGAGACCACCCCTTATGAACAGCCCCGAGATGAGAAACCGCTCATCTCCCGAATCGGCTCATCACCGTGGCACCCAGCCCGCGCGCACGAGCACCTCTCGGGCGGTGTCCGCCACCGTGGGCCCGTCCGTCGCGACACGCGCCAGCGGGATGCCGCTCCGCCAGCGCCAGCGGTGCGCCTGCCCGAGATTGATCACGTCCCCGTGCACCCGGCCATCCTGCCGAACTAACCCGCGCCACTGCATCCCGCAACCCCGCCGCGCATTCACGGAGGTCCGCATACCGTGGCCGGGAACCAATCGAGCGGAGTGTGTGATGCGGACGTACGACTATCTGATCGTCGGTGGCGGAATGGTGGCGGATGCGGCGGCCCGCGGCATCCGGGAACTGGATCCCGACGGCACCATCGGCATCCTCAGCGCGGACATCGACCCGCCGTACACTCGGCCGGCGCTGACGAAGAAGCTCTGGACCGATCCCGACTTCACGTGGGACCAGGTACCGCTCGGTACCGAAGAGGCCACCGGAGCGGAGATCCGCCTCGAGACGTACGTCAGCGCGATCGACCGTGAGGCGAAGACGGTCACGATCGCGGAGGGGAACGAGCTCGCGTACCGGCGACTGCTCCTCGCGACGGGGTCGAAGCCGCGCGAGATTCCGGTGCCGGAGGACGACCGCATCCTCTTCTTCCGCTCAGCCGAGGACTACCGGCAGCTGCGCGACCTGGCGGAGAACGGCGGCCGAGCGGTCGTGATCGGCGGTGGCTACATCGGCGCCGAGATCGCCGCAGCGCTCGCGCAGAACGGGGTCGAGACCGAGCTCGTCTTCCCATCGGAGGTGCTGGGCGACGGCACCTTCCCGCCCGAGCTGGCGAAGCGATACGACCAGCTGTTCCGAGACGGCGGTGTCGAGCTCGTTCCCAGTGCTCGGGTCGAAGAGGTGCGCACCGAGGGCAACCGCCTCCACGTCGTGCTCGAGGGCGGCGAAGAGCGTCCGGCCGACATCGTCGTGCTGGGTCTCGGCGTCGATCCGGTCACCGACCTGGCCGAGCAGGCCGGTCTGCAGGTGGATGACGGCGTTCTCGTCGACGAGCACCTCGTCACGAGTGATGACGCGATCTGGGCAGCGGGCGACATCGCGTCGTACCCCGACCCGATTCTCGGCCGCTCGCGCGTCGAGCACGTCGACAACGCGAACGAGATGGGCGCGGCGGTCGGCCGTTCGATGGCGGGGGAGCGGCTGCCGTACTCGCACACCCCGTACTTCTACTCCGCCGTCTTCGGCGTCCGGTGGGAAGCGGTCGGCATCCTCGACCCTGAGCAGGACCCGCTCGTCGTCGACCTCGACGAGGACCGCACGGTCGTCTACTACCGCGATGAGTCGGGTGCCCCGGTCGGCGTCCTGCTCTGGAACGTCGAGGATGCCCGCGATCTCGCCCGCGCGGTGCTCGTCGACGGCGAGACGGATGCCGAGGCCCTCCGCACGCGCATCGGCTGAATCGTGGGCCGGGCATCCGATGCCCGGCCGGCGACGAACAACAGTCATGTCGTCCCTTCCTCGCGTCGCGGCGCGTGACCGCTCCCGGCTCGACACCAGCGGGCGCGCGCTCGGGCTTCGACGCGAGGTCGTGGCGACGCCCGAGGGCGAGATCGTCGTCCATGCCTCCGAGCCCGAGAGCGGTGTGGCCGTCGTTCTCCTGCACGGGGCTGCGGGATCGTGGACGACGTGGACGCCGCTCCTCTGGGCGGCTCGACGGGCCGGTCGTCCGCTCCGCGACGTCGTCGCCGCCGACCTGCCCGGATGGGGTGAAAGCCCCCTGCCCGCGTCTGGCCTGGACATCCCACGGCTCAGCGCGGCAGTCGTCGGCGCCCTGCGGTCGCGGGGTTACGACCGGTGGGTGCTCGTCGGGCACTCGCTGGGCGGCGCCCTCGCGCTCGACATCGCAGCGCGCTTTCCGGACGAGACCGGGTCCGTCTTCCTCGTCTCGCCGTCAGGTCCCGCCGTCCTCGACGCCGTCCGCCGCCCGATCCGCGGCGGCCTCAGGCTGCCGGGCTTCGCCGGGATGCTGCTCGCGATGCGCGTCCTCGCGATGCTGGGGTCGGCATCCGCTCCGCTCCTGCGCTGGCTCGACCGCGTCGGGATGCTGCGCGCCCTCAGCTCTCCGCTGTTCGCTCGTCCCGCCGAGGTCGACGACTCGGTGGTGAGCGCGCTGGCGGAGGAGATCCGGCCGCTGTCCTTCGTCGCGGCGGCCCGCGCGGCTGCGGCCTACGACGAGTCGGCGTGGCGCGGCATCCGCTGTCCGGTTCGTTCGGTGCGGGGCGCGCGCGACGTTTTCGTCGGAGCGGATGACGGCTCGTTCTTGGCGTCGACCATTCCCGACTTTCGCGAGACCGTGCTGGATGCCGCGGGCCACTTCGCCGCCATCGAGCAGTCCGACGTCGTGGCGGCGATGCTGCGGGAGCTCGTGGCGGCAGCCGCCCCGCTCACTCCGCCGCGCTGAGCTGAAGCGTGATGGTGATCGTCGTCCCGACGCCCACCTCGCTGTCGATGTCGAGGGTTCCGCCGAGACCGGCGATCGCCGTGGCCGCGCTGGCGAGCCCGAGCCCCGTGCCGCCGTCGTCGGCGTCGGCGAGCCGACCGCGCTCGCCGGAGGACGTGATCGTCGCGAGGTCGCCGGGGTGGATGCCTCGACCGCTGTCACGGACCGTCACCGCCACGCCGTCGCCTGATCGGATGACATCGACGTGGATCTCATCGTCTGAGTAGCGGGCGGCGTTCTCGAGCACGTTGGCGAACGCTCGGCGGAGGGCAAGGACGTCGCCGCGGATCTCGGCGGCGTCGAGCCGTCCGAAGCGGACCCGTTCTTCCGTTCCCGCACGGAGTACGACGCTGGCAGCGCCCCGAACCACGAGCGAGACATCGAACGTGCGTCCTTCCTCGTCCGCACCGATGAGCGCATCCGCCATCAGCGCGCCCGCCATCGCCACGAGGTGTTCGCCGGTCTCCTGAGCGAGGCGGAGGTATCGGTGGTCCCCGCCGATCTCCTCCTCGAGCAGCTCGAGGTATCCGCGAAGCGCGGTCACGGGCGAGACGAGGTCGTGGGCGAACGTCCGCTGCAGCGCGACCTGCTCATCAGCGGCGTGCTTCTCCGCGCTCAGGTCCCGAACGATCTTGACGAACCCGCGGATGCCGCCGTCGTCGGGAACGGCGGTGATCGTCACGTGCGCCCAGAACTCCGAGCCGTCCTTGCGGACACGCCAGCCGCGGTCGTCGACGCTGCCGTGGATTCTGGCTTTGTCGAGCAGGCGCTCAGGGAGGCCGCGGTCAACGTCAGCGGCGCGGTAGAACCGAGAGAAGTGCTCACCGACGATCTCCTCAGCCGAATACCCCTTGAGCGTCTGGGCCCCGGCATTCCAGCCGCGGACGATCCCGTCGGGGTCGAGCTTCACAATGGCGAAGAGGGTGACGTGCGTCTCCCACGAGTCGAGCGTGTCTGTCCGTGTCCTCATCGTCCCCCGCCGGTCGGCAACAGTCATCCATCGTCAGCCTAGAAGCAGACGAGATGTCCGTGGTGCCGATTGCTTTTCAGAGGTCGTGGACCTCGCTTTCGCCCGCCGGCGGCAGCGGCGAGCGCGTGTCGAGGTCCTCCATCAGGTGGATCGCCGCGTACGGATGCAGCAGGATGCGGCCGGCTTCGTCGAACACGCGCAGGGTCCGTCGCAGGCGGCCGCTCGGGAGGATCGGATGCCGGAAGGTCACCTCCACTCGGGTGTCCGGCCATTCGCCGACGACGTCGATGCGCGGCTCCGTGAGCCCGATGCTGAGGGGCACGGTGACGCCGTCCGCCCCTCGCCAGTAGTGCGCGAGGTCGCCGAACTCGTCGACGAGCGCCGCGACGGCGGCATCCCGTCGATCCGTGGGCAGATCTATGCGCTCCCATGGGATGCCGACCGAGGGTTCCTCGCGGTAGCGGGGTCGCATCCCCGTGAGCTCGTCGAGCAGCGCTTCGTCGGTGAGGTCTGTCGCCGCGGTGGCCGGCGAAAGGTGGTCGGGCAGAGCGCCGGCGGGGAGTGAGGCGGTCGCGTAGCGGTACGAGTAGGCCGTCCCCGCGCCGTCTGTGTCGGCGTCCGGCGCGCTTCGCGAGAAGGTGAGGAGAGGGCCGGAACCGGATTCGTGGACGAACAGGATGCGTCGGTCGACAGCGAGCGAGATGCACGTGCCGTCGTGGCTGACGACCACGACCCGGGTGTCGGCCAGCCACGCGTCGTGGTCGTCGGGGCCCGGGTCGTGCTCCGTGCGAAACCACAGCCCGTGCCGGGTCGCGCCGAGCGAATCCATCACGCTCGGAAGTCGGATTCGACGAACAGTCCCGTCGGGGCCGACGTGGACCGCTGCCACGGGGGCGGACGAGTCGCCGTCGTCTGCGTCCTGCGGCTGGTACACGACCCACACGCCGTCGGGCGCAGCGTGGACGATCGCGTCCGCGCTGATGACGCCGATGTCGAGGTCAGCCCACGAGGCGACACGGTCGGCCTGGCCGGGATGGCGGACGACGGCTGTCGGCTGCCGGGGGCTGACGAGGATCTCGGCGTCACCGCGCGTCGTGACGCGCCAGGCGCTTGCGGGGGTGGACACGAGCCGATTCTGCCGCAGCATCCGATGTCACCGGTGTGCGGCGAGCCGGACGGCATGACCGGTCAGGGCGAATCCACGGATGCCGAGGGTGGGCACCCGGGCGGCTTTCACGCTATCGGTGCTTGACCTCGCCCCAGGGGCAGGGTCGATGCTGATGCTGTGACCGCGAACGATGAGGATCTGATGACCGCCGGCAGGTTCGGCGCGTCCACCCTGCTGTCGGCGAAGGCGCTCCGGATCTACGCCGATCGGGGTCTGCTGGCGCCGAGTCGCGTGGATGCCGACACCGGCTACCGCTACTACTCGGCGGAGCAGGTGCAGACCGGCTGGCTGATCGCGCTCCTGCGGTCAGCCGAGCTCTCGCTCGACCAGATCGCGGAGATCGTCGAGCTCGCGGAACGCGATCCGGATGCCGCGGTAAATCTCCTCGACGAGGCGATCGCCGCAATGGACCGCCGCACCCAGGCTCACCATGTCGTGCTCGCTCGAGCGCGACTTCATCTCACCAAGGAGGAACCCATGTCCATTGTCGAAACCGCGATCGAGGTCGATCGTCCCGTGCTGAGCGTGATGCGTCGGATGGCGCCGCAGGAGATGGATCAGCTGATCCATGACGAGGTCGGGCGCCTGCACGATGTGGCTGCCGCCGCAGGGCTCCGCGCCACGGGCGACCCGTTCGGCGTCTTCCACGGCCCCGTGACCGACGACTCCGACGGTCCGTTGGAGATCGTCCTGCCTGTCGACGCACTGACGGACGGCACGGACGATGTGCGCAGCTACCGCATGACCGGGGGGCAGGTTGCTCTCCGTCACGCGGAGGGCCGCGAGACCGACTTCCCCGAGATCCTCGCGCTGTACGACGAGGTGCACGCCTGGATCACGGATGCCGGTCGCACCCCGATCGGGCCGGCCCGGGAGATCTGGCACAACTCGCCCAGGGATGACGAGCCCCTGCGGCTGACCGTGGTGTGGCCGTACGCGGGCTGAGGCCTGCGCATCCGCGCGACATCCGCAAGTGGGAGATTCCTTTCACTGCGGGGTTCATAGTGGGACGGGCAAGCCCGTCACGCATGTCATCGCCGCAGCCTCGGTGCATCCGATCCGGTGTTCGCTACGAACAAGCTCTGAAGGGATGACATGAGCACTCACACCACCACAGGCAAGCGCTTCTTCTTCTGGGCGGCCCTTTCGGGCCTGGTCGGGGGTGCAGTCTTCCTCGCTGTCGCGGAGTTGGCGGCGCTGATCTTCGCGAGCACCGCCAGCCCGATCCTCGCCGTCGGTTCCTTCGTGATCGACATCGTCCCGAGGCCGCTGAAAGAATTCGCGATCACCACCTTCGGGGAGTACGACAAGATCGCACTCCTCGCCGGACTCGGGATCGCGGTCGTGGTGGCATCCGCCATCGCGGGGATTCTCGAGTACGTGCGGCCCCCGCTCGGGGTGATCGCCTTGTTCGTCGCCGGCATCCTCTCGGGTGCGGCCATCGTCACCCGCGCCGAGGCGACCACCCTCGCGTTCGTCCCGCCGCTTCTGGGCACCCTGGCCGCCGCCGCCGTCCTGTTCCTCCTGGGTCGCAGGCTTCGCGCCTGGCGCGATGCGCGAAAGTCAGGCGAGGAGAGAGAGGGCCTCGACCGTCGTCGCTTCCTCGTGATGACCGGTCTCGCCGGGGCATCCGCTGTCATCGTCGGCGTCGCCTCACGTGCCGTCAGCGCAGCTACCTCGTCGGCTGATGCGATCCGCCGTGCGCTGAAGCTCCCCGCTCCGAAGTCGACCGTGCCGATCCCGGCGGGCGCCGAACTAG
The DNA here is from genome assembly GCF_001552475.1 of Microbacterium oleivorans NBRC 103075. Lineage (GTDB taxonomy): Bacteria > Actinomycetota > Actinomycetes > Actinomycetales > Microbacteriaceae > Microbacterium > Microbacterium oleivorans. Next base: position 7,070 of record NZ_BCRG01000007.1, read on the forward strand.
ACGTTCCCGGCATCAGCCCGCTGTTCACCCCGAACGCCGACTTCTACCGCGTCGACACCGCTCTCACCGTGCCGAACGTCGACCCCTCCACCTGGAAGCTCGTCATCGACGGCATGGTCGACAAGCGCGTCGAACTGTCGTTCCAGGACCTGCTCGACATGGGCCTCGACGAGTACGCGATCACGCTCACCTGCGTCTCCAACGAGGTCGGCGGGGAGCTCGTCGGCAACGCGAAGTGGCAGGGTGTGCGCCTCCGCGACGTCCTGAAGATGGCGGGACCGAAGTCGGGCGCCGACATGATCCTGTCGCGGAGCGTCGACGGCTACACCGCGAGCACACCGCTCTCCGCGGCGACCGACGAGAACCTCGACGCGATCCTCGCCGTCGCGATGAACGGCGAGCCGCTCCCGCCCGAGCACGGCTTCCCCGTCCGCATGGTGATCCCTGGTCTCTACGGTTACGTCTCGGCGACGAAGTGGGTCACCGAGCTCAAGATCACGACGTTCGCCGACGACGAGGCCTACTGGACTCCGCGCGGCTACAGCGCCGAGGCGCCCATCAAGTTCTCGTCGCGCGTCGACACCCCGAAGAGCGGCACCCCGGTCAAGGCCGGAAAGGTACCGATCGCCGGTGTCGCGTGGGCTCAGACCGTCGGTATCGAGCGTGTCGAAGTCAGCATCGACAACGGTGACTGGATCCCGGCGAAGCTGTCGACCCCGATCAACGCCGACACGTGGGTCCAGTGGGTTGTCGATTGGGATGCCACTCCCGGCACCCACTACGTGGCGGTCCGCGCGATCAACAAGGACGGCGACATGCAGATCGAAGAGCGCGCCGCCATCGCGCCCAACGGCTCGTCGGGCTGGCAGCGTTCGCTCATCTCCGTTTCGTGAGCGTCGGCGGCCCGGGCCTAGGGTGAGCACGTGACGTCCCTTCTCGCGTTCGTGATCACGGTCTCCGACCGCTCCGCCTCGGGTGAGCGTGAGGACCGCGGTGGTCCGCTCGCGGTCTCCCTGCTCGAAGGGGCCAGCATCGCCTGCGCGCCCGTCGAGGTCGTCCCCGACGGTGCAGACTCCGTCGAGCAGGCCCTCCGCCGCGCGCTCGCAGCGGGCGCTCGGCTCATCATCACCACCGGTGGCACGGGTGTCGGTCCTCGGGACCAGACCCCCGAGGGAACGGAACGCATCGTCACCCGTCCGCTCCCCGGCATCGCGGAGGAACTGCGCCGCGTCGGCCTCGCCGACACCCCGCTGTCGGTGCTCTCCCGCGGGATCGCGGGCGTCGCCGACCCCGAGGGAGCCCTCATCGTCAACCTGCCGGGATCGCCGCGCGCGGTGAGCTCCGGCATCCCCGTGATCGTGTCGGTCGCCACGCACGTGGTCGATCAGGTGAAGGGCGGAGACCACTCATGAACACCGTACGAATCGCGCGGCTCGAAGAGACCGCGCTCGACCTCGACGCCCATCTGCGTGCCGTCGAGGACCCGAAGTTCGGCGCTGTCACCACCTTCGTCGGCCGGGTGCGCGACAACGATCCGGATGCCGCGACCACCGTCGTCGGGCTCGAATACAGCGCTCACCCCGACGCCGAAGCAACGCTGCACCGCATCGCGGAGCAGGCGGGCGACGCGTCCGGTGCCGTCGTCGCCGTCAGCCATCGCGTGGGCAACCTCGCGGTCGGCGACGCGGCGGTCGTGATCGCCGTCGCGTCGGAGCACCGCGCCGAAGCGTTCGAGGTCTGCCGCGCCGTCATCGAGACGATCAAGACCGACCTGCCCGTCTGGAAACGTCAGCTCGAGACCGACGGAACCTCGGCCTGGAAGGGCATCGGCGGCTGACGCTCCGCCGCCCGCTCAGCCGCCCGCGAACGGCGGCAGGACGTCGATCAGTCGTGCGTCGATCAGCGGAGCGTCGCCATCCGTCCGCACGCCATCGACGAGGACGGCGCAGTCGGGCAGTACGAGGAACAGCGACGGGTGCTCGTTGAGGATCGCGGTGCGGAGCTCGGCGAGGGTCGCCTCCGAGCGATCCTCACTCTCGGTGCCGGCAGCCTCTGCAGCGGCGGCGAAGTAGCGCACGAGAGTCATGCCTGATCCTTTTCTCCGGGCCGCACCCAGTCGCCGGAGCGACCTCCCGACTTCGCGGTGATGCGGACGTTCTCGATCACGACCGAGCGGTCGAGGCCTTTGATCATGTCGACGATGGCGAGCGCGGCGACGGAGACGGCGGTGAGCGCCTCCATCTCGATGCCGGTGCGGTCTGCCGTTCCGACGGTCGCCTCGATCTCGACACCGTCGTCGACGATGTCGAGTTCGACCGACGCGCGGTGCACGCCGATCACGTGTGCCAGCGGCAGCAGTGTGGCGGTCGACTTCGCCGCCTGGATGCCGGCGATGCGGGCCACAGCCAGCACGTCGCCCTTCGGGGCGGTGCCGTCACGAAGGGCCGAGACGACCTCCGCGCCGCAACGGACGAAGCCCCGGGCGGTGGCGGTGCGGACCGTCGGAGTCTTGCCCGTGACGTCGACCATGTGCGCGCGGCCGGCCGAGTCGAGATGAGGAAACGTCATCCGACCAGCATGACATCTAGCTCGTCGCCGACGGCCACGACGGCGACCTCTGCCGGGACGATCGCGAAAGCGGATGCCTGTGCGAGCCCGCCGGCCAGGTGCGAGCCCGATCCTCCCGCCGTCGCCGGGCGCACGGTGCGGGCGGCGAGGTCGACCACCGCTGGCAGGTACTGCCGCCGTCCGGGCGGCGGCTTCCACGACTCCGCCGCGGTCATCGTCAGGTGGGCTCGGTGGATGACCGATCTGCTCTGGAGAGCGAGAAGGGCAGGGCGCACGAACACCTCGAACGACACGGCCACGCTGACCGGGTTTCCGGGGAGGCCGAACACCAGGCATCCGTCGCCCACGGTTCCGAAGGCCTGCGGTTTGCCGGGCTGCATCGAGATCTTCGCGAACTCGACCTCGCCGTGGCCGTCGAAGGCGGCGCGCACCGGCTCGTAGGCGCCGGCGCTCACCCCGCCGGTGAAGATGATGACGTCGGCACCCGCGGCGCGCGCATCGGCGGTGACCTGGGCGACGGCTGCGCCGTCGTCCGAGACGCGAGCGATCATGACCACCTCGGCATCCGCATCGGCGACGAGCCCAGCGAGCAGGGGACCGTTCGAGTCGGGGATGAGGCCGCGCCGCACGGTCTCGCCGGGGGCGATCAGCTCACTGCCGGTGGACACGACGGCGACGCGGGGCGCGCGGGCCACGGTCACTTCGTCGGCTCCCGCGGCCACGGCGGCAGCCACCTGGAACGCACCCATCCGCTGACCCGCCTCGACGACGACGTCGCCGGCGCGGAGGTCGGCGCCGCGGCGACGGATGAACGCCCCGGGGGCGGGGGCTTCGAGCACGTGGATGACGTCGAGCGAGTTCGCCAGCCCGCCCGCGGTGGCTTCGAACGGCACGATGGCGTCGGCTGCCGTGGGCGTAGGTGAGCCCGTCATGATGCGGGCGGTTTCCCCCGCGGCGAGCGGGGGATCTACCGAGACGCCGGCGGGCAGGTCGGCGACGACCCGGAGCGCGATCGGGGTGTCGGGGCCGGCAGTCGCGACGTCGGCCGCGTGCACGGCGAACCCGTCCATCGCGGAATTGTCGAAGAGCGGGATGTCGTGGGCGGCGACGGCCGGTGCCGCGAGGGTGCGGCCGGCTGACTCGGGCGTCGGCACGGTCTCTCCAGGGAGGGTGCGGACGGCAGCCAGCACGCGGGCGAGCTGCTCCTCGACGCTGCGCAGCCCGCTCATGCGGATGCCGCAGCCGTGGCGGCGGAGCGGAGGGGGATCTCGCGCTGGCGACCCGAGAGGGAGTCGAGGACGAGCAGACGTCCGAGCAACGGTTCGCCGACGCCGATCGCGAGCTTGACGACCTCAGTCGACAGGAGCCCTCCGACCTGCACGCAGAGCGCGCCGAGCACGCCGACCTGCGCGCACGTGGGCGGGTCGCCCTCGGTGCCGACGGCGAAGAGGTCGTTGAGGACGACGGGGTCGGCGTCGGTCGGGTTCGACCAGAAGACCGTGACCTGCGCGTACCACTCCCGCACAGCGCCCCAGACGAGAGGGATGCCGAGCGCTTCGGCGGCGGCGGCGACGGCTCGACGCGTCGCGAACGAGTCGCTCGTGTCGATGACGACGTCGGCGTCGGCGAAGAACTCCTGTGCGTTGGTCTCGTCGAGGCGGGCGGTGACGGGTCGGACAACGGTGGCCGGCGACAGGGCGGCGACCGCACGCACCGTGCTCTCCGTCTTGTGCACGCCGATGTCTTCGATGCGGTGCGCGATCTGGCGCTGCAGGTTGTGGAGCTCGACGATGTCGTCGTCGATCACCGTGATCGCGCCGACGCCCGCGGCGGCGAGGGCGAGGATCGCCGGCGAGCCGATCCCCCCGGCTCCGACGACGGCGACGCGGGTGGCGGCGAGTCGACGTTGACCCTCGTCGCCGATGCCCTTGAGTACCGTGTGGCGTGCGGTTCGCTTGCGCTCGTCGGGATCCAACTCGGACACGGGATCGACCAGGGGGCGCATGACCCGAGTTTACGCGTCAGGGGGCTGTGCAAGCGTGCCGCGTGATCGGATTCTCGGCGGGTCGTCGAGCCGCACTTGCGGATTGAAAGGCTGTGCAGGACCCGCGGATGCGGCATCATCGAAGAATGACGACGTACCGCGTGGCTCGGGCCGCACGCCTGTTGGGCGTCAGCGACGATTCGGTCCGGCGATGGATCGACCAGGGGCTGCTGCCGGTGACGGATGCCGTCCCTGCCGAGATCCCCGGCGAGGCGCTCGCGGCCTTCGCGGTGTCGATGGCGAACGATCCCGGCGACGGGCAAGAACACCGCTCCAGCGCGCGGAACAGCTTCGTCGGAATCGTGACGCGCGTGCAGGTCGACGGTGTCATGGCGCAGGTCGACATCCAGTCCGGTCCCCACCGCGTCGTATCGCTTCTCTCGGCCGAGGCGGTGCACGAGTTGCAACTCGAGGTCGGCACGCTTGCGCGGGCATCGGTGAAGGCCACGAACGTCGTCGTCGAGATCGCGGGGGAGTGACGTGCCTCGTTCCCTGCTCCGACCCGTGGCGCTCGGTGCGCTCGCACTTCTCCTGACCGGATGCGCCGCGTCGCCGCCCTCCGGCGATGACATCTCAGGATCGCTCACCGTCTACGCTGCCGCCTCCCTGAAGACGTCGTTCGACGAGGTGGCCGAAGCGTTCACGGCGCAGCATCCCGGCATCCGGATCAGTCCCGTCTACGACGGCTCGTCGACGCTCGCGACCCAGATCGATGCGGGGGCGCCGGCAGACGTGTTCGCGTCGGCCGATGAAGCCACGATGGCCAAGGTGTCCGAGTTCGCCGTCAGTCCGAAGGTGTTCGCCTCGAACACGCTCGTGATCGTCGTTCCCGCCGGGAACCCGAAGGAGGTGACGAGCCTCGCCGACCTGTCGCGCGTCGTGACGGTGCTGTGTGCGCCCGAGGTGCCGTGCGGCGCGGCATCCGCGAAGCTGCTCACCGCCGCTGACGTGACGGTCGACGCCGCCAGTCTCGAGCAGAACGTGACCGCCGTGCTCACGAAGGTCGCGGCGGGCGAGGCAGACGCGGGCCTCGTGTACGCGACCGATGTGATCGGGCGCGACGACGTCGCCGCGGTCGTTCCCGAGGGCAGCGACAAGGTCGTCAACGAGTACCCGATCGCCGCGTTGAAGGATGCCGCGAATCCGCAGGCGGCGAAGGCTTTCGTCGACTTCGTGCTGTCGGACGCTGGGCAGAAGATCCTCCACGACCGCGGCTTCGGAGCGCCGTGAGTACGGTGGCTGATCGCGGGTACGTTCCCCGTGCCCTGGCGTTCCCCGCGCTCCTCGGGCTGTGCTTCCTGATCCTGCCCCTCATCGCCCTGATCGCCCGCGTGGAGTGGGCCACCTTCGTCGCCGACGTGACATCGCCGACGGCGCTGGCCGCCCTCGGTCTCTCGTTCGGTACCGGAATCGCCGCCACCGCGATCTGCGTCGTGATCGGTGTGCCGCTCGCCCTGTTGATCGCCCGGTCGGGTCCCCGGCTTGCCGCCGTGCTGCGTGCCGCGGTGACGGTGCCGCTCGTGCTGCCCCCGATGGTCGGCGGCATCGCGCTGCTGTACCTGTTCGGCCGCGCCGGGTGGCTCGGAGGACTCGGGCTGTCGTTCACGACGCCGGCGGTCGTGCTCGCGCAGACCTTCGTGGCACTGCCGTTCCTCGTGCTGGCCGTCGAGGGCGCGGTGCGTTCGACGGGCGTGGACTTCGAACGGACTGCGGCGGCGCTGGGAGCCGGCCGCTGGACGATCCTCCGCCGCATCACGCTTCCCCTCGCAGCGCCCGGGATCGTCGCCGGAACCGTGCTGTGCTTCGCGCGGGCGATCGGCGAGTTCGGCGCGACTGCCCTCTTCGCCGGCAATCGGCCCGGCGTCACGCAGACGATGCCGCTTGCGATCTACACGGCGTTCAACGGCGCCGGGGTCACGCAGGGGACGGCCGTCGCCCTTGCGCTGCTGCTTCTCGCGACAGCGGTTCTCGTGCTGATGCTGGTGCGCGGCTGGCGACCGGGGGCCGCGCGATGAGCGGGCTGCGGGCGCACGTCGTCGTCGACCGGTCCCGCTTCCGCGTGGATGTCATGATCGACGCCGCGGCGGGGGAGACGGTCGCGGTGATGGGTCCGAGCGGCGCCGGCAAGTCGACGCTGCTGTCGGCGCTCGCCGGCCTGGTGTCGCTCGACGGCGGGGAGATCACCGTCGCGGACCGCACGGTCGAGCGCGTGGCCGCACCTCGGGTGAGCACGGCGCCGATGCATCGCGGAGTGGTGCTGCTCGGGCAGGATCCGCGCCTGTTCCCCCACTTGAGCGCACGGGAGAACGTCGCGTTCGGCCCCCGTGCCGCGGGAACGCCTGCGGCACGGGCGCGCGCCGACGCCGATGAGTGGCTCGAACGCGTCGGACTAGGCGGCCTGGGGCCTCGTATGCCGCGTGAACTGTCCGGAGGAGAGCAGCAGCGCGTCGCGATCGCGCGGGCGCTGTCGGCGTCGCCACGGGTGGTGCTGCTCGATGAGCCCTTCGTCGCGCTCGATCCGGTCACGGCCTCGTCGATCCGCGGGATGCTGCGCGAACAGCTCGTCGGCACGACGACGGTCGCCGTGACGCACGACGCCGGCGACGCGGTCGCGTTGGCCGAGCGACTGTTCGTGATCGACGCGGGAGCTGTGGTGCAGACCGGTCCCGTGCGCGAGGTCTTGCGGGCACCGGCATCCGCCTTCGTCGCCTCGATCGCCGACATGAATCGGATGCCCGGAGTCGCTGCGCGAGGAGGGTGGTCGGACTCGGACGGCCACCTGCTGACAAGCTCGGATGTCGCTTCGACCGCGCTCGCCACCGCGGACGGGACGGCGCTCGCCGCCGTGTTCCGCCCGAGTGATGCGAGGGTCGTGGCGGGGGAAGGCGCGAACACCTGGAAGGCGACCGTTCTGCGCGTCGAGCCGACGCTGTCGGGCTCGCGGATCCACACGTCCGCGGGCGCGGTGGATGTCGACGACACGCGCGACGCTTGGTCATCCGGCGACACGGTGTGGCTGCACGTCGACCTGTCGCGCGTGCGGTTCGTGCCGCTGCCGTGAAGGTGCCCTGATCAGCCCAGATCCAGGCGGCGGCGATTAGGCTCTGATGATGGGATGCCACTGGGGGACGACGCGATGACGGCCATCCCGATCACGATCGGTCGGGCGCCGCAGATCGCGCCTCACTCGGGCGCGGCTCCCGACCCGGCCGCCGGCCTCGTCGACACGCACGGACGCATTCACCGCGACCTGCGGATCTCGCTCACCGACCGCTGCTCCCTGCGCTGCACGTACTGCATGCCCGAGCAGGGCAACGAGTGGTTGGCACGCACGAGCATCCTCACGACCGACGAGATCGTCGAGATCGCGGAGGTCGCGGCGAGCCTCGGCATCCGCACATTCCGGCTCACCGGTGGCGAGCCGCTGCTGCGCACCGACATCGTCGACGTGGTGCGCCGCGTCGCTGCGATCTCAGGCCCCGACGGGCCGGTCGAGGTCGCGATGACGACCAACGGCATCCGTCTCGCCGAGGTGCTGCCCGATCTCATCGACGCCGGCCTGACGCGACTCAACATCAGCATCGACACGATCGATCGCGAGCGGTTCGCCGCGCTCACCCGTCGTGATCGGCTCGACGACGTGCTCGAGGGGATCGCGGCAGCCGCGGCATCCGATCTGAAGCCCTTGAAGCTGAACGCCGTGGCGATGCGGGGCGTGAACGACGACCAGCTTGCCGACCTCGTCGCCTTCGCGATGGAGGTGGGCGCGCAGTTGCGGTTCATCGAGCAGATGCCGCTGGATTCCGGGCACACGTGGGATCGGAGCTCGATGGTGACGCGCGAGGAGATCCTCGAGGCGCTGTCGGAGCGCTGGTCTCTCGAGCCGGTTCCCGGCCGCGGCGGGGCGCCCGCCGAGAAGTGGCGCATCGACGGCGGTCCACACGAGGTGGGCGTGATCGCGTCGGTGACCGCGCCCTTCTGCGGAGCGTGCGACCGGTTGCGCCTGACCGCCGACGGTCAGTTCCGCAACTGCCTCTTCTCGCTGACCGAGTACGACGTGACGACCGCGGTGCGGGGGATGCCGGTGGGCGCCGCCCTTGAGGACCGTCAGCGCGTGATCGCCGAGATCCTGCACGCGTGCGTGCTGGGGAAGCTGCCCGGCCACGCGATCAACGACCCGTCGTTCCTGCAGCCCGCGCGGGGCATGAACGCGATCGGGGGCTGACGAGCGTGCTCGTCTCGCGACGACGAGTGCGCTGTACCCGAGACATCGTCGGAACCGCAAGGCTCTGCCGGACAGCTCGCATCGCGCACACACTGCGGGTGTGACCCGCCTGCAGGAAGACTCTTCCCCCATCCATCTGAGCGACGGTCCCATCCGCGATTCGGGGGCCGCGTTGCTCGACGAGGCCGGTCGGATCGACGGGTTCGGTACGAACGTTGCCACCACGCTCGCCTGGGCCGTCGGTGTGGGCGCTGCACGCGGTCACGAGCGTTCACTCTCGGACGACTGGTCGTTCCTCGCTGCGGTCGCGAGTCGGGATGTGGGTGCTGCGCGCATCCTCGAACCCCACCTCGACGCGCTCGACATCCTCGACCAAGCGGGTCGCGACGGGTACGACGTCGACCTCGCGTCGATCCACGCGGATTCCGGCTCGTCATGGGGAGTGTTCGCCGCCGAAGGCGCGGGGATGCGGCTCGAGGTGCAGGGCGACGGCTCGGGGTGGCGGCTGACGGGAACGAAGCCATGGTGCTCGCTCGCACAGCACCTGACACATGCGCTCATCACCGCCTGGGTCGGCGACGAGCGTCGGCTGTTCGCGGTCGCGTTGCAGACACCCGACGTGACACCTCACACGGGACCATGGCATGCGCGGGGACTCCGACAGGTCGTGAGCGCGCCGGTCGATTTCGTCTCGGCTCCGGCCGTGCCTGTGGGCGAGCCTGGCTGGTACCTGCGCCGCCCCGGCTTTGCGGCCGGTGGCATCGGGGTGGCCGCGTGTTGGTGGGGCGGCGCGCTGCCGCTGCGGGACGCCCTCGCCGGTGCCGCGCAGCGCGAGGGCGCGGATCAGCTGTCGCGCGTCCACCTGGGCCGAGTGGATGTGGCGCTCTGGACCGCAAGACTCGCCCTGCGATCGGCGGCGCAGGAGATGGGCCGGCTGCCCGAGGCATCCCATCCCGGTGCTCTCGCCGCACGCGTCCGGGCGGTCGTCGCCGGCGCGGTCGAGACGGCGATCGACGAATCCGCTCGCGCGCTGGGGCCTTTGCCCCTCGTGGCTGACGAGGCTCATGCCCGCCGGGTGGCCGACCTCGAGATCTACCTGCGTCAACATCACGACGAACGCGATCTGGCTCGCATCGGCGCCGACATCGTGGAAGGGCGGGGCGCATGGTGAGCTTCAGTCACCGCGATCCGGGGACCGACGAAGCGGTCTGGCGGGAGGTGTTCGTCGATCGTGAGCTGCCGCCCTTGGACGAAACCTTCGAGCACCTCATCGTCGTCTCGGCCCATCCCGACGACGAGACGCTGGGCGCCGCGGGGCTGATCGCACGCACCAAGCGTCGCGGCGCGAGCGTCTCGGTGATCATCGCCACCGACGGCGAGGGCTCTCATCCGGAGTCGCCGACGCACACCCCTGTCGAGCTCGCAGCGGTGCGACGGCGGGAGGTGGCCGAGGCCCTCGGTCAGCTGGGCTCGTCGATCGACCTGCAGTTCCTCGGTCTTCCGGACGGCGGCACGGATGACCATCGCGACGCGATCAAGGACGCGCTCCATGCCGTGCTGCAAGGAAACGACGCGCATCTCGTCGTGGTGCCCTGGGTGGGCGACGGCCACCGCGATCATCGTGTCGCCGCAGAGGTGACCGCCGGGGTGTGTGCGGACCTCGGGGTCCCCTGGCGGGAGTATCCGATCTGGCTGTGGCATTGGGGCTCGCCGGATGACGTGCCTTGGGGTGACCTCGAGGTTGTCCCGCTCGAAGAGTCGACCGTGGACCTCAAGCGCACGGCCACAGATCGACATCGCAGCCAGATCGCCCCGCTCTCGTCGGCACCGGGCGATGAGGTGATGCTCCACGAGCGGATGCAGGCGCATTTCGACCGGAACTTCGAGGTCTTCGTCCGCCCTGCCGGCAGCAGCCTCGCGGAGGGCTTCTTCGACGACTTCTACCGCCGCAACGGCGATGACCCGTGGGGTTTCGAGTCGCGCTGGTACGAGCAGCGCAAGCGCAGCATCGCCCTGGCGAGCCTGCCTCGCGCCCGGTATGCGTCGGCGCTCGAACTGGGGTGCTCGACGGGCGTGTTGACCGAACTTCTCGCTGACCGATGCGACGCGGTGCATGCCGTCGACATCGCGGATGCTCCGCTCGAGATCGCACGCCGTCGCCTCGGCGATCGTGAGGGTGTTCGCCTCGACCGTCTCGCGTTGCCGGGGGAGTGGCCGGCCGGCACGTTCGACCTCGTCGTCCTGTCGGAGGTCGGCTACTACTGGAGCGCCGCTGACCTTGCCGTCGCCATCGGCCGAATACGACGAGCGATGGATGCCGGTGGCCACCTCATCGCCTGCCACTGGCGGCATCCGGTCGGGGAGTATCCGCAGTCAGGCGATGACGTACACGCCGCGCTTCGTGCGGCGGACGGGTTCGTCCGCCTGGTGCTGCACGACGAGGAGGACTTCGTGCTCGAGGTCTACGGGCTCGAGGGCGCCCGATCGGTCGCCGCGGAGACGGGGCTCATCGCATGACGCTGGGCAGTCCGGCGGTGGCGGTCGTCGTCCCTGTGCACAACGAAGCCGAGCTCCTCGACGACTGCCTCGCCGCGCTCGCCGCGGCCGTCGAGCACAGCCAGCGGACGCATCCGGGAGTGCGGATCGCGACGGTCGTCGTCCTCGACGCGTGCACGGATGCCTCGGCTCAGATCGCAGGGTCGTGGCCGGTGCGCGTTCTGAGTATCGACGCTCGGAACGTGGGAACCGCTCGACGCCGGGGTGTTGCGGCACTCCTCGCAGAGCTGGGGTCGCCGGAGGATGTCTGGATCAGCACGACGGACGGAGACTCCGTCGTCCCCGTCAGCTGGCTCAGTCATCAGCTCGATCTGCGCGCCGCGGGAGCGGATGTCGTCCTCGGCACGGTCCGCCCGGACTTCGCCGACCTCACTCTGGAGCACGCGGAGCACTGGTTGGAGACCCATCCGCGCGGCCGTCCGGCGGGCAATGTCCACGGTGCGAATCTCGGTCTGCGTGCCGACGTGTACCTCGCGGCGGGGCAGTTCGCTGACCTCGACCAGCACGAGGACGTCGAGCTCGTCCGCGCGGCGCGAGCGCTCAGGGCACGGGTGGTCGCGACGGACGAGAACGAGGTGGTCACATCGGGCCGCTTCTGGGGGCGGACGCCAGGCGGGTACGCCGCGTTCGTCCGCGCGACGCACGAGCGTATCGCCGGGGTCGGCTGACGCGTTTCCCACAAGGCCGGAAGGTAGCTGGTGCCGTCCACGTCGGCAAGGGGCGCGGTGGGGCGAGGGGACAGGCGGATCGTCGGGCTCCCCAAACCCCCGGAGGAACCATGTACTTCCACGTTCAAGAGTTCATCAATGAGATCGCACAGGACGAGCCGGATCCCGCCGCCGCCAACGCGCTGCAGGAGGGCCTCGGCGGACAGTTCGGCGAGATGCGCACGATGATGCAGTACCTGTTCCAGAGCATCAATTTCCGTGGCCCGTCGGGTAAGCCCTACAAGGACCTCATCCAGGGCATCGGCACTGAGGAGATCAGCCACGTCGAGCTCATCGGCACGACGATCTCGCGCCTGCTGGATGGGTCGCCCCGATACAACGGGAAGCCGACCGATCCGGTCGACGCGCCCGGCGCCGGCGGCGCGACACCGCTCAGCATCGCCGTCGACCACGGCAACATCCATCACTATCTGGTCGGGGCGCAGGGTGCACTTCCCGTCGACGCCGCCGGCAACCCGTGGATGGGCAGCTACGTCTACAACTCCGGCAACCTCGTGCTCGACCTGCTGTACAACCTGATGCTGGAGTCGACGGGGCGGCTGCAGAAGTGCCGGCTCTACGAGATGACAGACAACAAGATGGCGCGCAGCACGATCTCGTACCTCATCGTGCGAGACCAGGCGCATGAGAACGCCTATGCGAAGGCCCTCGAGACCCTCGGTGTGAACTGGCGTACCTCGCTCCCGATCCCGAAGACGAACGCCGAGCAGTTCCCCGAGGTGAAGCGTCTCGTCGACCTGGGGCTGCAGAGCAAGCAGTACTCGTTCGACCTGGGCAACCAGTCCGAAGCCGGCCGCATCTTCCAGGGGGCGTCGCCGTCGAACGACGGAACGCAGCTGGATGCCAGCGAGCAGGCACCGGCAGGTTCGCCGATGACCATCTCGCCGGAGCGTCCGGAAGAGTTCTCGCCGGGAGCCGACGAGGAGCTCCGGGCGCTGATCGAAGCGACGGCCGCCATGGAGATGGCCGACATCGACGCGACGTTCGGTCGTATGTAACGCTCCGCTGCGTGCGGTCGGTGCCTGGGCAGCGAGCAAGCTACCCGGGCAACCGATCGCACCTCAGTGCGGTGCGTGGTACTCGGCTTCGCCGGACTTCCAGTAGCCCTTCACGACGACCTGATCGGATGCCGCGCCCCACCGGTCGAGCAGCAGACGCCGCCCCGCCTTGACGATCCCTTGCTCGGCCGCGACGAACCCGAAGACGTCGCCGGCCGGTCGGTCTCCCGCCGAAAGGATGTCGAGGGCGGCTGTCAGCGCCGTCCCCGGGAACGCGTCGCCCCGGTGGACGAATGCGACGGCCACGGCGGCCGGAGCCGCGATCGTCAGCTCATGTGCCGCATCGGTGACCTCGATCAGGATGCGACCGGTCGCCTGCTGATCCATGAGTGCCGTGAAGCGCCGGATCGCCGGGACGGCAGTCTCGTCGCCGGCCAGGAACCAGGAGTCGGGACGGCCGGCGATCACCATCGACCCGCGAGGGCCGCCGACGCCGATGACCGACCCCAGGGGTGCGGTCGCGGCCCACGGGGCGGCGATGCCGGCGTCGCCGTGGACGGCGAACTCGACCTTGAGCCAGCCCGCCTCGGCATCCCATGCGAGCGGGGTGTACTCGCGGCTCGGGGAGCGACGAATGACATCGAGGTCGTCGGTGTCCTCGCCGGGGAAGAACAGCCGCATGTGGTCGTCGCTGCCGAGCGACGTGAAGCCCCGCAGGTCGTCACCCTCGAGCCGCACACGCACGTACGTCGAGGTCTCCCAGGTCCGCGCGGTGAGCATCGCCCGCCGGAATGTCAGGTCGAGCGACTGCCGCTCGAGGCGGAAGGAGGAGGCGGATTTGACGGAGCTCACATAGGTAAGGCTAGCCTAAGAAGCACCGGCGATCGCCCGGCATTCCCTTCCGAACGGACGCGCCAGCGCGCTCATACGCGCCCGCGCCTCCGACGACAGGAGCAGTCACATGCGCAGCATCCGTCCCCTCACCGCCACCCCGCTCGTCGCGCTCGCGGCCGTCCTCCTCGCCGGGTGCGCGGGCACGACCGCCGACGCGGAGCCCGCCGCTGAGGGCGAGGCGACGTCCGTCACGGTGGAGGACAACCACGGTGAGCAGACCGTCACCACGCCGCCGAAGCGCGTCGTGGCGACCGACAACCGCACCATCGCGATGCTCGACTCCTGGGGTGTCGACGTCGTCGGCGCGCCGCTCGACATCTTCCCGGCCGGGCTGTCCTTCAAGGACGACCCGAACGTCGCCAACCTCGGCAACCACCGCGAGCCCGACCTCGAGGCCGTCGTCGCCGCCGAGCCCGACCTCGTCGTCAACGGTCAGCGCTTCTCGACGTACTACGGCGACTTCAAGACCCTCGTCCCGGACGCCGCAATCGTCGAGCTCGACCCGCGCGACGGCGAGCCGCTCGACGCGGAGCTGAAGCGCCAGGTCACCGCGCTCGGCGAGATCTTCGGAAAGCAGGACGAAGCGGCAGCCCTCGTCGCCGACTTCGACGCCGCAATCGAGCGCGTGAAGGCCGCCTACGACAAGAGCGAGACGGTGATGGGCGTCATCACCTCGGGCGGCGAGATCAACTACGCCGCGCCGACGACCGGTCGCACCCTCGGCCCTGTCTACGACATCCTCGGGCTCACCCCGGCGCTCGAGTCGGAGGGTTCGACCGATCACCAGGGCGACGACATCTCGGTCGAGGCGGTCGCGTCGTCGAACCCCGACTGGATCCTCGTGATGGATCGGGATGCCGCGGTCAGCGTCAACACCGACGAGGCGTACACGCCCGCCAACGACCTGATCAGCGACTCCGAGGCACTGCAGAACGTGACCGCCGTGAAGGAAGGCAACGTCGTCTACATGCCGCAGGGCACGTACCTGAACGAGGGCATCGAGACGTACACCCAGTTCTTCAGTGACCTGGCTGACGCCCTCGAAGGTCGATGACAGACACCGTCTCGGCGCCCGCGGTCAGCCGACGCTCCCGCGGGCGCCTGCTCACCTGGCCCCTTGTCGGCGGCATCGCCGTCGTCGGGGGGCTGGTGGTCCTGTCGCTCTTCGTCGGCGTCTACGACGTGATCGGCGCCGACGACGGTGCGGAGATGTTCGCGATCACGCGGATCCCGCGGACGGTCGGGCTCGTCCTCGCGGGAGCGGCGCTGGCCATGTGCGGCCTCGTCATGCAGCAGCTGACGCAGAACCGGTTCGTCGAGCCGACCACGACCGGCACCACGGAGTGGGCGGGCCTGGGCCTGCTGCTCGTCATGCTGGTCTTCCCCGACGCGCCGCTCATGGTCCGGATGGTCGGCGCGGTCGGCATGGCCTTCGTCGGCACGATGCTCTTCTTCCTCTTCCTGCGCCGCGTGATGCTGACCTCGTCGATCATCGTCCCGATCGTCGGGATGATGCTCGGCGCCGTCGTCGGCGCGGTGTCGACCTTCATCGCGCTGTCGACGAACCTCCTGCAGAGCATGGCGGCCTGGTTCACCGGCTCGTTCACCTCTGTCCTGCGGGGGCAGTACGAGCCGCTGTGGATCGTCCTGCTTGTCGTCGTCGCCGTGTTCATCACGGCGGACCGCTTCACGATCGCCGGTCTCGGGCGCGACGTCGCGACCAACGTGGGCGTCGACTACTCGCGCGTCGTCCTCGTCGGCACCGTGCTCATCGCCCTGGCGGCCGGTGTCGTCACCGTCGTCGTCGGCAATCTGCCGTTCCTCGGGCTCATCGTTCCGAATGTCGTGTCGCTCATCCGAGGCGACGACCTTCGCTCGAACCTGCCGTGGGTCGCGCTCGGCGGCATCGCGCTCGTCACCGGGTGCGACATCCTCGCCCGCATCGTGAACGCGCCCTTCGAGGTGCCCGTCTCGCTCATCCTTGCCATGGTCGGAGCCGTCGTGTTCATCACCCTTCTCCTCCGGCAGCGTCGTCGTGGCTGACACCGTCGCGCTGTCGGGCGCCTTCCCCACCGCGATCCGGGCCCGTCGCTACGCGCTGACCGTCGCGGCGCTTATCGTCCTCGCCGTCGTGGTGGCCGTCGGCATCCTCGCCTGGGACAACCCCGCACCCGCGGGCAGCGCCGGCTTCTGGCGGATTGCTCAGCTGCGGGTCACGAGCGTCGTCGTCATCGCGATCGTCGCCGTCTGCCAGGGGATCGCGACCATCACCTTCCAGACCGTGACCGGCAACCGGATCGTCACGCCCTCGATCATGGGCTTCGAGTCGCTCTACACGGCGATCTCGACCGCCGCGATCTTCTTCTTCGGTGCGGCCGGCGCGCTGCTCGTCCAGGGCGCGGGGCCATATCTCCTGCAGATCCTCGCGATGCTCGCGTTCTCGGGTGTTCTCTACGGCTGGCTGCTCTCGGGCCGCTACGCGAACGTGCAGATCATGCTGCTGGTCGGCATCATCCTGGGCGGAGCGCTGGCCGCGTTCTCGACGTTCCTTCAACGGATGCTGACGCCCACCGAGTTCGACCTGCTCACCGCGCGGCTCATCGGCAGCGTCGCAAACGCCGACGGCACGCACCTGCCGATCGCGATCCCGCTCGTCGTCGTCGCGGCGGGACTCATGGTGTGGGGAGGCGGCCGTCTCAATGTGCTCGGGCTGGGACGCGAGGTCGCCCTGAGTCTCGGGTCGTCACAGCGGCGCGACTCGATCCTGGCGCTGCTGCTCGTGTCGATCCTCATGGCGGTCTCGACGTCGCTGATCGGGCCGATGACCTTCTTCGGCTTCCTTGTCGCGATGCTCACGTACCAACTGGCCGACACGTTCGACCATCGCCGGATGTTTGCGCTCGCCGCGCTCGTCGGCTTCGTCGTGCTCGGCGGTGCCTACGTCGTGCTCAAGCACGTCTTCTACGCCGCCGGGTCGGTCGGTGTCATCGTCGAGATCGTCGGCGGCACGCTCTTCCTCATCCACCTGCTCCGAAAGGGACGCCTGTGATCTCTCTCACCGCCGTCGAGAAGCGCTACAGCACCCAGGTCGCGATCGGCCCCGTGACCCTCGACCTGCCCGCGGGCGGCATCACCGCGCTCATCGGGCCGAACGGCGCCGGCAAGTCCACGCTGTTGACGATGATCGGCCGTCTGCTGCCCGCCGACGCCGGGTCGATTTCGGTCGGGGGACACGACGTCGCGGCGGTGAAGTCGCGGGAGCTCGCGAAGGTCGTCGCGATCCTTCGGCAGGAGAACCATTTCGTCACTCGTCTGACGGTGCGGCAGCTGGTCGGTTTCGGTCGGTATCCGCATTCGCAGGGCCGCCTCACGGTCGACGACGAGCGGATCATCGACCGGTCCATCGACTTCCTCGGCCTGGACGGGCTCGAGGGTCGGTACCTCGACGAGCTGTCGGGCGGGCAGCGTCAGCGCGCGTATGTCGCGATGGTGCTCGCGCAGGACACGGAGTACGTGTTGCTCGATGAGCCGCTCAACAACCTCGACATCCAGCACGCCGTGCAGATGATGAGCCACCTGCAGCGCGCCGCGCGCGAGCTGGGTCGCACGATCGTCGTCGTGCTGCACGACATCAACTTCGCCGGTCACTACGCGGATCGGGTGTGCGCCATGAAGGACGGGCGCGTTGCTGCGTTCGGGACGCCTGACGAGATCATCCGCGGGGATGTCTTGACGGGGATCTTCGATACGCCGGTCGATGTGGTCGACGGTCCGCGGGGGCGGCTGGCGGTGTACTACTGACGCGGTCGGTCTGACCGCGCGGGCGATGGGTGTGGGGGAGTTCGTTAGCCGATGTTTGTGGCGCGACGACGCACCTTGCGCTCGCCGCACGCGTCAGCGAGCCTGAGGCCATGTGGGATCGCGAGGCAGCGGCGGTAGCCGCCAACGACTGGATCGGTCGATACGTCCGTGCGTGGGGGACCAATGACCCGGACGACATCCGGTCTCTGTTCACGCCAGATGCGGAGTACCGCGACGGCCCCTCGACCAAGCCATGGATCGGCCACGACGCCATCCTCGCGGGTTGGCTCGGTCAGAAGGATGAGCCCGGCACATGGTCGTTCGAGCATGAGCTCACGGCGGTCGACGGCGACATCGCGATCATCCGCGGCCGGACCAGCTACCCGGGCGCAACGACGAAGAGTCGGCTGTACGACAACCTCATGGTCATCTGTTTGGCGGACGACGGCCGCGCGAGGTCGTTCACCGATTGGTATGTGACACCGCACACGGCGGAGACAGACGAGTAGGACCTCTCGTCGCCGGATTCAGCTGCGGCTAAGCCGAGGCTGCCGGCCGAGGATCGCCCTCCTCGCGCAAGCGAGGCTCGACGCGTCGATCAGGACGCAGCCCCGACTTGTCGGAGTAGAACGCGCGAATGGCATCCATGTCCGCGCCGACGTCGCCGGTGAGCGTGAGTGTCGGCCCCAGTCCGGTTGTCATGGTCCTGCGATCCACGTATCCAAGCGTGACGGCGAGGTCAGCCTCTCGGGCGATGCGGTAGAAGCCCGATTCCAGTGTCCGACGCCGCCGCGCGTGCCTTCGGGCGTCACCACAAGGCCGAAGACCTCGCCGTCGCGGATGCGGCGGACGAGAGCGTCGACCACCCCGGCGGGGTTCGCTCTGTCGACCGGGATGCCGCCGATCGAGCGCATCAGCGGGCCGCGCCAGCCGCGAAAGAGGCTCTCCTTGCCCAGCCAACGGAAGCGCATCTTCAGGCGCCACGCGATCGCCAGCATGAGCACGAAGTCCCAGTTGGAGGTGTGCGGCGCCCCGAGGACGACGGTGGGTCGGGTCGGTGCGGGCTCGGTTGCGAGCGTCCATCTGCTGAACGTCCAATAGACCCGGGCGACGAGGCGGAGCATTCCGCAACCGTAACGCTCCCGCGCGCTCTCCGGACGCAAGGGGCGCCGGGTCAGCTCCCAGGTTCCCGAGGTATCCTGATACCGATAGGCGGACTTCTCATTCGTCTCGCCCCGGCTGTGTGGTAACAGTCGGGGCTTTTTCTTGCTCAAGCAGACCGCTGCTACGAGCGCAGGCAGCCGCCCGTCACTCAGCCGAGGGATCGTCGGACTTCTTCAGTCGCTTGAGCTTCGACAACGGCCTCCGCTTTCACTGCACCCTCGGCCGATCCTGGTTCGCGGGTAACGTGGCGCCCTATGAGCCGACGCCCGATGTGGACTGCCGCTGTGATGCTCGCCGTGTCGACGGTGCTCGCGGGGTGTGTCTCCACGACCGATCTGGACGATGACGCGACGACGACTCCGCCACCGGCGACGCCTTCTCCTACGGCGTCCGCCCCCAGCCCTCCCGCGCCGGTCGATGGCGACTATGCGGTGCCCGGCGTCGCTGACGACGAGCTCTCGCGGATCACATTCGTCGCCGAGGGGGCCGATGGCGTTTCTGAAGGCGAGGCGACCGTCTCGGGTGTGGTGGAGGCCGGAGAGCGGTACGTGATCGACTTCGATTGCAGTCCGTCGACTGCTCGGGTGACGCTCGAATGGGCCCCGGCTCCCGCCGCTGGCGAGGAACCGGCCAATCCCGTTGGGCCGACGTCCGTCACTCAGGATTGTGGCGCGCCCGGCGGGATCGAGGGCATCGCCTACGACGCGGACACCCTCGTGCAGCTCAAGATATTCGCGGATGAATTGAACGCGGGCTGGGCCGTCCTCCGCCCCGGCGGGTGACAACAGAGGTGGGCCCCGTGGGGCTCGAACTCGGCCGATAGGTCATCAGCCGGGTCGTGTTCGATCAGGATCGTTGAAATTCCGCGCTTCGAAGAGTCAGCAGGATCAGGGTGAGCCCGGTCTATCAGAGCGAGTGTTGTCACTGTGTTGTCACGACCGCCTGTTGCTGGCATCCCCTACTGTCTCCACACTCACAGCACCACGCGCTCGCTGACGCGCTCGCGCTGAGAACAGCTCCGGGTTGGCATCTCGTCGAACAGGCGGCTGATGGTCGAGGGACATTCGCCGGCCTCCTCTCGGTACAACCAGCTCGCGGGCTCCGCGACCTCCCGTGAGGTACTCGTCGAGTACGCGGAGCGGCTGGGATTCCGACGTCATACCTATTCCGTCATCCGGACGAAACTATTCGATGGGTGCGCCACACGTTTGCATGGTCTTGGTAGATCCGACGAGCGCCGTCTGGGATTCGCTCTGGCCATTCGACGCGTATTTCTCGTTCGCCCCAACCAAAGGTTACGACCGCTCTGCCCCCCGTGTACATCTGCAGGACGTCCTCACGGACGTATAGAAGGTGGCCATCGAAACCTTCTGGAGCGGTGAAGCTCATGGCTGCGACCCGGCCCCCTTCGTCCACTTGATTGAACCCAGCGGGCGCCGAATGTAGACGCGACATCTGGGACAGCCGTTGACTTGGGACGTAGGCGAATGCCTGGTTCTCGGAGCTATTGTGCGTCTCCCAGGCGTAGCTGTGGGCCACCGACTCAAACTCGAGCGGGATCAGCTCGGCGAATTTGTTCCTTCTAGCAGGCGTGTCACTCGCGATCAGCCGATCCAGAACGTCCTGCGCGTAGCCTAGGGCTTCCGTCAGATCCTCTGCTGTAGTGGCGTTCGGATCGCTACCATCGTCATCGACGCGACTTGGTGCAGATATCTTCTGGCCATCTATGTCAACCTTCGGAACGCGGATGTCATCGATATAGGGATCCTCATAAGCGTGAGGATCGTCCCATCCGTCGTCTTTGCTCGCAATCGGGTCAACGGTGCCCGTTCCCGCGATGTCATCGCCCGAAGTCACCATCCGCGCGTGCCACGGAATCTCTCCGGCAAAAAGGTAATGCGCCGATGGAAGGTCAATTAGGTCCCGACCAGGGTGGTCTTTCGTTGACCACCATCTCATCATCGCCTCAAGGTCGTTCGGGTCGAGCGCGACGGTGTTGAATAATCCAAACCCGCCACGCTTCGCGACCCTGTCTTTCACGGTGAGTTCAGCGTGGATGAGGACCCAAGGGCCAAACTCGCCCGCAAGCGAATCGCAATACAGTAGTTCCTCCGGAATCGCGGTCTGCTCCTCGACAAGCCAATCATTGTCGTCCGCTGGAGTCGCGCTGACCCAGCTAGGTATCGGAAGAGGGAGGGGAGGAGAGGGCTGAGGGAAGGATGGGTCTATGTCCACTTCGAGCCAGTTCATGCGCTCCCCTCGAGCGCGCAACATTCCAGAGACCGTGTAGAACCCGATCCACCCGTACTTCTTCCCGTACCGCTCGACCCGGCCGGGGTTCCCGTCCTGGTCCTGCCGCGCGAGCATTTGGTCGAGCGACGCGAACTTATCCTCGCGCCATCCGAGGTCGTAGACGATGCCGAGCACCTGATCGATTGCCTCGCGATGACCTTTGTGCTCATAGTCATAATTGGCGCGGTCGTCGAATAGTCGTCCTATTGTGTAGTTCCCAAAATCCATGTGGATTGTTCGCTGGACCTCTGCATGCCGCTCGTCTTTCTCGGGGAGTGCGTCGGGGAGCGCCCCCGGGGCAAAAGCGATGCCGTCCGTCGCCTCCGGTGGAACTGACTCGGGATAGTGTTTCAGGCTGAACTCAACGGTGCCTGCGACGTAGTAGCGGGTTAAGCGATGGAAAGTCGGCGCGATGGGGGCAGTGCCAGCAGTCAACTCCGTAAGGTCCCGGAGATATTTGCCGAGTTGCCCTTCGAACTGTTCGTCCTTCAGCTGATGCGCTGTCGCAACTCCGTATGCGGCTGCCGTCGCGCGCTCGCCCACATATGCATCGTTGATCTGTAGCGCGCTCGCGGCGAGCTCAAACAGATCCGGGGGAGATTCACGGCCGAACCAGTACAGTGCTGCGGTTGCCGCATCGCGAAGATCTCGAACTGTGCTTGTCAGCATCCACATGAACCACCGGGCACGTAGGGCATCCGATTCACCCCGCTCCGAAGTAGCCTGCCAGCGCGCTGTCCACGACCGGACATCTTCGATGGCCCCGGAGACGGCTCTCGTTTGACCCGGTCGCGAGGAGGACGATTTGCGAAGCCACTCAGTCCAGGTCAAGTCACGGTCAGCGACGGTCATCGATCGAAGCGCGGAATCTGTGAACATTGCATTAAAAGGGTGATCCGGAACAGCTCGAACTGCTCGCAGCCGGAACCAGAAGTCCTGTCTCCTCGCTAGCTGCGGCAGATTTTCCCCCCAGGCGTGAAGAGTGGCGGCGTCTATGTCGCCTACCTCAAGGTCCGTTACTCGCAGAAGTGCCGCATCGAGTAGTTCGTCGGTGATGCTCGCCCACAAATGCCCCAGTCCGCTTCGGGGCAACACGAACACCAGCGCATCAAAGACGTCTACTGCGAGAGGATGGAGTTGATCGACAGAGCCGCTGAATCGGGCGACCATGTCTGGGGACTTCAAAGATGCCGCAAATGCCGCGCCCGAGGTCTTGGCCATTGCCGAGGCGATGATGTAACCAGCGAGGAGGTCGTATACGACGGCCACGACCAGTTCACCGCTGCCACCCGCGGGTGCCGGGTCCGTACCGCCCGCGACCTCGGATGTCTGACGGATTAGCACGCCCTCCTCTTGGAGGGCGTTGAGGACTGTGTCGTCCCAACGCTTGTTTGTGTCCTTAAACAGTTCTTTCACACGGGCCTCGCTGACCTCGCGTGCGCTGGTTTCCCACAGCTCGACTCCGAGGGCCACCAATGCGTTACCGACGTCCTCAGCGCGGATTCGTGACTTCGTCAGGGTCTCGATCCGCGCGGCAACACTGGTCAAGTACTCGCCGAACATCGAGTTAAGTGAGATCGCTCGCCCCACTAGTCGAACTCGCTGTTCTCGGGTCGGATTCGTGACGCTACAGAAGATTCTCAACGCGATCGGGTGATCGAACCGTTCGTATGGAAGGTCTATACCTGTCGCATCGATGTTGAAGTGGTTGAAGTAGGCCTCGACGGCATCGTTGACTCCGTCGCCGAAGCCGGACAGGACCACCGAATCAGTCACCGACACGGGAATCGACCTGTCAATAAATGTTGACCTGAGGGTGCAGACAAGGAGGACCGACGGGTAGTCCTCGAGGAGGACGAGGGCCCTCTCGAGGAGGGATTTCCACTCGCTAGGGTCTTCGGCCTCGTTGAGTCCGTCTATCACAAGAGGCAAGCGGCACTGGGCGCGCGCAGCAGCGGCGTCGATAGCCGCAAGCAAAGCCTCGAAGGTCTCGATCCTCTTCCCGTTGAGGGTAACTCGTCCCGCGAGGTCATCGAGATCGTCGCGACTTCGAAGCTGACGTCCGAATAGAAGCACTCCTGCGGGGCGTGTTTCGGTCGAGCTGGCAATATTGGCAGCAAGCTGAGTCTTCCCGTAGCCGGCGTCGCCGGTCACCGTCACACAACGAACAGCCATCTGACTAAATACGTCCTTGGCAACGGCGGCCGCGCGTCGGGTGTGGATCACCAAATTGGTGCAAGCCAGAGCTGCAGGGTGATTGGCGGCGCGAAGCCTGCGCAGGGCGGTCGGCGCTAACGACGGAGGATTCGGCACTACGGCCTCACCGAGCTCGCGCCAGGTGTGATCCCCACCGGGAGTCAGGTGTTCGTGCGCGTCGTGCAGAAGCTGCCGCAGCGTTTCGGCGGTCTCAAGGAGTCGATCGAGATCCTCTTGGATCGACGATTCGAGAGGGACCTCGGCGACGGCGATCGAGATGATCTTTGAAAGCCGGGTTATCTCCGACCCAACCGCATCAAGGTGGTGCCATGCTCCCGGCTCTGCGAGCATCCGTCGGAGTGTTGACTCGGCCTCAGAGACCTGGTGAACCTCGGGGAACCAGCGCTCTCGAACATCGGCCAATGCGAGCTCATTCATCTTGGCCAGTCGGTCTGGGGTGAAGATCAGATCGCCAAAGTACGTCTGACGCAGCAACTCAGCATCACCCGTTAGCAAGTTGCCGAGATCCTCCGCGACTTGGTGATCGAGCGTTAGGTCAGTTGGTAGATCGCGCCACCAAGGCTCGTCAATTGGCGCGAGCGGCCGCCGAGTGCAGAGCACCCAATCCGTGAGCCCGGGAATGTGGATCACCGACTTGGCTAGAGAATCCGTGACATCGTGCTTTCGTGTCAGGCCGATCGTGCGACCAGTGCTGACCTCCCACCACTTGGTCTGCCAACCGAACCATTGGCCAGCACTCCCTAGTGCGCAGTCAGAAGTGAGTTTGAGGTGAAACTCAACTCCGGGCTGTTGGGCTCGCGCTTGAAAAGTCCCGAATCTGCCATATGTGCGTCGGATTACGCCGCGCCACAGAAGCTCGAAGTTCGCTGTCTTGTCACCGGGTAAGTCCTCAAAACGCGCCCAATTGAGATCGATCATCGTGCGGCTTCAATCCGGTCGCACTGTGCGTTGCGCGCCTGCGCGTGCTCACTCATCACTTGCACCGTCGGTCTGATCGTGCATCGAATAGATCTCTACTCGGGCGCCCTTTGCAATCAGGACCTTTATGTACGCCAGCACCTCGATTTCGTCCGTTCGGACAACTACGTCAGAGTCTCGCGCCTCGACTTGCGCGTCGTAGAGGAGCTGCTCTATGTCGGCATGGCCGAGGCTGTGCACGCCTGTACCACTCATCGCCTCTAGTAGCCGATCGCTGAACAGCTCGGGGGGTGCACCGTACTCCAGTCGGCCATCTGCGTGGTCGAGCTCGGCGGCGCCAGTAAGAACTGCGATCGCCTCCCTCGCTTTGAGCGCGTCGCTTGCAGTCAAGAAGTGACCGATCAGCTCGAGATTCATCGAATGCTCCGTACCATAGCCGTGCCAGATTTTCATTACGCCCCCATGCGCTCGAGTCGCGCCAATGCGGCCATTACACCGTCTTCGTCGACAGGGACCCCGCGTTCCGCGTACGACGATCTCCGAACGGTTCCCGTCGCATCGATGTGAGCGTAGGACCGGAGGCCCACCTCGTGCTGAAGCGCTCTCGCGAGGGGAGCACCGATCTCGGCGTTCTCCGAGGTGGCGAGCGGAACCGGGCCCGAGTATCGACGAACCCAGCTCTCGAGCTCGCGAAGCGTTGCTTGCTGGACGCCGCCTGCTGTTTTCGTCGGCTGTTGCGGAAGCAGCAGGAGCTCGGCTGCTCCGTACTCAGAAGCGAGAGACGCAATCCCATCCAGATCCTTAATGGTCTCCTCGTTGATCACTGTGTTGATGCCCCATCTGAAGTCTGCTGCGATCAGCCGCAACGAGTCGCGTAAGCGCTCGAAGCTACGACCTCGTAGCCTTTCGTAGGTGTTCGTTGTGCCATCGACGCTGACGCGAACGAAGTGCACAACGCCACTAAGGCGTGATGTGAGCGCAGCATTCCATCGCAGCCCGTGGGTCGTCATGGTAACCGCGAGATTCGTGTTCTCCGCCATGTACTCGCACACGTCGGGAAGGTGCCTGTACAGAGTCGGCTCACCGCCGCCAAACCCCACTCCAAGCGCTCCAGCCAGGTCGAGCTCACGGACCCAGCCCAGAAGACTCTCAACTCCCAGCACTGCTCGATGCTTGGGTGCATAGCAGTAGGTGCACGCTAGGTCGCACGCGTTCGTCAATGCGATGGACACCTGCCGCGGAGCGGCTGACCAAGCGCGCTCGGGAACCTCTACCTCATCAAGAAGGAGGTTCATGCCTGACCAGCGGTCGAAGAGATGCGCACCGTCCGGGCCAAAACGGACTTTCACTGAATATCTCCGATCGTCGGGATCAGCGTATGCAAATCTACCCAGGTCGGCGGTGGGATCCTCGACGGCGGAAGGAGTTCTGTTCCGATCGTCCGCCGTGAGCGGCTAGCGGTGAAGAATCTTGCCGTGTTTTTGAGTAGGAACTGAATCGGGGGTGACCACCGCGTGCGCCGCCGGGTCGTTCGGTGAAGCCAATGCGACGCGTGATGCGCTTACAGCGCGGGCGCGCCGAACGTGTTGGCGCAGCAGTCGGCCTTCGTCAGATTCACGCGCGAATGCCGCGACTCGTTGGCGACCCAAGTCTCGGCTCTCCGTCCGCATCCGCGTGACGGATACGATCGAAAGAATCTGGGAAGGAGACTCCTGAATGCACGCAGGCACTTATCAGTGGGGCCTGCGGATGCGTTGTGGACAGGGGACGAGAATGACAACCTGGTTACGTGGTCCGAGGGCGCAGAAACGCTAAGAAGACGGCAGCTCAGGAGCATCAAGCGGCCGAGGAAGCTCGCGTTGAGACGGAGCGTGCCGACGCTGAGAAGCGGGCGCGCCGAGCCGTCCGCGCCATCACGAAAGCGGGCGGTGAACGCGGAGCGCTCGAGCAGCTGAGCCGCGTATCTCGAGAGATCGAACGTCTTCATCGTGAGGAGCAGGAGCTACTCGAAGAACGTGACGCACTTGTCGATGGGCTGCGCTCGGCGGGCCAAAGCTGGAACGCGCTCAGTTCGCGAACGCGACTCAGCCGTCAGGCGCTGATGAAGCGAGCGGCTCAAATGCCGGCCGGCAATAGCTGACGGTCTTCTCCACAGACGCCGGCTCGGCAGATATGCACAATCTCGCGGTCAGCCTGCGAAAACGGCGACGCCGACCTATGGTGCGAAGCAAAGCTCCGAGAAGGAGGGCCTCGTATGGGAAGCATCCACGCGTACACGACGGCATCCGGTTCACGGCTCTATCGAATCGCGTACCGGCGGCCGGACCACTCTCAGACTAACGAGCGCGGCTTCCGGACGAAGCGAGCCGCCGAGCTCCGACTCGCAGAAGTCGAACTCTCGAAGCATCGCGGCGACTACGTCGACCCGTCGGAAGCACGAATCACGGTCGGCATGATCGGGGCCTCCTGGATCGACTCCCGCTCCGGCGACCTCAAACCGTCGACGCGACGCACGATCCAGTCCGCTTGGCGCATCCACGTCGAGCCGAAATGGGGCGACCGGCAGATCGGATCGATCCGCCACTCGGAGATCCAGATCTGGGTTGCGGCGCTCTCCAAGACTCACAGCGCCACGACGGTCCGACGATGCCACGAAGTCCTTGCCAGTGTGCTCGAGGTCGCCGTCCGTGACCGTCGGCTCGCGCGAAACGTCGCTCGGGATATCAAGCTGCCGAGGAAGGTTGGGAAAGAACGCGCGTACCTGAGCCACGCGCAAGTCGCACAGCTCGCGGCGATCGCGAAGCATCCCGACCTTGTCGCGTTTCTCGCGTACACGGGTCTTCGCTGGGGAGAGGCGACTGCGCTTCGCATCAAACATGTCGACACGGTGCGCCGCCGCGTACGCGTCGAGGAGAACGCGGTGGAGGTCGGGAGCCAGGTGATCATCGGGACGCCGAAGACGCACGAGAAGCGGCAGGTGCGTTACCCGGCGTTCCTCGCGCCGACGATCGAGCACCTCGTGGCCACGCGCCCGCGCGATGCGTTGCTCTTCGGTGACGGTGATCACTTCATCCGCCGAGCCAAGTCGACGACTGGCTGGTTCAACAGCGCGGTCATGCAGATCGTTCGTGAGACACAGGAGCGAATCGACGCGGCAACGGGCATGGAGGAGCGACCGCCCGAGTCGTTCCCGCGGGTGACGCCACACGACCTCCGCCACACTGCTGCATCACTCGCGATCAGCGCCGGCGCGAATGTCAAAGCCGTGCAGCGGATGCTCGGACACGCCTCAGCGGCAATGACGCTCGACACCTATGCGGATCTCTTCGATGACGATCTCGATAATGTCGCCAACGCGCTCGACCGGGCCGCTGAGAGCACGGGGATTAAAGATGTGCTGAACGCGTCGTGATGAGCGATTGCCTGAACGCGAACCAATTGGGTCGCCCTCGAGCTCGCGGGCCCTCGGGCCTTCGGCCCCTCCCGCCTCGGCGCTTCCAGCCCACATGAGTCCGGTCCCTAGGCGGCGCGATGCCGGATTGTCGTTGACGGGCTCTCAGGATTCGCGCAGCGGGCCTCGGCGTGTCGGAATCTGCTGAACCCGCGAGATCGGTCAATGGTTGTCATGAGTCAAGACTCCGGAAGGAGGTGAGAAACATGGCACACGACAACAACAGGCACGTCGTACCGAATCAGGGCGGTGGGTGGGACGTGGTGAAGCCGAACGCACAGCGCGCGTCGTCGCACCACGACACCCAGTCTGACGCGATCAACCGCGGACGGCAGATCGTCGGCAACGCGGGTGGTGGCGAGCTGAACATCCACGGCCGCGACGGCGCGATCCGCGCAAAGGACACGATCGCTCCGGGGAATGATCCTCGCAATATCAACGGCTGAGCATTGATCAGCCTGCGGGGCCGGTTGCCTAGGGGAAGAGGCGACCGGCCCTATCTACTAGAACGCGGATCTCCCCGCGATGGACGCCCCGCGAACGATCGAGCTAGTTGGGGGACTGGGGGATCGATTAGGCGGTCGGCTCACGAGGGCGGTTGCGTGTGACCGCGCGCGCTCGAGGTGTTGTCAGGTTGTTGTCACGCTGTTGCCAGCAGGTGTTTCCAGCATCCCAAATTCCCCGAAAAAGCAAAGGTTCTGACGCTGTATCAGAGGTGGGCCCCGTGGGGCTCGAACCCACGACCCGCGGATTAAAAGTCCGATGCTCTACCGACTGAGCTAGAGGCCCTCAGTGATCCAGCCTAATAGGCGAGGGCCGCGGCATCCGTCACTTGGTGCTCTTCTGCGAGCTGAAGAGGATGCCGAACATGATGCCGAACGACAGGCCGAACGCGGCGCCCAGGCCGATGTTGTCGAGGAAGAGCATCCCGGCAATCGCGCCCCCGAGCATCCCGAACGCGATCCACAGTCCGAACGTCATTCCCCGCATGTCCTTGTTCGCCATGCCTCGACGCTACGGAGAGCGGTCCGCCCGCGGCATCCCCCGAAAGGAGGAAACACAAAGAGGCGGCGCCGCCGAAGCCCGCAGAGCTTCGACGACGCCGCCGGTCAAGAAGACCGTGATTACATCGGGGGCATCAGCACCGAGTCGATGAGGTACACGGTCGCGTTCGCGGTCTGGACGCCACCGCAGATGACCTTGGCGTCGTTGACCATGAGCTCGTCGCCCGAGCCGGTGACCTTGAGGTCCTGGCCCTCGACGGTCTTGTGGGTGCCGTCGATCTCGTCAGGCGCGATCTGGCCGGGAACCACGTGGTAGGTGAGGATCTTCGTCAGCGTCGCGGAGTCGGTCTTCAGACCCTCGATCGTGTCGGCGGGGATCTTGGCGAACGCCTCGTCAACCGGGGCGAAAACGGTGAACTCGTCGCCGTTGAGCGTGTCGACGAGGTTGACGTCGGGGTTCAGCTGGCCGCTGACTGCAGCGGTGAGCGTCTTGAGAAGCGGGTTGTTGGATGCCGCGACCGCCACCGGGTCCTTGGCCATGCCAGCAACCGAGCCGTCGCCATCCGGAACGGCGGATGCATAGTCAGCGCAGCCGGGGCCGACGAGGTTGGCAGCGGGGTCCATCGAGGGCGACGAGGCTTCGGGTGATGCCGACTCCATGGGAGCCTGCGACTGGGTGCCGCCCTCGCTCATGTTGCCACCCTCGGGTGCAGCGCTCGACGAGCAGCCGGCGAGGGCGAACGCGCCGGCCAGCGTCAGAGAGAGTGCTGCGGTCATCTTCTTCTTCGTGCTGAGCATGATTTCCTCCATGTGTTGGGACCGCCCTCTGCGGCGGCGATAACAGGTCTTCGGAACCACTAGGCAAACGGATTGCACATCTGCCGAGATTTCTTCCGACCGGTCTTTTCGAAGCCCGTCTCAGCAGGAGTCGCGAGGTCACGAATCGCTCTCGATCTCCTTTCCCCACAAGGGATTCCCGCCCCGTCATCCAGGTTCAGGAGGGGAGGGATGGCATGCTGGGGAGCAATGGTTATCGACGGTGTAGAAGTCCCCGAGGACGGGCAGTCGGCAGATCATGCCGGCGAGCTCCTCCTCCGCATCGCCGACGGCGATCAGGTGGCCTTCGCAGAGCTCTACGACATGTTGTCTTCCCGTGTGTTCGGTCTGATCAAACGGGTCCTCGTCGACCCGTCTCAGAGCGAAGAGGTGCTGCAGGAGGTCTTCTTGGAGATCTGGCAATCCGCTTCCGGCTTCGCTCCGAAGAAAGGGCAAGGAAGAAGTTGGATCCTGACGATGGCTCATCGTCGGGCAGTCGACCGGGTTCGCGCGTCGCAGTCCAGCGCGGATCGGGACGTGCGTGTCGGAGTTCGGGACGCATACACACAACAAGAAGGCATTGCCGAGCAAGTCGAGCTGAAGATCGAAGGTCGTCGCGTTGTTCGCGCTCTTCGGACTCTGCCCGACGCGCAACGCGAAGCACTCACCCTCGCGTATTTCGGGGGGTACAGCCAAAGCGAAGTCGCGGCTCTCCTCGGAGCGCCGCTCGGAACGATCAAGACACGCATGCGTGACGGATTGAACCGCCTACGACAGGAGATGGGGGTGGCACTGTGAACGAAAACGAGTTCGCTGAACTCTCGGCAGGACATGCCCTTGATGCGCTGTCCGTCGAGGATGAACAGGCCTATCAGCAGGCGTTGGCCGCTCACCCCGAATGGGCAGAGCTCGTCGACGCGGACGCCCACGTCGCCGGCTTCCTGGCCGAAGGCACGGGAGAAGAGGCGCCGCCGATCGACGTGCGCGCACGACTGCTCGCCCAGATCAACGCCATGCCGCAGCGGATGCCGGCCCCCGTCGACTCCGCTGCCGAAACCGCCCCCGAGCCCGAGCTCGCTCTGGCTGGCCCGCCGACCGAAGCAGTACAGTCCGTGCAGCGTCGCAACTGGACGCGCGGACTCTTCGCCCTCGTCGCATCGGCCGCTCTCCTCGTCGGCATCGGCTGGGGTGTCGGATCGCTCGTCGAGCAGGCCCGCACCCCGATCTCGGTGCAGGCTCTCGAACAGATCCAGGCCGCACCCGACGCTCAGACCGTCACCGGTCAGTTCGCCGAGGGAGGCGAAGCGGTCCTCCACTGGTCCGCGGAACTCGGCAAGGTCGTCCTGACGACCGACGAGGCTCCCAAGCTCGCCGACGATCGCACCTACGAGCTCTGGTTCGTCCGCGGCGACAAGCCCATCCCCGCCGGCACCTTCGACGATTCCGGCGAGGTCACCGCTCTTCTCGACGGAAGCTTCCAGCCCGGCGACGTCGTCGCGGTCACGGTGGAGCAGGCAGGCGGTTCGCCCGACGGCCAGCCGACCACCACGCCGATCATCGCGATCCCGACGGCCTGACGGTCATTCGTTCAACACCCCGCTTCGGCTTCGGCCGGGCGGGGTGTTGTCGTGCGGGGGTAGCCTGGAACGATGTCCGACGCGTCTCGCGACTTCCACAAGCCGGTCCGTCGCTCACCCGATTCGTTCGACCGCAACTTCGCGGCGGACGATCCCGCTGAAGCCAGCCGCGTGGCCCACGCCACGGCATCCGCTCTGCTCTCCCGAGTGCGCGAGCAGCCGCACGACGAGGTCATCAACCGGCTCGTCACCTTCGCCGACGCGCACGGCATCGCGACGATCGCCGAACTCTGGGCTCACTCTCCCGCGCGGTCGCTGCCGGGCGCACTGTGGCGGCTGTACCTGCTGCAGCTGATGATCCACGACGATGCGACGACGGCGGCACTGCTCTATGAGCGTGGGCGCACGCGCCTATCGTCCGCGGATGTCGTCATCGCGGGCGCTCCGGCTCCGGCGAGCCCGGATGAGCTCGTCTCGCTCATCGACCTGATCCTGCGCGGAGTGTTCGCGGGCGACTTCGCGCTGGCCCTCGAACGCGCCGCGGCGTTCTCTCGTGTGGTGTCGGCCGGGGCGACCGACCTCGCAGACGATTACGACACGAGCGAGCCGACGCGAGCCTCGCAGTTCACGACGCGGGCGCTGCGCCTCGACACGTACGCGGGCGACCTCACGGCGGCGGCAGCGCTCTGGCGACGCGACGGTCTCACCTGATCCTGCGGGTGGGTACGAAAGTGCCGGGCCGCAGAACGCCTCTCGGCGCGTGGCCGCTCGCAGCGGCTGAAGATGGAGCCCGGGGTTACTGCGGCCCGGCTAGAAAAGTGTAACGGAGCCGCTGCCGAGGTATTCCGGTCGGCGCGAGATTCTGCTTCGTCCGGGCGTGTCGGGATCCCGCCGCGTGCGCGGATGCAATGGATCGGCGGCGACACGCGGCATCCTTGGGCTGATGGGCTGATGGGCTGATGGGCTGATGGGCGGTGTGTCGCGTGAGATCTATCGCATCGCGCGACGGGGCGACGCGGGATGCCGCGCGTAGGCTCAGGGCATGGCCTGGCTCTTCGCGCTGATGATCGACCCCGCGGCATCCGACGATGTCCGCACCCACTTCGCCGACACGTTCGCCGAGATCGACCCGTCCGCTCCCGCGCTCACCGTGGGGGAGCTCAGTACTCAGCGCGGCGACGGCATCTTCGAGTCGATCGGCGTCGTCGACGGACACGCCCAGGAGGTCGAGCCGCACCTCGCTCGCCTCGCCCACTCGGCTGAGATCTGCGAGCTGCCTGCCCCGAACCTCACTCAGTGGCGCGAGGCGATCCGTCGCGCGCAGGCGGCGTCGGGGGAGGGGGAGGCGGTCATCAAGCTGATCCTGAGCCGCGGCGTCGAGCACGGCCCCACCCCGACCGCGTGGGTCACAGTGGCGCCGGCCGCGGATTTCTCGAAGCCCCGCACCGAGGGCGTCGCCGTCGCCGTCCTCGATCGCGGGTACAGCATCGACCTGCCCGGGCGTGCGCCGTGGCTCCTGTTGGGCGCCAAGACGCTCTCGTACGCGGTGAACATGGCCGCGATCCGCGAGGCGAAGCGTCGCGGCGCCGATGACGCGGTCTTCGTGAGCTCGGACGGGTTCGTCCTCGAGGCGCCGACCGCGTCACTCATCATCCGGCGAGGGGACACGTTCGTGACCCCGGCGCCGAACGGCGGCATCCTTCACGGCACCACTCAGTTGAGCCTGTTCGACCACCTCGCCGAGCAGGGTTTCGAGACCGCGTACGAAACCCTGCCCGTCTCGGCACTGCACGAAGCGCATGCCGCCTGGCTCGTCTCAAGCGTCCGCCTCGCCGCCCCGATTACCGCCGTCGACGGGCGTCCCCTTCCGCTCGACGCCGAGCTCACGGCATCCTTCAACCAGTACCTCCTCAGCCCGCGCGACTGATTTGGCTGTCGGGCGTCGCCGGATGCAATGGATCCCCCCGGCACACCGCCTGACCAGCTCGGGATGCCGCGTGTCGCCGCCGATCCATTGCATGCGCGTACCGGTGAGGCGCGGCACGGCGCTCGCGGTGAGACCGGTCAGCCTTGGCCCGCAGTCGCGGCCCCGGCATCCCTCGCTCCGTCAGCGGATGCAATAGTCCTGCCCCGACACCCCGCCGATCCGCCTTGGGATGCCGCGTGTCGCCCCCGATCTCTTGCATCCGCGTTCACGCGAGCTCACATCCCCGCGAGTGCCCCGAGGATCGCGCGCTCGACCATGTCCCAGTCGTGCACGATCAGCGCGTAGTCGAACCGCAGGGTCACGTAACCCCACATCGCCGCATTGGCGTCACGGACAAGGTCCTTGTGCCGCAGCGATGGCCCGTCATGGTTGTCGCGCCCATCGACCTCGATGATCAGCCGGTCGCCGATCAGCGCGTCCACGACGCCCACACCGGCCATGCGCACCTGGGTCTGCACCCGCAGCCCGAGGGCCCGCAGTCGCCACCGCAGCAACGACTCGAGCCCGCTGTCAGCGTCGTCCCGGCTGAGTGCGAGCGCGTCACGCCCGTCCGCGTTCAGGTTCCGGCTCAGCCAGCGCATGTCGTCGCCGTCGAGCAGCTCCTGCCGCCGCGCGGATTCCAGCGCGACGAACAACGCCTCACCGCCGTGGCACGTCAGGATCTGACGCAGGATCCTCGCCAGCGACGGTTCGCAGCGGTCCTCCGCGGGACCGGTGGCATCCCAGTGCTCGGTGCAGTCGCAGGGATGGTCGTACGTGCGCTGCCCGGGCCGCATCCAGACATGTGGCATCCGATCGTCGTCCAGCACCCAGAGTCCACGGTGCCGCGCCGCCGTCACGCACGCCAGCACCCCGCCGTGCTTCGCAGCCAGGCGAGCTTCCGCGCACGTCTCGGGCCACGCATACACCCCGATCCGCATCCGCACGAGCTCTCCGGACCGCAGTGCTCGCTGCACCCGCCGCTGCGACCACCCGGCATTCAGCAGCTGTCGCAGACGGACGATCGGATGCCGGAGCTCGCACATACTGCGAGCCTCGCCCGCTCTCTACCCGCCCGGCACGCACCCGGCGATGGTGGGGGACAACCGGCATCCCACTCTCGCGGGGGAGAAGTCCACGGATGCAAGAGATCCGCCGCGACGCGCCGCTCCTCAGGCCCGGGATGCCGCGTGTCGCCCGCCATCTATTGCATTCGCACACACCGCGCACCACGCGGCACAGGCCACGCGCCACACCGCCCCAAACCAGAACGAGGGACACCACGCTCCCGCGCAGCATCCCTCGTCCCCGAACTACGGGCTTTACCCGAAGCGGCCCGAGACGTAGTCCTCGGTGGCCTGCACGGACGGCTTGGTGAAGATGGTGCCGGTCTCGTCGTACTCGATGAGCTTGCCGGGCTTGCCGGTGCCGGCGATGTTGAAGAACGCGGTCTTGTCGGAGACGCGCGACGCCTGCTGCATGTTGTGCGTGACGATGACGATCGTGTACTCGCTCTTGAGCTCCTGGATGAGCTCCTCGATCGCGAACGTCGAGATCGGGTCCAGGGCCGAGCAGGGCTCGTCCATCAGCAGGACGTCGGGGGAGACGGCGATCGCGCGCGCGATGCACAGGCGCTGCTGCTGACCGCCGGAGAGGCCGGAGCCGGGCTTCTCGAGCCGGTCCTTGACCTCGTTCCAGAGGTTCGCACCGCGCAGCGACTTCTCGACGAGCGCGTCGGCGTCGGACTTCGAGATGCGCGAATTGTTGAGCTTCACGCCCGCGAGGACGTTGTCGCGGATCGACATCGTCGGGAACGGGTTCGGTCGCTGGAAGACCATGCCGATCTGGCGGCGCACGAGTACGGGGTCGACGCCCGTGCCGTACAGGTCCTCGCCGTCGAGCAGGACCTCGCCCTCGACGCGCGCGCCGGGGATGACCTCGTGCATGCGGTTGAGGGTGCGCAGGAAGGTGGACTTGCCGCAGCCGGAAGGGCCGATGAAGGCGGTCACGCTGCGGGGCTCGATGTCGAGGGAAACGCCCTCCACGGCGAGGAAGTCGCTGTAGTAGACGTTGAGGTCGTTGACTTCGATGCTCTTGGACACGTCGGGTGCTTTCTGTCGGATGCCGCGCTCAGCGGCCGAACTTGGGGGCGAACTTCTTGGCGACGAAGCGCGCAACGAGGTTCAGGGCCATGACGATGATGATGAGGGTGAGCGCTCCGGCCCAGGCACGCTCGAGGGCGGCCGGGATGTTCGTGCCGGGGTTCTGGAACTGGTCGTACACGAAGACCGGCAGCGTCATCATCGGGTTGTCGAACGCGTTCACGTTGAGCGACTGGGTGAACCCGGCCGTCAGGAGCAGCGGCGCCGTCTCGCCGATGACGCGCGAGATCGACAGCATGATGCCGGTCGTGATGCCCGCGATGGATGTCGGGAGGACCACCTTGACGATCGTCAGCCACTTCGGGACGCCGAGCGCGTAGGCCGCTTCGCGCAGCTCGTTCGGAACGAGGCGCAGCATCTCCTCGCTCGAGCGCACGACGACGGGGATCATCAGCACCGAGAGGGCGAGCGAGCCCATGAAGCCGGTGTTGAGACCGGGACCGAACAGCAGCGCGCACACCGCGACGATGAACAGACCGGCGACGATCGACGGGATGCCGGTCATCACGTCCACGAAGAAGGTGATCGCCTTGGCGACACGGCCTCGGCCGTACTCGACGAGGTAGATCGAGGTCATGAGGCCGATCGGCACCGAGATGAGGGTCGCCCAGCCGGTGACGATGAGCGTGCCCCAGACCGCGTGGATGGCGCCGCCGCCCTCGCCCACGACGTTGCGCATCGAGCTGGAGAAGAACAGCGGGTCGAAGCGGGCGATGCCGTTGACGACGACCGTGAACAGCAGCGAGATCAGCGGCAGGAGGGCGATCGTGAAGGCGATCGAAACGAGCACCGTCGCGAGGCGGTCGGCGGCCCGACGCCGGGTCTCGACGACGCTCGACAGGATGACGAGCGCGATGGCGAAGAGGACGACACCGACGAAGACGGCACCGGCGATGTTGAAGTCCGCGACGTCGCCGCGGCTGTTCATGATGGCGAAGACGATCCCCGAGAGGACGAGCGCGCCGGCCAGCAGGGCCCACGGCATCCACTTGGGGAGCTGCCCTGCGGTGAGCGAGTTGCCCACGGGCGTCCGGGTCTCGGAGCGGGTGAGGGTGGTCATCAGTTCGCTCCAGAGAACTCGGCGCGGCGGTTGACGACCCACCGGGCGATCGCGTTGACCGCGAAGGTCACGATGAAGAGGATGAGGCCGGTAGCGATGAGGACGTTGACGCCGTCACCGTAGGCCTCGCCGAAGTTGAGGGCGATGTTTGCGGGGATGGGCGTCGGGTTGCTGGAGTTCAGCACCTGGAAGGTGACGGCTCCCGTCGCCGACAGCACCATCGTGACGGCCATGGTCTCGCCGAGCGCACGGCCGAGGCCGAGCATTGCTCCCGACACCATGCCGCCGCGGGCGAAGGGGAACACGGCCATGCGGATCATCTCCCAGCGCGTCGCGCCGAGCGCGAGAGCGGCCTCCTCGTGGAGGACGGGCGTCTGCAGGAAGACCTCGCGCGTGATGGCGGTCATGATCGGGAGGATCATCACCGCGAGCACGAGGGATGCCGTCAGGATCGTGCGCCCGCCGGGGGAGACGGCGCCGGCGAAGAAGGGGATCCAGCCGAAGTTCTCGTTCAACCAGACGTAGAACGGCTGCAGGATCTGCGAGAAGACGAGTGCGCCCCAGAGGCCGTAGACGACGGAGGGGATGGCCGCGAGAAGATCGATCACATAGCCGAGCGCCGAGGCGAGTCGGCGCGGTGCGTAGTGCGAGATGAAGAGGGCGATGCCGATCGCGAGCGGCGTCGCGACGACGAGCGCGATGACGGATGCCCAGAGCGTGCCGAAGACGAACGGCCACACGTACTGCCAGAAGGGCTCGCCGTTCAGGAACTGCGTCTCGTCGGGGTTCGCCGTGAAGGCCGGGATGCTCTCCACGATGAGGAAGAGCGTGACCGCGGCGAGGACGATGAGGATGATGATGCCCGCGCCCAGCGCGGTGCTCGAGAAGACGAGGTCGCCACGTCGGCGCATCGGCCGAGGGGCGGTGTCCTGGTCGGCGACCAGGTCGGGGGTGGGGGGCATCGCAGTCCTCGGGTTGGAAGCGGGGCGGACGTGAGTGCTGCTGGTGGCCCCGAAGGGCCACCAGCAGCGAGGGTCTTACTTCTTGGCGCTGATCATGTCGATCGCGGTCTGAGCCTTCTCAGCGACCTCGGTCGACAGGGGGGCGGAGCCGGCGGCCTCGTTCGCGGCCTTCTGGCCCTCTTCGCTGACGATGTACGAGAAGTACGCCTTCACGATGTCGGCGGTGTCGGCATCCTCGTACTGGGCGCAACCGATGAGGTAGCTCACGAGAGCGATCGGGTACGAACCGGCGGGAGCCTTGGCGGGGTCGACGTCGAAGACGAGGTCACCGCCGTTGCGGCCCTCTTCCAGCGGCGACGACGCGACGAGCTCGGCAGCGGCCTCGGAGGAGAACGGCACGAAGTCGTCGCCGACCTTGACGGCCGCGGAGCCGAGGTCACCGACGCGCGAGGCGTCGATGTAGCCGATGGTGCCCTTGCCGCCGGTGACCGTGGCCTCGACACCCGAGGTCTGCTGCGCAGCCTCGGAGCGCGTGGTCTTGACGGGCCAGGCGTCGTCGTCCTCGTACGGCCATGCGTCGGGGGCGACCGAGGCGAGGTAGGCGGTGAAGGTGCCGGTGGTGCCCGACTCGTCGCCGCGGAAGACGGGCGTGATCGCCAGGTCGGGGAGCGTGACGTCCTTGTTGAGGTCAGCGATCGCCGGGTCGTTCCACTTCTCGATCTTCTCGTTGAAGATGTCGGCGATGACCTCGGGGGTCAGGTTCAGCTTGGTGATGCCGTCGAGGTTGAAGACGACCGCGACCGGCGAGATGTAGGCGGGGACCTCGATGATGTCGGCGGTCGCGCACGCGCCGAACTTGCCGGCGGCGATCTCCTCGGCCTTGTAGGCGCGGTCCGAGCCGATGAAGTTGCTCGAACCGGCGATGAAGTTGTCGCGGCCCGTGCCCGATCCGGTCGGCTGGTAGTTGATCGTGACGTCCGGGTTCGCCTTCTGGAAGGCGGCGGTCCATGCCTGCTGGGCGGCGCCCTGCGAGGATGCGCCGGTCGCCTTGACGGTGCCCGACAGAGCGCTGCCGCCGTTGGAGGACTGGCCGCCGGCGGGAGTTCCCTCGTTGGCCGCGCAAGCGGAGAGCGACAGAACGGCAACGGCTGCGACAGCGCCTACGCGGGCGATGCGGTTGAGCTTCACGTGTGATTTCCTTCGGGTGATCGGGACACCCCGGTGCGGGGCTGGCTCGACGCTAGGAGCCGCCGGTGACCAGGTTCCGCTCCGGAGGTGAACGACAGGTGAACGAACCCGGTCTGATCGGATTCGCCCGCAGGATCACACGACCGGCGGGTGCGTCTCGATCGCGATGATCCCCGATCCGGGGTTCGTCGCCGACAGGTGGACGACGGAGAAGGCGCCGGGTTCCAACGCCGAGGAATCCCCGAGGTAAGAGCCTTTGACCGTCGCCGTCGCGAGGGCGATCTCCCGCATAAGGTCGGGGAGCACGGGCCGATGGGAGCACAGCACGGCGGGTTTGCGCGCCCGCACTCGCTTGCCGATGAGTGTCCGCGTGTCCGCGGTTCCCGCATCCCACGCGTCCTGCGAGATCGCGGAGGTGCGGTGGATGTCGCGGCCCAACGCGGTCGCGAGCGGTGCCACGGTCTCGACGCACCGCGCCGCGTCGCTCGAGAACACTCGGCGGACGCCGAACGCGCGGAGCGGCCCGACGACCGCCGCGGCTTGCTTGCGTCCGCGCGAGGTGAGGGGGCGTCCGGTGTCGGCGCCCGTCCACTCCTCTCGCGGGGTCGCCCTGGCGTGACGGAGTACGACGAGGGGGAAGGTCTCGAGTACGCCGTCGTCGACGAGCTTCAGGAAGCTCTCCAGGATCTCGACGTCGACCGGATAGCTCATCTTCGCGACGGCTTTGCGCGCCGGCATCCACTCGAGTGCGGCGATCTCACGATTCGGGACGAACACCGACTCGCGGATCGCCTTCTCGGTCGCCTGCGCGCTCCAGTAGTGCACGATCTTGGTCCGCTTGCTGGGCATGCGGTAGTTCGAGATACCGACGGGGACCCCGAGGTGCACACGGATGCCGGTTTCCTCATGGATCTCGCGGACCGCCGTCTCGGCGAGGGTCTCACCCGGGTCGACCTTGCCCTTGGGCAGGCTCACGTCGCGGTACTTGGTGCGGTGGATGGCGAGGACGAGGAGCTTCCCGTCCAGCATCCGCCACACCACGCCGCCGGCGGCGTAGACCGCGGTTTCCGTCATCGCACCGTCCGCGTCCGGCGCCGGCGGAGGACGCTCGCCATCGTCTTCTCCTGGAGGTCGACGAGCGGCGTGCCGTCGGCATCCAGGTGATGGCGGACCCACTCGCCCTCGGCGCCGAGATGCCACGAGCTCGTGGAGTCAGCCATCGCGAGGTCGAACAGCGAGGTCAGCTCGGTCACGTGCGCCGGCTCCATGACGCGCACCAGCGCCTCGACGCGACGGTCGAGGTTTCGGTGCATCATGTCGGCGCTGCCGATGTAGACCTGGGGTTCGCCGCCGTGCGCGAAGGCGAAGATGCGCGAGTGCTCGAGGTAGCGGCCGAGAATCGAGCGGACCGTGATGTTGTCGCTCACGCCCGGCAGGTCGCTCCGCAGCGAGCAGATGCCACGCACCCACACATCGACCTTCACACCCGCCTGGCTTGCGCGGTAGAGGGCGTCGATGATCTGCTCGTCGACCATCGAGTTCACCTTGATGCGGATGTACGCAGGCTTGCCCGCCTGCGCGTTGCGCCGTTCGGTGTCGATGAGTCGGAGGAGTCCCTTGCGGAGGTGCAGGGGAGCCACGAGAAGCCGCTTGAACTTCTTCTCGATCGCATATCCGCTCAGCTCGTTGAACAGACGCGTCAGGTCGCGGCCGACCTGCTCGTTGGCCGTGAACAGGCCGTAGTCCTCGTAGATGCGACTGGTCTTCGGGTTGTAGTTGCCCGTGCCGATGTGGCTGTAGCTGCGGAGCTTGCCGTCTTCCTCGCGGATGACGTGCAGCAGTTTGCAGTGGGTTTTCAGCCCGACGAGGCCGTACACCACGTGCACTCCGGCCTTCTCGAGCGTGCGCGCCCAGCCGATGTTCGCCGCTTCGTCGAAACGCGCCTTCACCTCGACGAGCGCGAGCACCTGCTTGCCGTTCTCGGCGGCGTTGATGAGCGCCTCGACGATCGGGCTGTCGCCCGAGGTCCGGTACAGCGTCTGCTTGATCGCGAGCACGTGCGGGTCTCGCGCAGCCTGCTGCAGGAACGAGACGACACTCGTCGTGAACGACTCGTACGGGTGGTGGACGAGGATGTCTTCCTTGCGGATGGCGGCGAACAGGTCGGCGCGACCGTTCTGCTCCGCGGGCTGGAAGGGTGTCGCCGTCTTCGGGACGTGCGCGGGGTAGCGGAGGTCCGGCCGCTCGATCTGCGACAGCGAGAACAGGCCGCGGAGGTCCAGAGGGGCAGGCAGTCGGTAGACGTCGTTCTCGCTGATGTCGAGTTCGTCGAGGAGCAGCGACAGGGTGACGTCGTCCATGTCCTCGGTGATCTCGAGACGGATCGGCGGGCCGAACCGGCGGCGCAGCAGCTCCGCTTCGAGGGCCTGGATGAGGTTCTCGGTCTCGTCCTCCTCGATCACGACGTCCTCGTTGCGGGTGAGGCGGAACGTGTGGTGCTCGAGGATCTCCATCCCGGGGAAGAGGTCTCCGAGGTTCTCGGAGATCAGTTCCTCCAGCGGAAGGTAGCGGACGCTGTTGCCGTCCTTGCGGACCTCGACGAGGCGGGGCATCATCGGCGGCACCTTGAGGCGCGCGAACTCCTGCCGGCCCGTCCGGGCGTTGCGGATGCGGATGGCGAGGTTGAGCGAGAGTCCAGAGATGTACGGGAAAGGGTGCGCCGGGTCGACCGCGAGCGGCATGAGCACCGGGAACACCTGCGACGAGAAGTA
This sequence comes from Microbacterium oleivorans NBRC 103075, assembly GCF_001552475.1. GTDB lineage: Bacteria > Actinomycetota > Actinomycetes > Actinomycetales > Microbacteriaceae > Microbacterium > Microbacterium oleivorans. The sequence goes on from NZ_BCRG01000007.1 coordinate 48,432, forward strand.
GTCGTAGAGGATCTCGCGTTCCTCGTCCGACAAATCGGCCCACGAAACGACCTCGATACCGGCGTCGGCGAGAGCGGGACGTACCTGCTCGGACCAGACGGCGGCATGGCGCTCCTGCAAAGCGTGCGCAGCGGTTGCGAGGTCGCTGAGCACGTCGAGTGGTGCTCGTCCCACGTTGGTGGGGATGGCGAGACCGGTGAGGATGCGCCGCTTGAGGCCGGCGACCCGCACCATGAAGAACTCGTCGAGGTTGCTCGCGAAGATCGCCAGGAAGTTCGCCCTCTCGAGCGTGGGGAGATTCGGATCCTCCGCCAGCTCCAGCACGCGCTGATTGAAGGCGAGCCAGCTGAGCTCGCGGTCGAGGTAGCGGTTGTCGGGCAGCTGCGAGTCGTACGCTTCGACGACGTCGTCGAAGTCGTCGTCGTCCGCGTCGCCCAGTCCGGAGTCGTGAACCTGGGTGTCGATCATCTCCACATCATTGCAGGGCGACGTGACCGGTGCGTGAACACGACGCCGGATGCCGTGATGTCGACCCCTACGACGGGGAGCCGGGCAGCTGGTCGTCCTCGTAGACGTTGAAGCGGTATCCGACGTTGCGGACCGTTCCGATGAGCTGCTCGAGATCGCCGAGCTTCGCGCGGAGACGCCGGACGTGCACGTCGACCGTGCGGGTGCCGCCGAAGTAGTCGTAGCCCCACACTTCACTGAGCAGCTGCTCGCGGGTGAAGACGCGCGACGGGTGCGTCGCGAAGAAGTGCAGGAGCTGGAACTCCTTGTACGTGAGATCGAGCGGCCGGCCGTGGACCTTCGCCGAATACGACGACTCGTCGATGCTGATGCCCGATGTCTGGATGCGGGTGGAGACCTGCTCCTTCGACATCCGTCCGACGGCGAGTCGGATCCGGGCGTCGACCTCGGCGGGACCGGCGCTGACGAGGATGACGTCGTCGATGCCCCAGTCGGGGGAGACCGCGGTCAGCCCGCCTTCGGTGACCACCAGAACGAGGGGCGCATCGAGCCCGGTCGTCGTGAGGATCTTGCAGAGCGATTTCGCGCCGACGAGATCCTTCCGCGCGTCGATGAACACGACGTCCGCGTTCGGGGCGTTGACGAGCTGCGCGGCCTCGGCGGGGATCTGCCGCACGCGGTGGCTGAGCAGTTCGAGTGCGGGCAGGACGGAGTCGCCGCCGGCGGCGGAGCTCAGGACGAGCAGCTGTGCCAAGGGGGACCCTCCGGTGCGGACTCAGAACCGCGTCTCATCTTAGGGGTAGCCTCGGCGGCCGCCGTGCCGCGGCCGAGCATGCCACGAGACGTGCGCAACAATGGGGGAATGACCGCGCCCGAGATCCTTCCCCGTCGACGGGCCGCCGGTGTCATCGCGGTCTGGGTCGTGGCCGCTCTCGTCGCGCTCGCGATCGGGATCTTCGTCGATCCGGATTGGCGTGGTGCGTGGCTCCTCGTAGGTCTCGGGTTCTGCTTCTTCCTGGCCTTCGCGGTGCAGCTCGCCTCGGGTCGTTCGCAGGGATTCATCGTCCGCATCTCGGCGAGCGTCTTGGGCGCGCTGGTGGTCATGGGCCTGCTCGGTGCCGGATTCGCGCTCGCCGAGCTCCTCACCGTCTGAACGCGGCGTCATCGACCGACCGCATCGCCGCGTCCGGCCGCTAAAGTAGACGGCATGGATCTGATCGCACTCGAACTCTTCTTCGTCGGGCTGCTGAGCCTCGCATCGCTTGCGATCGCGTTCGTGTCCGGCGTCGTCGTCTGGAACCTCTACCGCGGTCAGCGCTGAGACTGTGATCGATCTGCCGACAGACCTTCCGGCTGATCTGGTCCCGCTCTCCTGGCTCCTGGGTGTCTGGGAAGGCACCGGGATGCTCGAGTACGACGCGCAGGGTCGGACCATGACCGGCGAGTTCTCGCACCGCGTGAGCTTCAGCCACGACGGCGGGAACGCCCTCAACTATTCGGCGACCGCCTGGTTCGAGGATGCCGACGGCACCCGCAATGACCTGGTCGCCGAGACCGGCTACTGGCGCCTGTCGCGTCCCGCGACGGAGGAGGATGCCGGCCCCGCGCTGTTGCCGCCCCTCGTGCCCCGCACGGAGCCGCGCACCGTCCACGATGTGGAAGAGCTCCGCACCGCGGAGGGCGGATTCGAGATCGAGGTCGCCCTCGTCCACTCCGATGGGATCAGCGAGCTCTACCTCGGACAGGTCCGCGGACCCCGCATCGACATCGCCACCGACGCCATCGTCCGCCCGGCTGGGGCCAAGGAATACTCGTCCGCGACCCGGATGTACGGGCTCGTCGAGGATGACCTCCTCTGGGCATGGGATGTCGCGGCCCTCGGCTCCGCCCTCGCCTCGCACGCCTCGGCTCGACTGGCACGAGTCCAGTGAGCGCCGAGACGTTCGCCGCCGTCCCCGGCGCCATCGTGGATGAGCGCGGGCTTTCGCACCTCGGCAATCCCGTCCGCGAACAGCGCGAGCTCGCCGCCGGCAACGCGGTCGCCCCGCTCGATGATCGCGTGGTCCTCACGGTCGCGGGCGAGGATCGCCTCTCGTGGCTCGACTCGATCACCTCGCAGGCGTTGACCTCCCTCACCCCGGGAGTGGGGACCGAGCTCCTCGTCCTCGACCCGCAGGGACACGTGGAGCATGCGGCATCCGTCGTCGATGACGGGGAGCGCACGTGGCTCATCGTCGATCGCGACCGGGCCGCCGGGCTCCTCACCTGGCTGACCCGGATGCGGTTCCGGCTGCGGGTCGACCCGCAGGACGTGTCGGCAGACTTCGCCGTCGTCGGCGGAACCGTCGAGGCGGCGGATGCCCTCGGTGCCGCTGTCGTCTGGCGCGACCCGTGGCCCCACGTCGGTATCGGCGGATGGGGATACGCGGCGACCGAGCCGCATCCCGGCGCTGAGCGGGACTGGGCGGAGGCGGTCGTGCCCCGGTCCGTTCTCGACGACCTTGCGGCTGCGGCCGCGCGCGGTGAGGCCCACCTTGCCGGATACCTCGCCGTCGACGCGCTCCGGGTGGCGGCCTGGCGCCCCCGCGCGAGTGCCGAGGCCGACGGTCGCACTCTGCCCCACGAAGTCGATTGGCTCCGCACCGCCGTCCACCTCGACAAGGGCTGCTACCGCGGGCAGGAGACGGTCGCGAAGGTCCACAACCTCGGCCACCCGCCCCGGCGGTTGGTGTCCCTCCAGCTCGACGGATCGGATGCGGAGCTTCCCACGCCCGGAGCGGCGGTCCGTCTCGACGGTACCGACGTGGGTGCGATCACCTCCGTCGCCCGTCACCACGAGGAAGGCCCCATCGCTCTCGCGATCGTGAAGCGGTCGGTCCCGGTGGACGCCGCCCTGACGGTCGAGGTGCCCGACGGCGAGGTCGCCGCGGCGCAAGAAGTCGTCGTGCCGCCGGATGCGGGACGCGCCGCATCCATCCCGCGCCTGCCGCGACTCTCTCAGCGCCGCTGACGATGACGGGGGAACCGACAGCCACGGCTCCGGTGCCCACTGCCCGGAGGTATCCGCGCGAAGGCTGGGCGCGACTGCGGGGCTCCGCGATCGCCATCCTGCAGCTCGTCGTCGCGGCGAGCGCCGCGTTCTCGGTCGCGCACTACGGACTGGGTCACCCCGCCCCGCTGATCGCGGCGACCGTGACGATCTCGAGCCTGGGGCTCGTCCGCGATGCGCGGCCCTGGCGCGTGCTCGAGACGGTGATCGGGATGACGCTGGGCGTCTTCGTCGCCGAACTGGTGGTCGTCCTGGCCGGCAGCGGCTGGTGGCAACTGGCCCTCACCCTCGGGGTGAGCCTTTCGATCGCACGTTTCCTGTCCCCGCAGGCGGGCTTCGCGATCGCGGCCGCCATTCAATCGATCATCGTGGTCGTGGTGCCGGCGCAGGTGCCTTTCCTCCGACTCCTGGATGCCCTGATCGGCGGCGCCATGGCACTGCTGGTGACCGCCCTCATCCCGCGGAGCCCGCTCCGCACGGCGATGCGCGACGCCGGGCGCCTGTTCGCTGCGTTCCAGGGAGCCGCGGGAACGGTGGCGCAGGGCCTCCGTCGCGGCAGCCGCGTGCGCGCGGAGCGCGGGCTAGAGAAGGCGCGTGGACTGCAGGGCCTCGTCGACGACTGGCGTACCTCCGTAGAATCCGGCGTCGCGATCGCCCGCATCTCGCCGTTCCTCCGGCGGCAGCGGTTCGAGCTCTCGCGGTACGACCGGATGCGGGCGAGCATGGACTTGGCCGTCCGCAACCTCCGCGTCGTCGCCCGCCGCGCCGTCTACCTCGTCGACGACGGACGGGAGCGCGATGTGGCCGCCGACCTGCTCGTCGAGCTCGTCCGTGGTGCGGACCTCATCGAGGCCTCGCTCACCGACATCTCCTACGAGCCCGCGGCGCGCGAGGTGCTGACGGCGGTCGCCGCGCGTCTCGACCCGGTGGCTCTCGTCCCCGACGGTTCGCTCGGTGACCAGACCCTCATCACGGCCCTCCGCCCGCTGGCGACGGATCTGCTCTGCGCCACGGGGTTGAGCCCCGAAGACGCTCGCGCGCTGCTGCCGCGCGTCTGACCCGCCCGTCGTATCAGCGGGGCGCGACCGCCTGCCACGGCACGGTGAACTCGCCCAGCCGCCAGCGCGACCGCGAACCGATCGGCCACCCCGCAGCGACGAGCGCCTCGAGCGTCGCCCGCCACCGCTGCACGGGCCCGAAGGAGGATGCCGCCACGGCGCGCGTCCACTCCCGGTCGAGGGCACTGATGACGTCATGCACGCGTTCGCCGTCGACGTTCCGGTGGATGAGCACCTTCGGCAGGCGTTCCGCGGCGATCGCGGGGGAGTCGAGCTCCGCGAGCCGCAACGAGACCGTGAGGCTGCGGGGCGCGGCATCCGGACCCACCTCGATCCACGTCGAGACCCGTCCGAGCTCGTCGCACGTCCCTTCGACGAGCATCCCGTCGGGGCGGAGCCGGGAGGCCATCCGCTCCCACGCGGCGCGGACGTCCTGCTCGTCGTACTGCCGCAGCACGTTGAACGCCCGGATCACCGCTGGTCGGCGATCGCCGGGCACCGGCACCTCGAAGCCGCCCCGCGCGAAAGAGACCCGCGCGTCCGCGGCGAACACTCCGGAGCCGTCGCGCACCTGCTCGAGCTGCGCGCGGGCACGGGCGACCCGCGCTGGGTCGATCTCGAGCCCCAGGACCTCTACGTCGGGGCGCGCACGCCGGAGCCTCGCTTCGAGCTCGAAGGCCGTGACTCCGCTGGCGCCGTAACCGAGGTCGACCACGAGCGGGTCGGGTGTCCGTCGCAGGACCGGATGCCGCGCGATCCATCGGTCCACGCGGCGAAGACGATTGGTGTTCGTCGTCCCGCGGGTCACCTGTCCGACGACCGGATCGGAACGCGTCATGACCCCATGATCCCATCGACCGCGCCGGTAGGATTGCGAGCATGACAGCCCCCTACACGTTGATCCTCCTTCGTCACGGTCAGAGCGAGTGGAACAAGTCCAACCAGTTCACCGGCTGGGTGGACGTCCGCCTCACCGACCAGGGCAAGGCGGAGGCCCAGCGCGGCGGCGAGCTGCTGAAGGAAGCCGGGCTTCTCCCCGATATCCTGCACACGTCGCTGCTGTCGCGCGCCATCCAGACCGCGAACATCGCCCTCGACGCGGCCGACCGTCTCTGGGTGCCCGTCAAGCGTTCGTGGCGTCTCAACGAGCGTCATTACGGGGCGCTCCAGGGCAAGGACAAGGCGCAGACCCTCGACGAGTTCGGTGAGGAGCAGTTCATGCTCTGGCGCCGCTCGTTCGACGTGCCGCCTCCGGACATCTCCGACAGCGACCCGTACACGCAGGTCGGCGACGTCCGCTACGCCGACATCGACGGCGAGGTGCCCCGCACCGAGTCGCTGAAGATCGTCATCGACCGACTGCTGCCCTACTGGGATGCCGAGATCGCACCCGACCTGAAGACGGGCAAGACCGTCATGGTCACCGCGCACGGCAACTCTCTCCGCGCCCTCGTGAAGCACCTCGACGGCATCAGCGACGAAGACATCGCCGAGCTGAACATCCCCACCGGCATCCCGCTGGTCTACCGCCTCGACGAGAACCTGGTCCCCCTCGGACCGGGCGAATACCTCGACCCCGACGCCGCCGCCGCGGGCGCTGCCGCCGTCGCGTCGCAGGGCAAGAAGTAACCGGCACACACCGGGAACACGAAGAGCGGATGCCGACGGGCATCCGCTCTTCGTCGTCCGGGCGCCCCCGAAGTCAGGTCAGACCTCGGCGTCGACACCCTCGGTGTCGGCGGACCAGGTGCCGGTCGCCAGGTACGAGACCTTCTTCGCGACCGAGAGGGCGTGGTCGCCGAAACGCTCGTGGTAGCGCGACGCGAGCGTGGCGTCGACCGTGGCGGATGCCTCGCCCTGCCAGTTGTCGCTGAGGACCTTCTCGAACACGGCGAGGTGCAGCGCGTCGAGTTCGTCGTCGAGTTCGTGCAGACGGCTCACGAGCGAGAGGTCCTCGGTACGGAGCAGGTCGGCGAGCGTGCGCGCGACCTCGGTGTCGATTTCGCCCATCTTGGTGAACGTGTTCTTCAGGCCCTTGGGAACGGCACGTTCCGGGAATCGCATACGGGTCAGCTGAGCGATGTGCTCGGCGATGTCGCCCATGCGCTCGAGCGACGCGCTGACGCGCAGGGCGGCGACGACGATGCGGAGGTCACGAGCGACCGGCTGCTGGCGGGCGAGGATCTCGATGGCGAGTTCATCGAGGGCGATGGCCTTGTCGTCGATGACCTTGTCGTTGTCGATGACGTCCTCGGCGAGGGCGACGTCGCTCGTCGCGAAGGCACGGGTGGCCTGATCGATCGCGATCGTGACGAGGTCGGAGATCTCGACGAGACGGGTCTGCACGTCCTCGAGGGACTGGTGGAAAACTTCGCGCATGGAGCACCTTCTCTTCGTGCGGGCGGGTGAGGGGCGCGATAGGTCGCGCAGAGCCTCGGCGATCCTCCCGCGCTCAGGTTAACGGTCGGTGCCGACACGGTGAACAGTCGGCTGTGCTCGGCGCACGGGCCGATTTCCGTCCGATTGCGGGGGTGCGACCACCTTACGCTGGGGGCATGGATTCGACGCAGCTCGAGCTGCTGGCGCTCGTTGTGGGGCTCCTCGTCGGCGCAGGCGCCGTCGGACTCGTGGTCTACGCCGTGCAGGCGCGGGAGCGGACCCGACTGGTCACCTCGACAGACCTGCCCGAGGGCACGGCATCCGTCCTGCAGGGTATGGACGATGCCGCAGTCGTCGTCGATCCGTCGATGCTGGTCCTCGCTGCCTCGGCAACCGCGGAGGTCTTCTCGCTCACGGTGAACGACAGCCTCGATTCGGATCGGCTCCGCCACCTCGTGCGCAACGCCCGGCAGACGGGCGTCCCCGCGACGGAGAGCATGACTCTCAAGCGCGGCGTCGAACCCCGAGTGGTTGCCGCGCGAGCGAGCGTCATCACGCCGCGACTCACGCTCATCGTCATCCGCGACATCACCGAGCGCGAACGCGTCGAGCAGATGCGCCGTGACTTCGTCTCGAACACGTCCCACGAACTGAAGACGCCCGTCGGTGCCGTCATGCTCCTCGCAGAGGCCATCGAGTCCGCCGCCGACGACCCCGACCAGGTCCGTCACTTCGTCCGCCGGCTGAGCGCCGAAGCGACCCGCCTCGGTCAGCTCACCTCGCGCATCATGAATCTGTCCCGGCTGCAGTCCGCGGACGAGATCGCGGAGATGCGCGACGTGTCGGTCGATGAAGTCGTCCGCTCGGCGATCGAGTCGCAGGCCATCGCTGCGGAGTCGGCGGAGATCCAGGTCGCCCGCGGCGGTGAGAGAGGGCTCTTCGTCCGAGGCGATCCGCAGATCCTCACCGAGGCGGTCAGCAACCTCCTCGCCAACGCGATCGCCTACTCGCCCGCCGGTGCGCAGGTCGGCGTCGGAGTTCGAGAGGCCGACGGCGCCGTCGAGATCGCCGTTGCCGACCACGGCATCGGAATCCCCGAAACCGATCAGCAGCGGGTCTTCGAGCGCTTCTACCGCGCCGACCAGGCACGCTCCCGGCGCACCGGCGGCACCGGACTCGGACTCGCGATCGTCAAGCACGCCGTGCAGAGACACGGCGGTTCCGTCGAGCTCTGGTCCCGACCCGGACGGGGCTCGACGTTCACGATCCGACTTCCCCTTGTCGCCTCGTCTGAGCTTCCCGTCTCCCGCAAGCCCAAGAAACCCAAGAAGACCGGCGCGAAGGCGCCCTCCCGAAGGAACGCACCATGACCCGTGTCCTGATCGTCGAAGACGAACCCGACCTCGCAGACCCGTTGGCCTACCTCCTCCGCCGGGAAGGCTTCGAGGTGGAGATCGCCGAGGACGGCGGACTCGCCCTCGACGCGTTCACGTCGCGGGGAGCCGACATCGTCCTGCTCGACCTGATGCTCCCCGGGATGCCGGGCACCGAGGTGTGCCGTGTCATCCGGTCGACCTCGAAGGTGCCGATCATCATGCTCACGGCCAAGGACAGTGAGGTCGACATCGTGGTCGGACTCGAACTGGGCGCCGACGACTACATCACGAAGCCGTATTCGTCGCGGGAGCTGCTGGCACGGATGAGGGCGGTCCTCCGCCGCAGCGAGAGCGACGAGCTCGACGTCGACGAGCGCATCATCGAAGGGGGTCGGGTGTCCCTCGACATCGATCGTCACACGGTCTCGGTCGACGGCAAGGAGATCTCCATGCCGCTGAAGGAGTTCGAGCTCCTCGAGCTGCTGATGCGCAACGCCGGTCGCGTGCTCACGCGTGGACAGCTCATCGATCGGGTGTGGGGGAGTGACTACTTCGGCGACACGAAGACGCTCGATGTCCACATCAAGCGCATCCGGTCTCGGATCGAGAAGAGTCCGAGCGATCCGGTCATGCTCCTCACGGTGCGCGGCCTCGGGTACCGTTTCGAGGCCTGACCGACCCGCATACGACGAAGGCCCCCACCTCGAGGGTGGGGGCCTTCGTCGTATGTTCGAGCGGATCAGCCCTCGGGCGTGGCCGTCGCAGCCGGGGTCGGCACGAACTGCGTGTAGTAGGGGAGGGTGCCGTCGAGGATCGGGACGTCGATGCGGACGCCTTCACCCTCGCCGGACTGGAACGAGACCGCCACGGTCGCACCCGGCTTGCCCACGTTGTCGAAGAGCATCGGCGCGGAGTCGACACCGAGCGAGACCGTCGAATTGGCGTCGACGGCGACCTTCTGCGGCTGACCGTCGATCGAGACGTTGAGGGCCAGGTCGTCGTCGGTGTTGTTGACGATCGCGGCGACGAGATTGCCGAGGGTGCCGTCTTCGTTCGCGATGATGAGGGCGTTGCGCACCTTCAGCGGCCCGGAGTCGGGGACATTCACGCCGTCGGACGCGGAGTACTGAATCGTGGTCGCCTGCGGCGCCAGCATGTTGCAGCCGGTGGTGCCCAAGACGACAGCGGCGCCCAGGGCCAGGGACGCGATGAGACGCGATTTCACGGATCCTCCAGATGACACGAACGACGACCCTCTCATCCTATGGGGTCGGGGCGTGCGGGTCGGGGCGGGAGGGCGGCGAACTCTAGCGTATGTCCCCTGTGGTATTCTGGAGGTTGCCGAAAGGACACAACTGCATGCTTTTTGAGGTTGGCGAAACCGTCGTCTATCCGCACCATGGCGCTGCGACCATCATCGAGGTCAAGGATCGCGTCATCAAGGGCGAGACGAAGAAATACCTGAAGCTCAACGTCACCCAGGGCGATCTCATCATCGAGGTTCCTGCGGACAACGTCGATCTGGTGGGCGTTCGAGATGTGATCGGCAAGGACGGGCTCGAGAAGGTCTTCGACGTTCTGCGCGCTCCCTTCACCGAGGAACCGACCAACTGGTCGCGCCGCTACAAGGCGAACCTCGAGAAGCTCGCCTCGGGTGATGTGATCAAGGTCAGCGAGGTCGTCCGCGACCTGTGGCGCCGCGATCAGGACCGCGGTCTGTCCGCGGGGGAGAAGCGGATGCTCGCGAAGGCGCGACAGATCCTGATCTCCGAGATCGCTTTGGCGCTGAAGGCCGACGAAGAGAAGGCGTCGAGCGTCCTCGACGAGGTCCTCGCTTCCTGAGATGTCGAGAGAACGGCCGGCTCACCAGCCGGCCGTTCTTCGTTGTTTAGCCGAGGTTCTCTGCAGAGCCGCCGCGTTGACGGCATGATGAGCCGGTGACCACCCGCTCTGCGCCTGCCGCCGTCGACCTTGCGCGTCGCGACCTCACGCTCGACCTCGCGCGGGTCGTCTGCGTGCTCTTCGTCATCGTCGTGCACCTCGTGCAGGTGGGAATCGGGCCCGGCCCGGACGGCGGCCTCGTGGCATCCCGCCCCGCTGAAGAGCAGCCGTGGTTCAACGCGGCCACCTGGGTCGGGCAGATCATGCCGCTCTTCTTCGTCGTCGGAGGCTTCGCTGCCGCGACCGGCTGGCGGTCCTGGACCGCGAAGGGCGGGGATGCCGCCGGCTTCGTCCGCACCCGAACGCTTCGCCTCGCGCAGCCCGCGCTTCCGCTGTTCATTTTGTTCGCGATCATCCTGGGGGTCGCGACGGCGGCCGGTCTGCCGCAGCAGCTGGTGGCGGATGCCGCCGTCGGTGCCGGGTCACCGCTGTGGTTCCTCGCGGCGTACCTGCTCTGCCAGGCTGCCGTGCCGTTCCTCGCGGCGTGCCACGCTCGCCGTCCCGTCCTGACGCTGGTCGTCCTCGCCGCGGGTGTCGTGCTCGTCGACGTGGCCCGCTTCTCGACCGGGATCCAGGAGATCGGCCTCCTCAACCTGCTCTTCGTCTGGCCGCTCGTTCAGCAGTTCGGCTTCTGGTACCAGGACGGATGGTTCGACCGCCGGCATCCGCTCGCCCTCATCGGCATCGCGGCGGCGTGCTACCTCGCGCTGTGGCCGCTCACAGCGATCGGGCCGTACTCGATGAGCATGCTCGGCAACCTCAACCCGCCGACTGTGCCGCTCGTGCTGCTCGGTATCGCGCAGGCCTGTCTTCTGCGGCTGCTGAAGCCGGTGCTCTCGCGCCTGATGGCGCTGCGCGCCATGCAAGGCGTCGTGTTCGTGCTCGGATCGCGGCTCATGACGATCTACCTGTGGCATCTGCCGGTGATGCTGGCCCTCACGGGGGTCAGCCTCCTGATCCCGGGGGCGGCGCCTACCCCCGCGTCACCCGCGTGGTGGTGGTCGCGGCCCATCCTGTTCGTCGCGGTGCTCGGCGTGCTGCTCGCCCTGTCCCTCGTGATCGCGAAGTGGGAGGCGCTCGGCACGCTCGGACCGACGCCGTCACGCGGCGTCGTCGCGATCGCGTGGGTGTGCGCGTTCGTTCCGCCGTTCGCGGTCATGGAGTGGTTCCTCGACCTACCGATCGCCGTGGTCGGCGCCGTGCTGCTGGGCGTCGCGGTCCTGTTGCTGCGTCGCAGTCCTGCAGCCGTCGGCTCGGTACGCTCGGAGGCATGAGCATCATCCCCGTTCCGCGTGTGGCCGTCATCGTCGTCGCAGCGGGATCGGGGACGCGCCTCGGGGTGGGTGCCCCCAAGGCGTTCGTGGGTATCGACGCTCACACGATCCTCCGCCACGCGCTCCGCTCCGTGTTCGAGGCGCCCGAGGCTCAGGTGATCGTGGTTGCGCCGAGCGACCGCACCGGTGACGCGGAGACCGAGGTGCGCGAAGCCGCCGGCAGCCGCCGCGACCTGGTCTCAGTGGTCGCGGGCGGTGCCACGCGGCAGGAGTCCGTCGCAGCGGGCCTCGCCGCCGTCTGGGCGGACGTCGAGGTCGTCCTCGTGCACGACGCTGCTCGCGCGCTCACCCCTCCGGAGGTCTTCGCCCGCGTGATCGACGCGGTGTCGCAGGGATCCGACGCCGTCATCCCCGTCCTCCCCGTCGTCGACACCCTCAAGCGCGTCGACGCCGACGCCGTCGTCGAGCCTGTCGACCGGTCCGTCCTGGCGGCCGCGCAGACCCCGCAGGGGTTCCGTCGCGCCGTCCTCGACGGTGCCTACCTGGATGCCGCGGCCGATCACACCGACGACGCCGCCCTCCTGCAGGCCGCCGGCACCGTCGTCCGCACGGTTCCCGGAGACGAGCGGGCGTTCAAGATCACGACCCCCGCCGACCTCGAACGCGCCCGCGCGCTCGTCGCGCCGGTACCGACAGCGATGGTGATCCCTCGCGTCGGCGTGGGCACCGACGTCCACGCCTTCGGCGGCGACGACACCCTCTGGCTCGCGGGTCTCGAGTGGCCGGGGGAGCCCGGGCTGAAGGGGCATTCCGACGGGGACGCCGTCGCCCACGCGATCGTCGATGCGGTCCTTGCCGCGGCGGGCCTCGGCGACATCGGCACGCACTTCGGCACCGATCAGCCCGAGTATGCGGGGGCACACGCCGCCGCGTTCCTCGCCCGGACGCGCGCCCTCGCCGCCGACGCCGGGTGGGCGATCGGCAATGTGAGCGTCCAGGTGCAGGCGAATCGTCCCCGCTTCGCGGCGCGACGCCTCGAGGCCGAGCGGGTCCTCTCCGAGGCTCTGGGAGCACCCGTGTCGGTCTCGGCGACGACCACGGACGGACTCGGCTTCACGGGTACCGGTGACGGTGTGGCGGCCTTCGCGGTCGCTGTCGTCGTCCCCGCCTGATCGGCGGGTTCAGACGGCGCGGGTCATGAAAGTCGAGGCGGGGTCGGGCGCGTAGTCGCCGAACGGCTCGCATTCCGTGAACCCCTCGCTCGCGTACAGCGATCGGGCGGCGAGGAACCCGGCATCCGATCCCGTTTCGAGCCACACCCGAGTGATGCCCGCCGTCTGTGCGGCGGCCAGGATGTGGCGGAGGATCGCGCGGCCCACCCCGGTCCCGAGATGCGTCTCGGCGACGCGCATGGACTTCAGCTCACCGTCGGCGTCGCCGAGGCGCGCGAGAGCTCCGATTCCCGCGAGCTCGCCGTCACGCCAGGCCGACCACACGGTGACCTGAGGATGCCGGAGTGCCGAGACGTCGAGCGCGTGGACGCTTTCGGCGGGGCTGAGGTCGTACATGCCGGCGAGGTGCTGCCGCACGAGCTCGATGCTGGCTTCGCCCGTGAGGTCGTCGACGCGGATGTCCAGAACTTCTGCGGGCATGTCAGGCCTCCACGGCAAAGGGGCGGGGATCGCGAGGACGGCGCGATCCCCACGCGAGAGTGACGAGCCCCGCGGCCAGCACGGCGAGCCCGATCACGGCGAGAGGGGACAGGGTCTCGCCCAGGGCGCTGACGCCGAGCACGGTGGCCGTGAGGGGTTCACCGAGGGTGAGAGTGGCCGCCGTCGCCGCGGTCAAGCCCTGGAGGCCCCACGTGAACAGGACGTAGGCCAGGGAGATAGTGGCGAGCCCGAGCCACAGTGCCATGGTGAGCCCCGACGGCGTGGCGGCCCAGGCGAGGCCCACGAAGGGGATCGCTGCAGCGCAGATCACGGCGGATCCGACGCCCATCGCCCCCACGACGGTGAACGGATCCCAGCCCCCGTCGAGGAGTCGGCGTTGCGCGTTCGCGATGACGGCGAAGCACGCGCCCGCGCCGACCGCGGCGGCGAGCCCCACCGCATCCACACCTCCGGTGCCCGAGCCGCCTCCGAACCCCAGCAGGACGACCCCCGCCGCGGCGAGGGCCGTCGCGCCCATCCAGAGCAGAGATGGCACGCGACGCGAGACCGCCCATTCGAGGATGCCGGCGAGCACCGGTGCCGACCCGAGAGCGATCACCGTGCTCACAGCCACGCCGTTCGTCTGCGTGCCGAGGAAGAAGAGCGGCTGGTACAAGCTGATCGCGACGCCCGTGGTCGCCATCAGCGCGAGCGGCCGCCACGAGAGGGCCGGGCGGGGGCGATCCGGCGTGCGCCGGCGATGGCGTGCGGCGAGCGTGAAGGCGAGCAGCGCGAGACCCGTGCCGCCCACGACAATGCGGGCGACCCCGACCGACAGCGTCGAGGCTTCAGCCGGGCCGAGTGCGCGAGCGGTCCCGGTCGTACCGAACAGGAGGGCGGCGGCGAGGACGGCGAACACGTGCAGCACCCGTCCTTTCTATCGTCTCCGAGCGGGTGCTCACGCCGCCCGCCGGTAGCATGGACCGGTGACGGTTAGGCTTTACGACTCCCAAGCGCAGGCGCTGCGCGATTTCGCGCCCGCCGATCCGGGGAACGTCACGATGTACGTCTGCGGCCCGACGGTCCAATCCGGCCCGCACATCGGTCACGTCCGCGCCGCGTTGAGCTTCGACGTCCTGCGCCGCTGGCTCGCGCATCGCTTCGGACGGGTCACGTTCGTCCGCAATGTCACCGACATCGACGACAAGGTCCTCGCCAACGCCACGGCGGAGGAACCCTGGTGGGCGTTGGCTTACCGCATGGAACTCGAGTTCTCGTACGCCTATGCCGCGGTCGGCATCCTGGCCCCGACGTACGAGCCGCGCGCGACGGCATCCATCCCGCAGATGCAGGAGCTCATCGAGCGTCTCATCGACGCGGGGCACGCCTACGCGGCTGCCGGCGACGTGTACTTCGACGTGCGGTCCTGGCCGTCGTACGGGGCGCTCACCCGTCAGTCGGTGGATGCGATGGAATCGGCCGCCGACGCGGACCCGCGCGGCAAGCGCGACCCGCGCGACTTCGCTCTCTGGAAGGGTGCGAAGGAGGGGGAGCCCGTCGACGCGACCTGGGACTCGCCGTGGGGTGCGGGGCGTCCGGGTTGGCACATCGAGTGCTCCGCCATGAGCCGGCGCTACCTCGGCCCCGAATTCGACATCCACGGCGGCGGATTGGACCTGCGTTTCCCGCACCACGAGAACGAACTCGCGCAGTCGACCGCCGCCGGCGACGGTTTCGCGCGGTACTGGGTGCACAACGGCCTCGTCACGGTCGGCGACCAGAAGATGTCGAAGTCACTCGGCAACTTCCTGCTGGCCGAGGACGTTCTGCGCTCCACCGACCCGCTCGTCGTCCGCTATGCGCTGATCGCTGCGCACTACCGCTCGAGCCTCGACATCGGCGAGACCACGTTCGCTGAAGCGGATGCCGCACTCGGGCGCATCCGTTCGTTCCTGCAGCGGGCGATCCGCGCAGCGGGCGGATCCTACGGGTGGTTCGGCTCGGATCTTCCGGAGGATTTCGTCGCCGCGATGGATGACGATCTGGGTGTTCCCCAGGCTCTCGCCGTCCTGCATGAGACCGTCCGGTCGGGTAACGCCGCCCTTGATGCGGGCGACAACGCAGCTGCGGGTACCGCGCTCCGCCGCGTGAGCGCGATGACGGCGCTCCTCGACATCGACCCCCTCGCCGAGAAGTGGGGTGCGTCGATGGCCACCTCGATGGCGTCGGCCCTTCACCGCCTCGTCACCACCATGATCGATCAGCGCGCGGCTGTCCGCGCGGACAAAGACTGGGCGGCAGCCGACCGCATTCGCGACGCGATCGCGGCGGCCGGCATCGTCCTCGAAGACGGTCCCGAAGGGACCCATTGGAGTCTGAACAATGGCTAAGCCAGGTAACCCGTCCGCAGGCCGCGGCAAGAAGGGCCCCACGAAGGGCACCGGCGGCAAGAACAAGCGCTCGCTCGAAGGACGCGGCCCGACCCCCAAGGCCGAAGACCGCGCCTGGCATCCCGCCGGCAAGCGGAAGGCTGCCAAGGAGCGTTTCGTCGCCGCCGGTGGCAAGCCGCAGCTGCGCCAGACGACGGGCGGGCGTGCCCCGAAGGCGAAGTCCGGTGACGACACCGAGACCGTGACCGGCCGCAACAGCGTGCTCGAGGCGCTCCGCGCCAAGATCCCCGCGACCGCGTTCTACATCGCGCAGCGCGTCGAGATGGACGACCGCGTCAAGGAGATGCTGTCTCTCGCGACCAACCGGAACATCCCCGTCCTGGAGGTCACGCGTCAGGAGCTCGACCGCATGGCGGGCTTCGACGGCGTCCACCAGGGTGTCGCGCTGAAGGTGCCGCCGTACGAGTACGCGCACCCGCAGGACCTTCTCGAGCAGGTCATCGACCGCGGCGCGCTGCCGCTCTTCGTGGCGCTCGACGGTGTGACTGACCCCCGCAACCTCGGCGCGATCATCCGCTCGACGGCCGCCTTCGGTGGTCAGGCCATCATCATCCCGCAGCGCCGCTCGGCAGGCGTCAACTCCGCGGCATGGAAGACCAGCGCCGGAGCGGCCGCCCGCATCCCTGTCGCGATCGCGGCGAACCTGACGTCGACGCTCAAGGAATTCAAGAAGCAGGGTGTCTTCATCCTGGGTCTGGACGGCGACGGCGATGTTTCGCTTCCCGCCCTCGAGCTCGCCGACCGTCCGGTCGTCATCGTCGTGGGGTCCGAGGGCAAGGGACTGTCGCGCCTCGTGACCGAGACGTGCGATCAGATCGTCTCGATCCCGATCAACGCGGCGACCGAGTCGCTCAATGCCGGAATCGCGGCATCCGTTGCGCTCTACCAGGTGTCGACGCTCCGCGCCTCGATGGAGTGATCGGCCGCACCCCGCGCTGATAGCCGCCGCACAGACTGCAGGACCAGACTGGAACCACCCCTAGGGAGAGGAACCCTCATGACCCGCATCGCTGTCATCGGCGGCACCGGATACACCGGCAGTCACATCGTCACGGAAGGTGTCCGTCGCGGCCACACGGTCGTCTCGGTGGCCCGCAAACTTCCCGCGGACCGCATCGAGGGAGCCACCTATATCGAGGGCTCGATCCTCGAGGCGCCGGCTGTCGCGGCCGAGCTCGAGGGGGTGGATGTCGTCGTCTTCGCCACGTCGCCCCGCGGCGACATGGTCGGCAAGATGCGGGATGCCGTGGCTGACGTCGTCGCTGCGCTTCCCCTGTCCGTGCGGGTCGGCGTCATCGGCGGCGCCGGGGGGAGCCTCGTCGCGCCCGGCGGTCCCCGCGTCATCGACAGCGGGTTCCCCGACGAGATCAAGCCGGAGGCCGAGGAGGCCATCGGCATCCTCGAGGACCTGGAAGCCGACCGCAGCGGACGCGACTGGTTCTACGTCCACCCGGCGGGCGGCTTCGGCGCGTGGGCTCCGGGGGAGCGCACCGGCTCGTACCGCACCGGCGGTGACGTCCTCGTGACCGACGACAAGGGCGAGTCGTTCATCTCCGGCGCCGACTTCGCGATCGCCGTCCTCGACGAGATCGAGTCGCCGGCGCACGTGCGCCGGCGCTTCACCGTCGGATACTGACGAGCGTCAGACGAGGTCGCGCCAGTCGACTTCGTCCTCATCGTCGTCGCTCACCGGCACCTCCGACGTGACGACGGGGATGGCGGTCGTCTCCGTCGGCGGCCCCATCACCGTCGCCTCGTCGCGGCGGTGACGCAGGACGTCGTCGATGTACGACGACAAGACCTCGGCGATGGGGATCGAGCGGCCACGAGCCTGCGACATGTACCAACGGTGCTCCAACACCTGGTGGAACACCTCGGCCGGCTCGAGCTTGCTCCGCAGCTCCCACGGGATCGCCTTGACGACCGGCTCGAACACGCGCGTCAGCCACTCGTGAGCGACCATCTCCTCGTCGCTGCCGAGGCGTGAGACCCGCGCCGCGAATTCGTCCATGTCGTTCAGCAGGCGGCGCGCCTGATTCTCCTCGACGTCGAGGCCGGTGAGGCGGAGCAGCCGACGCTGGTGGTGCCCGGCATCCACCACCTTCGGCTGGATGAGGACCTTCGTGCCGTCCGCCGTCTCGTCGATCGACATCTCACCGATGTCGAACCCCAATCCGTTCAAGCGCTGCACGCGCTCGGTGATGCGCCAGGTCTCGTTCGCAGCGAACGTCTCGGTCTCGGTGAGCGCGCTCCAGAGCGACCGGTACGAGGACATGATGCCGTCGGCGATCGCCACGGCGTCGACACCACCCTCGAGGCGGCCACCGGCCTCGAGGTCCATGATCTCGCCCGCGATGTTGGTGCGCGCGACGTCGAGGTCGTGCTCGCGCTGCCCGCGCGTGAGGCCGCCCTCGTGCAGTTCGCCCGTCTCGGCGTCGACGAGGTAGGCGGCGAACGCCCCGGCATCCCGTCGGAACAGCGTGTTCGACAGCGAGACGTCACCCCAGAAGAAGCCGACATTGTGGAGGCGAACGAGAAGGGCGGCGAGGGCGTCGACGAGACGTGTCGCGGTATCGGGGCGGAGGACCTGCGTGAACAGGGCGCGGTAGGGGAGGGAGAAGCGGAGATGCGCCGTGACGAGGGCCGCGGGGAGGGGCTCGCCCTTGGGGGTGCGCCGTCCGTCGATCACGGCGACACGGCTCACGCAGGGAACGTCGAGGCGTCCGAGCGACCCGAGCATCTCGTATTCGCGGCGAGCCATCTCGGCGGTCGTCTCCTTCACCGCGACGACGCGGCCCGACAGGTGCGCGAAGCGGACCAGGTGGCGGGACAGGCCCTTCGGGAGGGACACGATCGCATCGCTCGGCCATTCGCCGAGGGGAGTCGACCAGGGCAGGGCGAGCAGGCCCGCGTCGACGCTGCTGGCGGTGATGCTCAGGGAATGGACCACGCGGTGACCTCCGACTCACGCACCGCGGCGCGGGAGGTCCGAAGACCTTCCCGCGCCGCGGTCCTACTGATGATGACGATCAGGCCGAGACGACCGGCTTGTCGTTGAGGCGCTCGCCCGACTCGATGTCGAACGCGTGCACGTGACCCGGCTTGGCGGCCAGGGTGACCGTCTCGCCCGCGTTGGGGTGGCTGCGGCCATCGACGCGCGCGACGATGTCGGTGCGCTTGCCGTTGATGTCCACGTGGCCGTAGAGGTAACCATCGGCGCCGAGCTCCTCGACCAGGTCGACCTGGACCGCGAGGCCCTTGCCGTCTGCGGGGCCGACCTCGATGTCCTCGGGGCGGACACCGACCGTGACCTGGCTGCCGTTGGCGCGGCCGACCGTGTCGCGGTCGAGCGGGACGACCTCGGAGCCGAAGCGGATGCCGCCCTCGGCCAGGTCCGCCGGGAACAGGTTCATGGCGGGCGAGCCGATGAAGCCGGCGACGAACACGTTGTTCGGCTTCTCGTACAGGTCGCGGGGCGTGCCGACCTGCTGCAGGAGACCGTCCTTCAGGACGGCGATGCGGTCACCCATCGTGAGGGCCTCGGTCTGGTCGTGCGTGACGTAGACCGTGGTGACGCCGAGGCGACGCTGGAGCGACGCGATCTGGGTACGCGTCTGGACGCGCAGCTTGGCGTCGAGGTTCGACAGCGGCTCGTCCATGAGGAACACCT
This sequence comes from Microbacterium oleivorans NBRC 103075, assembly GCF_001552475.1. Taxonomy (GTDB): domain Bacteria; phylum Actinomycetota; class Actinomycetes; order Actinomycetales; family Microbacteriaceae; genus Microbacterium; species Microbacterium oleivorans. The sequence continues at coordinate 67,749 of NZ_BCRG01000007.1, forward strand.
GGGGCTGGCGGACGATCGCGCGGCCCATGGCGACGCGCTGACGCTGACCACCCGAGAGGGCCTTCGGCTTGCGGGTCAGGTACTCCTCGAGGTCGAGGAGCTTCGCTGCCTCGAGAACGCGGGTGGCGCGCTCTTCCTTGCCGACACCGGCGATCTTGAGCGCGAAGCCCATGTTCTCGGCGACGGTCATGTGGGGGTACAGAGCGTAGTTCTGGAACACCATCGCGATGTCGCGGTCCTTCGGCGGCACGTCGGTGACGTCGCGGTCACCGATGCGGATGGAGCCGGAGTTGACCTCTTCGAGGCCGGCGAGCATGCGAAGCGAGGTGGACTTGCCGCAACCGGAAGGGCCGACGAGGACGAGGAACTCGCCGTCGGCGACCTCGAGGTTGAGCTTGTCGACCGCCGGGCGGGTGCCACCGGGGTACAGACGGGTTGCGTTGTCGAATGTGACGGACGCCATCGTTTCTTCTCCTTCACCGGCAGGTACGTGCCGGACGATCCGTTGTGAAGCGAGCGGGGGGACACCCCGCACACCCGCCATCGGGTGCGTGTTCAGTATGGCACGGCCTCGCTGAGAGCGGGATGCCGCCTCGTCAGCCTTTTTCCAGCGCGTCTGACTAACATCGGACCGTGCGCCCCCCGGCGCCGGGCCTCTTGGCCGCACCACAGATCTTCCCGAGGTTTCATGTCCACCGATTCCGGCGACAATTCGTCATCCGCGACCGATCGCCGCGAGGCTGTCCGCGAAAAAGCGCAGCGCGTGCACATTCGGCAATCGCGGGCACGTGTCGCGCGCCGGATCTCGCTCGGCGTCCTCGCCGCGGGAGCGGTCGCCGCGGTCGCGGTCGTCGTCGTGTGGTCGGTCACCTCGACGATGGGCGGTCGCGACCTGACGCCCAAGACGGCGACCTCCGACGGATTCGCCGTGAACGACGTCACCGGCGTCGCCGCCGATCAGGGAGCGGTCGTCGACAGCACGGTCGAAGCGACGCCTGGGTCGGACAAGGCGACGCCCGCGCCGACGGCATCCGCCACGGCTCCCGTGGACATCCGTGTATACGTCGACTACCTGTCTCCGGGTGCCCGCGAATGGCAGCTCGCCAACGTCGACCAGCTGACCACGTGGGTGGATCAGGGCGCGGCGACACTGAGCTACCATCCCGTATCGATGCTGACGGCGAAGTCGAACGGCACGAAGTACTCGCTCCGCGCAGCGGCCGCGGCGGCCTGCGTCGCAACGCACGACGAGAGCGTCTTCTTCGCGTACAACACCGAGCTGCTGAGCCGACAGCCCGCGATGGACACCGACGGGTTCTCGGACGTCGAGCTCGCTGATCTCGCACAGGCCGTCGGCGCGAAGGACCCCGAAGCCCTCCGCTCCTGCATCGAGGACGGCGACTACATCGAGTGGACGAAGGATGCCACCGAGCGAGCGATCGCCGGGATCCCCGACACCGATGGCCTTCAGCTCACCGGGACGCCGATGATCCTCGTCAACGGACAGCCCTACATGGGAGCGTTGCAGGACGCTGCCGAGTTCTCGCAATTCGTGCTGACGAGCGCGAGCGACGCGTTCTTCACAGAGCAGACTCCGACGCCGGCTCCCACCGTCCCGGCGGAGTGACCCGGCCGGCCCCGGTAGACTGGGCCACCTGCCGGCTTGGCGCAATTGGTAGCGCACCGTACTTGTAATACGGGGGTTGCAGGTTCAAGTCCTGTAGCCGGCACCACACGCTGACGGACCGTTGCGGTCAGCTCGAATGTCCGTCGACTCTGCGTGACGCAGCACCCCGCGTGGTCTTCGCTCGCTCGCGACGTACTCGGAGTCGGATGAACGGCCGCTCGACGAACCAGTACGACGCTTCCGCGGCCAGGAGCAGTGCGAGCAGCCCGCCGACAGTGAGCCTGCCGAACCAGGTGTCGTTGTGGTTCGTCAGGAAGAGCTGCTGGTACAGGTACAGGCTGTAGGAGATCAGGCCGACGTGCACGACCGGCCGCCAGTTCAAGAACCGTCCGAACGGCGAGCCCGGCGAGCGCATCATCCAGACGATGACGATCGCGACCGCGAGCGCATCGCCCACGTAACCGACGGTGTACATCCAGAGGCCCTCGAAGCGTGAGGTGAGGGCCCACGACACCGGTAGCCAGACGACGACCGCCCACTGCAGGCGCCGGGCGAAGATCCACTCCAGGATCCGCGCGTACCAGTTCTGGCCGGCACCGTACGCCAGCAGGCAGCCGATCATGAGCGCGTCCGCGCGGGTATGGAACATGTAGGTGACGGCGCCTTCGGGGACGAAGGGCAGAAGCGACGTCCCGACCCGGATGACGGGGGACAGCAGAACCCCCGCGACGAGAACCTTCACCGCAACCGCGCGTGGCATGAGGATCACCGCGAGGGGCCAGAGGACGTAGAACTGCTCCTCAACGCTCAACGACCAGGTGTGGCCGGTCCACCATGCTCCGTCGAGGGGCCAGTAGTCCCGCAGGAACAGTGCGGGGCTGATGATGTCGCGCGGCCCGACCCCGCTGATCACCCCCGTGAGGGCGAGGACGGTCACGATCGCGAGGAACACGAAGAGCGCTGGGAGGATCCGGTAGGCCCGGCGGCGATAGAACCCCGACAGCGAGATGCGCCCCGTCTTGCTCCGCTCGCGGAGCAACAAGGTCGTGATCAGGAACCCGGAGAGGACGAAGAACGCCTGGACTCCGAAGTACCCTCCGGGCAAGTACGCCCTGAGTGCGATGACCAGCTCACTCTGCGGAAGGGTGGCGGCCCCGTGCCCCCAGATGACGCACACCACCGCGAGTGCGCGAATGCCGTCCAACGATGGAATCGTCCGCGCCAGCATCGGATCGGACGCGCGCAGAACAGTTGACGTGCTCGTCATGTCTTCTCCCCAGAAAACGCGAGCTCGCGCAGATCCCCAACGCAACGGCTCGCTTCACGCAGGACGTTACCGGCTGGCCACGGCTTTGGCGAGCGCCGCCCGTCATGCCGACGTGTCGTCGCCTCCGTCGCGGGCGGTGACGCGGACCTCGGCGATGCGTCGGCGGTCGAGCGCCGTGACCTCAATGGTCGCGCCGTCCACCTCGACGACGTCGCCGACGACGGCGAGGCGCCCGAGTCGCTCGGTGACGAAGCCGGCCACGGTGTCGGAGGCTCCGCGGGGGAGCGTGATCCCGGTCGCTTCGGCGAAGTCCTGCAGGTTGAGTCGACCCTCGATGATCTCCCGATCCGCGTCGGGCGCGGTGGCCGTGTCGTACTCGTCGAAGATCTCACCGACGACCTCTTCCACGAGGTCCTCGAGCGTCACGATGCCGTCCGTGCCGCCGTACTCGTCGACGACGACCGCGATGTGATGGCCCTCGGCACGCATCTTCGTGAGGGTGGGAAGGACGCGAGCTGTCGACGGGAAGTAGGGGATCGAACGCACGATGCCCGAGAGGGGGGCATCCCGACCCTCGGCGACCGCCTCGAAGAGATCGCGCACGTGCACGAACCCGATGATGTCGTCGATCGACGTGTCCGCGACGGGATAGCGCGAGAACGGCAACTCCCGCACCTGTGCGACGGTGTCGCCGATCGTCGCCGTGTCATCGAGCGCAGTCACCTCGGGTCGAGGACGCATCACTTCGCTGAGCTGACGACCGCGAAGAGACAGGACGTCCTCGAGGATGCGGCGCTCGTCTTCAGGGAGTCCCTCGTGGCTCGCGACGATATCGCGGACCTCTTCGTCGGTCATCTCCTCGCCGCTCTTGTGGGGGTCCCCGCCCAACAGGCGCACGAGAGCGTTGGTCGACACCGACAGCAGCCAGATGACGGGCCGCATGACCTTTGCGAAACCGTCCAGGACAGGCGCGACCGCGTACGCGAACTGTGCGTTTCGTTGAATCGCGAGTCGCTTCGGGACGAGCTCGCCGAGCACGAGCGACAGGTACGCGATCACCAGCGTCAGGATGAGCGTCGCGAGCGTCAACGCCACCGCCGGATCGGCGCCCCACGACTCGAGGAGGGGCGCGACCGACGGGGCGATCGAGGTGGCGCCGTAGGCGGCGGACGCGAAGCCCGCCACCGTGACGCCGATCTGCACCGCGGAGAGAAAGGTGTTCGGGTTGCGGGCGAGGCCCGCCACCTTCACGCCTCTCTTGCCGCGTGCGGCGATCGCGTTGATCTGGCTCTCGCGGAGGGTCACGAGGGCCATTTCGGTCGCCGCGAAGACGCCGCCCACGAGGACGAACACGAACACGAGAGCGATGTTCAGGACCAGGTCGGTCACCGGATCACCTCGACTGCGGTGTCGTCAGTGGGCGGCGTCTGCGTATGGTGACAGTCCATCGGTCAGCTGCGGTCCGCGGACTGATCGTTCGGGGCGGCAGCCGTCGCGTCCGCAAGTTCTCGGGCGTCGTCCCGTCGTGTCTTCGCGAGGCTCGCGACCGTCGCGACGACGATCGTGGCTGCGATGAACAGCAGCGAGAACCAGATGGGGATCTCCGGCGCCCACAGCATGGGCTCTCCACCGTTGATGAACGGCAGCTCGTTGACGTGCATCGCGTGCAGGACGAGCTTCACGCCGATGAAGGCGAGGATGACCGCCAGCCCCTGCGCCAGGTATACGAGACGCTCGAGGAGCCCCCCGATGAGGAAGTACAGCTGGCGAAGACCCATGAGCGCGAACGCGTTGGCCGTGAAGACGATGTACGCCTCGTTCGTCAGGCCGTAGATCGCGGGGATCGAGTCGACCGCGAAGATGAGGTCGACGAAGCCGATCGCGACGATGACGAGCAGCATCGGGGTGACGAAGCGCTTGCCGGCCTTCTTGACTGTGAGCTTGTCGCCGTTGTACTCGTCGCTGACGGGGAGGATGCGGCGGACGAACTGCATGAACTTGCCGTTGGCCGGGTCGGACTCGCCGTGCGTGAAGGCCTGGCGGTAGGCCAGGAACAGCAGGAGGGCGCCGAACACGTAGAAGATCCAGGAGAAGTTCTCGATCAGGGCGGCGCCGACGGCGATGAACGCCCCGCGCATGATCAGGGCGATGACGATGCCGATCATCAGCACCTTCTGCTGATAGATCTTCGGAACGGCGAACCCGGTCATGACGATGAGGAACACGAACAGGTTGTCGATCGAGAGGGCTTTCTCCGTGAGGTATCCGGCGAAGTACTCGCCCGAGAAGACCCAGCCCCAGCCGGGGATCAGACCGATCGCGACACCGAACAGCAGCGCGAGCCCGATGTAGAAGGCCGACCAGCGAGCGGATTCGCCGATCGACGGCTCGTGCGGCTTCCGCACGTGCGCGAAGAATTCATAGACGAAGAAGGCGATCGTGACAGCGATCGTGATGCCCCAGACAAGCGGGGTGATTTCCACAGGAGTCTCCTCAATGGCGTGAACGAATGACGCCAGAGTCTTCTCCATCTCGATTCCTCGAGACCGGTGATCCGGGATGCGCCTTCACATCCGTAATGACGAACCAGCCGTAGCGGAGTACTCCCCCTGGGGATTACTGATTTTACGGGATGCCGGAACCGAAAACTGACAATTGCCCTGGCGCGGTGTCGCGTGCTACCTACGGACGGGCTCTTTGATGTCGTCGCTCGCGTAGGGCGCCGGGGCCGGGGCGTGCGCGTAGGGGATGAACCAGCTCGCGAAGTCCAGAGGAGGGGTCGCGGCTGCGGCATCCCTCTTGGTCGTGGCGTCCTGGTCGGCGAACAGCGATTCGACGTCGAGGTCCTGGAACAGCACGGTGTCGAGGTGGCCGCGCCAGCCCTCGGGGAGCTCGCCGCTGAGCCGCTCGGCGCTCCGCTCGGCTTCGTCCAGCACGAGCTTCAGCGCGAGCTCGTGGGCGACGGTCGGCGGGTACACGGGGGAGGCGCTCAGCCGTGAGGTGACCTCGATCGTCGCGGCGAGGAACTTCTGCGCGAACGCCCGGTCGTAGTTCGTCGCGTACTGCGGCGGCAGCTGCGAGATCACATGGGTCTCGCGCCAGGCGGAACGATCCTCCGGGGCATCCGTCAGCTGACGGACGTCGTCGAACAGGCAGTCCACCACCATGACCGACGCGTTCCAGACGAGGCCCTTGATCACCGTGCGTTGACGCAGCTCCGATGCCAGCGCGCCACCGCTCGACCCGTCGAAGAGTTCGTCCAGCGCCCAGTCGATGCCGGCGAGCCGGGCTCCGGCCCGCGCGACGCGGGCCGTGTCGGAGGACCCGTCGGGAATGCTCCCGGACGTGCCTTCCCACTCGGAGTCCACGATCGAGGTGCTGGTGGATTCGATCTCGACGAGCCCCTCACTGCCGGGAGCGACCGAGACGCGGATGAGTGAGAGGAGGGCATCCTCAGCGGTCAGCGACGAGGCGGACATCCGAGACGCGTCGTCGGTCCCGGACAGCAGCTCGTCGGGGTTCGCGCAGACGAGATCGAGATCGATGCGCACCGCAGCGCGGTAGCGAGGATCGGAGGCCATGGCGGCATCGTACCCAGCGGGCGACCGGAACGACGACCTTCAGCTCTCCTCGGCGAGCCCCAGCACGTCCAGGAGCCAGGCGAGCTCGAACGCCCGCTCGCGCCATGAGTTGTAGCGCCCGCTGACGCCGCCGTGTCCGGCGACCATCTCGCACTTCAACAGTGCGTCGGCTCCGACCTCCCGCAGGCGCGCAACCCACTTCGCCGGTTCGACGTAGAGGACACGCGTGTCGTTGAGGGAGGTGACGGCGAGGACGCGGGGGTAGCGCACTCCGTCCTGCACGTTCTCGTACGGCGTGTACGACTTCATGTAGGCGTAGACGTCGGCGTTGTGCAGCGGGTCACCCCACTCGTCCCACTCGATGACGGTCAGAGGAAGGGACGGGTCGAGGATCGTCGTCAGCGCGTCGACGAACGGCACTCCGGCCAGGACCCCGGCGAACAGGTCCGGGGCGAGGTTCGCGACGGCGCCCATGAGCAGCCCGCCCGCCGAGCCGCCCTCGGCGACGAGTCGGTCGGGGGACGTGACCCCTTCTGCGACGAGATGGCGTCCGACCGCGACGAAGTCGGTGAACGTGTTGCGCTTGTGGAGGAGCTTTCCCTCCTCGTACCACTGGCGTCCCATCTCGCCGCCGCCTCGGACGTGGGCGATGGCGAAGATAACGCCGCGGTCGAGCATCGACAGGCGCGCGACCGAGAAGCCGGGCTCGATGGAGTGCTCATAGGAGCCGTACCCGTAGAGGTGCAGAGCTCGCGGGGCGGTACCGGGCTCGCCGAACGACCGCTTCCAGACGAGGGACACCGGGATCCGGGTGCCGTCCTCGGCTGTCGCCCACACGCGCTCCTGGCCGTAGTCCGCAGGGTCGTAGCCGCCGAGGACGGGCTGGCTCTTGCGGAGGAGGAGGTCACCGCTCGCGACGTCGTAGTCGAACACCGTGCCGGGCGTCACGAACGAGGCGTAGCCGAGGCGGATGACCGGCGGAGCCCACTCCGACGACCCGCTCGCGCCGACGGCATACAGCGGCTCGTCGAAGCCGATCTCCTTCACGTCGTCGGTCGCGTAGTCCAAGATGCCGACTCGGGCGAGTCCTTCGCGGCGGTACTCCACGACGGCCCAGTCGCGGTACGCGGAGGCGTCCAGCAGGCGCCGGCCGGGAAGGTGGGGAAGGACGACGTGGCGTTCCCCCGCTGGGTCGGATGCCGCTACCCGCACGAGCTCGAAGTCCAGGGCACCGTCGTTGTGGAGGATATAGAGGACGTCCTCGCCGTCGATGATCGCGTGAGTGAGGGAGTACTCGACACCCTCGCGACGCGGCCACACGGAGCGGGGCTCCGCGGTGAGGTCGTCGGCGGGGACGAGGAACTCCTCCGACGTGATCGACGACCCGACGCCGATCACGAGGTAGCGGTCGCTGCGGGTGAAGCCTGCCCCCACCCAGTAGCGCTCGTCGGGCTCGGTGAAGATGACGCGGTCAGATGCCGCATCCGTCCCCACCTCGTGCAGCCAGACGGTGTCGGGACGCCAGGCGTCGTCGACGGTCGTGTAGATCACGTGCCGACCGTCGGGGGAGAACACCGCACCCGACGAGGTGTTCTCGACGACGTCGGGGAGGTCCTTCCCGGTGACGAGGTCCCGGATGCGGAGGGTGTACCGCTCGTCGCCCGCCACGTCGGTGCCGTAAAGGAGACGGGTGCCGTCGGTCGACACATCGAGGCTGCCGAGCGAGAAGAAGTCGTGACCGTCGGCCTCGACATTGCCGTCCAGGAGCACCTCCTCGCCGGGCACATCGGTGTCAGGAGACAGGACCGGCGGCGTCCAGTCGTCGACATCGGCGATGGGGGCGCGGCAGTTGATGCCGTACTGCTTCCCCTCGACGGTGCGTCCGTAGTACCACCAGTCACCGCGGCGCGAAGGCACCGACAAGTCCGTCTCGAGCGTGCGCCCCTTGATCTCGTCAAAGATGCGCCCTCGGAGCGAGTCGAGGTGATCGGTGCGCTGATCCGTGTAGGCGTTCTCTGCCTCGAGGTGGCCGATGACGGCCTCATCCTCCTTCGCGCGCAGCCATTCGTAGGGATCTGAGACGGCGTCGCCGTGGTGGGTCCGGGTGAAGGGGCGGCGGTCGGCGACGGGCGGTGTCACGGCTTCGGAAGTCACCCGACCACGCTAACGGACCCCCGCGGGCGCGCGCGGGTTATGCCATGGAGCAACGTGTGCGAGGATTTTCCAGGCCCGACTGAACAGCTGTTGACGTCTGGGTGAACTTTTCGTTCGCAACGCCGATCGCCGCGGCACCCGTTCCCCCGATTCCCGACGGAAAGCGAACTGTGGAGACCGCAGCATTCATCGTCGTCCTGGTCATCGCCCTGGCACTGTTCTTCGACTTCACCAACGGGTTCCACGACACCGCTAACGCGATGGCTACGCCCATCGCGACGGGTGCTCTCAAGCCCAAGGTCGCCGTCCTGCTGGCGGCTTCCCTCAACCTCGTCGGCGCGTTCCTGTCCACCGAGGTCGCCAAGACGATCTCGGGGGGCATGATCCGGGAGGATCAGCTCTCCGCCTCGATCTTCCCGGCGATCATCTTCGCGGGACTCATCGGCGCGATCACCTGGAACATGCTCACGTGGCTCCTGGGGCTGCCATCGAGCTCCTCGCACGCCCTGTTCGGCGGACTGATCGGTGCCACCATCGTCGGCGCCTCCATCAGCGCCATCGACACGGGCGTCGTGCTCTCCAAGGTGGTCCTGCCCGCACTCATCGCGCCGCTGACGGCCGGCGTCATCGCGTTCGTCGCGACGAAGATCGCCTACGTGGTCACCCGCCGCTACGACAACAAGCCGGACGGCCGGGACGGCTTCCGCTGGGGACAGATCTTCACGTCGTCCCTGGTTGCGCTCGCGCACGGTACGAACGACGCCCAGAAGACGATGGGTGTCATCACCCTCGCCCTCATCACGGTCGGCTGGCAGAGCCAGTCCGACCCCCAGCTCTGGGTCATCTTCGCGTGTGCGATCACGATCGCCCTCGGCACCTACATGGGCGGGTGGCGAATCATCCGCACGCTCGGCAAGGGCCTCACCGACGTCAAGCCCGCGCAGGGCTTCTCGGCGGAGGCATCCACCGCCTCGACGATCCTCGCCTCGAGCGCCCTCGGCTTCGCGCTGTCGACGACCCAGGTCGCGTCCGGCTCGGTCATCGGCTCCGGCCTCGGACGCCGCGGGGCGACGGTCCGCTGGGGCACCGTCGGTCGCATCACGATCGGCTGGGTGCTGACCCTTCCCGCTGCCGGCATCGTCGGAGCACTCGCCGCCTTCCTCATCGTCGGGTTCGAGAACCTCTTCGGCCAGGGCGTCGGTGAGCTCATCGGCGTCATCATCGGTGCCGTCATCGCGGTCGCGATCGTCCTCGCGATCTTCTTGCGGTCGCGTCGCAACGAGGTGAACGCGGCGAACGCGATGAGCGAGGTCGCCGACTCCGGCGCCGCCGTGGACCTCACCGAGGAGCCGCCGCCCACCCGCCGCCAGCAGCGCGTGGCGCAGGCTGCGGCCGAGTCCGACGAGGAGGCCGCACGATGACCGTCGGTATCGATTGGTTCGCTTTCGTCCAGGTCTTCATCGCTGCGATCCTCGCGGCGTCGACCGTCGTGACCTTCTACGCGATCGGTCTTCGTCTCCTGGTCCGCGCCGGCCGCGTGCCGGTCGTCGTCCCCGCGACCTTCACCGACGCGCTGACCGTCATGACGGCGAAAGAGCAGAAGCGTGCGGCGAAGGCAGCGAAGAAGGCGGCGAGGAAGAACCCGCTGAGCGCGGCGCAGAAGCGGGTCGCCCTCGTCGGCGCCTACTGCTCGTTCGTCGTCTGCGGGCTCGTCGTCCTGGGCGGCCTCCTGCTCATCCTCTTCAACCACTGAGCGCAGGCTCTTCAGCCATTGAGCGCAGGGCGTCTGCCGCGGTCAATAGGCTGACGGCATGCAGTCCGTCTCCTTCGGCCGGCACGCGCCCGCCCTCCGCACGATCGTCCACCTGAGCGACACCCATCTGCTCGCGGGCGACCGTCGGCTCGGCGGCGCGTACGACTCGACCGGGGGAGCGATCGCCGCGCTCGCCGCCGTGGAGCGCACCGGCATCCGTCCTGATGCGATCGTCGTCACGGGAGACCTGACGGATCTCGGGGAGCCCGAGGCGTACCAACGGCTGCGGGAGATCGCCGAACCGGTGGCCGACCGCCTGGGTGCGCCTCTCATCTGGGTCGCGGGCAACCACGACGAGCGTCCCGCGATGCGCGAGGGGCTGTTCGATGAGCCCGGGTCGCTCGCCCCTCTCACGTCCGTGCACGACCTCGACGGACTCCGCGTCGTCGTCCTCGATTCGACCGTGCCGGGGTGGCACCACGGCGATATCGACGCGGCGCAGCGGGAGTGGCTGCGGCAGGTGCTCGCGCAGCCCGCCCCGCTCGGCACGATCGTCGCGCTTCACCACCCGCCGCTGCCCAGCCACATCCCGTTCTTCGACATCCTCGAACTCCGCGACCAGGACGCCCTGGCGGAGGTCCTCGCGGGGAGCGACGTGCGCGGCATCCTCGCGGGTCATCTGCACTACTCCACGAGCGGAACCTTCGCGGGTATCCCGGTGAGCGTGGCCTCGGCCACCTGTTACACGATGAACCTGCAGCGGCCCCCGACCGAGGTGAACGGGATGGATGCCGGCCAGTCCTTCCACCTCGTCCACGTCTACGACGACACGATCACCCACACTGTCGTCCCGGTGGTCGAGGCCCCGACGGGTGACTACTTCTCCGCTGAGTGGGTCGAGCGGATGTCACGACTCAGCCCGCACGAGCGCCTCGAGGCGTTCTCCCGCAAGCCTGACTGAGAGCTGCGTGACAGGGAACGCTTGACTTAGAGCGCGCTCGAAGTTCTACCGTGAAGGCATGTCCCTTCTCTCCCACTCCGAGGGTGCGTCCATCGCCGAGGCAGCGGACGCCACCGGTGTCAGCGCGCACACGCTGCGCTACTACGAGCGCGCGGGCCTGATGCTGCACCCCGTCGACCGGGCTTCCTCGTCCCACCGGCGCTACTCCGACGCAGACCTCGCCTGGATCCGCTTCCTGGCACGCCTGCGCTGGACGGGGATGCCGATCGCCACCATGCGTCGTTACACCGAGCTCGTGCGCGAGGGAGACACGACGATCGCTGAGCGACGTCGGCTGCTCGTCGAGCACCGCGAGGTCGTCCGCCACGAACTCGACGAGGTCACTGTCAGCCTCGCCGCCATCGATCACAAGATCGACATCTACGACAAGGAGATCAGCCCATCATGAAGACCACCACGCTCGGCTCGAACGGCCCCGAGGTCGGCCGCATCGGACTCGGACTCATGGGTATCAGCGCCTTCTACACGGGCGCCGGCCAGGACGACGTCGGCGGCGCCGAAACGATCCTCGGCGCCCTCGACCGCGGTGTCACGCTCCTCGACACCGCGGAGATGTACGGTCCGTACACCAACGAGGAACTTCTCGGGAAAACCCTCGCGGAGTCCGGTCGCCGCGACGAGGTCGTCCTCGCGACGAAGTTCGGCATCGTCCGTCACCGTGAGGACGGCCGTGGACTCGACGGCACGCCGGAGAACGTGCGTCAGTCCGTGGAGGGATCGCTGCGCCGCTTGCAGACCGACCGCATCGATGTCTACTACCAGCACCGGATGGATCCCGCCGTGCCGGTCGAGGAGACCGTCGGCGCGCTTGCCGAGCTCGTCGAGCAGGGCAAGATCCGCGGGTACGGCCTGTCGGAGGCATCCGTCGCCACCATCCGCCGCGCACACGCCGTCCACCCCGTGACGGCCGTCCAGACCGAGTACTCGCTGTGGACCCGCGACCCGGAGGCGGAACTCCTCCCGGCCCTCCGCGAACTGGGCATCGGGTTCGTCCCGTACTCGCCGCTCGGACGCGGCTTCCTGACCGGGAAGATCCGTTCGGTCGACCAGCTCGCCGCCGACGACTTCCGCCGGAGCAATCCGCGCTTCGAGGACGAGGCGCTCGCCGCCAACCTGAAGATCGTCGATGTCATCGAGGAGATCGCCGCTCACGCGGGGGCGACCCCGGCGCAGATCGCTCTGGCGTGGATCCTCGCTCAGGGCGAGGACATCGTCCCCATCCCGGGAACGCGCAAGCTCGCGCGGCTCGATGAGAACATCGGCGCAGCGGAGTTGACTCTGACCGACGAGCAGGTGCGTCGACTCGACGAAGTGGCCCCGGCCGTCGGCGATCGTTACGCCGACATGTCGAGCGTGAACCGGTGAGGTCGGGGGGTGCGGGGATAGGCTCGAACCATCCCCGCACCCCCGTGACCCATGAGGACACCACACATGGCATCTGACGCGACGACGCGTACCGAGACCGACTCCCTGGGATCGATGGAGATCCCCACCGACGCCTATTGGGGCATCCATACGGCGAGAGCCCTGGAGAACTTCCCCATCTCGATGCGACCGATCTCGGTCTATCGCGATCTGGTCGTCGCCCTCGCGATGGTCAAGCAGGCCTCTGCCCGCGCCAACAAGCAGATCGGTGTGCTCGACGCCGCTCGCGCCGACCTCATCGACCAGGCCGCTCAACGTGTCATCGACGGCGAGTTCCACGATCAGTTCGTCGTGGGGGTCATCCAGGGCGGCGCCGGCACGTCGACGAACATGAACGCGAACGAGGTCATCACCAACATCGCGCTCGAGATGGCGGGCCGCGAGAAGGGCGATTACGCCTTCCTCTCGCCCATCGATCACACGAACCGCAGCCAGTCGACGAACGATGTCTACCCGACGGCGATCAAGGTCGGGCTCGGTCTCGACCTCCAGTCGCTCCTCGAGGAGCTCGACCTCCTGCGCCGCGCCTTCCTGAACAAGGCCGACGAGTTCCACGACGTCCTCAAGGTCGGGCGCACGCAGTTGCAGGATGCCGTGCCGATGACCCTCGGCCAGGAATTCCACGGTTTCGCCACGACGCTGGGGGAGGACTATCACCGCCTCCGTGAGAACGCGCACCTGCTGTACGAGATCAATATGGGCGCGACCGCCATCGGCACCGGCATCACCACTCATCCGGACTACTCCGAGGCTGTCCTCCACCACCTGCGCGAGATCAGCGAGCTCGACCTGGACACCGCGGTAGACCTCGTCGAGTCCACGAGCGACACCGGCGCGTTCATGTCGTTCTCCTCCACGCTGAAGCGCAACGCGATCAAGCTGTCGAAGATCAGCAACGACCTGCGACTTCTCTCCAGCGGTCCGCAGGCTGGGTTCGGCGAGATCAACCTGCCGGCCCGTCAGGCGGGTTCGAGCATCATGCCCGGCAAGGTGAACCCGGTCATCCCCGAGGTCGTCAACCAGGTCGCCTTCGCCGTTGCCGGCGCGGACCTCACGGTGACCATGGCGGTCGAGGGCGGCCAGCTGCAGCTGAACGCCTTCGAGCCGGTCATCGCGCACTCGATCTTCCAGTCGATCACGTGGATGCGGCGCGCGATGCGCACTCTCCGGGTGAACTGCGTCGACGGCATCACCGCCAACCGCGAGCGTCTCGGGACGATGGTCGGGTCGTCGGTCGGCGTCATCACCGCGTTGACCCCGTTCATCGGCTATACGGCGGCTGCCGCTCTCGCCAAGACCGCGCTGCTCACCAAGCGGAATGTCGGCGATCTGGTCGTCGAGGCGGGGCTGATGTCGCGCGACGAGGTCGACAAGCAGCTCTCGCCCGCACGCCTCTCGGGACTGCAGGCGGTGACCCGTGCGATTCCTGTTATCACAAAACCGGGTGCTGCGGAGGGGGTGTGATTGCGGGTTGTCTGAGAGAATCATGAGCGCTAGCGTCGGGGTCGTATCCCGGCCGATCAGAGACCTAAAGGACTTCACATGACCGACCCCAACCAGCCGAATTCCCAGAACATCCCGCCCGCGCCGCCGGCGTACGAGGCGCCCGCGTACGGCAATGCTCCGCAGTACTCCGGTGCTCCGGCAGCCGGCCCCAAGCCGGGCCGCACGATGGGCATCGTCGCGCTGATTCTCGCGATCATTCCGTTCACGCAGCTCATCGGTCTGATCCTCGGCATCGTCGCGCTCGTCCAGAGCCGCAAGGCCGGCGCGAAGAACGGTCTGGCGCTCGCCGCCATCATCGTGAGCATCGTCCTCATGATCGTCGGCATCATCATCTTCTTCGCGCTCGTCTGGCCGCCCATCGCGGCGGGCATGACGTGCGCGTCCGACCCCACGGCGATCGTGAACGTCTACGGCGTCGACGTGCCGTGCTCGCAGGTCATGGAGCAGTCGGGCCAGCTCGACTACTGAGTCATAGACGAAGCGGCGACCACCTTCGGGTGGTCGCCGCTTCGTCGTTGGATGCCGGACTCAGTCGGTGATCCGGCAGAAGGTGGTCAGTTCGCCGATCCCATCGACGCCGACCGTCACGGTCGAGCGATCGCGGAGGAAGATCTGCGGATCGCGTGAGTACCCCGCGCCGCCGGGGGAGCCGGTCGAGATGAGTGTGCCGGGAAGCAGCGTCGCCGACTGGGACAGGAACGAGACGAGCTTCGCCACAGGATGGATCATCTGATCGGTCGACGCGTCCTGCACCATCTTCCCGTCGACGATGGCCCAGATGTGGAGGTCCTGGGGGTCGGGGATCTCGTCCGCCGTGACGACGAACGGCCCCGTGGGGGTGAACCCGTCGAACGATTTGCAGCGGGACCACTGCGCCTCGGAGAACTGGATGTCGCGGGCCGTGATGTCGTTCACCACGGTGTAGCCCCAGACGTGGTCGAGTGCGTCCTCGAGTGCCACGTCGCGGGCTGCGGGCCCGATGATGACACCCAGCTCCGCTTCATAGTCGACGGACTGGCTGAGCGATCGGGGCCAGGACGTCGTCTGTCGATGACCCGAAAGCGAGCCCGGCCACAGGATGAAGACGGTGGGGGCGGCATCGGCCTTGAGGCCGAGTTCGCTCGAGTGAGCCGAGTAGTTCAGGCCGATCGCGATGGTGATCGGTGTGTCGAGGATCGCGGACGCGAACACGGGCGTGCCCACCGGCATCCACTCGGCTGTCGCGGCGCCCTCGCGCACGCGGTCGAGGAGGGCGTCGCCTCCCTCGATGAGCGGCTGCAGACGCGAAGGCGCCCCGTCGAACAGGCGCGACACGAATGCGGCGCGGTCCCCTTCGACCAGGACCAGCTGCGGCTCGTCGACTCCGTCAGGGACAACGTGGGCGAAGCGCATTGCTCCAGGCTATCGTCCTCCGCTTTCGCGGGCGCGATCCGCGCCGCCCCTAGGCTGAGCCCATGTCGTTCCCGTCGCCTCTCGCACAGCCGGGGCGCATGACGCCGACGGCTCCGCCTCCGGCCCCGTCGCGGCGCGACCTTGCTCTGCCGACCCCGACGGGCGGCCGGGTGGCCCTCTGGGTCATCGCCGCCGTCCTCGTCATCGCAGCACTCGGATTGGCGCTGTACTTCCTGGCGTTTCTGGGTCCCGTCGCGTCAATCGTCTCGGCCGTGCTGGCGCTCATCCCGTTGACGTTCGTTCTCCTTGCGATCCGGATCGTCGACCGATGGGAACCCGAGCCCCGCGGCCTGATCGCCTTCGCGCTCGTGTGGGGAGCGGTGGCATCCGTCGTCCTCGCGCTCGGCGTCGACCTGGTGATCACGGTCATGGCGCCCGGTCTCCCGGAGGTCCTCGGCACGGTGCTCCAGGCTCCGATCGTCGAGGAGATCGCGAAGGGCGCGGGAGTCCTGCTCATCTTCGTCGCCGCGCGACGCGCGTTCGACGGCCCCGTCGATGGGGTCGTCTACGGGGCGCTGGTCGGTGCCGGCTTCGCCTTCACGGAGAACATCCTCTATTTCGCCGACAGCCTGATCACAGGGGGCGTCGAGAACGCCGCCGTCACGTTCTTCCTGCGCGGGGTCCTTTCCCCGTTCGCCCACGTCATGTTCACGGCCGTCACGGGGTATGCGCTCGGACGTGCCGCGCGCACCGGGGCCCGGGGTGCCGCCGCACTCGGTCCCTGGGTGCTCGGACTCGTGGGGGCGATCGGGCTGCACGCACTGTGGAACGGGTCGACTGTGTTCGCCGACTTCTTCCTCCTTTACGCGACCCTCCAGATTCCTCTGTTCGTCCTTTTCATCGTCGGAGTCGTCCTTCTCCGAAGAGAAGAGGCCCGTCTCACTCGTGCGCGTTTGTCCGACTACGCCATAGCGGGATGGTTCTCCCCGGCGGAGGTGGAGATGCTCGCGACCGGCGCCGGACGCTCCCGCGCACTCACCTGGGCGCGCTCGCTGCCAGGAGATCGGGTGTCGGCGATGCGCCGCTTCATCGTCGAGGCGACGGCGCTGGCTGCTGCGCGGCAGCGGGTGATCACCGGACGCGATCCGCATGCCGCTCGTGATGAGCGGGTGTTCCTCGAGCGGGCCACCCGGGCACGTCACGACGTCCTGCTGGACTGAAACCCTGTCGGACAGCGCCCATCCGGAAAAGACTCAGCGCCCGGAGCCGCGGCGATGCCTGCAAGTCTTCCGGGCGCTGAGTTGGCCTACCAAGATGATCCCGCTGCCCCGACGCTCTGTCAAGAGGCCTCATGCGTCAGCGTAGGTGCATTCACGGGAATAGGATCGGATGCGGCGGCGTTACGCCCCCTTGACCGCCGGTGCACGCCGGAACCTCTCCACGAAGGACGATCATGACCGACTCCACCAGCACCCTCGACATCCCCGGCTACAAGGCGGGGACCTGGACGCTCGACGCATCTCACAGCGAGGTGGGCTTCAGCGTCCGCCACATGATGATCTCGAAGGTCCGCGGTCACTTCAACGTCAAGGAGGCGACCCTGATCGCCCCCGAGAACCCGCTCGATGCCAAGCTCGAGGCCAAGGTCGACGCAGCGTCGCTCGACACGAAGGATGAGGGCCGTGACGGCCACCTTCGCAGCGCTGACTTCTTCGACGTCGAGACCTACCCCGAGATCACGTTCGCCTCGACCGGCGTCCGCATCGAGAAGGGCGACTTCCTCGTCGACGGCAACCTGACCATCAAGGACGTCACGAAGCCCGTCACGTTCGAGGTCGACTTCGGGGGCTTCGGCACCGACCCGTGGGGCAACTACAAGGCCGGCGCGACGGCGAAGACCGTCATCAACCGCGAAGACTTCGGCCTCACCTGGAACGCGGCCCTCGAGACCGGCGGCGTGCTCGTCGGCAAGGACGTCACCATCGAGCTCGACCTGCAGGGCTCCGTCCAGGCCTGACCCGCTTTGACCGCTCGACGCACCTGGGCTTGGATGGACTCATGACTGCAGACCGCACCAAGCCCGAGATCGACGCTCCCCAGGGTGCCGCCCCCTCCGACCTTGTCGTCCGCGACCTGATCGAGGGCGACGGCGCCGAAGCGAAGCCCGGCGACACCGTCACCGTTCACTATGTCGGTGTCGAGTACGTGTCCGGCGAGGAGTTCGATTCGTCCTGGAACCGTGGCGAGAGCATCCAGTTCCCGCTCCGCGGCCTCATCCAGGGGTGGCAGGACGGCATCCCCGGGATGAAGGTCGGTGGGCGTCGCGAGCTGGTCATCCCGCCGCACCTCGCCTACGGCCCGGCCGGAGGCCACTTCCTCGGCGGCAAGACGCTGATCTTCATCATCGATCTGCTCGCCGTCGCCTGAGCGTCGTCGACTCGGGGGCCCGACCGCTTCGGCGGTCGGGCCCTCGGTCGTCGACAGGGGCGCCGTCCTGTAGACTCCTGTGGTTGCCGTTCGATCGGCCGCGGATAAAGAGAGCCCACGCATCAGGTGTTGGGCGCCGCGCAACGAAGAGGAAGGGGATCACCTATGGCACTGGAAGCAGACGTCAAGAAGGCGATCATCGAAGAGTACGCGACGCACCCCGGTGACACCGGATCCCCCGAGGTGCAGGTCGCGATGCTGACGCAGCGCATCAAGGACCTCACCGAGCACCTCAAGGAGCACAAGCACGACCACCACTCGCGTCGTGGGCTGTTCCTGCTCGTCGGTCAGCGCCGCCGTCTCCTGGGCTACCTCCAGGACGTCGACATCAACCGGTACCGCTCGCTCATCGAGCGCCTCGGCCTCCGTCGATAAGGCATTGCTGCCAGCGTTCAATCGCGCAGAACATTCTTGAGAAGGCCGCCCCACGGTGTGGGGCGGCCTTCGTCGTTCCCGCTTGTCTTCCGATTCAGGCGCGGGCGGAGACGAGTTCGGGATGCCAGATGGCGGCCACATCGGGGTGCGCACGCAGTCGCGACTTCAGTGCGTTCTCGCCGTGCAGGCCGTGGATGGGGTTCCGCGGGTCCTGCGAGATCCCGCGCGCCTGGGCCGCCAGCTCAGCAGGCAGGGTGATGGCGGGGAGCTCGGCGTCGAGTGACGGGTTGAAGAAGAACGGCACCGAGATGCGGTCCTCCGGCGCGCGCGGTGACACCACGCGGTGGTTCGTCGCGGTCAGGTAGCCGCCGGTCGCGTGCTCGAGAAGCTCGCCGATGTTGACGACGAAAGACCCGGGAACGGCCGGCGCATCGATCCAGTCGCCGTCCTTCTCCACCTGCAGGCCGCCCTTGCCCGGTTCCACCCACAGAAGGGTCAGCACGCCGGCATCCTTGTGCGCACCGACACCCTGCTGCGGCTCAGGAGCGCTGGAGCCCGGGTACCGGACGATCTTCAGGAGAGTCTGCGCCTCACCGAAGTGGTCGTCGAAGTACGTTGCCGGCGCCCCCAGCGCCTCGGCCCACGCGCGGAGGAGCTTCCGACCGACCGCCGAGAGGATGGTCGTCCACTCGTCGGCGATCGCGCGGAGCTCGGGTTGCGCGCTGGGCCACAGGTTCGGACCGACGAGCGCGGCGTAAGCGGGAGCATCGGGGTCGTCGATCGCCGGCCGCTCGGGGCCGATGTCGATCTGCTCGCGCCAATCGACGAGTCCTTGCGTGCGTTCGCCGCCGATGCGGGTGTAGCCGCGGAAGTGGGGACTCTTGATGTTCTCGATCTCGAGTTTCGCCTCGTCGGGCAGAGCGAAGAACGTACGCGCGGCACGGTGCAGGCGGCCCTCGAGCTCGGGGGAGACCCCGGTGCCCACGAGGTAGAAGAAGCCCACTTCGTGCGTCGCGCGACGCAGATCGGCGCGGAACGCCTCGGCGGCTTCAGGGCCCTGGTCGAGAAGGGACAGGTCGAGTACGGGGAGGCTCTGCGCGGACATGGTCCGAGGATAAGCAGATCGTCTTCGGGGTCCGGACAATGTTGCAGCCGGTTACCGCGTCAGTGGAACGGGGCGGCGACGCGGTTGCGGTGGTAGTCGAAGATGATGCTCGTGCGGGTGTTGGCGACGCTGCGCTGAGCCGAGAGGTGCTCGACGACGAAGGCTCGCACGTCGCTCGAATCGGCCACCGCGATGTGGATGAGGAAGTCGTCGGATCCGCCGAGGAAGAACATCTGGATGACCTGGGGGAGCCCCCGCACCTCGTGGGCGAATTCCGTGATGCTCTCGTGGCGGGATCCCGGTCGTAGGGTGACGTGCACGATCGCCTGAAGGCCAGCGCCGGCGATACGTTGGTCGACGCTCGCGTGGAATCCGGTGATCACTCCGCGGTCCACGAGTGCGCGCGTCCGGGCGTGCGCAGTGGATGCCGCGACCCCCACCCGGGCGGCGATCTCGGCATTCGTGAGCCGGGCGTCCGCAGCGAGAGCCTCGACGATTGCGCGGTCGACCTCGTCGAGGTGAGCCACCGGTCGACTATTCTTCGTCGATTCACCTTCTGCAGCGGTCATTCGTCCTCATTTCGGTCTTCCTGGCCCATTTTGAACGAAGGATCTTCGGCTGTCACCTGCTCGTAACGAATCGTCTGCAGGATGAATCCCACATCACTCGCAGACGAGGAGCGTGACGCCATGCGTATCGGGATTCCCACGGAGATCAAGAACAACGAGAACCGCGTGGCGATCACGCCCGCAGGCGTCGACACCCTGGTGTCGCGCGGGCATGAGGTGTTCGTGCAATCCGGTGCCGGGGCGGGGTCGCGCATCTCGGACGATGCGTTCGCTGCCGCCGGTGCGGTGCTCACCCCTGACGCGGAGTCGACGTGGGGGCAGGCGGAGCTCCTCGTGAAGGTCAAGGAACCGATCGCGGCCGAGTATCCCCACCTTCGCGATGACCTGACGTTGTTCACCTACCTGCACCTCGCCGCCGATCGGCCGCTGACGGATGCGCTCCTCGCCGCGGGGACGACCGCGGTCGCGTATGAGACCGTGCAGACGGCCGACCGCGCGCTGCCGCTCCTGTCGCCGATGAGCGAGGTCGCGGGCCGCATCTCCATCACGGTCGGCGCTCACACGCTCATGAGCGCGGCGGGTGGCCGCGGCACGCTCCTCGGCGGCGTGGCGGGCACCCCGAAGGCGAAGGTGGTTGTCATCGGCGGCGGCGTCGCGGGGGAGCACGCGGCAGCCAACGCTCTCGGCATGGGGGCCGACGTCAGCGTGCTCGATGTGTCGCTGTCGCGGCTGCGGGAGCTCGAGAAGCGCTACCCGGGGCTCCACACCCGCGCCTCCACCCGTTATGAGATCGCGGAACAGGTGGCATCCGCCGACCTCGTCATCGGGTCCGTGCTCATTCCGGGCGCGGCAGCGCCGAAGCTCGTGACCCTCGACATGGTCGCGGGCATGAAGGCGGGAGCCGTGCTCGTCGACATCGCGATCGATCAGGGCGGTTGCTTCGAGGGCTCGCGTCCCACGACGCACGACGCCCCGACGTTCTCCGTGCATGAGGCGGTGTACTACTGCGTCGCCAACATGCCCGGTGCCGTGCCCGAGACGTCGACGCGCGCGCTCACCAACGCCACGCTGCCGTATGTCGCAGCGCTCGCCGACCGGGGGTGGGATGCCGCCGCGGCAGCGGATCCCGCGCTCGCCAAGGGCCTAAACATCCGCGCCGGTCGCGTGACCAACGACGGCGTCGCCGCGGCCTTCGGGCTGCCCTTCGATCCCGCGTGACCCCAGCGCGGGAATAACGTGGACACGGACGCGTTGATATCGATACATTCAGTTGCATGTATCGGGCGCAATCGTCCGGGAATCGAGAGGGACATCGTGAGCGACACCAACAGCACCGCCAGCTGGCCCGGCGTGCAGTTCGGCATCTTCACCGTCACCGACATCACGCAGGACCCGACCACGGGTCACACGCCCAGCGAGCGTGAGCGCATCTCGGCGACCGTCGAGATCGCCAAGCACGCCGAAGAGGTCGGTCTCGACGTCTTCGCGATCGGCGAGCACCACAACCCGCCGTTCTGGTCGTCCTCGCCGACGACGACGCTGGCGTACATCGCCGCGCAGACCGAGCGACTCATCCTCTCGACCTCGACGACCCTCATCACGACCAACGACCCGGTCAAGATCGCGGAAGACTACGCGATGCTGCAGCACCTGTCGGGTGGCCGTATGGACCTCATGCTCGGACGCGGCAACACCGGTCCGGTCTACCCCTGGTTCGGCAAGGACATCCGTCAAGGAGTGCCACTCGCCATCGAGAACTACGCGTTGCTGCACAAGCTGTGGCGTGAGGACGTCGTCGACTGGGAGGGCAAGTTCCGCACCCCACTGCAGGGCTTCACCTCGACACCACGCCCCCTCGACGGAGTCGCGCCCTTCGTGTGGCACGGATCGATCCGCACCCCCGAGATCGCGGAGCAGGCCGCCTACTACGGCGACGGGTTCTTCGCGAACAACATCTTCTGGCCCGCCGAGCACTACCAGCGCCTCATCGGTCTCTACCGCCAGCGCTGGGAGCATTACGGGCACGGGACGCCCGAGACGGCGATCGTCGGCATCGGCGGACAGGCCTTCATGGCGAAGAACTCGCAGGATGCCGTCTCCCAATTCCGCCCCTATTTCGACAACGCTCCCGTCTACGGGCACGGCCCGGCGATGGAGGACTTCGCCGAGATGACGCCGCTCACCGTCGGCTCGCCGCAGCAGGTCATCGACCGCTACGCCGGGATGCGCGATCTGTTCGGCGACTTCCAGCGTCAGCTGTTCCTCGTCGACCACGCCGGCCTGCCGCTCAAGACGGTGCTCGAGCAGCTCGATTTCCTGGGTGGCGAGGTCGTCCCCGTCCTCCGCACGGAGCTTGCGAAGAACCGTCCCGAGACGGTCCCCGACGCCCCGACGCACGCGTCGCGCGTCGCCGCCGTCTACGGAGATGGGCCCGCACGCGAGGCGCGTCCTCGCGCGAACCGCGGTGACAACCTCTCCGGTCCGAGCCCGTATCAGGACACCGCGGCTCCCGTGGGCGCCGCGTTCGGACTGAGCGGTGCACGATGACCGCCCGCCGCATCGCCGTCGTCTCGGCGGGACTGTCGAACCCCTCCTCGACGCGCATGCTCGCCGACAAGTTGTCGGTCGCCGTCTTGGCCGATCTGCGAGAGCGGGGGGTCGAGGCATCCGTCGACACCTTCGAGCTGCGTGAATACGCCCACGACATCACGAACAACCTGCTGACGGGATTCGCCCCGCCCGCACTCGAGGCGATGATCAACACGGTCGTCTCGGCGGACGCGCTGATCGTGGTGACGCCGATCTTCTCCACGAGCTATTCGGGACTGTTCAAGTCGTTCATCGACGTCCTCGACCCGGACGCGCTCCAGGGCAAGCCGGTCCTCATCGGAGCCAATGCCGGCACAGCGAGGCACTCGCTCGCCATCGACTACGCCATCCGACCGCTCTTCGCGTACCTGCACGCAGAAGCCGTCTCGACAGGCGTCTTCGCGGCGTCGTCGGACTGGGGCGCCCGCGCCGACGACGTGTCTCCGCTGTCGTCCCGTATCGAACGAGGTGCGCGCGAATTGGCGGATGCCGTCACCCGCCGTCCCGTCGAGGAGGCGCTGGACCCCTTCGACCCGGAGTCCTACCTCGGTAAGGGCGGATCGTTCGACCACCTGCTCGGCGGCCTCACCGGCGAGTAGGGAGTCACCGCGCGCGGCGGCTCGATACTCGGGCCGCCGCGCCGTCGATCACGAGCCCCAGCGCGAGGGCGACGACGATCGACGCGATCACCGCCACCACGGGATTGCCCGGCAGGAGAGCGCCGATCGCCGCTCCCACCACGGCCTGGTAGGCCGCCCACGCGCTGGCGGCGATTGCCACCGCGGCGAAGTACCGACCGGCCGGTACTCGTGTCGCCCCCGCGGTGAGGTTCACGGCGAGCCGTGCGAACGGGATGAACCGTGCCGTGAAGACGACGGTCGCCGTGCCCTGCGTGAGCCGCGTGCCCGCCCAGTCGAATGCGGACCGGACGCGGGGATGCCGCATCCACCGCCACCTCTCGATGCCGGCGAAACGCCCCACGCTGTAGCAGAGGGCGTCGCCGCAGAACGCTGCGACCGCGGCCACGACGATGACCGCGGCGAGCGGGGGAGTGCCGGTCGCCGCGGCGAGAGCACCGGTCGCCGTGACGGCGACTTCGCCGGGGACGACGACGAGAACGGCGTCGGCGAAGACCAGGGCGAACAGGGCGGGCAGTGCCCACGGGCTGGATGCCACGCTCGTCAGGAGATCTGCGCTCACAGGCCTTGGGTACACGCCGTCGATGAACGCCGCGCGAACGGAAGGACGAATCGCGACGTCCCGATGACCGCGAGGCGAGGGGTGGATGAACACTCCGCGATCCGAGGCGCTTACGCCGGTGTCGGGGTGCGCACACGGGCACCCTGGTCGTGTGAGAGTCGCGGTCGTCACCGAGTCCTTCCTCCCGCACATGAACGGGGTCACCGGATCTGTCCTGCAGATCCGGGAGCACCTCGAGCGTCGCGGGCACGACGTGTTCGTCGTCGCTCCGGGGGTCCGCCGTCACGAGCTCGGGATGCCGGGGCGCGCCGTCGCCTCCTTCCCGTTGCCGACCTACCCCGCTGTCCGGCTGGCCGTGCCGCCGGCCGCGTCGATCGCCCGGGATCTTGCGCGCTTCGATGCCGATGTCGTCCACCTGGCCTCCCCGTTCCTCCTCGGCTGGCAGGGCCTCGTCGCCGCGGAGTCGCGTCGTCTGCCGAGCGTCGCGGTCTACCAGACCGACGTCGTCTCCTACACGGCGCGCTACGGGCTGCCGCAGGCCACAGCGCTCGCCGAAGCGCACGTCCGCCGCCTGCACCGACGCGCGACGCTCACCCTTGCCCCGTCCGCGGCGGCGCGAACGCAACTCGAGACCATGGGCGTCGATCGCGTGGCGCTGTGGGGACGCGGTGTCGACTCGCTCCGGTTCCGGCCCGAACGGCGCGATGACGCCTGGCGAGCGCGCACCGCGCCGGGCGAGGTCATCGTCGGCTACGTCGGTCGGCTCGCCCCCGAGAAGCAGGTGGAAGACCTCGTCGCGCTCCGCGGGACCCCCGGCATCCGTCTCGTGATCGTCGGCGACGGGCCGTCGAGGCCGCTCCTCGAGCAGCTCCTGCCCGAGGCGGTGTTCCTCGGGCACCTCGACGGCGACGCCCTCGCGACCGCCCTCGCGTCCTTCGACGTCTTCGTCCACCCGGGCGAGAGCGAGACGTTCGGTCAGACGATCCAGGAGGCGCAGGCCAGCGGGGTGCCGGTGGTCGCGACCGGGAGGGGAGGGCCCGTCGATCTCGTCCGCAGCAGCGTGGACGGCTGGCTGTATCGCCCCGGCGACGCCGCCGACCTCCGTGCCCGCGTCGCCGACCTGGCCGGCGACGCCGCCAAGCGTCGCGCGTTCGCCGAGGCCGCCCGCACCGCGGTCTCGGGACGCACGTGGGAGGCCCTGGGCGACCGGCTCCTCGAGCACTACGATCGCGCAGCGCTGCTCCACCGAGCGGATGCCGGGCGCCGTGTCCTCGCCTGGCCCCGACCGGATGCGGTCGAGGTCACCGCGTCGCGCCGCCGAGCATGGTCCCGCTACGTCGCGCTGGGGGACTCGATCACCGAAGGACTCTGCGACGCCTCCCGGATGCCGGCCGGCTCCTTCCGCGGCTGGGCCGACCGTCTCGCGCACCTCCTCGCCCTGAGCGGCGACGACCGGCGCCCGTTCCGCTACGCCAACCTGGCCGTCCGGAGCCGCCGCGTCTCCCACCTCGTCGACGAGCAGCTCCCTCGTTGCCTCGCTCTGCGCCCCGACGTCGTGTCCGTCCTCATCGGCGCGAACGACCTCGTGCAACTGCGGTGCGACCCGGTCGCGCTCGCCGACAGGGTGGAGGATGCCGTCTCCCGCCTCCGTGCGGCGGGCTGCGACGTGTTGCTGGCCACCGTGTTCCTTCCCGATCGCGCGGCAGCCCGCATCTTCTCCCGTCGATTCGCCGTCTACAACGCCCGTCTTCGCCAGGTTGCGGCTCGGACGGGGGCCGTCCTCCTGGACCTCGGCGCGCAGACCGAACTCTCGCGGGTCGAGCTGTGGTCGGATGACAAGGTGCACCTGCGGTCGCGAGGTCACCGCTACGTCGCCTACCGCGCCGCAGAGGCGTTGGGAGTGCCACATGCCGACGCGCTCGCGGACCTCGACGAGGCGTTCCACGTCGACGAGGATCCGACGTCGCGGGGGACGTGGCTCCGCCGGGACGCCCTCCCGTGGGTATGGCGACGCCTGCGCGGGCGCACGGCGGGCGACGGGCGGACGGCGAAGGTCCCGGACTACGTGATCGTGGGGCGGCCGACGGGACGCGCGGGGATCCGTCGGTAGCGTCGCGTCACGTCGACCAGCGGTACTCGGTCTCGGGTCGCCCCGGGGTCCCGTAGCGCTGTGCGCGTTCCGCACGGCCCGCGTCGGCGAGGTGCTCGAGGTAGCGTCGCGCGGCGACCCGCGACATCCCGAGCCGGTCGGCCGCCTCGCGAGCGGATGCCGGCTGCGTCCGCAGCAGGGTGCTCACCCGGTCGAGGGTGTCGGCCGAAAGGCCCTTCGGGAGAGTGGGCGCGGGTGAGGTGCGAAGCGCCCCGAGCATGGCGTCGATCTCCGCCTGGGTCGCGGACCCTGCGGCCCGGGTGACCTGCTCGCGAAAGCGCAGGTACTGCTGCATCCGCTCCTGGAAATCGCCGTACGTGAACGGCTTCACGAGGTACTGCGCCGCGCCGAGGGCGATGGCCTGGCGCACGACCTCGGCGTCCCGGACGGAGGTGATCGCGATGACGTCGACCGTTCCCGTGTGCGCGCGAAGGTGCCGGAGGACATCGAGCCCCGAGCCGTCGGGCATCGTCATGTCGAGCAGCACGAGGTCGATGTCGCCGGCGCGGGAGCTGTCGAGGAGAGCGGCCACCGCGGACCGGGCCCCTGTCGACTCCGCCACGACCTCGAATCCCTCGAGGCGCTCGACGTAGTGCCGGTGGAGCTCCAGGGTGAGGGCATCGTCGTCGACGATCAGCACGCCGATCATGCGTCCCGCCGGGGGAGGATGACACGGAACGTCGTCGGGTGGGCGGTCAGGGCGAGCGTACCCTCGGCCTCGTCGACGATCGCGCGGACGAGGGCGAGTCCCACTCCGCGCCCACCTCGGCCTGCCGGCTTCGTCGAGAAGCCGTGCTCGAAGATCCGGTCGGCGATCTCGGCGGGTATTCCCGTGCCACTGTCGGCGACCTCGACGGCCAACTCGTCCTCCTCCGTCCGGGTCATGCGGACGTCGACCCACCGCGGCGCGGGCCCCGAAGCCGCGGCGTCCACCGCGTTGTCGATGAGGTTCCCGATCACCGAGACCGCGTCGACGGGGGAGAGGACGGAGCGGGGCGCGTCGGCGTCGATGCGTGCGCGCCACTCGACACCGCGCTCGCCCGCCTGCGACGCCTTGCCGAGCAGCAGCGCCCCCACCGTCGGATCACCCTCGCGGCGTGCGGTGACCTGGTCGACGAGGAGCTGGCTCTGCCGTGCGTCCTCCGACAGCAGGTCGATGGCATCGCTCGTGCGGCCGAGCTCGAGAAGGGCGATCGCGGTATGCAGACGGTTCCCGTGCTCGTGCGTCTGCGCGCGAAGGGCCTCGCCGAGCGTGCGCATCGACTCGTAGGACGAGACCGCGTCACGGACGGCGCCTGCGGGCAGGTCACCCGTCACCCGCCGCGTGGCCCGGCGGGCGAACAGCGCGCCGGCGAGCCCCGTCGCCGCGAGGACGACGGCGATTGCGACGGCGGCGAGAATGCGCGGTCCGAGCGCCTCGCTGATCGATCCGATCGTGACACCCACCGACACCCGTCCCACGACCTGTCCGTCCGAGACGACCGGCACGATCGTCCGCACCGACGCCCCGAGCGTGCCGGTGAACTCCTCCGTGAGGGTGCCGGTCCCCCTCGGGATCGTCCCGATGTAGGGCTCGCCGATCCGAGCGGGGTCGCGGTGGGTGATCCGGATGCCGGCGGGGTCCATGATCGTGACGAAGTCGACGTCGGCGTCGGCGATGACCGCTTCGATCTCGGGTTGCAGGGCCCGCGTGGCGGCCGCACGATCCCCTCGGGCGAGGGCATCCGTCACTCCGGTGCTGTCGGCGATGGTCTCCGCCACGGCGCGGGTCACGCGCTCCGCCTCGGCGCGCGCAGCGCGTTGACCCTCCCAGAGGAGGATGCCCGCGATCGCGAGGCAGAGCACCAGAACGGCCGCGGCGACGGCGATGAAGACGCGGGATGCCGCGCTCGCTCCGCCCGACTGTGCCACGGCGCACTCCTCTTCCTCGTCTGCGACCAATACGACCACAACTGCGGCCCCGGTCGCTGCACGGGCACGCTGATGCACGTCGACACAGCAGTCGGCCCCGACAATGACTGTCACCCAGGAGAGATCATGGCCCTCACATCCTCGTTCCGGCTCCCCGGATACAACCCACGCCGCGGCAAGCAGGCCTGGGACAAGCACACCTGGCTGTACGTCTCGGTGATCATCGCCGTCGTCCTCGGCTGCGTCGTCGGGCTGGTCTGGCCGACTTTCGCCGTCGAGCTCGAGCCGATCGGCAAGGCGTTCGTCAACCTGATCAAGATGATGATCGCGCCGATCATCTTCTGCACGATCGTCGTCGGCGTCGGTTCCATCGCCAAGGCGGCGACCGTCGGCCGCATCGGCGGTCTCGCTCTGCTCTACTTCATGGCCATGTCGACGTTCGCGCTGGCGATCGGCCTCGTGGTCGGCAACATCATCCACCCGGGTGAGGGCCTGAACATGCAGAACGCGCAGTACGACACCGGGTCGCTGCCCGAAGCCAAGACCACGACGGAGTTCCTCCTCGGCATCATCCCGACGACGTTCTTCGGCGCGTTCACCGGTGAGAGCGTGCTGCAGGTCCTCTTCATCGCTCTGCTGGTCGGATTCGCTCTGCAGAAGATGGGCACCACCGGCGAGCCGATCATGAACGCGGTCAAGAACCTGCAGGCGCTCGTCTTCCGCATCCTCGGCATGATCCTCTGGCTCGCCCCGATCGGCGCCTTCGGAGCCATCGCCGCGGTGGTCGGCAAGACCGGTGTCGCCGCCATCCTGAGCCTCGGTCTGCTCATGGTCGCGTTCTACATCACCTGCATCGTGTTCATCGTCGGCGTTCTCGGCACCCTGCTGTACGCCGTCTCACGGATCAACATCTTCCAGGTGATGAAGTACCTCGGCCGGGAGTACCTCCTGATCGTCGGCACGTCCTCGAGCGAGTCCGCCCTGCCGCGCCTCATCGCAAAGATGGAGCACCTGGGTGTCTCCAAGCCCGTCGTGGGAATCACGGTCCCCACCGGCTACTCCTTCAACCTCGACGGCACCGCGATCTACCTGACGATGGCATCGCTGTTCATCGCCGCCGGTATGGGAGCCCCGATGTCGATCCCCGAGCAGATCGGTCTCCTCGTCTTCATGATCATCGCCTCGAAGGGGGCTGCCGGTGTCACCGGAGCCGGCCTCGCGACGCTCGCCGGCGGTCTGCAGGCATACCGTCCCGACCTCGTCAACGGCGTCGGCGTCATCGTCGGCATCGACCGGTTCATGTCCGAGGGCCGCGCGCTCACGAACTTCACCGGCAACGCCGTGGCCACCCTGCTGATCGGCACGTGGACGAAGCAGATCGACCGCGAGCAGGTCACGGCGGTCTTGACGGGGCAGCGGCCTTTCGACGAGGCGACGCTGACCGGCCACGGGGTCTCCGACGACACCGGCGCCGTCGACACGTCCGGGCTGCACGAGGCCGCGCTCACCGAGGCTGAGGCTAAAGAGCAGCGCGCCCGCGCTCGCCGCGCCGACGTGGACGGCTGAGCGACACACCGAGACGACGAAGGCCCGGACGCCACTCGGCATCCGGGCCTTCGTCGTATCGTGCTCAGCCGCTCTTGCGTCGGAACTCGCGCTTCGTGACGGCGCCGTGCGTCCCGTGCACGGAGGAGTCTCCGTCGAGGTGGGCCTCACCCTGACGGCTCCGCGAGTTCTTCTTCTCGAGCGCCTCGCGGAACTTCCGCTTCATGTCATCGGATGCCGCATCCGCGGTCTTCTCGTCGTCGCTCATCCCGCCACGATACGCACAGAAGGGGGTCCGCTGTTAGGCTGGGTCGGGTTGCCCGCGGTTATCATCGCGGCATCCGCTCAACTTCACAGTGAGCTCATGGAGCAGGCCCGGCAGGAAGCTGGTCCCCTGTGGTGGATTCCCATCCCGATTCTGGCGGATGGTGATCTTCGACTGGTGGCCAGCGCAGGCGGTCTTCGCGGACAGATCCGCGCGCCCATATCTGCCTGTTCCCGCTCCTTCGCATGATCTCGTGCGCGAAACGCGCGTGCGAGTCTAAACAAAGAAGGAGAGACCTCTTGGAAGGTCCAGAAATCACCGCCGCCGAAGCCGTTCTCGACAACGGCCGATTCGGCACCCGCACGATCCGGTTCGAGACCGGACGACTGGCACAGCAGGCGCAGGGCGCCGTTGCCGCATATCTCGACGAAGAAACCATGCTCCTGTCGGCCACCAGCGCCGGCAAGCACCCGCGTGAGGGATTCGACTTCTTCCCGCTCACCGTCGACGTCGAAGAGCGTTCGTACGCCGCGGGCAAGATCCCCGGCTCGTTCTTCCGCCGTGAGGGCCGCCCCTCCACCGAGGCGATCCTCGTTTGCCGCCTCATCGACCGGCCGCTGCGCCCGTCCTTCGTCGACGGCCTCCGCAACGAGGTCCAGATCGTCGTGACGGTGCTGTCCATCGCGCCCGGCGAGTACTACGACGCGCTGGCGATCAACGCGGCCTCCGCGTCGACCCAGATCTCCGGTCTCCCGTTCTCGGGCCCGATCGCCGGTGTGCGCCTCGCGCTCATCCCCGGCCACGGCGAGCACGCCGACCAGTGGGTCGCGTTCCCGAACCAGGCCCAGGTCGACGAGGCCGTCTTCGACCTCATGGTCGCCGGCCGCGTTCTGCCCGATGGCGACGTCGCGATCATGATGGTCGAGGCCGAAGCCACCGAGAACAGCTGGAACCTCATCAAGGGCGGCGCCGTCAAGCCGAGCGAAGAGATCGTCGCCGGTGGCCTCGAAGCCGCCAAGCCGTTCCTCAAGCAGCTCGTCGAGGCCCAGGCCCAGATGGCCGCGTCCTCGTCGCGTGAGCCCGGCGTCTACCCGGTCTTCGCGCCGTACAGCTCCGAGGTCTACGACTTCGTCGCCGGCCGCGCGTACGACGACCTGGTGAACGTCTACCAGATCGCCGACAAGCAGGAGCGTCAGGCTGCCGACGACGTGGTCAAGGACCGCGTCAAGGCTGAGCTCATCGCTGCCGTCGAGGCGGAGGAACTCCCCGCCGGTGCGCCGATCGAGTTCTCCGCTGCCTACAAGTCGGTGACGAAGGTCGTCGTCCGCGGCCGCATCCTCGCCGAGGGCGTCCGCATGGACGGTCGTGGCCTCGCCGACATCCGTCCGCTCGACGCCGAGGTGCAGGTCATCCCTCGCGTCCACGGCTCGGCGATCTTCCAGCGCGGCGAGACCCAGATCATGGGTGTCACCACGCTGAACATGCTCAAGATGGAGCAGCAGATCGACTCGCTGTCGCCCACGACGAGCAAGCGTTACATGCACCACTACAACTTCCCGCCCTACTCGACCGGTGAAACCGGCCGTGTCGGCAGCCCGAAGCGTCGTGAGATCGGGCACGGCTTCCTCGCCGAGCGCGCCCTCATGCCGGTGCTGCCCAGCCGCGAGGAGTTCCCGTACGCGATCCGTCAGGTCTCCGAGGCGCTCAGCTCCAACGGTTCGACCTCGATGGGCTCCGTCTGCGCGTCGACCCTGTCGCTGTTGAATGCGGGTGTGCCGCTGCGCGCTCCCGTCGCCGGTATCGCCATGGGCCTCGTGTCCGACCAGGTCGACGGCCAGACGCGCTACGCCGCGCTGACCGACATCCTGGGTGCGGAGGACGCGCTCGGTGACATGGACTTCAAGGTCGCCGGAACGAGCGAGTTCATCACGGCCATCCAGCTCGACACGAAGCTCGACGGCATCCCGTCGTCGGTGCTCGCCGCCGCGCTGACCCAGGCCAAGGATGCTCGTCTGACGATCCTCAACGTTCTGAACTCGGCGATCGACGCTCCCGACGAGATGGCGCCCACCGCGCCCCGCGTCATCAGCGTGCAGATCCCCGTCGACAAGATCGGCGAGCTGATCGGCCCCAAGGGCAAGACGATCAACTCGATCCAGGACGAGACCGGCGCTCAGATCTCGATCGAAGACGACGGCACCGTGTACATCGGCGCTGTCGACGGCCCCTCGGCGGAGGCTGCGCGTGCGCAGGTCAACGCCATCGCCAACCCGACGAACCCTGAGGTCGGCGAGCAGTTCCTGGGCACGGTCGTCAAGATCGCGACCTTCGGTGCGTTCGTCTCGCTCCTCCCGGGCAAGGACGGCCTGCTGCACGTCAGCGAGGTCCGCAAGCTCGCGGGTGGCAAGCGTGTCGAGAACGTCGAAGACGTGCTCGGTGTCGGCCAGAAGATCCTCGTTCGCATCACGAAGATCGACGACCGCGGAAAGCTCTCGCTCGAGCCCGTCGTCGAGGAGTCGGCTGCGGCCGGCGACGCGCCGGCCGAGGCTTCCCCCGAAGCCTGAATCGCGCTCTGAACGAACGCCCGTCCTCTTCGGAGGGCGGGCGTTCGTCGTCGACGCGAGCGTCCTCCGACGGCCGGCCTCCGAACCGTTATGGAAACGTCATCTGCTGCTGGCCGGGTGAACGCGTGACGTCGGAGGGCTGCTTTACCCTCGGAGTGAGCACATCCGAGGGCCGTGGGCGCACGCTCCTCGAGGGCTCCGCAAGGAGACGGGTATGGCAGGGTTCGAGACGGCGAATCAGACGTCGCCGACGGCCGTGCCCGGCATCCATCCCTCCGGCCCCCTTCCCGTCCACGGCGCACCGGTGGGACGAGCGGTCCGTGTTCCGCTGGGGGAGACCGGCGCGTCGGTGTTCCCTCTCATCCTCGGTGGAGCCGAGTTCGGGTGGCACGTCGATCTCGCCGCCGCGCACGCGATCCTCGACCGTTACACCGACCGTGGCGGCAACGCCATCCACACCTCCGACAGCTACGCGGCCGGGCGCAGCGAACACGTCATCGGGAAGTGGATGGCCGCGCGCCGGAACCGAGATGACATCGTCCTCTCCGTTCGGGTCGGCCGCGGTGCGGACAATCCGGGACTCGGTTCCATCAACCTCGTGCGCGCCGTCGAGGCATCCCTCACGCGCCTCGGCACCGACCGGATCGACGTCCTGTCGCTCGATGCCTCGGCCGATCGCTCGGCGATCCTCGAGGACACGCTCGCGACCGCCGAGTGGCTCGTGGAGTCCGGCAAGGTGCGCGCGATCGGTGCCGCGGGATATCGCGCCGCCCAGCTCGTCGAAGCCCGCATCCTCTCTGCCGCGGGCTACCCCCGGTTCACGGTCCTCGACGTCCCCTACAACGTCCTCCGGCGCGAGGAGTTCGACGGCGACCTGCGGCTCGTGGCGGGTGCGCAGGGCATCGCCGTGACCCCGTCGCAGGCTCTCGAGCACGGGTATCTCTCGGGTCTCCACCGGGCTCGCGACCGCGTCGGGGGGTCGGTACGGGGGCGTCAGCTGGCTGCCAGCATGAACCGCCGCGGTGCGCGGACGCTTCGCGCGCTCGACCGCATCGCCGCCGAACTGGCTGTCCCGCCGGCCGCCGTCGCGATCGCCTGGCTGCTCGCCCAGCGGATCGTCGTCGCGCCGATCGTCAACGCGTACGCGATCGCCCACGTCGACGAGCTCGTCCAGGGCGTCGGGGTGCACCTGAGCCGGGCACACCTGGCCGAGATCGCACGGGCCACCGACTGAGGCTGGTTTAGGGTGGAAGTGGTCCGGGGGGAACCCTCCGGTGCATTTCGACGAAGCGAGCAACCACGTGACGCACTATCTGTACCTGGTGCGGCACGGCGAACACCTCGACGCGGAACACGGCCTCGCTGACGGCCCACTGTCGCCGCGAGGTCGCCGTCAGGCCGAACTCCTCGCCGACCGGCTGTCGGGCGTTCCGCTCACCGCCGTGTGGCACTCGCCGCTCCTCCGCGCGGCCGAGACGGCGCGCACCGTCGCGGAGCGTCTGCCCTCGGTCGACCCCGAACCGACCGCCCTGCTATTCGACTGCGTGCCGAGCGGCATGACACCGGACACCCCCCACGTGTACGAGCCGTTCTTCGGTGGTGTGACCGAAGCCGAGGCTGACGCGGGCGCCGCGCAGATGTCGGATGCCGCGGCGGAATTCCTCGCGCACCGTCCGAACGCGCACGAGTTGCTCATCACCCACAACTTCGTCATCGCCTGGTTCGTGCGCGAAGTGCTGCAGGCGCCGGAGTGGCGGTGGTTGACGATCAACCAGGCGCACTGCGGTCTCACCGTGCTGGCCCAGCGCCCCGGGCGCCCGTGGACGCTCGTCTCCCACAACGACCTCGCCCACCTGCCGGTCGAGCTGCGGACGGGCCTTCCCGACATCCTCTCGGTGTGAGGTGCTGAGCGGCCCTCTCCTCGCCGACTGGCTTCCCGTCTCCGCGAGCGCACTCCTCTTCCTCGTCGTCGCAGCCGGTGTCGCCGGCTGGGTGGACGCCGTGGTCGGCGGTGGTGGCCTCATCCAGTTGCCGGCTCTCGTCATCGGCGTCCCGAAGGACGTCACGACCCCCTTCATCCTCGGCACGAATAAGCTCTCCTCCTTTTTCGGCACCCTCTCGGCCAGCTGGGTCTACCTGCGCCGCGTGAAAGTGCATCTCACCCTGCTGATCCCGCTCGTGGCGGGCGCCTTCGCGGGCTCGGCGGTCGGCGCCGCCCTGTCGCGGTACGTGCCCCGCGAGGTCCTGACGCCGGTGGTCCTCGTCGCCGTCGTCGCCGTGGGTGTGTACACGTTGCTGCGGCCGAAGATGGGGCTCCACCACGAACCGCGCCATACGGAGCGGGGGGCGGTCGTCTGGCGCTCGGGCGTCATCGGCGTCGGGGTGGGCTTCTACGACGGCATCCTCGGTCCGGGTACCGGCTCGTTCTTCGTCATCCTCCTCGTCGGGGTGCTCGGCTTCGGCTTCCTCCAGGCGAGCGTCAACGCGAAGATCGCCAACCTGACGACCAACCTCGCGGCGCTCATCGTCTACGGGGTCCACGGCGAGATCATCCTGATGCTCGGTCTCCTCATGGCCTGCGCGAACGTCGCGGGCGGGTTCATCGGGGCGCGGATGGCGACGCGCGGTGGCAACGGCTTCGTCCGCGTCGTCTTCCTCGTCGTGCTGGGACTCCTGGTCGTCAAGCTCGCGTGGGACACGATCGTCACCGTCCTGCCCGCCTAGGCTGGAAGCATGACGACGCGCGTGGCCCTGGTGGGCGGGACCGGCAAGCTCGGCAGCATCATCGCCGAGGTCATCGCGGCGACCGACGGCTTCGAGACGGTCACGATCCTCGGCTCCTCGAGCGACCTGGCCGAGATCGATGCGGCCGACCTCGTCGTGGACGCCTCCATCCCCGCCGTGTCGATCGACGTGGTCCGTGGGGCGATCGAGCGTGGCAAGAACGTCCTGGTCGGCACGTCCGGCTGGTCCTCGGAGCGCATCGCTCTCGTGAGGCCGCTGGTGGATGCCGCGGGCACCGGCGCGGTCTTCATCCCGAACTTCTCGCTGGGCTCCGTGATCGGTTCTGCGCTGGCTGCGGCATCCGCCCCGTTCTTCCCTTCGATCGAGATCGTCGAGACGCACCGCGAGACCAAGGTCGATTCGCCGAGCGGGACGGCGGTCCGAACGGCGGAGCTCATCGCGGCCGCTCGCTCCGAGGCCGGTCCGGTCGAGGCGCCCCACGTCGACCAGCGTGCCCGCGGTCAGCAGATCGCGAGCGTGCCCGTGCACTCGCTTCGCCGGCCCGGTGTCGTCGCGCGGCAGGAGACGATCCTGTCGGGACCGGGGGAATCGCTCAGCATCGTGCACGACACGATCGACCCGGCCTCGGCCTACGCTCCCGGCATCCGCGTCGCCCTCGAGGCCGCGCGCGACGCATCCGGCGTGATCGTGGGACTCGATTCGATGATCGACATCGGGATCCGGATGCCCAAGCCGGCCCCCGTGGTCCCGGTCGTCGAGGGCGACGTGGCAGGCCAGGCGGCCGCGGCGACCGCTCGATGAGGACGCGCATCGGCGTCGGGATCGTCGCCCTCACTCTCGTTCTCTACATCTTCCTCGTCGGGCAACGCGCGGTCCTGCTCGTGGCGAGCGGGGAGCCCGTCGGCATCGCGATGGGCGTCGCCCTCGTTCTGCTGCCCATCGTCGCGGTCTGGGCGCTCTGGCGAGAGCTGAGCTTCGGGCTCGGCGCCCAGCGCCTCGGTGAGCGGCTTGCCGCCGAGGACGCCCTGCCCGCAGAAGAGCTCACGCTCCGCCCCAGCGGTCGTCCCGTCCAGGCGGAAGCGGACGCCCTCTTCCCCGCGTACCGAGACGCCGTGGCGGCCGATCCCAGCGATTGGCGGGCCTGGTACCGCATGGGACTGCTGTACGACGGTGCGGGCGACCGCAAGCGCGCGCGCGGAGCCATCCGCACGGCGATCTCCCGCGAGCGCGCCCAGCGTCGAGGCTGAGCGCGCCCGGCAGGATCAGACGGCGGCGGCGACGGCATCCTCGACAGTCGGATGCCGGAACGTGAAGCCCGACTCGAGGAGCGCCGCCGGGACGACGTGCGTGTCGTTCGCCAGGAGGGCGTCGACAGCATCCTTCCCGAGTACCAGCCGGATCGCCCACAGCGGAGCGCGCAGCAGGTACGGGCGGTTCAGGCGCCGCGCGAGCGCGAAGCCCAGGTCGTTCGCAGTGGCTCGCTCGGGTCCGGTGAGGTTGACCGGCCCGGTGATGCCGCGGTCCATGACGTGACGGATCGCGCGGATCTCGTCGTCGAGGGAGATCCAGGGCCACACCTGCGTGCCCCGGCCCAGGGGTCCGGACAGGCCCGCCTTCGTCAGGAGAAGGAGCGGTTTCAGGACGCCGTCGCGGTGCACGATGGGTGCGGTCCGCAGAAGCGCGGTGCGTGCACCCGAGGCGACCGCCGCCGCTTCCCACTCACCGCAGAGGTCGCAGAGGAACGCCCGACCCTGGGGACCGGACTCGTCGAACGTGCGACCACGGGCGTCGGGCGGATAGTAACCCGTCGCCGAAGAGCTGATGAGGAACGGTGCGTCGTCGCCGAGTTCGCGCAGCGCGCGGGCGAGCGTGCGGGTCGGGTGAAGCCTCGACCACACGAGCTGCTTCTTGTACCCGGCGGTCCACGGGAAACGACCGATGGTGGCTCCGTTGAAGTTCACCACTGCCTCGGCGCCGGCGAGGACCGCGGGGTCGAGAGGCTTCTCGCCTGGTGCCCAGGTGACCTCGTCGGGGCCTTGGGCCGGGTGCCGGACGAGACGAGTCACGGTGTACCCGTCCGCCGTCAGGGAGTCGATGAGGGCACGGCCGATAAGACCGGATGCCCCCGAGACGACGACGCGGCGCTCAGGCAAGCGTCGCCTCGAGCGTGATCTCGATGCCGGACAGGGCCGCCGAGACAGGGCATCCCGCCTTGGCTTCGTTCGCGATGCGGTCGAAGTCCTCCGCGGACAGGCCGGGCACGGTGGCACTCACGTTCAGGTGCGAGCCGGTGATGCCGGTCCCCGGAATGAAGGTGACGGATGCCGTGGTCTCCACGCTCTCGGGCGGGGTGCCGTTCTCGGCCAGCG
Organism: Microbacterium oleivorans NBRC 103075; assembly: GCF_001552475.1. Classification (GTDB taxonomy): domain Bacteria; phylum Actinomycetota; class Actinomycetes; order Actinomycetales; family Microbacteriaceae; genus Microbacterium; species Microbacterium oleivorans. Next base: position 105,348 of record NZ_BCRG01000007.1, read on the forward strand.
CGTTCGAGAGGGCCATGCTGAAGCACGACGAGTGAGCGGCGGCGATGAGCTCCTCGGGGGTCGTAACCGAGGTGGAGCCTTCGCTGCGCGCCTTCCAGTTCACCGCGAACGGTCCCTGGTTCGAGCTTTCGAGGGCGACGGATCCGGACCCCTCGAAGAGGGTGCCCTTCCAGCTGGTGGTGGCTTCGCTCGTGACGCTCATGATGTCTCCTCGGTCGGGGTCGTAACGGATCGTTGCCGAGCCTAAACCTCGTCGATGAGCGTGGGATATGACTTGACGCAGCCCCGCGGGTAGGTCAGCCGGCGCGACCGACGAGACCGATCCGCTGCAGGAGCAGCCACAACTGGCATCCGAGGCACAGACCGAACACCGCGTTGAGGAACGCAGCCATGAACGCGAGTGCCGCCGCGATGGGAAGGGCGAGCGGAATGCCGACCGCGTGCAGCACGAGGCCGACAGTCGTGACGAACAGGCCGACGCCCTGCGCGAACCGAGGCGGGCGGGGGTCTTCCAGGTCGGCCGGCGGAGTGAGCCGCGGCTGGATCGCCCGACGGTAGAGCACACCCCACGGCGCGGTACGCGGCGATACGACGCCCCAGAGGAAGAGCAGGGCGATGACCAGGACGGCGAGGAAGCCGAGGTCGAGGACGCGCGCGCCTACCGATGCCATCTCGATCGCCCAGGCGCTCCTGGAGACGAATGCGAAATCGCCCATCGGCTGATAGGCGAACCACCCGAACGACGCAGAGCCCTGAGTTGAGATGCCCACGAGAGCCAGCAACGTGGCGACCAGCAGCAGCACCGACGTGATGGATGCCGCTAACCGCGGTCCGCGCGGATCGATGCCTCGCGGCTCAGCCACGGCCGGTCCCGGCTGTCACGCGGTCGAGTTCCATCTCGACGACCTGGCGGCCGGGGGTTCCACCGAATCGTGAGCGGACGACGCCGTGCTGATCGAGGATGAGGGTCGTCGGAGTCTGCAGGACGCGGAAGTGCTGTGCGATGTCGACGCGGTGGGTGAGATCCACGTTCAGGTGGAGCACGCCCTCCCGGTCGTCGGCGATCTCGCGGAGCGTGCGGTGGACTCCCGGGCACCGGCTGCACATCTCGGTGCTGAACTGCAGCAGGGTGGCCGTTTCGCCCAGGCGGTCGGCACCGAGCCGCGTCGGCTCGATGACTTCGCGGGGGTCGAAGGCACGAGGGCGGTTCTGACGCCAGCGCAGGACGAGGCCGATGCCGACGGTCAGCACGAGGAGCGCACTGAGCACGACGATGGCGGGAAGGAGTTCCATGACCGCTCCACAGTAGTCCCGCACGCTATGGGGCGGGTCGCGCGACGTCTTTCCGAGTCACGCGGCGGGTAGGGTGAGAGCCGTGAGTGAGCGCCCCGAAGCCCCCGAGATCGAGTTCCGTAGCGATGTCACGGTCGAGCTGGTCCGCTCCTCCGCCGCCGACAGCGACGTGCTCTTCGCCGCTCGCGTGTCGACGCAGGGAGAGCAGACGCTCGCGGCAGCCGCTGACGGCTCCGAAGCGACGGGGCGCGACCGCGGCCTCATCAACTACCTGATGCGAGATCGCCACGGTTCGCCTTTCGAACACAACTCGATGACCTTCTACGTGCAGGCGCCGATCTTCGTCTTCCGCGAGTTCATGCGTCACCGCATGGCGTCGTACAACGAGGAGTCGGGCCGTTACCGGGAGCTCCGTCCCGTGTTCTATGTGCCGTCCTCCGAGCGCAACCTCGTGCAGGTCGGAAAGCCCGGCGCCTACCAGTTCCTCCCCGGCTCCGCCGAGCAGGTAGAGCTCGTCGCGCGCGAGACGCGCGAGGCATCCGTGGCCGCCTTCGAGAGCTACCAGCGGATGCTGGATGCCGGCGTCGCCCGCGAGGTCGCCCGTATCGTCCTGCCGCTGAACATCATGTCGTCCATGTACGTCACGGTGAACGCGCGCTCGCTGATGAACTTCCTGTCGCTTCGCACCATGCGCGAGGGCACGCATTTCCCGTCGTTCCCGCAGCGCGAGATCGAGATGTGCGCCGAGAAGATGGAGAACGTGTGGCAGGAACTCATGCCACTCACGTACGCCGCGTTCAACGCCAACGGCCGCGTCGCCCCCTGATCACATGCGCGTCTTAGGCTGACGCGCATGAACCGCACCGCACTCATCACGGGCGCCAGCTCCGGCATCGGAGCCGAGTACGCCCGCCAGCTGTCCGCGAAGGGCGCTGACGTCGTCCTCGTCGCTCGTGACGAGAAGGCGCTCCGTGCTCTGGCAGACGAGATCGCCGGGCGCGGGGGCCGAGCCGAGATCCTCGTCGCGGATCTCCTCGATGATGCCCAGCGTCGACGGGTCGAGGAGCGCCTCGAGCAGGGCATCGATCTCCTCGTGAACAGTGCCGGGTACGGGCTTCCGCTCGCCTTCGAGGAGAACGACATCGAGGGCGAGGCTCGTCACCTCGAGCTGCACGTCGAGGTGACGATGCGACTGACGCGCGCGGCTCTGCCGACGATGCTGTCGCGCGGCAGCGGCCGCATCCTCAACATCGCCTCGGTCGCCGGGCTCGTCCCGCGCGGGACCTACGGCGCAGCCAAAGCGTGGGTCGTGAGCTTCAGCCGCTGGGCGAATACGGTCTACGGCCCGAGGGGAGTGACGGTCACGGCGGTCTGCCCCGGCTACGTCCACACGAACTTCCACGAGCGCCTCGGTCTCCCACCGGGGGAGGAGGGGGTACTCGGCGGGATGTGGCTGAACGCCACACAGGTGGTGCGGGAATCGCTCCGAGACGCTGCCCGAGGCCGGGCCGTCAGCATCCCATCTCTCCGCTACAAGGCGCTCACCTCGCTCGCGCGCCTGCTCCCCGACCGCATCGTCGTCGCCGTCGCGTCCCGCGGCCGCTGACACAGACGCGTCGGTCGCATGCGGCCCGGTGCTCGTCGGGTGCGCGTTGCACGATCGGCGGTGCTCGCGTTCGGATCGCGCGCTCATCCGCCAGGGGCTCCCCGCGCGCTTCCGTTGGCTCGTGGACATCGCTCGCCCCGATGCAGAGAGCGGGATCGAGTCGCTCCTGCGCCTCCGTCTGCTGCGACTCGGCATCGCGCTGGTCGGCCAGGTCCTCATCTTGGGCGTCGGCCGCTTGGACTTCCTCCTGGCCGACTGGATCATCCCCCCGGACCAGGTCGTGATGACGACGCGAGGGTCCGTCGTGGTTGAGGCGGCCGTCGACTTCGATGGTGCGGGAGTCATGTTTTTGGCCGGGTGACGCAACCTGCGCCTCACCGATCGTGCATCCGTCTCGCCCCTCGAAGACCTCGCACACGGCCGAGGGACCCTGACCGGTACCCTGGGAACCATGACGCACTCCGCCAATCCGTTCGGTCAGGTGCTCGTCGCGCTCGTCACTCCGATGACAGCCGACGGCGAGGTCGATTGGCCAGCCGTCGAGAAGCACATCGACGACGTCATCACGGGCGGTGCCGACGGCATCGTCGTGACCGGGACGACCGGTGAGACCAGCACGCTGACCGATGCCGAGAAGCTGAAGCTCGTCGAGGTGGGCAAGTCCGTCTCCTCCGGCCGCGCGAAGATCATCACGGGCGGTGGCTCCAACGAGACCGCCCACGCGATCGAGCTCTACCGGGCCAGCGAGAAGGCCGGCGCCGACGGCATCATGATCGTCACGCCGTATTACAACAAGCCGACGCAGGCCGGCATCCTGACCCACTTCCGACTCGTCGCGGACGCGACCGATCTGCCGGTGATCCTCTACGACATCCCCGGCCGTACCGGAGTACCCATCAAGTACGAGACGATCCTCCGCCTCGCCAAGCACCCGAACATCCTCGCGGTGAAGGACGCCAAGGGCGACTTCAGCGAGGTCAGCCGGGTCCTGAACCAGACGGACCTCCTCTATTTCTCGGGCGACGACGCCAACGTGCTCCCGCACCTGTCGATCGGCGCGGCCGGTCTCATCGGTGTGACGGCGAACATCACGTCGGCGCCTTACCGAGTGATCGTGGATGCCGTCAACCGTGGCGACCTGCAGACCGCGACTGCTGCGCACAAGAAGCTCGAACCGCTCGTCCGTGCCGTCATGACGCACGTCCCGGGGACGGTCAGCGCAAAGTACATCCTGCACGGGCTGGGGCGCATCTCGAGCCCCCGCGTGCGCCTCCCGCTCGTCGGGCCCGAGGAATGGGAGGCCGCCCTCATCGAGGACGAACTCGACCTCGTTCGGGATGTCGACGGTGCTGACTTCTCCAACTTCCGACCAGACCGCAATGCCGCCGCGGGCGGCGCTCTTCCGAAGGTGCATGGAACAACTCGATGACCAATACCGTCTCCGCCCCTGAAAAACTCGCCCCCGGAACGCTCCGGGTGACTCCCGTCGGCGGACTCGGCGAAATCGGCCGCAACATGACCGTCTTCGAGTACGACGGCAAGCTGCTGATCGTCGACTGCGGTGTCCTCTTCCCCGAGGAGCACCAGCCGGGCGTGGACCTGATCCTCCCCGACTTCGAGGCGATCCGCGGGCGACTCGACGACATCGTCGGCGTCGTCCTCACCCACGGCCACGAAGACCACATCGGCGCGGTGCCGTACCTCCTCAAGCGCAAGGGCGACATCCCCCTCATCGGCTCGCAGCTGACCCTCGCACTCGTCGAGGCGAAGCTCAAGGAGCACCGCATCAAGCCGTACACGCTCACGGTGAAGGAAGGCCAGCGCGAGCAGGTCGGGCCGTTCGACCTCGAGTTCGTCGCGGTCAATCACTCCATCCCCGACGCTCTCGCGGTCGGCATCCGTACGCCCGCCGGTCTCGTCCTCGCCACCGGCGACTTCAAGATGGACCAGCTCCCGCTCGACGGGCGCTTGACGGACCTGCGCGCCTTCGCGCGCCTCGGCGAGGAGGGCGTCGACATGTTCCTCGTCGACTCCACGAACGCCGACGTCCCCGGATTCACGCCGCTCGAGCGGGCCATCGGGCCCGTCCTCGACCAGGTCATCGGCAAGGCGCCGCGCCGCGTCATCGTCGCAAGCTTCTCGAGCCACATCCATCGCGTGCAGCAGGTCATCGACGCGGCTGCCGCGCACGGCCGTCGGGTCGCGTTCCTGGGTCGCTCGATGGTCCGCAACATGACGATCGCGGAGCAGCTCGGCTACCTCAAGGTGCCCGACGGGGTCCTCATCGACTACAAGAAGGCCAAGGACCTCCCCGACGACCGCATCGTCTACATGTCGACGGGATCGCAGGGCGAGCCGATGGCCGTGCTCTCTCGCATGGCGAACCTCGACCACGCGATCGAGCCGGGGGAGGGCGACACCGTCATCCTCGCCTCGAGTCTCATCCCGGGCAACGAGAACGCCGTGTACCGCGTGATCGACGGCCTGACCAAGCTCGGGGCCAATGTCGTCCACAAGGCGAACGCGAAGGTCCATGTCTCGGGTCACGCGGCCGCCGGCGAGTTGCTCTACTGCTACAACATCCTCAAGCCGAAGAACGTCCTGCCCGTCCACGGCGAGTACCGCCACCTGATGGCGAACGCGAAGCTCGCTCAGGACAGCGGGGTCCCCGCGGCGAACACGATCATCGCCGAGAACGGCACGGTCATCGACCTCAAGGACGGCGTCGCGAAGGTCGTCGGCCAGCTCGACCTCGGCTTCGTGTACGTCGACGGCTCCTCGGTCGGCGAGATCACGGATGCCGACCTCAAGGACCGTCGCATCCTGGGTGAAGAGGGCTTCATCTCCGTCATCGTGGTGGTGGATGCCGCAACCGGTCGCGTCATCACGGGTCCGGAGATCCACGCCCGCGGGTTCGCGGAGGACGACGCCGTGTTCGACTCCGTCAAGCCGAAGATCGTGCAGGCGCTCGCCGAGGCCGCGAAGTCGGGCGTCCGAGACCAGCACGCACTGCAGCAGGTCGTCCGCCGCACGATCGGTCGCTGGGTGAACCAGTCGCTGCGTCGTCGACCGATGATCGTCCCGATGGTGATCGAGGCCTGAGCGGACCGCTACCATTCGGGCATGCCCGAGTCGTGGTCGCTGCGTCCTGCCACCCAGGCGGACGGGGTGTTCCTCGGCGACATGGTCGTCGAGGCCGCCAATTGGCGGCCTGGCGCGCCTCGTCCGAGGCATGAGGTCCTGGCCGACCCTGATCACAGTCGGTACCTCGCAGGCTGGATGCGTCCCGGCGACGTCGGATTCGTGGCCGTCGCCGGCGCGGAACTGATCGGGGCCGCCTGGTATCGGACGCTTCCGCGCACCGATCCCGGATTCGGGTACGTCGGGACGGGCGTTCCGGAGCTCATCATCGGGGTGAAAGCGATGTGGCGGTCGCACGGCGTCGGCCGTGCGCTGCTGCGTCGACTGTGCGATGCCGCGCACGCAGAGGGACGGGCGCGCATCTGCCTCTCCGTCGAGCGCGGAAACTTCGCGCAGGTCCTCTACCGCACGGAGGGCTTCGCGGTCACGCGGAGCGGAATCGGCCGCGACACGATGGTCAAGCGTCTCGGCTGACGCGCGGATACCGCCTGGGAGTCGCGTCAATCCGGGCAATGTCGGCCATCCGGCTTACCGTGGAAGGTATGCCCAGGAGCAGCAGTCCGACCAGCAAGCCCCGCGCGTCCGCGTCGGGCTCCTCGGCGCGCGCGAAGAAAGCCGAGCCCGCCCCGCGGCGCAAGGCCGAGCCCGCCCCCCGTCACTACGTCGATGACGTCGAGCGCCCTCCCGTCATCGTCCGCGCATGGCTGGGCCTCGCCCACATCGCGGGCGGGATGTTCCGAGCGTTCGGATCCGAGGCGCTCGAGAAGGAGCAGCGACGGGACGGGTTCCCGTTCCTCCTGGTCCTGATGGCGATCGCGGGGGCGGTCGTGGAGTGGTTCCTCATCGGCACCGACGTCGGCACGAACGTCAGCGCCTACACCGTGGGAGCCCTGATCGGGCGCGAAGCGTTCGTCTTCCCCGTCATCCTGCTCCTGCTCGCCGGGTGGCTGTTCCGGCATCCGCCGTCCGTGAACGACAACGGGCGCATCGGCATCGGCGCGGGACTGTTCATCCTGGCTGTGGCAGGGTTCTGCCACATCGTGGCGGACCGTCCGAAGCCCAGCGAGGGCCTGGTCGCGCTGAGCGCCTCCGGCGGACTCTTCGGGTGGGCCATCGGTGAGCCGCTGACGGTTCTCACCGAGATCGGTGCAGGAATCGTCCTCGGGCTCCTGGCGTTTCTGAGCGTCCTCATCCTCACCAAGACACCGCCCAACCGCATCGGTCGCCGCCTCGGCGACCTGTACGCCTGGTTGTTCGGCGCCGAGCGACCCGATCCCGACGCGGCTCCGGCGAAGGGACAGACCGGACCCACGGTCGCTTTCGACGCGCCCGACGAAGAGGGCGACTCGTTGCCCTGGTGGCGCCGCAACAAGTCGGGCCGCGAGGAGGATGCCGACGGAGGCCTCGGTGCCGACGATCTCACTGCGCTCCTCGAGGCGAGCGGCGACGGCAGCTTCGACAACCCGGTCACGACGCCGACCCCTGAGGTCATGCCCGACGCGGTGACCGAGATCATCGCGCCGGCGCCTCCTCGCACGCCCGGCCGCAAGCGCGACGCGATTCCCGACGCGCCTCCCATCCCACCGGTGCCGGACTTCGTGGCGGCCAACCTCGACTCCGTCGATCCCGACGCTCCCGACTACACGCTCCCGTCCTCCGACGCCCTTGCCGCAGGCACGCCGCACAAGGCGCGGTCCGAGGCGAATGACGCGATGGTCCGCGCGATCATGGGCGTCTTCGAGCAGTTCTCGATCGACGCCAAGGTGACCGGTTTCTCCCGCGGCCCGACAGTGACGCAGTACGAGATCTCGCTCGGCTCGGGCGTCAAGGTCGAGCGCATCACGGCGCTGACGAACAACATCGCCTACGCGGTCGCCTCCAATGAGGTGCGCATTCTCGCGCCCATTCCCGGCAAGAGCGCGATCGGCGTCGAGATCCCGAACACGGATCGCGAGATCGTCACCCTCGGCGACGTCCTCCGCTCGCCTAATGCTCAGCAGGCGACGCACCCGATGACGATCGGTATCGGCAAGGATGTCGGCGGCGGGTACGTCGTCGCGAACCTCGCCAAGATGCCTCACCTCCTCGTCGCCGGGTCCACGGGCTCCGGCAAGTCCAGCTTCGTGAACTCGATGATCACGAGCCTCCTCATGCGGGCGAAGCCGTCGGATGTCCGCATGGTGCTCATCGACCCGAAGCGCGTCGAGCTCACGTCCTACGCCGGGGTGCCGCACCTCATCACGCCCATCATCACGAACCCCAAGAAAGCCGCCGAAGCGCTGCAGTGGGTCGTGAAGGAGATGGACATGCGCTACGACGACCTCGCGTCGTTCGGCTTCCGTCACATCGATGACTTCAACCGCGCCGTCGTCGCCGGCGAGATCCAGCTTCCCGTCGGGAGCGAGCGCGTACTCAAGCCGTATCCGTACCTCCTCGTCGTCGTCGACGAGCTCGCGGACCTCATGATGGTCGCGCCTCGCGATGTCGAGGACTCGATCGTCCGCATCACGCAGCTGGCGCGTGCCTCCGGCATCCACCTCGTCCTGGCGACGCAGCGCCCCTCGGTCGACGTCGTCACCGGTCTCATCAAGGCGAACGTCCCGTCCCGACTCGCCTTCGCGGTGACGAGCGTGACGGACTCGCGCGTCATCCTCGACCAGCCCGGCGCCGACCGTCTCATCGGCCAAGGTGACGGGCTGTTCCTCCCGATGGGGGCCTCCAAGGCCGTCCGCGTGCAGGGTGCGTGGGTCGCCGAGAAGGAGATCGAGAAGGTCGTCAACCACGTCAAGAACCAGGCCCGACCCGAGTACCGCAAGGATGTCGAGGCGGTCATCGAGAAGAAGGAGATCGACGCCGACATCGGTGACGACCTCGAGCTCCTCCTGGCTGCCGCGGAGCAGATCATCACGACGCAGTTCGGGTCGACCTCGATGCTCCAGCGCAAGCTCCGCGTCGGCTTCGCCAAGGCGGGGCGCCTCATGGACCTCCTCGAAGCGCGCGAGATCGTCGGACCCTCCGAGGGTTCGAAGGCTCGCGACGTTCTCGTGACCCCCGATGAGCTCCCCGCCGTGCTCGCACGGCTCCGGGGTGAAGAGCCCCCGCAGGATGCCGTTCCCACGGCGGCACCGGCAGCTCCGGCGCGCGCGGCGGACCCGTACGGTCCCGACGCGGTGACGGAGCAGTTCGAGGGCTACGAGGTCGTCGAGTCCGAGGGTGACGAGGATGCCTGGGGCCTCACCGGCCGCGACTGAGACCGTCGGCGCCTCGGCTCGATAGGCTCGAGGCGTGACGATTCCGCGGCAGCTGCCCAACGCCATCACGATCGTGCGCATCCTATGCGCACCGGTGTTCGTCTGGCTCCTCCTCGCCGACGACGGGACGGACGGGGCGCTCCGGTGGTGGGCGGCCGCGCTGTTCATCGTGGCGATCGCGACCGACGGAATCGACGGCTACCTCGCCCGTCGGTACGAGATCGTCACCGACCTCGGCAAACTGCTCGATCCGATCGCCGACAAGGTGCTCACCGGGTGCGCATTCGTCGCCCTCTCGATCCTCGGTGAGTTGCCCGTGTGGGTGGTCGTCCTCGTGCTCGTCCGCGAGCTCGGGATCACCCTGCACCGACTTCTGGTCGCGACCGACCACGTGGTCGCGGCGGCGTGGATGGGAAAGCTCAAAACCGTCGCGCAGGCCGTCGCCCTCTCCCTCGCTCTGCTTCCGCTGTGGACGCTGGTGGGGGAGTGGATCCACATCGTCAACGCGATCACCATGACGATCGCCGTCGTGCTGACGGTCGCCAGCGGCCTCGACTACGTCGTCACCGCCGTCCGCGCCCGCACGTCCCGGCGGGCATGATGCGCCGGAACCCCAGTGAGCTGCCCGATGAGCTCGAGGAGACCGCGGTCGCGAGCGGACCGCGGTCCGATCCCGAGCGTCTCGTGGAGCGGCTCAAAGAGCTGGGATGGACCCTCGGAGTCGCCGAATCGCTGACGGGGGGTCTCGTCGCGGCATCCGTCGTCTCGGTCTCGGGAGCGTCCGCGGTGTTCCGCGGCGGGATCGTCGCCTATGCAACCGAGCTCAAAGAGCGGCTGCTCGGTGTGGACGCCACGCTCCTGGACGCTCACGGGCCCGTGCACCCTCGCGTTGCGCGGCAGATGGCGGAGGGCATCCGGAGAGCGGTGGGCGACGATGAGCCGGCCGATGTGGGCATCGCGACGACGGGCATCGCCGGGCCGGTGTCGTCGGACGGCCAGCCGGTCGGGACGGTTCACATCGCCGTCTCGACACCGCTCGGGTCGAGGGTGGAGTCCCTGATCCTGGAGGGCGATCGGGACGAGATCCGGACCGCCGCGGCGGCCCGAGCGATCCTCCTCGCCGTCGAGGCGTTGTAGGGCGGGAATAGGCGTCGTTCCGGGCATGTTACGTCTCGGTGATTCCCATCCATTCCCCAGCGCTCGGGGTCTAGGGTGACATCCAACGTGTTGTACCGTGGTTCTCCCGTCAGGGACTCGGTGGATCTAAGCAGAGGGAGGGCCCACGCATGATCCTGGTTCGTCAAGAGATCGGCGACGTCCTCCGCGACTTCCGGCTGCAGAAGGGCCACACGCTTCGTCAGGTGTCCGGCAAGGCGAGTGTTGCGCTCGGCTATCTCAGCGAGGTCGAGCGTGGCCAGAAAGAGGCGTCGAGCGAGATCCTCGCTGCCGTCGCCGAAGCCCTCGACGTACCGATCTCGGCGATCATGCGCGAGGTGGGTGACCGCATCTCGGTCCTGGAGGGACTGCACCCCATCACCGATGTCGTCCCCGACGACCTCGCTTCGCTCGGTGACGGTGTTCCCGCGCCGGAGCTGTCGCTGCGCTGACCCTCGATGCGTCACAGCGAATTCGATCGCGCTGTCGCCGATGAGTTCGGCGCGGGCGGCGCCGCCCTCGTCGCCGATCTCGTGCTGACCGCGGTCGGCAACCGCACCGCTCGCGAGGCCCTTGCGGAGGGCGTCGCGCCGCGCGAGGTCTGGTACGCGCTCTGCGCCGAAACCGATGTCCCGTCCGCCCGCCGTCATGGCGCGGGAAGGCTCGAGCCGCGACGCTGAATCGGCGTGTCGCATCGAAGATGCGTTCGAGTCGGCCTAGTCTCCTACACAACGGGTGTCGTAGAGACGTCGTCCACCGAAGAGCTCGTTCCTGCCTCGATGTCGGAACCCCCTCCTAGCGTGGGACACGTCAGATGACACCCACGCCCTGTCGCAGCATCCGATCCATCGGTGACGAGCGCGACAGCCTACGGGCGACGGAACCGCGAGCACCAAGGAGCACGACATGCCATCAGTTGCCGACCGCGAGAAGGCCCTCGAATCGGCCCTCGCCCAGATCGATCGCCAGTTCGGCAAGGGATCGATCATGCGACTCGGGAGCGACGAGCGCGCACCGGTCGAGGTCATTCCGACCGGGTCCATCGCCCTCGACGTCGCGCTCGGTATCGGCGGTCTGCCCCGCGGCCGCGTCGTCGAGATCTACGGTCCGGAGTCCTCGGGTAAGACGACCTTGACGCTCCACGCCATCGCCAACGCCCAGCGCGCCGGTGGCATCGCCGCCTTCATCGACGCAGAGCACGCGCTCGATCCGAATTACGCCGAGAAGCTCGGCGTCGACATCGACGCGCTCCTCGTCTCCCAGCCCGACACGGGCGAGCAGGCGCTCGAGATCGCGGACATGCTGATCCGCTCCGGTGCGATCGACCTCGTCGTGATCGACTCCGTCGCGGCACTCGTGCCCGAAGCCGAGATCAAGGGTGAGATGGGTGACTCTCACGTGGGTCTCCAGGCCCGACTGATGTCTCAGGCTCTCCGCAAGATCACCGGTGGTCTGAGCCAGACCAAGACCACTGCGATCTTCATCAACCAGCTGCGCGAGAAGATCGGCGTTTTCTTCGGTTCGCCCGAGACGACCGCCGGTGGTAAGGCGCTCAAGTTCTACGCGTCGGTGCGGCTCGACATCCGCCGCATCGAGACACTCAAGGACGGATCCGACGCCGTCGGTAACCGCACGCGCGTGAAGGTCGTCAAGAACAAGATGGCCCCGCCGTTCAAGCAGGCCGAGTTCGACATCCTCTACGGTGTTGGCATCTCTCGAGAGGGCAGCCTCATCGACTTCGGTGTCGAGCACGGCATCGTCAAGAAGTCCGGTGCGTGGTACACGTATGAAGGTGAGCAGCTCGGTCAGGGCAAGGAGAACTCGCGCAACTTCCTGTTGAAGAACACCGACGTCGCGGCAGAGATCGAGAACAAGATCAAGCAGAAGCTCGGGATCGGTCAGCCGAAGGTCGAGGCTGTCGCCGCGCCCGACGAGCTGACGGCTCGCCGCCCGGCCTGATCATGACGGAGTCGACCGGGGGCGAGCGGGACTCGCTCGCCCCCGTCATCCCCCTGTTCGGGAGCCGCGCGGATCGCACTCCGACCCCGTCGCAGACGGGTGACAGCGACGGGGCCGCGACCTGGCACGCGACGTGGATCGCGGATCGTGCCGCGTCCGACCGCTCGGCTGCTCGCGCGGCTCATCCCGCAACCGGCACCGTCCCCGTTGTCGCACCCGCGGGTGAAGACGACGCCGCTGCAGTGGCGGAGCGGGTGCTTCTTCGCAAACTCCGGACCCGGTCGCTCTCGATTCGAGAGGCTCGCTCGGTTCTCCGGGAGCATGAGCTCGAGGAGAGCGAGATCGAGGGAATCGTCGATCGGTTCCTGTCGCTCGGGTATCTCGACGACGCCGCCCTCGCGGAGCAGCTGATCGATAAGGCGACCTCGCGCAAGGCGCAGGGTCGCATGGCGATCGCGCAGGGGCTGTCGCAACGTGGCATCCCTCGCGAGGTCATCGACGAGGCGCTCGATCAGCTTCCCGATGACGAGGCCGAACGGGCGCTCGAATTCGCACGGTCCAAGGCGCGGGGGCTCGAGGGTCTCGACCGGGACACGGCGCTGCGACGCCTGGCGGGTCAGCTCGCGCGGCGTGGTTACGGCTCGGTTGCGCTCTCGGTCGCCCGTCAGGCTCTGGATGAGTTCGCCGCGCCCCCGCGGCGGGGAGTTCGCTTCGAACCCTGAGCACGGCAGCGCGGGGTCTGACACACTCGGGCTACGCGCGTCCGGCGCGAGGGGGAAGGGCGCACGTGGCGATCGAGGTCGAGGGTCTGGTCAAGTCGTACAAGTCGGTGACCGCTGTGGACGGCATCACTTTTTCGGTGCCGGACGGTCAGCTGTTCGCATTTCTGGGAGCGAACGGTGCAGGGAAATCGACGACGATCGGGTGCCTGACGACTCTGCTCCGCGCAGACAGTGGCGTCGTGCGCGTGGCCGGCCACGACGTGCGGAGCGACAGCGAGAGCGTGCGGGCGAACATCGGGGTGGTGTTCCAACGCTCGCTGCTCGATGACGGGCTGACGGTCCGAGAGAACCTGGCTCTTCGCGCCACACTGTCGCGCATCGATCGTCGGCGCTTCGCTTCGCGGCTCGCGGAACTGTCGCAGCTCATCGAGTTGGATGACTTCCTGGACCGCGCGTACGGCCGGCTGTCCGGCGGACAGCGCAGACGCGCGGACATCGCACGGGCCCTCATGCACGAGCCATCGATCCTCTTCCTCGATGAGCCGACCGCGGGGCTCGATCCCGCGAGTCGGGTCGCCGTCTGGGCGGCGATCGACCGGCTGCGGTCCGAACGCGGCCTCACGGTTTTTCTCACAACCCATTACATGGCGGAGACGGAAGAGGCCGACCAGGTGACGATCATCGACTCCGGGCGAGTCGTCGCCACCGGCACCCCGACCGAGCTCCGCGCGCGACACAGTCGCAGCATCCTCACCGTGACGACGCGTGATCCCGAGGCCCTGGCTGCACTCGCGGGTCGGGAAGGCCTCGCCGTCGGGCGTGAAGGCAGCATCCTCACGGTGGAGGTCCCGGATGCGCTCCCTGCGCGCCGCCTCCTGGCGGCTCATGGCGACGACGTCGTCGACTTCGAATTCCGACACGGCCGCATGGACGATGTCTTCCTGGCGCTCACGGGCCGCAGCGACGTCGTGGAGCACGTCGCGTGAGGGTCGTCGGGGCCATCGTCCGCCGTAATCTGACGCTGTTCTTCCGCGATCGGATGAACGTCTTCTTTTCGCTCCTGAGCGGCCTCATCCTCTTCGTCCTCTACACACTCTTCCTCTCTCGCCTGCAGGTGGACGGGCTTGGCCAGACGCTGCCGAGAGCGTCGCGCGAGGATATCGAGGCGTTCGTGGACAGCTGGATGCTGTCCGGCATCGTCCTGCTCACAACGGTGACCTCGGGGATGGGAGCCGTGTCCGTCTTCGTCGACGATCGCGCCACCGGCCGGTTCGCCGACTTCCTCGTGGCGCCGATCCGGCGGTCGCAATTGGTGCTCGGCTACCTCCTGTCTTCGGTGACCGTCTCGATCATCATGTCGGGCGTCATCTTCTTCCTGACCGTGCTCCAACTCGGCCTCGCCCGCGGCACGTGGCTCAGCCCCGTTCAGATCCTGGCTGCGATCGGCGCCACTGTGCTCTGCTGCGTCGCCTTCACCGCGCTCGGCGCGTTCGGCGCCTCCTTCCTCAAGACGACGGGCGCGTACTCTGCGTTCTCCACCGTCGTCGGAACGGTTCTCGGGTTCATCGCAGGCTCCTACATCCCCGTCGGCTCGCTCCCCGAAGGAGTCGCTTCGACGATCAACGCGTTCCCCTTCGCGCAGGGCGCGATGCTGCTGCGCCTGCCCTTCACCGAAGACACCCTCGCCGCCCTCGCCGGTGGTGACAGCGAGGCGGTCACGGACCTCCGAGAGTTCTACGGGGTCGACCTCTTCGTCGGGTCCACTGCCGTACCGGTGTGGGTGGCAGTCTCCGTCCTGGCCGCCGTCGCGGTGGTCTTCAGCGCGATCTCGGCTGCCCGCATCCGCTCGCTTCTGCGCTGAGCGAGCGAACGGTTTCGCGTGAGGCGGCTCGTAGAATGGCCTGATCATGACCAGCCCTTCCGCTGCCCCCACCCTCATCGCCCCGTCCACCGCGGCCGTCGCCGCTGACGGTCGCTCACGCACCTACGAGGTGCGGACGTTCGGGTGCCAGATGAACGTCCACGACTCCGAGCGGCTCTCCGGATCGCTCGAATCGGCCGGCTACGTCCGCGCCGATGCCGGGACGGACGCCGATGTCGTGGTCATCAACACGTGCGCCGTGCGCGACAACGCCGCAGGCAAGCTGTACGGCACCCTCGGGCACCTGAAGAGCCGCAAGGACAAGCACGACGGCATGCAGATCGCCGTCGGCGGATGCCTCGCGCAGATGGACAAGGATGCCGTCCAGCAGAAGGCCCCCTGGGTCGACGTGGTGTTCGGCACCCACAACATGGGTTCGCTGCCGAGCCTCCTCGAGCGCGCGCGCCACAACGGCGACGCCGAGCTCGAGATCCTCGAGTCACTCGAGGTGTTCCCTTCGACGCTGCCGACGAAACGCGATTCGGCCCACAGCGGCTGGGTGTCCATTTCGGTCGGCTGCAACAACACCTGCACGTTCTGCATCGTTCCGAGCCTCCGCGGCAAGGAGAAGGACCGCCGCCCCGGTGACATCCTGAACGAGATCCGCCTCCTCGTCGACGACGGCGCCATCGAGGTCACCCTCCTCGGCCAGAACGTGAACAGCTACGGTGTCGAGTTCGGCGACCGCCAGGCGTTCAGCAAGCTGCTCCGCGCGGCGGGGGAGATCCCCGGTCTCGAGCGTGTGCGCTTCACGAGCCCGCATCCGGCAGCGTTCACAGACGACGTCATCGACGCCATGGCCGAGACGCCCGCCGTCATGCCGCAGCTCCACATGCCGCTGCAGTCCGGATCCGACCGCATCCTCAAAGCGATGCGTCGCTCGTACCGGAGCGAGAGGTTCCTCGGTATCCTCGACCGCGTCCGCGAGAAGATGCCGCACGCGGCGATCTCGACCGACATCATCGTGGGTTTCCCCGGCGAGACCGACGAGGACTTCGAAGACACCATGCGCGTCGTCGAGCAGGCGCGCTTCGCCAGTGCGTTCACCTTCCAGTACTCCATCCGCGAGGGAACCCCGGCGGCGACGATGCCCGACCAGGTCCCCAAGGAGGTCGTGCAGGAACGCTACAACCGGCTCATCGCGCTGCAGGAGCGCATTTCGCTCGAAGAGAACCAGGCCCAGCTGGGCCGTACTGTCGAGGTGCTCGTCTCCACGGGCGAGGGCAAGAAGGATGCGGCGACCCGCCGTCTGACGGGCCGCGCCGAGGACAACCGCCTCGTGCACTTCGAGGTGCCCGAGGGGTCGCCCATGCCGCGTCCGGGAGATGTCGTGACGACCGTCGTGACGCACGCCGCTCCGTTCCACCTGCTCGCAGACAGCCCGGACGGCGCGCCGCTGCGCATCCGCCGTACCCGTGCGGGGGATGCCTGGGATCGCGCGCAGGCCGACTCGTGCGGCGTGCCCGCACCGGTGGGAGCCGCGGGTCCCCGCGCCGTGTCGCTCGGCCTTCCGGCGATCCGCACCGCGACGCCCGGACTCTGAGCAGGTGGGCGCGCCGCGCCTGTGGGCGATCGTCGGGGCGACGGGCACCGGCAAGACCGCCCTGTCGTTGGACCTCGCTGAGGAGCTGATTCGTCGGGGCCGCGGTGCCGAGATCATCAATGCCGACGCGATGCAGCTGTACCGCGGCATGGACATCGGCACCGCGAAGGTTCCGGTCGCCGAACGTCGCGGCATCCCGCACCACCTGTTCGACGAGTTCGAGGTGACCGAGGACGTCGCCGTCGCGGTGTACCAGGAGCGCGCACGGGCCGCGATCCAGGATGTCTTCGATCGGGGGAGTGACGCGATCCTCGTGGGCGGGTCCGGACTGTATGTCTCGAGCGTCGTCTTCGACTTCCGATTCCCACCGCGCGACCCCGCCCTTCGGACGCGTCTCGAGGCTGACTTGGCCGAGCAGGGTTCGTCGGCCCTGATCGACCGAATCCGCGGAATCGACCCCGCTGCGGCCGACCGCCTCGATCCCCGCAACAGTCGTCGCGTGGTGCGGGCGCTCGAGGTCGTCCTGCAGGGAGCCGAGACGCACGGTGCTGCCCTTCCGGACGCTCCCGTGCTGTGGCATCCCGATACCGTCCTCGTGGGTGTCCACCTCGATCGTGCGACGCTCGTCGGACGGCTCGACGAGCGCGTGCAGGGGATGTGGTGTGACGGGATCCTGGCAGAGGTCGATTCGCTCCGCTCCCATGGGCTCGAGTCGGGGCCGACCGCGCCGCGCGCTATCGGATACGCGCAGGCACTCGCGCAGCTCGCCGGACGGATGACGGAGGCCGAGGCCATCGCGGAGACCCAGGCGCTCACGCGACGATATGCGCGCCGGCAAGTCTCCTGGTTCCGTCGCTACCCCGATATCCGGTGGGTGGATGCCGGCACCCCCGCAGCCCGACTCGTCGAGGACTTCCTTGCTCCGAACGCTTGACAAGCTAAAGCTAATAGCCGTAGCCTTCAGCCATCGAACACGATGCTGAGGAGACGGCGATGAGCGAGAAGTTGAGCGTGGCGGGCGGCGAGATCGCCTTCGATGTGGCGGGGGAGGGTCCGTTGGTGGTTCTGGCGCACGGGATGGGCGACTCGCGTCGCTCGTACCGCTTCGTGATGCCGGCGTTGGTCGCGGCGGGATACCGCGTGGCGAACGTCGACATTCGCGGCTGCGGCGAGTCGAGCTCGACGTGGGCGAGCTACGGACGCGGCGACATCGCCGGCGACCTCCTCGCCGTCATCCGTCATCTGGGAGGACCGGCGGTCATCGTCGGCCAGTCGATCAGCGGTGGCGCCGCGACGGTCACGGCCGCGACGGCACCTCAGGATGTCGCGGGAGTCATCGAACTCGCGCCGTTCACCCGGCTCCAGCGCTTCGACGCGAGGGGCTTGCTCCGAAACTCCCACCACCGGAAGGGGATGATCCGCCTCGCCGGAATGCTCCTGCGTGGCAGCGTCTCCGCGTGGCTGAGCTATCTCGATCTCGCAATTCCCCGCAAACCCGTCGATTGGGAAGAAGAGCGGGCGAACATCTCCCGCGACCTCAGTGATCCTGCCCGGATGGCGGCCCTTCGAGCTATGGGGCGGACGACCCCCGCAGACGCGGGTGCGCAGCTGCCTCACGTCTCCGTGCCGGTGCTCATCGTCATGGGGAGCGCCGACCCCGACTGGGCCGACCCACGCGCCGAGGGTGAAGGAGTGCTGGGGGAGCTGCCGACGGGCATCGGGGAGCTCGCGGTCATCGACGGCGCTGGGCACTACCCTCACGTCGAACGACCCGACGAGGTCGTCGACCTCGCCTTTCCGTTCCTCCGCACCGTGTTCGCAGCCCATGCGGGGTCGACGGATGCCTAGGGTCGGTCTCGATACCGCGGCCGTCACCCGTGCCGCGGCGGATTTGGTCGACGAGCAGGGGCTCGCTGCCCTGACGATGACGACCCTGGCGGAGCGGGTCGGGGTTCGACCCCCGTCTTTGTACAAGCACGTCCCGGGCGGGCTCGCCGAGCTCGTGCACCGTGTGGCCACGCTCGCGGCGGAAGATCTCGCCGACGTGTTCCGGACGACAGCGTCGGGGCAGAGAGGAGAGGCCGCCCTCACGGATGTGGCGGACGCCTTTCGGCACTACGTCCGTGTGCACCCGGGGCGCTACGCGGCGACGGCGGCAGCGGATCCGGTGGACGATGAGGACCCGCTGAGCATCGCGCTCCGCGACAGCCTCGACGCGCTGGGCGGCGTGCTGGAGGGATATGGGTTGCCGCAGGAAGACCATGTGCATGCGCTCCGGATGCTGCGGAGCCTGCTCCACGGCTTCGCCGTCCTGGAGGCGTCGGGCGGGTTCCGCATGGGGGTCGCCGTCGAGGAGAGCGTTGCGTGGTCGCTGCGCCTCATGGACGCGGGGCTCCGCACGGGAGGCCGCGCCTAGACTGGGCGGGTGTCGACGATCGCATTCACCAAGGGTCACGGAACCGGCAACGACTTCGTCATCATCGCCGACCCCGACGGCTCGCTTCACCTCACCGGTGAGCAGATCGCGGCGCTCACCGACCGTCGATTCGGGATCGGCGGTGACGGACTGCTGCGCGTCGTCCGCTCCGCTGCCATCGACGCGGGAACTGCAACGCCAGACGCCGAGTGGTTCATGGATTACCGCAACGCCGACGGCTCGATCGCGGAGATGTGCGGCAACGGCGTCCGCGTCTTCGTGAAGTACCTCCTCAGTGCGGGATACGCCACGCTCGGCTCGGGTGACACGCTCCGGATCGGGACTCGCGCGGGAACGAAGACCGTGACGCTCTCCGAAAACGGCTTCGAGGTCGACCTCGGCCTCTGGCGGTCGACGTCCGACGAAGTGTTGGTCCGGGCCCACGGGCTGAAGGTCGCCCGTCCAGGTCTCGGCATCGACGTGGGCAACCCGCACGTCGTCGTCGCGCTGTCGAGCGAGGCGGAACTCGACGGCCTCGACCTGATGGTCCAGCCGATACTCGATCCCGTGCCTGCTGACGGCGCGAACGTCGAGTTCGTCGTCCCGGCTGAACCGTTGATCACCGACGGTGTCGGTGCGATCCGGATGCGGGTCTTCGAACGCGGCGTGGGCGAGACCCTCTCGTGCGGGACCGGGGTCGCGGCATCCGCTCTCGCCGTCCGCCACTGGGCAGGCGCCGGCGCTCCCGACCGCTGGACCGTCGACGTCCCCGGCGGCCGTCTCGGCGTTCGGGTCGTGCGAACCGACGCGGGGGAGCGGGTTCTGCTGTCCGGGCCCGCGTCACTCGTCTTCTCGGGCGAGATCGCCCTCGCCTGACTCGCGCCGAGGGGCGTCAGGGAAGCGTGATCGTCCCCGTCTCGGTCGAGCCGTGGCGACGCACCTTCAGCACGCGGAAGCCTCGTCCCGTCGCCGCGCGGGTCACCGAGTACCCGCGATCGAGGGATGCCGCGAGCCATCGCTGCAGCGAATCCGAGCCCAGGTTCCGCTGCACGACGAGCCACGCATCGCTGCGTTCGGCGAGCCGCGGAATCCACGTCTCCAACATCCCGTGCAGCACGTCCTTACCCACACGGATGGGAGGGTTCGACCGGATCGTGCGGAAGGTCACGTCGCTCGGAACATCCTCGGGCTGAACGGCGTTGACGTTATCGAGGCCGAGTTCCTCCGCGTTCCGACGCACGAGGTCCAGAGCCCGCTCGTTGACGTCGACGGCCCAGATGGTCGCCCGCGGAGCGTCGATGGCCAAGGAGAGCGCGATGGGGCCCCAGCCGCATCCGAGATCCAGCAGGTGTCCGCCCGCCGGCGGAGGAGGAGTGTTGGACAGGAGCACGGCAGTCCCGCCGTCGACGTGCTCGGGACTGAAGACCCCGCCCGCCGTGGTCACCTCGACATCGCGACCGGCGAGGGACACACGGATGCGGCGGAGGTTCTCAGAGCTGGACGGGGACGCGCTGAAGTAATGGTCGCTCCCCATGCGACGAGCGTAGCGGAGGCGGTGGAAGCCGCGGGAAGCTAGAGTGCACGGATGGCCGAGAGGCCGCGAAAGGAACACATGACAGACACCACCACCCCTGCCGCGACGGACGAACCGGTGGACCCGGTCGACCGCGTGCTGGCGCACGCTGAGGCGCGTTCGGGGGTGCGCGTGTTCGGCGCGGCACAGGCGCTGCAGGACCAGAGCACCGTCGCCTACGGCGACACGGACGGCGACCAGTGGGACCGCGAGGAGCGCGCTGCGCTCCGCCGCGTGCCGGGGCTGTCCACCGAGCTCGAAGACGTCACCGAGGTCGAGTACCGGCAGCTGCGTCTCGAGAACGTCGTCCTCGTGGGTGTCTACCCGCAGGGCTCGACGGAGGATGCCGAGAACTCGCTCCGAGAGCTCGCCGCGCTCGCCGAGACCGCGGGAGCCGTCGTCCTCGACGGTGTCCTCCAGCGACGTCCCACGCCCGACCCGGCGACCTACATCGGTCGCGGTAAGGCCGCAGAGCTCCGCGAGCTCGTCGTCGCCGTCGGTGCAGACACCGTGATCGCCGACACCGAGCTGGCACCGAGCCAGCGCCGCGCGCTCGAAGACGTCGTCAAAGTCAAGGTGATCGACCGGACCACCGTCATCCTCGACATCTTCAGCCAGCACGCCAAGAGCCGTGAGGGCAAGGCGCAGGTCGAACTCGCCCAGCTCGAGTACCTCCTCCCGCGCCTTCGCGGGTGGGGTGACTCGATGAGCCGTCAGGCCGGTGGCCAGGTCGGTGCCGGCGGTGCCGGTATGGGCTCTCGTGGTCCGGGTGAGACGAAGATCGAGCTCGACCGCCGCCGCATCCGTACCCGCATGGCGATGCTCCGCCGTCAGATCCGCGACTACAAACCGGCGCGTGAGGCGAAGCGTGCTGAGCGCAGGCGCAACACGATCCCTTCCGTCGCGATCGCCGGCTATACGAACGCCGGTAAGTCGAGCCTTCTGAACAGACTCACGAGCGCGGGGGTGCTTGTCGAGAACGCGCTGTTCGCGACGCTGGATGCCACGGTCCGCCGCGCGCAGGCTGCCGACGGTCGCGTGTACACACTGACCGACACCGTCGGCTTCGTGCGCAATCTCCCGCACCAGCTCGTCGAGGCGTTCCGCTCCACGCTCGAAGAGGTCGGCGACGCCGACGTCATCGTCCACGTGGTCGACGGCTCGCATCCCGACCCGGCGGCGCAGCTCGCGACCGTCCGTGATGTCATGGGCGACGTCGGTGCGCGCTCGACGAACGAGATCGTCGTGTTCAACAAGGCCGATCTCATCGATCCCGACACGCGTCTGGTTCTGCGAGGTCTCGAGCCGAAGGCGCACTTCGTGTCGTCGCGGACCGGCGAGGGTGTCGCTGAGCTGCGGGCGACGATCGAGGAAGCGTTGCCGCTGCCCGCGGTCGAGGTCCACGCTCTCGTGCCATACGACCGCGGCGACCTCGTCAACGCGGTCCATGAGTCCGGCCACATCCTGTCGACCCGTCACGAGGAGGGCGGCACCGCCGTCCACGCCCACGTGTCGGAGCGTCTCGCGGCTGAGTTGGCGCCCTACTCGCGCTGAACGAAGCGTCGCTCAGTCGAGCGTGATCGCGGCCACGCCGGGAGTCTCGAATCCGAAGACCTGACCGAGGAACGCGAGTTCGGATTCCAGTGCGTGAATGACGGTTTCGGAGCGTCGGAAGCCGTGCCCCTCGCCGTCGTACAGCACGTAGGCGTGGGGGATGCCGCGCTCTGCCAGGGCGTCGCGGATGGCCTCTGCCTGAGTCGGCGGCACCACGGCGTCCTCCGCGCCCTGCAGGAGAAGGACGGGGACTCGGAGGCCCTCGGTGTGCCCCAACGGTGAGCGCTCGAGGTAGAGCGCCTCAGCCTGGGGAAGCGGTCCGATGAGTCCATCGAGGTAGCGCGCTTCGAAGTCGTGCGTATCCGTGGCGAGGAGGCGTGCGTCGCCCACCCCGTAGCGCGAGATCCCTGCGCCGAACACGTCCGTTCCGACAAGGGCGGCAAGAACGGTCCAGCCACCGGCCGAACCCCCTGCGATCGCGATGCGACCCGCATCCGCTCGTCCATCTGCGGCGAGTCCGGCCGCCGCGGCGGCGACGTCGTCGCGATCGACGACACCCCACTGGCCGAGCAGTCGCTGCCGGTAGGCCCGGCCGTAGCCGGTGGAACCGCCGTAGTTGACCTCGAGGATGCCTATGCCACGACTCGTGAAGAAGGTGATCCGGCTGTCCGCCACGCCACCGACGTGCGCGGTCGGACCGCCGTGCACAAGGACGACGTAGGGCGGGAGCTCGCCGTCGGGAGCGGTGAAGCGGGGATTGGTGGGGGGGTGATCGAACGCATGGACCTCGCCGTGGGCGCCGGGGACCGTGAGTGGCCGGACTGCGGGGATCCACTCGTCGCCGAGGTCGGAGCGGGTTCCGACGACCAGCCGTACCGACCCGTCGTCGGCGATCTCCCAGATCCCCGTCACGCCCGGTGCCGCGCCCGACACCAGCACGCGCGAGCCGGTCACGTCCTCCACGACCGCGCGCGAACGTACGGGCACGTCGACCGTCGAGGCGCGTCCCTCCGCGTCGATCCGTACGACCTCGTCGGTGCCGTTCGTGCGGATCGCGACGAACCTGCCGTCCTCGAGCGGTGCGTACCAGCGCACTCCGAGCACCCACAGGCCACCGCCGGTATCCGCGTCCGCCGGAGCGATGGCCTCGGCCGAAGCATCGGATGCGGCATCCCGCCGCCAGAGGTTCCACCGTCCGGTCGGCTCGTCGACGTACGCGAGGCGGCCGGCGGCATCCCACTCAGGCTGCAGGGCGGCCGTGTCTCCGGACGTGACCGACCGCCATGTCGTGACCGCACCGTCGGCAAGCTCGCCCACCCGGATCTGCGTGCGATCCCAGGGCATGTGGGGGTGGTCCCACGCGACCCAGGCGAGGTGACGCCCGTCGGGGGAGAGAGCAGGCTGGGCGAGGAAGTCGCTGCCGGCGACGACCTCACGAACGTCCCCTCCCGTGAGGGGGATGGAGACGATCGAGCGCCGGGGGACGGGGCTGTCATCGTGGACCTCGCGGATCGCGAGCAGGACGCCGTGTTGCCAGCGGAGGCCACCGTGGCGCGCGTGCGGATTCTCAGGGGTGAGCGGCATCGGCTCCCCGCCGGGGTGGAGTGCCCAGACGCGCTGGTCAGACCTCTCCACGAAGTAGAGGCGGCCGGCGGCATCGGCCGTCCATGACCCGCCGCCGTACTCGTGCACGCGTGAGCGAGCGCTCCACGGCGCGGGGAGGGCATCCTCGATGACACCGTCGACGCTGCGCCGCACGGACGAACGCCCGCCCTCTTCGGGAAGCGACTCACCCCACCAGATCTCGCGTCCCACGAACCGTGCGCCGTCGTAGCGGGCGGCGGCCGCGGAGGCATCCGCCGCCGACAGCGGCGAGATCCAGGAACCGTGCGGGGCGATCGACGTCATGCGACCACGCTACGCGGCGTCACACGGCGCAATGGGGCGTCACACACCTGTCGGAGGTGTGAGAGGCGTGGCTAGCATGACCGCATCAGTGGCCCGGAGACCCCGGGTCCGGAGCGACAGCCGAGCCCGGCACCCGCCCGCGATGTCCCCGCACCCTGCGTGCGGTCCGCGGCCGCCAGGCCTTCCGATCCGTCTCCGGAGCTCCCATGTCGATCATCCAGACCCCGTCCGTCACCTCGGTGCCGGTCTCGTTCGAGGTCTACCCGCCGCGCGATGACGCGGCCGACGCGGCGCTGCACGAGACGATCGCGAAGCTCGCCGCCGTCGATCCGTCGTTCATCTCGGTCACGTACGGTGCCGGAGGATCCACGGGCGGCCGGTCGCTCGAGGTCTTGACGCACATCCTCCGCGAGACCCGGGTCGAACCCCTCGCCCATCTCACCTGCGTCGGCAGCTCCTACCGCGAGGCGGCGACGCTCATCCGCGAGTTCCTCGACGCCGGAGTCCGTTCGTTCCTCGCGCTCCGAGGCGATCCGCCGGAGGGCGGTGGGGCCGAAGCGAGGGGAGACCTGGAGAGCGCGGCGCAGCTCGTCCAGCTCATCGACCGCGTGCAAGCGGAGTGCTCGCCGTACACGGAGGAGCCCATCCCCGGTGTGCCGGGCGCTGCCCGCGTCGAGCGACGCCGACACGTCGACATCGCCGTCGCCGCCTTCCCCAACGGGCACCCCCGCTCGCGTTACCCGGCTGAGCACCTCGACGCCCTCCTGGCGAAGCAGGCCGCCGGCGCCACCCTCGCGATCACGCAGCTGTTCTTCCACGCCGACGACTACCACGCCTTCGTCGCCCGGGCCCGTGCCGCCGGGGTCGAGATACCGATCCTCCCGGGCATCATGCCCATCACGTCGCCCTCCCGCTTACGCCGCGTCGTGGAGCTGACCGGTGAACCGGTTCCCGGCACCCTCGCCGTCGATCTCGACGTGGAGCCCACGGTCGAAGGGCGACGCGAGGTCGGGATCCGCTACGCCGGCGAGCTGTGCCGCGCCGTCCTCGAGGGCGGCGCCCCCGGCATCCACTTGTACGCCTTCAACCACCACCGCACCGTTCTCGCCACCCTGGCCGAGGCCGGCGTCATCACCCCGATCGAGGAGACAACATGACTGATTTCGCTGCCGGGACGATCCTCGGCTACCCCCGCATCGGGCGGCGCCGAGAGCTGAAGCGCGCCGTCGAAGCTCACTGGCGTGGTGACATGGACGCAGCAACGCTCGAAGCACGCGCGGCTGACCTCCGTCGTGCGACGCGCGACCGACTCGCCGACCTCGGTCTGGGGCGCACCGACTCCGCGATCCCCGAGTCCTTCTCCTACTACGACCAGGTGCTCGACGTCGCCGCGTCGGTCGGCGCGCTTCCCGAACGGTTCGCACATCTGCGCGACGACGACGGTTCGATTCCCCTCGCCGCCTACTTCACGGCGGCGCGCGGCGAGGGTGACGCCGCCCCACTGGAGATGACGAAGTGGTTCGACACGAACTACCACTACCTGGTTCCCGAGATCGGACCCGAGACCCGCTTCGCGATCACGAGTGACCGCTTCGCACGCCAGGTCGCGGAGGCCGTCGCCCAGGGGTATGTCACCCGGCCGGTTCTCGTCGGACCGGTGACCTTCCTCGCCCTGTCGAAGCCGACGGATGCCGCGGCCCGGACCCGTCCGCTGGACCGACTCGACGATCTGCTTCCGGTCTACGTCGAACTCCTCGCGAGACTCCGGTCCGCCGGCGCCGACTGGGTCCAGCTCGACGAGCCCGCCCTCGTCAGCCAGTCGCTCGGGTACACCGACGACGAGCTCGCCGCCGCCGCCGCGCGGTCGGCGGACGTGCTCGCGTCCGCCGCTGACCGCCCGTCGATCCTCGTCGCCGCAGGGTACGGAGCCCTGTCCGGGGCGGCGTGGCAGGCGCTGGTGTCCTCCGCGATCGAGGGCATCGCCATCGATCTCACCCGCGGTGAGGTGCCCGTCGCCGTCCCCGGGCTCGACTCGAAGGTGCTCGTCGCGGGAGTGATCGACGGCAGGAACGTCTGGCGCGGAGACCTCGCCGCGGCCGCTGACACCCTCTCCGCAGCGGCAGGGTTGGGCTCCGCTCGAACGGTCGCCGGCACCTCGACGTCGCTGCAGCACGTTCCCCACGACCTCGCCGATGAACCCGAGCTCGACCCGAGGCTGGTGTCTTGGCTCGCGTTCGCCGACCAGAAGGTCGCGCAGGTCGCCACTCTCGCTGGGGGGCTCCTGAACGGTCGGGAGTCGATCTCCGCTGAACTGCATGCCGCGACCGCGGCGCTCGCCGACCGCCGCAGTGCGGACGGTGTGCGCGACCACGCCGTCCGCGCGCGGTTGGCGGAGCTCACGCCGACCGATCGGACGCGAACCGCGTTCGAGGTCCGCGCCGCGGCCCAGGATGCCGCGCTCGGGCTGCCCGTCCTACCGACAACGACGATCGGGTCGTTCCCGCAGACGGGGGAGATCCGTCGGGCGCGCGCGGAGTTCGGTCGAGGAGCGATCGACGCGGACGCATACGAGGGCTTCCTCCGTGAGGAGATCGCGCGCGTGATCGAGCTGCAGGAGGGCATCGGCCTCGACGTCCTGGTGCACGGTGAGGCGGAGCGCAACGATATGGTGCAGTACTTCGCCGAGAACCTGGACGGCTTCGCGGTCACGCGGAACGGGTGGGTGCAGTCCTACGGGTCACGGGCGACGCGCCCCTCCATCCTGTGGGGCGATGTCTCGCGATCCGCGCCGATCACCGTGCCCTGGGCGGCATACGCCCAGTCCCTGTCCTCCGCTCCCGTGAAGGGGATGCTGACCGGGCCCGTGACGATCCTCGCGTGGTCGTTCGTCCGCGACGACCAGCCCCTGAGCGACACGGCCGACCAGGTGGCGCTCGCTCTTCGCGACGAGATCACCGATCTCGAGCGCGCGGGCATCGCGATCGTGCAGGTCGACGAACCGGCCCTTCGCGAGCTCCTTCCGCTCAGAACCGCGGATCAGGGCGCCTACCTCGACTGGTCGGTCGGGGCGTTCCGCCTCGCGACGGCCGGCGCTGCCGACGAGACGCAGATCCATACGCACCTCTGTTACTCCGAGTTCGGCATCGTGATCGATGCGATCGCCGCGCTCGACGCTGATGTCACGTCGATCGAGGCCGCCCGCAGTCGCGGCGAAGTGATCTCGGATGTCGCCGCCTCCGGCTTCGACCATGGGATCGGGCCGGGCGTCTACGACATCCACTCGCCCCGGGTTCCGTCTAAGGCGGAGGTCGCCGACATCCTCCGGCGTGCGGTGAGCGAGCTGGATGTCCGCCGTCTCTGGGTGAACCCGGACTGCGGTCTCAAGACTCGTGGCTACGACGAGACGCTCGCATCGCTGCGGAACATCGTCAGCGCTGCTCGCGCGGTGCGCGCACAGGTGGCCGCCGGGGTCTGACGACGCAGAAGGGGGGATGCCGCGCGGCATCCCCCCTTCTGCACACCCGCTCGTGCGTCACACGGCGCGAAGGACCGCGACCACCTTGCCGAGCACGACGGCGTCGTCCCCGAGGATGGGCTCGAAAGCGGAGTTGCGGGGGAGGAGCCACGTGTGGCCGTCCCGCTGGCGGAAGGTCTTGACGGTCGCTTCGCCGTCGAGCATCGCGGCGACGATCTCCCCATTCGACGCATCGGCCTGCGACCGGATGACGACCCAGTCGCCGTCGCAGATGGCGGCATCGATCATGGAGTCACCGGACACCTTGAGCATGAACAGTTCGCCCTTGCCGACGAGCTGACGCGGCAGGGGGAAGAACTCCTCGACCTGCTGATCGGCCGTGATCGGCACGCCGGCCGCGATGCGACCCACGAGCGGAACCATCGCCGCGTCGCCGACGGCGGGAGCGGTGTCTGCGGGGTTCTCTCCGGCGGCGCCCGGGAGATCGATGAGCACCTCCATGGCGCGCGTCTTACCGGGATCGCGGCGGAGGTACCCGCTGAGCTCGAGTTGGTTCAGCTGGTGCGTCACGCTCGACAGCGACTTCAGGCCGACAGCGTCGCCGATCTCACGCATGCTCGGCGGATATCCGTGCCGGGCGATGGACCGCTGGATCACCTCAAGGATCGCGAGCTGCTTGTCGCTCAGGCTCTTGCGCCGTCGCGTCTGCGGCTTGTCGCTCATGTCGTTCCTTTCACAGCCGGGGTGATTCAAGGCCGACTTCTCGGGCCCTGAGCGTCCCGCCGGGGGCACTCGCCTTCGAATGTCGGAGGTTGGTGATGGGCTCTGGTTATCGAAACCGTATCCGGTGTCGATGAGATCGTCCCGCAGCCGACCGCGTGTCGTCTTCGATCGATCTGCGGACAACCGCTCCCTTGACAGTGTACGAACATCGAAGATAGATTCGGAAGAGAACTTCGCACCCGCCCGTCCCGGCCGATGGGCGGGGGCGAAGATCTCATCTGACCGGGGTCACCCGAGGAGGACACCATGAACTCGATCACCACCACAACCGCCCGTCCCGTGGCGGGAACGCGTCTGCGCATCACGTCGCGCGGTCGCCGCGTGCTCGCGACCGTCGCGGCTCTGCCCGCCGTCGTCGCGCTCGGTGTCGGCATCGTGTCGGGCGGCGGTGCGCTCGCCAGCGGTGACGCAGGTGCGCCCGCCGGGTCCTTCGAGAAGGTCACCGTCCTTCCCGGCGATTCGCTGTGGACGATCGCGCAGGATGTCGCTCCCGACCGCGACCCTCGCGACGTGATCGACGACATCGTGCGGCTCAACGCTCTCCCGTCGTCCGTCGTCGATGCGGGGCAGTCGCTCGCAATCCCGGCTGCCTACGCGGCGCAGGCGGCCGAGTAACCGCGCGACGTCCTACGATGGCGGGGTGAGTGCGAGTCTCGACGACCTACCCCTCCGCGACGACCTGCGCGGGCAGATCCCTTACGGTGCACCGCAGGCATCGCTTCCCGTGACGCTCAATGTCAACGAGAACACCCACCCGGTGCCTGAAGAGGTGGCCGACGACATTCTGGACGCGATCGCGCAGGCGCTGCGCGACATCAACCGGTATCCCGACCGTGAGTTCACCGGACTTCGGGAAAGCTTCGCAGACTATCTCGGACATGGGCTGGAGCCCGAGCAGATCTGGGCGGCGAACGGATCCAACGAGGTCCTCCATCACTTGCTCCAGGCCTTCGCCGGACCCGGGCGGACGGCCTTCGGATTCTCACCGACGTACTCGATGTACCCGCTTCTCACCGGAGCGACGGGAGCGACGTACGTCAGCGGCACGCGGGGCGAGGACTTCACGCTCAGTGCGGCTGATGCGGCCGAGCAGGTCGAGCGGGCCCAGCCGGACGTCGTCTTCCTCTGTTCGCCGAACAACCCCACAGGGACGCCCCTGTCGCTCGATGTCGTGGAAGCGGTTTACGAGGCGTCGCAGGGGATCGTAATCGTCGATGAGGCCTACCAGGAGTTCGCGCCGCACGACGAGCCGTCGGCTCTGACCCTGCTTCACGGACGGGAGAGGCTGGTCGTCTCCCGCACGATGAGCAAGGCTTTCGCTTTCGCGGGCGCTCGCGTGGGTTACCTCGCCGCCGATCCCGCCGTGATCGACGCGCTTCGGCTCGTGCGGTTGCCCTACCACCTCAGCGCTCTCACACAGGCGGCCGCGACCGCCGCGCTTCGCCACGCCCCCACCATGCTCGGGATGGTCGACGACATCGTCGCTCAGCGCGATCGGATCTCCGCGACCCTGTCCGCTCTCGGCTACTCGCCGTATGAGAGCTGGTCGAACTTCGTCCTCTTCGGTGGCGTCGATGACCCGGCCACCACGTGGCAGGGCCTGTATGACCGCGGCATCCTCGTCCGCGATGTCGGACTGCCTCACACCCTCCGCGTCTCCGCGGGCAGCGAGGAAGAGTCGACAGCGTTCCTCGAAGCTCTGGCTTCGCTCTGAATCGGCCGGTCGTCACGAGGGCGGGACGGATGCCGCGCGTCGATAGACTCGACGTATGAGCACCCCCGCGCCCCGCACTGCCTCTGTTCGGCGTGCGACGAGCGAATCGACCATCGAGCTCGACCTGGATCTCGACGGCTCCGGTCAGAGCACCATCGAGACGACCGTCCCGTTCTTCGACCACCTGCTTACCGCCTTCGCGAAGCACTCCCTCATCGACCTGACGGTTCGTGCGACGGGCGACATCCACATCGACGCACACCACACGGTCGAAGACACCGCCATCGTGCTCGGACAGGCGATCCGTCAAGCCCTCGGCGACAAGGCTGGCATCTCTCGCTACGGCGATGCCCTCGTCCCCCTCGACGAGGCGCTGGCCCAGGCCGTCGTCGACATCAGTGGTCGCCCCTACCTCGTCCACTCCGGCGAGCCTGAGGGCTACGAGTTCCACCTCATCGGCGGCCACTTCACCGGTTCGCTGGTCCGGCACACGTTCGAGGCGATCGCGTTCCACGCGGGTCTCACGGTGCACGTCACGCTCGTAGCCGGGCGTGACCCTCACCACATCGCCGAAGCCGAGTACAAGGCTTTCGCGCGCGCATTTCGTCAGGCGAAGTCGCTCGACCCGCTCGTTCAGGGCATCCCCAGCACGAAGGGCGCGCTGTGACCGCAGCACCGCTGGTCGCGGTCCTCGATTACGGTTCGGGCAATGTCCACTCGGCGGTCAAGGCGCTGAACGAAGCGGGCGCAGATGCGCGCTTGACGCGTGATCGCGGTCTGATCGCGGATGCCGCGGGGCTACTCGTGCCGGGCGTGGGGGCGTTCTCCGCCGTCATGTCGGCGCTCGCAGCCAGCCGCGGCGACGAGCTCATCGGCCGTCGCTTGGCGGGCGGGATGCCGGTGCTCGGCATCTGCGTCGGCATGCAGGTCATGTTCGAGCTCGGCGTCGAACGCGGTGTCGACACCGAGGGCCTGGGAGAGTGGCCGGGGTCGGTCACCGAACTCGAGGCGCCCGTCCTCCCGCACATGGGGTGGAACACCGTCCGCGCCGGAGAAGGGTCAACCCTGTTCGCAGGCCTCGAAGAGGAGCGGTTCTACTTCGTCCACTCCTACGGAGCGCAGGACTGGACCCTCGATGTGATCAAGCCGTTCCGCGAGCCCGTGCTCACGTGGTGCGATTACGGCAAACCGTTCCTCGCCGCCGTCGAGAACGGTCCGCTGTCGGCGACGCAGTTCCACCCGGAGAAGTCGGGGGCCGCCGGCATCCGGTTGCTCTCGAACTGGATCTCCTCGCTTCCCGCCGCCTAGTACTCTGTCCCCTTGTGCGCGCGCCCGGCGTGCACACCGTCCCACCCGGAGCCATGAACGATTTCGCATCTACGCCCGAATTGATCCTGCTGCCCGCTGTCGATGTCGCCGGCGGTAAGGCTGTCCGCCTGACGCAGGGCGAGGCCGGCACAGAGACGAGCTACGGCGACCCGGTCGACGCAGCTCAGGAATGGGCTCGCCAGGGCGCCGACTGGATCCACCTCGTCGACCTCGACGCCGCCTTCGGTCGCGGCTCGAACGCGTCGCTCATGCGCAAGGTCATCAAGTCACTCCGCGGCGTGCAGATCGAGCTGTCGGGCGGCATCCGCGACGACGAGTCGCTCGACGCCGCGCTCGACTCGGGTGCGACCCGCATCAACCTCGGCACCGCTGCGCTCGAGAACCCCGAGTGGGCGGCCGATGTCATCCTGCGCTACGGCGAGGCGATCGCCGTCGGTCTCGACGTCCGCGGCACGACGCTCGCTGCGCGCGGGTGGACCCGCGACGGCGGGGACCTCTGGCACGTTCTCGATCGTCTGGAGGATGCCGGTTGCAGCCGGTACGTCCTCACCGACGTGACGAAGGATGGCACCCTGCAGGGGCCGAACATCGAGCTGCTCCGCGAGGTTGCCGTCCGCACCGACAAGCCGGTCGTCGCCTCGGGCGGGATCTCGAGCCTCGACGACATCGTCGCGCTTCGCGAGCTCGTCCCGTTGGGCGTCGAGGGTGCGATCGTCGGGAAGGCTCTCTACGCCGGTGCGTTCACGCTGGCCGAGGCACTGGATGTCGCCGGACACTGACCCGCACTCCGGCGGCTCGGCTGATTCCGCCGGTGTCCCCTGGGAAGGCCGGAGCTTCCAGCCGAACCCGCACAGCGGCGACGACGGGAGTGCCGACCCCGCCTTGCTGGCCGCGTTGATCGCGTTCCATGCGGGGGAGGGGCCCGCCGCCGATGTCGTGGACGCCTACCGCAGCGCCCGGCTCCTCATCCCACTCGTCGCCCAGAAGGGCGAGGAGGGCGTCGGTCCGACCGGGCTCACGGTGGACAAGACGCAGGAGCTGTCGATCGTCACGGTCGCTGCTCCCGACGGCCGCAAGGTCCTGCCGGTGTTCTCGTCGGTTGCGACGATGTCGCGATGGGATGCGGCCGCTCGCCCTGTCCCCGCCGATGGCATCCGCACGGCTCTGTCGGCGGCAGCGGATGACACCGAGCTCATCGTCATCGACCCCGGAAGCGACACCGAGTTCGTGCTGCGGCGTCCCGCGGTCTGGGCCATCGGACAGGGTCACCCGTGGGAGCCCCCGCATGTCTCGCCCGAGGTCTTCGCAGGCCTGCAGGAGTCGATCGGCACCGAGCTCGGCGTCCTCGACCTCTCCGTCGCCGCGGGAGATGTGCACTCACGGCTGCGGGGACCGGAGCTCGTCGTGAGTCTGCACCTCGTCGACGGCCTCGACCAGGCGGCGCTGGACGCCATCCTGCAGCGGCTCGCGTCGCGTTGGGCGTCCGACGATCGTGTCGCGGTCCTCGTCGACTCCCTGACGGTCAAGCTCGTTCGCGCGTGAGGGGTGGATGCCGCGGCATCCACCCCTCACGCGCTGCGATGTCAGTTGACGGGACCAGTCCACTTCTCGCCAGGCCCCTTGCCGATCGGGTCGGGGATCGAGGAGGCCTCGCGGAACGCGAGCTGGAGCGTCCGGAGCCCGTCCCGGAGCGAACGTGCGTGCATGTCGCTGACTTCGGGGGCTGCCGCCGTGATGAGGCCGGCGAGTGCGTTGATGAGCTTCCGTGCCTCGTCGAGGTCCTTCTGCTGGTCGGGGGCGTCGGCGAGGCCGAGTTTCACGGCCGCGGCGCTCATCAGATGGACCGAGGTGGTGGTGATCACCTCGACCGCCGGGACGTCCGCGATGTCGCGCGTGGCCGACTGCGCGACCCGTTCCTGTTCGTCCCAACGCGAGAGGCGCTCGGGGTCGTGATCACTGTGGTCGGCCGGAATAGTACTCACGTGCTGCTCTCTGCTAGACTTCTGCGGGCACCGGAGTGTTCTGCTCCGTGTCGAAAGAGGATCACATCCCACCCGCGCTTGCCGCTCCAGGCTACCGGGTCTCGCACTCCGCCTCGCTCGTTGAGGTTGTCCAGGGTGCAGAACACAGAACGCCGATGCGTGCATCGTGCGGGGTGGACGTGACGATCTTCCGCCCGGCGACACATTTTCCGTGTCACCGGAGGCTGTCCACCGCACGAAGAGGAGTTCCGCATCAGCGATCCCCGCACCAATGACCGCATCCGCGTTCCCGAGGTACGCCTCGTGGGACCCGCGGGTGAACAGGTCGGCGTCGTCCGCATCGAGGTGGCCATGCGCCTGGCCCAAGAGGCCGAACTCGATCTCGTCGAGGTAGCCCCGAACTCGAAGCCCCCCGTGGTCAAGATCATGGATTACGGCAAGTTCAAGTACGAGGCTGCGCAGAAGGCAAAGGAAGCGCGGCGCAATCAGGCGAACACCGTCCTCAAGGAGGTTCGGTTCCGTCTGAAGATCGAGGCGCACGACTACATAACCAAGCTCAAGCGCGCCGAAGGCTTCCTCCAGGCGGGCGACAAGGTGAAGGCGATGATCCTCTTCCGCGGTCGCGAGCAGTCGCGTCCCGAGCAGGGCGTACGTCTCCTCCGCAAGTTCGCTGAGGACGTCGCCGAGTTCGGCACCGTGGAGTCGAACCCAATGATCGATGGCCGCAACATGGTCATGGTCGTCGCACCCCACAAGAACAAGTCCGAGGTCAAGACCGAGCAGAACGCCGTTCGCGCGGCGTCGAAGCAGGCTGCGCGCGATGCGCGTGGCGGTCAGGCCGACGGCGAAGAGACCACCGCTTCCGCCCCGGCGGAGTAAGCGCACCACAGACTCCCGCCCGCGGGATCCCCAACGAAGGAAGAGATATGCCGAAGCAGAAGACCCACTCGGGTGCCAAGAAGCGTTTCAAGGTCACCGGCAGCGGCAAGCTGATGAAGCAGCAGGCAAACCTGCGCCACAACCTTGAGGGCAAGTCGACCCGTCGTACCCGTCGCCTCGACCAGGAGCAGGTCCTGGCCAAGGGTGACGCCAAGGTCGCCAAGAAGCTCCTCGGCATCTGATCGCCGACGCACATTAGGAAGTAGAAGAAATGGCTAGAGTCAAGCGGGCTGTCAACGCCCACAAGAAGCGTCGCGTCATCCTCGAGCGCGCCTCCGGTTACCGCGGACAGCGTTCGCGTCTGTACCGCAAGGCGAAGGAGCAGGTCACCCACTCGCTCGTCTACGCGTACCGTGACCGTCGCAAGCGCAAGGGCGACTTCCGTCGCCTTTGGATCCAGCGCATCAACGCCGCTGCCCGCCAGAACGGCATCACGTACAACCGCTTCATCCAGGGCCTCGGCCTTGCCGGTGTCCAGGTCGACCGTCGCATGCTCGCCGAGCTCGCGGTCAACGAGCCCGCCGTCTTCACCTCGCTCGTCGCGACGGCGAAGGCTGCGCTGCCGGCTGACGTGAACGCCCCCAAGGCCTGATCGCGTCACCTTTGTGAAAGGGCGTCCTCTTCGGAGGGCGCCCTTTCGCGTGTCCGCCGGACGTGCGCCCCTACACTGAGAACGTGCTCGAGAACCCCCGGTCGCCGCGTGTCCGTGCTGTTGCGAAGCTGACCAAGCGCGCAGCTCGTCAGGAGACGGGGCTCTACCTCCTCGAAGGGCCGCAGGCCGCCCGAGAGGCCCTCACCTGGCGACCCGACACGCTGGTCGAGCTGTACGCCACCCCCTCGGCGTGGGAGAAGCACCAGGACATTCGCGAGGCGGCATCCGATGCGGGAGTCGAAGCGGAATTCGCGAGCGAGGCCGTCATCGAGGCCATGGCCGACACGGTCACCCCGCAGGGCATCATCGCCGTCGCCCGCCAAGTGCCGACGTCAGTGCGCGACATCTTCGCCGATGACCCGAAACTCATCGTGATCTGCGAGGAGGTGCGGGACCCGGGAAACCTCGGCACGATCATCCGTGCCGCGGATGCCGTCGGTGCCGACGCGGTCATCCTCACCGGTCGCACCGTCGACCCCTTCAACCCCAAGGTGGTCCGTGCAACGACCGGCTCGCTCTTCCACCTTCCGGTGGCGGTCGGCATCGAACTGGCGGATGCCGCGGGTCGTGCCCGCTCGGCGGGGCTCCGGATCGTTGCGGCCGATGTCGGGGGAGAGGACTTCGTCGATCACCGCGGGACCCTCGCCGAGCCGACCGCCTGGGTGTTCGGAAACGAGGCCCGAGGCCTCGACGACGATGCGCTGGCGTTGGTCGATCTGTCGCTTCGCCTGCCGATCTACGGTCGGGCCGAATCGTTGAACCTCGCCACCGCCGCGAGCGTCTGTCTGTACGAGTCCGCTTTCGCCCAGCGCGCGGGCAACGGACCCGAATGATTACGGAACTGTAAACCCCGCGCAACCAGGCGGGTCTCCGGACGTCATCCCCCATAGGGTCGGAGCATGACCACTCCTGCTGCCGATCCTGCGCCGCGCACGTCGAACATCGACGTCCGCCGAGGCCAGCCGCTCGTCGTCATGACGAACGTGCAGAAGCACTACGGCGACTTCCAGGCCCTCACCGACATCGACTTGTCGGTCAACCGCGGCGAGGTCGTTGTCGTCGTCGGCCCGTCCGGGTCGGGCAAGTCGACGCTCTGCCGCACCATCAACCGGCTCGAGACGATCACGAGCGGGTCGATCACCATCGACGGAGCCGACCTCCCCGCCGAGGGCAAGGCGCTCGCGGCGCTCCGTGCCGACGTGGGCATGGTCTTCCAGTCGTTCAACCTCTTCTCCCACCTCACGATCCTCGAGAACGTCACCCTCGGGCCGATCAAGGTCAAAGGCATGAAGAAGGCGGATGCCGACAAGCTCGCCCGTGAACTGCTCGACCGTGTGGGCGTCGGGCACCAGGCCGACAAGCTGCCTGCGCAGCTGTCCGGTGGCCAGCAGCAGCGCGTCGCGATCGCCCGTGCTCTGGCGATGAAGCCGAAGGTGATGCTCTTCGACGAGCCCACGTCGGCTCTCGACCCCGAGATGATCAACGAGGTCCTCGACGTGATGGTCGGCCTCGCGCAGGACGGGATGACGATGATCGTCGTCACCCACGAGATGGGCTTCGCCCGCAAGGCGGCTGACCGGGTGGTCTTCATGGCCGACGGGCAGATCGTGGAAGAGGCAGCTCCGCAGGAGTTCTTCACCAACCCGAAGAGCGATCGGGCGAAGGACTTCCTCTCCAAGCTCATCACCCACTGAGACGTCCGCGCCCTGCACCGGCGCGACGAACGACGAACGACACGAAACCAGGAGGATCACATGCGTAAGACTCGACTTGCCGGCGCCTTCGCCGGAATCGCGATCGCGGCACTCGCGCTCGCAGGCTGCAACAGCGGCAGCCCGACCAGCCCCGGCGGCGCCAATGGCGGCGGCGAAGAGACCGAAGGCCTCTGGGAGGTCGCGAGCGACGTCAAGCTCGATGGCAGCCCGACGTTCGACGCAATGACGGAGCGCGACAAGGTCGTCGTCGGCGTCAAGAGCGACCAGCCCGGCCTGGGCTACGAGGACGCCGCTTCCGGCGAACGTACGGGCTTCGACGTCGACATCGCGCGGTGGATCGCGGCGTCGCTCGGCTTCGAGGAGAGCAAGATCGAGTACAAGTCGATCCCCTCTGCCAACCGCGAGCAGTCCCTCGTCAACGGGGACATCGACTACTACGTAGGCACGTATTCGATCACTGACTCCCGCAAGGAGCAGATCGACTTCGCAGGTCCTTACTTCGTCACGGGTCAGGGTCTGCTCGTCGCCAAGGACAACACCGACATCACGAGCCCCGACGACCTCGCCGGCAAGGTCGTGTGCTCGGTGACCGGTTCCACCCCGCTGCAGCGGATCCGTGACGAGTACAAGCCGGGCGACACCCGCGAGTACGACACGTATTCGCAGTGCATCGACCAGCTCCTGCAGGGCCAGGTGGATGCGATCACGACCGATGAGGCGATCCTCGCGGGTTACGTTGCGCAGCAGCCCGACAAGCTGAAGATCGCCGGAGAGCCTTTCAGCACCGAGAACTACGGCGTCGGCCTCCCCAAGGGGGACACGGTGCTCAAGGAGCACATCAACAAGCTGTTCACCGACGGTGGAGATGTGTGGACTGCTCTGTTCGACGAGCACCTCGCGCCCTCGGGCATCAAAGCAACCCAGCCTGCCGTCGAGAACTGACGACGATCGGGGGCGGCGCAAGCCGCCCCCGATCCCGATCCACCGGGAGGAACGCCCATGGGCGTCATCACCGACAACCTCGACCTGTGGCGTGACGCTCTCGTCGGGACGCTGATCCTGTTCGTCGGAGGCGGAATACTGGCATTGGTCCTCGGGATCATCGTCGGCGCTATGCGCGTGTCGCCTGTGCCGATTGCTCGTGGGGTCGGAACCCTCTACGTCAACACCATCAGGAACACGCCGCTCACTCTCGTCTTCTTTGGGTTCGCCTTCGCGCTACCGCCTCTTCTCGAGCTCCGCATCGACCCCGTCCAGTTGGGCATCGCAGCGCTCGGTATCTATACGGCCACCTATGTGGCAGAGACCATCCGCTCCGGCGTCAACACCGTCCCCGTCGGGCAGGCGGAAGCCGCCCGAGCGCTCGGCCTGACGTTCGGACAGGTGATGTCCCTCGTGGTCATGCCCCAGGCGTTCCGCTCCGTCATCCCGCCGATGATGAGCGTCTTCATCGCACTCCTCAAGAACACCACGGTCGCGGCGGGCTTCTCGGTCGTCAACCTCGGGTCCATCCGTGCTTACCTGAGCGAGCGCGGCGAGAGCCAGATGGCCGTGATCCTCTGGGTGATGGTGATCTTCATCGCGCTCGTCCTGCTGCTGTCGTGGCTGCAGCGACGACTCGAGCTCCGTTGGAAGGTGGCGCGATGAGCAGCGTTCTCTACGATGTTCCCGGTCCCAAGGCGGTCGCACGCAACCGCGTGATCGCAGTCGTGACGATCTTGCTCGTCGCCGCCGTCATCGGCTTCTTCGTCTGGCGTCTCGCAGCCACGGGACAGTTCACCGCGGAGAAGTGGTACGCCTTCACGTTCACGAACGTGTGGATCAACGTTGCGAAGGCGGCCGGCAACACCCTCGCGGCCTTCGGTGCGGCGGCCGTCGGCGCTCTCGTCTTCGGTTTCGTCCTGGCCATCGGCCGACTCTCGGACCATGCATGGGTGCGTGCCCCGTTCACCGCCGTGATCGAGGTGCTGCGCGCAATCCCTGTCCTGGTGATGATGTTCCTGTTGTACTACGGCCTCCCGGTCGTCGGCGTGCGCCTCGAGCCCTACTGGGCGGTCGTCATCGCGCTCATCGCGTACAACGGATCGGTCTTGGCGGAGGTCATCCGAGCGGGCGTCGAGTCTCTGCCCCGTGGGCAGAAAGAAGCCGGCTACGCGATCGGACTCCGCAAAAGCGGCGTCATGCGACTCGTTCTTCTGCCGCAGGCGGTCCGGACGATGATGCCGGTGATCATCGCACAGCTCGTGGTGACTTTGAAGGACACGGCACTCGGATACATCATCACGTACGAGGAACTGCTGTTCTACGCGCGCTTCATCGGGTCGCAGTCCACGTATGGCTCTCCGATCGTGCCCGCGACCCTGATCGTCGCGGCGATCTACATCGCCCTGTGCCTTCTGCTGTCGCTGGTCGCGAATCGCGTCGAGAAGCGTCTGCGTCGCTCGCCGCGCACGACCGGGGCTGCACCGAGCCGCCCTCTCGGCGAGACCACTGACACGGAGCTCATCATCGCCCAGCGCGGCGGGGGGAAGTTCAACCTCGGTGCTGGCGGGGGCGACGGGCGCATCTGACGACGCACCGGCGGGCCGCACTTCGGCCCGCCGGTAGACTCGTTTCTCGTGTCCGACGCACCTGAGATCACCCCCGAGGCGGTGGATGCCGCCGTCGCTGACGCGCTGGCAGCCTTCGCCGCCGCCCCCGACACCGCAGCGCTGAAAGCGGCTCGTTCCGCCCACAGCGCTGAGGGGTCGCCGCTCGCGCGGTTGAACGCGCAGCTGCGGAATGTGCCGAACGACCAGAAGGCTGCCTTCGGCAAGCTCGTCGGCCAGGCACGTGGACGCGTCAATCAGGCCCTCGCTGCCCGCGAGGCGGAGCTCGCTGCCGCCGAGACGGCCGCGAAGCTCGAGGCCGAGCGCGTCGACATCACGGCGATCGCCCCCCGCGGACGCGTGGGCGCCCGGCATCCCATCTCCCTCCTCCAGGAGGAGATCGCGGACCTGTTCGTCGGCATGGGGTGGGAGATCGCGGAGGGACCCGAGCTCGAGCACGAGTGGTTCAACTTCGATGCGTTGAACTTCGCCCCCGATCACCCGGCGCGTCAGATGCAGGACACCTTCTTCGTAGACCCGGTCGCCCGCCACCTCGTCATGCGCACGCACACGAGCCCCGTCCAGGTGCGCTCGATGCTCGAGCGCGACGTGCCGATCTACATCCTCTGCCCGGGTCGGGTGTACCGCACCGATGAGTTCGACGCGACGCACCTCCCCGCCTTCACGCAGTTCGAGGGGCTCGTTATCGACAAGGGCATCACGATGGCGCACCTCAAGGGCACGCTCGACCACGCCGCGAAGGTGCTCTTCGGCGCCGAGGCGAAGACCCGGTTCCGCACCAATTACTTCCCCTTCACCGAGCCGTCCGCCGAGCTCGATCTGTGGCACCCCACTTTCCCCGGTGGCGCCCGCTGGATCGAATGGGGCGGATGCGGGATGGTGAACCCCAACGTCCTCCGCGCCGCGGGCATCGACCCCGAGGTGTACTCGGGGTTCGCCTTCGGGATGGGCATCGAGCGGACGCTGATGTTCCGCAGCGATGTGCAGGACATGCGCGACATGGCCGAGGGCGATGTCCGCTTCAGCGAGCAGTTCGGAATGGTGGTCTGATGCGCGTCCCTCTTTCTTGGCTCGGCGAGTACGTCGACGTCACGCCCGGTACGACTCCCGAGGACGTTCTCGCTTCCTTCGTCTCGGTCGGCTTCGAGGAGGAAGACGTTCACGCGTTCGACCTCACCGGGCCTATCGTCGTCGGTCGGGTCGTCTCGTTCGACGCTGAGCCGCAGTCCAACGGCAAGACGATCCGCTGGTGCCAGGTGGATGTGGGCGAGGTGAACGGCGGTGTGCGCGGCATCGTCTGCGGAGCCGGCAACTTCTTCGAAGGCGACAAGGTCGTCGTGACGCTCCCCGGCGCAGTTCTCCCCGGTCCGTTCCCGATCGCCGCCCGCAAGACCTACGGCCACGTCTCCGACGGCATGATCGCCTCGGCGAAGGAGCTGGGCCTCGGCGAGGAGCACTCCGGCATCCTGCGTCTCACCGAACTCGGTCTCGACCCCGAGGTCGGCACCGACGCGATCGCGCTCCTCGGACTCGACGACGTCGCGGTCGACATCAACGTGACTCCCGACCGCGGCTACGCGCTCTCGATCCGCGGCGCCGCCCGCGAGTACGCTCACGCGACACGCGCCTCCTTCACCGACCCGGGTCTCCGCCCGTTCGAGGACCTCGAGCAGCCCACGGGCGGCTTCAACGTCACCGTCGATGACGCGTCCCCGATCCACGGCAAGCCGGGCGTGAGTGAGTTCGTCGTGCGCATCGTGCGCGATGTAGACCCCTCCCGGCCTACGCCGCCGTGGATGACGGCGCGGCTCTCGCTCGCCGGCATCCGGTCCCTCGGCATCCTCATCGACATCACCAACTACGTGATGCTCGAACTC
Organism: Microbacterium oleivorans NBRC 103075; assembly: GCF_001552475.1. GTDB lineage: Bacteria > Actinomycetota > Actinomycetes > Actinomycetales > Microbacteriaceae > Microbacterium > Microbacterium oleivorans. The sequence goes on from NZ_BCRG01000007.1 coordinate 146,465, forward strand.
GGCAACCCGATCCACGGCTACGACCTCGACACGCTGTCGGGTGGCATCACCGTACGACGCGCGGCGGCGGGGGAGAAGCTCACGACTCTCGACGGCAAGGAACGCACGCTCGACGCCGAAGATCTCCTGATCACCGACGGCTCGGGTCCCATCGGCCTCGCTGGCGTCATGGGCGGCGGCAAGACCGAGATGGGGGATGCCACGCGCAACGTCCTCATCGAAGCCGCGATCTTCGATCCCGTGTCGGTCGCCCGCACCGCCCGCCGGCACAAGCTCCCCAGCGAAGCCTCGCGCCGTTTCGAGCGCGGCGTCGACCCGCTCATCCCGTTCGTCGCGGCGCGCCGCGTCGCCGATCTCATGGTCGAGCTCGCGGGTGGGACGCTCGACACGACCACGGGCGGAGCTCTCTTCGCCGAGGTGTTCGTCCCCTCCGTCGAGCTCCCGACCGCGTTCGTCTCCGGCCTCATCGGCGTCGACTACACGTCCGACGAGATCGTCGGCGCGCTCGAGACGATCGGCTGCGAGGTCCTCGACGCTGACGGTGGCTGGGAGGTCATCCCGCCGTCCTGGCGTCCCGACCTGACCGATCGCTGGACCCTCGCCGAAGAGGTCGCGCGCCTTCATGGGCTCGACCGCATCCCTTCGATCCTTCCGACGCCGCCCTCGGGCCGTGGCCTCACCGCCCTCCAGCGCGGGCGTCGTCGCGTCGTGAACGCGCTGGCTGCTGCCGGTCACGTCGAGGTCGTCGCGTTCCCGTTCACGACCGAAGAGCAGAACGCCCTGCACGGCTCACCGTCGGGGGAGCACCTTCCGTCGATTCGCCTGGCGAACCCGCTCGACGGCCAGGCGCCGTTCCTGCGTCGTTCCCTTCTGCCGGGTCTCCTGCAGATCGCACACCGCAACGTGTCGCGTGGCTTCACCGACCTGGCGCTGTTCGAAACCGGCACCGTGTTCACGCCGGCACCGGGGGCCGAGTACGGCACGACGACCGTTCCGCCGCTCGCCCAGCTGCCCGACGAGGCGACACTCGCCGCGCTGCACGCCTCGATCCCGCCCCAGCCGCGCCATGTCGCCGTCCTTCTCCACGGCCACGCCGTGTCGAAGGCCCCGGGCCAGCAGGCGATCTCGTTCGATCTCGCCGACGCGCTCGGCGCCGTCCAGACGGTCGCGACCGCTGCGGGCGTGACGATCGACGTCCGTCAAGCGCAGCGCGCTGCCCTCCACCCGGGCCGCGCGGGTTCCCTCTTCGTGGGCGATGCCGAGGTCGGCTACGTGGGCGAGCTCCTGCCGACGGTCGCCGAGGCGGCCGACCTGCACGGGCGCGTCTTCGTCGCCGAGATCGATGTCGACGCGGTGCTGGCACTGACCCCTGCCCCGGATGCGACGCCGTCGCTCGCGACCTACCCTGCCGCGACTCAGGACGTGTCGCTCGTCGTCCCCGCTGACCTCGCCGCCAGCGAGGTGAGCGGCGCGCTCGCTCACGGCGCAGGCGCGTTGCTGGAGGACCTCCGCCTCGTGGACGACTACCGCGGCGCGGGCGTCCCGGACGGGTCGAAGAGCCTGACGTTCGCACTGCGCTTCCGCGCCGACGATCGCACGCTGACGGCGGCGGAGGCCACGGAGGCCAAGCTCGCGGGTGTGGCTGTCGCGGCGGAGCGGTACGGGGCCTCGATCCGGGACTGACGCACCAGGCGTTCCGCTCAGCCGCTCGCGGTGTCGGTTCGTCGCCGTCCTCAGGCGGTGAGGCTGGGATCAGTCGCGCTCGAAGCGCATGCCGCAGCCACGTGCGTCCACGTCGACCGCGACTGTTCCTGTGCGCGCGAAGGCCGCCCAGACGCGGCGCACGGTACGTCCGCGTGCGGCGACCTCCGGCCACGACTCCGGCGGCACGAGGCTCGTGCGCGTCCACGCCTCTCGCGTGCCGAGGATGAGCGGGACGTCGACCGTGTGCCCCACGCCGATGGGGCTGGATGGGGGAGCGGCCTCTAACACGTATCGCACCGCACGACCGCCCGCTGCACGGTGGCGCTCGGCGAACGCCTGGACAGGCCGGGTGTAGACGAACCGCGTCATCGGGCGGACCATCACCCCCATGAGGATCGCCCGGAGCGCTCGACCGAGCACCGGCACACGCAGGAGCGGCGCGATCACGGGCAGGGCCGGCAGGTACATCGCGATCTCGTCCCTGGTGGTCCCGATGAGGAGGTCGACCTCCGGCGCGACCGCGCGCCACGCGGCATCCCGGTCCTCCTCTCGGGGAAGCGGTGCGTGACCGTAGCGCGGACCCCACGGCAATCCCGAACGGATGCCGGAGGCCCACGACGCGCGCTCTGCCCGTGCCTGACGCCGCAGCACGGCATCCACCGGCGCGTCCGTGGGAAGCGCCCGCGTGATCCGAGCCATCGCGCGGAACATCCGCTCGCGCCCGGTCGTGATCCCGAGCGGCGGGCTCTGCACGATCGCCCTTCGGATGAGGCCGCGCGCACCGTCGCTGATCAGGAGGTGCAGGATCGCGTCGGCACCTGCGGACTGCCCCATCGCGGTGACCGTCTCGGGGTCGCCGCCGAACGCGGCGATCGAGTCGTGGATCCAGCGCAGCGCCTCGATCTGATCGAGCAGGCCGAGGTTGGCGGGCGCTCCGTCATGGGGACGCCTCGGACCAGATCCGCCCCCGCCGAAGCCCAGCATCCCCAGCCGTGAGGTCACGGCGACGACGATCACGCGCTGTTCGACGACGAGCGCGTGGGGATCGTAGATCGCCAGGTCGCCCGCTCCCGTCGTATATCCGCCGCCGTGGAACCAGACGATGACAGGCACGACCTCGCCGGAGCGAAGGTCGGCGGGCAGCGTGATGGAGAGGCGCTGGCAGTCCTCCGACTGCGGGACGCCGTCGAGGGCGCCCTGCATCAGGGTCTCGAGAATCCGTGACGACGGTTGCGGGCACGCCGGTGCTGTATCCGTCGCTCGCAGCACGAGAGGTTCACCGTCGAGTCCCGTCGGCGGTGCGGCCGGCGCGGGCGGCGCGCCGCGGTCGGCGTTCGCGTAGGGGATCCCGGAATAACGGATCACGTCCCCGTCGCGGCGGCCGGTGACGGGGCCGGAACGCGTCGGGATCGGACCGGGAACAGCGAGCGGCGGCATCCGGCAACGCTACCCGTCGCCGGCGATCCTCAGCGCTTGCCCCAGTTCCACGGCGGACCGTCCAAGCGTCCCTGGCCCTCCACCGCCGTCCCGTCGAGGCGGCGCTCGAGGGAGACCCGGTTGGCCTCGGGAATCGCGTCGACGAGGCCCGCCGCGTGCGACACCAGGATCACCTGCGTCTGCTCGGATGCCGCACGGACCAGGTTCGCCAGAGGTCCGAGCAGACTCGTGTGAAGGCTCGACTCGGGCTCGTTGAGGACCGTCAGTGGCGCCGGCCGCGCCGGCAGCAGGGCCGCGCACAGGAGCAGGTAGCGGAGCGTCCCGTCGGAGAGCTCTGCGGCATCCAGAGGTCTGAGGAGCCCCGGCTGCCGCACTGCCAGTCGGAGGACGCCGTCGGATGCCTCGACGGTCACCCGGCTGCCGGGGAACGCCTCGTCGACCGCGCGGTCGAGTTGGGGCCCGAATCCCGCGTCGACGACAGTCGCCCACACCGCCGCGAGGTTCGATCCGTCGTGGGCGAGCAGCGGCGACCGCGTCCCGACCTGCGGACGCCGGGCGGGCGCGTCGGCATCCACTCGGAAGTGGTCGTAGAACCGCCAGCCGTTCATGATGCGGCGGAGCCCCAGCAGCTCGGGTGCCGTGTCTCCCTCGGCGAGGTCGGTGATGATGCTCTCGAACGGCGCGAGCTTCTGCTCGAGGGACACCCAGGCGCCGTCGCGGATGCGGGTCTGGGAGCGGAGGCGGTCGATGAGCAGGGTGGCGGGTTTGGCGAAGGGACCGGCAAACACCTGCTCGCGCTTGATCTCGGGATCGCGGGCGAACACACTGTCCTGAGCGATCTGCGGGATGCCGAGATCGACGAGGTACCCCAGCTCATCCGATGAGAACCCCAGCTGCACGGCGATCGGGTTGCGGCGGACCGTGCCCTGATCGCCGCCTTCTTCCGGTCCCGCCCACAACAGTGACGGAAGACCGCCTTCACGGGCCACCGCGCCGACGAGGTCGCCCGTCGCCGCCGACGCGAGCAGGCGAAGCGCCCGGTAGAGGTTCGACTTGCCCGAGCCGTTCGGTCCTGTGACGACGGTGAGTTCGCCGAGCGGAAGCACGACATCGCGGAGGGACCGGTAGCCGGAGACTGCGAGCGTTCGGAGCATACGGACACTGTGTCAGGTGGGGCTGACATCGGAGCGAGGGCGTTCGCTAGGCTCGCCGGGTGAGTGAGCCACGAACCGTCCCCGCCCTCCAACTCTCCGGTCTCTTCAAGCAGTTCGGATCGACTCCCGCCGTCGCCGGGATCGACCTCGTCGTCCCCGCCGGCTCGTTCTATGGGCTCGTCGGGCCGAACGGCGCGGGAAAGACCACGACTCTCTCGATGGCGACCGGCCTCCTCCGCCCCGACGCCGGTGGCGCCTGGGTGCACGGCATCGACGTGTGGCGCGACCCCGTTGCGGCGAAGCGCATCATCGGCAACCTGTCCGATGGCATCCGGCTGTTCGACCGCCTCACGGGCGAGCAGCTCATCACCTACACCGCGATGATGTTCGGCCTACCGCGCACGGAGATCGCGCCGCGCGTATCCGACCTCCTCGACTTGATGGACCTGCGACCGGCGGCCGGGACGATCGTCGCCGACTATTCCGCCGGCATGACCAAGAAGATCGCGCTCGCGTGCGCGCTCGTCCACGCTCCGCGTCTCCTCGTCCTCGACGAGCCGTTCGAATCCGTTGATCCCGTCTCGGCGGCGAACATCGAGGACGTCCTCCGGAGCTACACGGCCTCGGGTGGATCGGTCATCGTGTCGAGCCACTCGATGGACCTTGTGCAGCGCATGTGCGACCACGTCGCGGTCATCGCGGCGGGTCGAGTGCTCGCGGCCGGCACAATCGACGAGGTCCGCGGCGGGCAGAGCCTGCAGGACCGCTTCGTCGATCTCGTCGGCGGTCGTCACCAGAGCGAGGGGCCGCAGTGGTTGCGACAGTCCTGAAGCTCCGGTACCGCGCCCTCTTCAACACCCTCGCCCGGCGGCCCTGGCAACTCGTCGGGTTCATCTTCGGGGTGCTGTGGGGGCTCGGCATCCTGACCTCGCTCACCGCGGGCATCGTGTCGCTCAGCCTGTTCGGGTCGCTCGAGGCCGCGGCCGAAGTCAGCATCATCGCCGGGAGCGCGCTCATCCTCGGGTGGGTTCTCGGTCCCATCATCGTCGCCGGAATGGATACGTCCATCGATGCGCGGCGCCTCGCGCCTTTCCCGTTCACCCGCCGTCAGACGATGCTCGCGCTCGTCGGCACCGCGGCGACCGGCATCCCCGGGGTCGTCACGACCCTCCTCGCCCTGATCTCTCTCGTCCTCTGGCTCCGCTGGCCGCTGGCTGCCCTCGCCGGCATCCCCGCCGCCGTCGTCGGGGTGGCGATCTGCGTCGTCGCCTCCCGCCTCGTCGCGGAGCTGTCCGGCGGTTTCGGCGGCAACCGGCGCGGGCGCGAGTTCATCGGCACGCTCGTCCTCGTCGTCGCGATGCTCTCGGGGCCTCTTCTCACGGGGATACTCGCTCTCCTCGACGGCGGAGGCGGCTCGTTGGGCGATCGGCTCGCCGCCGCGGCCGACGTCCTGCCGTGGACGCCTCTCGGGGCCGCGTGGAGTGTCGCTCCCGCGCTCGCCGCGGGTGACGGGCTGCTGGCCCTCGCTCGCGCGGGCGTTGCGATCGTCAGCCTGGTCCTGCTCTGGTGGGCCTGGTCGCGGGCCGTCGACGGCGCGACCTCGTCTCCGCCGCATCAGACGAGTCGCCGGGTGAAGGCGGGAAAGCTTGGACTCTTCGGCGTGATGCCGACCGGCGGCATCGGGGCGACCTGGGCGCGCTCGCTCACGGCCTGGCTCCGCGATCCGCGATACATCCGTCAGCTCCTCGTCGTCCCGATCTTCCCGGTCCTGTTCGCCTTCATCGGGGGTGTCGACGGCTTCGGGTTCGCCGCGTCGCCCGTCCTGGTCGCCTTCATGCTGGCCATCGCGAGCTACACCGACATCTCCTACGACGGCACGGCGTACGCGACGGTCCTGGCGACCGGGATCCGGGGGCGGGACGATCGGCTCGGGCGTCTGCTCGGAGCGGCGTGCGTCGGCATCCCGCTCGTGGTCGTCCTCTCGGTCGTCACCGTCGTCCTGAGTACGGATGCCGGGCGTCTGCCGCTCGTCCTCGGCGCCGCTCTCGGGGTCCTGCTCACGGGGTACGGCGTCTCGGCGGTGACGTCCGCGATGATCATCACCCCGGTCGCCGCTCCCGGGGACAGCCCGTTCAAGAGCGTCCCGGGCCAGACTTTCGTCAGCGGCCTGATGGCGTTCGTCGTCTGGGCCGTGATCGGCGTCCTCTCCCTTCCCACTCTCGTGCTCGCCGTCACCGGCATGGTGCAGGGCGGCGAGGGCTGGGCGTGGGCGACGCTCGCCACGGGCGTGATCGTCGGCGGGGGAGTCGTCGTGCTCGGCGTGTTCCTCGGTGGACGGACGTTCGACCGCTCCGGGCCCGAGCTCTTCGATCGCATCCGGTCACTGCCGACATGAGCGACCGCGTCCTCGTTCTCGGCGGAACAGGCTGGGTCGGCCGCCTCGTCGCGCAGGCGTGGGTCGAGCGCGGCGCGCGGGTGACCGTGCTCGCGCGGGGCGACAGGCCCGCCCCCGCCGGGGCGGATCTCGTGGTGGCCGACCGCTCCGAACCGGGCGCGTACGACGCCGTCGACGACGTCGAGTGGGACGAGATCGTGGACATCTCCTCGAGTCCCGGCCACGTGGCGCAGGCTGCGTCCGCACTGGGCGAGCGTGCCGCACACGCGACGTACATCTCCAGTGTGTCGGTCTACGCCGAGGCCGATCGCCCCGGCGCCGACGAGCGCGCCGCGGTGGTCGAGCCGCTGGGCGACGGCGAGCCGTACGACTACGCGCGAGCAAAGGTCGCCTGCGAACACGCGGCCGCCGCGCTCGCCGTCCGCGTCGCCGTCATCCGCCCGGGACTCATCGTCGGCCCCGGCGATCCGACCGACCGATTCGGCTATTGGCCCGCGCGGTTCGCGGCGGCAGCCGCCGAACCCGTCCTCGTCCCCGATGCCGCGGGCCTTCGCGCCCAGGTGATCGACGTCGACGACCTCGTGGCCTTCATCGTCTCGTCGGGAGCCCGAGGGTTCGACGGCGTGGTCGACGCGGTGGGGACGTCGCATCCCCTCGGTCACGTTCTGGATCTCGCGAAGGATGCCGCCGGCCACAGCGGCGAGGTGCACTCCGCGACCTCCGACTGGCTCGAGCGACATGGCGTCGCGCACTGGGCGGGACCACGGTCACTGCCGTTGTGGTTGCCGGGCGACATGCCGGGGTTCGCCACTCGAAGCGGTGCGGCGTACCGGGCGGCGGGCGGCGGCAACCGTCCCCTGTCGGAGACCATCGCGCGAGTTCTCGAGGACGAGCGCGTCCGCGGAGTCGCGCGGTCCCGGTCGACCGGCCTCGAGCGAGCTGAGGAGCTCGCTCTCATCGAGTCTCTCCGGGCCGGTCGCTGAGCGTCGATTTGCGACGATGGATGCCGCGGCGCTACCGTCGCGGTATGTCCTCGCCCGCGACCCTCACCGTTTCGACGGTGGTCCGCGCGCGTCGACGTCTGGGCGACCGCCGACGCTAGGCGACCCCTCCCGCTCTCCGCGCTTCGCGGATCGAGCCGCAGGTGTCGCCGTCCTCGGCCCATCCACCCCAGACAATAAGGTTGACTCCATGACCTTCTCGGTCGCCGTCTCCGGCGCTTCCGGCTATGCGGGCGGCGAGATCCTCCGCCTCCTCGCATCGCACCCCGACGTCGAGATCCGCACCGTCACGGCGCACTCCAACGCCGGGCAGCCCCTCATCGACCATCAGCCCCACCTGCGCTCGCTTGCGCACCTGACGCTGCAGGACACCACCCCGGAGGTGCTCGCAGGCCACGACATCGTGTTCCTCGCGCTGCCGCACGGTCAGTCGGCGCAGTACACCGACATGCTGTCCGACGCCCCGCTCGTGATCGATGCGGGTGCGGACCACCGCTTGACCGACTCGGCCGCCTGGGACGCCTTCTATGGGGGGGCGTTCTCAGAGCCCTGGGCGTACGGTGTGCCCGAACTGGTCGTCGCATCCGAGAAGCAGCGCGGCGCACTCGTCGGTGCGCGCCGGATCGCGGCTCCGGGATGCAACGCCTCGACCGTCTCGCTGAGTCTTGCCCCCGGTGTGGCCGCGGGGGTCATCGATCCGGGCGACATCGTCACGGTCCTCGCCGTCGGCCCGTCCGGTGCGGGAAAGAGCCTCAAGACGAACCTGCTCGCGTCCGAGATCCTCGGCACCGCCAACCCGTATGCCGTGGGTGGCACGCACCGGCACATTCCCGAGATCCGGCAGGCGCTCGCCGCCGCCGCGCCCGCAGCCGGCGACATCCGCATCTCGTTCACTCCCGTGCTCGTCCCCATGTCCCGCGGCATCCTCGCCACCTCGACTGCCCCGATAGTGCCCGGTGTCACCGATGCGCAGATCCGCGATGCCTGGGAGTCGGCCTACGCCGACGAACCGTTCGTGCACCTGCTTCCGGAAGGCTCCTTCCCGCGGACCGCGGATGTGCTGGGTGCGAACACCGCACTCCTCGGCCTCGCGATCGACCGCTCCGCGGGCCGCGTCGTGGTGGTGGCAGCGGTCGACAACCTCGTCAAGGGCACCGCAGGTGCCGCGATCCAATCGATGAACATCGCCCTCGGTCTCCCTGAGACCACGGGCTTGAGTGTGAACGGAGTGGCACCGTGAGCGTCACGGCAGCGCAGGGTTTCGAGGCGGCCGGAGTCGCCGTCGGTCTGAAGTCGACGGGGGCGAACGATGTCGCCGTCGTCGTGAACCGCGGACCGAAGAAGGTCGGTGCCGCCGTTTTCACGACGAACCGCGCCAAGGCGAACCCGATCCTCTGGTCGGAGCAGGTCATCGGTGACGGTCTTGTCGAGGCGATCGTCCTGAACTCCGGTGGGGCCAACTGCTTCACAGGGTCCTTCGGATTCCAGACCACTCATCAGACTGCCGAGAAAGCCGCCGAGCTCCTCGGCATCGGTGCCGGCGACGTGCTCGTCTGCTCGACCGGTCTCATCGGCACCGGTGACGAGGTCTTCCGCGGCAAGGTGCTCGACGGTGTCGACCAGGGCATCGCCGCCCTCTCGACGGACGGGGGAGAAGCGGCATCCCTCGCCATCATGACGACGGACTCGCGGCCGAAGCGTTCCGTCGTCACTCGGGGCGGCTGGACGATCGGCGGCATGGCCAAGGGGGCCGGCATGCTGGCGCCCGGGCTCGCGACGATGCTCGTCGTCGTCACCACTGACGCCGACCTGGATGCCGCGGCCGCCGACGCTGCGCTGCGCGAGGCCACGCGGGTCAGCTTCGACCGGCTCGACTCCGACGGCTGCATGTCGACGAACGACCAGGTGACGCTCCTCGCGAGCGGAGCCAGCGGCATCCGTCCCGACCCTGTGGAGTTCACCTCCGCGCTCACGGAGCTCTGCCTCGATCTCGCCGCGCAGTTGCAGGGGGATGCCGAGGGGGCGAGCCACGACATCACGATCGAGGTCGTCGGGGCTGCGAACGAGGACGACGCCGTCACCGTCGGCCGCTCGGTCGCTCGCAACAACCTCTTCAAGGCCGCGATCTTCGGAAACGATCCGAACTGGGGCCGCGTGCTCGCCGCGATCGGCACGACGGATGCCGCCTTCGACCCGTACGACGTGGACGTGTCCTTCAACGGCGTTCGGGTCTGCACCGCAGGCGGGCCCGACCGCCCCCGCGAGGAGGTCGACCTGACGCCTCGCGCCACGCACATCCTCGTCGACCTGCGCGTCGGCGATGCGGCGGCGACGATCCTCACCAACGACCTCACGCACGACTACGTCCACGAAAACAGCGCCTACTCGTCATGACCGACATTCAGCAGACCACTCCGGAAGAGGCCGCCGGCAAGGCCGCCGTCCTCGTCGAGTCGCTCCCGTGGCTCAAGCGGTTCCGTGACCAGATCGTCGTCATCAAGTACGGCGGCAACGCGATGGTGAGCGAGGAGCTGCAGGCGGCCTTCGCTGAGGACATTGCCTACCTGCACCACGTCGGTGTGAAGCCTGTCGTCGTCCACGGCGGCGGACCGCAGATATCCCAGATGCTCGACCGGCTCTCCATCCCCAGCGAGTTCAAGGGTGGATATCGCGTCACGAGCACAGAGGCGATCGGCGTCGTCCGCATGGTGCTGGCCGGGCAGATCAATCCGCAGCTCGTCTCCCGCATCAATGCGCACGGGTCGTTCGCGACGGGCATGTCGGGGGAGGACGCCGGTCTCTTCGAGGGCCGGCGACGTGGTGTCGTCGTCGACGGCGCCGAACACGACCTCGGCCATGTCGGTGACGTCGTCGGCGTCGACCCGACGGCTATCCTCGACCACTTGGCGGCCGACCGTGTGCCCGTCGTGTCGTCGATCGCGCCCGACATCGATCAGCCGGGCAGTTCCCTCAACGTGAATGCGGATGCTGCCGCAGCCGCCCTGGCGGTCGCGCTCGGAGCGGTCAAGCTCGTGATCCTGACCGACGTCGCAGGCCTGTACGCCGACTGGCCGAACCGCGATTCGCTCGTCTCGCACCTGACGGCAACGGAGCTCCGCACGATGCTGCCGAGCCTGGAGTCGGGGATGATCCCGAAGATGCAGGCCTGCCTTGACGCGGTCGACGGTGGCGTCGACCGGGCGGCGATCATCGACGGCCGGCAGCCGCACTCGGTGCTGGTCGAGCTCTTCACGCAACGCGGAATCGGAACAGAGGTGGTGGCGGGATGACCGCGCAGGCGACAGTGAGCTGGAAGGACGATGCCTCTCGCGACCTCGTCCTCAACTCGGGTGACCGGTTCGCGCTGCTGGTGCGCGGCGAGGGTGCGCACCTGTGGGACGACGAGGGCACTCGTTACCTCGACTTCCTCGGCGGTATCGCCGTCATCTCCCTCGGCCACGCCCACCCGGTGTTCGTGAAGGCCGTGGCGGATCAGGCCGCGACCCTCGGGCATGTCTCCAACTACTTCGCGACGCCTCCGCAGCTGGGGCTCGCTGCGCGACTCAAGCGCCTCGCCGGCACGGGCGAGTCCGGCCGGGTCTACTTCGGCAACTCGGGCGCCGAGGCGAACGAGGCGGCCTTCAAGCTCGCTCGTCTCCACGGCGGGGCGGATCGCCCCCGCATCCTCGCCCTGAAGAACGCCTTCCACGGCCGCACAATGGGAACGCTCGCCCTCACCGGTAAGCCTGCGATGCAGCAGCCGTTCGAGCCGATGGTTCCCGGCGTCGAGTTCCTCGACTCGACGATCGAGGCGCTCGAAGCTGCCATCGACGACCGCGTGGCAGCGCTGTTTGTCGAGCCGATCAAGGGGGAGGCCGGTGTCCTCGAGTTGCCGGAGGGATACCTCGCCGCAGCCCGCGAACTCACCGAGCGCCACGGCGCGCTGCTGATCATCGACGAGATCCAGACGGGAGCCGGTCGCACCGGCGCATGGTTCGCCTTCCAGCACACCGGCATCACACCCGACGCCATCACCGTCGCGAAGGGCATCGGCAACGGCATCCCGATCGGCGCTCTCATCACGTTCGGTGCCGCGAGCGATCTCTTCTACCCGGGCACGCACGGGTCCACGTTCGGCGGCAACCCACTGGCGACGGCCGTCGCGTCGGCCGTCCTCGACGAGATCGAGAGCGCCGGGTTGGTCGACGCTGCCGCGGAGCGTGGTCAGCAGATCCGCGACGCGGTGACGGCGATCGGTTCCGCCCTGGTCGAGGGATGCCGCGGCCAGGGCCTCCTGATCGGGGTCGCTCTGCGGCATCCCGTCGCCGGCGCGGTCGTCGCCGCAGCCCAGCAGCACGGGCTGATCATCAACGCGGCCAACGACTCGACGATTCGTCTCGCCCCGGCGCTGACGATCGGTGACGTCGAGATCGACGAATTCCAGAACCTTTTCGCCCGCGCCCTCGCGACCGTCGAGGACGCCCTGATGCTGGACGACACCCACGAGACCACGGAGGCCTCCGCATGACCCGCCATCTGCTGCGCGACGATGACCTGACCCCTGCCGAGCAGGCCGAGATCCTCGACCTCGCCCTCGAGCTGAAGGCCGATCGCTGGAGGGAGAAGCCCCTCGAGGGGCCGCAGACCGTCGCGGTCATCTTCGACAAGTCCTCCACGCGCACCCGGGTGTCGTTCGCCGTCGGCATCGCCGACCTGGGCGGATCGCCACTCATCATCTCGACGGCCAACAGCCAGCTCGGCGGCAAGGAGACCCCGTCCGACACGGCGCGGGTGCTGGAGCGACAGGTCGCGGCGATCGTGTGGCGGACCTACGCGCAGGCCGGCCTCGAGGAGATGGCCGCGGGGACACGGGTTCCCGTCGTGAACGCGCTCAGCGACGACTTTCACCCCTGCCAGCTGCTCGCCGACCTGCTCACGATTCGCGAGCACAAGGGGTCGCTCGCCGGCCTCACTCTCGCGTTCTTCGGCGACGGACTGTCGAACATGTCGCACTCCTACGCCCTCGCCGGCGTCACCGCCGGCATGCACGTGCGTATCGCGTCACCTGAGGCCTATGCGCCGCGTCCCGATGTCGTCGCGGATGCCGATCGCATCGCCGCGTCGACGGGTGGGTCGCTGACCCTGTACACCGATCCCCTCGAAGCGGCGGCCGGTGCCGACGTGATCGTCACCGACACGTGGGTGTCGATGGGTAAGGAAGAGGAGAAGATCGCGCGGCTGCGTGACCTGGGTTCGTACAAGGTCACCCAGGAGACGATGACGCTCGCTCAGGACGACGCGATCTTCATCCACTGCCTCCCCGCCGACCGCGGGTACGAAGTGGATGCCGACGTGATCGACGGGCCGCAGAGCGTGGTCTGGGACGAGGCGGAGAATCGTCTGCACGCGCAGAAGGCGCTTCTGGTGTGGCTGCTCCGTCAGCAATGACCGATGCCTGGCGGAGCTGGAACGGCCCCGCCAGGCTCCACGGCATCGACCTCGCCCGGGCGCTCGCCGTCTTCGGCATGCTCGCCGCTCACCTGCTGACGATCGAAGAGCCGTTTTCTCTCTCCGACCCGCCGACCTGGGTCGACCTGGTCAACGGTCGGTCCTCGATCCTGTTCGCCACCCTCGCGGGGGTGTCAATAGCCCTGATGACGGGCGGGAGGATGCCGCACCGCGGCGCGCGGCTCCGAGTCAGCAGGCGTCGACTCGCCGTCCGCGCCGTCGTGCTCTGGGCGATCGGAATGCTCCTCACCCAGACCGGCGTCCCGATCTACGTGATCCTCCAGGCGTACGGCATCCTCTTCCTTCTCGCGCTGCCGCTGTTGACTCTGTCCGCGGGCGTCCTCTGGGTGATCGCGGCATCCGTCGCCCTCGTCGTTCCCTGGGTGCTGCCGTTCCTCGAGGAACTGCCGTTGTGGACCGGCGACGCGGGTCAGATGTTGTTCTTCGTCACCGGGTGGGCGTATCCGTTCCCGCTGTGGATCGCTTTCGTGGTCGCGGGGATGGCGCTGGGTCGCACCGATCTGAGATGTGCATCGGTGCAGGTGATGGTCTTCGCGGGAGGCGTCGCTGCCGCCGTCCTCGGTGGGGTCCTCGGGATCCTGGTGGATGCCGCCGGAATCTCGCAGGAGGGAACCCCCCTCGCCTCCGCCCTCGACGGAGCGGCGCACAGCGGTGGCCTCGTCGAGGTCGTCTCCTCCGGCGGTTTCGCCGTGGCGGTCCTGGGAGCGTGCCTTCTGATGTGCCGCACACCGCTGACCTGGATAGTGGCCCCGATGCGCGCCGTCGGGTCGATGCCGCTGACCGCCTACGTCGGCCAGGTCCTGGTCTGGGCCGTGGTCGCCCTGGCGATCTTCGACACCACCACCGATCTCGGCGCCTTCCGAGATCTCGGTCTCTTCTGGTGGTTCTCCGCCGGCGCGGTGATCTTCTGCACGGCGTGGGCGGTGTTCCGCGGTCAGGGACCCCTCGAGTCGGCCCTCGCGCTCCTGTCCCGTCGGTTGGTGCCCCGGGACGACCTGGACCGCGCCGATAGGGTGGTCACGTGAGTGAGAGCAAGAGCGAAGCGACGAATCAAGGGTCATTGTGGGGCGGGCGGTTCGCGACGGGGCCGTCTCCGGAACTGGTCGCCCTGAGCCGTTCCACGCATTTCGATTGGGCCCTGGCGGAGTACGACATCGCCGGCTCGCACGCGCATGCGCGTGCCCTGGCCGCGGCCGGGTATCTCACGACCGACGAAGAGGAGCGGATGCACGCCGGCCTCAACGCGTTGCGTGACGCCGTGCGCTCCGGAGACCTGGTCGCTGCCGAGTCCGACGAGGACGTCCACGGCGCGTTGGAGGCTGCCCTCATCCGCGAGGTCGGCCCTGAACTCGGGGGAAAGCTCCGCGCGGGCCGCAGCCGGAACGACCAGATCGCGACCTTGGTGCGCCTGTTCCTCCTGGACCACTCCCGAGTGATCGCACGCGATCTGGTTCGCGTGATCGACGCGATCGTCGCTCAGGCCGAATCACACCCCACCGCGATCATGCCCGGCCGCACGCACCTCCAGCATGCTCAGCCCGTCCTGCTGGCCCACCACCTGCAGGCGCACGCCTGGCCTCTGATCCGCGACCTCGAGCGCCTTCGCGACTGGACGGCGCGGGCATCCGTCTCACCGTACGGCGGGGGAGCGCTCGCCGGGGCGACGTTCGGCCTGGATGCCCAGGCCGTGGCGCAGGACCTGGGCCTCGCCCGCCCGGCGGAGAACTCGATGGACGGGACGTCGTCCCGTGACGTCGTCGCGGAGTTCGCCTTCGTCACCGCGATGATCGGCGTCGACATCTCCCGGTTCGCCGAGGACATCATCATCTGGAACACGCGCGAGTTCTCCTTCGTTCGCCTTGACGACGGCTTCTCGACCGGTTCGAGCATCATGCCGCAGAAGAAGAACCCCGACATCGCCGAGCTCGCTCGGGGGAAGTCGGGTCGCCTGATCGGCAACCTCACCGGCCTGCTCGCGACGCTGAAAGCTCTTCCGCTCGCGTACAACCGTGATCTTCAGGAGGACAAGGAGCCGGTGTTCGACTCGGTGTCGACGCTCGAGGTGCTCCTCCCTGCGTTCGCCGGGATGATCGCGACCCTGCGGTTCGACACGGATCGCATGGTCGCCTCGGCCCCAGAGGGTTTCTCGCTCGCGACGGACGTGGCGGATTGGCTCGTGAAGCGGGGCGTGCCCTTCCGCGATGCGCACGAGGTCTCCGGTGCCCTGGTTCAGGCGTGCGAGCAGCGGGGGATCGGGCTTGAGGATGCCGACGACGACCTGCTGGCGCAGGTCTCGCCGCACCTCGATGCCGGTGTCCGCGACGTGCTGACGGTCGACGGCTCCGTGGCCAGTCGCGACGGCGCCGGGGGGACGGCACCTGTTCGGGTGGCCGAACAGCGCGCGTCGCTGGTCGCCCGCGCGCAGGATCTCGCCCGCGATCTCCAGCTGTGACGGTGGAACTTATAAACCGAGGAAAATAAGCAAAACGCTTATTGCACTCCGAAGATAACCGACGTAACCTGCGTTCCATGACACTTCGCGTCGCAGTGATCGCCGACATCGTCGGTTCTCGGACCCTCGCTGATCGCGCGGGAGCGCAGCGATCGATCGTGGCGACCGCTGGTCGCGTCCACGCGGACCACCCTGTCGCGGCATCTGCGTTGGCCGCCACGGTCGGCGACGAGTTCCAGTCCGTGTATCGCACTCTCACCGCCGCGTTGACCTCGCTCCTCTTGATCCAGCTGGACCTCCCCGAGGGGGTGCAGCTGAGGTTCGGAATCGGAGTGGGTGCGGTCGGCCCCGTCGATGAGGCGATCACGGACGGACCCGGGTGGTGGGCCGCGCGCGCGGCGATCGATGAAGCGCACCGCCTGCAGGACCGCGCCGTGCCGCACGCGCGCACGCGGATCGCCGCGACCAAGGAAGAGGATGCCGTCATGCTCGAACGCATCGCGTACGCCAACGCCTACGTCCTCGCTCGCGACGAGCTCGTCGCATCTATGAGCGAACGGACCCGGCGCCTCACGTACGGCCGGTGCCTCGGGCGCACCCAGCGGGAGCTGGCGGATGCCGAGGGGATCACGCAGCCGGCGGTCTCTCAAGCACTCGCGACCGCCGGTTCAGCCGCGCTCGTCGCGGGGTTCGCCGACCTGGCGAAGGACCCGTCGTGATCGGGGCGGGGATCGTCCTCCTGGCAGTGGGCCTCGCGGACCTCATCCGACTGCACGTGTCAGGGCGCCGGCGCGGAGCGATCTACGTCCTGGCTGTGCTCGCCGTCGTCATCGGAGCCGCCGGAGCGGATGCCGCAGTCTGGGCATTCGTCGCTGCGGGAGTCTCCGCGCTGTGGATCTTGGCGACACGCGGCTCGACGGGCGGTCGATCAGGACTGTGGCCGTTGGTCGGTGTCGCGCTGGTCACCGTCGGAGCGGTCGCGTTCGTCGGCGTCCGGGCGGACCAGGGGCCGCTGGGGGCAGTCTGGCCGGTCGGCTCGCCGCTGGGCGCGGTCAGTCTCGACGTCGGGGTGCTCGTGGGGGGAGCCCTCGTCTTCCTGACCGAGTCCGGCAACGTCGTGGTCCGCTCCGCGCTCCGTGGCGGTGATGTCGCGGTCGACGCGCCGACGGTGCTGAAGGGCGGGCGGCTCATCGGACCCCTCGAGCGCGTCCTCGTGTTCGCGTTGACCGTGACGGGCGCATTCACGCTGCTCGCCGCCGTCCTCGCCGCGAAGGGAATCGTGCGGTTCCCGGAGATCTCCCGCGACACCGATCTCGGCACGCGGGCCGAGTACTTCCTCATCGGGAGCCTCGTCAGCTGGGCGACGGCTCTCGGTGCGGCCTTTCTGCTCTGGTGGGGAACGTCCGCCTGATCCTTGCCCGTCCTCGGCGCATCTGGTTTTCTCTGGTCATGGCGAAAATGGAGCACTTCGAGATCCCCGTCGATGACATTCGGCGGGCGCAGACCTTCTACAAGGACGTCCTCGGCTTCGACTACACCCCGTGGGGCGACGACATGGGGACGATCACGCATCCCGACGGCGAAGGCTCGAACGGCGACCTTCACGTCCGCGGTGTTCTGCCCCATCCCACGGTCGTCTTCACGGTGGACCGGATAGAGGACACCATCGACCTTGCGGTCGCAGCCGGCGGTGAGCAGATGGGGGAGATCCAGCCACTCGATGAGCGCTCGCGCTGGGTGTATCTCCGCGACTCGGAGGGCAACGTCATCGGACTGTACGACGAGGTCGCCCCGGACTGATCCGCCGAGAGCCCGCTGGTAGCCTGGAGGGCGTGTCTGAAACCGTTTCGAGCGCTGACCTGACAGCACTCGCGCCCGCCAATGACCCGTCCTTCGAGAACGTATGGGACGAGATCGTCTGGCGCGGCCTCGTGCACGTGTCGACCGATGAGCACTCGCTGCGCGAGCTTCTGTCCGGGGACCCGATCACGTACTACTGCGGCTTCGACCCGACCGCACCGAGCCTGCATCTCGGCAACCTGGTGCAGCTGCTCCTCCTGCGCCGGCTCCAGCTGGCGGGACACAAGCCGCTCGGTCTGGTCGGCGGCTCCACGGGCCTCATCGGTGACCCGCGTCCCACGGCAGAGCGGACGCTGAACACCCGCGAAACCGTCACCGATTGGGTTGAACGACTGCGTGGCCAGGTGGGGCGCTTCCTGAGTTTCGAGGGCGACAACGCGGCGCGACTCGTGAACAACCTTGACTGGACCGCGCCGATGAGCGCGATCGATTTCCTGCGCGAGGTCGGCAAGCACTACCGCGTCGGCACCATGCTGAAGAAGGATGCGGTCGCCGCCCGTCTGAACTCCGATGCAGGCATCAGCTACACCGAGTTCAGCTACCAGATCCTGCAGGGGATGGACTACCTCGAACTCTTCCGCCAGTACGAGTGCGTCCTGCAGACCGGCGGCAGTGATCAGTGGGGCAACCTCACGAGTGGCACGGACCTCATCCATCGCGTCGAGGGCAGGTCGGTTCACGCGATCGGTACGCCGTTGATCACCAACAGTGACGGCACGAAGTTCGGTAAGAGCGAGGGCAACGCGGTCTGGCTGGATGCCGAGATGTGCAGCCCGTACCGCATGTACCAGTTCTGGCTCAACACGGACGACGCTGATGTCATCTCCCGCCTGAAGATCTTCACGTTCCTCACTCGCGCGGAGATCGAGCAGTACGAGCGACTCGTCGAGACGGAGCCCTTCCGCCGTGCGGCACAGCGCCGTCTTGCGATGGAGGTGACGACGACCGTTCACGGACTGCAGGCGGCGTCGGCCGTCGTCGCCGCATCGGAGGCCCTCTTCGGGCAGGGGGATCTGACGGCCCTCGACGCGCCCACACTGCGAACCGCACTCGAGGAGCTTCCGAACGTCACGGCCGTCGATCAGATCTCCGTGGTGCAAGCGCTCATCGAGACCGGCCTCGTGTCGAGCGCCGGTGAGGCCCGTCGGGCGATCTCGCAGGGCGGCGTGTCCGTCGACGGCGTCAAGGTCGTCGACGGGGAGCAACTCATCACGGGCACCCTCCCGGGAGGCGTGTCCGTTCTCCGCCGAGGAAAGAAGACCCTCGCGGGCGTGTTCGCATCCTGAGCACCCTCGTTACGAAGAGGCCGCCCACCCCATCGCGGGGGAGGGCGGCCTTCCTCGTTTGCCGGCTCCGCCTGCGCGACACGCCCGGGGTGCGAGCAGGATTTGCCGGACCTCCGAGCCCCGCGTAACTTATTACTTGTTCGCCCCACAGGGAAGAGCGAGAGACCGGAAGGCCTCCCCGCCCCCTCAAGCGGAGAACAAAATCCATCCCAAACCTCTCCTAGAGAGAACATGACCTTTTGGTCTAGGATGGGGACTCCACCTCGAAGCCCGTGGTGATGAGCTCGCATCGATCTTCAGATCGGCGTGTGCCGTCTCGTTCGGGAGTCGAGCGGAGAGCAGTGAC
>NZ_BCRG01000008.1 GCF_001552475.1 Microbacterium oleivorans NBRC 103075
CCGAGCCCAGCGAGCCGGTCGCAGGCGGGGACGCCGAAGCGTGGGCGACCGTGACGCTGAGCGCCACCAGGGTCGAGCAGGGTGGGTCGTTCCGCGCCGAGGTGTCGGGCCTGACCGCGGGGCAGCGGATCACGGCGACGCTGTTCAGCGATCCGATCGTGATCACCGGGATTCCGGCAGCGGACGCCGACGGTCGCCTTGCGTTCACCGTCGCCGTCCCGGACGACCTCGAGACCGGCGCCCACACTCTGGTCCTGCGCACCGACGGCGAGGAGGACATTCGCATCCCGATCACCGTGGTCCTGGCCGGGAGTCTCGCGAACACCGGCGGCGACCCCGTGCCACTCATCGCGCTGGTCGGCGGAGCGGGCGTCCTGCTGGTGCTCGGCGCGATGCTGATGCGCCGACGTCGTCAGCAGGTCTGATCGTGTGACAGTGACGGCCCTCGCCGACAGGCGGGGGCCGTCACTGGTGAACGGATGCCGCGGTCAGGCGTCCCAGCGTCGCAGCAACGCCGCGAGCGCCTGCCCGCCGCCGATGCACATCGTCACGATCGCGTACTCCCCACCCGTCCGCTGCAGCGTCAGCGCGGCGCGGACGGTCAGGATCGTGCCGGTCGCACCTACGGGGTGGCCGAGCGCGATCGCGCCACCGTACGGATTGGTCCGTTCCGGATCGAGCCCCGTATCGCGCATCACCGCGATCACCTGCGACGCGAACGCCTCGTTGAGCTCGACCGTCGCGACGTCGGCAGGACTCAGCCCCGTCTGGGCGAACAGCTTCCGGAGCGCGAGTGTCGGCGCGTACCCCATGATCGCCGGGTCGAGCGCCGCGGTCGTGACGGCCTCGATCGTCGCGAGTGCCGGCAGTCCCTCGGCACGCACGTCGGACTCGCGCATCAGCACGGTCGCCGCGGCGCCGTCGTTGATGCCCGACGCGTTCCCCGCCGTCACCGTGCCGTCCGCGGTGAACGCCGGGCGCAGCCGTGCGAGCGCCTCGAGCGTGGTGTCCGGACGCGGATGCTCATCGAGCGTCACCTCCACGGGCCGCCGGTCGGTGGTCGTCGTGGCGACGATCTCCTCCCCGAACGCGGCGCGCGCGGCATCCGTCGATGCGCGACGCTGGGACTCGACGGCGTAGGCGTCCTGCTCAGCGCGCGTCACGGCGAACCGCTCGGCGACGGTCTCGGCGGTCGTCCCCATGTGCCGACCGCTGAACGGGTCGGTGAGCATCGCAAGGGTGCCGTCGAGCAGCTGGCGGTGCCCCAGGGTGGCACCCGAGCGGGCATCCATGTCGTAGAACGGCATCCGCGTCATGTTCTCGGCACCGCCCGCGACGGCGGCGTCGATGCCGCCCCAGCGCAGCTCCTGCGCCGCCGACCAGATGGACTGCAACCCCGACCCGCACAGCCGGTTGACCGTGAAGGCGGGGGTGTCGTCGGCGAGACCGGCGGCGAGCGCGATGCGCCGGGCGATGTACGCGTCGCCCGCGACCTGACCGATCGTCCCGATCACGACCTCGCCGACACGCGCGGAGTCGACTCCGGAGCGCCCGAGCGCGGCCGACACGGCCTGCGCTCCGAGTTCGTGGGCAGGAGTGCCGCGGAACGCACCGTCGAACCGGCCGACGGGGGTGCGTGCTCCGGCGACGACGACGATGCGCTCGACACTCATCCGGCGGCTTCCTCCGGCCGCTCCAGCGCCTCGACCTCGGCGGCATCCGGAACGTAGCCCTCGATGTGCCGTTCGTTCGAACCGCTGTACGCGGCGAGGGGACGGATGAGTGCGTTGGATGCCTGCTGTTCCATGATGTGCGCCGTCCAGCCGGTGATGCGCGCGGCGATGAACAGGGGCGTGAACGTCAGCGTGTCGAAGCCCATGAGGCTGTACGCCGGACCCGACGGATAGTCGAGGTTCGGGTAGATGCCCTTCCGCGACACGAACTCGGACTCGAGCGTCTCGTAGAGCTCGGCGACGTCGGGGCGGTCGTAGTGCGCGACGAGCGTGTCGAGCGCGGCCTTCATCGTGGGCACGCGCGAGTCGCCGCGCTTGTAGACGCGGTGACCGAACCCCATGATCTTGCGCTTGGCGGCGAGGGCGTCGTCGAGCCAGGCCACGACGGCGTCGGCCGAACCGATCTCGTCGAAGATATGCATGACGGCCTCGTTCGCGCCGCCGTGGAGCGGTCCTTTCAGCGCGCCGATCGCACCGACGACGGACGAGTACAGGTCGCTTAGCGTCGACGCGATGACGCGGGCGGTGAACGTCGACGCGTTGAAGGAGTGCTCGGCGTACAGGATCATCGAGCGGTTGAACGCGTCGACGACGGCCTCGTCGGGCTCCTCGCCGAACGTCATCCAGAGGAAGTTCGCGGCGTAGCCGAGGTCCTCCCGCGGCTCGACGATCTCCTGGCCGCGGCGACGGCGCTGACCGTACGCGACGATCGCGGGGAGGATCGCGAACAGACGGATGCTGCGGTCCAGGTTCTCCGCCGGGGTGCCCGCGGCATCCAGCACGTTCGCGATACCCGCGGTCTCGAACGATCCGAGCAGGCTCACGACGGTTCGCGCCTCGTCCATCGGGTGCGCCGAGGTCGGCATCGCGTCGATGAAGGCGCGGATGTCGTCGGGAAGCGAACGGTTCGCCCGCTCGACCGCCTGCAGTTCGGCGAGCTGATCGGCCGTCGGCAGTTCGCCGTGCCACAGGAGGTACGCGACCGCTTCGAACGGCTGCGTCGCGGCCAGCTCCTGAACGGGATAGCCCCGGTACAGCAGCGAGTTCGTCTCGGGGTTGACCTTGCTGATCGCCGTCGTGTCGGCGTGGACGCCGGCCAGGCCCTTCTTGATGTCGGGGTCGGTCATGCTCGCTCCTGCTCCTCGACCGTCATCGGTCGATCCGGAAAGTGAAGACGTTCGTGTCGAAGTGGTTGTACGACTCGTAGTCGATGAGGTCGTACAGATCGGCGCGGTGCTGCATCTCGCCGAGACGGGGCGTGAGGTGCCCCTCATCGATCAGCGTATCGAGCGCACGCTCGGCCGCGCCCATCGCGATCCGCAGGAGCGACACCGGCCAGATGACGATGTTCACCCCGACGTCTCGCAGCTGATCGACGGAGAAGAGGTCGCTCTTGCCGAACTCGGTCATGTTGGCGAGGATCGGCACGTCCACGGCGGCCCGCACCGCGGCGAACTCCTCGAGGCTCCGCATGGCCTCGGGGAAGATCGCGTCGGCGCCCGCGTCGACGAGTTTGCGGGCGCGGTCGGTCGCGGCATCCAACCCGTCGACGGCGCGGATGTCGGTGCGCGCCATCACGAGGAAGTTCGGGTCGCGGCGCGCGTCGACGGCGGCACGGATGCGCTTGAGCGCCGTGTCCTCGTCGACGACCGCCTTGCCGTCGAGGTGGCCGCACCGCTTGGGGTTCACCTGGTCCTCGATGTGCGCACCGGCGATGCCGGCGTCCTCGAGGGTCTGAATCGTCCGCGCGACGTTCATCGGCTCGCCGAAGCCTGTGTCGGCGTCGATGATCGCGGGCAGCTCGGTCGTGCGGGCGATCTGCTGACCGCGAGCGGCGACCTCGGTGAGCGTCGTCAGCCCGATGTCGGGCAGTCCCAGGTCGGCCGAGAGGACGGCGCCCGAGATGTAGACACCCTCGAACCCCTTCCGCTCGATGAGTCGGGCCGACAGCGGGTTGAACGCGCCGGGGAAGCGGAGGAGCTCCCCGGTCGCGAGCCGCTCACGGAAGAGGCGGCGCTTCTCGTGCGCGGGAGTCTGTGCGTACAGCATCAGCAGGCCTTCCTCTCGACGGACTGTTCCGTCCTCAGCCTCGACGGATCGGAGCCCCCGACCGGGACCGCGGAATCCCGCGGATGCAGACCGCCGCCCGGCCGAACGCGCGAGCGCAGAGACTGAATCCCGAACGCCCGGCCCATCAGACCGATCATCAGAAGAGTCCCTTCGGTGCCGGCGCGGCCTCGAGGACGCCCGCCTTCGCGACGACGTCGAGCTGACGCACCTCTTCGGCGGTCAGCTCGGGCAGCCGCTCGACGAGCGCGAGGAACCGGTCGATCTCGGCGGGTTCGAGTACGGGCTCGGCCAGCAGGCGGAACTTCCGGACGTAGTCCGCCCGCGCGAATGGGCGGGCGCCGAGCGGGTGCGCGTCGGCGACGGCGATCTCGTCGACGACGGTAGAGCCGTCGGTGAGGGTGATCTCGACCCGACCGCCGAACGCCTTCTCGTCGGGGTCCTCCGAGTGGTAGCGCCTCGTCCACTCAGGATCCTCGGCGGTCGTCACCCTGTGCCAGAGCTCGACCGTGTCGGGCCTGCCGGCGCGCTCGGGTGCGTAGGAGTCGACGTGGTGCCAGCCGCCGTCCTGCAGCGCGACGGCGAAGATGTACGGGATCGAGTGGTCGAGCGTCTCGCGCGACGCGGTGGGGTCGTACTTCTGCGGGTCGCCGGCGCCCGAGCCGATCACG
The DNA here is from genome assembly GCF_001552475.1 of Microbacterium oleivorans NBRC 103075. Taxonomy (GTDB): domain Bacteria; phylum Actinomycetota; class Actinomycetes; order Actinomycetales; family Microbacteriaceae; genus Microbacterium; species Microbacterium oleivorans. The sequence goes on from NZ_BCRG01000008.1 coordinate 4,472, forward strand.
TAGTGCGTGTGGTGGCTGGTGTGCAGCACGACCGAGGCGATGTTCGCCGGGTCGCGCAGCTCGGGACGCTCGGTGCCGAGCTTCCGGGCCAGGTCGATCCACGCCTGCGCCTGGTACTCGGCCGAGTGCTCCTTCGTGTACGTGTCGAGGACGCCGCGCTTCGGTTCGCCTGCGGCAGGCAGCGGCACGTCGTACGCGGCGTCCTTGCCGTCGAGGAGCCAGGCGATGACGCCGTCCTCCCCCTCGTAGATGGGCGAAGGGGAAGTCTCGCCGCGCATCGCCCGGTCGACGGCCTCGACCGCCATCTTCCCGGCGAAGGCGGGAGCATGCGCCTTCCACGTGGAGATCTCGCCCTTGCGCGACTGTCGGGTCGCGGTCGTGGTGTGGAGGGCCTGTCCGACGGCCTGGTAGATCGTGTCGACGTCGAGGCCGAGGAGGGTTCCGATGCCGGCGGCGGCCGACGGGCCGAGGTGGGCGACGTGGTCGATCTTGTGCTTGTGCAGGCTGATCGCGCGCACGAGGTCGACCTGGATCTCGTAGCCCGTCGCGAGCCCGCGGACGAGTGCCGCACCGTCGGCACCGACGTGCTGCGCGACCGCGAGGATCGCGGGGATGTTGTCACCCGGGTGCGAGTACTCCGCGGCCAGGAACGTGTCGTGGTAGTCGAGTTCACGGACGGCGACGCCGTTCGCCCACGCCGCCCATTCGGGGCTCGTGCGGGTCTCGTTCGGGACGCCGAAGACCGTCCCGCCGTGACCGTTCGCCGACACCGGGTGCGACAGCGCCTGCGAGCGTGCGGCGCTGACGGGGCGACGGGTGAGGGATGCCGCGGCCACCGCCGCGTTGTCGATGATCCGGTTGACGATCATGTCGACGACGTCGGCCTCGACGGCGACCGGGTCGACGGCGACCCGCGCGATCTTGTACGCGAGCTGCTCTTCGCGGGGCAGGGGTTCGTCGCTGCGGTACACGCGGACGTGGTGGGTGACAGTCATGTCGGTTCCTCCGGAGAGTCGGTGGTCAACGAATCGAGAATCGAGGTCAGGGCGTTGTGCAGGTGGACATGCGTCGCGTGGGCGGCGAGGTCGACGTCGCCCGCCGCGATCGCACGCGCGATGAGCTGGTGTTCGGCGACGGAGGCGATCAGCCGCTCGGGCTTGTCGCGCGCCAGCCGGCGCACGCGGACGAGGTGCGTCCGAACGGTCCGGAGCGCCGAGCTGAGGTAATCGTTGCCGACCGCGGCATCCAATTCGGCGTCGAACCGACCGATGAGGCGGTAGTAGGCGTCGGCGTCGGATGCCGGTCCGCCCGCGGTCTGCGTCGCCGCGAACTCCTCGGCGAGCGCATCGAAGACCGCCCGATCGGCGGTTCGCGCCGCGAGCCTCGCCGCGGTCTCCTCGAGTGCGCGGCGCACGTCGAAGAGGGCGCGGATGTCGTCGGCATCGATGCCGCTGACCGCCGTCACTCGAGGCGACACCTGGGTGACCAGGCCGTGGGAGGCGAGCCGGGCGAGCGCTTCGCGGAGCGGGGTCCGGCTCACGCCCAGGCGTGCCGCCTGCTCCGCCTCACCGAGCACGGTGCCTGGGGCGAGCGCGCCGGACTGGATCTCGTCGAGCAGGGTTGCGTACGCGCGATCGCTGGCGCGCTTCCCGTGACTCACTCCATCAGTGTATGCACTGTCGTGCTCGAGTGAGTCTAGAAAGAGATATCAGAGCGCTTGGGTATACACACAAGTGCGACGGACGAATCAGCCGCGCCAGCCTGCGACCAGTGGGCCGACCGCGTCGAGACCCCGGATCGCGGCATCCGCATCGGTCCGCGCGAGGGCGAGAGCGGCGATGACGAGGGATGCCGTGGCTTCGGCGAGCGGCGAGGTCGACGCCGGCGTGAGGTCGGGACGGGCGGCGGCAACCCCGGTCGCGACGGCGCCACGCACGTCGTCGAGGTAGGCGTTGACCAGCTGACGGACCTCGGGTTCATCGTCGACGAGGGGGCCGCAGGCCGCATTGATGAGGAGGCATCCCGACCGGGCGCGCGACGACCCGTCGGCGATCGCCCCGCGCATGCCGGCGATGTACTCGCTGAGCGCTTCGGGACCGGGCTCGGAGTTCCGGAGCGGCTCGAGTCGCACGCGCACCACCTCGTCGAGGTACCGGGCCACGACCGCCTCGAAGAGACCCTTCTTGCTGCCGAAGGCGTGGTAGATGCTCGATCGCTTGAGTCCGGTCGCCTGTTCGAGCTCGCCGATGCCGGTTTCGGCGTAGCCGCGCGCCCAGAAGACGTCGCGCGCGGCGCGGATGACGTCGTCGCGGTCGTATGCGCTGGTGCGACCCATGGTGGATCCTCTCGGTCACTCGTAGTATATTGTACCGATCGTTACAAAATGACGCTATGGAGGAAAACATGCGCGCAGTCACCCACCCCGTTTTCGGCGAACCGGCCGACGTCCTCGAGACGACCGACGTCTTCGACCCGACGCCCGGTGCCGGCGAGGTCCGCGTACGTCTCCTCGCATCGCCCATCCACAACCACGACCTGTGGACGATCCGCGGCACCTACGGCTTCAAGCCCGAACTTCCCGCCCGCTCCGGCACCGAGGCTGTCGGCGTCGTCGAAGAGCTCGGCGAGGGTGTCGAGAACCTCCAGGTCGGCCAGCGCGTCGCCACCGGCGGCACCTTCGGCGTGTGGGCCGAGCAGTTCGTCGCTCGCGCGGCAGGCCTCATCCCCGTCCCCGAGGGCCTCCCCGACGAGCAGGCCGCTCAGCTGGTCTCGATGCCGTTCAGCGCCATCAGCCTCATCGACTTCCTCGACCTGAAGCCCGGTGACTGGATCGTCCAGAACGCCGCCAACGGCGCCGTCGGCCGGATGGTCGCCCAGATGGGTCGTGCTCGCGGCCTCAACGTCGTCGGCCTCGTCCGCCGCAGCGCCGCCGTCGCGGAACTCGCCGAGCAGGGCATCGACCGCATCGTCGCCGTCGACACCGACGACTGGCAGGACCAGGTCGCCGAGATCACAGGCGGCGCCTCGATCGTCGCCGGCGTCGACTCGGTCGGCGGCGAGTCGAGCGGCCACGTCCTCTCCCTCCTCGGCGAGAACGCCACGCTCGTCGTCTTCGGCGCGATGGACGCTCCCGTCATGCAGCTCGCCTCGGGACCGGTCATCTTCCGCCACATCACGATCAAGGGCTTCTGGGGCAGCAAGGTCAGCACCGAGATGGATGCCGCCAAGCGCGGCCAGCTGTTCGGCGAGCTCGCTCAGCACCTCTCGTCCGGCGTCCTGACGCTGCCCGTTTCGGCGACGTTCCCGCTCGAGCAGGCGCGCGAAGCCGCCCGCGCGAGCCTCACCGCCGGTCGCGTCGGCAAGGTCCTGCTGCGCCCGTGAGGCGCGACCCGCGCGCAGCCACCGTGTCGCGCGCGGGTAGCGTGGTCGGGTGACCGATTCCTCCCGTTATGTCGTGGCCACCGACGGCGCCTGCAAGGGCAACCCCGGACCGACCGGATGGGCGTGGGTCGGTGAAGACGGCCACTGGGCCGCGGGCTCCGTCATCCAAGGCACAAACAACGTCGGCGAGCTGCTCGGACTCCTGAAGGCGATCGAGGACCACGCCGACGTCAGCGAGCTCGTCGTGCAGGCCGACTCGAAGTACGCCATCGACACCTATGAGAAGTGGATGGACGGACACCGCCGGCGCGGCTGGAAGACCTCGACGGGCGCGCCGACGAAGAACGTCGACCTCCTGGAGCAGCTGATCGTCGCGCGCGACGCCCGCCGGGCCGCGGGGCTCCCCGACGTCGTGCTCGAGCACGTCCGCGGCCACCGCGGCCATGTCCTCAACGAGTGGGCTGACGAGCGCGCCGTGCGCGGGGCGGAACACGCGGCATCCGGCAAGGAGTCGGCATGGTCCTCGCTCGGCGGCCGTCACGAGAAGCTCGACGTGTCCGAGGCGCCCAAGAAGAAGCGCTGACTCAGCGAGCCTGGGCGAGCACGTCACCCAGCCGGTCCAGTGCGGGCCGCTGGCCCTTCACCACTCGCTCGCGCGCGCGGTCCAGCGGCATCCATTCGGCCCGGTCGACCTCGGGGAACGATGCCGTTTTGCCCGACCGCGGCGGCCATTCCATCTCGAACTCACCGAAGACGAACTCGGATGCCTCGAACCCCGATCCGTCGACGACGAAGACCGTCACGCGCTTGCCCGATGAGTACGCGAACGTGCCGAGCTCGGCGTAGTCGGCCTCGGGCGGCTCGACGCCGAGCTCCTCGCGGAACTCCCGCTTCGCGGCATCCAGCGCATCCTCGCCCTCGTCGAGTTCCCCCTTCGGGATCGACCACGCACCCTCGTCCTTCTTCGCCCAGTACGGCCCGCCCATGTGAGCGACGAACGCCGACACCCCGCCCGTTCCGTCGAGACGGTAGAGCAGGATGCCGGCGCTGTGCGTGGCCACGGACGGGCGGCGCTCGTCAGATCAGGCGCGCCTTCGGCGAGACGGAGTACGTCTCCTCCGGGTCGGTGACCGCGACGGGTGCTAGCGCGTCGTTGATCGCCGCGTACGTGTCGTCGTCGAGTTCGATACCCGAGGCCTTGACGGTGTCCTCGAGCTGCTCGGGACGCGACGCCCCGATGATCGCCGCGGCGATGTTCGGGTTGTGCAGCACCCAGGCGAGGGCGAGCTGCGGCATCGTGATGCCTGCCCCCTCGGCGATCGGCTGCAGCTTCTGCACGGCGGTGAGGGTCTCATCCTTCATGAAGCGCTTGATCATGTCGGATCCGCCCTTCTCATCCGTCGCGCGCGAGCCTTCGGGCAGCGGCTGGCCGGGCTGGTACTTGCCGGTCAGCACGCCCTGCGCCAGGGGCGACCAGACGATCTGCGAGATGCCGAGCTCTTCGGAGGTGGGGACGACCTTGCCCTCGATGACCCGCCACAGCGCGGAGTACTGCGGCTGGTTCGAGACGAGCTGGAAGCCGAGCTCCTTCGACAGCGCGTGTCCGGCGCGGAGCTGCTCGGCGGTCCACTCGCTGACACCGATGTAGAGCGCCTTACCCTGGCGGACGATGTCGGCGAACGCCTGCATCGTCTCCTCGAGCGGAGTCTCGTAGTCGTAGCGGTGCGCCTGGTAGAGGTCGACGTAGTCGGTGTTCAGTCGCTTGAGCGAGCCGTTGATGCCCTCGAGGAGATGCTTGCGCGACAGACCGTGGTCGTTCGGCCCCTTGGGACCGGTCGGCCAGTAGACCTTCGTGAAGATTTCGAGTGACTCGCGCCGCTGGCCCTTCAGCGCGTCGGCGAGAACCGACTCTGCCGCCGTGTTGGCATACGCGTCAGCCGTGTCGAACGAGCTGATACCGAGATCGAGGGCCTTGTGGACCGTCGCGATCGCCGCGTCGTTCTCGACCTGCGATCCATGCGTGAGCCAGTTGCCGTAGGTGAGTTCCGTGACCTTGAGGCCGCTGTTGCCGAGAAATCGATAGTTGACCATGGCTTCGACGCTACTCCCGCCGCCCGCGGGTGGGGCGCGGCCTTGACACGGTCACGCCGACAGCGAAAGCGAACGGCCCCGCACCCGTCGGCGGAAAGGTAAGGCTTACCTTGCTACCATCGATCATCGACGTCCCCGGCCCCCCGACGAGAGACCATCGATGCCCTTCCCCCGCCGTTCCGCCCTGCTCGCCACCTTCACCGCCCTCGCGCTCGCCCTGTCCGGATGCGGCGCTTCTGAGGTCGTCACCGAGAAGGCGGCCGCGACCGGCGAGCGCTCGACCGACTACCCCGTGACGATCCAGAACTGCGGCCGGACCGTCGAGGTCGATGAGGCGCCGCAGCGAGTCGTCTCGCTCGACCAGAACTCCACCGAGATCCTGCTGTCTCTCGGCCTCGCCGACCGCATCGTGGGCACCGCGTCGTGGACCGACCCGGTCCTCCCCTCGCTCGCCGACGAGAACGCGAAGGTGCCGCGCCTGGCCGACAACGCACCCACGTACGAGGTCCTGCTCGGCGCCGACCCCGACTTCGTGACCGCCTCGTTCGGGCGCCACTACGCCGAGGGCGGCGTCGTCACACGAGACCGGCTCGCTGAGACGGGCATCGGCTCCTACCTCTCCCCCACCGACTGCGCCGATGACCGCAGCGTCAACGCCGGCGGAACGCGCACGACCGCGCTGACGGTCGACGATCTCTACACCGAGATCCGTGAACTCGCGACCATCTTCGACGTCCCCTCCCGCGGCGACGCACTCATCGCCTCGCTCGAGAAGCGCGCCGCAGCGGCCGTGGAGGGTGTCGATTTCGGCGGCCAGAAGGTCGTCTTCTGGTTCGCCGACACCCGCACGCCGTACATGGCCGGTGGCCGCGGAGCAGCCGCGATCCTCGCCGACAAGACGGGGATGACGGGTGCGTTCGCCGACCAGACCGACGACTGGCCGGCCGTGTCGTGGGAGGCCGTCGTCGACGCCGACCCCGACGTCATCGTCCTCGGTGATCTGCAGCGGGACCGCTTCCCCGGCGACCGCCTCGACGACAAGATCGCCTTCCTCGAGAACGATCCCGTGACCCGCGTCCTCCCCGCCGTGAAGGAGAAGCGGTTCATCGCCCTTCACGGCGCGGAGATGAACCCCTCCATCCGCTTCGTCGACGGGCTCGAGAAGATCCGCACGTGGTGGGACGAGAACGAGGCAGGGCGCTGACTTCCGCCGCCGTCCTGCCGCAGCGCAGGACCCGCCGCATCCCGACCCTCGTGCTCGCGACGGTCGCTTCGCTCGGCGTCATCATCCTCACGATCGCTGTCGCGCTGACACTCGGGCCGGCGAACGTGTCCCTCGTCAACGTCCGCGATGTCATCACGAATCACCTCGGCGTCACCGACATCCCGGTGCGCGTCGCAGCCGATGCGATCGTCTGGCAGGAGCGGCTGCCGAGGGCGCTCGTAGCCGCCGCGTGCGGCGCAGGCCTCGGCCTCTGCGGCGTCATCCTGCAGTCGCTGCTGCGAAACCCGCTCGCCGACCCATTCGTCCTCGGCGTCTCATCGGGAGCGTCGACGGGCGCCGTTCTGTTCGGCGTGTTCGGTCTCGGCGGCGGTGTCCTCACCCTGTCGGGCGGCGCGTTCGCGGGAGCGCTCGTCGCGTTCGCCCTCGTCCTCGTCATCGCGCGTTTCACCGGCGGCGGCACCGCCTCGTTCGTCCTCGCCGGGATCGCTGCCACCCAGTTCTTCTCCGCTCTCACCTCCCTCGCTGTGTTCGCGTTCGCCGACTCCGATGAGACCCGCGGCGTGATGTTCTGGCTGCTCGGCTCTCTCGAGGGCGTCCGCTGGGATGACGTCGCGCTCTGCGCCGCCGTCGTCCTCCTCGGCGCGATCGTCGCGTTCGCCTCGGTGCGCCCGCTCGACGCGTTCGCGTTCGGCGACGACGTCGCGGCATCCCTCGGCATCCACGTCGCACGCACTCGAATGCTGCTCCTCGTCCTCACCGCGTTGATCGCCGCGACCCTCGTCAGCGTCGCCGGCGCGATCGGGTTCGTCGGGCTCGTCCTCCCGCACGCCGCACGCCTGCTCGTCGGCTCGCGTCACGCCCGCGTCATCCCCGTGACGATCGCCCTCGGCATGGTCTTCATGATCACGGTGGATGCCGTCTCCCGGGTCGCGTTCGCGCCGGTGCCGCTCCCGGTGGGCGTCGGCACGGCGCTCATCGGCGTGCCGGTCTTCGTCGCCCTCCTCGTTCGGCGGAGGAGGCGCGCATGAGTCTCGTCGCGGAACACGTGTCGTGGCGTCGCGGCGGGACGCTCGTCGTCGACGATGTCTCGCTCGCGCCGACGCCCGGATCGGTCGTCGGACTCCTCGGCCCCAACGGCTCGGGCAAGTCCTCGCTCCTCCGCGTCCTGCAGGGCATCTCCCACCCGGACGCCGGCCGCGTGCTCCTCGACGGGTCCGACATCCGTCACCAGCGCCGCCGCGACCTCGCTCGCAGCGTCGCCGCCGTCACGCAGCACGCGACGACCGAGGTCGACCTCACGGTCCGCGATGTCGTGCGGCTCGGCCGCACCCCGCATGCCTCGCTCTGGGGTTCGAACGGCGCCCGCGACGACGCGATCGTCGACGCCGCCCTCGCGCAGGCGGGTCTGACCGCGAAGTCGGACTCCCGGTGGCACTCGCTCTCAGGCGGGGAGCAGCAGCGGGCACAGATCGCGCGGGCCCTCGCGCAGGAAACCCGCGAGCTGCTCCTCGACGAGCCGACGAACCACCTCGACATCCGCCACCAGCTCGAGCTCCTCACGCTCGTGAGGAGCCTTCCGGTGACGGTCGTCGTCGCCCTGCACGACCTGAACCTCGCCGCGATGTTCTGCGACGAGGTGCTCGTCATGGCCGCGGGCCGGGCTGTTGCGGCAGGCCCGCCGGCCGAAGTCCTCACGGACGGCCTCATCGAAGAGGTCTACGGCGTGAAGTGCCGCGTCACGATCGACGGCGGTCGGCCGTCGATCGCCTTCACGCCACCGGCGTGAGGAAGAACACACACGCCACCGGCGTGAGGAAGGACACAGACCCCGCCGGAGTGATCCGGATCAGACGGATGCCGCTGCGACCTGGTCCTCTTCGGTCGCCACGAGCTGGCCGCAGGCACCGTCGATCTCCTTGCCGCGGGTGTCGCGGAGGGTCGTCGGGATGCCGGCCTCGTTGAGGCGTCGGACGAACTCGTTCTGCACGTCGACATCCGACGAGGTCCAGATGGAGCCGGGGGTCGGGTTCAGCGGGATCGGGTTGACGTGCACCCAGCCGCGACCGCGCGCGTTGAGCTTGTCGGCGAGCAGATCGGCGCGCCAGGCGTGGTCGTTCATGTCCTTGATGAGCGCGTACTCGATCGACACGCGGCGCCCGGTCTTCTCGAAGTACTCGCGGGCGGCGTCGAGCGCCTCGTCGACCTTCCAGCGCGAGTTCACCGGGATGAGCTCGTCACGCAGGAGGTCGTCGGGAGCGTGCAGCGACAGCGCGAAGGTGACCGGGATCTCCTCGTTGCTCAGTTTGCGGATCGCCGGCACGAGGCCGACGGTCGAGATCGTGATGCCGCGGGCGCTCATGCCGAGGCCGTGCTTCTTGTCGACCATCGTGCGGACGGCCGTCATGACGCGGGCGTAGTTGGCGAGGGGCTCGCCCATCCCCATGAAGACGATGTTCGTGACGCGCTCGTCCTTGTGTCCCACCTTGCGGGGGTCACCGAGGCCGCCGTCGGCGATGAGGCGGTTGGCGCGCACGACCTGGTCGACGATCTCGGCCGCCGACATGTTGCGGGTGAGACCCGCCTGGCCGGTGGCGCAGAACGGGCAGTTCATGCCGCACCCGGCCTGGCTCGACACGCACAGCGTGATGCGGCCGGTGTACCGCATGAGGACGGACTCGACGAGGGCGCCGTCGTGCAGCCGCCACAGGAACTTGATCGTGTCGCCACCGTCAGTCTCGAGCCGGCGCACCTCGGTCATGAGGTTCGGCATCAGACCTGTGACGAGCTCGTCGCGGTTGCCCGCGGGCAGGTCGGTCATGTGCGCGGGGTCGGAGGTGTAGTGCTGGAAGTAGTGCTTCTCGAGCTGACCGGCGCGGAAGCCCGGCATCCCGAGCTCCTTCAGCTTCTCGACCCGCTGGTCGTGGGTGAGGTCGGCGAGGTGGACGGGCGGCTTGCCGCGCTTGGGGCTCGCGAACTGCAGAAGCGGGCGACCCTCGGCATCCTTCGCCTGGGTCCACCCCTCGGTCGTGGGACGCACCTGCTTGGGCGTCGTCGTGCGCACGGCGGACATGCCCTCAGGGCGCGCGGGAGTGGACTCGGTCATAGGTTCCAGGCTACCGGGACGGGCTGGGCGGATGCCGGGCGGCCCTAGACTCGTCGCCATGACGGATGGGGCTCCGCAGCGACGCGGAACGGTTGTGCACAAGGTGCTCAACAACAACGTCGTCATCTCGCTCGACGAGCAGGGCCGCGAGCGCGTCCTCATGGGGCGCGGGCTCGGGTTCCAGCTCAAGGCGTCGGACACCCTCGACACCGCCAAGGTCGAGAAGACCTTCATCCTCGACACCGGGGAGGACGGCGAGCGCGAACGTCGGATGCTGACCGACACCCCGTATCCGATCGTCGAAGCGGTCACCCGCGCGGTCGACCAGGCCGAACGCATGCTCGGCCACCAGCTGGGCCGTCCCCTCACGATCGCCGTCATCGACCACGTCCAGTTCGTGCTCGACCGACTGTCCCAGGGCATCCGCATCCCCGTGGCGAACATGCCCGAACTGCGCGTGCTCCACCCCGCCGAGTTCGCCGCGGCGAAGACCATGGCCGAATCGATCTCGGCGGCGCTCGAGACGGAGCTCCCCTCCGAAGAGGCCGTCTTCCTGACGATGCACGTGCTCAACGCGACCCGCGACGAACCGAACGGCACCGCCGCGCTCCTGTTCCGTCGGGTGCAGCACGTCGTGAGGACGGTGGAGAACGGTCTCGGAGTGACCCTCGACGTCGAAAGCCCTGATTACGCACGCTTCGTCCTGCACATCCAGTTCCTGCTGCAGCGTCTCGTGTCGCGGACGATGCTCCGCAGCGGAGACAGCTCGTTCTTCGAGTTCGCGAAGCACAGCTACCCCCGATCGTTCGAGATCGCGCAGGAGGTGAAGGCGTACGTGAAGGCGGCGACGGAATCCGAGCTGACGGATGAGGAGCTGCTGTACGTCATCGTCCACGTCGAGCGCCTGGCGACGCAGGTCGGTGCGGAGCCCGCCGCCACGACCGAGAAATGACCCTCGCATCCCATTCGGATGCATGCTAACGTGACGTCTCGCAGGGCGATGTCGCCTTGCACGCGACGGATTGTTACTGCGGCAGCAGGCAAAACCTGAACTCACATCGCTTTCGAGCGATGAACGAGTTCAGGTTTTTTTATTGCCCGGAAACAGGCCCGACGCGTGTGCCACCCGAGACTGCCGCGCCGATGCGGCAAGGAAGAGCGTGTCCCCATGGACTACTCGAAGACCGCGGCCGGCGTCCTCCAGGGCGTCGGCGGAGAAGAGAACGTGAGTTCTCTCGTGCACTGCGCAACCCGTCTGCGCTTCGTGCTGAAGGACGAAGCGAAGGCCGATACCGCCGCCGTCAAGGCGACTCCCGGTGTCGTGACCGTGGCACAGGCCGGCGGCCAGTACCAGGTCGTCATCGGCAACGACGTCCCCGACGTCTACGCCGAGATCGGCAAGATCTCGAAGCTCGGCTCGGCTGCAGCCGACGGAGCCGCGAACACTGCCCCGAAGGGCAACCTGTTCAACCGCTTCATCTCGATGATCTCGTCGATCTTCACCCCCGTCCTCTGGGCGCTCGCCGGAACCGGTCTGCTGAAGGCGTTCCTCGCCGCCGCGGTCACGTTCACCTGGCTCGCGACCGACACGACGACGTACGCCGTGCTGAACGCACTCTCCGACGCCTTCATCAACTTCCTGCCGATCGCCCTGTCGATCACCGCCGCCCGCTATTTCAAGGCGAATGAGTGGACCTCGCTCGCCATCGCCGGCGCGCTCGTCTACCCGACGATGACCGGACTCGTCGGCCAGCCGGACCTCACCTTCTTCGGCATCCCGTTCACGATGGTCAGCTACGTCTCGAGCGTCATCCCGATCATCGTGATCGTGTGGCTGCAGAGCTACGCGGAGAAGTTCCTCTACCGCGTTCTCCCGGGTGCTGTGAAGCGCTTCATGACCCCGATGATCGTCGTGCTGCTCGCCGTGCCGCTCGTCTTCGTCGTGGTCGGTCCCATCTCGGACCTCATCGGCGGCGGCCTCGGCAAGGGCATCGGCTGGGTCTTCGAAAACGCACCGTGGGCCGGTGGCGCCATCATGGGCGGGCTCTGGCAGGTCTTCGTGATCTTCGGTCTGCACTGGGGCCTCGTGCCGCTGTTCACCCTCGAGTTCCAGACCACGGGTCAGATCCTGCTCGTCGGCCCCGTCTTCGCCGCAGTCCTCGCGCAGGCCGCCGCCGTCGCCGGTGTCTGGGTGCGCGCACGCAACAAGAACCTCAAGTCGCTCGCCGCTCCCGCCACCCTGTCGGGCTTCCTGGCCGGCATCACCGAGCCCGCCATCTACGGCATCAACCTGCCGCTGAAGCGCCCGTTCGCCTTCGGCATCGTCGGCGGCGCCCTCGGTGGCGCGATCATCGCCCTCGGCGGCGTCTTCGCGAAGGCATTCGTCGTCCCGTCGGGACTCGCCCTGCCTGCCCTCCTCGGCAACGGCAACATGATCATGCTCGGCATCGGTCTGCTCGTCGCGATCGTCGTGCCGTTCCTGCTGACCGTGATCGTCGGCTTCGTCGAGCCGACCGAGGATGCCGCCCCCGCACCGGCCTCGGCGGAGAACGACCTCGCCGTCCTCAGCCCGCTCGACGGCACGGTCGTCGACCTGTCCGAGACCCCGGATGCCGCGTTCGCCGAAGGCGCGCTCGGTGACGGCGTCGCGGTCCTCCCCCGCAGCGGCGCTCTGTACGCGCCGTTCGACGCCACGGTAGCGGCGGCGTTCCCGACCGGCCACGCGATCGGCCTGCGTCACGCGGACGGCGCCGAGGTGCTCATCCACATCGGCATCGACACCGTGAAGCTCGGCGGGAAGCACTTCGACGTGAAGGTCACGACGGGTCAGCAGGTGAAGGCCGGCGACCTGCTCGTCGAATTCGACGTCGACGCGATCACTGCGTCCGGGTACGACCTCACGACACCGATCGTCGTCACCAACGGCGAGCTCTACCCGGCGATCGCCGACCGCGCCTCGGGCCCCATCGCCCACGGTGAGCCGCTCTTCACGGCCGTCTCGGTCGAGTCCGCGGCCGTCTCGGCCTGATCCCACGGATGCCGGGTGCCGCCGCACCCGAAGCGGCGGCACCCGGCATCCCCCCCCGTACACACGACACGAAACGAAAGCGACTCATGAGCACCATCTCGTTCCCCGACGGCTTCCTCTGGGGCGGCGCGACCGCCGCGAACCAGCTCGAGGGCGCGTACCTCGAAGACGGCAAGGGTCTCTCGATCCAGGACGTCATGCCGCAGGGCATCATGACCCCGCGGACCGACGGCCCCACCGACGACAACCTCAAGCAGGTCGGCATCGACTTCTACCATCGCTACGCGGAGGACATCGCCCTCTTCGCGGAGATGGGCTTCAAGACCTTCCGATTCTCGATCGCCTGGAGCCGCATCTTCCCGAAGGGCGACGAGACCGAGCCGAACGAAGCCGGCCTCGCCTTCTACGATCGGGTCCTCGACGAGCTCGAGCGCCACGGCATCGAGCCGCTCGTGACCATCTCGCACTACGAGACGCCGCTGCACCTCGCCGAGACCTACGACGGCTGGGTCAATCGCGACATGATCGGCTTCTACGAGCGCTACGTCCGGACGCTCTTCACCCGCTACGGCGCTCGTGTGAAGTACTGGCTGACGTTCAATGAGATCAACTCGATCGTCCACGCCCCGTTCATGTCGGGTGGCATCAACACCTCCAAAGACCAGCTGTCGCCGACCGACCTGTACCAGGCGATCCACCACGAGCTCGTGGCTTCGGCCCTCGCGACCAAGGCCGCCCGCGAGCTGGCCCCGAACGCGCAGATCGGCTGCATGGTGCTGTCGATGCCGGTCTACCCGCTCACGCCGAACCCCGACGACGTGTTCGCCGCCCTCACCACCGAGCGGGTGAACCTGGCCTTCGGCGACATCCACGTGCGCGGCGAGTACCCCGGGTACTACCTGCGGAGCCTCCGCGAACAGGGCGTCGAGCTGACCATCACCGACGAGGACCGGACGCTCCTCAAGGAGAACACCGTCGACTTCGTGTCGTTCAGCTACTACTCCTCGATCTGCGAGACGACGGACGAGTCGAAGCGCGTCATGGGCGAGGGAAACCTGTTCGGCGGCGTCAAGAACCCGACGCTGAAAGAGTCGGAGTGGGGCTGGCAGATCGACCCGGTGGGCTTGCGCCTCGTCCTGAACCAGTTCTGGGACCGGTGGCAGAAGCCGCTGTTCATCGTGGAGAACGGTCTCGGCGCGAAGGACCAGCTGGTCGAGATCGACGGCGTGAAGACCGTCGCGGACGACTACCGCATCGCTTACCTCCAGGCTCACCTCGAAGCGGTCGGCGAAGCCGTCGCCGACGGCGTCGACCTCATGGGGTACACGACGTGGGGCTGCATCGACCTCGTCTCGGCCTCGACGGCGCAGCTCAGCAAGCGCTACGGCTTCATCTACGTCGACCGCAACGACGACGGCAGCGGCTCGCTCGATCGCTACAAGAAGAAGTCGTTCGACTGGTACGCCGAGGTCATCCGCACCAACGGAGCGTCGCTGAGCAGCTGACCCGATCGCCTCGTGCGTCAGCTCTCGAGCTGGTGCACGAGGCCGGCGATGTCGGTGGGAGTCGTCCGGCAACAGCCGCCGATAAGGCGGGCACCGGCATCCATCCAGGCGTCGGCATCGGCGAAGGTCGCTCCCGCATCGCCGTGCCAGGACCGGGATGCCGCGTCCCACGTCTCGCCGCTGTTGGGGTACGCGACGGCCGCCACTCCCGCGGGCACCCGGTCGAGCACCGTGGAGATCAGCGACGGCGGGCAGCAGTTCGCGCCCACGGCGATCACCTCCGGTGCGGCGGCGGCCACGGCGAGCGCAGAGGCGTATCCGGCGTCGTCGAAGGCCGTACTCGCGGCGGACAGCGCGATCCACGCCGGCACTCCGACGCCCTCGAGCGCCGCGACCACCGCCTCGACCTCGGCGGGCGACGCGATCGTCTCGAGCGCGAGCAGGTCGGGGGCGGCGTCGGCCAGCACCTGGATGCGGCGCCGATGCCACCGCGTGAGGTCGGCTACCGACACCCCGTACGCCCCGGTGTACTCGCTGCCGTCGGCGCGCACCGCTCCGAACGGACCGACGGATGCCGCGACCCACGCCCGCCCTTCCGTCGCCTCACGGGCGAGCCGGACAGAGGCTGCGAGGAGCGCGTCGACGGCGGCCTGGTCGTGGCCGGCCGCCGCGAGGTTGTCGTAGCCGAGCTGATACGACGCGGTCGTGACCACGTCGGCGCCCGCCGCCACGAACTCGGCGTGCACGGCGCGGACGTCGCCGGGCGAGTCGAGCAGGACTCCCGCCGACCAGAGCGAGCCTGTGAGGTCGTGCCCGCGGGCTTCGAGCATCGTGCCGAGTCCGCCGTCGAGCACGAGCGGACGGTCGGCGAGGGCGGCGCGGACATCGGGCATGCGGTCACTCTAGGCTCGCGGCTCCCGACCCCCGGTGCCGCATTACGCTGAATGAGTGACGACTCCCCGCATCCGACCGATCTCCACCGACGATGCAGGCGAAGTCCTCACCCTGCAGCGCGCGGCCTTCGTGCAGGAGGCGCTCATCTACGACGCCGTCGACATGCCGCCTCTCACGCAGACCCTCGACGAGGTCCGCGCCGAGCTGGAAGAGAACCTCGGATGCGTCGCCCTCGACGGCGAGCGCATCGTCGGGTGCGTGCGTGCCCGGCTCGACGGCGACCTGCTGCTCATCGGCCGCATCGCCATCGCGCCCGATCAGCAGGGTTCGGGGCTCGGGACCACGCTGCTGGCCGCTGTCGAGGAGCGCGGCCGCGAGGCCGGCGCGACGACCGCCGAACTGTTCACCGGCTCGCTCAGCAAGGCAAACATCCGCCTCTACGAGCGCGAGGGCTACGTCGAGAGCGAGCGGGTGCCGGGCGACGACGGCACCGCGCAGGTCTTCCTCCGCAAGCAGCTCTGAACCGAGCGCCCCTCTCCGTCCAGGAGAATGGAGACATGACGCGCATCGCTTTCCTGGACGTGGACGGAACCATCCTCGAGCACGGGACGGCGATCGCCGACTCGACGATCACGGCGATCCGGACGGCGCGAGAGAACGGCCACCTCGTCTACCTCTGCACGGGACGCGCGGCCGGTGACATCCACCGGAAGGTCCGCGACATCGGGTACGACGGCGCGATCACGAACGGTGGCGCCTACGCCGTGCGCGGTGACGAGCTGCTCTTCGCCGAGCCGATGCCCCGCGAGGACACCGACCGACTCATCTCGTACTTCGACTCGGAGGACATCGACTACTTCCTGCAGTCGAACGAGGCCGTGTACGCGAGCGAGGGCGTCGGCGGGATGCTGGACGTCTATTTCGCCGAGCGTCGCAAGCGCCACCTCGAGGACGCCCGCCGCCTCGGTCAGACGGATGCCGTCGAGCCGAAGCCCATCGTGACGTACCGCCCGATCAGCGAGGCCGACCTCGACAAGATCGCGAAGACGACCTTCATCAGCAAGCGCTCCGACAGCGTCGACAGGGCCCAGACCGACCTGGGCGAACGCTTCCACGTGATTCCCGGCAGCATCCCGCTCCCCGGTGGATCGAACGGCGAGATCGGGCTGGCGGGAACGAACAAGGGGACGGCGATCGTGCGGGTGCTCGACATCCTCGGCCTCGACGCCGCCGACGCGGTCGGCATCGGCGACAGCTGGAACGACGCCGAGATGTTCGACGTCGTCGGCTCCCCCGTCGCGATGGGCAACGCCGATCCCGCACTCAAGGAGCGCGCCGGGAACGTCACCACCGACGTGCTCGACGATGGGGTGTGGAACGCGTTCGTGAAGCTCGGTCTCGTCTGACGCGGCGCCCGGCGCCGTGCGCGCGGATGCAAGGGATCGTGCGCGGCACACCGGCATCCGCTCGTGATCCGCGGCGTGTCGGCCCGGATCCCTTGCATCCGCGAACGGGTGCCGGCAGACCTCAGTCGAGGAAGATGTCCGGGAACAGCTCGGTGTCGGGCGTGCCGGGCGTCGCCGCGTAGCCCGAGAAGTCGGTCACACCGGCGTCCCGCAGCACGTCCTCGACGATGAGGGTCTGCCCGGTGTACTCACGGGCCGGCTTGCAGAGCACCTCGTAGGCGGCGTCGGCGTAGACCTCGGGCGTGCGGCTGACCTTCATCATCCGGTCGCCGCCGAGGGCGAACTGCACGGCGGCGGTCGCGATCGTCGTCTGCGGCCAGAGCGTGTTGGCGGCGACACCGTCCTTCGCGAACTCCGCCGCCATGCCGAGGGTCGCCATCGTCATGCCGTACTTCGCGAGCGTGTAGCCCGTGTGCGCTCCGAGCCACTTCGGCGACAGGTTGAGGGGCGGCGACAGCGAGAGGATGTGGGGGTTCGCGGCATCCTTCAGAATCGGCAGCGCCGCGCGGGACAGCATGAACGCGCCGCGCACGTTGACGTCCTGCATGAGGTCGTACTTCTTCGTGGCGAGGTCGAGTGAGCCCGACAGGTCGATGACCGAGGCGTTGTTGACGACGATGTCGATGCCGCCGAACTCGCCCTGCGTCTTCATGACGGCCTCGGTGATGTCACCGTCGTCGCGGACGTCGCCGACGATCGGCAGCGCGTTGCCGCCCGCCGCGCGGATCTGCTCGGCTGCGGAGTGCACGGTGCCCTCGAGCTTGGGATGCGGGGTGTCGGTCTTGGCGAGCAGGGCGATGTTCGCACCGTCGCGGGCCGCGCGCAGCGCGATCGAGAGGCCGATGCCGCGGCTGCCGCCCGACATGAGGATGGTCTTTCCGGCGAGGGTCATGGGTTCTCCAGGAGGGTCAGGCGCGACGCGAGCGGGATGCCGCGGCGAAAGCGGCGACGCGGGCTTTCGAGTCGTCGGTGTCGAACGCGGCGCCGATCGTACGGGCCTCGTCGTCGAGGTTGTCGGCGAACGGGCGGTGGGCACCGGTGCGGACCAGGCGCTTCGCCTGGCCGAACGCGGCGGTCGCACCCTCAAGCCACGATCGGGCGATCTCGTCGGCCCGGTCGCCGGGCTGATCGACGACCTCGGCGACGAGGCCCCACTCGAGCGCGGTCGGCGCGTCGATCGTCGTGTCGGTGAGCAGCAGCTGCAGCGCGCGGCGCTGGCCGACCGCGGCAGGCAGCAGCGTCGAGACGCCGAGGTCGGGGGTCAGCCCGATGTTCGCGTATTTGCTGACGAACACCGCGCGGGGTGCGGCGACGATGTAGTCGGCCGCCAGCATGAGGCCGAGACCTCCGCCGGCCACCGCGCCCTGCACCGAGGCCACGATCGGGATGGACGACTCCACAAAGGTGCGGATGCCGTCGTGGATGACGCCGGCCATCTCGGTGATCGTGTCATTGCTGCCGCCCGAGGTCGCCATCTGCACGACGTCGCCGCCGGCGCAGAAGGCCGGGCCGGCGGCATCCAGCACGATCGCACCGACCGTGTCGTCGGCCGTCAGTTCGTGTGCGAGATCACGCCAGCGGGTCCCCATCTCGAAGTCCATCGCGTTGAGGGATGCCGGGCGGTTGAAGGTCAGCCGCGCGAGACCGCCGTCGCGCTGCAGCAGGATCGTGTCGCTCATCTGTTCTCCCATCGGATCGGGCGTGCTCATCTGGGCGCCATGCGGATCGAGCCGTCGAGGCGGATCGTCTCGCCGTTGAGGTACCCGTTCTCCACGATGTGCTGCACGAGAGCCGCGTACTCGTCGGGCTTACCGAGACGCGCGGGGTACGGCACCTGCTGGCCGAGGGACTCCTGGGCCGCTTCGGGGAGTCCGGCGAGCATGGGCGTCTCCATGATCCCCGGTGCGATCGTGCAGACGCGAATGCCGGAGCGTGCCAGCTCGCGGGCGATCGGCAGCGTCATGGCGTGCACGCCGCCCTTGCTCGCGGAGTAAGCCGGCTGCCCGATCTGTCCGTCGAACGCGGCGACCGAGGCGGTGTTCACGATGACGCCGCGGTCTCCGGATGCCGTCGGCTCGGTCGCGGCCATCGCCGCGGCCGCGTGCGCGATGACGGTGTAGGTGCCGATGAGGTTGATACGGACGATCCGCTCGAAGTCGGCGATCGGGTTGGGTGATCCGTCGCGGGCGAGAACTTTCGCAGGCGGCGCGATCCCGGCGCAGTTGACGGCGATGCGGAGCGGGGCGACGGCGGATGCGGCGGCCACCGCCGCGCCGACCTGGGCGGCATCCGTCACATCGGCTGCGGCGAACGTGCCGCCGAACTCCGCCGCGACGTCGGCACCGGCGGACGACGGCAGATCGACGACGACGACGTGCGCGCCCTGCGCGGCGAGGCGGCGAGCGGTCGCCAGCCCCAGGCCGCTGGCGCCGCCGGTGACGAGGGCGGATGCTCCGGCGATGTCCATGCGCTCTCCTTCGAACGGGATCGGGTTCCACGCCGGACGCGACTGGGTGCCACGTCGAGGGGATGCCTCCAGGGTAGCCGCCCGAGCCTCGACACACAGCACGGCTGGCCCGCCAGTATGGAGGGGTGTCCATCCCCCTGACCGACGCCCCCGTCCCGCCACTCGTCCGCCGGCTCGCTCGCGGCGCTCAGGTGCGTCCGATCTGGGAGAACAAGCTCGGCGGGATGACGTTCCGCACCGACGACGAGCGGTTCATCAAGGTCGGCCCCGTGCACCTCGAGACGTCGATGGCGGACGAGGCGGAACGGATGTCGTGGGCCGCCCCCTTCATCCGCGTGCCCACCGTCGTCGAGCAGGGCGACGACGGGGAGACCGAATGGCTCGTCACCCGGTCGATCGCGGGCCTGTCGGCGGTGCATCCGCAGTGGATCGCGCAGCCGGAGAGGGCGGTCCGGGCGATCGGCGAGGGCCTTCGCGCTCTGCACGAGAGCCTGACGGTGGCATCCTGTCCCTTCGATTGGACGGTGCCGTCGCGGATCGCCAACGCTGCAGCGCGTGGCGTCATCGTTCCCGACGGCCTGCGCGTGGCACCGCCGATCGACGCCCTCGTCGTCTGCCACGGTGACGCCTGCGCGCCGAACACCCTCATCGGCGAGAACGGCCGGTGGAGCGGTCACGTCGACATGGGCCAGCTCGGCCTCGGTGACCGATGGGGCGACATCGCCGTCGCCGCGATGAGCACCGGCTGGAATTACGGTCCCGGCTGGGACGGCCTGCTGCTGGAGGCCTACGGCGTCGAGCCGGACGAGGAGCGGCTGGCGTACTACCGCGACCTCTGGAACGCGACCTGACGCGTCAGCGCATCGCGCTGTCGACCAGTGTGACGGCCGCGAGGTAGCCGGCGACGACGAGAGCGGTCGAGACGAGCGGCACCCACGCGAGGTCCCGCCCCGAGCGCCAGGCGAGAACGGCCGCCGCGCCCGTGATCACCGCGACGACGGCGCCCGCACCACTGCGGCAAACGCGCGAGGCAACGTCTCCGGCCGCCATACCGCGGACGCTACCAGCAGGTGCGTGTCGGCGGGAGCCGCCATGATGGAGCCGTGGCCGAGCACCCCCGCATGTTTCGCGACGACGATCCGCACCTGGCGATCGTCCGCCGACACGCGCTCGCCCTGCCCGACGCCCAGGAGAAGGTGAGTCACGGACGCCCCGCCTTCTACACGACGAAGGTGTTCGCGTACTTCGGCGGGTCGGTCCGGCTCGGCCCGGGTGACTTCGAGCAGCACGACGCGGCGGTGATGGTGCTGCCGGATGCCGCCGACGAACCGGCGCTTCGTCAGGATCCGCGTTTCTGGTCGCCCGCCTATCTTGGACCGTCCGGATGGCTCGGGATCGACCTCGTCGACCTCGTCGAGACGGAACTCGGTGAGCTTCTCGACGCGTCGTATCGACGCACGGCATCCGCCAGGCTCATCCGCCGACTCGATGCCTCGGACGCATAAGCTCGTCCGGTGAGCGAACGGACGAGCATCGGGTCCCGCATCCTCGATGTCGCATGGGACGACCCGCGCGCGAAGGCACTGCGCGATGAGCTGGATGCCGACCTCGGCGCCCGCTACGACGGATTCCACGGCGACGAGCCGGCCGAACGCCGCGCCGCGCGCTCGCGAGCGCTGGCGATGCACCCCGAGGAGATCGTCGCCACGCTGATCTCGGTGGATGCCGACGGCACCCCGACCGGCCACGTCATCCTCCGCCGCCTCGGCGAGGAGTGGGAGATCAAACGCCTCGTCGTCACGTCCACCGCGCGGGGGCGCGGGCTCGCGCGCGCCCTCATGACGAAGGCTCTCGACCGGGCTCGGGCGGACGGCGCCGACCGCGTCATCTTGCAGACCGGCATCCCGCAACCGGAATCGGTCGCCCTCTACGAGTCGCTCGGGTTCATCCGCATCCCCGTCTACGAGCCCTACGCCGAGACGATGCCGCGCTCGATCTGCTTCGCGTACGCGTTCTGAGCGCAGCCGGGCCGCACCTTCGGTGACATCTGCACGATCGGTGGTGCAGGAGTGGGCTCAGCGAGCGCCGGAGGCAACTCCCGCCCCGCCGGTCGTGCATCCGTCACCGCAACGCGCCGCGCCGCGCCGGCCGTCACATCCACACGAACCGGAACGACCCGACCGCAACAGCGACCGCGATCGCCGCCACCATGATCGCGACCGCGCCGACGATCGCGACGCCGTCCCGCGACGACAGCCGCGACGTGCGCGCCCAGGTGCGCTCGATGGGCGAGCCGAATCCACGCGCCTCCATGGCCGTCGCCAGCCGCGTACCGCGACGCACCGCGAACACGAGCAGCACGAACGCCATCGAGAAGAACCGTCGGATCGGGTTCCGGTCCCCCACGCCGCGTGCCCGCCGCGCGAGGCTCATGGCCCGCCAATCGTCGACGAACAGTCCGAGCGTCCGCGTGCCGGCGAGGACCCCGAGCACGAGTCGCGCCGGCAGGCGCACGATCTGAGCGAGCGCCGCCGCCAGCTCGATCGGGTCGACGCGGCTGAACAACAGGATCGTGGGCAGCGCGAGGGCGATGACGCGGATGCCGACCGCCACCGCGAAGGCGATCGAATCGTCGCTGATCGTCGCGTACCAGAACGAGGCGTACACGCGTCCGCCCGGTTCCGCGTAGAGGAGCATGCTCAGCCCTGCGACCGGCATGAGCAGGAGCACCGGCGCCATCCGCCGGAGGACCGTGCCGAACCCGATGCCGGTGAGCGGGATGCAGAGCACCAGCAGCAGAACGGCGACACCGGCGCTCACGGCGTCGATCGTCGTCAGCAGGGGGATCGACAGGAGGAAGGCGACCAGGATGCGGACCGCCGGGTTCACCCCATCGAGCCACGCGCTCCGCGTCGCAGTCGCTTCTTCCCCGCGGGCGAGGGTCATGCTCGCACCGTCGTGAAATCGATGCGGCGGCCTCCGAGCAAGCGCACCACGTCGTCGTCGTGGGTGACCGCGACGACCGCACGGCCGTCGGCGATCTGTGCCTGCAGGAGCGAGACGATGCTCGCCCACCCGCGCCGGTCCTGCCCGAACGTGGGCTCGTCGAGGACGATGACCTCGGGCGACGTGGCCAGCACGGTCGCGACTGACAGTCGCCGCTTCTGACCGCCCGACAGCGTGAACGGGTTGGCCCGAGCGAGCGCCGTGAGTCCGAGCCGCTCGAGCAGGCCGTCGACGATGCCGTCGATCTCCCGCGGCGCCAGCTTCAGCGCGCGCGGCCCCACCTCGAGCTCGGCGCGGACGGTCGAGGCGAGGAACTGGTGCTCGGGGTCCTGGAAGACGGTGCCGATGCGGGTCAGCAGTTCCCGCGACGTCCAGCGCGAGGGTCGGGCGCCCTTCCGTCCGCCCGGGACGACGTCCGCCTCGACGGTCCCGGCGAACTCGGGCAGCAGCCCGGCGAGAGTGAGGGCGAGGGTCGACTTGCCGACGCCGTTCGGCCCGGTGATGACGGATGCCGCCCCCGCAGCGACCTCGAGGTCGACCCCCTCGCGCACCGGAGTCTTCCCGTCGCGCGAGACGCTGAGTCCCCGAGCACGGAGCGCCGCCGGGGCGTCGGCCGGGGCCGCAGGGAGCTCGGGCAGGTCGACGGGATGACCCGGTAGCCATACCCCCGCCGCAAGGAGGGTGTCTGCGTGCCGGGTGAAGACCTCACCCGGCGGCCCGTCGGCGAGGAGTCCGCCGTCCGCGTCGAGGACGATCACCCGTGTCATCAGATCGACCCAGACGTCCGTGCGGTGCTCGATCACAACGAGCGTGGCGCCCGTGGCATCCACTGCCCGCCCCACCGCTGCACGGACTTCTCGCACCCCGTCGGGGTCGAGATTCGCGGTCGGCTCGTCGAGGAGGAGGAGTCCCGGATCCATCGCCAGCACCCCCGCGATCGCGAGGCGCTGCTTCTGCCCGCCCGAGAGCTTCGCGGTCTCGCGGTCGAGCGCCACATCGAGACCGACGGCGTCGAGCGACGCGCGCACCCGGCCGGGGATGCGCGCCGGGAGGACGCCGAGGTTCTCGCAGCCGAAGGCGACGTCGTCGCCGACGCGGGAGAGCACGACACCCGCATCGGGATCCTGCAGGACGAGCCCGACACGGCCTCGCTGCGTGGCCGGGTCGGCGTCGTCGACGGTCATCCGGCCGAACGACTGCCCGTCCTCGTCGCCGCCGAGCAGGCCCGCCATACCCGCGAGGAGCGTCGACTTGCCGGCGCCCGAGGCACCGAGGAGGAGAACCCGTTCACCGGGCGCGATGTCGAGATCGACGTCCTGCACGGCGGGGAGGCGGCGCCCGGCGTAGCGCCACCCCCAGCCGCGGGCGCGGAGGCCGGCCGGCCGGGACTCGGTGGTCAGACCTCGTCCGCCTGTTCACGACCCGCGGCGAACCGGCTCAGGGCACCCGTCTTGGCGAGTGCCCGGACGAGCAGCCATCCGACGACTCCTGCGAGCGCGATGCCAGACACGATGATCGCGCCGAGGTAGATCAGGTTGAACTCGAGCGTCTTCGCGATGTTCGGCGATGAGCCGAAGAAGAGCTCGAAGATCCACGCGGCGACCCCCGCGCCGACACCGGCGAGCGCGGCCACCCCGATGCCGAAGCGCCGATAAAGGAACACGGCGAAGATGAGTTCCGCGCCAAGGCCCTGAACGAGCCCGGATAGGAGCGTCGACGCACCCCAGACGTTGCCGATGATCATCGAGACCACGGCGGCGACGACCTCCACCAGCAGCGCGGCGCCGGGCTTGCGGATCACGAGGCCGCCGATGACGCCACCGATCAGCCAGATCCCGACCGCGAAGCCGCCGAGGCCGGGGGTCGCGGCATCCATCACTTCGAACCAGCCGTAGCCGACTCCGTTCCAGAACCAGAACAGGAGTCCCACGGCGACGCCGAGGACGGCGGCGACGACGATGTCGACGACCCGCCAGCGATAGCGGTTCGGCGACGAGGTCGTCGGGGTGTCGGTTGCGGACGCGACAGCGTGCATTTTCTCTCCTCCCTGCGCCGGCATGATCCGGATCAGGTTCGACGGTCGAAGCGTGGATCGCTTCCTCTCAGCCCGGCTCACCGGACTCCCGTGGTTGTGCGTCGAGTATAGCCGTCACGCGCGGCGCGATAGCGTGGTCCGGTGACCCCTGATGACGCCGCGGCCGCCCGAGGCCGCGTGGCTCTCGGATGGGTCGATGACGAGGGCCTGTCGAGCCCCTCATCCCGGAGCGCGGCGACCGAGGATCTCCTGCCACCCCTGCGCCGCCGACGACGCGTCGGCGGCCGCGTCTTCGCGATTCCGGCGGTCGCGACCCTCCTCCTCGCCGTCGCCTACGTCGCGGCCGCCCTCCTCTGGCCGCTGTCCGCGTTGACGCCGACGACCACCGCAGCAGAGGTAGCCCCGCTCACGGGTGCGACGAGCAGGATCACGTGGCCCGCCGAGGGTGAGGCCGCCGTCGGCATCGACGGCTTCGCGGCCGCCGTCTCCTCGCCGGACCCTGCGCAGATGGCGAGCACCGCCAAACTCGTGACCGCTCTGGTCATCCTCGACAAGGCCCCGCTCACGCCCGGCGATCAGGGCCCTGCCTACGACTTCACGTTCGCCGACCGCCAGGAGTACTGGCGGTACGTCGCGCAGAACCAGTCAGCGCTGAACGTGCCGGAGAACGCCCCACTGACGGAGTACCAGATGCTCCAGGGCATGCTCATGGCCTCGGCCAGCAACTACGCCAACCGCCTCGCGACCGACGCGTTCGGATCGGTCGACGACTACGCCACCGCGGCCAACGCCTGGCTCGCGAAGAACGGCATCGACGGCATCACGGTGACGGATGCCTCCGGCTACGGCCGCGACAACGTCGCCACCCCCGCGGCCATGATCGCCCTCGCGGAGAAGGCGCTCGAGAACCCGGTGATCGCGGAGATCGTCGGCACGACGTCGGCGGAGCTCCCCGGCGCCGGACTTGTCCAGAACACGAATGCCCTCCTCGGCACCGACGGGGTCGTGGGTCTGAAGACAGGCAGTTACGTCGGCTACTACAACCTCGTCGCCGCTCAGAAGGTGGACGTCGGCGGCACCCCGACGACCCTGTTCGCTTCGGTCACCGGGCAGCCCACCGACAGCGCGCGCGCCGACGAGGCAGAGCGCCTGCTCGGCGACCTCGCCGCGGAGGCCGGCACGCCGTCGACGCTCGCCGCCGGCACCGTCGTCGGCGAGGTCACGACGGCGTGGGGAGCCTCCAGCCGGATCGTCACCGAAAAGGACGCGTCGCTGCTGCTGTGGAACGGTGCGAAGGCCGAAGCCGCGGCATCCTTCGATATCGGCGGCGACGTCGACGCCGGGGCGGAGGCGGGAACACTCACCCTCACGGGGCCTGCGGCGAAGATCGACGTGCCGATCGGTGTCGAGAAGGCACTCCCCGGCCCCGACGCCTGGTGGCGGCTGACGCACCCGCTCGAACTCGTCGGCGTGAACGACTGACGATCAGGCGAAGCGCACGGTCTGCTGCAGGCGCGTCCGCACGTCGAAGAGCTCGTTGCCGCCGATCTCGCGCGCGCCGGCGACGCCTCGGCGGAGCACCGTCGCAAGCGCGCTGCGGGCGACGACGACGACGGGGAGGCCCTTGACCTTGCCGAGCTCCTCGATCGCCATGATCACGTCGTCGTCCGGGAGGACGACGATCGCGGCACTGAATTTGACCTTGGCGGCGCGCCCGAGACCACGGGCGGCGAGCACGAGCTGGGCGACCGGCGACCCGACGACGGCATCACCCTCGAGTTCGCCCCGTCGGGTCCGGACGGGTGCGCCGAAGTCCTCTGACAGCACCGCGTAGAGACCGCTGGGCCCGAGCACGATGTGGTCGAGCTTCACGTCGGGGTCGCGGCGGTCGGCCGCGACGTCGTGCCATACGGTGAAGCCCATCCCCAACTCGGCGACGATCCGCGCAGTCGCCTCCTCCGCGAGGGCATCCGCGAGGAGGCGCCTGACCTCGTGCGGAGCGCTCCGCACGAGCGCGGGTTCGTACGGATCGGGAAGATCCACGCCCCGACCCGCCCACTCGCGGATCAGGTCGAGGTAGCGCTCCCGGCGCCATCCCCCGGGTTGGCCGAACGAGCGGGCGCGCGGACGGGTGTCGGCCTGCCGGGTGCGCGGACGCCACACGGGTGCGTCGCCGTCCGGCGCGTATGACGTCGTCGCGCCGAAGCCGTGACCCCGGTCATACGCGGCGCGAGCGTCGGCGGTGCCGATGAGCTCCCACGCGCGCTGCACCTGCACGAACTGCGCGGCGTCGCCGCCGGTGTCGGGATGCGTCTGGCGCAGCCGCAGCCGGTAGGCCTTCCGGAGGTCGTCGTCGCTGGCGTCGACCGCGACCCCGAGCACGTCGTAGGCCGAAGCGGAGAGGGGACTGTCGAACACGTCAGCTCCAGAGGGGGGCGGTGGGGGTGAACGACAGCGCCCGGTCAGCGGTGTCAGCGGGCACCTCGGCGAGGGAGGCCGGCTTCCAGCGGGGCGAGCGGTCCTTGTCGACGAGCTGCGCGCGGATACCTTCGACCAGGTCGGGTTGGGTGCGGCCGAACCACTCGACGAGCGCGTACTCCTGCGCGAGCGCCGACCGGAGACCGGACAGGCCCCGCGCGGAACGCACGGCCGCGAGTGTCACGGTGAGCGCTGTCGGAGCCTGTGTCTCGAGCAGATCTGCGGTGGTGAGAGCCTCCGCCTCGGGACGCTCCCTCAGCCGCGCGATGATCTCGAACACCGTCTCGGCGGCGAACGCATCGTCGATCCACGCCCGCGCCCCCTCGAAGCGCGATGCGTCGGGCGTCTCGTCGAACAGCATCGCGATCTCGGTCGGGGTGTCGGGGTCGGCGCGCGTCACGAGCGCGTGGCGGACGTCGTCGAGCCGGTCTGCGGGTACGAAGTGGTCCGCGAATCCGGCGTAGATCGCGTCGGCGGCATCCATCGTCCCGCCGGTCAGCGCGAGGTACTCGCCGATGCGCCCGGGAGCGTGCGCGAGGAGCCAGGAACCGCCGACGTCGGGGGTGAAGCCGATGCGGGTCTCGGGCATCGCGAGGCGCGAGCGTTCCGTGACGATCCGCACCGAAGCGTGACTGGCCAGTCCGATCCCGCCGCCCATCGTGACGCCGTCGGCGAAGACCACGATCTGCTTCGGGTACTCGGCGATGCGGGCGTTCAGCGCGTACTCGTCACGGAAGAAGCCCATCGCAGCCGCGGCATCCCCCGCGAGGATCTGCTCGCGGAGCGCACGGACGTCGCCACCCGCGCAGAACCCGCGGTCACCGGATCCATCGAGCAGGATGAGGCGGATGTCGGGATGGTGCTCCCATGCATCGAGCGCCTCGGCGATGCCACTGATCATGCCGTGGTCGACGGCGTTGATCGCTTCGGGGCGGTCGAGCGTGATGCGCCCCACACTCCCCTCCGCACGGACGAGCAGGCGGGATGCCGCGGGTTCACTCACTCGGGCAACGTTACCGGCCCGCTGCTCGGCGTCTGCCGTGCGGGTCAGGCCTGGGCCGGTCGCGGCGCCCGCCGACGTGCCGGCCGACCCGCTGCGGCAGATTCGGAATCGGGCCGCTGCACGGGGATCTCGGTCGTCACGAGGTCGACGACGTCGATGGGCTCGTCCTCAGCTTCGAGGCGGAGAGCCTGCACGAGAGCGAGACCGTGGCGAGTCGTGATGACGAGGCGCTGGAACTCGGGGTCGCCCTCGAGGTCGATGACGACCGAGGCGCGCCGACGCCGGACGAGCACGAAATCATCGCCGCCCGCGGAACGCCAGATGCCCATCGCGATCGTTCGCGGGACGACGGAGCCGGGGTTCGGAACACCCCGCAGCCACGACCACGGGTCGTCGACCAGCTGAACCTTGGTGATGTGTGCGCGCTCGACGCGGACGGCATCCTTCCGGAACGCCAGCACACGCTCCGTGGCGGAGAGCGCGACCTCCAGTCGCGACGAATCGAGCAGTAGCGTCACCATGAGATCAGTCTGCCAAACCCGCCCGCCGTGACGGATGCCGGGGCCGCAACGATCCGGTCTCGACCTCGGCGTCAGCCCTGGATGCGGGGAAAAGAGCCGGTCGGTGGAGCGAGCTCGTCGATCGCGTGCGGCAGGGGGAACTGCCCGACGGCGGAGATGAGGCCCGCGACCGTCTGCTCCTTCGCGGTGACGCTCACGCCGAGGCCGGCACGGCGGGCATCCTTCGCGGTACGGGGACCGATCGCGGCAATGACGGTCGACTCCGGGATGTCGGAGAACTGCTCGTGCACCTGCTCTGCGACCGATCCACTGGTCACGAGGATCGCGTTGATGCGTCCCGGCCGGACGTCGGCCGCGACCTTGTCGGTCACGGGCACGCCAACGGTGCGATAGGCGACGACGCTGCGCACGTCGTGGCCGGCCTCCTCGAGGAGACGGGTGAGCACCGGCTTGGCGAGCTCACTGCGGAGCGTGAGGACCCGCATGGGGTTGGGCTCCAGCGCGATGAGCTGACCGGCCATCCCGGCGGCGGAGTTGTCCTCTTCGGGGACGAGATCGACGCGATAGCCGACAGCTCCGAGCGCGGCCGCCGTCGTCTCGCCCACGGCGGCGACCTTCGTCGAGTGAGGGATGACGGCACGGTACGCGTGCAGGACGTCCACCGTCGTGGAGCTCGTGAGCGTCACCCAGTCGAACACTCCTGCCGCGAGGTCGCGCAGCGCCGACTCGAGATCGGTGGGGTCCTCGGACGGAGCGAAGTTGATGAGCGGGGCGATGACCGGGGTCGCACCCTGTGCCCGCAGAGCCGCAGCGACGCTGTCTCCCCAGGGACCTCCGCGCGGGACGAGCACACGCCAGCCCTTGAGGGGCTTCGGTGCTGTCGCAGCGGATGTGTTCATGGTTCGGGCTCTCGTGTAGGCGGTGGCCGCCCCTGAGCGTGACGGCCGACGCTCAGCAGAAGAATGAGCGCAGTTGCGCACGTTCGGGACCGTGTCGTCGGCAGCAATCGCGCCATCGCCGCTGCCTGAACCGAGCATACCCCCGGCGTCGGCAGCGGCGACGCGACGTGATCGTCAGCGCGTGTACAGCCGGACGGCGCCCCAGACGAGCAAACCGACGGCGACCGCGGCACCGACGGCGGCGATCGCAGCGCCCGACGGGTTACGGTCGGCGAACTCGCGAGCGGACACCTGCGCACGTCGGGTGGCGCGTGCCGTGCGCTTGGGGATGTTCGCCTTCTCTTCGATCGCGACCAGGGCCGCTTTCAGTTCAGCGCGCGCACGCTCGACCGGGTCGGTGATGCCGAGCGGGACGGCGGTGCGGGGGAGGTCAGAACTCATCGGCCACTTCCTTCACGATTCGGGCGTCGGTCGACAGGGCCTTCGCGGGGTTCTCGCGATTCTTCATGCGCCGCACACGGAGGAGTCCGAGGAGGGCGGTGATGACCACGAGAAGGAGTCCGAGCCCAACGAGGATGAGCGCCGCGAGCCACGGTGCGATCCACGATGAGAGCCCGATGATGGTGAACGCGCCGATCGCCGGCAACGTCCAGAACAAGAAGAACAGGGCCAGAACGAACCAGAGCCCGACGACTCCGGCATCCTTCCCGGTACGCGCCGCCCACGTCTTCGCCGCGTTGATCTCGGCGACGATGAGGTTCTTGACCAGCTCGGGCAGGTCTCCGACAAGACCGAGGAAGCTGTCGTCGCCTCGATCCCGGAATCCGCGCGGCGTGCTCATGAGGCGGACGAGGGCTTCTTGGCCGTGCTCGACGATGCGGAGCTGCGGGTCGACGACGCGCGGCCGGTCGACTTCTTCGCGGCATCGGCCGTGGTCTTGGCGGCATCCTTCACGTCGTCGGCGGCATCCTCGGATGCGTCGAGCGCAGCGTCGAGCTTCTGCCCGGGAGTGCCGGAGGTGGTGGCGGCGCGGGTGACCTTGACGGCCCCGTTCCAGAGCACGCTCGGCAGGGCGAAGGCGGCGGACTTGCCGAACTCGCCGACCTTGTCGACCTGCTTTTTGACGGCCGGCGTGTTGTACACACGCAGGTAGGCGTCCTTGATCTGCTCGTAGCGCTGGCGGCCCGCGCGGGCCCCGAGGACATAGCCGGCGGTGAGCCCGACGACGATTCCGATCTTGCCCTTCATGGCGATTCCTCACGTTCGAAGCGATGTGATGCCGTGGTCCCAGCGTATCGGCGCATGCCGTTCGCGGTATCCACCCTTGACAGGTGGCTCAGGTCGAGGCACCCTCACTGTCCGCGTGCCACAGCAGACCCGACCGGATGCGTTCCGCTTCCATCTTCGCGTCGGTCGCAACGCGTGCCAGGCCGGTCCCGTCGATCCACGCCCCGACGACGCCGAGGCGCGCATCGGTGCGGGCAGCGCGGCGGACCTCGTCCCGCTCGGGCGACAGCGCCGATGACGGCAGTGCACGCGGCCAGCGCGCACGCGACGACGCGCGGACGGCGCCCAGGCCAGTGCCGAGCAACTCGGCGGCGGCGGCGGTCGACGCGGCGATCGCCTCGGCATCCGTCTGCTCGCTGGCCGGGAGCGTCACCCGGACGATGTGCGGAGCGCCGGGCGCGTGCGGCCACGTCGCGGTCGCGTGCACGACGGCGAGCGCGGACGCCTCGCCCGGCACGGCGTAGACGGCGTGACCGCGCGGGCGGGAGTCCAACGCGGGAGCGTCGAGAACGAGGGTCACGACGTCGACGTCGTCGGGAGAGAAGACGGGGCCGTCGAGCCCCGTGAGGTGCGCCGCGATCAGTCCGCGCGCAGGGCGCTCGGGCGTCGCGACGATCACCGCGTCGACGTCGAGCGTGTCGCCATCGCCCGCCGTCGTCACCGTCCATCCGTCCGCCGTCGGCGAGACCGCGGTGACCTCGGCCTCGGTCCGGATCTCCACGTCGAGGTCGGCGAGTCGGGCGGCGAGGGCGTCGACGAACACCGACATCCCGCCGTCGATCGTCCCGCGCGAGGGGCGCGTCGCGGCATCCGCGTCGGGCAGCTGCTGCGCGACGGCGCCCGAGAGCGACCCGGTGCGCGTGAGGGCGGAGTTGAGGCCCCGAGCGGCGCGATCGACGTCGACCTGCTCGGGAGGGACGCCGTGGATGCCGTAGGTGAGGGGCGCCACCATCCGTTCGAGCACGCGCGCACCCATCCGCTTCTGCACGAGGGTGCCGAGGTTGTGCTCGACGCCGATCGTGAGAGGCGGCCGGAGGCGGTCGACGTACGCGCGCCACGAACCCGCCGTGCCGACGATCCGGCGCACGCGGGCGTCGAACGGGTTCGCGGGGATGCCGAGGACCGATGCGTCGGGAAGGGGCGCGACGCCGTGCGGCCCGGCCACCCAGGTCTCGGCGTCGCGGGCGGTCACGATCCGGTCCCGGAGACCCAGCTCGTCGACGAGGTCCTGGAGGGCGCCGGGGGCGATGCGGAAGCCGTCCGCCGCGATATCCGTCATCGTCCCGTCGAGCTCCTCGGAGGAGACGATGCCCCCGAGCCGATCGCTCGCCTCGAGCATCGTGACCCGGATGCCGACCTTCGCGCAGTGCAGGGCCGCGACGAGCCCGGCGATCCCGCCCCCGACGACGGCGACGCGCGCGCGGCGCGCCTGCGAGATCAGGTCGGTGGCAGCGTCGGACGTCATCCCCCCATCCTCTCCCACGGTGGCGATGCGGACGGTGGGAACATGGATCCATGGCTCTTCACATCACCGGCGACGAGGCCGCCGACGCGCTCCTCACCGACGAACCACTCGCCCTGCTCATCGGGATGCTGCTCGACCAGCAAATTGCGATGGAGACGGCGTTCGCGGGCCCTCTGAAGATCCGCGATCGGACAGGTGCGCTCGATGCCGCCGGGATCGCGGCCGCCGACCCCGAGGAGTTCGCGGCCGCCTTCAGTCAGTCCCCTGCCGTCCACCGCTTCCCCGGCTCGATGGCGGGCCGCGTCCAAGCCCTCTGCCAAGCGCTCGCCGACGACTGGAAGGGCGATGCCGCGGCCCTCTGGACCGCGGGCGAACCGGACGGCGCGACCGTGCTGAAGCGACTCAAGGCGCTGCCGGGCTTCGGCGAGCAGAAGGCGCGGATCTTCGTCGCGCTCCTCGGCAAGCAGTACGGCTTCTCCGGCGACGGATGGCGCGAGGCCGCCGGCGCGTACGGCGAGGAGGGCTCGTTCCGTTCGGTCGCTGACATCGTCTCGCCCGAGTCACTCACCAAGGTGCGCGAGCATAAGCGCGCCGCGAAGGCGGCGGCGAAGGCCGCGAAGGGCTGACTCGCACGATCGACCCTTCCAGGGACGTCAGACGTCGCGGATGACTCTCCGCGGCGACCGATCGTGTCCCTGGAGCGGTCGGCTCAGGCGCCGCGCAGGCGCGGGGCGAGGTACGCGTGCAGCTCCGACAGTGCGACGCGCTCCTGCGCCATCGAGTCGCGGTCGCGGATCGTCACGGCGTCGTCGTCGAGCGAGTCGAAGTCGACCGTGACGCAGAACGGCGTACCGATCTCGTCCTGGCGGCGGTAGCGGCGTCCGATCGCCCCGGCGTCGTCGAAGTCCACGTTCCAGCCGTTGGAGCGCAGGTCGTCGGCCACCTTGCGGGCCAGCGGTGACAGGCGCTCGTTGCGGCTGAGGGGCAGCACGGCGACCTTGACGGGCGCGAGCCGGGGGTCGAGACCGAGGACGGTGCGGGTGTCGGTGCCGCCCTTCGCGTTCGGCACCTCCTCCTCGCGGTACGAGTCCACGAGGAACGCCATCATCGCGCGCGTGAGCCCGAACGACGGCTCGATGACGAACGGGACGTAGGTCTCACCGGATGCCTGGTCGAAGTATGCGAGCTTCTGCCCCGACGCCTCGATGTGGCTCGACAGGTCGTAGTCGGTGCGGTTGGCGACACCCATGAGCTCGCCCCACTCCTTGCCGGCGAAGCCGAAGCGGTACTCCACGTCGATGGTGCCGGCGGAGTAGTGCGCGCGATCCTCTTCCGGGACGTCGAACTGACGCATGTTCTCGGGATCGATGCCGAGGTCGATGAACCAGTTCCAGCACGCCTCCACCCAGTGGTCGAACCACTCGCCGGCCTCGGCGGGCGGCGTGAAGAACTCGATCTCCATCTGCTCGAACTCGCGGGTGCGGAAGATGAAGTTCCCGGGGGTGATCTCGTTGCGGAACGCCTTGCCGACCTGGCCGATGCCGAACGGCGGCTTCTTGCGGCTTGCGGTGAGGACGTTCGAGAAGTTGACGAAGATGCCCTGCGCCGTCTCGGGGCGGAGGAAGTGCAGGCCGCTCTCGTCGCCCGTGACACCGAGATAGGTCTTCACCAGGCCGGAGAACGACTTCGGCTCGGTGTACTGGCCCTTCGTGCCGCAGTTCGGGCACGGGACGTCGCCGAGACCGTTCTCGGCCTTACGGCCCTTGCGTGCTTCGAAGTCCTCGATGAGCGTGTCCTCGCGGAAGCGCTTGTGGCACTGCAGGCACTCCACGAGCGGGTCGGTGAACGTCGCGACGTGACCCGACGCCTCCCACACGCGCTTGGGCAGGATGATCGAGGAGTCGAGCCCGACCATGTCGCCGCGCCCGCGGACGAAGGTCTGCCACCACTGGCGACGGATGTTCTCCTTGAGCTCCGTCCCGAGGGGGCCGTAATCCCACGCCGACCGCGACCCGCCGTAGATCTCGCCCGCCTGGAAGACGAACCCGCGGTGACGGGCGAGGGCGATGACTTTGTCGAGACGGGACTGCTCGGCCACGGTGGCTCCAATGGTCGTTGTGAAGAGGGCGCAGGAAAGCGCGGATGCCGCAGAACACGGCATCCGTCAGTCTATCCGGGCGTTTTCGCGGGGACGACGCCGCTCAGGACACGAAAGGGATGCTGAGAGGCGCCGTATACCACTGCCCCTGGCTCGCCTTCACGGCCGCGACGATCTCGATGATGAGTGCGTAGATGCCGACGCCGATCAGCAGGAGGATGCCGATGCCGAAGAACGACAGCGGAATGCAGACCAGAGCGGCGATCAGGACCGTGAGCTGGAAGTTCAGGGCGGTGGCGCTGTGCGCACGGATGAAGGGACCGCGCTCGCGCAGGACGAGGTAGATCACGAGAGGGCCGAGGAAGTAGAACAAGATGCCGCTGACGTGCGTGAGCGTCGCCCACATCTTCTCGTCCTGCGGGTTCATCGGCTGCACGGTCGGATAGGGGTGCTGAGGCGGGCGCGGTGGCATCGTCATGGCGTCAGCGTAGAGGCTCACGGCGGGTTGTCAGGAACCTCGTCACGCGGCTGGAGTAACCGATACGTTCGTACTCGGCACGTGCACCGTGCCGGTCACGACAGATCATCGAAACTCAGGGGGAACACACGTCATGGACGTACTTGCAGCAGGAGGCGCATTCGTGATCGGTGGCATCGCCATCGTCGCCGTCATCGTCTTCATCATCATCTTCATGGTCGTCCTGCGAGCCTGGTACAAGGTCGCCAAGGCCGACCAGGCGCTCGTGATCGTCGGACGCAACCAGAAGAACGCGTCGGGCGACTCGTCGCGCATCTCCGTCATCACCGGCGGCGGCGCGCTCGTGAACCCCCTCACCCAGCGCGCCGAGATGATCTCGCTCCGCGCTCGCCAGATCAAGATGGAGCCGACCGCGCAGTCGTCGACCGGTGTCACGGTCAACGTGAGCGGCGTCGCGCTCGTCAAGATCGGCTCCGACCCCGAGCTCGTCCGCCGCGCCGCCGAGCGCTTCCTCTCGCAGGACGGCGCGATCGAGCAGTTCACGACGGAGCAGCTCGAGGGTGCTCTCCGCGGTGTCGTCGCGACGCTGACCGTCGAGCAGCTCATGAACGACCGCCAGAAGCTGAGCGACCAGATCGCCGACGGCATCAAGAGCGACCTCCTGTCGCAGGGCCTCATCCTCGACTCGTTCCAGATCCAGGGCGTCACCGACAAGAACGGCTACATCGACGCCCTCGGCGCGACCGAGGTCGAGCGCGTCCGCCGCGAGGCCGAGGTGGCCCGCATCAACGCCGCCCGCGAGGTCAAAGCACGCCAGATCGCGACCGACGAGGCGAACCTGATCGAGCAGACGGCGTATGACAAGAACTCCGCCGCCGCTGCGGCCGAGGTCGGTCGCGCCCGCGCCGAGGCCGAGCAGGCCGAAGCCCTCGCCCGCGCCGAGCGCGAGCAGGCCGTCCTCCTGCAGCAGGCCGAGAACCGTCAGGCCCAGCTCGACGCCGACGTCAAGAAGGTCGCCGACGCGTCGCTCTACGAGCGGGAGCGCTCGGCCGACGCCGACGCGTACACCCAGGTCAAGGCGGCCGAGGCTCGCGCTCAGATCGCCGCCCAGGAAGCCGAGGCGACGCGGCTGCGCGCCGAAGCCGACGCCGCCGCCGTGCGACTCGAGGGTGAGGCTCGCGCCGCGGCCCTCACGGCCGAAGCCCTCGCCCTCGCCGAGAACCAGCAGGCGCTGCTCGCCCAGCGTGCGATCGAGGCCCTCGTGCCGCTCATGACCGAGTTCGCCCGCGGGTTCGACAAGGTCGGATCGATCACGGTCCTCGGCGGCGAAGGCGCGTCGAGCCACATCGCGAGCGAGAGCGCCTCGAGTATGCGCGCGACCTTCGACGCCGTGCAGGCGGCGACGGGCATCGACCTCCGCGGCATCATCCAGGGCCAGGCCACCGGCCGCGGTATCGCCCAAGGCCTGCAGAACGAGCAGGGCCTGCAGAGCGCGCAGTCCGCGCAGTCGCAGGACGCGGCGCCGCTGCGTCGACGGACTGCTGAGGCCGTCGCGCCGGCCGAGACGGCAGCGCCCGCCGACGCTCCGTCGCCGGACGCCGTGTGAGCACGCCCGAGGGAGGCCGGTCGCTCGTCGTCGACGAGCAGCTGGCCTCCCGCCTCGCGCGCGGCTTCCTCCGCTGGCAGCTGACGCGACCGTCGTGGATCGCGCTCATGGGGTTCACCGCTCTGGTCGTCGCCCTGAGCGTGTTCCTCACCGTCACGGGGAGTGAGGGCGCTGCGTGGGTGGGCATCGCCATGGTGGTCATCTTGTGCGGAGCGGTGATCGCATCCTGGGTCGCCGTCCGATCCTCGATCCTCCGCGCCTACCCGGTGGGCTTCGTCGCGACGGCGAACCTCACGGCCGAGGGCCTGCAGGCGACCTCGGCACTCGGGACGAGCGACATCCGCTACACGGCGTTCCGCCGAGTGGATGCCGCCGGCGACGCGCTCCTGCTGAAAGTCGGTTCGTCGATCGGACCGGTTGCGGTCATGCCGCGGTCGCTCCTCTCCGACGCCGACATCACTCACCTGCGCTCGATCACCTCGCGCTGACCCACCGCGGCCCCGGTACGTCCGGGGCCGCGGTGCTGTCAACCGGGTGCGCCGAGGGCGCGTCGGTTCGTAGCGTCGCATCATGACCTTCTCGCCCCGCCGCGCCATCGTGACCGCCTCCGACTCCGGGATCGGGCGTGCAACCGCCCTCGCTCTCGCCGACGCCGGGCTGGATGTCGGTGTGACATGGCATTCGGACGAGGACGGCGCGAACGAGACCGCCGAAGAGGTCCGCCGCCGCGGTCGGAAGGCCGTCGTCGCGCAGTTCGACGCGACCGAACTCGAGTCGGTCCCCGGCATCATCCGTCATCTGGCCGAGGAGCTCGGCGGCCTCGATGTGTTCGTCAACAACGCGGGCGGCGGGACGGGCGGCCCGTTCCTCGACATGGACATCGAGGGCTGGCGCACGGTTGTCGGCCTCAACCTCGACGGGGCCTTCGTCGGCATGCACACCGCCGCGACCCTCATGGCGGATGCCGGCCAGGAAGGCCGCATCATCGCGGTCACGAGCGTTCACGGCTCGCAGCCGCGTGTCGGCTCGGCCGCCTACGTCGCATCGAAGCACGGCCTCGAGGGTCTCGTGAAGACGATGGCGCAGGAGCTCGGCGCCAAGGGCATCACCGTCAATTCGGTCGCCCCTGGTGAGATCGCCACCCCCATCAACGACATGGAGGGCGAGGACGCCGAGAACACGCACCGCCCCGGCATCCCGATCCCCCGCCCCGGAAAGCCCGAAGAGATCGCGGACGTCATCGCCTTCCTCGCCTCGCCGGCGTCGTCGTACGTGACGGGCGCGACGTGGGTCGTCGACGGCGGGATGCTGCAGATGGGCCCGCAGGCGGGCTCGCACCTCGAGTCCGACGCCTGGCGCTCCGCCGGCTGACGCTTCCCCTCCGCGTCCGGGGGCATCGTGCCGGGGTTAACCTGGAGGGATGCCCTCGGACGACAGACGCAGACTCACCCGCATGCCACGACAGGGCGCCATCGTCGCCGTTCTGGCGATCGCGGGACTCGCGTCGTCGTTCATGTTCACGCTCGTGGTGCCGATCCAGGCGAAGCTTCCCGAGCTCCTGAACGCCAGCCGCGAAGACACCGCGTGGGTCGTCACAGCGACCCTCCTCGCCGCTGCCGTCTCGACGCCGATCGCCGGTCGGCTCGGCGACATGTACGGCAAGCGCCGCATCGTCCTCATCCTGCTGGGGCTCCTCATCGCCGGCTCCGTGACCGCGGCGCTCTCCCCGGGAATCGGCGGGATCATCGTCGGACGAGCGCTGCAGGGCGCCGTGACGGGTGTCGTCCCGCTCGGCATCTCGATCATGCGCGACGTGCTGCACGAGGACCGTGTGGATGCCGCGATCGCCCTGATGTCGGCGACCCTCGGCGTCGGCGGTGCAATCGGCATGCCGGTCAGCGCCATCATCACCGAGACGAGTGATTGGCACGTCCTCTTCTGGATGGCCGCCGGGCTCGGTGTCGTCGTCTTCATTCTCGTCGCGCTCGTGGTGCCGGCGAGCGTGCTCCGCACCGCGGGTCGGTTCGACTTCGCAGGGGCCGCGGGCCTCGCAGTCGGTCTCACGGGAGTCCTCCTCGCCGTGTCGCGCGGCAACGAATGGGGATGGACCTCGCCTGCCACGCTCGCGCTCGGCCTGGGCGGCCTCGTCGTCCTCCTCGCCTGGGGCTGGTTCGAGCTGCGCATCACGGAGCCGCTCCTCGACCTCCGGGTCGCGGCCCGGCCCGCCGTGCTGCTCACGAACCTCGCATCGGTCGCGATGGGCTTCTCGCTGTTCGCCTCGAACGTGTCGTACCCGCAGATGCTGGAGCTCCCGGCATCCGTCGGCGGCTTCGGACTCACTCTCTTCCAGGCCAGCCTGATCGTCATGCCCGCAGGTCTCGTGATGATGGTGCTCTCGCCGTTCTCCGGGCGCCTCGCGCGCACGATCGGTCCGCGCGTGCTGCTCATCATGGGCGCGAGCGCCCTCGTCGTCGCCTACGGCTACTCGCTCCTCTGGGCTTCGGAGGTCTGGCACCTGCTGGTCGCCAACCTGCTGATCGGCGTGGGCATCGGGTTCGGCTACGCCGGGATGCCGATGCTCATCATGCGCTCGGTACCGCAGCACGAGACCGGCGCCTCGAACGGTCTGAACGCCCTGTTCCGATCGCTCGGCACCTCGATCGCCGCCGCCGTCGTCGGCGCGGTGCTCGCCGCACTCACGGTCGACCACGGCGGCGTCGCCGTGCCGTCACCCGACGCCTTCCGGCTCTCCTTCGCGCTCGGCCTGGGCGCCGCGGCGGCGGCCCTGGCGGTCGCACTCTTCATCCCGCAGCGCCGCGACCCGCACGAGGCGCGGCCGAGCCTGCGCAGCTGACGCCTCCACCCGGGCGCCGGGCCCGGGGGTGGATGTCACGGGATGCAAGGGATGCCGCGCGGCGCGCCGCGGCATCGGCCTCTTCACCGGCGTGTCGCCGGGAATCCATTGCATCCGCTTACGCGGCGTACCGGCGGCGTAAGCGGCTGACGGCCACGACGACGAGCACGAGCGAGACGAGGACGGCACCGCCCGAGAGCGCCGTCGCACCGGTGGGCTGCGCGGCACCGCCCACGAGGTCGCCGAGCCAGGGACCCACAGCGATCCCGATGTTGAAGGTGACGACCGTGCCCGCGCTCGCCAGGGTGCGCGTGCGGTCGGTGGCGATGCGCATGAGGAGAGCAGACTGCAGGGGGAAGAACGCACCGATCGCCACACCCCAGGCCGCGAGCGCGACGTACACGAGTGGGGAGTCGGCGGCGAAGGTCAGGATGCCGAAGGCCACCGCGAGTCCCACGAGAATGACCACGATCGACGCTCGCGGCCATCGGTCGGCGAGCGGGCCCGCGATCGCAACGCCGGCGAGCCCGGCAGCGCCGTAGGCGAGCAGGAGGAGAGGCACCTGCGCCTCGGGCACTCCCGCCGACACCTCGAGCAGTGGGCGGACGTACGTGAACGTCGCGAACTGACCGAGCGCGAAGACGAGGGACGCAGCAGCGAACAGCACGATGGGTCCGAGGGAGGCGTCCGCGCCCCGTGGGCGGCCAGCGGGTCGAAGGGCGGGCTCGGGCAGACGATGCGGCAGCCGGATGACGATCGTCACGGCGAGGGCGAAAGCGATGGCCGCGAGCACCCCGAAGGCCCATCGCCACGAGAACAGCTGGGCGATGAGAGTGGCTGCGGGCAGGCCCGCGAGGGTCGCCAGGGTTCCCCCGGCCGTCACGAGTGCGAGTCCACGTCCGAGGTGCGATGGCGCGAGCAGCGAGGTGGCGTAGACGATCACGATCGCCCAGAAGAGACCGTGTGCGACGCCGCCGGCGATGCGCGTCGCGACCGCCGCCGCGTACGTCGGGGCGAAGGCTGTGGCGGCGTTGGCGATCGCGAAGAAGACGAGAGCGCCGCCGGCGAC
The DNA here is from genome assembly GCF_001552475.1 of Microbacterium oleivorans NBRC 103075. Classification (GTDB taxonomy): domain Bacteria; phylum Actinomycetota; class Actinomycetes; order Actinomycetales; family Microbacteriaceae; genus Microbacterium; species Microbacterium oleivorans. The sequence goes on from NZ_BCRG01000008.1 coordinate 44,431, forward strand.
CAGACGCCGATCGAACCGCGCGGTCGCCCGGGCGAGCGGGATGCTCGTGACGATCACGGTGAGGGCCCACACCGAGATGAGCAGGCCGACCCCGAGCGGATCGGTTTCGAGACCCTGGACCATCTCCGGCAGCAGGCCCGCTGGCAGTGATTCCGCGGTGACGGTGACGAAGACCGCGAGACCCAGCAGCAGGAGGGGTCCGAGGGGGAACCGCGGTGCGGACGTGGCCGACGTGGGGAGGGAGGCGGTGGTCGTGCTCATTCCTCGAGCGTAGAGTCTGACATCAATGTGAGGGTCAAGCGGGATCGGGGAGCGGATGAAGATCGGCGAGGTCACGGCGCGCACCGGCATCCCCCAGCGGATGCTGCGCTATTACGAGGAGCAGGGTCTGCTGGCGTCGAAACGCACCGACAACGGCTACCGGGACTACGACGAGGACGCCGTCGACCGCGCCCGGCGGGTGCGCGGTCTCATCCAGGCCGGGCTGTCGACCCGGATGGTCAAGGTCGTGCTGGACCTCGAAGCGGACTGCCGCTCGACACAGCCTCCCTCGTGCACACGGGCGCTCGCTGAAGAGCTCGCCGCTGAACTGCAGGTGCTGGATGATCGGATGGCATGCCTCTCCAAGAGTCGCGACTCTGTCGCCCTCTACCTCCGCAGGTCTCCCCACGCCGATCTCCTCCCGCGCTGATGCCTAGCACGACGGATGGTTCGGGACAGCCCCATCGCGCCGGCCAGGACGGTCCGCGAGGATGTACACATGTCTTACGCCACCGAACGCCGCACGAATCCGACCGCCTGGGCCGCCTTCTGGGTGGGGCTCGCGGGCCTGCTCCTCATGCCGATCCCGCTGTTCATCGGCTTTGTGCTTGGCGGAGGGCTCTCGCTCGTCGCAACGGTGCTCGTCGTGATCGCCCTGTTCAAAGGCCTCGCACGCAGCGGCAAAGGCATCGCCCCGGTCGTCTTCGCGGCGATCTTCGTACTGCTGACGTGGGGCGGCATCTCGGTCGGCGGCGGCATCCTCTGGTGACGACCCCGCGCTGAGCCTCAGGCGCGCAGGGTCTCCCGCGCGACGGTGAACGCCTTGAGCGCCTCGGAATCGATCTCGACCCCGAGCCCCGGCCCGGTCGGCACCCGCACGTGCCCGTCCTCGAGCACGGCGGGCTGCGTCACGATGTCCCGCGCGTAGAAGCGAGCGGATGCCGAGACGTCGCCCGGCAGCGTGAAGCCGGGGTGCGCGGCGAGCGCCGCGTTGGCGGCTCGGCCGATGCCCGTCTCGAGCATTCCACCGCACCACACCGGGATGCCGGCCGACGCGCAGAGGTCCGCGATCCGGAGGGCCTCGAGGTACCCGCCGACGCGGCCCGCTTTCACATTGATGACGGTCGTCGCGCCCAGGGCGAGCGCGTCGCGCGCCGCTTTGACCGACGTGATCGATTCGTCGAGACAGATCGGCGTCTTGAGCTGCTGGGCGAGCGCGGCGTGGTCGACGATGTCGTCCTCCTGCAGCGGTTGCTCGATGAGCAGGAGTCCGAAGCGGTCGAGCTGCGCGAGCAGGTCGGCATCGGCGAGCGTGTACGCGGAGTTCGCGTCGACCTGCAGGGGGATGTCGGGAAACGCGGAGCGCACGGCATCCGTCTCGGCGATGTCGCGGCCGGGCTTGATCTTGATCTTGATCCGCACGTAGCCCTCATCGAGGTAGCCGCGGACGGTCTCCACCAGGGCCGCGGGATCGGGTTGGATGCCGACGCTCACCCCCGACGGGATCATCGCCGCCGCTCCGCCCAGGTACGACGCGAAGGAGCGCCCTTCGGAGCGGAGCGCCGCGTCGATGACGGCGAGCTCAAGACCCGCCTTCGCCATGCGATGCCCGACGAACGGCTCGAGCGTCGGAGCCACGTCCTCGGGCGCGAGCGCACGGCGGTCGAGCAGCGCGGGGACGAGCCAGCGCGTCGCGACGTCCCACGCCCCCTGCGTGTACTCGTTCGAGTAGAGGGGTGCGCTCTGGGTGACGATCTCCCCCCAGCCCTCGCCGACGTCGGTGCGGGCCCGGACGACGATGACCTCGCGCACGGTCTCAGTGCCGAACGACGTCGTGAACGGGGCGACCAGCGGGATCTGGAGCACCCGCAGTTCGATCTCTTCAAGACGGACGGATGCGGCGTGCGAAGCGAGCGGCATAGGGGTCAGGTTACGGGCGGTTGCGCGCCGGATGCACCGACGGCACCGGATTCCTAGACTCGGGCAATGCCCCTCTCAACGACCACCTCCGGCAGCCTGCCCCGCTCCACCGCACTCATCGAGGCCAACGCGGCCCGCGCGTTCGCCGAGGACGGCTTCACCCTGCTTCCCAGCCCCGAGGCCGAAGCGCTCACCGCCCTCGCGGTGGCCGAGGTCGTCGAGCGCCAGCGCGCTGCGGGGATCACGCTCGTCGGAGACGGCGAGTTCGGCAAAGCGATGACGAACCCGGTCGACTACGGCGCGTGGTGGGGCTACTCGTTCCAGCGCGTCTCGGGGCTGTCCCTCACCGAGGTCAACGCGTTCACCGAGCCACCGACCCTGTCGACTCCCGGCCAGATCCGCCTCACGAGCTTCCTCGGCCGTCGTGACCGTCAGCGCTTCCCCTCGGTCTACGCCGAGGCCGTCGAGTCCGGCCGCATCGCCACCGCTTTCCCGACGACGACCGGGCCGATCACCTACCGCGGCCACGAGGCCGTGGCCGCCGACATCCGGAACCTCACCGCGGCGCTCCGAGACGGCGAGCAGGGTTTCCTCACGGCGATCGCGCCGGGCTCCGCGGCGCGCGTGCACAACGACTACTACGCGACCGACGAGGAACACATCGAGGCATGGGCGGACGCGCTCCGCGAGGAGTACCGGGCGATCACCGACGCCGGCCTCATCCTGCAGCTCGACGACCCGTCGCTCGCCGAGAACTTCGATCAGATCGACCCCGAGCCCTCGATCGCGGACTACCAGGCGTTCACCCGCGTCCGCATCGAGGCGATCAACCGGGCGATCGAGGGGCTCCCGAAGGAGCAGGTGCGCCTGCACCTCTGTTGGGGCTCGTGGCACGGCCCGCACACGACCGACGTCGAGCTGAAGGACATCCTCCCGGTCGTCCTCGAAGCGAACGTCGGGTCGATCTCGTTCGAGGCGGGGAACGTGCGACACGAACACGAGTTCGCCGTCTGGGCCGATGCGAAGATCCCCGACGACCTCGTCCTCGTGCCGGGCGTCGTCAGCCACGCCACGAACGTCGTCGAGCACCCCGAGCTCGTCGCGCAGCGCATCCGCCGCTACACCGACATCGTCGGGGCCGACCGCGTCATCGCCTCGACGGACTGCGGCCTCGGCGGACGCATCCACCCCGACATCGCGTGGGCGAAGCTCGAGGCCCTCGGCGAGGGCGCCCGGCGAGCAGGCTGACCGCGCGGCTCAGCTCCGCGTGAACAGGTAGCCCTCGCTCGTGCGGAACCCGCCGACGACCAGGCCCGCGGCGAGGTGCGTGTGGAACGCGTCTCGCACCTCGCGGCGTGCTCGGGCCGCGGCATCCGGATCATCCACGCGGAGACGCTCGACGTCGGCGGGGATGGGGACCACGGCCACCACGTCGGCGGCGTCCGGAGTGGGGACCGGCGAGGCGAGGTGCCACGCGACATGGAGCCGGTCGCTCTCGTCGCCGCTGTTGATCGCGTCGCCCATGTCGCCGTAGTGGTCGACGAGGTAGTCGGTCACGCGCCCACCGAGCACCTCGAGGTTGAAGTGCGCGTTCCGGGCGATGAGCGGGTCGAACGTCCACGTGATCGTGCCGACGTCGTGCGCGAACGCCCACTCGCGCTGGTGCGCCTTCAGCACCCGCCCGATCCCGCGCGCCTGCGCGTCGGCCAGCACGCCGGTCACGTGGGAGTGCATGCTCCGCGATCCCGGGGGACCGAAGAACGCCGCGGATGCCGCGACCATCCGCTCGCCGTCGTAGACCCCGACGACGTAGTTGCCGGAGTGCTCCAGGGCGCGCAGCAGGTTGGGCGGCATCCCCCCGTCCGGCGAACCCCAGACCGCCTCGAAGACACCGCTCGCCGCGACCATCTCGTCGATCGTGTGCAGTTCGCGGATGTCGAGCGCGTCAGCCATGCCGCCACGCTACGCCGATCAGCGCCGCCAGCGCTCGATGCTCGGCCGCAGCCGCTCGAGAGCACCGCGCACGAAATCAGGATGTCGCCGGTACCACTCGAGATGCGCCTCGCGGACCTCGGCCGGGTCGAGGGGAAGCGCGTTCAGGGTCCAGCCGGTGCGCGGCTCGGCATCGAGCCCCCACGCGTCGATCACCCACGGCTCGCGGGGCGCGTGCACCACGTCGAGGAGCGGCCGGCCGGGGTCGGTCGCGGTGCCCGGACGTCCGAGCGCGCGGAGGACGCGGTCGCCGATCTCGAGGATCACCTCGTTGCCGGGGTGATTCACGGTGCGGACGAGCTCGAAGCGCGGCTCGGCGAAGAGATCCGAGATCGAGACGTCGAGGGACTGCTCACGACGCTCCAGTTCCGCGAGCGAATCGGCCGCCTCGGCCCGCACCGCGTCGGCGCTCAGCTCTGACCGGACGGGGGTACCGGCGGCCTCCGCGAGCGTGCGGACGTCGTGGTACGCCACGATCGGCGGCACCTCTTCCGTCCCGGGCACGTGAAGCGCGGCTTGGAACGGATACAGGCCGGTGAACCGGACGACGGGGAACGTGACGGCGCGACCGGAGGGCGGGAGGGATGCCGCGAGCTGCCGCGTGCCGAGCGGGAGGCCGTGGTAGTCGGCCTTCACCGGCTGAGCGATGAGCACCGAGGCGCCCGCGAGCACCTCGTGGAGGCGGGCGGCGTCGGCGGCATCCAGTTCGTGGACGGGCGGCATCCGGAGAAGCGGCAGCTCGTCGGAGTCGAGGACCAGGCGCACCGACTCCGCCTGGCAGTTGCCGACGACGACCCCGTACCCCGCGGCGGGTAGGTCGCCATAGAACGTGGCGTAGTGGGCGCGACGGGCGGTCTGCGGATCGGTCATCGCTCGAGAATCGCAGGCGGCATCCGTTCGCACCAACGGCTTGCGCATCCGACGGACAGCCTCATGTACACCCGCGGCGGATGCCTCGCAACCTGTGCGACTGATCCAGGATCGCCGCCTAGCCTGGCACGAATGCGGAACGTACCTCCCGTCGACCTGCCCTCCTCCGACGCCGCCGCAGAGCGCGACACCCGATTCTTCGGTCAGCCGTTCGCGCTCGCGCACGTGTTCGGCGTCGAGATGTGGGAGCGCTTCAGCTTCTACGGCATGCAGGGCATCCTGCTCCTGTACCTGTACTTCTCGGTCGCCGACGGCGGCCTCGGCGTCGACAAGACCGTCGCGGCGAGCATCGTCGGCGCGTACGGCGGCGCCGTCTACCTGTCCACCGTTCTCGGCGCGTGGGTCGCCGACCGGATCCTCGGCGCCGAGCGCGTGCTCTTCTTCAGCGCGATCGTCATCATGGCGGGGCACATCGCCCTGGCGCTGCTCCCCGGCTTCGCGGGCGTGACGGTCGGCCTCATCCTCGTCGCGTTCGGATCCGGCGGGCTCAAGGCGACCGCGACGAGCGTCGTCGGCACCCTCTACACCGCCGATGATGCGCGACGGGATGCCGGTTTCTCGCTGTTCTATCTCGGCATCAACCTCGGCGCCTTCGCCGGCCCCATCCTGACCGGACTGCTGCAGAGCGCGCTCGGCTTCCACTGGGGGTTCGGGCTCGCCGCGCTCGGCATGGCGCTCGGGCTGACGCAGTACTCGTTCGGTCGGCGGAGCCTCCCCGCCGAATCGCGTCACGTCCCCAACCCGCTGCCGCGCGGGCGGTACCCGCTCGTCGCAGGGATCGGCGTGGCGGCGGTCGTCGTCGTCGTCGCGCTCGTGCTCACCGGCGTCGTCCGCGCCGACAACCTGGCGCTCATCGTCATCGGCGCGGTCATCCTCGCCGCGATCGCGTACTTCGCGGTCATTCTGTTGAGCCGTCAGATCACCGCGACCGAACGCAGTCGGGTGTGGGGCTTCCTGCCGCTGTTCGTCACGTCGGTCGTGTTCTGGTCCCTCTACCAGCAGCAGTTCACGGTCGTGACGCTGTACTCGGCGGAGCGCCTGAACCGGAACCTGTTCGGCTGGGAGATGCCCATCCCGTGGGTGCAGTCGATCAACCCGGTGTTCATCATCCTGCTGGCGGGTGTGTTCACCGCCATCTGGTCGAAGCTCGGCTCACGCCAACCGTCGACACCGGTCAAGTTCGCCGTCGGCGTCGCCGTCATGGGCGTCGCGTTCCTGCTGTTCCTGCCGTTCGCGGGCGGCGGGGAGAACTCGACGCCGCTCTTGGCGATCGTCGGCATCCTGCTCGTCTTCACGGTCGCCGAGCTGATGCTCTCGCCCGTCGGGCTCTCCGCGGCGACGAAGCTCGCACCGGAACGGTTCCAGACGCAGATGGTCGCGCTGTTCTTCCTCTCGGTGTCGCTCGGCACCGCGATCTCGGGGCAGCTCGCGACGCTCTACGACCCGACGAACGAGGTTCCCTACTTCGCGACGCTCGGTCTGATCTCGATCGTGATGGGCGTCCTGCTCCTCGTCTGCGTGAAGCCGGTGCTCGCGCTCATGAAGGGCGTCCGCTGAGAGTTCGCGCGCGTCGCGGCCGGGGCGGTCGGCGGCATCCTTCGTCGCAGGGCAGAATCAAAGGATGACGTCGCCCGCCCCACAGCTCCACCCCGACCACGCCTGCCTCATCGTGCACGGCAAGGACAGCCCGGGGATCATCGCTGCCGTCTCGGCGATGATCACGCGCATCGGCGGCAACATCGTGCAGTTCGATCAGTACTCCGACGACCCGCGCGGCGGAGCGTACTTCCAGCGCGTCGTCTTCTACCGCCCGGACTTCGCCGGCCAGCGTCCCGTCATCGAGACGGAGATCGCCGACACGCTGAAGCCGTTCGACCTGGAGTGGTCTCTCACCGACCAGTCGGTGCCCAAGCGCATGGCGATCCTGTCGTCGAAGCAGGACCACTGCCTGCTCGACCTGCTATGGCGCAACCGCCGCGGCGAGCTGCCCACCAGCATCCCGATGGTCATCTCGAACCACACGTCGTCGGCCGATGACGTGCGCTCGTTCGGCGTGCCGTTCTTCCACGTGCCGTCGACGCCCGGGCCCGACAAGTCGGCCTCTGAGGCGAAGATCCTCGAGCTTTTGAAGGGCAACGTCGATTTCGTCGTGCTCGCCCGGTACATGCAGATCCTGTCGCCGGAGTTCCTCGACGAGCTCGGCGTGCCGGTCATCAACATCCACCACTCGTTCCTGCCCGCGTTCATCGGCGCCGAGCCGTACCGCAAGGCGAAGGAGCGCGGCGTCAAGCTCATCGGCGCGACGAGCCACTACGTCACGGGCGACCTCGACGAGGGCCCGATCATCGAGCAGGACACGATCCGCGTCACGCACGCCGACACGACCGCCGAGCTCGTCCGTCGCGGCGCCGACGTCGAGCGCCAGGTGCTCTCGCGTGCCGTCCGCTGGCACTCCGAGGACCGCGTCATCCGCCACGGAAACCACACGATCGTCTTCTGACGCGGGGGCGGGTTCCGGGGACTCGATTCGTCGTCTGCGCGGTGCCGGAGCGACATCACAGGTCCCCGGAATGAGACCTCGGCACGCTTCAGGGACGCGAGTCGTCGCGCGCGTTCAGGGACGCGACTGCAGCACCACACGGCGGGTCGTGACAGGGGAACGCGCAGGCATCGCGGACGAGCCGTGCACCGGGGTCAGCCGCCGAACTCCCCCAGCTCGGTGACGGTGGCGGACGCCGCGTCCCACCGCCGGAGGCCGCGGGCGACGCCGACGATCGGGTCACCCAGGAGGGGCAGCGCGCGCTCGAGGTCGGCGACCTTGATCCGGCGCGCGAGGGTGACGTGCGGCATCCACTCGCCGGGTGCGGTGTGCGGAGCGTCGTCACCCGGTCCCGCGGCGGCGTGCATAGCCGCGTGCAGCGCGAGCAGGTCGGCCGAGGGAACGATCGAGCGGGCGAGCACACGCCGCTCCCCCGCACCGAACAGCACGACGGCACCCAACGTCACGGGGAACGCGACGGGCAGCGGCACCGACGACAGAAACACAGCGGAACGCACGAGCAGCGTCACGTGCGGAGCGTTCGACGGCGAGGTGTGCGCGGCGAGGCTCGACAACCCCGCATCGGCGAGCGCCTGCCACTCCGCGCGCACGGCGCGCTCGGTCGTCGCATCGAACTCGAGCTCAATGCTGACGACCGGCGCGCCGCGCACCGCGGTCACCAGATCGTGACGCGCTTGTCCTGATCGAGCCAGAGCGCATCGGCCTCGGTCACGTCGAAGGCGGCGTAGAACTCGTCGATGTTGCGGACGATCTGGTTGCAGCGGAACTCGTTCGGCGAGTGCGGGTCGATCGTGAGCAGGCGGATCGTCTCGGCATCCCGCCCCTTCTGCTGCCAGATCTGACCCCAGCTGAGGAGCAGTCGCTGGATGCCGGTGAGTCCGTCGATGACGGGACCGTCGGCATCCGTCGACCCGGTCGACGCCAGGTGCAGCCGGTAGGCCTTGATCGCGATGCCGAGACCGCCGAGGTCGCCGATGTTCTCGCCGATCGTCAGGGCGCCGTTGACGGTGTTGTCCTCCGACAGCCCTCGGGGCACGAGCTCGTTGTACTGCTCGATGAGCGTCTTCGTGCGCTCCGTGAACGATGCGCGGTCCTCGTCGGTCCACCAGTCGTTGAGCGCACCGGTGCCGTCGAACGCGCTCCCCTGGTCGTCGAAGCCGTGACCGATCTCGTGACCGATCACCGCGCCGATACCGCCGTAGTTGGCTGCCGGGTCGCGCTCCATGTCGAAGAACGGGAACTGCAGGATGGCCGCGGGGAAGACGATCTCGTTCATGAGCGGGTTGTAGTACGCGTTGACCGTCTGGGGCGTCATGAACCACTCGTCGCGGTCGATCGGCGCACCCAGCTTCGCGAGCTGCTCGTCATGCTGCCATGCGTTCGAGCGGCGGACGTTGCCGATGAGGTCGGATGCGTCGATCTCGAGAGCCGAGTAGTCCTTCCACTTCACGGGGTAGCCGACCTTCGGGGTGAACGCCTCGAGCTTCTCGAGCGCGCGCTCGCGCGTGGCGGGCGTCATCCACTCGAGTGACGAGATCGACTGCCGGTACGCCGCGATCAGGTTGTCGACGAGGACGTCCATCTCCTCCTTCGCACGCGGCGGGAAGTGACGCTCGACGTAGACCTTGCCGACTGCTTCACCGAGCGCGGCCTCGACGAGGGAGACACCGCGCTTCCAGCGCTCGCGGTTGACGGGCACCCCGGTCATCTCGGTGCCGTAGAACGCGAAGTTCGCGTCGACGAACGCCTGTGACAGGAACGGCGCCGACGAGCGGATGACCTGCAGTCGCAGCCACGCCTTCCAGTCCTCGAGCCGATTCTCGGCGAGGAGCGTGCCGAGACCCTCGAAGAAGCTCGGCTGGTTGACGTCGACCTCCTCGATGATGCCCGCCTTGCCGGGGGCGACGGCGTCGCGCCAGGGTGCGAGATCGACGCCCGTGAGCTGGACGACGGCATCCCACGACATCAGGTTGTAGGTCGCGACGGCGTCACGGCTGCGGACGTTGTCCCAGTGGTGCGACGCGATCTGCGTCTCGAGGTCGACGACGCGGTCGGCCTGCTCGTCCGCATTCTCGACGCCCGCGAGAGTGAAGAGCTTCGCGACGTACGCGCGGAACGCGGCGCGGGTCTTCTCGAAGTTGTCGAGGCGGTAGTAGCTCTCGTCGGGGAGCGACAGCCCACCCTGCACGAGGAACATCACATACCGCTGCGGGCCTCCCGGGTCGGGCTCGATGTAGGTGCCGAAGATCCCAGGCACGCCCTCGCGCTCTAGAGACCCGGCGGTGCTCAGCAGGGTCGGGATGCCGGTGATCCGATCGACGAGCGCCAGCTGGGGCGCGATCGCCTCGGCGCCTTTCTCCTCGATCGCGTCGGTGTCCATGAAGCTCGCGTAGAGGTCGCCGATCTTGCGCGTCTCGGTGCCCGGCTCGGCATCCGTCGACTCTTCGATGATCGTCTTGACGTCTTTCTCGGCCTGCTCGGCAATGAGGTGGAAGGAGCCCCAGCGCGCCTTGTCCTCGGGGATGTCGGTGCGCTCGAGCCACGAGCCGTTCACGTGGCGGAACAGGTCGTCCTGCGGGCGGACCTCGGTGCTCAGTTCGTCGAGGTCGATGCCGGAGGGAAGGGTGTTCTCGGTCATGCGTCCCACCCTATGGCCGCGTTCGGACCCCGGCTCATTCCCGCGTGGTCGAGCACTTCTCCGGCGCCGGCTCACCCGCGAAACGGGCCGTCGTCCACGCGATGAGCTCATCGAGGAGGGGCGAGGGGCGTTCGACGACCCCGGCGTGTTCGTAGCCGTCGTAGATGCGGTAGTCGACGACCTGCCCGGCCGCGCACATCTCCCGGACGAACGCGGTCTGGGTCGCGACCGGGATGACGCTGTCCGCCCCGCCATGAGCCAGGAGCACCGGGGCGTTCTGGGTGAGCGGCGCCCGGTTGGCACGGAGGTGCACCCCGAGGGGACCGGATGCCGGGGGTTCGGAGAACAGGCGTGGATCACCGCTCATCCCGAGCGACGCCGCGACCGACACGACGATCGCGGGATCGCTCAGACAGCGCTCGGACATCTGTCTGAGCACGGTGTCGGCACCCGGGCGCACGTAATCGTCGTACGAGACGTCGTCGTAGATCGACGAGAACGACGCGAAGGCGTAGGACGCGAAGATGCTGCCGCCCGTCACGCTCGAGATGTTCTGCACGAGCGCGGGCGGATCGCTCGCGGGAGCCAGCGCCGCGACACCCTGCACGTACAGCTCCGGGGCGTACTCGCGGGCCATCGACCCCGCCCAGAGGGCCGCTGCGCCTCCCTGCGAGTGGCCCCAGATGACCGTGCGGGTGCCGAGGTCGGCATCCTGCAGCTCACGCGCGGCGCGCACGGAGTCGAGGGATGCCGTCGCGCTCGGCGGGCCGATGAGGTACGGATGCGGCCCCTCGGTGCCCAGGCCGATGTAGTCCGTCGCGACGACCGCCCACCCCTGCCGGATGATCGTCGGCAGGATGTAGAGCGCGCCCGACCACAGTCCGCGCGGCTGCAGCGAGGGGGCGCAGTTCTCGGAGTAGCCGGTGGTCCCGTGGTTCCAGTCGATGATCGGCCACTTCCCGTCGCCCTCCTTCGGCACGACGACCACGCCGCTCGCGACCCGCACGTCGCCCTCGACGCCCGTGGTCGTGTAGAGGATGCGCCAGGCCGTCGCCGACACCGGGATGCCGGCGGTGAACGCCTCCGCCCGAATGAGCCGCCCCGGCTCGCTCGGCATGTCACGCGGCGCGGCGTAGAAGTCGTCGACGACGGTGGATCCTTCGCGAAGCGGCACCGTCACGAGTGCCGTCGTCACGGCGAGCGCCACCGAGACGAGAGCCGTCACCGTGCGCCCCCACCGGCGGAACGGGCGGGGCTCATGACGGCGCGCGGCTTGCGTGTCGCGGCGACGGCGGATCCGCGTCCACAGGTCGGCGACGCCGCTCATGATGAGGCGCGCCCCGAAGACCACGGCGACGACGAGGAGCGTGATGTCGGGCCAGAAGAGCGCGAGGACGCCGAAGATCACGCCGGAGATCGAGAAGGCGGCATCCGCGATGCGGGCATCGAGCGTGCGGCCCTTCGCGAAGACCGCGACGATCCCCAGCGCGCCCGCGGCAAGGAGCAGGATGCCGACGAGCGTCGCGACGACCCGCACGGTCAGCCCGGGGGTGAGGAGCACGACGAGTCCGCCGAGCAGCCACGCCGCCCCCGTCACGGTGCGCCAGCGCGGACGCTTACCCTCGCCGTCGCGCCCCGTCAGCTCGAGGACGCCGGTGAGCACCATGCCGCCGCCGATGAGCCACGCGAGCACGCCGAGAGCCGTCGTCGGGCGGATGACGATGACGATCCCGAGGACGACCGCGCTCACCGCGACGACGACGCGGACCCATTCGGGCAGGCGCGCGTAGAAGCGCCCGAGCGCGAGTCGCTGCAGCAGCCGCATCCGGTCCCTCCTCCGTTGTCGGCGTCGAAACGTCCACGCTAATCGCCCGCGCGGGATCGCTCCGTCTCCTCGACAGCGGACCGCGACCCGTGCAAGGGGCCTTGCCCGCCGAGGGATACAGTGAGCGCCATGGGACGGGCCGGGACGATGCGCGCCAGTGTGCGCGACGTCGCCGCGCGGGCGGGGGTATCGACGCAGACCGTGTCGCGCGTCATCAACGACAGCCCGAACCTCCGCCCCGAGACCCGCGCTCGCGTCGAGGCGGCGATGGCCGAACTCGGCTACCGCGTCAACAACGCCGCGCGTTCGCTCGGCACCTCGACGACGCGCACCGTCGGCGTCGTTGCCTCCGATGCGACCCTGTGGGGCCCCGGCGCCGGCATCGCCGCGCTCGACGCCGCGGCCCGCGAGGCGGACCGCTGGCTGGCGACGGCTTACGCGGATGCCGCGGACCCGGCATCCGTCACCGATGCCGCCCAGCGACTGCTCGCCCAGGGCGTCGACGCGCTGATCGTCGTCGCTGCGCACACCGCGACACTCCCCGCCCTCCGCCGCGTCGCCGGCGAGACTCCGCTCGCGGCACTGCACACCGGTGACGGTGCGGAGCGGCAGCGCTTCGGGGCGGCCCTCGCGATCGATCACCTCGTCGCGCTCGGGCATCGCCGTATCGCACTGCTCGCCGGACCGACCGACTGGCTCGAGGCGACGGCCCGCGACGAGGGTGCCGAGGCGGCGTTGGCGACCGCCGGCATCCGTCCGGCGGCGGTTTGGCGCGGCGACTGGAGTGCGTCCACCGGGGCGGCCCTGGCCGGCGAGGTGGCTGCAGCGGTGCGAGGCGAGATCGGGCCGACGGCGGTCGCGGCGGCGAACGACCAGATGGCGCTCGGGCTCATCGCGGGACTCGTCGCCGCGGGGGTGCGCGTTCCCGAGGACGTCTCGGTGACCGGGTTCGACGACAACGCGGATGCCGCCTTCTACACACCGGCGCTGACCACGGTCCGCGTCGACACCGCGGGCGAAGCGCGTCGAGTCGTGGCGGAGGCGTTGGGGCTGCCGGCGGCGGGAGCAGCGGCGGAGCCGGTGCTGGTCGCCCGCGCGTCGACGGCGGTGCCGCGCGACTGAGGGTGGGCGCCCGCCGGGTGCGCTCCCGCCGGGTGCCCGGCGGCGCGGTGCGCGGCCGGCCGCGGGCCGTTCTCCGGAGGATCCGGGGTCCGCGGGGCGCCGATCGGGCCGATCGGGCGATCCATCCGGAGTTCGGCCCGCCGGGTCCGGGCGCCGCCGGCGGATGCTCCGATCCCGTCGTGGCCAAACCGGGATGTTACCGATAACATCAGAGCATGACCGATCTCGACGAGGCGATCGCCGCCGTCCGCGCGGACGTGGCCGCTCTCCACGCTGAACTCGTCCGCTACGGCCTGGTGGTCTGGACCGGCGGCAACGTCTCGGGCCGCGTCCCGGGCGCCGACCTGTTCGTCATCAAGCCGTCGGGCGTCTCCTACGACGACCTCACGCCCGAGAACATGATCCTCTGCGACCTCGACGGCACCGTCGTTCCGGGCACCCCCGGCAGCGACCGCTCGCCCTCGAGCGACACCGCCGCGCACGCCTACGTGTACCGGAACATGCCCGACGTCGGCGGTGTCGTGCACACCCACTCCCCCTACGCGGTCGCCTGGGCGGCGCGCGGCGAGGAGATCCCCTGCGTCATCACCGGCATGGCCGACGAGTTCGGCGGCCCGATCCCCGTCGGACCGTTCGCGATCATCGGCGACGACTCGATCGGGCGCGGCATCGTCGAGACCCTGAGCGGCCACCGGTCGCGCGCCGTCCTCATGCAGAACCACGGACCGTTCACGATCGGCGTCAGCGCGAAGGATGCCGTGAAGGCAGCCGTCATGTGCGAGGACGCCGCCCGGACGGTCCACTTCGCGCGCCAGGGCGGCGAGCTGATTCCGATCCCGCAGGAGAAGATCGACGCCCTCTACAACCGCTATCAGAACGTGTACGGCCAGAGCACGGACGCGCGCCGATGAGCGCCGCGCTCATCTCTTCGGGCGGCGCAGTGCTGGGCATCGAGCTCGGCTCGACCCGCATCAAGGCGTGCCTCGTCGATGCGAAGAACCCGACCACCGTGCTCGCCGTCGGCAGCCACGAGTGGGAGAACGCGCTCGAGGGCGGCGTCTGGACCTACGCCGAGGACGCGATCTGGTCAGGCCTGCAGGCCGCCTACGCCGACCTCGTCGCCGACGTCCGCCGCCAGGGCGCTGAGCTCACCGACCTCGCCGGCATCGGCGTCTCGGCGATGATGCACGGCTACCTGGCCTTCGATGCCGACGGCACCCTGCTCGTCCCGTTCCGCACGTGGCGGAACACCTCGACGGGAGCGGCGGCCGCGGAACTGACCGACCTGCTGGGCGTCAACATCCCGCTCCGATGGTCGATCGCACACCTTCACCAGGCCGTGCTCGACGACGAGGCGCACGTCGCGTCGATCGCGAAGATCAACACCCTCGCCGGCTGGGTGCACGAGAAGCTCACGGGCCGCTTCGCGCTCGGCGTCGGCGACGCGTCTGGCATGTTTCCGATCGACACCGCCGGCGGCTACGACCGCGACCGCGTCGCCGCGTACGACGCGCACGCCGCGGACTTCCTCGCCGGCCGCAGCCTCACCGACCTCCTCCCCGAGGTCCTCCCCGCGGGAGCGGATGCCGGAACGCTCACCCCCGACGGTGCCACCCTCCTCGACCCGACCGGCACCCTCCGTCCCGGGGCGCTCGCCGCGCCGGCCGAGGGCGATGCCGGCACCGGCATGGTCGCCACCAATGCCGTCTCGCCGCGAACGGGCAACGTCAGCGCAGGCACGAGCATCTTCGCGATGGTCGTCCTCGAGCGTCCGCTCGAGCGGGTCCACACCGAGATCGACCTCGTCACGACGCCCGCCGGCGACCCGGTCGCAATGGTCCACTGCAACAACGGAGCGAGCGAGCTGGCGTCGTTCGCAGGACTGTTCGCGCGGTTCGCCGCGGCATCCGGTCAGTCTCTCTCGACGGACGCCGTGTACGAGACACTCCTCCGCGAAGCTCTCGAGGGCAGAGCAGATGCCGGTGGGGTCCTCGCGTACAACCACCTGAGCGGCGAGCCGATCGCCGGCCTCGACGAGGGCCGCCCCCTCGTCGTGCGGACGCCGGACGCGGACTTCTCGCTAGCGAACGTCATGCGCGCACAGGTCTACGGGGTCTTCGCGACGCTCGCGATCGGCATGCAGACGCTCGCCGAGGAGGGTGTGGAGCTCGACGAGATGTTCGCGCACGGCGGCGTGTTCCGCACCGCGGGGGTCGCGCAGCGGTTCCTCGCGGGCGCCCTCAACGCCCCCGTCACGGTCGGCGACACGGCGGCCGAAGGCGGCGCGTGGGGCATGGCCGTGCTCGCGACGTTCGCGGCAGCGCAGCGCGGGACCGACCTGTCCTCCTACCTCACCGACCACGTCTTCGCGGGGGCGGCATCCGCCACCGTGAACCCCGACCCGGCCGACGTCGCCGGGTTCACCGACTATCTCGCGCGCTACCGCGACGGTCTCGCCGTCGAGTCCGCCGCCGTCACCGCGCTGCCGCTTCGCGGCATCCACTCATCGAACGAAGGAACAGCATGACCCTCTCCACCAGCCTCGAGCAGTACACCGTCTGGTTCGTCACCGGCAGCCAGAACCTCTACGGCGAGGAGACGCTGCGGCAGGTCGCCGAGCAGTCCCAGGCCGTCGCCGACGGGCTCGCCGGCCTCCCCGTCAGGGTCGAGTGGAAGCCCGTCCTCAAGGACTCGGAGTCGATCCGCCGCCTCGCGCTCGACGCGAACGCTGACGACTCGGTGATCGGCGTCATCGCGTGGATGCACACGTTCAGCCCCGCGAAGATGTGGATCTCCGGCCTCGACGCGCTCCGCAAGCCGCTCCTGCACCTGCACACGCAGGCGAACGTCGAGCTGCCCTGGAACGACATCGACTTCGACTTCATGAACCTGAACCAGGCCGCTCACGGCGACCGCGAGTTCGGCTACATCCAGACGCGCCTCGGGGTTCCCCGCAAGACCGTCGTCGGCCACGTCTCGAACCCGGTCGTCGTGCAGCAGATCGAGGACTGGGAGCGCGCCGCCGCCGGCTGGCAGGCCGTCAAGACACTCAAACTCGCCCGCTTCGGCGACAACATGCGCTACGTCGCCGTCACCGAGGGCGACAAGACCGAAGCCGAGCTGCAGTTCGGCGTGCAGGTCAACACGTGGGGCGTGAACGAGTTGGCGGATGCCGTGGCCCAGGCATCCGACGCGCAGATCGACTCGCTCGTCGAGGAGTACGTGGCCTCCTACGACGTGGCCGCGGAGCTGCTGCCCGGCGCCGACCGGCACCAGTCGCTCCGCGACGGCGCGGCGATCGAGATCGGCCTGCGCTCGTTCCTCGAAGCCGGCGGCTTCGGGGCGTTCACGACGTCGTTCGAGGACCTCGGCGCGCTGACGCAGCTGCCCGGCCTCGCCGTGCAGCGCCTCATGGCCGAGGGCTACGGCTTCGGCGCCGAGGGCGACTGGAAGACGGCGATCCTCGTGCGCGTCGCGAACGTCATGGGTTCGGGCCTTCCCGGCGGGGCGA
Source organism: Microbacterium oleivorans NBRC 103075 (assembly GCF_001552475.1). GTDB lineage: Bacteria > Actinomycetota > Actinomycetes > Actinomycetales > Microbacteriaceae > Microbacterium > Microbacterium oleivorans. Next base: position 61,190 of record NZ_BCRG01000008.1, read on the forward strand.
GCCTCATGGAGGACTACACCTACGACCTCGTGCCCGGCAACGAGCGGATCCTCGGCGCGCACATGCTCGAGGTGTCGCCCTCGCTCACGACGTCGAAGCCGCGCCTCGAGGTGCACGAGCTCGGCATCGGCGGCAAAGCCGACCCCGTGCGCCTGGTGTTCACGGCGGATGCCGGTCCTGCCCTCGTCGTCGCGATGAGCGACATGCGCGATCGGTTCCGCCTCGTCGCGAACGTCGTCGAGAACGTCGACGCCCCCGACCTGCCGAAGCTACCGGTGGGCCGCGCGGTCTGGAAGCCGTCGCCGGACTTCGCGACCTCGGCATCCTGCTGGCTCGCGGCCGGCGCCGCGCACCACACCGTCATGACGACGGCCGTGGGCATCGAGGTGTTCCGCGACTTCGCCGACATCGCCGGCACCGAGTTGCTCGTCATCGACGAGGACACGACCGTCCGCGGGTTCCAGAAGGAGATCCGCTGGAACCAGGCGTACTACCGCCTCGCGCGCGGTCTGTAAGACGCACACCAGAACGCCCCGACATCCTCACGGATGTCGGGGCGTTCTCTCGTCTAACACGGTGCCGGGCGTCACGCGATGCAAGGGATGTCGGGCGGCTCGCCGCGGCATCCGACCAGGTGTCGGCGTGTCACCGCCGATCCATTGCATCCGCAACCGGACGAGCTCAGTGCCCGTGGCCCGGCATGAACACCTCGTTGACCGACGCCCCGGGAGCATCGCTGCCGATCGGCGTCGCGGCGAGAGCCGGCGTCACCAGACCCGCAAGCAGAAAGGCGCCGACGATGAGGCCGCCGACGCTGGTCCGGGCCGCGGTGCGAGCGACCGGGTGGGCACGCCCTCGGCCGTCACGGCGCAGGGCGACGGCCGAGACGACCCCGACGGCCAGCGCCAGCGCCATCGATACGACCACCGGGTAGATGCTCATCTGCCGCGGGCCGGCCAGCATGACGGCGGCGAGCGCCACGATGCCGACGAGGGAGACGGCAGCGCCCGACCGCGGCGCCACCCGTCCCCGCGAAAGAGTGATGACGCCCCACACGAGGGTGGTCGCGCCGACAGTTGCCAGCAGGATGCCGATACCGCGGTCGGCGGCATCGGCACCCTTCACGATCGCGCCCGCACCCAGCCCGAGCTCCACCAGTCCGGCTCCCCACGCGGCGAGCGCGGGCCAGGAGCGGACCAGGGCGGACGGCGACATCAGACGGCCGCGCGCGGCGAGACCTGCTTGTCAGCGGCGACGCCGACGCCGAGGAGCACGAGAGCGCTCGCGAGGTGCAGGAAGTGGTCAGCCGTGTTCAGCGCGAGGATGTTGGCCGCGCTTCCGACGATGAAGAAGCCGACGATGCCGAGCAGCAGGTAAGCGGCTCCGACGACGATGTTGACGCCCTTGGCGGCGCGGACGTTCGACAGCCCGCCGATCAGCAGCGCGGCACCGATCAGGAGGTGCGCGATGTTGTGGAGCGGGTTGACCATGAAGATGCCGAGCAACAGTCCGCCGTCGGTGGCCAGGAAGTCGACGCCTGCGGTGGCGGTGAAGCCGAGCAGCCCGACGAGGATGTAGACGGCGCCGAAGATGACGGCGACGAGGCGGTTGGGTGAGCTGGTCATGGGATTTCCCTCCGTTGGTGCGACGGGTGCCGCGATCCCTGCATGTGGTGGTGCTGCAGGTGATTCGTTACGACGGCCGGATCGGATCTTTTTCGGCCGTGAGGGCGACATTAGGGAGGCGCGTGCACCTTGGTCTCGGGCTTGTGACGACCCGGAGGGGGATGCTATGAGTGCGCTGTGAGAGGGAGGAGTGCCGTCCGAGACCGGCAGCCATCGGGCCAGGTGATCGCGACATCGTCGGCCTCGAAAGTCACCATCACCTCGGTCCGCACGGGAGCGCCGGCACCGCGCAGTTCCACCGCCACAGCTACGACATCGTCAACGAGAGCGTCGACCTCGAGGACGGGAACGAGTGCGCTGGCGCCGAGCGGACTGGCATCCTCTCGCCGCACCACCTGGGCCGTGCCCCCGCTCAATGAACGGACGCCGCTCGTCAGCCCCTCCGACGCGACCTCGGCCGTCCCCCCGGACACCCGCACCCGCGGATCGCTGCCGGCCACCGGCCAGCCCCCGACTCGGAGGCGGAGCTCGCCCACGCCGGCCGCGATGTCTGTCACGCGGATGAGCCGGATCTCGAGACTGCCGCGCACCAGCGAGTCCACCCGGAGGCGACCGGCGTACCGCGCGGCCCCCGAGAAGCCGGATCCGTGCGCATGGGTCGTCTGCTGGGGCTCGATGCCGTGCGCGTCCCAGACCGCCGACGCCACCCCGACCCGGCACGACGGCCCGTCGTCGACGCGCACGCCGAGTAGGTGCATCCCGCTCCGGTGCGTGATGCGCCCAGAGGCGTCTCGCAGCACGACCGACTGCTCGAGCGGCTCGAGCCAAGCGCGGGCGTCCAGGAGCGGCGCCGTGGCTGTCGAGTACCCGATGCGCGCGTAGAGCGGCGAGTCGGTCGAGACCGCTCCCGGCGCCGAGTGATCGGTCCCGTGATTGATGACGCGGACGATGCCGTCGTCGGCGGTACCCGAGACGATCCACCCCGGCGACGTCACCGCGCGCAACACGTCGCCCGTCTCGACCGGCACCGGCTCACGGGGCGCGCTCCACACCGGATGGTCGGCGGGGAGCATGATCCCCATCAGCCCCTTCACCGCCCAGTACGGCGACCCCGGACCGGAGTAGGACTGCGCAAGAGCGCGCCACTCGCCGTGCCACCCCATCGTGAGCAGCCCGTCCGCGTCGGGCGCCCCTCGCTCGGCGAAGTGCCGCACGATCTTCTCCGCCGCATGCCGGAGTCGACCGGCCGAGTGGGACGGGGTCTCCGCAATCACGCCGATCCAGAAGACGGCCGCCGCCGCGAACCGGTAGATCAGGCTCCGACCCTGGATGAGCGGCGACCCGTCGCCCCCGACCAGCGCGAGCGCGTCGTCGAGGAACCGGTCCAGCCGCGCGATGTCGCCCGTCGTCCGGCCGCCCGCGAGATCGGCGGCCCCTGACATCCGCGACCACAGGACGGGATACACGTGCAGCGCCCATCCGACGTAATGGTCGTACGAGCGTTCCTCCCCGTCGGAGAGCCAGCCGCCCTCGCGCACGAACGAGTCGTGGCACGCGAGGTCGGCCGCGATGTCGTCCGCCGACCACGGACCGCCGACCGACCGCAGGAACGTCTCGACCACGATCCGGAACCAGACCCAGTTCGTCCGCGGATACGTGTCGTCGCCCACCACGGGCGCGAACCAGTCGATCGCCCGCTGCCGCGTCACCGGGTCGAGAGCCTGCCACACCCACGGACGGGTGAGGTCGAGGACGAGGGCGATGGATGCCGCTTCGACCTTCGCCTGGCCGTGCTCGTCCGGGCGGACCCACCGGTCGGGCGCGCTCGGGTCGACCCCGGTCGTGATCCCGCGTCGGACGAAGGCGATCACCTCGTCGACGCCGAGCCCGCGCTCGCCCGCGATGCGGAACCCCGCGAGCAGCAGTGTGCGCGCGAACCCCTCCAGCCCGTCGACATCGCGGCCGTACCCGCCTTCGGCGCCGGGGAAGAGGATGCGCCCGCCGCCGGGCGACGCGTGCCGCATCGCCGCTCCCAGGAGTGTGTCCGCGTGCGCGACCCAATCGGCTCGGCCCCACTCCCGCGACGGCGGACCCTCGACTGCCATCGTGGCTCCTCCGTCAGGCCCCGTGGCGCGCGAGACTCCGCCCGGCGTCCTGCAGCCAGCGCACGGGGTCAGCCATCGACGCTTCCGCGCTGCCGGCGAGCTCGGTCAGCGACACCGCGTGCGCGAACCCGGACGTATCGGCATCCGTCCCGATCCGACCGGCGACCACCGCGACCGGCACGCCCCACCCCGCGGCGAGACCGTGCACGAACGCGGGCACCTTGCCCGCCGCTGACTGCCCGTCGAACGAGCCTTCGCCCGTGACGACGAGGGATGCCGCAGCCACCGCGCCGGCCAGGTCGACCAGGTCGGCGACTCGCTCCGCTCCGCGCACCAGCTTGGCACCCCACGCGGCGAGGGCGAAGCCCGACCCTCCGGCCGCCCCCGCACCGGCAAGGAGCGGATCGACGCCGTCGACGTGGCGGGCGATGCAGGCGGCGTAGCGCTCGAGTACGCCATCGACCACGACGATGTCCGCTGAGGTCAGGCCCTTCTGCGGTCCGAACACGGCCGCCGCCCCCGACGGCCCGGTGAGCGGATTGGTGACGTCGCTGAGCACCGTCACGCCGCCCACCGGAAGCGCCCGCAGACGCGTGAGGTCGATGGCCGACACGGCCGCGAGCCCGCGGGCTCCGGCGGGAACGTCGCACCCGTCGGCGTCGACCATCCGCGCACCGAGAGCCCGCAGCATCCCGCTGCCGCCGTCGGTGGATGCCGAGGATCCGATCCCGAGGACGAGCCGCGACACCCCTGCATCGAGGGCGGCGGCGATCGCCTGCCCGAAGCCCGTCGTGTCGGCGTCCCACGGCAGCCTGTCCTCACCGAGCAGTTCGATGCCGCTGGTCGAGGCGAGCTCGACGACGCCGGTGCCGTCCGGGAGCAGCAGCCACTCCGCGTCGACGAGGGTGCCACGCGGGCCGCGGACGCGAACCGGTCGCCGCTCTGCCCCCGGAACCGCGGCGGCGAACGCGTCGAGAGTGCCCTCCCCGCCGTCCGCCATGGGACGGAGGATCAGCTTCGCGGCCGGGTCGACCTCGCGCCAACCGTCGGCGAACGCCGCCGACGCGGCGGCAGCGGGGAGGGAGCCCTTGAAGCTGTCGAGGGCGACGACGACGCTCATGCGCGCGGCGGGGTGCTTTCGCGCAGCAGTACCTCGAGCGTCAGGTCGTCGGGGTGCGCCTCCCACTCGGCATCGGTCGCGGCTCGGAAGGCCTGGTAGCCGACCTCCTCGAGCGGGACCCGCACGGTCGTGAGGGCCGGCGTCACATCGCGTCCGGTGGGGATGTCGTCGAAGCCGGCGAGCGCGATGTCGTCGCCCGCTGCGCGACCGGCGGCCCGGATCGCGGTGAGCGCTCCGATCGCGACGACGTCGCTGATGCCGAAGACGACCGTCCCGGGCTCGACACCGTCCTCCAGAGCTCGCGTCATCGTCTCGTATCCCGCCTCACGCGTGAACCCGCCCCGATAGACCCGCGGCTCGGCGCCGCCCGCGCCGGTGAATCCCGCGGAGAACCCCTCGAGGCGCGTGTCGCTCGTTGCGGTTCCCTCCTCTGCGGCCAGGACGACGGACTCGCGGTAGCCGCGCTCCACGAGCGCTCGCCCGAGCGCCTCGGCGCCGCGGCGGTTGTCGAGGATGAGCGAGCGCACCCCACCGGCACCGGGACCGAGCGCCACGACCTGACCACCCATCGCGCCGAGCAGGTCGAGCTCGCGCGTGAGGTCGGGGTCGGGGCCCGACGTGGTCCGTGACGCTGCCAGGATGAGCCCGCGCGGACGCTGTCCGCGGAGCGCCCGGACGAGTCGGACCTCGCGCTCGGGGTCGCGTTCGGTGATCGCCACCGTGACGACGAGACCCGCCTCATCCGCCCCCCGGGCGACGCCCGAAGCGATGAGCCCGAAGTACGGGTCGGCGATGTCGGCGACGAGCAACGCGATGATCGCCGACGTCCCCCGCGCCGTGGCCTGCGCTGACAGGTTCGCGGTGTACCCGAGTCGCGCCGCTGCCTCCTCGACCCGCTCCCGGTAGGAGTCGGCGACCTTGCGGGTCGAGCCGTTGAGGGCGCGCGAGGCAGTTGCGAGCGACACGCCCGCCTCACGTGCGACGTCGTCGAGGGTGACCGCGCTGTGGGCGGCGGGTCGACGCAGGGTGCGGTCGGTCATGGTGCGCAGTCTACGGGCGGCTCTTCAGGCGATCCGGGAGGAGCGTCATCGACCTGCGAGAGCCGGTGACACGGATGCCGCGAACCTCTCGGCCGTCCGACGCACCGCCTCGAGCGGGTCGGTCGCCCACACATCGGCGTTGAAGATCTCGACCTCGACGTCACCGGTGTAGCCGGTGTCGACGACAGCGCGCGTGAGGCCCGCCAGGTCGATGACGCCGTCGCCCGGGTAGTGGCGTCCCAAGAGGACGTCCGCGGGAAGCGGCGTCCTCCAGTCGCATACCTGATACGTCGCGATGCGGCCCTCTCGCCCCGCGCGCTCGATCGAGTCGAGCACGTCGGGGTCCCAGAAGATGTGGAACGTGTCGACGGCGGCGCCCACGACCGACGGGTCGAAGTCGGCCGCGATGTCGAGCGCCTGCCCGAGGGTCGAAACGACGCATCGGTCGGTCGCGTACATCGGATGCAGCGGCTCGATCGCCAGCGTCACGCCCGCGGCAGCGGCGTGCGGCGCGAGTTCGCCGAGCGCATCGCGCACCCGCTCGCGCGCACCCACCAGGTCGCGGGAGCCCTCGGGGAGTCCGCCCGCGACGAGCACGAGTACAGCCGCCGAACCCGGCGCACCGGCGGCGGCGAGGGTCGCGGCCTCGTCGATGGCGACGAGGTTGTCGTCGATGGACGCGCGTCGCGCCGGCCCCTCGGGCATCGTGAAGAAACCCGAGCGGCAGTGCGTCGAGAACCGGAGCCCCGAATCGGTCAGCATCGACGCGGCCGTCGCGAGTCCGACCTCCTGCACGGGCTCGCGCCACAGGCCGATGGACGGCACGCCCGCCTCGACGGTCACGCGGAGCGCGGTCGCGAGGTCGGCGTACTTGATGGTCCCCTGATTGATCGACAGGCGCGGGTCGACGGCGCTCACGCGTCGAGACCGTTCAGGCGCAGCATCCCGTTCCAGCGTTCCGCAGCGAGCTCGGGCCGCTCGAAGGCCTTCGCGTCGTTCGCGAGTTCGACGATTCGGGACAGGTGCGACAGGCTCCGCGCGGAGTGCAGCCCCCCGACCATCTGGAACGCGGGCTGGTGCCCGTTGAGCCACGCGAGGAACGCGACACCCGTCTTGTAATAGAAGGTGGGCGCGGCGAACACCTGGCGCGAGAGCTCCTCGGTCGGCGCGAGCACCTCGAGGTACCGCGCCGGGTCGCCCGCGTCGAGCGCCTGGATCGCGGCCGAGGCCACGGGCGTCAGCGCGGCGAACGCGCCGAGCAGCGCGTCGGAGTGCTGCCGAGCGGATGCCGGGTCTCGCCGCGGCTGCGGCGCGTCGGGCACGTCCGCACCGCCGATGAGGCCGACGTAGTTGAAGTCGTCTCCCGTGAACATCCGCACCGATTCCGGCAGACGCTCGCGCACCGAGACCTCGGAGGAGGCGTCGAGGAGGCTCATCTTGACGCCCGCGATCTTGTCGGCGTTCGCCTCGATGATCTCGAGCAGCACCGCGGAGGCGCTCTGCCAGTCGGGGGCGCCGAAGTATCCCGCGAGCTGCGGGTCGAAAGCGGTCCCGAGCCAGTGCAGCACGACCGGCGCCGTCGCCCGCGACAGCACGGCGTCGTAGACGCGGCGATAGTCGTCGGCGCTCTCGGCGACACGGGCGAGGTGGCGCGAGGCCATGAGGACCGGCCCCGCCCCCTGCTCCTCGGTGAAGTGGAGCTGCTCGAGGTAGGCCGAGATGACCTCGTCGAGCGTGATCCGCTCCTCCTCGACGTGATCGGTGTTCACACCGACGACGACGGAGCCGCCCTCTTCGCGGGCAACCTCCGCGGAGCGGGAGATCAGCTCGCGGGTGGCCGCGGCATCCAGCCCCATGTTCCGCTGCGCGGTGTCCATGGCATCGGCGACGCCGAGACCCCAGGAGTACACGTTGCGGCGGAACGCGAGGGTCGCATCCCAGTCGATGTCGGCCGGCTGGCCGGGGGTGTTGTCGGCGTGCGTCTTCGGCACGACGTGGGCGGCCGCGTAGGCGACACGGCTGCGAAGCGGTCCCTCGGGGCGGGTATAGCCCGAGGTGTCGACGAGCGGCACGCGGCGGAGGGCTCCGTCGCCCGAGAGCAGGGTGAGGTCGGTCATCGATCAGTCCAGCGACAGCGCGTCGAGCTCGATCTTGCGGCCCTCGCGGCTGGAGCGGAGGCCCGCCTCGGCGAGCTGCACGCCGCGAGCGCCGGCGAGGAGGTCGAACTCGTAGTCGGTGCCCTCTACGTAGGAGATCAGGAACTCCTCCCACTGCTGGCGGAAGCCGTTCATGAACACGTCGTTGACGGGGATGCTCTGCCAGTCGGCGTCGTAGTCGTGGGTGTCCTCGAGGTCGGGGTTCCACACCGGCTTCGGCGTCGCGTTCCGCGGCTGGATCTTGGCGCCGAACAGGCCCACGACGGCGGAACCGTGCGTGCCGTCGACGTGGAACTCGACGAGTTCGTCGCGGTTCACGCGAACGGTCCACGACGAGTTGATCTGGGCGACGACGCCGCCCTCGAGCTCGAACACGCCGTAAGCGGCGTCCTCGGCGGTGGCGGTGTAGTGCTCGCCGTTCTCGTCCCAGCGGTCCGCGATGTGCACGGCCGCCTGCGCGTAGACGGAGTCGACCTTGCCGAAGAGGTTCTCGAGCACGTAGTTCCAGTGCGGGAACATGTCGACGATGATGCCGCCGCCGTCCTCGGCGCGGTAGTTCCAGGAGGGACGCTGCGCGGGCTGCCAGTCACCCTCGAAGACCCAGTAGCCGAACTCGCCGCGGACCGACAGGATGCGGCCGAAGAAGCCCGAGTCGATGAGGCGCTTCAGCTTCTGGAGGCCGGGGAGGTAGAGCTTGTCGTGAACGACGCCCGTCTTGACGCCGGCGTCGGCGGCGAGCTTCGCGAGCTCCAGAGCCTCCTCGAGCGACTCGGCGGTCGGCTTCTCGGTGTAGATGGTCTTGCCGGCGGCGATCGCCTTCCGGAGAGCCGTCGCGCGGGCCTTCGTGACCAGGAAGTCGGCGTAGATCTCCCAGCGCGGGTCGGCGAGGGCGGCATCCAGGTCGGTCGTGTAGTCCTCGATGCCGTGCTTCGCGGCGAGCTCGGCGAGCTTCGCCTCACTACGACCCACGAGGAGCGGCTTGACGGTGACCTTCGAGCCGTCGGGCAGTTCGATCCCGCCCTGCTCACGGATCGCGAGGATGGAGCGCACGAGGTGCTGGCGGTACCCCATGCGGCCCGAGACGCCGTTCATGATGATGCCGATCTCGCGGACGGCGGGGGCGACAGCTGCGGCCTCCGAGGCGGGGGCGGTGATGGTCGTCTCTGACACGGTGTGTTCCTGTCTGTTCTTCGCGTGCGATGTCGGCACGGTCTTCTACCGACGATGGGTAAGCGCTTTCCCCCAGTGTGACATCGGTCTTGGGAATACGCAACAACCCCGCCATTCGTGCGATCGAGGACCCCCGGGAGAGGATGGATACCGGCGTTGTCGCAAAGACGTTACATACCCGACACCGGTAAGCGCTTGCCGTCGGGGGGCTCCACGGTTACCTTATGAGCACCCCTTGTCATGACATGCCGACAAATCCCGTTCGGACGGCCCATGACCCACCCGCGCTCACCGAAGAGCGCACGCGAAGGAGAAGCAGTGAAGAGTTCCCGCACCATCCGATCCGCCACCATCATCGCCGCGGCAGTGGGCGCACTCGTGCTCGCCGGCTGCTCCTCGTCGGGGGGCGGTGGGGGCGACGACGTCACCCTCGAATTCGTCCAGTCCGGCGACGCAGCCCAGGGTGGCGGCTACGCGATGCTCGCCAAGAAGTACGAGAAGGAGACCGGCGTCAAGGTCAAGGTCGTCGAGGTCCCGAGCGACGACCTCCGCACCCGCCTCCGCACCGCTTCGCAGGCCAACGACCTCCCCGCGCTCGCCGCCGCTCCCGACGCCGACCCCGCGTGGACCGACCGCATGCTCGACCTCACCGACATCGCCGCGGACGCCAAGATCGTCCCCGCGCTGCGCGTCGAGGACCCTGAGGACGGCAAGGTCAAGGCGCTCCCGACCACCCTCACCGGCGTCGGCATGTTCCTCAACAAGACCCTCTGGGACGAGGCCGGCGTCGAGTACCCGACCTCGCTCGACCAGAAGTGGACCTGGGACGAGTACGTCCAGAAGGCCACCGAGGTCGTCGACAAGACGGATGCCGAGTTCGGCGCCGTCGTCGACAGCTCGGCACACCGCCTCCGCGCGTTCATGTTCGAGTTCGGCAGCAAGGGTGTCACCGAGCAGTCCGACGGCACCTGGGCGCTGGACTCCGAGGGCGCGAAGGCTCTCGAGTACTTCAAGAAGCTGAATGACGACGGGTTCATGCCGAAGGCCGTCTGGGCCGCCGGTGACGACCCCAGCGCGACCTTCAAGAGCGGCCGCGTCGCCGGCTACATGTCAGGCGTCTGGCAGATCGCCGACTTCCAGGCCAACATCAAGGACTTCGACTGGATCTCGGTGCCGCTGCCGCAGCAGCCCGTCCGCTCGACCAACTACGGTGCCGCCTCCTGGATCGTCGCCTACGACGGCACGGGCGTCGAGAAGCAGACTCTCGACTTCGTGAAGTGGATGTACCAGCCGGAGAACTACAAGGAATACTGCGAGATCTCGGGCTGCCTCCCCGCCGTCGAGGACGTCGACATCACCTACAAGGACGACGCGTACGCCTTCGACCTCTACAACGGTGAGATCGCCGCATCCCCCGAGATCGCTGCTCGCCAGACCGTCGACGGCCTGAAGAACAGCTACACCGGTCTCGCGATCGACAGCGAGCCGCTGAAGGACGAGACGGTCAAGTACCTCAACGGCGAGCAGACGCTCGAGCAGACCGTCACGGCGATCAACACGATCTCCACCGAACAGATGAAGTGACTCCCTAGGGGAACCTCGCATGACTGCAACAATCACGCCGGACGCCTCCGCCCCCGCGGCGGGGGCGCCCGGCGCGCCCTCCCGCCGCCGCAAGCGCGCCTTCGGCCGGTACCGGATGGCGCCGTTCCTGTTCACCATCGTCACGGCCGCCCTCTTCGCCCTGTTCTTCCTGTGGCCGGGCGTCCTCGGGCTGTCGTACTCGCTGACGGACTTCCGCGGCTGGGGCGACGCCAACTTCGTCGGCCTCGACAACTACACCAAGCTCTTCGGCGACCCGAGCTTCTACGGGGCCCTTGCCCGCACCTTCGTCTTCGCCCTGTTCTCTGTCCCGCTGAGTTACGCCCTCTCCCTCGGCATGGCGGTCGCGATCAACGCGACGCACGCCAAGGGCAAGACCGCAGCGCGCATCATCTTCTTCCTGCCGTGGCTCGTCTCCCCCATCGTCACCGGTGTCATCTGGCGGTGGATGTTCGGCGAGAGCTTCGGCTTCGTGAACTTCGTGATCGGGATGCTCGGCGGCGAGCGCCTGCCCTGGTCGTCGAACGCCGACCTGTCGCTCTTCGTCGTCATCGTGGCGTCGTCGTGGGGTGGCGCAGCGTTCAACATGCTGCTGTTCGTGGCCGCGCTGAACAACGTCCCGCAGTCCTACTACGAGGCGGCTGAGCTCGACGGCGCCAACGGCTGGCAGCGGTTCCGCAGCATCACGCTGCCGTCCATCGCGCCCACCTCCGTGCTCGTGATCCTGCTGTCGACACTCGGGCATATGAAGGAGTTCGCGCTCATCCAGTCGCTCAACGGCGGTGGCCCCGGCACACAGAATCGGCTGGTCGTCCAGTACATCTACGAGACCGGCTTCAAGCAGTCCGAGATCGGCTACGCCAGTGCGGCGTCGATGGTCCTCCTGGTGATCCTCATGATCATCGCGATCATCCAGCTGCGCATCAGCCGGAGGAGCAACAACTCATGGTGACCACCTACGCCATCACCGTCCCCGACGAGAAGCAGACGGAGCGTTTCGAGCGCCGCCGTCGAAACAAGAACCTCCGGCGCCGCGCGGTCCTGCCGACCACGATGCTCTGGGTGCTCGCGCTCCTGATGCTGTTCCCCCTGGCCTGGTTCCTCCTCTCCTCGTTCAAGCCGGGCAGTGAGCTCTTCAGCTATCCGCTGTCCTTCTTTCCGAAGGAATGGACGCTCGACGGCTACTCGGCGGCGCTCGATCGCATCGACTTTGCGCGCTACTTCCTGAACACGGCGATCGTCGCGACGGTGTCGACGGTGTTCACCGTCTTCCTCTGCGCCACGACCGGCTACGCGTTGGCGAAGTACAAGAACCCCTGGCTCAGCGTCCTCGGACTCTTCATCCTCTCGATGACGATGCTGCCGGGCGAGGTCATCCTCAACCCCATGTTCGTCGTCATCCGCGACCTCGGGCTCTACAACCAGCTCGCCGGTGTGATCATCCCCTCGATCGTCACCCCCACCGGCGTCTTCATGTTCCGCCAGTTCTTCATCTCGGTTCCGGATGAGCTCATGCAGGCGGCACGCATCGACGGCGCGAGCGAGTACGGCATCTTCTTCCGGATCATGCTGCCGCTGGCCCGGCCCATCGCGCTGACGCTGGCGATCATGTCCTTCCAGTGGCGCTGGAACGACTACATCTTCCCGCTCATCATCCTGGGCGACCCCGATCAGTTCACGCTGCAGATCGCACTGCGTGCTCTCGTCGGAGCCGAGAACATCGAGTGGACGATCCTGCTGTCGGCATCCGTGCTGTCGATGATCCCGCTGGTCGCGCTGTACTTGGTCTTCCAGAAGTACGTGACCTCGTCGAACATCAACGCAGGACTCAAGGACTGATGCACTCTCGGGACCACCTCGTCCTGGAACGCGTCGACCGCTTCATCGGGGAGTACCTCGATCAGGCCGTCGTCGCGGACCGCACGCCCCTCCAGGTCTCCGCCTGGCAGGTACCCGATGAGGGTGACCTGCCAGGCGAGCCGGTGTCGGTGGAACGGATGCGGCAGAGCGCCGCGTTCGCTCCCGTCGACCCCGGCCACCGGTGGGGGCGGGCGTGGGGCACGACGTGGTTCACCGTCGAGGGGGAGATCCCCTCGGCCTGGGCAGGCCGCGAGGGCCGGATCGAGCTCTCGCTCGATCTCGGTTTCTCGCAGGCCAAGCCCGGCTTCCAGTGCGAGGGACTCGTCCGGACTCCCGCCGGCAGTGTCGTCAAAGGTCTCGAGCCGCGGAACCATCACGTCCCTGTGACGAGCGGGCCCGGTGAACGGGTCTCGTTCACGGTCGAAGCGGCGGCGAACCCCGACGTGTCCGGCGGGGACGACTTCAAGAGCCCTCTCGCCTTCGCACCCACCCCGCTGGGCGACCCGGCGACCGCAGGCGCCGATCCGCTGTACCGCCTGGGCCGGATGGAGGTGCGCCTCGTCGACGAGACCGTGGAACGCCTCCGCCGCGAGGTCATCGTCCTCGTGGGCCTCGCGCGCGAACTCGTCGACTCCGACCCGCGCCGCGCGCGGATCCTCGACGGCCTCGAGCGCGCGCTGTATGCGATCGACCCCGACTCCCCCGCCGGCGGCGCTGCGGCAGCCCGCAGCATCCTCGCACCGCTGCTCGCGGCGCCCGCCACGGTATCCGCTCATCGCATCACCGCGACGGGGCACGCGCACATCGACTCGGCGTGGCTGTGGCCGAGCCGCGAGACGGTGCGGAAGGTGACCCGCACGTACGCGAACGTGCTCGAACTGATGGCGAGCGACCCCGACGCCCTCTTCGTGAGCTCCTCGGCGCAGCACTTCGAGTGGGTGCGCCGGAGCGACCCCGAACTCTTCGAGCGCATCAAGGAGCGTGTCGCGGAAGGCCGCTTCATCCCCGTCGGCAACATGTGGGTCGAATCCGACGTCAACATGCCCTCCGGCGAATCGCTCGCGCGTCAGCTGCTGGCAGGAACCCGCTTCTTCGAGGAGCACTTCGGCGCCCGCAGCGACGTCGGCTGGCTGCCCGACTCGTTCGGCTTCCCGGCCGGACTCCCGCAGCTGCTCCGCGGCGCGGGGCTGGAGTGGTTCTTCACCCAGAAGATGTGCTGGAACGACATCGACACGATGCCCCACCACTCCTTCGTCTGGGAGGGCCTCGACGGGTCGCGCATCTTCACGCACTTCCCGCCGAACAACACCTACAGCGGCGACATGCGCCCGACGGAGCTCGCTCGGAGCGTTCGGAACTTCGCCGATCACGCCGGCAGTACGCGCTCGCTCATGCCGTTCGGCTTCGGCGACGGCGGCGGCGGACCGACCCGCGAGATGATGGCCGATGCGCGACTGCAGGCCGACCTCGAAGGGTCGCCGACGGTCGCCTTCGGAACGCCCCGGGAGTTCTTCTTCGAGGCGGCCGACGAGCCGGTCGATCCGCCCGTCTGGTCGGGTGAGATGTACCTGCAGTTCCACCGCGGCATCTTCACGTCGCAGATGCGCACGAAGCGCGGCAACCGGCGGAACGAAGCCCTGCTCGTCGAGGCGGAGCACTGGAGTGCGGCCGCGGCGGTGCGCCGCGGCATCCCATATCCCGCTTCGGAACTCGACGAACTCTGGCGCGAGGTGCTGCTGCTGCAGTTCCACGACATCCTCCCGGGCAGCGCGATCGCCTGGGTGCACCGTGAGGCCGAGCGCTCCCACGACGCCACGACGGCGCGACTCGAGGTGCTCATCGCGGATGCCGTCGCGGCCCTCGTCGGCGACGGCTCGGAACGCCTCGTGCTCAACCCGGCCACCGCTCCCGTCGGCGCGATCGCCTCCGGCGGCGCGGGCCCCGCCCCGCAGCCCGCGCGTGTCTCGACGGAGACTGTCGAGGGCGGTTTCCGGCTGCGCTCCGACCTCCTCGACGTCGTGGTCGGTCCTGACGGGACCCTCCGGAGCGTCGTCGACCTCGCCACCGGATGCGACCTGATCCCGGCCGGCCACCGCGGCGGCCTGCTGCAGCTGCACGTCGACGCCCCGTCGAAGTGGGACGCGTGGGAGCTCGACGCCTCGTACCGCCTCGCGACGACCGACGTCGACGGCGGCACCGCGACCCTCATCGACGACGGCGTCGTGCACGTCGTGCACCCGCTCCCCCACGGCACCGTCGAGCAGTGGATCGACATCCACCCGGCCGACGGCGCTGTCCGCATCCGCACCCGGGTCGACTGGCACGAGCGGCACCGCTTGCTGAAGCTCGCGTTCCCCGTCGCCGTGCACGCACAGGACGCCGCCTACGAGACCCAGTTCGGTCACGTGCGTCGCGCGCTCCACACCAACACGTCATGGGATGCCGCCCGCTACGAGGTGTGCGCGCACCGGTGGGTGCATGTCGCCGAGCCGGGCACCGGCGCCGCGATCGTGAACGACGGCATGTACGGTCACGATGCGACGAGGACGACCGACGCTCACGGCACCGTCACGACCGTCCGTCAGTCCCTGCTGCGGGCCCCGATGTTCCCCGACCCCGACGCCGACCAGGGCGTGCACGAGTTCACCTCGGTCTTCGCTCCCGCGGAGTCGACGACGGATGCCGCCCGCTGGGGCACGCTCGTCGGTTCCCCGCTCCGCGAGGTCACCGGCGGTGAGGCCGTCGCACCGCTCGTGGCGAGCTCGTCGGAGAGCATCGTCGTGTCGGCGGTCAAGCTCGCCGCCGACGGCAGCGGCGATCTCATCGTCCGCGTGTTCGAGCAGCGCGGGGCCCGCACCCGCGGCATCCTGCGCGTCGATCTCGCCGTCGCGTCGCTCGAGGTCTGCGACCTCGTCGAGACCCCCGGCCGTGGTCGGGACGACGCCGCACTCCTGCACGACGACCACAGCGTCGCCCTCGACCTCCGCGCGTTCGAGGTCGTCACGCTGCGCGCCCGCCTGCACGATCGTTCTGCCTGATCCGGAGCACCGATGACCCCCGAAACCGACACGTTCGTCACCGATGTGATCACCGCGGCGGATGCCGCGGCCACCGCGCTCCTGTACGCGTCGACCGATGTGTCGGCCGCCCCGCTCGGCCCGCACCGCGAATCGATGCGCCGGGCGAAGCTCCTCGTCGCGGTGTACCTCGAGCCGGCGTCGGCGTTCGCGGACGACCCGACCGTCGTCGCTCTCGCCGAGGCGTACGCGGAGGTGCTCCGCGGGTTGCAGTCGCCGACCGGCCTGTTCCTCGGGGGCGACAACGTCGAGTCGCCGCCCGACACGGGCTTCACGATCAATGACGTCGGCGACATCCTCGAACTCGTCCGCCGCTCCGGCGACGCGCGTCTCGACGTCGTCGCGGAGGTGCTCGGCGGTATCGCCGACCGCGCCGCGCCAGCCCTGCTCGCGGGCGGCGTGCACACCCCGAACCACCGCTGGGAGCTGACCGCTGCGCTCATGCGGCTGCACCGCCACCGCCCCGACCCCCGCCTCGAGGCGCGGGCGCGGGAGTGGCTGGCTGAGGGCATCGACATCGACGCGGACGGTCTCTACTCCGAGCGCAGTGCGAACTACGCGGTCTACGTCTCGAACCCGTCGCTCCTCCTCATCGGCGATGTCCTCGACCTGCCCGAGCTGCACGAGATCGTGGCGCGGAACCTCGAGGCGACGCTCGGGCTCATCCACCCCGACGGCTCGCTCGAGACCGTCCACTCCCGTCGCCAGGACCAGCGCGAGCCGCAGTTCCCCCTCGCGCCGTACGCGCTGCACTTCCGCCGCCTCGCCCTCGAGACGGGTCGTGGCGACTTCGTGTGGGCGGCTCGGGCCGCGGCATCCGCCCCCGTCATCGACCCGCAGACGGCCCTCGCCGACATGCTGCTGCACCCGGCGCTTCGCGAAACGCTCCCGGCGGGCGAGGCACCGGCCGATCGCAGCCGGACCACGTGGTCGGTGTCGGGTCTCGTCGTCGACCGCACGCCCGAGCGCACCCTCGCCGTCTTCGGCGGCACGGACTACTCCGTCGCGAGGCGCATCCGGTCGGGTCTCGCGACCAACCCGACCTTCCTCCGACTGTTCGCGGGTGACGCCGTGCTCGACTCCGTCCGGCTGTCGCGCCACTTCTTCGGCCTCGGCCCGTTCCGCAGCGAGGAGATGACGATCGCGGACGAGCGGATCGTGCTCGAGGAGCACCTCTCGCCCGCCTACTTCGGGCCGCTGGATGCCGCGCGTCGCCGCCCCGGCGGTGACTACCGCGTCGTCGACGAGGGGCGCTTCTCCGCCGCGATGTCGTTCGACGAGCGTCCGCGCGACGAGGTTCCGCTCCGCACCCGCATCGATGTCGTGCCTTCCGAGGACGGCGTGGAGCTCACGATCGACACCGACGGACCGATCTGCGCGTGGAGCCTCGAGTTCGCGTTCCGCGACGGCGGCACGTTCGAGGACGTCGATGTGCGAGGCGACGGCACCGCCGTCCTGACGTCCGGCTCGGGGCGCTACCGGGTCGGCGGCGATGCGATCGAGGTCGGACCCGGCACGGGCTCGACTGCCCCCGCCGCCTACCTTCCCGGCGAGGACTACGACTACCTGGGCGGCACGGACGCCCTGGGCGGTCCGCGCCTCTACGTCACGGGCACGACGCCCGGTCGCGCCACGGTCCGGATCCGCCGGGTCAGCTGACCTCTCGCAGCGTCAGCGACCGTGGCGACGCTGCGGCACGGCCACGACGGCGAGCACAGCGCATCCGAGTGCGGCAGGCAGCAGGGGCGGCAGCATCCACGTCAGGATGACGACGAGCGCGACGGCGGCGATGTAGAAGACGAGTCCGCGCACGTCGTCGCGAACGATGGCCGGGACCTGCCGGACGGCCGTGCGCCATCCGGAGTGGGGGTCCCACGCTCCGGACGCGATGAGCAGGCCGACGGCGAGAGCGGCGAGCCCGGTCCACCCGACGGCTTCGATGACGACACCGCCGGGGAGCATCCCCGACCGCGCGAGGATGATGTCGACCGCCAGCACCGCGGCGATCACGACGGCGATGAGCCCGATCAGGCTGCCGCCGGCGAGCCCCGCGCGGACATCACGCCAGAACAACGCGAGTCGGGAGTCCTCCGCCGCGATGTAGCGCCCCAGGTGGCGGATGCCGGCCGCCAGTGCCACCGGCAGGGTCACGATGACCACGCCCACGAGCAGGACCAGCAGCCCGATCATCAGGACTTCGCCGAAGAGCGCGAACTTCGCCGCGGCACCCGGGAACCGCGCAGCCGGTCGCTCTTCGAGCACGGGTCCGCTGCCGGAGCGGTCCGCGCGTACGGCGGCGCGCTCCGCGCGGCGGTCGGCTCGAGTCCCCGTCATGTCAGCCCTTGAGGCCCTGGGTCGCGACGCCGTCGACGAGGAAGCGCTGGAACACGAGGAAGAACAGGAGGACGGGGACGAGGGCAAGGAACGAGGCGGTCACCGTCGCGCCGAAGTCGCTCGTCGACGACTGGTCGTTGTAGAGGCGCAGGGCGATCGGGAGCGGGTAGTTCTCAGGGCTCGTCAGGTAGAGGAGCGGCCCGAGGAAGTCGTTCCACGACCAGATGAACGCGAAGATCGCGCACGTGATGAGGGCGGGCTTCACGAGGGGCAGGATGATCGCCCAGAAGATCCGGACGTGACCCGCACCGTCGATGCGGGCCGCCTCATCCATGTCGCGCGGCATCTGCCGCATGAACTGCACGAGGAGGAAGACGAAGAACGCCTCGGTCGCGAGGAACTTCGGCAGCACGAGCGGCCAGAACGTGTCGACCAGGCCCAGATTGTTGAACAGGATGTACTGCGGGATGATCACCACGTGGAACGGCAGCAGCAGCGTGCCGATCATCGCCGCGAACAGGATGCCGAGCCCCTTGAACTGGATGCGGGCGAACGCGTAGGCGGCCAGCGCGCTCGAGAACACGGTGCCGACGACCGCCAGGACCGCAAGGATGAGCGAGTTGCCGAAGAACTGCCACAGGGGGACGCCGGCGATGCCGTCGAACACCTTCAGATAGTTGTCGAAGGTCGGCTGCTGCGGGATGAGTCCGGGGTTCTGACCGAACTCGGAGTTCGGCTTCAGCGTCGAGATGCCGAGCCACACGAGCGGGTACAGGACGAGGGCGGTCAGCGCGATCAGGACGACGAGCCAGATGACCGTCTGCCAGGTCTTACGCTTCACGCGGCGTCGCCGCGGCGGAGCGGCGATCGTCTGCTGAGCGGCGAAGACCGGGGTGGATGCCGCGCCCGAGGTCGTGGCGACGTTGGAGGTGCTCATCGGTTGTCTCCGGCGTAGTGCACCCAGGAGCGCTGGGTGCGGAAGAGGATGAAGGCGATGATCGCGACGACGATCAGCAGGACCCAGGCGATCGCGGCGGCGTAGCCCATCTGGCCGTCGCTGAAGCCTCGCTTGTAGAGGTAGATCGTGATGAAGTTCGTCATACCGGCGGGGCCGCCGGAGCCGTTCGAGATGATGTACGCCGAGGCGAACACCTGGAACGCGCCGATCAGGCCCAGCAGCAGGTTGAAGAAGATGACGGGCGACAGCATCGGCAGGGTGACCGCACGGAAGCGGTACCAGGGTCCGGCGCCGTCCATCTCGGCCGCCTCGTAGAGTTCCTTCGGCACCTGCTTGAGCCCGGCGAGGAAGATGACCATCGTCGCGCCGAACTGCCAGATCGACAGGATGATCATGGCGGGCAGGACGAGGCTCGGGTTTCCGATCCACCCGCCGAGGTCGATGCCGATGGCCGACAGGGACGAGTCGACAGGACCCTCGGAACCGAACATCGCGCGCCAGACGATCGCGACCGATACCGACCCGCCGATGAGCGACGGTGCGTAGAACGCGGAGCGGAAGAACCCGGCGCCCTTGTCTCGGTAGTTCAGCAGCATCGCCACGAGGAGGGCGGCGATCAGAGTGATGGGGGTGCCGACGAAGACGTAGACGAGAGTGATCTGCGCCGACTGGATGAACTGTGGGTCGTTCGTGAACAGCCGGACGTAGTTGTCGAACCCGATCCAGCGGGGAGGGGTGAAGATGTTGTATCGCGTGAACGATAGGTACAGCGAGTACCCCATCGGGATGATTGTCAGCCCGAAGAAGCCGACCAGCCACGGGATGAGGAATCCGTAACCGGCGAGTGTCTCCTTGCGGGCGCGCGAGCGCTGGGTGGGACGGCCGAGGTTTTCGGGCCGGCGCTTGTTCGCGAGTGCGCGACGCCGCTTCTCGCCGGTGACGATGACTCTCGTCGCGGTGGTGCTCACGGGTGGCTCCTGATGTCGGGGGACGGTGCGGGGTCCGGATGCCGCGGCATCCGGACCCCGCGATCGGTCACGAGTTGAGGGCGACGTCCATCTCGGTGAAGAACTGCGAGACGGCCTCGTCCACGGTCATGGTCCCGAAGTTCAGTTCGACGCCGAGCTGACGGAACTTCTCCTCGAGGGTGCCATAGCCGACGATCGGGACGGGAGGTGCGTCGCCGAGGCGGTCGGCGATGGACTCCTCGTAGGCCTTGACCTGCTGGCTGAGCGGGTCGAGGTCAGCGGCCGCCAGGGCCGTCTCCGACGCGGGCAGACCGCGGTTGGTGCCGAAGATCTCACCCGACTCGGGCGAGTTGACGAGGAAGTTCACGAGCGTCGCCGCAGCCTCGGGGTGGTCGGTGTTGGCCGCGATCGAGTGCAGCATGGAGGGCTTCAGGTAGAGGTCCTTCGCGCCTTCCTCGGTCACCGGCGGGGCGACGAGGCCGAGCTCGGTGTAACTCTCGCCGAGGTTCCCGAGGTAGCCGGCGCCGAAGTTATCCCAGGTGAGTTCGCTGGCGGTGATGGCCGTGTCGAACGGACCGAGCGGCAGAGCCTCTTCGACGGTCTGCTGCGGCGCCCCGATGCCGTCACGGATCGACTGGCCCTCCTCCCAGAACGCCGTGAGGCGCGCCTCGTCGAAACCGGGCTTGCCGTCCTCGGTGAAGAGGTTGCCACCCTCCGCGCGCAACTGAAGTTCGAAGTTCTGAATGCGGCCGGTGTAGTCGCTGCCGCCCCAGTACTCGCCGCCGCTGGCGTCGGTGATGTCCTTCATCCAGGCGGTGTAGTCGTCCCAGGAACCGCCGGGGAACTCGTCGGCGCCGGCCTTCTCGAGCAGGACCGGGTTGGTGAACAGGCCCCAGGCGTTCGTCGAGGTCGCGATGCCGTAAGTGGTGTCGTTCACGACGCCGATGTCGAGGATGTTCTTCGGGAGGGGGTCGGTCTCGATGATGCCGCCGAGGTACGGGTCGAGGTCGAGGAGGAGCCCGTTCTCGGAGTACTGGCGCAGGTACGAGTAGTCGAACTGCATGACGTCGGGAAGGTTCTTGCCCGCCGCCTCCGTCTGCCGCTTCTCCCAGAACTCGGGGAACGCGAGGAAGCTCGTGCTGACCTTGATGTTGGGGTACTTCTCGTTGAACGCGTCGATCGCCTTGTTGTAGAGATCAGCACGGACGTCGTTGCCCCAGAAGGCGAGGTCGAGCGACACCTTCTCGTCGGGGTCGTAGGTACCGGCGGGCTCCGGCGAGCCGGCGCAGCCGGCAAGGGCGATGACTGACCCCGTCGCGAGTGCGACGGCGGCGAGTGCGCGTTTGCTGAACATCTTTGTCCTCTCTCGAACGTCCGTGTTGCGAGTGCTGGTGGACGTCATGGTCCGTGATTGCGACTTCCTTCGGTGCCGTGGATCGATGCCCACAGGAAAGCGCTTGCCCCGAGAGTAGCGCCAATTGAAACGTTTTTCAAGAAGATTGAAACGTTTTTACCCGATTCCTGTGACCGGTCCCAATTCAACCCTACGACCCTGACATCGATCTCGAGCGGGCCCGCCGGACGCGAGTCAGTGCACCGCGACGAGCTCGCCGCCGCGCACCTCGAGCCGCGCGCGCAGCACAGCGCACCGCCGGCCCTCGGGCTCATCCCCCACGCCCGGGTGGGTGAAGAAGTAGAACCAGAGGTCGGTGCCGTCGCGAACGGACGCCCCGTGATGACCGAACCCCGGACTCGACACTGCGCCGGCGCCGAGGATGACGTCATCCGCTCCACCCTGCCGCTGCCACGAGATCGCATCGCCCGAGCGGTACACCCCCATGCCCCGCCACTCGTCGACGATCATCCACCAGAATCCGCCGAGCTCGAACGCCGTCGGGCCCTCGTGAGGCTGCCCGCCGATCGCGGTGCCCTCGGATTCCCAGGTAGCCAGGTCGTCCGAGACGGCCACCTTCGTGACCGATTCCGCGGCCTCGTCCTTGTACCAGAGGCGCCAGCGCCCGTCGGGGGTGCGGGCGACGCCCGCATCGATCACGCGGTCGCTGTCGAGAGTGAGCGCGCCGATCCGATGCCACCCGCACAGGTCCGCGGACCGGTACTCGACGATGTGACGCGCGTGCCCCGGCCACCGGTCGGGGACGCCGTCGATCTCGGTCACGTACATGCGCCAGATCTGCCCGTCGAACACGACCTCGGGCGCCCAGTGGGTGCGGTCCGTCTCCGCCGGGGGGCCGCCGGCATCCAATCGCAGTCCGTCGGCGACGGGCTCGAGCGTTCCGGCGTAGGACCAGCGGATGCCGTCGGCAGAGCGTGCGACGCCGATGCGGCTGCCGTGCACCCACGCGACACCCGGACCGGGATCGGGATGGGTCGCCCGGCGCTGCGTATAGAACATCCACCAGTCGTCGGGCCCGGCGATCACGACGAGCGGATCGGTGGCCCCGTCGTAGACCGGGTCGCGGTAGAGCTCGATCATGCGAGGCCCGCCTGCGTGAGGTGCAGGTGCGCGTAACGGCCGCCACGGGCGAGCAGCTCGTCGTGCGATCCGCGCTCGACGAGCTCGCCGTGCTCGAGGACCACGATGACGTCTGCGCGACGCACGGTCGACAGGCGGTGGGCGACGACGAGGGTGGTGCGTCCCGTCATGAGGCGACCGAGGGCATCCTGCACCAGCTCCTCCGATTCGGGATCGAGCGCGCTCGTGGCTTCGTCGAGCAGCAGGATGCGCGGGTCGCGGATGAGCGCTCGCGCGATCGCAAGCCGCTGCCGCTGCCCGCCTGACAGCCGCGCACCGCGTTCGCCGACCACGGTGTCCCAGCCCTGCGGCTGGTCACGGACGAACTCCCACGCGTTCGCGTCGCGGAGCGCCCGTTCGATGCGCGCGTCGTCGACGTCGCCGAGACCGTACGCGACGTTCTCGCGGATCGTCCCCTCGAAGAGCACGGACTCCTGCGGCACGACCGAGACGAAACGGCGGACCGTGCGGAGGTCCAGCTCCTGCATATCGCGTCCGTCGATGAGGATGCGGCCCGCGGTCGGGCGGAGGAAGCCCAGGATCAGGTTGAGCATCGTCGACTTGCCCGATCCCGACGATCCGACGAACGCGACGGTCGCCCCGGCGGGAATCCGCAGGTCGATCTCATGCAGCGCGTCGTCATTCGCCCCGGCGTAGCGGTGCGAGGCCCGCTCGAGGGTCAGCTCGCCCGCAACCTCGTCGATCCGGCGCTTGCCGGCGTTCTGCTCGAGGTCGGGCTCCTGCATGACCTCGCCGATCGAACGCACCGACTCGAGCCCGCGCGCGCCGACGGGGATGAGCATGAGCAGCTGCGTGAGGCCCTGGGTCAGGAGCGTGAAGTAGGCCGAGAGCAGCACGACCTCGCCCGGCGTGATCGGCAGGATGCCGGTGAGCGAGAAGGTCGCGGCGAGGACGAGGCATCCCACTCCGAGCAACTGCATCGCGACCCACGACACCGAAGCGACGTGGCCGTTGAGCATGTCGAGGTGCAGCCCCGCACGGCGCACCCCGTCGGCGCCGGTCGCGACCCGCGTGACGGCGGTCTGCTCGAGGCCGTGGGCACGGGTGACGGGGATGAGGGAGGCCATCTCGCCCACGCGGGCCGAGAGGGTCTCGACCTCGCGCCGGAAGTGCGCGTTGCGCTCGTGCGAGCGCTTGCGCATGCCGTAACGGATGCCGATCGCGATCGGGACGGCGAGCGCGTAGACCGGCAAGAAGGCGGGGACGGCGATCGCGGTCATCGAGATCGCGCCGATCATGACCATGGTCGCCGACAGCAGCGGGTGGGTCACCTGCTGCAGCATGAGCTCGACGTTCTCGACGTCGCGCACGAGCTTGGTCTGCACGATCGAGGAGCTGACCCGGGAGTGGTACCCGAGCGACAGGCTCTGCAGCCGTTCGGCGAGGGCGTTGCGGAGGTCAGCGCCGGCATCGCGGACGACGGTCATGAAGCTGCGCGTGTAGAGGATGTGGTTCGGGTAGTTCTGCAGCAAGAGCACCGCGGCCACGATGAACCACCACATCACCTGCTGCACGTCGCCGCGATCGGCGACCACATCGATCACGGCCGCCGTCACGACCGGCAGGAACCACAGCGGGATCTCCTTGGCGGCGAACGCGACGACCGCGACGGTCATCCGTCCCGGTCGCCGCGCGAGCAGGCGCACCACCGAGCGCGCCGGATGGTCACCATCGATGAGGGAGGAGATGTCGGAAAGCGGTTTCCGCGTCATGGGTTTCATCGTAGGTGTGGGGGATGCAAGCCGGAACCCCCTGGGTGACGGCGGTGTTCGCGATGTTCCGGGGACGCGACATGCCGTGCGGCGGGGCCGATAGCGACCAAAGGCGCCCCTGGAGCCGGGCGGGCGGGCCTGGACCCCCGCGACACCCCGCAGTACCGTGGGGCATGGCGATCATGGCCCTCAGGCGATTCGCGCCGCTGATCATCGCGGCGGCCGGTCTCGCTGCGCTCGTGCTGGCGAGCGCGACCCGCGCATCGCTGTGGGTGCACCTCGTCGTCCTCGTCGTCACGCTCGGACTGGCATCCGTCATGGGCCGTCGCCGACGCGCCCCGACCGCGCAGGCGCAGGAGCTCTACGCCTCGGACGCGTACTCGGACGCCTCCCTCGGCAGGCGCGCGCCCACGCACCCCGCGATCGACACCCGACCCCAGGGGCAGTGCGGCCCGGGGCTGCCGATCGATCCGCTGCGGCTTCCCGAGGAGCGCCCGCGCGCCTGACCGCGCTCGCTCTCGCGTTCCCGGGACGCGACCTGCCGCTTCCCCGCGCCGGCAGCGACACGTCGCGTCCCCGGAACGTTCCCCGCGCCAAGACCCGCGCCCAGCCCGGGTCTATCGTGGAACCCGCCCCGCCCCTCGATCACCGGGACCCGATGACCACCCCACGCCGCGAGCCCGAGCTCCCGATCGACAGCGACCCCACGTCGACGGGGTCCCCGCCGGTGCACCTCGCCGGCTCATCGATCCTGCTCGTCCTCCTCGGCGGCACCGCGGGCACGGCGGCTCGCGAAGGACTCTCGCTCGCGATCCCTGCCGTGGGCGGCATCCCGGTTGCGATCTTCGCGATCAACATCGTCGGAGCCCTCTTCCTCGGCGCGCTCCTCGAATCCCTCGCCCGGCGCGGAGCCGACGTCGGTCGCCGCCGCTCGCTCAGGCTGCTGCTGGGCACCGGGTTCGCGGGCGGGTTCACGACCTACAGCGCGCTCGCCGTCGACAGCGGCCTGTTGCTGACCGGCGGCGATCCGCTCGGCGGCATCCTGTACGCACTCGGCACCGTCGTCGTCGGCGCCCTCGCGACCGTCGCCGGGATCGCGCTCGCCGCAGCGCACCACCGCCGAGCGGTGAGCCGATGACGCCCGTCCTCTTTCTCGCGCTCTCGCTCGCCGGGGGCGTCGGCGCGGCACTCCGCCTCGTCGTCGACGGGTCCGTCAAGACCCGCGTGAAGACCGCGTTGCCCGTCGGTACACTCCTCATCAACGTGTCGGGCTCGCTGGTGCTCGGGTTCGTGACGGAGCTCGCACTCGGCGCCATCCTCGACGAATCGTGGCGGCTCATCATCGGCACGGGCCTCTGCGGCGGGTTCACGACGTTCAGCACCGCGAGTTTCGAGACGGTTCGACTCGTGCAGGAACGCCGGTACGCACTCGCTTCCGTCAATGCGATCGGGATGCTGGTGGCCGCCGTCGCAGCCGGGCTCGGCGGCATCCTGCTCGCCCGTCTGGTCGGATGACCCGAGCGGATGCCGCACCCGAGAACCACACGGGGAAAGCGCTTGCTGGCATACTCGAAGGAGCCGACGAAGGAGTCCCTGTGACTGTCACCCGACGAACCCGCATCGTCCTCGCCGGAGCCCAGGGCTTCGGTACCGTCCACCTCGAGAACCTGCGCCGTCTCGGTGACCGCGTCGAGCTCGTCGCAGTCGCGGACCCGACTCCCGTCCCGCCCGAGAACCTCCCCGCGGGCACCCAGGCCTTCGCGTCGCTCGCCGAGGCGCTCGACGCCGTCGATGACGTCCACGTCGTGATCGTCGCGACGCCGCTGCACACCCACGCGGCGCTCGCCGGTCTCGTCGTCTCGCGTGGAATCGACCTCTATCTCGAGAAGCCGCCCGTGCTCTCGTCGGCCGACCTCGCGGTGCTCGCCGACGCCGCAGCAGCCTCGGGCGCCCGCGTGCAGGTCGGCTTCCAGAGCCTTGGCTCGCTCGCGATCCCCGCCCTGATCGGCGACGAGTTCGGCCTCGGCCCGATCCAGGCGATCGGCGCCGTCGGACTCTGGTGCCGCGACCGGGCGTACTGGTCGCGCAGCCGCTGGGCGGGCCACCGTGTGCTCGACGGGTTCCCCGTCCTCGACGGCGTCGTCGCCAATCCGCTCGCCCACGCGACCGCGACCGCCCTGGCCGTGGCGCAGTCGACCGCCGCATCGGACGTCAACCAGGTCACCGCCGACCTCTACCGGGCCAACGACATCGAAGGCGACGACACCAGCGTCATCCGTCTGTCGACGGGGCGCGGCGTCCGTGTGACGTCCGCCCTGACTCTCTGCGCGGAGGACTCCGAGGAGCCGTACGTCCTCGTTCGCGGAACCCGCGGGTCGGCGAAGTTCTACTACACCGAGGACATCGTCGAGACGGCGGACCGCCGCGTCGAATTCGGCCGCATCGACCTGGTCGAGAACCTGCTCGATCACCGCGACCACGGCACGCCGATGTTGGCTCCGCTGCACGAGACGGGCGCCTTCGTCCGCGTGATGGATGCTGTCGCCGACACCGAGCCCGCGGCGGTCGATGCCGCTTTCGTGACATGGAACGACGACGGCCCGTCGCCGCGAGTCGTCATCGCGGGGATCCGCGACGCCGTGGAGCGGGCGGTGGATGCCGAGGCGACCTTCGCGGAACTGCACCTGCCCTGGACCGTGAAGACCGAGCCCGCGGTCCTGGCCGAGCTGAGCTCGTCGGGCGAGCCGCGGCATCCGGTCGCCGTCCTCGTCGACGGCGCCGACGTGACCCGCTCGTCGAGCCCGCGGCCCTACCTGCACCCCGTCCGGACGCCCGGCGGCGTCGTCGTGTCGGACACGCACCCGGCCGACCACGATTGGCACCTCGGCATCAGCGTGACGCTGCAGGACGTCTCAGGCGTCAACTTCTGGGGCGGACGCACCTACACGCCCGGCCGCGACTACGTCTGGCGCGATGACCACGGTCGCATCGTCGCCACGCGCGTCGAGGGCGAGGCCTCCGCTCTCGAAGCCGAGTTCGCGTGGATCGGACGCGACGGCGCGCACATGCTGACCGAGTGCCGGCGGATGACCGTGGCCGACGCCGGCTCCGGTGCGACCACGATCGATCTCAGCTTCGAGCTCACGACGCGTGCGGGCACGCTGCACCTCGGCGGGCCGGGCAGCAACGGACGCGTCGGCGGCGGCTACGGCGGACTCGCTTGGCGCCTGCCCGCCGCAACGGACGTCGATGTGCGGACCGCGTCGGCGCGCGGCGAGGAGGCGGTGCACGGCACGGTCGCCCCCTGGCTCGCCTGGTCGGCGGAGTTCGAGGGCGGTCCGGCGACGGTCGCGCTGGCTCCCCTCGACGAGGCCTCGGCCGCCGACCCGTGGTTCGTCCGCGTCGCGGGCTACCCCGGCGTCGGCGCAGCCCTCGCCTGGGACCGTGCAGTGGACCTGGCTCCCGGCATCCCCGTGTCGCGCTCCTACCGCCTGCTCGTCGCCGACGGCCGCCTCACCGACGACGAGGTCGTCGCCGCACTGTCGCTGGGTTGACTCACGGGGGGCGGGCCACTCGCGGTGCTCCGCCCGCACGACGAAGGCGGCGACCCCCAGGGCCGCCGCCTTCGCGTGGTCGCTTACTTGATGCCGGTGGTGGCGATGCCTCGGATGAGGAAGCGCTGACCGAACAGGAAGGCCAGGAACACCGGGACGAGGGACACGACCGACATCGCGAACATCCCGCCGAAGTTCGATGCGCCCTGCGCCGACATGAACTGCCGGAGCGCCAGCGGCACTGTGAACAGGTCGGGGTTGTTCAAGTAGATGAGGGCGCCGAAGAAGTCGTTCCACACCCAGACGAAGGTGAAGATCGCCGTCGTCGCGAGGGCCGGCGTCATCATCGGCAGCAGGATCTGCAAGAAGATGCGCGCGTGACCGGCGCCGTCGATGCGGGCCGCCTCATCGAGATCGCGAGGGATGCCTCGGATGAACTGCACCATCAGGAAGATGAAGAACGCGTCGGTCGCCAGGGCCTTCGGGAGGATGAGCGGCCAGAACGTGTTCACCATGCCGAGCTGGCTGAACATGATGTACTGCGGCACGATCACGATGTGCACGGGGAGCATGATCGTGACGAGCATGATCGCGAACATCGTGCGCTTGAAGTGGAAGTTCAGCCGGGCGAACGCGTACGCCGCCATGGAGCACGAGATCAGGTTGCCGACGATGGAGCCGGCGACCACGACGATCGAGTTCCAGAGGTACGTGCCGAACGAGGGCGAGAGGGCGTTCCAGCCCTCCGTGTAGTTCGACACCTCGAACGACAAGGGCCAGAGCCCCGGCAGGCGGAAGATCTCGTCGTTGGGTCGCAGCGAGCTGACGACCATCCACAGCAGCGGATAGAGCATCAGGGCGGACGTCGCGATGAGGAAGACGTGGCGGACGACCACGCTCACCTTCGAGCGTCCTCCGAGGCCGGCGGACTGCCGGCGGCGGATCCGCTGACGCTCCTGAGCGAAGCGGCGGTCGCGGGTCGTGATCAGTTCAGTCGTCATAGAACACCCACAGCTTGGAGAGAGCGAAGTTCACGGCCGTGAATCCCGCGATGATGGCGACGAGCAGCCAGGCCATGGCCGAGGCGTAGCCCATGTCGAACGACGTGAACCCCTTCTGGTAGAGGTACAGCGTGTAGAAGAGGGTCGAGTCCGACGGGCCACCCGACCCGCCCGAGATGATGAAGGCCTGCGTGAAGGCCTGGAACGCACCGATCATCGACAGCACGAGGTTGAAGAAGATGATCGGGCTGAGAAGCGGCATCGTGATCGAGAAGAACTGCCGGACGGGTCCGGCTCCGTCGACCGATGCGGCCTCGTAGTACATGACAGGGATCTGGCGGAGGCCGGCGAGGAAGATCACCATCGGGGCGCCGAAGCCCCAGACGCTCAGCAGGATGATCGTCGACAGCGCCGTGTCGGGGTTCGAGATCCAGCCTGGTCCCTCGATACCGAACACCGCGAGGAACTGGTTGACGATGCCGTCGACCCCGAAGATCTGCTTCCACAGGATGGCGACGGCGACCGACGAGCCGAGCAGCGACGGCAGGTAGAACATCGACCGGTAGAAGGCGAGCCCCCGAAGGCCCTTGTCGAGCAGGAGCGCGACGCCGAGTGCCGCGATCATGGCCAGCGGGACGCCGACCAGCACGTATACGAAGGTGACGCCGAGGGATGCCCCGAGTCGGGGGTCCTGCGACATCCGCACGTAGTTGTCGAGGCCGATCCACTCCGGGGCGTTGAAGAGGTCGTACTTCGTGAACGACAGGTACAGGGATGCCCCGATGGGCAGCACCGTGACCAGGATGAGTCCGAGCAGCCACGGGGCCAGGAAGACCAGGGCGGCCTTCGTGTCCTTGGGTCGCTCTCGCGCGCCTCGCTTGCCGCTGACGCGGCGTATCTTGGACAGCTCGCTGATCGCGCTCATCCGGGTCCTCCTCGACACTTCCGACGGTCATCTGCGACCGCCGTCGACACGCTCAGAAAGCGCTTTCTGTGACGATACACTATCGAGCGGAGCGCACAAGCGGTCCCCGAAGACGAGGAGCCGCCATGGCCGATCCCGCCCGCGTCGACGAGTCGGCACAGACTCTCGGACCGATCGCCGGATACCCCGATTGGCCCGCTTTTCTCGAGCGGGAGCCGGTTCGGACCGACGGTTCGGACACCGGCCGCGCGCTCGCTGCAGCGCTCGGCATCCGTCGCACCGCAGCCGATGACGTCCACGTCGAGCGCGAGTGGCGCGCCGCCGGCATCCACGGCCGCGAGCTCACGTGGCAGCTCCCCTACGGGCCCCGCACGCGAGCGTGGCTGCTGCGCCCCGACGACGATGGGCGCCCGCTGCCGGCGCTCCTCGGACTCCACTGCCACGGCGGCGTGCGTTCGGTCGGTGCGGAGCAGTTGGTCGAGACCGACCACGCGCCGCACCCGTCGGCATCCCGTCTGCGCGAGACCGTGTACGGCGGTCTCGCACCGGCGAACGATCTGGCACGCGATGGGTTCGTCGTCCTCGCGCACGACACGTTCTCGTGGGGCAGTCGCGCGTTCGATCTCTCGCACCCGACGCCGCGGCTCGCGGGACTCATCGCAGCCCGCGAAGCGCTCTGGCGCGAGGAGGGAGTGACGCCCACCGAAGCCGAACGCTTCGATGCCGTCTCATCGCTCCACGAGGATTCGCTTGCGAAGGCCGCCGGCATGCTGGGCACCTCACTCGCCGGCGCCGTCGCGACCGAGGACGTCGCCGCGCTCGACGTCCTCCTCGGCCTGGGCGAGGTGGATGCCGCCCGCGTCGGCACGTTCGGGCTGTCGGGCGGCGGCGGGCGCGCCACACTGCTCCGCGCCCTCGACGACCGCGTCCGCTCGACCGTCGTGACGTGCATGATGGCGACGTTCGCCTCGCTGGTGCCGCGTGAGCTCGACACGCACTCGTGGCTGCTGAACAGCCCCGGCATCCGCTCGGCGGGAGACCTGCCGGAGATCGCGGCATCCGCTGCTCCCCGCGACCTCCTCGTGCAGTACGGGACGACCGATCCGCTGTTCCCGCTCGAGGGGATGCGGGATGCCGACCGCGCCCTGCAGGCGACGCCGGGATACCGCGGCTCGTTCTTCGACGACGGGCACGTCTCGAGCTCCGCGATGCAGGGCGAAGTGCGCGCGTTCTTCGCCGCGACACTCGCGGCGTGACCCAAGCGAGACACAGCGGTCGTTGACAACCTCGCAGCTCCGACGCTACCGTCCGTCAGTAAGCGTTTTCTCACCGCTGAGAAAACGTTTGATCCGCGAAGGAGCGGCATGACCTCGATCACTACCGGCCAGACCCGATCTGGCCTCATGGCCACCGGTCGATCGACCCTCCGCTTCGCTCGGATCACCCCTGTCCTGCTGCGTGCCTTCCGCCGCCGCACCGTCTGAGAGGAACCTCATGAAGAATCGACGCCTCCTCGCCATCGCCGCTGCCGGCGTGGCGCTGGCCGTCACGCTGACCGGTTGCGGCGGTGGATCCGGCGCCGGGAACGGCGACGAGAAGATCACGCTGCGCTTCGCCTGGTGGGGCAGCGATGAGCTGAACGCCATCAAGGCCGAGCAGATCAAGCTCTTCGAAAAGGCAAACCCGAACATCAAGGTCGAGGGTGAGCCCAGCGAGTACAACGGCTACTACGACAAGCTCGCCACCCAGGTGGCCGGTGGCGGCGCACCTGACGCGCTGCAGATCACGTACGACGCGCTGCCGCTCTACAAGAGCAAGAACGCGATCGCGGACATCAGCGGTGACATCGACCAGTCGGCCTTCCAGGCCGGCTCGCTCGACGCCGGCATCATCGACGGCAAGCTCTACGCCCTGCCGACCGGTGTCGGTTCGCGTGGCATCATCGTCAACCCCGCCGTCTTCGAGAAGGCCGGCGTCGCGCTTCCCGACGACACGTCGTGGACGTGGGACGACTACATCTCGATCGCCAAGGAACTCTCCGAAAAGGCCGGCAAGGGCACCTACGGCTCGTCGGCGATTTCGAACGACCAGTCGCTCATGGCCTTCGCCCGCCAGAACGGCGAGGACCTTTACACGGCTGACGGCAAGTTCGGCGTCAGCGAGGGCACGGCTGAGAAGTTCTTCCAGTTCTCGAAGGACCTGCAGGAGTCGGGCGGCTCACCCGATGCCTCCACGGCTGCCGAGGACGCGTCGGCGTCGCTCGAGCAGAGCCTCATGGGTCAGGGCAAGGTCGGCATGACCTTCGCGCCGCTCAACTTCATCAGCATCTACGCGGGTGCGTCGGGCCAGGAGCTGAAGATCCTCAACGTTCCCGGCGACAGCGCCGGCAAGGTGGGTCTCGTCATCCAGCCGACCGTGCAGTACGCGGTCTACTCGAAGTCGAAGCACCCCAAGGAAGCCGCGAAGCTGATCGACTTCCTGCTGAACAGCGAGGAAGCGGGCCCGCTCAACAAGCTGACCCTCGGCATCCCGGCCGACCCGAAGGTCCTCGAGGCCATCACGCCCGATCTGACGGAGTCCGAGAAGGAGCAGGTGGCCTTCATCGACCGCCTGTCCCAGGCCGGTGGCACGCCGCAGAACCCGATCGCGCTGCCGACCTCGCAGCTCGGCCCGATCATCACCAAGCTGCTCGACGACGTCACCTTCGACAAGACGACCCCCGCGGATGCCGCGAAGGAGCTCGTCTCGCAGGTGGAGACGGCACTCGCCGCGAGCTGATCGACGGATGCGGCGGTCGGAACCTCCCGGCCGCCGCATCGCCATGTCCGGAATCAACGGAGGATGCGGATGATCTATCACCTGGCCGGAGACTCGACCGTCGCGCCGATGAAGGCGGGTGAGGAGCCGATGGCCGGCTGGGGCGAATGCCTCGACGAGTTCGTGTCGGCGCCGGTCCTGAATCATGCGTTCGGCGGTGCGACGACCGAGTCGTTCCTCGCGAGCGGGACGTGGGGCGAACTGCTGACCGGTGTGGCGGACGGCGACACCGTCGTCATCCAGTTCGGCCACAACGACCAGAAGCAGCCTGAGCTGCTCGCCTCCCGCGGCGGATACACGGATCGGCTGCGGCGGATGGTGGCGGACGTGCGCGAGCGCGGCTCGCGCCCCGTGCTCTGCACGTCGTGCGAGCGGCGCTGGTTCGATGGCGAGCGCGTGACGCCGACCCACGGCGACTACCCGAATGCCGTGCGCGACCTCGCCGCGGAGGAGGGCGTCGACCTCATCGACCTCACGGCGTTCACGACCTGGCTCTACGAGGACCTCGGGGACGAGGCATCCGCTCGATTGTTGTCGCACTACGCGCCGGGCGAGACCGTCGCGTGGCCCGAGGGCTTGGTAGACGACACGCATTTCCGCGTCGACGGGGCGCGGCGGATTGCGCGCTTCGTGGCGAAGAGTCTGCGGGCGATCGAGCGTCGTGACGGGGATCAGCCGGCGAAGGGGTCGACGTTCACGGCGTGACCGAGATGGTCGTACGGTGAGAAGCGTCATCCACGTTCCGAGGGAGATCCTGATGCGCCTCACCGTCGGCACCGCACTCATCCTCGCGGGCCTCGCGATCGTCGTACTCGCGCAGATGAACCTCTCCGCGCAGATGGACCGCGTCGATCGGGACGGCACCGCGGGCAACCTCTTCGCTCTGGACGTCTTCTGGCTCGGACTCGCCGGCGTCGTCGCGATTGCGGCCGGGGTGGGAGCGCTCATGGCGCGCCGACGCGGAGCCGGCACGTCGGCCTGACGGCCGGTCAGTCGAACGCGCGCGCCACCGGCCGGCGGAACCCGCCGAACTCCACGGTCGGCCAGACCGGATCCGCCGTCAGCACCTCGACACGCGACTCCGTCACGAGGACGGTGTCCTCGACCTTCGCGCCCGGTGCGCTCGGGTTCCACGCGAACGCGTGGTTCGAGACCACGGAATCCGTCGTCAGGGTCGTCGCGCGAGGGTCGCGCCCGGCGTACCCGGTCGGTCCGCCCTGGTGGTGCTTCGTCCACTCGTCCGCATCGAACCCGGATGCCGCATACCCGGCGGTCCCGGCTGCGAAGACGTCGTTCAACCGGGCGCCCGGACGGGTCGCGGCGAAGAACGCCGCCTCTACCTCCAGAATGCGTGCGTCATCCGCCCCCGCCTCGCCGACCCAGCGCGTCGCGTTGGCGATCAAGCCGTGCCGCCGACCGCACACCACGAGCATCGCCCGACGCCCGAGCGGTCCCTCGGTGGGGAGCGGATGCCGGTGCGGCAAGCGCTCCTCCCCCGCGACGAGGATCACGAGCGGATCGATCCCCCGCGCGGCGAGACCCGACGCGAGCGCCGCCGCGACAGACCGCTCGGACGACGACGCCTGCAGCCCGCGCGCGACAGCCGTCAGTACCTCCGCCGTCTCGCGCCCGAGCGCGCGGTATCGGTCCGCCTCGGCGGGGAGGAGCGACGCGCGTGCCGCCCGCAGCGCGGCAGCCACCTCAGCCTCGGCCACCCCGGCGCCCGCAGCCTCGAGCACCGGCTGATGCCACGGCACCCGGACGACGCGATCGGCATCCTCGGGCAGCAACTCCTCGGCGATCAGCCGGTCGGCCTCGTTCGCGCTCACGAACAGGGTGTCGCCGTCATCGTCCACGCGGACGGCGAGAACGGGAGGCCCGGCGAGCGAGACATGCGTGCGGGCACCCTCGAGGTACCAGGTGAGCGCTTCGTGCGACGAGAGCACGAGCGGGCGACCACCGGCATCCCGCCGCACATCGGCCACCCGCTCGCGTTTGGCGGCTCGGTCAGCAGCAGATCCGGACATCGTCGTCTCCCGTCATAAAACGTTTCCTCGCATAGTATGGCCACACCGGCGCGCGCACGGCGCACGCCGGAAGGCGCGAAGGGGAGCCGATGGCAGGGCAGAAGCAGACCACGATCACTGACGTGGCCAAGCACGCCGGCGTCTCGCTGGCGACCGTCTCCCGCGTGATGAACGGGAACGCGACCGTCGATCCGGCTCTGGCCGAACGGGTCCGCACCTCGGCCACCGAGCTCGGCTACTCCGCGAACCCCCTCGCCCGCAGCCTCGTCCTCGGCAAGACTCAGACGATCTCGGTCGTCGTCCCCGACCTGTCGAACCCGACGTTCCAAGGCATGCTCCGCGGCCTCAGCCGCGCCGCCGTCGCCGATGGGTACCACGTGCTCGTCGCCGACTCCGACGAGCACGAGGACCAGGAACGCCTCCTCGCGCTCGAATCGCGTCGCCGCTCCGACGGCCTCGTGCTCTGCGCTCCGCGTATGTCGGATGCCGCCCTGGCCGAGGTCCTGGCCGAGGTAGCGCCCGTCGTGCTCGTCAACCGCGCGGGTGACGCCCCCAGCGTCGCCGCGGACTACCGCACCCCTCTCCGCGAGGTCATCGACCACCTCTACGGACTCGGCCACCGCCGCATCGCCTACCTCGCCGGCGCCAAGCGGAGCGCCTCGAACGCTCAGCGCCTCGCCGCGCTCGACGACGCCCGCGCGACCCTCGACGGGTGCGAGATCTACGAGATCCCGGCGGGTGTCGATTTCGCCGCCGGCGCCGACTCGCTCGATGCCGTCCTCGACTCGGGCGCCACGGGCGTCCTCGCATTCAACGACCTGTCCGCCATGGGCCTTCTCAGCGCCGCCACCGAGCGCGGCCTGACCGTACCCGGCGACCTGTCCATCGCGGGCTTCGACGACATCCCCTTCGCGCGCTACACCTCCCCCGGGCTGACGACCGCCGCCGTCCCGACCGCCGAGCTCGGCGCCCTGGCGTGGCACGCGCTCCGCGCCCTCCTGCAGGGCGAATCGCCCGAGACGACGCACACCGTCGTCCCTCAGGTCATCTTGCGCGGCACCACGGCGGCACCGACCCGCTGAAACGATCGAACGCCGCGCAGAGAACAGTCCTCGCGGTCTCGGCGTCTTCCGTGCTACGGTCGAGAAAACGTTTCCTGAGCCTGTTTCCCGGCTCGGAGGAGTCCGGCACGAAGGAGAGCCATGACCACCCGGTACGCCCTCGTCGGCGCAGGCCACCGCGCACAGATGTACGTGGACGCCATCGCCGACGACTACCGCGACCGCGCCGACCTCGTCGCGATCTGCGAGCCGAACCCGACCCGCGCACAGTTCTACGTCGACCGCCTCGTCGACCACGGCCTCGCCGCTCCGAGCACCTGGCAGCCCGACCAGCTCGAGGAGATGATCCGCGCCGAGCGCATCGAGCGGGTCATCGTGACCGCGCGGGACGACCTGCACGCCGAGCTGATCGTCCGATCGATGGACGCCGGGGCCGACGTCGTCGTCGAGAAGCCCCTCACCATCGACGCGGCCAGCGCCGCCGCGATCGAGGCGGCCGCCGAACGCACGGGGCGATCGGTCGTCCTGACCTTCAACTACCGGTACGCGCCGCGCAACACCGCCCTCCGCCAGGTCATCGCCGAGGGCCGGATCGGTCGCGTCACCTCCATCGACTTCTCCTGGATGCTCGACACGCAGCACGGCGCGGACTACTTCCGCCGCTGGCACCGCGAGAAGGAGCACTCCGGCGGCCTCCTGGTGCACAAGTCCAGCCACCACTTCGACCTCGTCAACTGGTGGATCGGGCAGCGCCCGCGCCGCGTCTTCGCCTCGGGAGCCCTCCGCTTCTACGGCGCCGAGAACGCCGCCGCCCGTGGCCTCGGCGACCGCCCCGACCGCGGCACGCACGACGGCGACCGCGACCCGTTCGAGCTCGACCTGCGCGGCGACGAGCGCCTACGAGCGCTGTACCTCGACGCCGAGCAGCACGACGGCTACGTCCGCGACCGCGACGTGTTCGGTCCCGGCATCACGATCGAGGACAACCTCGCCCTCGTCGTCGACTACTCGGACGGCGCGACGCTGTCGTACTCCCTCAACGCGCACGCCCCCTGGGAGGGCTACCGCGTCGCGATCAACGGCACCGAGGGCCGCGCCGAGCTCGAGGTCGTCGAGCGGGGCGCCGTCCTCGTCGGCGACGGGCTGCACCCGGTGGTAGACCCGAGTGCGGTGCAGGATGCCGCCCACTCGAGCCTCCGCCCTATGGGCGAGCGCCTGCTCGTGCAGCGGCACTGGGAGGAAGCCGTCGAGGTCCCGATCGTCTCGGGCGAATCCGCCCACGGCGGCGGCGACGCCCTCCTGCTGGCCGACGTCTTCGCGGGGCCGGTGAACGACCCGCTCGGCCGTCCTGCCGACTGGACCGACGGCGTCCGATCGATCGCGGTCGGCATCGCCGGCAACCGCTCGCTCGAGACCGGCCTGCCCGTGCAGGTCGCCGACCTCGGCGTCGCGATCCTCCGCGACTCGACCCCCGGAAATCAGACGCCCAGGGCCACCCGATGAGTCGCGTCGTCGTCACCGGCGGGTCCGGCAGGCTCGGCCGCAACCTCGTCACCGGCCTCGCCGCGTTCGGCCACGAGGTCGTCTCGCTCGACCGGGCACCGTCCGAGGACCTCCGCATCGACGGGGTCGAGCAGATCTCGATCGACCTCCTCGACGCGGCCGCGACCGCCGAGACGCTCGTGCGGGCGAGGGCCGACTCCCTGGTCCACCTCGCCGCGATCGCCGTGCCTTTCAGCGCGCCCGAAGACGTGATCATGCGGACGAACACCGGCCTCGCGGTCTCCGTCCTCGGCGGAGCAGTGGATGCCGGCATTGGGCGGATCGTGGCGGCATCCAGCCCCACCGTCCTCGGCTACGGCAACCCATCGGGCTGGCTGCCCGACTCGCTGCCCCTCGACGAAGAGTCGACGCCGCGGCCGTGGAACGCGTACGCGCTGTCGAAGCTCATGATCGAGCAGACCGTGTCGATGCTGCACCGACGCACCGGCGACGACGTCCGCTACGCGACGTTCCGCCCCTGCTACGTCATCGCGCCCGAGGAGTGGCGCGGCGCCCCGACCCAGCAGGGCCACACGGTCGCCGAGCGCGTCGCGGATCCCGCACTGTCGGCACCCGCCCTCTTCAACTACGTCGACGCCCGCGACGTCGCGTCGTTCACCGACCTGCTGCTCGGCGCGCTCCCCGACATCCCGAACGCCGAGGTGTTCTTCGTCGGCGCCGACGATGCACTGGCCGACGGCCCGCTCGCCGATCTCCTGCCGCGCTTCGTGCCCGGCACGGGCGACCTCGCGAGTGGCCTCACCGGCACCGCCCCCGCCTTCTCGAATGCGAAGGCGGCGCGCGTGCTCGGCTGGCACCCGCAGCACTCCTGGCGTACCGAACTCACCGCACCGTCGTCCACCCTCGACCGAAAGGACGTGCCGGTATGAACTTCGACGGCATCCTCTTCTTCCCCGTCACGCCCTTCGACTCGGCCGACCGCGTCGAAACCGACCTCCTGACGCAGCACGTCTCGAAGGGTGTGGATGCCGGTGCGGGCGGCGTCTTCCCCGCGTGCGGCACGGGCGAGTTCCACGCCCTGTCCGCCGCCGAATCCGCGCTCGTGGTCCGGACCGCGGTCGACGCGGTCGCCGGTCGCGTCCCCGTCATCGCCGGAGCCGGTGGCCCGCTCGGCCACGCCGTCGAGGTCGCGCGCTCCGCCGCCGATGCGGGCGCCGACGGCCTCCTCGTCCTGCCGCCGTACCTCGTCGGCGCTCCCCAGCGCGGGCTCATCGCCTATGTCGAGGCGATCGCTGCGGCATCCGATCTGCCCGTCATCATCTACCACCGCGGCTCGGCGGCGTTCACGGCCGAGTCGATCCGCACCCTCGCGGCGAACCCGAAGGTGGTCGGCTTCAAGGATGGCGTCGGCGACATCGGTGCGACGCAGCTGATCGTGCGCGCCGTCGCGGATGCCGGGCGTGAGGACTTCGCGTTCTTCAACGGCCTGCTGACCGCGGAGCTGACGCAGGGCGCGTACCGCGGCATCGGCGTGCCGCTGTACTCGTCGGCGGCCTTCGCGATGATCCCCGAGGTCGCGAACGCGTACTACCGCGCGTACATCGACGGCGACGAGGCGCGGCGCCTGGCGATCCTCGACGGCTTCTACGCTCCGCTCGTCGCCCTCCGCGATGAGACGCCGGGCTTCGGCGTCTCGCTCATCAAGGCGGGCCTGCGTCTCGAGGGCCTGCCCGTGGGCTCGGTCCGCGCGCCGCTCGTCGACCCGACCCCGGTGCAGGAAGCGCGACTGTCCGAGATTCTCGCTGCCGGCCGCGCACTGCTGTGACCACGATCGCCTCGCTCGGCGCCCGGCTGATCCGGGTGCCGCTGACGCGCCCGTGGGCCGCCGACGTCACCTCGGTCGGCGTCATCGCGACCCACGTCGTGCGGTCGGATGGCGCCGAGGGGTGGGGCTTCTCGTGGACTCCGCAGATCGGCGCCGAGGCGGTTCTCGCGCTCCTGCAGCACGACATCCCCGCCTTCGCCGTCGGCCGCTCGGCCGAGCCGGCGGAGGTGTGGCCCGAGCTGTGGCGACACCTGCACGAGGCGGGTGGCGGCGGTCTCACGACGATCGCGATCGCGGGGCTCGACCTCGCGCTGTGGGATGCCGCGGCGCGCGCCGCCGGCACCTCGGTGTCGACGTCGATCGGTCGGCGCCGTGAGTCGGTGCGCTCCTACGGGAGCGGCATCAACCTGCACTACGAACTCGACGATCTGCTTGCGCAGGCGCAGCGCTGGGTGGATGCCGGTTTCGACGCCGTGAAGATGAAGGTCGGCAGCCCCGACCTCGCCCGCGACGTCGACCGCGTCGCCGCGGTGCGTGACGTCATCGGGCCCGACCGGGCGCTCATGATCGATGCGAATCAGCGGTGGGACCTCACCCGGGCGACGACCGCCGTCGAGGCACTCGCGGCATCCGGTATCGCCTGGATCGAGGAACCGCTCCGCGCCGACGACCTCGCCGGCCACATCGAACTCGCTCGTCGCCTTCGATCCGGGTCGGCCGTGCCGATCGCCCTCGGCGAGAACGTGCACACCCGCTACCGCTTCGACGACTTCGTCCGCTCGGGCGCTGCGCAGGTCGTGCAGCCGAACATCGTCCGCGTCGGCGGGATCACCCCGTTCCTCGAGATCGCGAGCGACGCGCACGCCGCGGGCGTCGACCTGCATCCCCACCTGCTGCCCGAGCTCTCGGGCCAGCTCGCAATGACCCTGCCGCAGGAGGTCCTCGTCGAGGACATCGAGGATGCCGCGTTCGGCGCCCTCGGTGCGCTCGACGCCCCCTCCCCCGTCACCATCGCCGACGGAACGCTGACCGAGGTGCCCCACGAGGGCCTCGGCCTGCGCTTCACCGACCCGGAAGGACTCCGATGACCACGTCACCCGAAGAACTCGCCCGCCTCACCGACGCCGCCGCGGCCGCCGCGCCGATCTGGCGCACGTCGTCCGCCGACGATCGCGCGCGCTGGCTGACGGCCGTCGCCGACGCCCTCGACGCGCACGCCGACGAACTCGTCGCGATCGCCGACCGCGAGACCCGTCTTGGGGCCGTCCGCCTTCGCGGCGAGGTCGGCCGCACGACGGGGCAGCTGCGCCTGTTCGCCTCGGTCGTCCGCGAGGGCTCGTACCTCGAGCTGACCGTCGACGACGCGGATGCCGCGGCCACTCCGCCCCGGCCGGAGCTGCGTCGCCTGCTCGTCGGCGTCGGCCCGGTCGCCGTGTTCTCGGCATCCAACTTCCCGTTCGCCTTCTCGGTCTGCGGCGGCGACACCGCCTCGGCGTGGGCGGCCGGCAACCCGGTCATCGTGAAGGCGCACTCGGGGCACCCCGAGCTGTCGGAGCGCACCGCTGCGATCGCGATCGACGCGCTGACGGCCGCGGGCGCTCCCGCCGGGTCGCTCGCACTCATCGAGGGCCGAGAGGCGGGGAACGCGCTCGTGCAGCACCCCGTCATCCAGGCCGCCGGGTTCACAGGCTCGCTCTCGGGCGGACGTGCACTGTTCGACCTCGCGAGCGGGCGCCCCGACCCGATCCCGTTCTACGGCGAACTCGGCAGCGTGAACCCCGTCGTCGTCACGACGGGCGCCGCAGCGGCTCGCGGCGCGGTGCTCGCGACTGGACTCGTCGGCTCGTTCACGCTCGGCGCGGGGCAGTTCTGCACGAAGCCCGGTGTCGTGTTCATCCCGCGGGATGCCGGTATCGAGCAGCTCGTGGCGGACGCCGTCGCCGGTGCTGCCGGTGGACCGCTGCTCACCGAGCGCATCACGACGGCCTTCCCCGACGGCATCCGCGAGCTCGAGGCCGACCCGTCGGTCGAGGTGCTCGCGTACGGTGCCGAGACCCCCGACGGTGCTCGCCCAGTCGTGCTGACGACGGATGCCGCGGCGGTCGCCGAGCGCGCCGAGACGCTCATCGCCGAGGTGTTCGGACCGGTCACGCTGCTCGTCCGCTACAGCGACCAGGCCGAGCTGCTGCGGGCCCTGCGTGCCGTGCCGGGAAGCCTCACCGCGACCCTCCACAGCGAGGCGGGCGAGGACGTCGCTGAGGTGCTCGAGCTGCTGCAGCTGCGCGCCGGACGCGTCCTGTTCGCGGGCTGGCCGACCGGTGTCGCCGTGACGTGGTCGCAGCAGCACGGCGGACCGTGGCCCGCGACGACGTCGCTGCACACCTCCGTCGGCGCGACCGCGATCCGCCGGTTCCTGCGGCCGGTCGCGTTCCAGGATGCGCCCGACGCACTGCTGCCTGAGGCGCTCCGCGACGCGTCGCTGGCTCGACTGCCGCACCGCCGCAACGGCGTCCTGCAGGTGCCGTCGGCATGAGCGCCGCGTTCGACCTCGTTCGCGATCACGTCGCGTCGGGCCGGCTGCCGTCGGCCGTGCTCGGCGTGGCGACCGCAGAGGGGACGGTGGCGCTGGAGGGGTTCGGGGCCGCGGCATCCGATCGGTACCCGCTCTTCTCGATCACCAAGCCCCTGTTGGGGATCGCGGCAGCGCGGGCGATCGAGCGCGGACTGTTGACGACCGAGACGCCGCTTCGGGATGCTGTGCCGGAATTCGGCGCGGGGCGCGACGACGTCGTGCTGCTGCGGCACCTCGCCTCGCACACCGCCGGCATCGCCGAGCCGCCGCTCGACCCCGTGGTGCCGCTTCGCGACGAGCTCATCACCCGCGGGCGGGACTTCGCCGCGGGCAGCGCCTCGAGGTAT
The DNA here is from genome assembly GCF_001552475.1 of Microbacterium oleivorans NBRC 103075. Taxonomy (GTDB): domain Bacteria; phylum Actinomycetota; class Actinomycetes; order Actinomycetales; family Microbacteriaceae; genus Microbacterium; species Microbacterium oleivorans. The sequence continues at coordinate 103,103 of NZ_BCRG01000008.1, forward strand.
TCGTCGCTCGCGTTCGAGGGCATCGCGGCGCTCGTCGAGCACGCGACCGGCCGGGACTGGGCGGATGCCGTCGCCCAGTGGGCCGGCGAGATCGGGGCGGATGGGCTCAGCCTCGATCACACCGGTGCGGTGCCGGTGGTGGATGCCGCGGCGTCAGGCGTCGACATGGCGCGGTTCGCCGCGGTGCGGCATCCGGGGGCCGGTCTCGTCGGCCGGGTTGAGGATCTGCTGCGGCTGGGGTCGGAGCTGCTGCGGATCGAAGGCGGGGCGACCGGCGGCATCCTGAAGCCGGCAACGCTGGCGATGATGCGACGGCCTCTGACGGGCCACATCCCCCGGCTTGAGCCGTACACCGCCGAGCGCGGGCAGGACTGGGGGTTCACGTGGAACCTCCGCACGCGCGCACCCGGCCTCATCGACCAGGACGTCTACGGCCACGGCGGCTGGGCGGGCACCGAGTTCTGGGTGCACCCGACCGCCGGCATCGCCTGGGTGCTGCTCACGAACGCCGTCTCGCGCCCCGGCGTCGACCTCGACGCGCTCGACAATGCGGTGGTCGCAGGGCGCTGAGGGGCACGCGGCTACATGATGTGGATGCAGGTGGCCTTCGGGCGTTGATGCCACCACGTGCGGGAACCCCGACAGCACCCGCAGTGCAGTGAGTTCCCCGGACCCGGCCCGGCTCGAACGGGCGGCCACCCTCTCCGAACTGCGGGCTGGGCGCGCCCTTACCGGGTAGATGCGCCTTGGGCGGGCTCGCCCGAAAACTAGCACGGGACACGTGATCGAGTGCCTGTGGATGCCTGTGCGCGAGCCGACCCCCGCATCCCCCTCGCACAGAGTGGGTTCGAGCCGTAGGCGTGGACGCCTCAGACCCGCGCGTGCGTGCGGCCTTCGAGCTCCGCACGCGTGATCCCCGCCCCTACGGGCGCGGGGCTGGGGAAGCGCACGCGTGCGGACGGCTTGCCGGGCAGGATCTCGATCCGCAGCTCGGTCGCGTCGCCGCGAAGGTCGGCCGGGATGCGCCAGGGGCGCCCGGTCCACAGGGCATCCGACACGAGCCGGTCGCCGACCCAGGCGCGGGCGACATCGCCGATCCACTCCAGGCGCAACGTGCGCTCGTCGGCCGGGTCGACCGCGATCGTCACGATCGCGGCGGCATCCCACTCCGCCGGGATCGACGCGCGACCGCCCTGTTCGGCACCGGCCGGGGGCGCCCCGGCGGACCGTTCGAGCGTCACCGCGACCTCCGCGGCATGTCCAGGCTCGACCTCGACTGCCACCCACCCGCCGTCGTCGAGCACCTCGAGACGCGGGGACGCAGCGGCATCCCCCGCGAACGAGACCGCCCCGCCGTCGGTCACGACCGCGCCGAGCGCCCAGACGACCCGCCCGTCGGCGACCGCGATCGCATCGGCATCCGCCTCGTCGAGGACGAGCACCCGCGCGACCACCCCGCCGTCGCGGGTCAGTTCCCACATGCGCCCGCGGTCCGCAGCGATCTCCGTGACGTCCGCGTCGGCCGAGAGCAGCGGCGGGATGCCGTCGGTCGCCGCCGCGACCAGCAGCGGCGCCCCGCGCCACACCACCTCGGTCACCGGTTGCGCGGTGAGCCAGTGCACGGTCGCGTCGCCGAGCGGCATCCCGAACGGCCAGGCGAACACCGCGCCGGTCGGGATGTCGACCTCGGGGAACACCGTCTCACCCACCTCGAACCGCACCCCTTCGTGGGCGGGCAGGTCGACCCCGGGATGCCGGTTCACGACGAACACGAAACCGCTCGATCCGTGGGAGCGCACCGACCACCGCAGCCCCGAGACGTCAGGCGAGTCGACGGCGTCCTCGGCGAAGAAGGCGGGCATGGCGGCGAGCGTGGAGCCCCACCGCGCGAGCATGAGGTGCTGTCGGCGAAGCGCCGCCCAGCTCGGCCGCGTCGCGCCGTCGACCTGCACGGGCGCACCGAAGTCGTAGGCGATCTCGGGGAAGTCGTTCGGTCCCGCCGCGGCGTGCGACTCCTGCAGGCCGCGCCGCGGATTGCGGCCGTCGGCGTACATGTAGTACCCCTGCCAGACGCTGCCTGAGGCGAGCTTGGCCATCGCGAGGGCCGCGACGTCGGCGGCGGGCACGTCGAGACGGCGGTGGTAGGCCGACGTCATGCCCGAGCCGAGTTCGCAGGTCGTGAAGGGATGCGGCGCCCGCACCGCTTCAGCGACCGGTTCGCCGGCGCGGTGGTCGGCGCCGATCGAATCGTCGTCGCGGCGCGGTGACGGGTAGAAGTTCGCGTGGCTGCGCAGGTCGGGCTCGACGTCGGCGTCGACCCAGAACGACTCGGGGTATCCGCCGTAGACCGGCAGGAATCCGTCCGGCAGCTGGGCTCCGCCCCACCCGGTCGCTGTCCAGACGGGCGCGCGCAGGCCGAGCCGCTCCGCCATCTCGCGCAGCCGGGAGAGGTGGTCGGCGCCGTCGTAGAGCTCGTTGTCGACCTGGATCGAGAAGAACGGGATGCCGCGCACCTGCTCAGCGAGCAGCGCGTACCACCGCTCGACCTCGGCGAGGTACGCCGGGTCGTTGGTGCGCAGCGGCAGGGCGGAGTCTACGAGCCAGTCGGGCAGTCCGCCGTGTCGGGCCTCCGCGTGCGCGTAGGGTCCGATCCGCAGGATGAGCCCGAGCCCGACCTCGCGGGCTGTCTCGAGGAACGCGCGCACGTCGAGGTCACCGGTGAAGTCCGGCCGCCCGCGCACCGGCTCGTGGTGATTCCAGAGGACGTAGGTCGACACGTGGGTGAGGCCGCCGGCGCGGGCGGCGGTGAGCACCGGCATCCACTTCTCGCGAGGGATGCGTGAGTAGTGGATCTCTCCGGAGATCGGGAAGACCGGGATGCCGCCCTGGCGCACCGACTGCGTGGTGACGTCGACGTCCGAGACCGCCGACGGCCGGATGGCCGCCTGCTCCTCGGCGGCCGGCGTGGGAAGAGGAAGCGTGTGGACGCGGGTCATTGGGGCTCCAGACTCGGGTGTCCCTTGAGCCTAGGATCGCGCGGTTGGCTGTCTCGCTGCGAGCGCGAATCGTCCAGGCATCCCGTCCCCGGACACTCAGGGCGAAGACGCGACCGCGGCACCACTAATCTCGCCTCATGGGCGCTGACGGCACACAGAAGTGGTCACGCGGCCATAGCACCCGCGAGCTGAACCGGGTGTTCCTCGCCGCCGGCTTCGAACGCCGCGGCGAGGAATGGGTCCTCGACACCGCGGAGTTGCGGTGGTGGGTGTACCTGGCGACGGCGAAGCACGACCCTCACCAGCATGAACTCGCCGTCGGCTCGCTCGTGCTGCGCGACGGTGAGCCCGACGCGGAGGCGATGCGGCCAGCCACCTTTTCGCTGGACGACCTTCCCGGCGCATCGCGGCGCGTGTATCGGGATACGGACGAAGCTGCGCACGACCCCCTGGTGCTGGATGCCGAGACGCTCCTGATCCCTCTGCTGAAACGTCTGCCGACGATCGATTCGGTGATCGAGCTCTGGCTCGCCGGCGACATCTCGGCCGGCACGCCCTCAAGCAGCCGGCCGATGCAGATCTGGACTGCGTGGCGACTCGCGACGGAGTGCGACCGGTCCGTCCTCGCGGATCGTGCGCTGCGGATGGCTGAGACTGCGCGCTGGACCCCGGGCGCGAGGCGGCTTCTCATCGATCTCGGAATGCCGCTTGAGGGACGGCCAGGAAAGTACAGGAACGTCTCATTCGTGGACAGACTGGTGCAGCGTGCGTACGTTCGGCGCTTCAGCCCCGTTACCGACGAGAGGCGGATGCCGCTCTAGCCCCTGCGGCACCCCGCAACCGGGGAGAGCGCGCGGGAGGCGTACGAGGTGTTTCTTGCTGGGGCACCGCTGCCTGGGCGCGAGAACGGCTGATCTCGGTCGCCGGAAGGGTGAAACCATGCACTGGTGGCTGCTCAAGCTGTCCGAGCTGTCGGCGGGATAGTCTTCGGGCTCTTGCTCGTATGGCTGTCGTTCTCGCTGACGAGTCGGGACGGGACAGCCCTCTGGAGTCTCCTCGTGCCCGCATCCATCGTGCTGGTCGTGTCGGTACTCACCCTCGTGTTTGGCAATACCCGCCGCGCCCGCGATAAGTGGCAGCAGTACGTCCTCGATGATGACGATGACGATGACAGCAGACGGACGCGTCCGTCGGAGTCAGCTCAGGTTCATGATGCCAGCCGTTCGCGGGATTCCTTCAGGTGGCTGGGCGCGGCGCCCAGCTCATCGTCGAGCGGACGCAACGGTGACAGATCCTGTGCACAGCTCGTGGGTGGGTCAGGCCCACGCGCTACGAGCGCCACGCGAGAGCGGCGTGAGTCGTTCCGCTTCTGACAATCCGGCCCTCCCCAGATCCGCGCGGGATAGCGTTGCCTGGGTGACGCTGAACCATATTCGACGCGGGAACGGCAGCCCTCTGCTGCTCGTGCATGGCCTGGGCGCGGGGTGGCGGTCTTGGACACCGATCCTCGACCGACTGGCGGAACACCGTGAGGTCATCGCTGTCGACCTACCCGGGTTCGGTGAGACACCGCCCTTGGCCGGTGAGGTCTCGATCGCCACGCTGACCGACGCTGTCGCGGACTTCATCCGCGAGCAGGGGCTGGACGGGGTCTCGACAGCAGGCCAGTCGATGGGCGGCCGAATCGTGCTCGAGCTCGCGCGGCGCGGGGTCGGCGGTGACACTGTGGCGTTGGACCCGGGCGGCTTCTGGAGTCACCGCGAGCTCATCGTCTTCGGCGCCACGTTGCGGCCCTCGATCACTCTGGTCAGAGCGCTGCGAGGCATGCTGCCGACCCTCCTAGGCAACCCCGTCGGACGGGCTCTGCTGCTGGCGCAGCTGTCGGCGCGGCCGTGGGCCCTCTCGCCCGAGACCGTGCTGCCGGACGTGCGCGGACTGGCCGATTCGCCGTCGACCGGTGCCGCCATGAACGCCCTCACAAAAGGACCCAAGCAACAGGGCGCACCGGCCGGGACGGTACCTGGCCGGGTCACGATCGGGTGGGGGCGGCGCGATCTGGTGACGGTACCCCGCCAGGCCGCTCGCGCCACAAAACTGTTCCCGGACGCCGAGCTGCACTGGTTCGAGCGCTGCGGCCACTTTCCGCAATGGGACGCAGCGCATGAAGCGACCCGACTCATTCTCGACGGCACCCACTAGCATCCGCGGCCTGCTCTGCCGGCGACTGCGATCGTCACCGTAGGCCGATCACCCCTTCCCCTGCCCCCGATACGCCGTCGGCGACACTCCGTGGGCGACGCGGAACCTCCGCGAGAAGTAGAACGCATCGTCCATGCCGACGCGGCGCGCGACCTCCGCCACGGGTAGGTCGGTCCCATCGAGCAGGTGCCGGGCGTGGGCCATCTTCAGCGCGAGGTGGTGCGCGATGACACCGCCGCCGGTCGCATCGCGGAAAAGCGCGGCGAGGTGCGAGGGCGAGACCCCGACCATCGCTGCGAGTTCGCCCACATGGACAGTGCCATCGATGCGGTCCTCGAGGTAGCGCAGCGCGCGCTCGACGGGCGTCCCGTGCTCGGGCAGCAGCCGGTCGACGGCGAGCTGCGTGAACAGCCGCCACGCCATCCCGGATGCCGCGACCATCCGCGCCGGCGTCGTGTCTCGCGCCAGCGAGGTCGAGATCTCGTCGAGCAGGGCGGTCGCCCGGTCGACGGCGCGCAGCGGCAGCACCACACGGTCCGCCGAGACCCCCGCGGCCCCGACCAGTTCCGGCACGTCCGAGCCGCGCACGTGACACCACCAGATCGTCCAGGGATCACCGGCATCCGCCCCGTAGGAGTGCGTCACACCGCCGGGGATGACGATCGCCGTCGACGACCCGACGCGCGTCCGCTGACCGCCCGCGTCAACCCACCCGGCCCCCGAGACGCAGACGATGACGATCGTCTCGGGCGCGCCGGTGGGGCGATGGCGCCCGTGACCCGTCGCGCGCGGGAAGTAGCCGGCATCCGTCACCACCATCCGCCGGGTGACCGGCTTCGCGAGGGCGGCCTCGACGACCGGACGCGGCACGACGCTCAGACGCTGCCGCTCGAACCCTTCCGCCCGCTGCATCCCCCCATCCTGCCGCACCGCACCAGCGGATCGTCCAGGCCGCCCGCATCCCCGCCCATGGCCCCGCCGCCTCGACACTCGTAGATTCGCCCCATGCCCGACGCCGCGCCCAGCCGCATCCAGCTCCCCGACGCCCCCGCCGACCAGCAGGCGCTACTCGCCGACGGCGGGGTCGCGTGCTGGACCGAGGACGTCGTCATCGACACCTACGAGCCCGGCGATCCTGACCCGTACCCCGCGTTCCTCGACCGGCGCGTCTACCAGGGCTCGAGCGGGCGGGTCTATCCGCTGCCGATGATCGAGGCGATCTCGCACGAGAAACACCCGCGGGTGTGGCGGGCGATCCACCTCGAGAACGCGTACGTCCGGCTGATGCTGCTGCCCGAGCTCGGCGGACGCATCCACATCGGCTACGACAAGGTCGCGGGCTACGACTTCTTCTACCGGAACAACGTCATCAAACCGGCGCTCGTCGGCCTCGCCGGTCCGTGGATCTCGGGCGGCGTCGAGTTCAACTGGCCGCAGCACCACCGCCCGGCGACGTTCCTCCCCGTCGACAACCGCATCGAGCGCGAGGACGACGGCAGCGCGATCGTCTGGCACAGCGACCTCGACCCCCTGCAACGGATGCGGGGCGTCCACGGCGTGCGCCTGCGCCCGGGTTCGTCGCTCATCGAGCTCGACGTGCGCCTCCACAACCGCACCGACGTACCGCAGACCTTCCTGTGGTGGGCGAATGTCGCCGCCCGGTCACACGAGCGGTACCAGTCGTTCTTCCCCGACGACGTGCACTACGTCGCCGACCACGCCCGCCGCGCGATCACCGCGTTCCCCCGCGCCGACCGCCCGTACTACGGCGTCGACTACCCCGCCCTCGCCGCCGAGCGCCCCGACGCCGACCGCATCGACGTCTACAGCAACATCCCCGTCCCCACGTCGTACATGATCACCGACACCGACGACGGCTTCTTCGGGGGCTACGACCACGCCGCCGACGCGGGCTTCGTGCACTGGGCCGACCCGGCGATCTCGCCTGGCAAGAAGCAATGGACCTGGGGCGACGGCCCCATCGGCCGCGCCTGGGACGACCAGCTCACCGACACCGACGGCCCATACGTCGAGCTCATGGCCGGGGTCTACACCGACAACCAGCCCGACTTCGCGTGGCTCGTCCCCGGCGAGACGAAGACGTTCTCGCAGCACTGGTTCCCGATCCACGCGATCGGTCCGGCGCGGCAGGCGACGACGGATGCCGCGGTCTCGGTCACGACCGACGGCGGCCGATCGCGGGTCGGGGTCATCACAACGCACGCGCACGGGACGGCCCGCGTCGAGGTCGAGGTCGACGGCGGCGGGCAGGAGACGTTCGACGTCGCCGTCGGACCCGACTCCCCCGCCATCATCGAGGTCGCCGGGACGGCGATCGCGGTGGGGCTGGTCGCTGGAGATGCGACGCTCGTCCGATGGGTCCGGCGCGACGCGGCGCCCGCCGAGCCCTGGGTCGCGACAGCGCCCGAGCCGGCCGAGCGCCTCGCGGGCACCGACGAGCTGCTGCTCACCGCGACCCACCTGGTGCAGTACCGGCATCCCACCCGGTCGCCCCTCCCCTACCTGCGCGAGGTGCTGCGGCGCGATCCGGACGACGGCCGCGCTCACACGATGCTCGGCTCCTGGCGCCTCGCGCGGGGCGAGTACACCGCGGCGCGCGAGCACCTCGAGGCGGCCGTCGCCCGCGAGACGCGCCGGAACCTCAACCCCCGCGACGGCGAGACGCACTACCTGCTCGGGCTCGCGCTCGAGCGGCTCGGCGAGCGCATCGACGCCGATCGCCGGTTCGCGCGTGCGGCGTGGAACGCGGTGTGGGCGGCACCAGCATCCCTCGCTCGCGCCCGACTCGCGCTGGCGGACGGGCGACCGGCCGACGCCCTCCGACTGGCAGACACCGCTGGGCCGATCGCCGAGGCACGACGCCTTCGCGTGCTCGCCCTGCGCCGGCTCGGGCGGGACGATCGGGCGGCACTCGACGCTCTGATCGCGACCGACCCCCTCGACCCGATCACCGTCTGCCTCACCGGCGCGGCACCGTCGGACCCGCGCGCCGCGCTCGACGCCGGCGCCGAGTTCGCCCGCGCCGGCGCGCTCGACGAGGCCCTCGCCGCGACCGCACGCGAGGCGACCGGCGACGCCGGATTCGGCAACCTCGAGCCGGTCCGGCTGATCCTGCGCGCCGCATGGGCGGATGCCGCGGGTCGCCCCGACCTCGCCGCCGCAGAGCGCAGCGCAGCCGATCGGCTGGATCTGGGCGGCGCTTTCCCCGCCGGACTCGACCAGCACGATGCCCTCGTGGCGGGCGCCGCGGCCGGATCCTCCGCCGCCGCGGCCATGCTCGGCGCCTGGCTGCTCGACGCCGGGCGCGACGACGACGCCCGCGCGGCTCTCCAGCGCGCACGGGACCTGGGTTCTGATGACCCCGTCGCGCTGCGCAACCTCGCCCTTGCGACCGTCCGCACCGGCGGCGACCCCGCCGAGGCGGCCGACCTGTATGAGGCCGGCCTCGGTCACCGCCCCGACCCGCGTCTCGTCCTCGAGCGCGACCTGCTCGCGCAGCTGACGGGAACGGATGCCGCCGCCCGCCTCGCGCTCATGGAACGCCACCCCGCCGCGCTCGATGCCCGCGACGACCTCGCCATCAGCCACGTGGGGCTTCTGCTCGATACAGACCGGGTCGACGATGCGTGGCGCATCCTGACGACGCGCGTGTTCCGCCCGTTCGAGGGCGGCGAGGGGATCGTGCTGGCCGCCTACGACCGCGCGGCCTGCCTCCTGGCGCGACGCTCATGCGCCGAGGGACGAGCGGATGCCGCCATCGCCCTGCTCGAGGCGGGGATCGCCGCTCCGGCGAACCTCGGCGAGGGGAGGCATCCTGCCGTCCCTCAGGGCGAACGGTTCGTGGCCCTCGGCGATGCGCACCGCCTTGCGGGCGACGGTGCCGCCGCTCGCGCCGCCTGGGAGCGGGCCTGTGCGGCGACGCCGCTCGCGGTCGCTCCGCGTCCCGCCGATGAGGCGACGTTCTGGATCGGCGTCGCCCACACCCGCCTCGGCGAGACCTCGGCGGCCGACGCGATCTGGGACGCGCTCGATGCGCGCGCCGCGCAGATCGAGGCGGCACCCGACGAGGTCGACTACTTCGCAACCTCCCTGCCGGAGTTGCTCGTGTTCGACCTGGACACTGCCGACCGGCGCCGGGCGCACGCGGCCGCGCTGCGCGACCTGGCCACCGACGGCCGCACCATCGCGAACGAGAGGATGAACGCATGACCGATCGCTACCTGGGGTCGGGCAATCTCCCCGAGACCCCGTACGGGCCGACAGGCCCGGTGCCCGCTCACCTCCCCAACCGTCTCGCCATCACCCTGTGGGACTTCTCCTGGTACACCCGCGCCGGAGAAGGCGACGTGTACGCCGACCTCGATGCCGGGTGCGCCGACGCCGCTTCGCTCGGCTACAACGCGATCCGGATCTGCGCGGCGCCCCTGTTGCTGTTCGGCGACCTGGGCCTCGACGACCTCGCCCGCGACCTGCGGATCGAGGGGTTGGGGCAGACGGCATCCGGCGGCTATTACGGGCAGCGCACGCGCTGGTACGACACACCCGGCGGCTATGCGATCGACGTGCACGCGCACCTCGCCGCGCTCCTTGCCGCCGCACGGCGGCACGGCCTCGTGCTCATCCTGTCGAGCTGGGAGTACCAGCAGTCCTGCGCGCTCGCCGCGTCGCCCCGATGGTTCGAGGCCATCGACGCCGTGCCGTTCGAGGACCGCTACCGGGTGCTCGCGGACGCGTGGGACCGGATGCTCGCGTGGATCGACGCACAGGGCGCCCGTGACCTCGTCGCCCTCGTCGAGATCCACAACGAGGTCGATTTCTCGATCCTCCCGGCGGTGACCGACGGCGGGGCGACCGCGTTGGAGGGACTGCAACAGCGGCATCCCGATCTCATCGTGACGGCGAGCATCGGCAAGCCGCCGCACCTCGCGATGCACCAGCTGCCCGCGGGGCTGGGCGCCGCGCAGTGCCACGTCTACAGCTACGGCGTGCTCGATGCGCTGCAGAAGCGCATCGACATCCGCTCCGAGGGGAGCGGAGACTTCCCGAACGCCGAGCTGCGCGCGCTCCTGCGGCCCGACGCGCCGACCCCCGACGAGTACGGCCGCCCCGCCGAGTGGAAGCTTCGCGCGACGGTCGTCACCGACCAGATGATCTACGGCTACGACTGGGTGGATGCCGCGGCCTGGGACGCCTGGCTCGACACGGAGTACCCGCGCTACGCCGAGGTGATGCACCGTGAGATCGAATCCCGCGTGATCGCGATCGCCGAGTGGGCGCGCTGGCAGGGCGTACCGGCGCTGATCGGCGAGGGCTGGGTCGGCTACACGCCGCTGCACGGCGGGTTCGAGGAGTCCGAGACCGGTCGCGAGCTGGCGGAACACGGCATCCGCACCGCCCTCGACCGCGGCGTCTGGGGCGTCGTCCTCTGCTCGAACGCCGCCCCACACCACCCGATGTGGCAGCTGCGCGACTGGCAGCAGCGCGTGAACGCGCTCGTGCGCTCGCGCTGACGGAGCTCCGGCAACGGAGGAGGGGCGGATGCCACCGGCATCCGCCCCTCCTCACGTCACCACTCAGCGCAGCGGGACCTTCGCGAACGACATGTCGGACGCGAGGTAGAAGTCCGTGTACGCGGGCTGGTTGTAGGTCGTCTGCTGACGCGCGATCTCGGCCCGGTACTGCGGGTCGTGCATCAGTGTGTAGAGCTTGTGCTCCGTCGGCTCGGTCGAAACGTAGATGCGCAGCGCCGACGAGTCCGCCGTCCGCACGAGCAGTTCCTCACGCCAGTCACCGAAGACATCCGCCACCAGCGACGGGTTGCCCTTCGTGCCGTTGTTCGTGAGGGTTCCGGATGCCGTGAGCATCGTCCCGCGCGCCCAGTCGTCGATCGTGGGGGTCACGGTCTGCGCCCCGTTCACGATCTGCGTCGTGAGGTCACCGGCCCAGCGGATCGACATGTTCGTGCCGGGGTTCGTGGACTGCAGGACGTCGCCGTCCGCGGAGAGAAGACCCGAGGCATCCGTTCCCGCGGGCATGCTCGACCAGACCTCGACGCCGGGAACGTCCGGGCGGACGTCGCCGACCATGCCGCGGCCGGTGTCCTTGCCGGAGTAGGCGCCGAAGAGCACCTCGCCCGTTGCGGCATCCCGCATCGCCGTGCCGTAGGGGGCGTACGCGCCGCCCTCGTGGACGGTGAAGATCTCCTTGCCGGGGCGGTTCGGATCGAAGTCGCCGACGTGCATCGCGTCGCCGTGTCCGAGACGAACGTTCTCACCGGGCGTCGCGCTGCCCTCGGGCATCGTGTCGAACGACGAGTAGAGCAGGCTGCCGTCGTCGTCGAGGGTCGCGGAGCCGTAGACGATCTCCTGCTTTCCGTCGCCGTCGACGTCCGCCGCACTCAGACTGTGGAAGCCCTGCGTCGTGAGCGTGCCGTACTCGGGGTCGGTACCGTCGCGCCCGTGCGGGCCGTCGTTGAACGGATTCGTCATCGGCACGTGACCGCTGTCGACGAGCCAGCGCTTGGTCAGGTGCTTGCCGTTCCAGTCGTACGTCGCGACCGTCGAGCGCGTGTAGTAGCCGCGAGCGAACACCGCCGACGGATGCGTCCCGTCGAGGTACGCGACTCCGGAAAGGAAGCGGTCGACACGGTTACCCGGCTCGATCCGCGACATCGCGTAGTCGCCCCAGAGCAGGCCGTCGTCACCGCGACCCGGCTCGTAGCGGACCGTCTCGAGCTCCTTGCCGGTCTTGCCCTCGAACACCGTGAGGTACTCGGGACCGTCGACGATGAAGCCCTCGAAGTTTCGCAGGACGTTCCTCCCTGAGCGCGACGGCGCGTAGACGTCGATGAAGTAGTCGACGAGCTCCTCGGCGTCGGCGCGGGAGAGCGGGTAGTCGTGGGTCGGCTCGGTGCCGAGCGCCTCCTCGATGGTGGCGGGCCACTGACCCGAGACGACCTCCTTACGCTCCGACCAGCCCTGGAAGACATCGGCGAGGTGGGCGGCGTAGTCGTCGGCGCTCATCCGGTAGTCGTCGGAGTGGGAGTAGCCGGCCTTACGGTCGGCCTTCGGCATAGTGACGTACTCGGCCTTCTTGGCCTTGCCCTTCTTGAACTCCGTGCTCTTCGTGCCCGGGGCCGTCTTCATCATGATCTCGGCCTTGCCGTTGCCGTCGAAGTCGTAGACGAGGAACTGCGTATAGTGCGCACCCGCGCGGATGTTCACGCCCAGGTCGATACGGTTCAGCAGCGTGCCGTCGAGCTCGTACGTGTCGATGTAGACCGGGCCGGTGTAGCCGACCTGGGAGACGTCCTTCGAATTCGACGGGTCCCACTTGACGACGTACTCGTAGGCGCCGTCGCCGTCCACGTCGCCGACCGACACGTCGTTCGCGGAATAGGTGTACGCCTCGCCGGCCGGCGTGACGCCGTCGGCGGGCTTCGTGAGCGGGATGTCGAGGAACGGCGACCCCTGCACCGTCACCTTCTCGGATGCCTTGCCCTCGCGCTTGCCCTGCAGCGGAGAGACAGTGTACTTTGAGCGGTCGGTGCCGTCCGGGTCGACGTAGGTCGTCGAGTCGGTGACGGTCGCGATGCGCTTATCATCGCGCCTGACGACGAAGTCGGTGCCGGTGAGTCCGGTCGCCGACGCGCCGGTCGCTTCACTCTTGAAGAGGCGCCAGGTGAGGTGGATGCCGTCCTCGCCCGGCAGGGCGACGAGGCCGCGGTCGAGCTTCTCGAGCTGTGGCGAGGCGCCGGGCTTCGGCTTCCCCGGGCCGTGGCCGGGGTGCGCGATCGCGGCCTGAGCCGGAACGAGGAGGGCCGCTGCGGCGAGCGCGGCGACGACGGATGTGCGGACGGGTCTTCTCATGCTGTTCACCCTTGAACTCGTGATGGAATGCGGTTTCCCCAGTCGTTCGCCGAGCCTAGGTCGCGCATTGAATCGTGTCAATGGATGCCGCACGGTCACCGCCCGCTCGCCGAGACGGCATGACTCGCGCGTGCAACCCGGGTCGCGGCATCTGTCGAGGATGTGCCGAGTGCAGGTCATCCGCTCACCGGCCCGCTCGATTCCGGCCGCATGCTGGCGCTGACCCTGCACTGGGCGTGCGGCGTGCGGGTGACGCGGGCGCACCGAGCCCACCCAGCGCGACGCCGCCAATCGAACGCGACACGCGGGCTCGAACTCCGCCACAATGAGCACGAACTCCGGAACCGACAACGGGAAGCGCCATGCCCAGACCGAGCACCCTCTCCGACTACCTGGACGGCCTCAGCGCGGCGAGGCGCGACCTGTTCGCGCGCCTCAGCGAGGAGGTTGCGGCGATCGAAACTCCTGAGGAGATCACCCGCCTCGTGTTCCGCGCCGGACAGACCGACCACCCCGAGTACGACGACGCGGAAGTGGTCTTCTGGAAGGCGGTCGATCAGCTGTACCTGCAGGCAGCCGTCTCCGACGGCGACCTGCCGATCCTGTTCTGGGGCTTCCACACCATCGACCTGCTCGGTCGCCGCCATTCCAAGGGCGTGCTCGTCACTGACCGCACCGTCTATGTCGAGGGAGTCGACGAGCTCGATCCGAGACCGTTCAGCCTCGCCTCGCTGGGGACGTCCGAGGTCCGAATCGACGGCGCCGCGCTCCGCGTCGGCGACGCGGCGGTCGACCTCGCTCCGACCGAGCGGGTTCTGGCGGTCGACGAACGGCCTGCCGTCGCGCGCTACGTGTCCGCCGTCATTGACACCGTCCGCGGGACGGTCGCCGTGGCCGACCAGCGCGTCGAGGCTCCCGCGACGGTGGAGGAGCTCGTCCTGGCGAGCAGGCTGTCGTCCGACTTCCTCCTGCCGTCACGCCCGAAGAACGCGAAGGGGATCGCGAAGCTCGCCGCGAAGTGGAAGCTCCCCGCATCCGAGCGCGTGCTCGTGTCGCTCTCCAGCGCGACCTTCGTCGGCGTCTACGGCATCGCGATCACCGACGCGGCGCTCTACTCGCGAGACCTCATGGAGGACCTCGACCGCACTCCCCTCGACGAGATCGGGGCGATCACGTGGGATGCCGAGGCGAAGGGTTTCCGCGTCACGCCGAACCATCTCGCCCCGACGCTTCCCGGCATCAACGACGACAATCGCGACTACGTGGCGGCGCTCCTGACCTCACTGGTGCGGTCAGCCGCGCACACCGGCTGACACCCGGCATCCATCACCGCCCGGCATCCATCACCATCGGGCATCCACCCCACCCCCGACGCGCGACCAGAGGGTGGGCTCGGCGAGGCGCCGGGTCACCCCCCGGTCGAGGCGCGGACGACCAGCTCGGGGCGGAAGCGGATGCGCTGCGGCGCGGCATCCGGGTCCTCGAGCAGGGAGAACAGCGCATCGACGGCGGCGGCTCCGATCTCCCGCGCGGGCTGCCGAATTGAGCTGAGCGGCACGACCGTCGCCTGCGCGAAGTCGATGTCGTCGTAGCCGATGAGGGCGAGGTCCTCCGGCACGCGCAGCGACCCGAGGATGCCGGCGCCCTGCAGCACACCGACCGCCAGCAGGTCGTTGGCGCAGAAGACGCCGTCGGGTCTGCCGGCAGCATCTCGTTTCGCGAGCTCCTCGCCGACGAGCCGGCCGGCGAGCACGGTGAGCTCTTCCGTCGACGCGACCTCCAGGCTCGCCTCGGGCACCTCGGCGAGCGCGCGTCGAGCGCCCTCGAGTCGGTCCGCGACCTGACGGACGGATGCCGGGCCCCCGGCGAAGAGGATGCGTCGGCGCCCCTGCGCCAACAGGTGCTGCACCGCGAGGTATCCGCCTTCGACGTCGTCGACGGCGACCGAGGGCAGCTCGCCGTCGGCTTCGGCGTCGACGAGGACGATCGGGACGCCGGCGGTCTCGAGCTTCTCGGTCCGGGCGTCGTCGAGGGCGAGCGGCGTCAGCAGCACACCGTTGACGCGCTGCTCGCGGAACAGGTCGAGATAGGCGTTCTCGCGGGCGGCATCCTGTCCGCTGCTGCCGAGGAGGACCGTGACGCCGTGCTCGGCGGCGCGTTCCTCGGCGCCACGGGCGACCTCCGCGAAGAACGGGTTAGCCGAGTCGAGGACGACGAGACCGACCGTCCGACTTCGTCCGGCGCGCAGCTGTCGGGCGGCGTCGTTGCGCACGAAACCGAGCTCGGCGATCGCCGCGTGCACGCGCTCGACGGTCGCCGGCGAGACCTTCTCCGGCCGGTTGAGGACGTTCGACACGGTCCCCACCGACACTCCCGCCGCGCGAGCGACGTCCTTCACACTGACTGCCACATGACCTGCCTTGACGAATGCTTCGCCCCCACGTTACTGTTCTCGAGGTTGAATCGTTTCACGGTGCCTGCCGTGACGAATCGCCCTCGAACACCCGCCGGCCCTCACGAAGGAGTGACATGACCCGCGTCGCCTTCCAGCTGCAGATCGACCCTTCGCTCGTCGACGAGTACGTCGCCCGACACGCGCCCGTCTGGCCCGAGATGCTCGCCGAGATCGCGGCATCCGGTCGTCGCAACTACTCGCTGTTCCTCGGTGACGGTGGCCGTCTCTTCGGCTACTACGAAGTCGACGACGACACCGCCGCGCAGGCGTACCTGGCCGCCTCCCCCGTCGCCGCGCACTGGGAGGCCGAGATGGGCCGCTTCTTCGTCGGCCTCGACGGCCGCCCCGACCAGGCGGCAACCCCCCTGGCCGAAGTCTTCAACCTGCACGACCAGTTGGCGGACTCCGCCGACGTTCCAGAAAGCGATCCCTCATGACGACGCTGTCCGCCGCCATCCTCAGTCAGCTCGAAGGCCAGTCGATCGAACTGCCCAGCTGGGCGTTCGGCAACTCCGGCACACGGTTCCGTGTCTTCGCGACGGCCGGAACCCCTCGCGACGCGTTCGAGAAGATCGCGGATGCCGCCGAGGTCCACCGCTACACGGCCCTCGCCCCGAGCGTCGCCCTGCACATCCCGTGGGACAAGGTGAATGACTACGCCGCGCTCCGTCGCCACGCGGAAGACCATGGGGTGCAGCTCGGCACCGTCAACTCGAACACGTTCCAGGACGAGGACTACAAGTTCGGGGCCCTGACCCACCACGACGAGAGCATTCGCCGGAAGGCGATCGACCACCACCTCGAGTGCATCGACATCATGCACGAGACCGGGTCGCGCGACCTCAAGATCTGGCTCGCCGAGGGATCGAACTACCCCGGTCAGAACGACATGCGCGGACGCCAGGACCGCCTGCAGGACTCGCTGCAGCAGATCTACGCCCGCCTCGGCGACGCACAGCGCCTCGTCCTCGAGTACAAGTTCTTCGAGCCGTCGTTCTACCACACCGACGTTCCCGACTGGGGCACGTCCTACGCCCAGGTCGCCGCCCTCGGCGACAAGGCGATGGTCTGCCTCGACACCGGCCACCACGCCCCCGGCACCAACATCGAGTTCATCGTCATGCAGCTTCTGCGTCTCGGAAAGCTCGGGTCCTTCGACTTCAACTCGCGCTTCTACGCCGACGACGACCTCATCGTGGGCTCCGCCGATCCGTTCCAGCTGTTCCGCATCCTCACCGAGGTCGTCCGCGGCGGCGGACTCAACAACCCCGACGTCGCCTTCATGCTCGACCAGTGCCACAACATCGAGGACAAGATCCCCGGCCAGATCCGCTCCGTGCTCAACGTGCAGGAGATGACGGCGCGCGCGCTCCTCATCGACCGGGACGCCCTGGATGCCGCGCAGCGGGCCAACGACGTGCTCGGAGCCAACGGCATCCTCATGGACGCCTTCTACACCGACGTCCGCCCCGCCCTCGCAGAGTGGCGCGAGTCGCGCGGGCTTCCCGCCGACCCGATGGCCGCGTTCGCGGCATCCGGTCACCTGCAGCGCATCGCCGACGAGCGCGTCGGCGGCACGCAGGCCGGCTGGGGTGCATGATCGTCCGATGAGCGAGAACCCCACCCCCTACGGCGCGGCCGGCGGCGTCGTCCGCGTCTACCCCGCGCGCGTCCTCGACCGCCCCACTCCGGGACTCGTCTGGCTGCACGGCGGCGGGTTCGCGGCCGGCGACATCGACATGCCCGAGGCTGATTACGTCGCCCGGACGTTGGCGGATGCCGGGACCACGGTCCTCTCCGTCGACTACCGCCTGGCGCCCTTACCTGACGGGTGGGAGGCTCCCGTGACCGAGCCCGGCCGCGAGCGCGCCGGGTACCCCGCGGCATCCGACGACACTCTCACCGCGTGGGAGTGGGTGCTCGCCGAGGCCGCGACGCTCGGCGTCGATCCGGCACGGCTCGCGATCGGTGGGGCGAGCGCGGGCGCGAACATCGCGGCCGGTGCGGTGCTCCGCCTGATCGAGACCGATCGGCAGCTGCCGGCGCTCGTCCTGCTCGCCTATCCGACGCTCCTCGCCGAGCAGCCCGAACCCGAGGGCGACCTCCGCGCCGCGCTCGATGCGCGCCCCGAGGCGGACCGCTTCGGACCGGATGCCGTCCGCGGCATGTACGAGAACTACCTCGGCGGGTCCGTCGTGAATGCACCCCTCGGAGCCATCCCCGGACTCGCCTCGACGGCGGATCTGGCCGAGTTCCCGCCGACGCTCATCGTCGCGGGCGACGTCGACGAACTGCGCGTCTCGAGCGAGCACTTCGCCCGCACGCTCGCCGCCGCCGGCCGCGAGGTCGAGCACGTGATCGAGCCGGGTACCGACCACGGTCACCTGAACCGCCCCGACGAAGGGGATGCCGCATCCCTCACCCTGGCCCGCTTCGCCGCGCGGCTGACGGCGCTCACCCCGTGAGCTCCGCGCGGGGCGCCGTCGCTGCCGTCGATCTGGGGGCCACGAGCGGTCGAGTGATCGTCGGGCACGTCGCCGCGGACGTCCTCGAAACGACGACGGTCGCACGCTTCGCGAACGAGCCCGTTCGTGTCGCGGACGGGCTGCACTGGAACCTGCTGGGACTCTACGGGTCGGTCCTCGAGGGTCTCCGCGCAGCCCTCCGGACGGACGCCGACATCGCGAGCATCGGCGTCGATTCGTGGGCCGTCGACTACGGCCTGATCTCACGCTCGCGAATGCTCGGCGAGCCGTTCCACTACCGCGACGAGCGCACGGCGCGGGGCGTCGAGGCCGTGCACGCGTCGCATCCGCACGACGCCCTCTTCGCTCGGAACGGTCTGCAGTTCCTCCCCTTCAACACGCTGTACCAGCTGGCCGCAGAGGACCGTTCGGTACTGCAGCTCGCCGACCACGCCCTCCTCATCCCCGACCTGATCGGGTTCTGGCTGACCGGGCAGGCGCGCACCGAGCGCACCAACGCATCGACGACGGGGCTGCTTCGCGCCGACACCGGCGAGTGGGATGCCGATTTGGCCGCCGCGCTCGGACTGCCGCAGCACCTCCTCACCCCACTCATCTCGCCGGGCGAGAGGCTGGGCACGCTCACCGCCGACGTCGCCACGAGCCTCGGCGCGCCCCGGACCGCGGTGACCGCTGTCGGGTCGCACGACACCGCATCCGCTGTCGTCGCCGTGCCGATGACGTCGGGCGACGCGGCATACATCTCCTGCGGCACGTGGGGTCTCGTGGGGGTCGAGGTCGACCGCCCCGTTCTCACGGACTCCGCTCGGGAGGCGAAGTTCACGAACGAGGGCGGAGTCGACGGACGCGTCCGGCTGCTCCGCAACGTGATGGGACTCTGGATCCTCAGCGAGACGGTCCGCGGCTGGCAGCGCGAGGGTCACGACGTCGAGCTCGGCGAACTACTCGCGGCGGCAGCCGCAGTCACCGCTCCTGCCACCGTCTTCGACGTCGACGACAGTCGCTTCCTTCCCCCCGGCGACATGCCCGCCCGCATCGTGGCGTGGTGCGAGGAGCACGGGGCACCGGCGCCGCAGAGCCGGGCCGAGATCGCCCGCAGCATCATCGAGTCGCTCGCGCAGGCGTTCGCCGATGCCGCACACGAGGCCGGACGGATCGGCGGAATCGACGTGCGCGTCATCCACATCGTCGGCGGCGGTTCGCTCAACGAGCTGCTCTGCCAGCGGACGGCCGACCGGGCGGGCGTCCCCGTGCTCGCGGGTCCGGTCGAGGCGACCGCACTCGGGAACATCCTCGTACAGGCCCGCGCCGCCGGCATCCTGCCCGGCTCGCTCGAGTCGCTGCGCGACCTCGTCGCCCGCACGCACACCCCCCGTCGGCACGAGCCACACGCCGGGTGAGCCCGCGACCGAGCCCGACCGTCCGTCACCCCTAGGCTGAAAATCATGCCTGCGCCGACCCTGAACCGCGAGATCCTGCGCCTCGCCGTGCCTGCGCTCGGCGCGCTGGTCGCCGAGCCGATGTTCCTCATCGTGGATGCCGCCCTGATCGGACACCTCGGCGTCGTGCCTCTCGCGGGCCTCGGCATCGCCAGCGCAGTGCTCCAGACGATCGTCGGACTGATGGTGTTCCTGGCGTACTCGACGACTCCGGCGGTCGCCCGGAAGTTCGGTGCCGGCGACAGCAAGAACGCGGTCAGCGTCGGCATCGACGGACTCTGGCTCGCGCTGGGTCTCGGCGCCCTGCTCGCTCTGTTCGGATCGCTCGCGACGCCGTGGCTCGTCGACCTCTTCGGGCCGAGCCGCGAGGTCGCCGAGCAGGCAGTGACTTATCTTGCGCTGTCGATGTGGGGCCTGCCCGCGATGCTCATCGTGTTCGCCGCCACCGGACTGCTGCGCGGCATGCAGGACACCGTGACACCGCTCTGGATCGCGGGCCTCGGCTTCGGCGCCAACGCGCTGCTCAACTGGCTGTTCATCTACGGGTTCGGGTGGGGCATCGCCGGGTCCGCCGCGGGCACCGTCGCCGCGCAGTGGGGCATGGTCGCGGCCTACGTCGTCGTCATCGGACGCCTCGCGCGGCGCCACTCGGCATCCGTCCTGCCCCAGCGCGACGGCGTGCGCGGGTCGGCGAAGTCGGGCGGCTGGCTGTTCCTGCGGACGGTGTCGCTGCGCATCGCGCTGCTCGCGACGGTGGCCGTCGCGACGGGTCTCGGCACGGATGAGCTCGCCGGGTGGCAGGTCGCATTCACGATCTTCTCGACGGCGGCGTTCGCCCTCGATGCGCTGGCGATCGCCGCGCAGGCGCTCATCGGGCGCGGGCTCGGCGCCGGCGACGAACCGTTCGTGCGCCACGTACTCGGTCGGACAGTCGCGTGGGGCGCGTGGTTCGGCGTCATCGTCGGGGTGGCCATCGCCGCCTTGTCAGGCGTCATCGGCATCGCCTTCACGGGGAGCTCGGAGCTCGCCGGGCTGATCCAGCCGGCCCTCCTCGTGCTCGCCCTCGCGCAGCCGGTCTGCGGCGTCGTGTTCGTCCTCGACGGCGTGCTGATGGGAGCGGGCGACGCGAAGTACCTGGCGATCGCCGGCGGCCTCAACCTCGTGCCGTACCTGCCGGCGCTCGCGATCGTCATCGCCCTGCACCCCGGCGGTGCGGGCGGACTCGCCTGGCTCGCGGCCTGCTTCTTCGGCGTCTACATGCTGGCCCGTCTCGGCACGCTCGGCTGGCGCGTGCGCCGTTCGGAGTGGCTTCGCGTCGCCGTGTGACCGGATCCGCGGCATCCGTGCCGCCCCCGCAGTGTCACCCGGCTCCCCTAGAGTGCGGTCATGGATCCCCGTGACGACGACTTCCTGAACGACCTGCACCGGCTGGTGCAGCGACTGAACCGGATGCCGGAGGCCGAGGAGGCTCCGCTGACGCCGCTCGGCGAGCGCGTCCGGGACCATCTCGGCGCCGACCCGACGGGACTGCCCATGGTGTCCGAAGCGGTCCCGCCGCACCGCCTCGTCGATCTCGACCTCGCCCTCGACGCCCTGGCCGGCGACGACGCCGAGGTCATCGGACTGCGCGGAGGCAGGCATCTGCGGCACGAGGAGTTCTCGGGCCTGCTCGCGTCGCCCTACGCCCGCATCCAGCCCGGTCCGGTCGAGTACGTGTCGGTCCCCACCGGGCCCGAGACGACGCGGCAGACGAAGTCGACCGCCCTACGGATGTTCCGCGTCGACGGGATGCCGGTGGCCGCCCTGCAGCGCGCCGCCGACCCGCAGTCGGGTCGCGAGACGGCGTCTCTCGACGTCGTCGCCGCGTCGCCCGAGGTCGCCTCGGAGCTCCTCGCCGAGACGCGACGCCTGATGAACGATCTCAGTGTCGTGCGTGGCAACGTCGTGAGCTTCGCGCGCGGAGAGTACGGGGCGAGCGGCATCGGACGGATGACGTTCCTCGAGCGGCCGACGGTGACCGCCGACCAGGTGATCCTGCCGGAAGGGCTGCTCGACCGTATCCGCGCACATGTCGTCGAGATCGGCGGTCGCGCCGACGAACTGCGCTCCCGCGGGCAGCACCTCAAGCGCGGCGTCCTCCTGTACGGCCCTCCCGGAACGGGCAAGACGCTGACCATCCGTCACCTCATCCACGAGACACCGGGGACGACGGTCGTGCTCCTGCAGGGGGCCGCACTCGGACTGATCGGTGAGGCCGCCTCGCTCGCCCGTGCGATGAGCCCTGCCCTGGTGGTCCTCGAGGACGTCGACCTGGTGGCCGCGGACCGCGGTGACTTCGGATTGCAGCCGCTGCTGTTCGAGGTGCTCGACGCGCTGGACGGCCTCGACGGGGACGCCGACGTGGCCTTCGTCCTGACGACGAACCGGGCCGAGATCCTCGAGCCCGCTCTGGCCGCGCGGCCCGGCCGCGTCGACCTCGCCCTCGAGATCCCGCTGCCCGATCTGCCGGCCCGGCAGCGCCTGTTCCAGGTGTACGGCGGCGAGCTGCCGTTCTCGGCCGACGCGCTGGGTCAGTCCGCTGAGCGCGCCGAGGGGGTCACGGCATCCTTCGTGAAGGAGGTCGTGCGACGTGCGGTGCTGCGCGCCGTGACCGACGGTCGCGACGTGACCGACGACGACCTCGCGGTCGCTCTCGACGCGATGCTCGACGACACCCGCGGGATCTCGCGCGTGCTGTTCGGCGGGGATGCGGCCGCCGACGCCGCCGCGACGGGCGACGAGGGCGGCCGGAGTTTCGGCGTGTTCGCCTGACTTCGCAGCGGGCTCAGGCCATCAGCGGGATGGACCCGACGAGGACACCCACAGCGAGCATCACGAGCGACACGATGACCGCCCGCCAGAGCACCTTCTTGTGGTGGTCGCCGAGGTTCACACCGGCGAGCGAGACGAGCAGCAGGATCGCGGGGACGAGCGGGCTCTGCAGGTGCACCGGCTGACCGGTGATCGAGGCACGGGCCATCTCGACCGGCTCGATCCCGTACGTCGAGGCGCTCTCGGCGAGGATCGGCAGGATGCCGAAGTAGAACGCGTCGTTCGACATGAAGAACGTGAACGGGATCGACAGGATGCCGGTGATCACGGCCATGAACGGTCCGAGTGACGGCGGAATCACCTGGGTGACCCAGCTCGCCATCGCGTCGACCATGCCGGTGCCGTTGAGCACGCCGACGAGCACACCCGCGGCGAGCACCATCGACACGACGCCGACGATGCTGGGGGCGTGGGCGACGATCTCGTCGGCCTGGTTCTTCAGCCGCGGGAAGTTGACGATGAGCGCGACGGCCGCGCCGACCATGAAGACGTAGGCCAGCGGGTAGATGTCGAGCACGAGCATCACCATGACGGCGAGGGTCAGGACGAGGTTGAACCAGATGAGCTTGGGGCGGAGCGTGGCCCGGTTCGGGTCGAGCAGCGTGTCGGCCATCGCGGTGTCGGCCGTGTCGACCAGCTTGGCGGCGTCGACGGCGGAGCGGGCGCCCCGGACCGTGACGATGTTGCCGGTGCGCAGGTGCGCGCGGGCACCCGGCTTGCTCTCCGCGCCGCGGAACAGTCGCGGCGCGCCGAGACGACCGTCGCCGGCGCCCTCGAGGCGCGAGGTGTCGACCGATCCGGCGAGGCGACGGCGCTCCGAGAGGCCGAGGAACCAGGCGAACAGCAGCGAGATGACGAGGCCCGTGGCGAGCGAGGGCAGCATCGGAACGAAGATGTCGGTCGGCTGCAGCCCGAGCGCCGACGCGGCGCGCACCGTGGGACCGCCCCACGGGACGATGTTGAGCGTGCCGTTCATGAGACCGGCGACACAGGTCAGGACAACGGGGCTCATGCCGAGGCGGAGGTAGATCGGCAGCATCGCAGAGGTGGTGATGATGAAGGTGGTGGACCCGTCCCCATCGAGCGAGACCGCTCCGGCGAGGATCGCGGTGCCGAGCACCACCTTGGCGGGGTCGTCCCCCAGCAGGCGGGTGATGACGCGGATGAGCGGGTCGAAGAGCCCGACATCGATCATGATGCCGAAGTACATGATCGCGAACATCAGCAGCGCTGCCGTGGGCGCGAGATCGCCGATCGCGTCGATGACCATGTCGCCGAGGCCGAGGCCCGCACCGGCGAACAGGCCGAAGATCGTCGGCACCGTGATGAGCGCGACCATCGGGGTCAGTCGCCGGGTCATGATCAGCGCCATGAAGGTCAGCACCATCACGAACCCGAGGATGACGAGGATCGTGTCCGGTGGGGTGAACGCCACGGGGTACTCGACTGCCTCGGTATGCACGATGCTCATCGCGACTCCTTCGTCGTGAAGCGGCGCCGGGGGGAAATGGCACCTGGTCCCGCGAGCGTAGGGACGGGGCGCCCCTTCGCGCGCGCTAACGCTCATTCCCCGACGTTGTGCGCGTAACCTGGCTTTCGCTCATTGTGCGCAAGGAGGTGACGCGATGCGATTCGGTAGCAGGATGCTGGTGCTCCAGCTCGTGACGCAGGTGTGCGTCGTCGCGGCTTGTGCCGCGGTATTCCTCTTCTTGGGCGTGCAGCAGTTGCGCGCCGAGGCCGAGTCTTCGGCGCTGAACATCGCGCGGAGCGTCGCCGCCGCGCCCGATGTCCGCGAGCTCGTCGCAGAGTACTCTGCGGATCCTGGCACGCCCGACGCCCCGTCCCTCCGCACCGGCCCGCTCCAGGCATACGCCGCCGGCGTGACGAGCCGCACCGACGTCCTCTTCGTCGTCATCACCGATGATCACGGCATCCGCCTCGCACACCCCGACCCCGACCGGCTCGGGCAGGTGGTGAGCACGAGTTTCGCCGACGCCCTGGCCGGCCGCGAGGTCGTGACGTGGGAGTCGGGCACGCTCGGTGAATCCGCCCGCGCCAAGGTCCCGGTGTACGGTCCCACGAGCGGTGACCGCCCCGTCGGCGAGGTGAGCGTCGGCTTCGAGCGCGCCAGCGTCTTCGACGATCTGCCGACCCTGATCACCGGGATCGCAGCGGCCATCCTCGTCGCCCTCGCGCTCGGCGTCATCGCCGCGCTCTTGCTGCGTCGCCGACTCGAGCGGGTCACCCTCGGCCTCCAGCCCGAAGAGCTCGCCGCGCTCGTGCAGACCCAGACCGCCGTCCTCGAGAGCTCGGACGACGGCCTTGTCGCCGTCGACGCGGACGGCGTCGTCCGCGTGTGGAGCGACGCGACGACGCGGATGCTGGGAACCGGCGTCGAGCCGGGGACCCGCCTCCGCGACGCACCCGTCCCTGACGCCGTGCGTGACGCGCTCGCCCGCGGGGCCGCGTCGGGACTCCCTGTCGGCGACCGCATCATCTACGTCGACGTGCGCCCGGTGCGCCGAGGCCAGCGAGCACTCGGGACCGCGGCAGTCCTCCGCGACCGCACCGACCTGCTCGCCCTCACCGAACGCCTCGACGGCGTCCGCACCCTGACCGACGCCCTTCGCGCCCAGCGCCACGAGTTCGCCAATCGCCTGCACGCGGCCTCCGGCCTGATCGACGCCGGCCGCGCCGACGAGGCGCGGGACTTCCTCCGCGACGTGTCCGGACGCGGCGCCGTCGACCTCCGCGTCACAGGGCTGGATGCCGTGAGCGACCCAGTCCTGCAATCGTTCCTCGGGGCGATGGCCGAGACCGCCCGCGAGCGCGGGGTCGAGTTGCGCGTCGGCGAGGACACCCTGCTGCGTAGCTCCCTCCTCGACGTGGAGGACGCGCTCGCCGTCCTCGGCAACCTCGTGGGCAACGCGGTGACCGCCGCGCAGGCGGCAGCCGCGGCATCCGTCGGTGATCCGTGGGTCGAGGTGACGCTCCTCGACCAACTCGACGGATCGGGTACCGGTGAGCTGGTCATGACCGTGGCCGATTCCGGCGGCGGAGTGGCGGACCCGAGCGCCGTGTTCGCGGCGAGGACGAGCTCCGACACCGACGCGTCGGTCCACGGGCACGGAATCGGATTGCCGCTGTCCCGCGAGATCGCACGCCGACGTGGCGGCGAGGTGTGGATCATCGACGCCGGCGGCGCCGGCTCGGGTGCCGTGTTCGGGGCACGCCTGCCCGGCGCGATGGGCGGCCCGTCAGGAAACGAGGAGACGGACGATGAGTGACATCCGGGTACTGATCATCGACGACGACTTCCGCGTCGCGGGCGTGCACCGAGACATCGTGGCCGGCATCCGAGGTTTCGTCTCGCTCGATCCGGTTCGCACGGCGGCCGAGGCGCTGAGCGCCACCCGCGCCGACTCCCCCGACCTGGTCCTGGCCGACGTGTACCTCCCCGACGGCGACGGCATCGAGGTGGTTCGCTCGTGCGGCGTCGACGCCTTCGTGCTGAGCGCCGCGACGGATGCCCGCACGGTCCGCCGCGCATTCCGCGCAGGAGCACTCGCCTATCTCGTGAAGCCGTTCGAGGCGCGGACCCTCGCCGACCGGCTCGAGCGCTACGCGCGCTACCGCAACCTTCTCTCCGACTCCGCTCCGCTCACGCAGGATCAGATCGACCGTGCCGCAACGGCCCTCCGCGGCGCACCCGAGCAGGCGTCGCTGTCACGTTCGGCGACGGAGCGGACGATCCTCACTGCGCTCACCGACGGCGAGGCGTCGGCGAGTGAAGTGGCGGAGCGGGGCGGCATCTCCCGGGCCACCGCGCAACGTCACCTGACCGCGCTCGCCTCGCGCGGGCTGGTGGAGATCAGCCTCCGCTACGGCACCACCGGCCGCCCCGAGCACCGCTTCCGCCTGGCGGCGAGCGGCGCAGACTGAACGTCACGCGAACCGGCGGCACCATTCGTACATGACCACGGCGGCGGCAGCCGACGCGTTGATCGACCGCGTCGACCCGTACTGGGTGATCTCGATGACGCCGGATGCCGCGGCCAGGGCCTCGGGCGACAGCCCGGGGCCCTCCTGCCCGAACAACAGGACGCACCGCTCCGGTAGGTCCGCCCGGTCGACGGGCACCGACCCGTCGACGTTGTCGATCGCGAGGACCGGGAGACCCGCGGCATCCGCCCACGCCGTGAAGGCCGCGACATCCTCGTGATGGCGGACGTGCTGGTAGCGATCGGTGACCATCGCGCCCCGCCGGTTCCAGCGGCGCTTGCCGATGATGTGCACTTCGGACGCGCCGAACGCGTTGGCGCTGCGCACGATCGAGCCGATGTTCATGTCGTGCTGCCAGTTCTCGATCGCGACGTGGAACGGATGCCGCTTCTGGTCGAGATCCGCCACGATCGCCGCCATGGTCCAGTAGCGGTACTGATCGACGACGTTCCGTCGATCACCGGTCTCCAGCAGCTCGCGGTCGTAGCGCGGATCGTCCGGCCAGGCATCCGGACCGCCGGGCCACGGACCGACGCCGACGGGGAGCTGCGGCTCGGCGTCGCCGGCGGCGGGATCGATCGGGTCTGGCACCGGTCCAGGTTAGTCGGGTGACCCCGGCAGGAAGACGGTGAAGCGGGAGCCGGCACCCACCTCGCTCGTGACCTCGACCGATCCGCCGAGCGCCTGGCTGAGCCCTTGCACGATCGACAGCCCGAGTCCGGAGCTCTCGCCCGACCGCGTGCGCGCGGGGTCTCCCCGCCACAGCCGGTCGAACACGAACGGCACGTCGTCGGCGGCGATGCCCTCGCCGTCGTCGATCACCTCGAAGCGGACGGTTCCGCCCGTCGCACCCGTGCCGACCCGCACTGACCCGCCCGCGGCGGTGTGGCGGAGAGCATTGCCCACCAGGTTGCTCAGGATCTGCCCGAGACGCGAGGCATCGGTGCGCATCAGCAGAGGGCCATCGACCTCCGCGACGAGCGCGACATCGGCGGCCGCAGCCCGAGCGAGGTGGGCCGCAACGACCCTCCGGACGACCTCGGCGGCATCCACCGGCGCGAAGTCGACGGCGAGGTCACCCGTCTCGGCGAGCGCGAGAAGCTGCAGGTCGCGCGTGATGGTCTCCATGCGTCCCGCTTCGGTGAGCACGAGGCGCCGCAGCTCGGCATCGCTCATGCCGAGACCGTCGTCGGCGGCCTCGACCCATCCGCGGATGTTCGTCAGGGGGCTCCGCAGTTCGTGTGCCACGTCACCGAGGAGGCGACGCCGGGCGGTCTCGTGACCGGCGATCTCCGCCGACATCCGGTCGAACGCCGCGCCGACGTGCGCGAGGTCCTCCTTGGCGCCGACTCCGCTCCGGCCTGCGCGCTCCCCCGCGGCGAACCGATCGGCGGCGGCTTCGAGCTTGCGCGCGCTGCGGAGGGTCGGCGCGAGGATGATGGCGGCTGCGGCGGCGAGGAGCGCGAGGAGAACGACCACGACGATCGCGAGCCGGGCGATCGTCCCTGGGCTGGCGTCGAACGGGCCGCGGAGGTTTCCCCGGAGGTCCGTGAGGACGATCTGGACGGTCGGCGCCGTGAACGCGGAGGCCTGGTCCGCCTGCGCGCGGAGGAGGCATTCGGCGGTGGCATCCGTCGCTGCGGGGTCGGTGCGAAACGCGAGCTCCGTTCTCGCCGACGTGGAGGAGAGGTCGAGGGCGATCCGATCGATCGCGGGTGCGCCGGCATCGAGGAGGCACCGGTTCGTGAGGTCGCGCAGGTCGTCGAGGGCGCTCTGCTCGGACGGCAGCGGGGTGTCGAGCCGGGTCCGCCCGCAGTCGGGCGCATCGTCCGCGGCCCACACGACCGGGCGTCCCGTCGCCCAGACGGTCGAGCCGATGACTGACTCGCCCAGGCAGGCGCGGACGTCGGCGGCGCGGGCGGTCAGCGCTGCCTGCTGCGCGTCACTGAGGCCGAACGGCCCGACGATCCCCCGGTGCAGGCGCAGCTGGAGGGTGCCGGGCTCGGCGTACTCCTCGAGCGGATCGAAGGTGGAGGTGGACTCCTCGGGCCGCGGCAGAGTCGGCGCACTGTCGGCGATCAGCTTTCCGTCACCCCCGACGAGCGCGATCCGCCGGCCGGTGTCGTGCGCGAGTTCGAGGAGCTCCGGTCCGACTCCGTCCCAGGTCGGATGCCGGCCCGCCCAGAGAGTCAGTTCGTCGAGGATCTGCTCGTTCCGGGCGAGGGCGGCATCCGATGACTGCTGGTCGAAGCGGTACTCCGCCGTCTGCGCGAGCCACAGCGTGCTGCCGACCGAGGCGATGACCAGGAGGAGGCCGGCGGCGAGGTACCGCAGCAGCAGACGAGGCGGCCGTCGCCGCGTCGCCTGCTCGTCCGATCGCACGCTCATCCCGTCGGCAATGCTCTCACCCGCCGCCCCCGCATCCGCTGCGCCACTCATCCCGCGGCGAGCGCCGCGGTCGGCGACTGCCGCGCCGCATGGATGGACGGTGCGAGTCCGGCGAGCGCCCCCGTGACGAGGGATGCCGTCACGCCGAGGACGATCGTCGCCACGGGGATGACCACCGGCCACCCCTGCGTGGCACTCCACAGCACCGTGCCGAGCAGCCCGAGCGATACCCCCAGGAGCCCGCCCATCGAGCAGAGGACCACTGCTTCGACGAGGAACTGCGACCGGATCTGCCCCCGATGCGCACCGAGCGCCCGGCGCAGCCCGATCTCACTCCGGCGCTCGAGCACCGAGACGAACATCGTGTTCGCGATACCGATCCCGCCGATGAGGAGGGCGATCCCGGCCAGGGTGAGGAACAGTCCGTCGAAGTTCGCCTGGGCGGCATCCTTCGCGGCGAGCACGGCCGACGGGCGACTGACCTGCACCATGCCGGCGGCCCCCGGCGAGAGCGTCGCGGCGACGACGGGCCGGAGCGCCTCGATCTGCGACTCGGCGCCGGTGAGATAGGCGACGGTGGGGGCACCGTCGAAGCCGAGCCAGTGCCGGGCGGCCGCGTCGCTGACGAGCACGGCCGACTGCAGGTCGGGCGCGAGAGGGGTGTCCTTCAGAATGCCGACGACCTGGAAGGGGATGCCGCCGAGGTCGATCGACACGGCGCGGTCGGGGAGCCGTGAGAGTCCGAGCCGGTCTGCGGCATCCGAACCGAGCACGACGACCGGCATCGGGTCGTCGCCGAGCCACCGCCCCTCTGCCAGCTCGCCGCGGAGCACGCCGAGGAGGTCGCCCGTCACGGCGAGGGTCGTGATACCGCTCTCGACGTAGTCGCGGAGTGCGTTGCTCCGTACTCCCGCATGCGCGTTTCCGACCGTGGCGGCGTCCGAGACCGGACCGATCCGCTGCAGCATGCCGCGCGACTCGGGAGGGAGCGGGATCGGCTCACCGTCGACGCCCACCCTCGGATCGGCGCGCAGCAGGTTCGCGCCGAGCTTCGTGAGTTCCTGATCGAGCGCGGCCTGCGACGACGCGGGCAGAGCGGTGACCGTCACCAGGGTGGCGATCCCGATGGCGACTCCGAGCGAGGCCAGTACGGCGCGCAGCGGGCGGGTGAACAGCCCCACGGTGCCGAGGGCGAGAAGGTCCCGGATGCCGAGGCGAGGCCGGCGGTCAGACATGAGCGACCTCCTCGTCGGCGGGGGCGGCCGTGTCCGCCACGATCCCGCCGTCGCGGAGTTCGATGCGACGCGGCATCCGTTCGGCCAAGCCGGCGTCGTGGGTGATGACCACGACGGTGGTGCCCTCCCGGTTGAGCCGCTCGAGGAGGTCGACGATGCGTTCGCCGTTGGCGCTGTCGAGCGCGCCGGTCGGCTCGTCGGCCAGGACCACGAGCGGCTCGGTGACGATCGCGCGGGCGATGGCGACGCGCTGGCGCTCCCCGCCGGAGAGGTCGCGAGCGCGGTGCGAGAGGCGGTGAGCCAACCCGACCCGCTCGAGCGCCGCTCGGGCGCGATCGCGTCGGAGTCGCCGCGGCACGCCGCTGTAGAGGAGCGCCGTCGCGACGTTGTCTTCGGCGCTCACGCCGTCGGTCAGGTGGAAGCTCTGGAAGACGAAGCCGATCGTCCGTCCCCGCAGGGTGGAGAGCGCTCGATCGTCGAGGTCGTCCGTATCTATCCCACCGACCCGGACGGTTCCGCTCGTGGGCCGGTCGAGGGTACCGAGGACGTTCAGGAGCGTCGACTTGCCGGCGCCGGACCTTCCGACGATCGCGACGATCTCGCCCGCGTCGATCCGGAGCGACACGTCCCGCAGTGCTGCGACGCCGCCCGGATGGACGCGGCCCACGCGATCGAGCTCGAGGGCGGGGGTGGTCATCGTGCGGTCACCACCGTCATGTCGGCGGTGATGCCGTCGCCGGCCACTTCGACGCGGCCGTCTGCGATGAGCCCGATCGTGACGGCGTGCAGCCGCCCGGACTCGTCCTGCAGCGCGTACCCGCCCTCGGCGAGCGCGATGAGTGCAGGCACGGGGGCGATGAGCACGTCGGTGACGGTCTTCGTCACGACGCGGACGACGACGGCCCCGGCATCCACCTCGGCGACAGCCTTCTGGTCGGCGATGTCGACCGTGGCGCGCACCTGGGACTGCGCGCCCTCCCCCGCCGTGCCGACGTCGCGGATCGTGCCCTTCAGCACCCGGCCGTCGGGCAGCTCGACCTCCGCCGCAGCCCCGGCACCCACGAGTCCCGCGTCGCCGGCAGGCACGGCCGCCTCGACGATCCTCGTGGTCGTCGACGCGGTGAACGGCGTCCCGGCCGCGGCGTCGCCGAGCCGGGCCGTCACCTTCGCGACGCGGCTGTCGGCGGCGAGGACGACGACGTCCGTCGGAGCGATGTCTCCCGTCCGCTCGAGGCCGAGCGAGGTCTGCCAGGCACGGACAGCGGTGCGGAACGCACTGTTCGTCCGCGCGTCCTTCGGGTCGGCCCGCTGCAGGTAGCCGAGCTCCATGAGGTTCTCCGCGACCATGCTGACGTCGGCACCGGTCATGCCCCACGAGGTCAGGGGGCGGTAGAGCGCCGTCTTCCCGATGAGCACCGGGATGGGGAGGTCGTCAACGCGGAGCGCCGTCGCCCCTCGACCGAGGTCGGCGCCGGGCGCCGGCAACCAGGTGATCGTGCCCTTGGCCTTGACCGACACGGGCTCGGCGCCGCCGAACCCGATCGATCCGTCCAGGGTCGCGGTCACCGACAGGTCGCCCCGCTCGATCACGGCTGTCGCTCGCTCCGTCTGCGGCGACGGCGCGGCCTTCGGGGACTGCTCGCTCGCGCTCGTCACAGCGGCCACCCCGCCCGCGCCGAGGAGAAGAGTCGCCCCGACAGCGGCTGCCGCGACGGCGAAGGTGCGACGGCGCCGATCGCGGCTCATCGGGCGCCGCCCGAAACGTCGGCGACGCACCCGTCGACCTTCGCCATGCCGAGCGAGATCGACGTCGAGTCGTTCTGCTCACCGCCGAAAGCGAAGGTGATCTGTCCGAACTCGTCGGCGGGGGTGATCTCGACGTAACGGACGCCAGCGGCGTGCAGGCAGTCGACCACCTTCTGCGCGAACCGCAGCGCGTCGGGGTTCTGCGCGTCGAGCTCGTGCGGCGGCAACGGGGCGAATTTCATGCAGAACGCCTCCGCCTCCGCGGCGGCGACGGGGTCGTCGTTCGTCGCGACGCCCACACCACTGTCCTGGCCGCCCGTGATCGTCGCCTTCGGCATCCGATCGGCGAGGCATCGCTCGCGAGGCTGCCACGCCGCCTCGCTCTCCTCATCGGTCATGTCGAGGCGCAGCCGTACCGGCTCGCCGTACTCGGCGATCAGCGGGTCCTCCGTCGCCGTCTTCTCGGGCGCCGCCGTCTCGAGGCTCGCGATCTGATCGTCCGGAACGGGGGCGGCATCCTGGCCCTGCGGCGCAGCGCCGGCTACACAGCCGGTCGCGAACAGCACGGTCAGCGCGATACCGACGAGGGCACCCAGGGGGCGGGTCGAATGGCGGAACATGGTTCTCCGATCTCTGTCGTCGCCTCCACAGTGATCGCCGGTTGTGAGGGGATTGTGAGGATGCGGTGCCGAGACCGTCGGCGTTCCGGTCGCCCGCCTACAGTCGATGACGTGGCCCGCATCGTGATCGTCGAGGACGACGAACTGCAGTCCGAGCTCATCCGCCGCTACCTGGAGCGCGAACGTCACGATGTGCATGTCATCGGCGACGGAGCGGCTGCGCTGGCCGCGATCCGTGCGTCCTCACCCGACCTGCTGATCGTGGATGTGATGTTGCCGGGACTCGATGGACTCACCCTCTGCCGCACGCTCCGCGAGGAGATGTACGACCTACCGATCCTGATCCTCACGGCGCGATCGACCGAGAACGATCTGCTCCTCGGCCTCGAGCTCGGCGCCGACGACTACGTCACGAAGCCCTACAGCCCGCGCGAGCTCGTCGGCCGCGTCCGCGCGCTGCTGCGGCGGGCGCTGCCGACCACGACGACCCGACCCGACGTGGTTGTGGGGGACCTCGTCGTGGACCCCGAACGCCGGACGGTGACCGTCGACGCCCGGCCCGTGGAACTGACGCGTGCCGAATTCGATCTGCTGCTCGTGTTCGCCACCCAGGCGGGGATCGTCCTCAGCCGGTCGCAACTCCTCGACCACCTGCATGGCTCCGACCGGTGGATCGGGCCGCGCACCATCGACACCCACGTGAAGAACCTGCGGCTGAAGATCGAGAACGACCCGCAGCGGCCCGCGAGGATCGTCACCGTGCACGGCGTGGGGTACAAGCTCGAGTCCGCCTCGGCCTGAGCGTCGCCGCGAGCGCAGACGTTGCTTCCCGGCATCCTTCGGTCCTGTTAGATTTTTCGGTATGCCGAAAAATGTGCTCGTGGAGTCGCCCCGGGTGCGCGGTCCCCGCGCGGCCTGGCTGCTCGGACCGGCGCTCGTCGCGGGAGTGGCGTACCTCGATCCGGGCAACGTCGCGAGCAACATGACCGCCGGCGCCCGATACGGCTACCTCCTCGTCTGGGTTGTCGTACTCGGCAACGTCATGGCCTGGCTGATCCAGTACCTGTCGGCGAAGCTCGGCATCGTGACGGGGCGGAGCCTGCCCGAACTCCTCGGCGCCCGCCTCCGCAGTCACACTGCCCGCCGCGCGTACTGGCTGCAGGCCGAACTCGTGGCGATGGCCACCGACGTCGCCGAGATCATCGGCGGTGCGGTCGCCCTGTGGCTGCTGTTCGGGGTGCCGCTCGTCTGGGGCGGGCTCATCACGGGCGCCGTGTCGATCGTCCTGCTGCTCGTCCAGTCCCGCGGCGGTGCGCGTCCGTTCGAGTTCGTCATCATCGGGCTGATGGCGATCATCGTCCTCGGCTTCACCTACGGCGTCTTCGTCGGCCCGCCCGAGGCCGCCGGCGTCGTCGAGGGTCTCCTCCCCCGCTTCGACGGCGCCGACTCGGTGCTGCTGGCGGCCTCCATCCTCGGCGCGACGATCATGCCGCACGCGATCTACGCGCACAGCTCGCTCGCCCGCGACCGGTTCCGGCCCGTCGACGGACGGACGAGGACGGATGCCGCGGCCGCCGACGCCGCCATCGACACCCGCCGCGTGCTCCGCGCCACCCGCTGGGACGTGACGATCGCCCTCGCGATCGCGGGGACCGTGAACCTCTGCATCCTGCTGCTCGCCGCGGCGAACCTCGACGGGGTGCCCGGCACCGACAGCCTCGAGGGCGCGTACGCCGCGCTGCAGTCCGGGATCGGGCCGGTCGTCGCCACCCTCTTCGCGATCGGCCTGTTCGCGAGCGGCCTGGCGAGCAGCGCTGTCGGCGCCTACGCGGGAGCGGAGATCATGCAGGGGCTGTTGCGCGTCCGCATCCCGCTCCTCGTTCGCCGCCTCGTGACGCTCCTGCCGGCGCTCGTGATCCTCGCGGTCGGTGTCGACCCCACGTTCGCGCTGATCCTCAGCCAGGTGGTCTTGAGCTTCGGCATCCCGTTCGCGCTCATTCCCCTCGTCGCGCTGACAGCGAAGGCCGACCTGCTGGGCGGGTACCGCAACCGCGCGTGGACGACGGCCGCCGGCATCCTCGCGTCGGTCTTCCTGGTCGCGCTCAACGGGCTGCTGCTCTGGCTCACCCTGTTCGGCGGATAATCTGGGGTCCGTGCCCGCGTCCACGGTCGACGACTACCTGAAGACGATCTACCACTACACCGAGTGGCAGAGCGATCCCGTCACCCCGTCGGTGCTGGCCGGCGAACTCGGACTCGCGCCCTCGTCGGTGACCGAGATGGTCAAGAAGCTCGCGGCCCAGGGCCTCGTGTCGCACCGTCCGTACGGTCCGATCTCGCTGACGGATGCCGGGACCCGCCGCGCGACCGCGGTCATCCGCCGGCATCGCCTCATCGAGACGTGGCTCGTCCGCGAGTTCGACTACGCATGGGACGAGGTGCACGACGAGGCCGAGGTGCTCGAGCACACGATCAGCGACCGCCTCCTCGCGGGGATCGACGCGCGCCTCGATCACCCCCGGTTCGACCCTCACGGCGACGCGATCCCCGGCCCCGACGGATCCGTCGAGCGGGAGCCGTTCGTCCTCCTCGCCGAGGCGACGATCGGCCACACCGGTCGGGTGTTGCGGGTCTCGGACCGCGACCCCGCGCTCCTCCGCACGCTCGAAGAGCGCGGTCTCGACGTCGGCCACACCGTCACCGCAACGGGCCGCGACGCCGTTCAGGTCGATGGCGGCCCGACGATCGATCTGCCGCCCGCTGCCGCGCAGGCAGTCTGGCTCACCGCCTGAGATTCAGGCCGCGCTCTTGCCGGGTCGGCGAAGCGCCGCCTGCACCCAGAACTGCAGCCGCGAGTGCTCGGGATCGAGGGTGACCCGCAACCAGCTGAGCCCCATCGACCGTTCGCCCATGTGCGAGCGCTCCGCGTCGGGCTCGGCGAGCAGGGCAGCATCCTCGTCGTTCCGCACTCGCACCAGCAGGGATTCGCCCCGGAAGACGGCGACTGCCATCGAGTCGTCGACCATGAGCGCGACGGCTCCGAACATCGAGATCTCCCGGACCGCCCGATCGCCGATGATCGCCCGGGCCTCGTCCAGGATCTCGCGCACCTCAGGCATCACTGCCACCCGATCCGCCATGTCGCCTCCTGCGTCCATCCGTAGTGGGTCAGATGCCCCGGGGCAAGGGCCGCCCCGCCTCACGGCGAACTGTTCGCACGGCCGACCCGCGGCATCCCGCCCCTCCCGCCCCACCGGGACACTCGAGTACCACCGATCGTGCATCCGTCACACGCAGGCAACCACAAGAGCGCGTCAGCGCACGCAGGCGCCCCTCGAGCGTCAGCGCAAGCGCAGGCGGCGTCCTTTGAGGTAGGGCCACTCGGCGCGGGTCGCGTGCTCGGCGTAGTGCCACATGCGGGCGCCGACGTCGGGGTCGATCGTGACGCGCGGCGCCCGGACGAGCACCGGCGACCCTGTGTACGTGTGCGCGGGGCCCCAATACTGCCCGCCCTCGGCCTCGGGGTCGACGAGCGCACGCACCGGCGCCCACGCGCCGCGCTCCTTCGACTGCGAGACCGCGGCCTGCAGGCCGCCGACGAAGCGCTTGCGTCGCGTCGGCGCGCTCACGCCCGCGATGCGCCGGGTGCGGCCACCGAGCGAGTATCCGGGGTGCGCGACGAGGCTCGCCACGGGCACGGATGCCGCCCGCAGCCGCCGGTCGGCTTCGAACCCGATCGCCGACGTCGCGACCTTCGACTGCACGTATGCACGCCACGGCGTGTAGTTCTCGACGAGATCGGGGTCGACCGGGTCCCAGGGGAACAGCTTCGTCGCGACGGAGCCGAGCCACACCATGCGCCCACGCGCCGCGGCGAGAGCGGGCAGGAGCGCCCCGGCGAGCGCGTAATGGCCGAGCGCGTTCGTGGCGATGACGAGCTCATGACCGTCCCGGGTGACCTCGCGCGTCTTCGGCGGGTGCACCATGCCGGCGTTGAACATGACGCCGTGCAGGCCCACTCGTCCCCGGACGGTCGCCGCGGCGGCGCGCACGGAGCCGAGGTTGCTCGTGTCGAGCGCGAGGGTCTCGAGATCGGCATCCGGCACCTGCGCCAGGATCGCGGCCCGCGCGCGGGACAGCTTCGAGGGATTCCGCGCCGTCATGATGACGTGCGCGCCGGCACCGGCGAGCTGCAGGCAGGAAAAGAATCCGAGTCCGGTGTTCGACCCGGTGACGAGGTATCGACGGCCGCTCAGATCGGGCAGATCGTCGGGGTCCCAGTCATCTCGCGCCACACCCTCGACCCTACGCTCGGGCGCCACCTCGCGGCATCCCTTCGTGGGAGAGTTGAGGCATGAACGGACTCGAGCAGAACCTGCTGTTCGCCGTCGTCGGGCTCTCACTGGTCACGTCGCTGGTGCTCGTCGTGGTGCAGATGGTGCGCCGTCGCGGCAACGACGATGACGACCGCAAGCCGTGGGACGACCTCGAGCCGAAGTAGGGATTACTGGGGCTTCAGGCCCAGGTCGTCGAGGTCGATCGCGGCGAGCCACGTGAGGCCCTCGGCCTCGACGGCGGCCTGCGCACCGGTCTTGCGGTCGACGATGACGGCGACGGCCACGGGCTCGGCACCCTCGCGGCGGAGAGCCTCGACAGCTTTCAGCGCGGACTGACCGGTGGTCGAGGTGTCTTCGACCACGATGACGCGCTTGCCGACGACATCCGCTCCCTCGACCTGACGGCCGCGGCCGTGATCCTTGGGCTTTTTGCGCACGACGAACGCGTCGAGCGGTGCATCGGTACGGGCGGATTCGTGCATGACGGCGTTCGCGATCGGGTCGGCGCCGAGCGTCAGACCGCCCACCGCGACGATGCCGTCGACGTCGCGGATGAGGTCGAGCATGATCCGGCCGATGGCGGGAGCAGCGCGGTGGTCGAGCGTGAGCTTGCGCATGTCGACGTAGTACGACGCCTTCTTGCCGCTCGAGAGGGTGAAGTCGCCGTGGAACACGGCCTCCTCCTGAATGAGCGAGATGAGGCTCTGGCGGTCGGCTTCGAGTGCGGGCGTGGAGGCGACGGTCACGGGGACCACTCTACGACCGGCGGCGTCCGACGCCCGATCTAGGCTGGGAGCCATGCGGCTTGCCACCTGGAACGTCAACTCGATCCGCGCGCGCATCGTGCGCACCGTCGAATTCGCCGTGCGCGAGAACATCGACGTGCTCGCGATGCAGGAGATCAAGTGCAAGCCCGAGCAGTTCCCCTACGAGGCGTTCGAAGAGGCCGGCTATCACGTCGAGGCGCACGGCCTCAATCAGTGGAACGGCGTCGCCATCGCGAGCCGCCAGCCGATCACCGACGTCGAGTACGCCTTCCCCGACATGCCGGGGTTCTTGAAAGGCCACGAGGGTCCGGATGCCCCGCAGGAGGCGCGCGCGCTCGGCGCCACGATCGACGGGGTCAAGGTGTGGAGCCTCTACGTCCCCAACGGCCGCGGACTCGACGACCCGCACTTCGCCTACAAGCTTCACTGGCTCGAGGCCCTCCGCGCCTACACGCAGTCGACGCTCGCGACTCACCCCGACCTGCCGCTCGCGCTCGTCGGCGACTTCAACATCGCCCCGACGGATGCCGACAACGGCGACCCGACGATCGTCCAGGGCGTGTCGACGCACGTCTCCCCCGAAGAGCGCGCCTCGTTCCAATCGCTCCTCGACGCCGGCCTCGTCGACACCGTCCGCCCGCTGGTGCCGACCGGCTACACGTACTGGGACTACAAGCAGCTGCGCTTCCCGCGCAATGAGGGCCTCCGCATCGACTTCATCCTCGGCTCCCCGTCCTTCGGCGACGGCGTGGTCGGGGCATCCATCTACCGCGACGAGCGCAAGGGCGAGATCCCGAGCGACCATGTTCCCGTCGTCGTCGACCTGGACCTCGACGGCGACGACGAGGACGACGACGACCGTCCGATGATCTTCTGACGCCGTCGGCAGGGATCTGCTGACGCCGTCGGCAGGGATCTGCTGACGCCGTCGGCAGGGATTTTCTGACGCGCCTCCGTCTCCCCCGCGGGACGGATGCCGGGGGCCGCGACCCCCTCTAGCGTGGAGAGCATGCCCGAATCGATGCTCCGCCGCCCGGCGACTCCGGCCGAACGTCGGCAGGACGCCTGGTTGGCCGCCGGACTGTTCGTCGCCGCCATGCTCAGTACCGCCCTGGGCTCGGTCTCGGGCATCTACAACGGCGACCACCCCGAC
The DNA here is from genome assembly GCF_001552475.1 of Microbacterium oleivorans NBRC 103075. Taxonomy (GTDB): domain Bacteria; phylum Actinomycetota; class Actinomycetes; order Actinomycetales; family Microbacteriaceae; genus Microbacterium; species Microbacterium oleivorans. The sequence goes on from NZ_BCRG01000008.1 coordinate 141,686, forward strand.
CTCCCCTGGGGGCTTCTCTACTCCGCCGCCATGACCGTTCCGCTCGCCTTCCGGCGGCGGTACCCGATGACGGCGCTGATCGTCGTGTCCGTCGCGTTCTTCGTGGGCGTCTCATCGCGCATCCCCGAGCTGTACGTCGGCAATGTCGCTCTGTTCGTCGGGATGTACACGGTGGGCGCCTGGGTGTCCGACCGCCGCCGCGCGGCGCTCGTGCGCATCATGCTCATCGTCGCGATGTTCGTGTGGCTGATGATCTCGATCTTCCAGACGGCTGCGTCGTCCGAAGACGGGCTGTCGCAGGAGGGGCCGTTCTCGCCGTTCGCGGCCTTCGCGATGATCCAGTTCCTCGTCAACGTGGCGTTCTTCGGCGGGGCGTACCTGTTCGGCGAGCGCGCGTACACGGGCGCGATGGAGCGCACCGCCCTCGAGGAGCGGACCGCCGAGCTCGAGCGGGAACGCGAGCGTACGGCCGCGCAAGCGGTCGCCCTCGACCGAGTGCGCATCGCTCGCGAACTGCACGACGTCGTCGCGCACCACGTCTCGGCGATGGGTGTGCAGGCCGGTGCCGCGCGGACGGTCCTGGAGCGCGATCCGGATGCGGCACGCACGGCACTGACCGGTGTCGAGTCCTCGGCGCGCCAGGCACTGACGGAACTGCGCCAGCTGCTCGAGACACTCCGGACGCCCGAGACCGACGCACCCGGAGGTTCCACCGTCCGGCTCGACGCGCTGCCGGATCTCGTCGCGCACGCGAACGAGAACGGCCTGCCGACGACGCTCTCGGTCGTGGGCGATCCGGTTCCCACCCCCGAGCTCGTGCAGGTGAACCTGTACCGCATCGCGCAGGAGGCGCTCACGAACGCGCGTCGTCACGGCGGCCCCGGCGCGAGCGCCGACGTGCGGCTGCGGTACGCCGTCGACGCGGTGGAGCTCGAAGTCTCGAACGAGGGCCGCGGACCGATCTCCGGAAGAGCGGGCCTCGGCCTCGTCGGAATGCGCGAACGGGCAACGTCGTCCGGAGGAACGCTCGAGGCGCGGGCACGACCTCGAGGCGGGTTCCTCGTGAGGGTGCGCGTGCCCCTGTCGCAGGCGGTGCCCGCATGATCCGCGTGTTGTTGGTCGACGATCACGCGATCATGCGCGCCGGCTTCCGCATGATCCTCGAGGCGGCGGGAGACATCGAGGTCGTCGGCGAGGCCGGCGACGGGCGGGCGGCAGTCGCCGCTGCTCGCGACCTGCAGCCCGACGTCATCTGCATGGACGTGCAGATGCCCGACATGGATGGCCTCGAGGCGACGCGTCAGATCGTGGCGGATGCCGAGGTCCCGGCATCCGTCGTCATCGTGACGACCTTCGACCGCGACGACTACCTGTTCCAGGCGCTGTCGGCGGGGGCGAGCGGATTCCTGCTCAAGAACGCCGGACCGGAAGAGCTCACCCACGCCGTGCGGGTCGCCGCCTCGGGTGACGCTCTGCTGTCGCCGACGGTCACCCGCCGCGTGATCGCACGGTTCACCGCGACCGAGGCGGAGCCACCGGCATCCCTCGCCCGCACGACGGATGCCGCACCCACTCTCCCCGTGGAGCTCACCGAGCGCGAGGCCGAGGTGCTGCGGCTGCTCGCGCAAGCGATGAGCAACGGCGAGATCGCCCGCGAGCTCTACATCGGTGAAGCGACGGTGAAGACGCACGTGTCGAACGTGCTGCAGAAGCTCGGCGCCCGCGACCGCGTCGCCGCCGTCGTCTGGGCCCACCGCCACGGCCTCACCTGAGCCGAGACGCCGAACGGCCCCGCCCAGGTGGGGGCGGGGCCGTTCGGCGTGGCGCGTCAGGCGCCGGCGGGGACCTTCGCGTAGCGGTCGACGAGGTCGTTGAACGCCTCGAGGTAGCCGGTCAGGAAGCCGGCGGTCGCGTCATTCGTGACCTCGCCGTCCTCAGCGAACAGGCCGGGCGTGGTCTGGATGAACCCCTCGGGCTGGCCGAGCGTCGGCGCGTTGAAGTGGCTGAGGATCGCCTTGAGGTGCTGCTGGGCGACAGCCGTCGCGACGCCGCTGCCCGACGTGCCGATGACGGCCGTGGGCTTGTTGTGGAAGGCGTTCTGGCCGTACGGGCGGGCAGCCCAGTCGAGCGCGTTCTTCAGCACACCGGGGATCGAGCGGCTGTACTCGGGGGTCACGATGATGACGCCATCGACGTCCGCGATCGCCTGCTTGAAGTCGACGGCCACCTGCGGGAAGTTCCCGTCGTGGTCGACCGAGTAGAAGGGCAGGTCCTTGATCGGGATCTCGACCAGCGTGGTGCCCTCGGGGGCGAGACGCTCGAGCGCCTTCGCGAGGGTCCGGTTGATCGACGTCGACGAGATGCTGCCGACGATGTAGCCGATGGTGCGATTCGTCATGGGTCCTCCAAAGAGAGTGGATAGGGATGCCGGTGGGCACCGCAGACCCCAACGAGGCCCCGGGCATCCCTATTCCTATGAATGCACCGACAGTTCGTCTCCCCCTCGCGGCGGGGAGGGGTTTCACCCGCCAGGGGGAGGCCCCCGGCATCCCATCTCCCTAGCGTGGAAGACGTGCCGCCGCCGGTGGCGCACAGACCACAGGAGGAACGGATGCTGCAGCTACGCGGGATCACCAAGAGCTACGGCTCGCGGCGGGTGCTCGACGACGTCGCCTTCGACGTCGCACCCGGCCGCCTGACGGGATTCGTCGGCGGAAACGGGGCTGGCAAGACCACGACGATGCGGATCATGCTGGGGGTTCTCGGCCGCGACGCGGGCGAGGTCACCCTGAACGGCGCCCCCGTCACCGCAGCCGACCGGCGCCTCTTCGGCTACATGCCCGAAGAGCGCGGCCTGTACCCGAAGATGAAGGTGCTTGAGCACATCGTCTACCTCGCGCGTCTGCACGGCTTCTCGAAGACGGATGCCGCGACTCGCGCGACGGCGCTCCTCGAAGAGCTGGGGCTCGGCGAACGTCTAGAGGACAACGTCGAGACCCTCTCGCTCGGCAACCAGCAGCGCGCGCAGATCGCCGCGGCCCTCGTCCACGACCCCGAGGTGCTCATTCTCGACGAGCCGTTCTCGGGCCTCGACCCGATCGCCGTCGACGTCGTCGCGAACGTTCTGCAGACCCGCGCGGCGCAGGGCGTCTCGGTGCTGTTCTCGTCGCACCAGCTCGACGTCGTCGAGCGCCTGTGCGACGACCTCGTCATCATCGCCGGCGGCACGATCCGCGCAGCGGGCACCCGTGAGGGCCTGCGCGCCGAGCACGCGACCCGCCGATTCGAGCTCGTCTCGGGAACGGATGCCGGATGGCTCCGCGACGAGCCGGGCGTGGAGGTCGTCGACTTCGACGGCGGCTACGCCCTGTTCGAGGCCGACTCCGACGAGACCGTGCAGCGCGTCCTGCAGCGCGCGGTCGCCGCGGGCGACGTGACCACGTTCGCGCCGCGCCGCCCCACCCTCGCCCAGATCTTCACGGAGGTCATCCAGTGAACACGTCCGTCTCCCCCTCGTTCGGCCAGAGCGTCTGGCTCGTCACCGAGCGAGAGCTCGGCTCGAAGCTGCGCTCGAAGTCGTTCATCATCTCCACCGCCGTCATGTTCCTGATCGTGCTGGCCGGTGTCCTCTGGGCGGGCTTCTCGGCTCAGAGCGACAGCCGCACGCCGATCGCGGTCACCTCCGAGACGGCGTCGGCCATCACCGACCCGAAGGCGTTCGACGTGACCGATGCGGCCTCCGCCGAGGAGGCCCGCGATCTCGTCCGCGACGGCACGGTCGATGCGGCCGTCATCCCCGGCGGCGACGAGCCGCTCGGCTACACCGTGGTCTTCGACGAGTCGGTGTCGAACAGCCTGCTGCAGCAGTTGAGCATCGCCCCGAAGGTCGAGATCCTCGAGCCGGAGAGCACCGACGGATTCCTCCGCTACATCATCGCGATCGCCTTCGGCGGCGTGTTCTTCGCCGCGGCGCTGACCTTCGGTACGACGATCGCGACGAGCGTCGTCGAGGAGAAGCAGACGCGTGTGGTCGAGCTGCTCATCTCGGCGATCCCGACCCGCGCACTCCTGGCGGGCAAGGTGCTCGGCAACACGATCCTCGCGATGGGGCAGATCGTCGGCATCGCCGCGGTCGCGATCATCGGGCTGACCGTGACGGGCCAGGACTTCCTGATCGCCGGTCTCGGCGGGCCGATCGCCTGGTTCGCGGTCTTCTTCCTCTTCGGGTTCGTGCTGCTCGCGGCGCTGTTCGCCGCGGCGGGTGCGCTGGTGTCGCGCCAGGAGGACATCGGACCGACGATCACACCGCTCACCTACATCGTGATGGCGCCATACTTCCTCGTGATCTTCTTCAACGACAACCCCGTCGTGCTGACGATCATGTCGTACGTCCCGTTCTCGGCTCCGGTCGGAATGCCGGTGCGCATCTTCGTCGGCGAGGCGCAGTGGTGGGAGCCCCTGCTCGCGCTGGCGGTCATGCTCGCCGCCTGCGTCGGGGCGATCCTGGTCGGCGCGAAGATCTACGAGAACTCGCTCCTCCGCATGGGAGCCCGGGTCAAGCTCCGCGAGGCACTGTCGCGCTGAGCCGCGGCATCCCGTCACGAGAGAACCGCCCCGTCCGCTGCTGCGGCGGGGCGGTTCTGTCGTTCGCGGTCGCGAACCGGATCAGGGTTTGTCCGGCTTGCCCTTCGGCCCCTTCTCGGCCTCACGTTCGGCGCGCTTGGCGTCCTCGGCGGCCTTCTTCTCCGCCTCTTTCGCCGCCTTCTCCGCGTCCTTGGCGCCCTGATCGTCTGCCTTGTCGGCAGGGGCGTCGTCGGTGGTGACAGCGCTCGGGGTGGGCGACGGCTCGGCCGATGAAGCGGGGGTCGGATCGGTCACGGTCTCCTGCACCGGCTCCGTCGAACGCGGCTCGGTCTGCGCTGGATCGGACGACGTCGGCTGCGGCGCCCCCGCGAGCGACGCCGTCCAGATGCTCGCCGCAGCGATGAGCGCGACGGCCCCGACAGTGAGCGCGATCACGAGGGGGCGACGCGACCGCTTCTGCGGAGCGAGGTCGGGGGAAGTGAGCGCGACGGTCTCGGCGATCGGGTAGCGGCGGGTGGCGGGCTCCGCTGCTGCCGCAGCCGCGACGGGGATCCCGGCGGCCACCGCCGCGCGAACGGGCGGCAGCGGCGGAGCACCGTTGACAGGCGCGGTCCGCAATCGCTCAGCGGCCTCGACGACCTCGAGAGACGTCGGCCGATCGCTCGGACTCGTAGCCGTCATGCGGGCGAGGAGCGACCCCCATCCCGGTCCGAGCTCGTCGGGGATCGTCGGCGGCGCGCTGAGACGGGCGAGAGCGGCCCCGACGCCGTCGGTGTTCGGATACGCGCGTTCCCCCGTGAGCGCCTCGAGCAGGACGAGACCCAGCGCGTAGACATCGGACGCGGGCGAGGGGTCGCCGCCCTGCACCTGCTCGGGGGCGAGGTAGGCGGCGGTGCCGATGACAGTGCCGGGGGTCGTCACACGCGCGCTGTCGAGCAGGAGCGCGATACCGAAGTCGGCGAGCTTGGCGCGTGATCGACCGCCCGGGAGGTGCGGTGGGGCGAGGAGCACGTTCGAGGGCTTCACGTCGCGGTGGACGACGCCAGACCCGTGCACGACGTGGAGCGCTTCGCCCAACTCGGCGGCGAGCGCGGCGACCTCGGCCGGCGGGAGCGGCCCTTCGCCGATGCGGCCGCTCAGCGTGGGGCCCTCGACGAACTCCATCACGAGGTAGTCGGGCGAGCCGGTGAGGTGCGCATCGAAGAGGGTGACGAGCGACGGGTGGTTGAGCGAGGCGAGGAGGGTGACCTCGCTCCGCGCGCGCTCCGGCGCGCTCACGGCCCCCTCGACGCCGGGACGCAGCACCTTGACCGCGACAGTGCGTCCGAGCGCGGTGTCGTCCGCACGGAAGACGCGCGCCATGCCGCCCTGCCCGACCTGGGCGACGAGGCGGTATCGCTCCGCCAGCACGTCGCCGACGAGCGGTTCGGATGCATCCGTCATGGCGTAGCCCTCCTGTGTCGCCGACGACGTTACCGGTCGGCGTGGGAGCCCGGTGTGGTCTTGACGAACGGGACGGTCACGACGAAGCGCGCGCCGACCGCGGACGGCTCGCACCGTACGTCGCCGCCGTGCGCACGAGCGATCCCGCGGGCGATCGGCAGTCCCAGGCCGGCCCCACCCGCGGAGCGTGATGCGTCGAGCCGCACGAGCCGCTCGAAGATGCGGAGCCGGTCGCCCTCGGGCACACCGGGGCCGTCATCCTGGACGGCGATCACCGCCTCGTCGCCCTCGCTCTGGAGCTCGAGCCGGACCCGACCTCGGCCTTTCGTCGCGCGCGCGGCGTTCTCGACGAGGTTCGACAGCACCTGCGCGAACCGGTCGACGTCCACACGCGCCGTCACGGCGGCATCCGGGGTACTCTCCTCCAGTCGCAGGTCCGGGTGCACGAGCTGGGCACGGGCCGTCTCGGCCGTCACGAGCCGACGGAGAGCCACGACCGTCGGCGACAGGTCGAGCCCCCGGTCCACCCTCGCCATGAGGAGCAGGTCGTCGACGAGGCGGGACGCCCGCGACGCTTCGCGCGCGACGTGCGCTGCGAGCATCTCGCGCTCGGGACCGTCGAGGTCGGAACGGACGAGGGTGTCCGCCGCCGCCCGGATGCCGGCCACCGGCGTCCTCAGCTCATGCGCCGCGTCGGAGAGGAAGGCACGGAGGCGCACTTCGGCATCCCGCGCCGCGTGCTCCGCTCCGACCACGTCGTCGAGCATGTCGTCCAGAGCGGCAGCGACACGTCCGATCTCGGTGTCGGGTCGCGTCGGTCGCAGGCGTCGTCCGCGCTCGCCGGCCCCGATCGAGCGGGCGACCTGCGACACCCGCTCCAGCGGACGCAGGGTCACCCGCACGACGAGCACGATCGCGCCGGCCGACAGCAGCAGCACGCCCGCCGAGGCGACGCTCATGACCCAGCGCACCTGCACCAGCGTGTCCTCGACGCCGACCGCCGACGCCGTCAGCGTGAGTGTCGAGCCGTCGCTGAGCGACGATCGGAGGGTGACGAGGTCGTCATCGCCGGACACATCGGACGCCACCACTCTCACGGCCGACGCACTCGTACTCGTGGACTGCCCACGTTCGGACGGGGGACCCCCGGGGCCGGGGCCACCCGGCGGGCCGTTGCGCAGCTGGTCAGGGCTGGGTCCGGCGACGACCGAGTCGCCCGAGGCGCCGTCGATGCGGACGGCCAGTCCCTGCGCCGAGAGCCGGTCCGCGAGGTCGGCGTCGTCCACTGTTCCGACGAGTGACGCGGTCGCGGCAGCCCGGTCACGGAGGCGGTCCTCGATCTGCGCCCGCAGCCGGGCGCCAAGTGCGACGTCGACGGCGATGGCCAGGACGACCAGGAGGACGGCGATGAGCGCGAGGACCGCGGCGGCTGTCCGCAGACGGACCGAGCCCGATCGCAGTCGCGGGGCCGGGTCGGCGGGGTCCGTGTCCGGCGCGACCACGCTCACGAGGCCGCACTCAATCGATAACCCAGGCCACGGACGGTGTGGATGAGTCGCGGGCCGTGCGCCTCCATCTTGCGGCGCAGGGCGCTGAGGTGCACCTCGACGAGGTTGGGGTCGTAATCGTCGTACCCCCAGACTTGCGTCAGGATCTGCACCTTCGAGAGCGTCCGGCCCCGACTGTCGGCCAGCAGGTGCAGCAGTCGGAACTCCGTCGCGGTCAGCTCGAGTGCCTGACCGTCGCGGCGGGCGATGGCGGCATCCGGATCGACGACGAGGTCGCCGATCGCGATGGTCTGCGGGAGACGTCCGCGCCGGCGAAGCACCGCTCCGATCCGCGCGACCAGTTCGGCCACGGTGAACGGCTTCACCACGTAGTCGTCGGCGCCTTCAGCGAAGCCACGGAGGCGATCGTCGACCTCGTCGCGCGCGGTGAGCATGATGACGGGAGTGTCGCCGCTGGCCCGCACGAGGGGCAGCAGCCGGATGCCGGTAGGCCCCGGCATCATCCAATCCAGCACGACGAGATCCGGGCAGAACACCGTCAGGCGCCCCGTCAGGTCAGTGCCGTCGGGTGCGCCCTCGGCGACGAAGCCCTCGGCCCTCAGCGCGGTGACGACGGCCGAACGGATCGTTTCATCGTCGTCCACGACGAGTACACGGGCAGAGGCGGGCATCGCACGACGGTACGCGTGGGCGCTGGGCGAAGAGTATGCGTCGGGTATGCGGTTGCCGCTGCCCGTGACGCTTCAGGCCAGCTTCAGACACGGCTCGAAGGCTGGTGATCACCGGGCAGAGCAGCACTCAGGCGACTCCAGCCCGGGCACCTCAACGAAAGAGATGAAGGACGAGACCATGACTGACGACCGGACACCCCAGCCCGACGACGACCGCGCCTCGGAAGACGCGCGCACGCTGCCTCTGACACCTCTGCAGACGGAGGCCCCACCGTCGCGCCGCCGCACCTGGACCCGACCCGCGCTGGTCGTGGGCGCGCTCATCGTCGCGGCGGGCCTCGCCGGTGGTGGCGCCGCCATCGCCGCACAGTCCACGTCGGCGACGACCGCGACGGGCATCACCCCGGCTGGCGGATCCGGCGAAGCTGCGCCCACGGACACTCCCACCGGCACCCCGACCCCTCCCGCAGAGGGAACAGCGCCGGCCGACCCGCCGACTCCGGGCACGGACGCCGCGGCTCCGACGGCGCCCGCCCCGGGCGCGAAGGGACCAGGAGACTGCGCTGCAGGCGAACGGCCCGTTCCGCCCGCCGACGGCTCCGCCCCGAAGACACCCGGCGAGCACGGCCATGGCCCCCGGGCCGACGGCAGCTCGCCGACCCCGCCGACTGACCACCCGACGCCTCCGACGGACGGCCCCACGCCGCCGACCGACGCGCCGACGCCCGAGTCCGACGACTCGTCGCAGGGCAGTTGAGCAGGCGACTTCTGTCGTCTCCGACGCCCGTGGCACCGGGGATGCGCCACCCGGCGTTCCCCGGTGCCGCTCAGTCCCGAACGACTCAGGTGCGGTGCGCCGCACGGCCCGCGTGGCCGGCGAGCGCGTCGGCCGCGCCGACGAGGGCGAGGTGACTGAGGGCCTGCGGGGTGTTCCCGATGTGCCGACCCGTCGCCGGGTCGTACTCCTCGGACAGCAGCCCCACGTCGTTCGCGACGGCGCACAGGCGGTCCATGAGTCGCGTCGCGTCGTCGGTCCGTCCGGTCGCCGCGTACTGCTCGACGAGCCAGAACGAGCAGGCGAGGAAGGGATGCTCGTCGCCGGGCAACCCGTCGGTTCCCGCCGCCGTTCGGTACCGCAGGACGAAGCCGTCGCGCAGGAGGTCCCGCTCGATCTTTTCGACGGTCGCCAGCATCCGCGGATCGTCGGGGGCGCAGAAGCCGACGACGGGCAGGAGCAGTAGCGAGGCATCGACCTCGTCGGTCGTGTCGTGCTGCGTGAAGTGGCCACCCGCGGCATCCACCCCCGTCGCATCGATCTCGGCGCGCACCTGATCGCGGAGCCGCTCCCACGTGCCGGCGTCGCCGGGCAGGCCGTGCTCGCGTACCGCGCGGACGCCGCGGTCGAGCGCAGCCCACACCATGGCGCGGGAGTGCGTGAAGTGGTGCAGATCGCCCCGCATCTCCCAGATGCCGTGGTCGGGGCGGTCGACCCACGCGACGACCTGCGCCAGCAGCGCGCGCTGCAGCGACCACGACGAGGCGGTCTCGGTCACCCCCGCGAGGCGGGCGGCCTCGAGGGCGACGAGGACCTCGCCGATGACGTCGCCTTGGTACTGGTCGACGGCGCCGTTGCCGATGCGGACGGGCGCGGATCCCTCGTAGCCCGGCAGGCTCGTCAGCTCGCGTTCGGGAAGGTCCCGTTCACCGCCGAGGCCGTACATGATCTGCACGTCGGCAGGATCGCCGGCGATCGCGCGCAGCAGCCAGTCGCGCCAGCGCTCAGGTGCCCGTGTGTAGCCGTGGGCGAGGTAGGCCTCGAGGGTGAGGGCGGCATCGCGCAACCAGACGAACCGGTAGTCCCAGTTGCGCGAGCCGCCGGGGTCTTCGGGGAGCGAGGTCGTCGCGGCGGCGACGATCCCGCCGGTTTCGGTGTGGGTCAGGGCGCGGAGCACGAGCATCGAGCGCACGACGTGGGCTCCCCAGGGTCCGCCGTCCTCGACGCCCGCCGCGAAGTCGCTCCACCACCTGCGGGTGTGCGCGATCGCGGCGTCGACGTCGACACCGACGGGATGCCGGTGGTACGACCGGTCCCACGTGAGCACCGAGTCGACGGTCGCGCCCGCCGCCACCGTGAACACGGCGCGGTGCATCGTGCCGTCCGGGCGCAGTCGGGGGCCGCGGAGCGCGACGGCGTCGGGACCGGCGATCGCGAGCAGCACCGGCGCGTCCGCGTGCCCGATCTGCCGCACCCAGGGGAGGGCCCGGGCGTAATCGAAACGCAGGCGCAGCTCGCTCGCGAAGGCGACCGTGCCCTCGATGCCGACGACGCGCCGGACCACGGCATCGGTGTCGTCGTGCATGGGCATGAACTCGATGACCTCGGCGCTGCCCGTCGGCGTCTGCCACCGCGTGACCAGCACGAAGGTGTCGCCGTCGTAGCGCCGGGTTGACGTGGCGGCCGGGTCGGCCGGCCGGAGGCTCCACCGGCCGTGCTCGTCGTCGCCGAGCAGGCCGCCGAAGATCGAGGCGTCGTCGTAGCGGGGAAGACACAGCCAGTCGATGCTCCCGGCATCCGACACGAGAGCTCCCGTCCGGCAGTTGCTGAGCAGGGCGTAGGACTCGATCGGGGCAGACATCGTCGTCATTGTGATCCTCGCGAGGCATCGGGGCAAGAGACGACCGCCGACGGGTGTCGTCATCGGGAGCGGGGCTAGTGTGACGCGCATGACGGCCGACACGACCCTGCTCATCCTCGGCGCTTCGGGGGACCTCACCTCGCGGCTGCTGCTCCCCGCACTCGGCCAGCTTCTCGCTCGCGAACCGGAGCGGAAGATCCGCCTGGCGGGGGCCGGGGTCGAGGACTGGAGCGATGAGGCCTGGCGCGAGACCGTGCGGAAGGCCTTCGCCACGACCGACTCGGAGTCCGCCTTCGAGCCCCTGGCGGACACGACGTACACGCAGGCCGACATCACCGACGCCGATCAGTTGCAGAAGCTGTTGGATGCCGCCGAGGGCAGGCCCGCGCTCTACTTCGCCGTGCCGCCCGCGGTGGCCGCGAAGGCGTGCGATGCGCTCCGCTCGGTCACGATTCCCGAGGGCACGATCCTCGCGCTCGAGAAGCCGTTCGGCTCGGATGCCGCGACCGCCGAGCACCTCAACGCGACGCTCGCCGAATTGGTGCCCGAGGGTCAGGTGTTCCGCGTCGACCACTTCCTCGGCCGCTCGACGGTCTTGAACCTGCTCGGCGCGCGCTTCGCGAACCGCCTCATCGAGCCGGCCTGGTCGGCGGACCACATCGCGTCGATCCTCGTGCAGTTCGACGAGCCGCTCGGACTCGAAGGGCGCGCGGGGTACTACGACAAGGCCGGCGCGCTCACCGACATGATCCAGAGCCACCTGCTGCAGGTCATGGCGTTCGCGACGATGGAGCCGCCGGCATCTCTCGATCAGCGCGACCTCCGCGACGCGACGGGCGCCGCTCTTCGAGCCACCGCCGTGTGGAACGACGACCCGATCGCGTCGTCGCGCCGGGCTCGGTACACGGCGGGCACCGTCGAGGGCCGCGACTTCCCCTCGTACGTCGACGAGCCGGGCGTCGACCCGGGCCGCGAGACCGAGACGCTCGCGGAGATGACGGTGGAGGTCCGAAACGCTCGCTGGCAGGGCGTTCCCATCACGCTCCGATCGGGCAAGGCCCTCGGAAACGCCGAGGCGAAGGTCGAGGTGCGGTTCCACCCCGTCCGACACCTGCCCCGCGGATTCACCGGCGACCCCGGCCCGACGGTGCTCCGCTTCTCGCTCGGACCCGACTCGATCGCACTCGATCTGAACGTCAACGGCGAGGCCGACCCGCTCGAACTCGAGAAGGCGACTCTCGAGGCGGAACTCGGAGCAGGAGCACTGAAGGCCTATGCCGAGGTGCTGTCGGGCATCCTCGACGGAGACGCCATGCTGTCGGTGCGCGGTGACGCAGCGGTCGACTGCTGGCACATCGTCCAGCCCGTGATCGACGCGTGGCGCGACGGGCGCGTGCCGCTCGACGAGTACGCCGCCGGAACCTCGGGCCCCGAGAGCTGGCCGACAACCTGAGTGGCCGGTGACGCCACCCTCATCCCACGGTGATGGAATAGACGGATGCCGAATCGCACCGCGTCCACCGACGCCCCCATCCTCGACGTCCTGACCGAGCGCTGGAGCACCCGCATCTTCGACGGCTCCGCGCCGATCGATGAGCAGGCACTGCAGTCCGCCCTCGAGGCCGCGCGTTGGTCTCCCTCGGCGTCGAACACGCAGCCGTGGCGCTTCATCGTCGCGCGGCGGGGCTCGGCATCCCACACCGCGGTCGTCGAGAGCCTCCTGGGCTTCAACCGCGCCTGGGCAGCCGACGCCGCCGCCCTCGTCGTGTTCGTCGCGACGACCGAGCAGGACGGCAAGGAGCTGCGCTGGGCGACCTACGACGTGGGCCAGGCCGCGGCGCACTTCACGGTCCAGGCCCACGCGAACGGACTGAGCACTCATCAGATGGGCGGGTTCCGCGCCGCCGACATCGCGACCGCGTTCAGCCTCGCCGACGACCAGCGGGCGATCACCGTCATGGCCGTGGGCCCGCTCGGGGACGTCGAGTCCGCGTCGGACGATCTGCGCGCACGTGAGGATGCACCCCGCGAACGGCGTCCCGTCGCCGAGTCGATCCTCATCGACGACTGATCCGGTGCGGCGGCGGCCGCCTCACCCGTCATCCGGTGGTGTTTAGTGGACCCGATGGACGACGACGCCGCCGCCGAGCTGGCTCGCCTGCGCGAACGCGCGTACGGGCGCACTGCTGACATCGCCGGGGATGCCCCCGCGATGCGGCGTCTGCGCGAGCTCGAGGCGCGCCTCGTGCCGGCAGCAGCCCCGCCGATCGAAGAGCCGCAGCCGGACCCGGCTCCTGACGCAGACGTCGTCCCAGGGGTACCGGTCGCCCGGGCCCCTCGGTGGCGGCGCTGGGTGATGGGCGCGGCCGTTCTCGTCGGAGCGGCGGCGCTCGTGGCGGGGACCGTGGCGGTCACGCTCTCGATCCCCCGCGACGTGCCGCGCTACCCGGACGCGATGCGGGTGGCGACACTGGACACCCTCGAGCCCTGGCCGCCGCAGAGCGACTCGGCCAGCCGGCGACACGAGGACTTCCGCGGGTTCTCGGTCTTCACCAACACCGTCGGCACGTCCGCCGACCCGAACCCGGTGCGCTGCCTCAGCGTCGTCAGCCCCGCCGAAGCGGCCGATCCGACCGTCGGCGAGACCTTCTCCGCGTGCGGCGCGGGCCCGTTCCCGGTGTCGGTGACCGCCGTCGTCAGCTCGTTGAGTCCGCAGGCGGCTCAGGATGCGTACGCCCCGGGGACGGCGATCAACTTCACGCTCGGCGAGGACGGCGTGGAGGTCTGGGTCATCGATCGCTGACGACGGAGTCAGCGCCGGTGGGGTACGGTTCCGATACCTGGTCATGCGTTCGACGGAAAAACGAGGCGACGGTGCCCCTGTTCGAGATGGAAGCCACGAGGTCCAGCCGGATCCGGGTTTTCGTGCGCGCCCAGCTCCCCTTCCTCCTCGGGGTCCTCTTCATCGTCGGCGTGGCGCTCATCGCGCACCCCGAGGGCGTGGGCACACCCGTCGTGATGGCGGGTGTCGCGATCACCGCGGCGGCCACGGTGGCCTCGGTCGTCATCGCCTGGGAACGCCTGAACCCCGCCTGGATGGCCTTGGTCGCGGTGGCCGACATGCTCGCCGTCGCCCTGTTCCGCGCCGAGCTGATGCCGTTCATCCCGGCCGTGACGATCCTCGCACTCTTCCCGATCCTCTGGCTCGCGTACGGCTTCCCCTGGTACGGGATCGTCGTGGCCGTCATCGGCGCGGTGTTCATCATCGCCTTCCGCTACTTCTACACCCAGGAATGGCCGAAGACCCCCGCGGAGTGGGCGAACGTCTTCGCGTTCCCGGCGCTGATCGTCGGCATCGCCGTCGTCGTGTTCATCGCCGCCCGCCACCTCCGCCGCAACAGTCGACGTCTCGCAGAGGTGTCCCGCGCGCAGGAGGATGCGCTCCGCGAGGCGACGGATGCCGAGGCCATCGCCGTCGGCATCCTGAACACCGTGAACGCCGGCGTCGCGTTCTACGACAAGGAGGGTCGCCTCGACATCGCGAACCCCCTCGCCCACCAGATGGTCGAAATGGTGGGGTTCAGTCTCGACAAGCCGCCGTATGCGGGAAACGACGTCCTCGCCGCCGACCGGGTCAGCAAGATCCCCTACGACCAGCAGATCATCCCCCGCGCGCTCCGCGGCGAGAACATCGACAATCACGTCGAATGGCTCGGGCCACCCGAGGCGCAGGTCGCGATCCTCGCCTCATCGGGTCAGGTGCACAGCGAGGACGGTCGGCTGCTCGGCACCGTCGTCGTCGCGTACGACGTCACCGAGCTGGCCGACGCGGTGGAGGTTCGCGAGCAGTTCCTCCGCACCGTGTCGCACGAGCTCCGCACCCCGATCACGAGCATCACCGGGTTCCTCGACCTCATCGCCGACGCTGCCGACCCCGCCGACGAGAAGCTGCATCGCTATATCGAGATCGTCATCCGCAAGACGAACGACCTCTTCGACCGCGTCGGCGACCTGCTGCACGCGAACGACACCGACAAGACCCTGCACGTGACGCCGGTCGACATCGCCCAGCTCGTGGCGACCGCGGCGGGGAACCTCACGGACGCGGCATCCGCTCAGAGCATGCGCATCGAGCTTGCGGGACCGCCCACGTTGCCTGCGGAGGGGGATGCCGGGCACCTGGTCATCGCCATCACCGAATTGCTGCGCAACGCGGTGAAATTCGGAACCCCCGAGACGACGGTGACGGCCGGCTACGCCCTGCGCGGCGATCGCATCGAGATCGCCGTGAGCAACATCGGCCCGGGCATCACCCATGCCGAGCAGCGACGCGTCTTCGACCGCTTCTACCGTACGGCGTACGCGCGCTCGCGGGAGATCCAGGGGTTCGGGCTCGGCCTCACCAACCTCCGGGCGATCGTGGTGGCGCACGCGGGCCACATCCGCATCGACAGCACCCCCGGTCGGTGGACGACGGTCACGATCAGCCTGCCGGTCCGCCTGGCCACAGACATCCGCCAGGGTCAACCCACGGCGTGATGACGTCCTCCGCCGGTTACGGTGAGGAAATGACCACCCGCATCCTGTCGATCGGCACCGCAGTGCCCAGCGCTCGCCTGCGACAGGACCAGGTGCGCGATCTCTTCGCGGGACAGCCCGGGGCCAACCGCCTGACGCAGCGGCTCATCGGCGCCGCGTTCAACGCCTCCGCCATCGAGACACGTCACACCGTGCTCGAGGACCTGGCAGCCGCCGCTGCGGCGACCGCGCTCCCGGCCGTCGAGGCCGCCGACGACGAGAGGATGCCGACGGTCACCGACACCGGTGACCTGCTGGCGCCGTCGACCGGCGCTCGCAACGACGCATACATCCGTCTCGCGCCACCGCTGTTCGCCGAGGCCGCACGAAAGGCACTCAGCGCGGCATCCGTCGACGCGGCTGACGTCACCCACGTCGTGACCGTGTCGTGCACCGGGATGTTCGCACCCGGCCCGGATTACCGGCTCGTGCGCGACCTCGGTCTGCCGACGACGGTCGCTCGCTCGCACCTCGGATTCATGGGGTGTGCGGCAGCGGTGCCGGCGCTCCGGACGGCGTTCCAGATCTGCGCGGCCCACCCCGACGCGGTCGTGCTCGTCGTCTGCGGGGAGCTCTGCTCGCTGCACGTGCGGACTCCCGCCGACCACGACGAGATCGTCTCGGCCTCCGTCTTCGCCGATGGTGCGGCGGCCGCCGTCGTCAGCGCGGACGCATCCCGCGTGACGGGTCCGTCGTTCGAGCTCGACCGCTTCGCGACGGTGCTGACCGACGAGGGCGAGAAGGACATGGCCTGGACGATCGGCGACTCCGGGTTCGAGATGATCCTCTCCGCCGAGGTGCCCCGCATCATCGGGCGCGAGATCCGCGGCGCGGTGGACTCGTTCCTCGGCGATGAGGGCGTCGACACGTGGGCTGTGCATCCGGGCGGGCGGAGCGTGCTGGACCGCGTCGAGACCGGGCTCGACCTGCCCGCCGATGCGCTGACCGTGTCGCGCGACATCCTCCGCGACTACGGCAACATGTCGAGTGCGACGATCCTGTTCATCCTCGGCGCGTTGCTTGCCGGCGACCTCGACGACGGGGAGCGGGTCGCGACCCTTGCGTTCGGACCGGGGCTCACGCTCGAGGCGGCGCGGCTGACGTTCCGGCGGGAGGCCGCATGAATCTCGCCGAACGCGACACGGCCCTGCGCGAACTGATGGACGACCCGGACTGCGATCCGGACGCGCTGGCCGCGACCCTCGAGCGCTTCGACCTCGTGAACCGCGCGATCGGCGGGTGGGGTCGCGTGTGGCGCCGCGGCATCCGTCCCCGGTTGCAGCGTCTCGGGCGTCCGACGCGCGTGCTCGACGTCGGCAGCGGCGGCGGCGACGTGGTCGCCCGGCTCGCGACGTGGGCGGAGCGCGACGGGCTCGACGTGGAGTGGCTCGGGATCGACCCGGACCCGCGGGCGCTCGAGGTCGCGCGAACGCGGGAGAGTGCGCGGGTGTCGTTCGCTGCGACGGATGCCGCCGGTCTCCGCGCGGCCGGCGAGACGTTCGACCTGGTCCTGTCCAATCATGTGCTGCACCATCTGGAAGCCGCGGAGCTCGCGGAGTTCGCGGCCGACACCCGCGCGCTCGCGACGGGGACCGTGATGCACGCCGACATCGAGCGAGGTCGGCTGGCGTATGCGCTCTACGGCATAGGGATCACGGCACTGGAGCGCGGGACGTTCCTGCGCACCGACGGGCTGAGGTCGATTCGCCGGAGCTACCGCGCGGAGGAGCTCGAGTCGGCCCTGGGTTCGCCGTGGCGAGTCGCTTCTCCCGCTCCGTTCCGACTTCTGGCAGTGGCCGATGGCGATGCCTGAGGTCCTGATCGTCGGGGCGGGCCCGGTGGGCACGCTGCTCGCGGCGGAGCTCACGCGGTTCGGCGTCGGCGTCGAGCTGCTGGAGCGTCGGCCCGCGGCGGGCGGAGGTTCGCGCGCGATCGGGCTGCACGCGCCGACGCTGGCTGCGCTCGAAGCGGGCGGCGCGACCGAGCGGATCCTGAGTCGCGCGGTGCGGGTGCGCCGAGGCGAGGCGCGTAGCGATGGGCGGGCTCTCGGAGTGGTCGATTTTGGGCGGCTGGATGTGCGGCATCCGTACGTCGCGACGCTTCCGCAGGCCGAGACCGAGGTCGCGCTGCGCGGTTCGGGTCCCGAGCCCGAGCGGGGTGCGACCGTGACGCGGATCACGCCGGATGGTCGCCGGGTGCGGGTCGAGACCGATCGCGGAGAGCGGGTCGCACCGATCGTCGTGGTGGCCGGCGGGGTGGGCGTGCGCGAGCTCGTGTACCGACCGGGTGCGTTGCGGAGGACCGCATACCCCGATCGATATTTGATGACGGATGCCGCTCTGCCCCCGCGCGAGGACGCGGAGACGGCGCTCGTGCACCTGGCGCCCGGGGGCGTGCTGGAATCGTTCCCGCTGCCGGACGGTCAGCGCCGGTTCGTGGTGTGGGACGAGGGTGGGTCGTTGGAGCCGCATGAACTCGCCGGGCGCCTGCGTCGCGCGATGCGCGAGCGCGGCGAGCCCGAGGCGGCGGAGGTCGTGACGGAGGCAACCGCGTTCGGGGTGCGTCGCGTGCTGGTGCCCGCGATGCGTCGCGACCGTCTGTTCGTGATCGGTGATGCGGCGCACGAGATCAGCCCGATCGGCGGGCAGGGGCTGAACCTGGGCCTGTTGGATGCCGCGACGCTGGCCCCTCTGCTCGCCGCGTGGGTGCGTCTGGGCGAGGCCCCTGAGCCTGACCTCGTCGAGTGGGAACGGGATCGGTTGCGGTCCGCTCGCACCGCCGGACGGATGGCCGCCGTGAACATGCGCCTCGGGCGGCCGGTGTCGGTCGCCGCGCACGCGGTCCGGTCGAGGGTGCTGGGATCGGTGCTAGCTGCGACGGGTTCGCTCGTGCCCCACGCGTACGCGATGGGACTCGACGCCGCCGCGCGGTGAACGGCGGTGGGGCTAGGCCACCGGCATCCGCGTGGTCGCGCGGATCATGATGCGCCGGAGGCCACCACGAGCTGCAGGGCGAGCACCAGGGCGGCCGTCATGACGAGCCGGAATCCGGTGCGGTCCGGGCCGCGTCGCCGCATCCTCATCAGCACGGCGACGGCGACGACCATGACGACGACCGCGAACGGGATCATCGCGAGCGGCCACGCCCCCTCGGTGAGGCTGCCGATGAGCACGGCGATCGCGGCGAGGACGATGCCCGCCACGGCGAGGAGGACGGATGCCGCCGGCCCGATCCGATGCGGCAGACCGCGAACGCCGGTGCGCCGATCGTCGTCGAGATCCGGGAGGACGTTGGTGAGGTGCACGGCCGCTCCGAGCACGGCGCCCGCGAACGCGGCCCAGAGCGCAGCGGGCTGCGGGCTCGCCGCCGAGAGCGTGGCGAGCGACGGGAAGATGCCGAAGCTGACCAGGAACGGGAGGAGCGATGCCGGGGTCGCCTTGAGGCCCGCGTTGTAGCTCCACGCCGACACCAGGGCGACGATGTGGGCGATGAGCATGGCCCAGCCGAGGACTGCCGAGAGGATGATGGCGGCGCCGAGAGTGACGAACGCGGCGATCCACGCCGTGCGCACTCGCGTGTCGCCGCGCACGAGCGGCTTGTCGGCGCGGCCCACGGTCGCGTCGCGGAAGAGGTCGATGGAGTCGTTCGAAAGACCGACCGAGACCTGCCCGAGGAAGACGGCCGCGACGAGGACGACGATCCGCCACGGCTCCAGCCCGGCCGCGACGCCGAGGGCCAGAGAGAGGACGGTGACGACGAGCGAGGGGCCCGGGTGTGTGGCACCCCAGAGGGCCCGCGCGGTTCGCATATCTGATCCTTTCACGATGTAGGAATGCGTTTGCTGGAGTGGCGCGGCTCGACGGCGAGGGATACGGGACGGGTGAGAGGTTTCTCATCTCTGAAGCGACGCAGAGGGTGCGTTTTCGACGTTCCGAGGCCCTCGAATGTCGGAGGTTGGTGCGAGAGTCTAGGCATGGCAAAAACGAGGGAGACCCCAGACGGTGAGGCTTATCTCGCCACCATGGCGGGCCTCGTTGGGGACGTCGGCGAGGTCGCCCGCGAGATGGCGCGCGTCCAGATTCGGGAGCTGCGGGTCCTGGCCGCGGCCGGCAGGCTCGCCGAAGAACAAGCGGTCTCGAAGAACGCCAAGGTCAAGCTGCACGACATGGCCCTGCGGTCGATCGCTGCCGAGTTCGGCGGGGTCCTCCGGGCGACCGATCGCACGGTGCAACGGCGCATGGGTGAAGCCCGCACGATCATCGAAGGGTGCCCCGCGGCGGTGACCGCATGGGAGTCGGGGCGGATCGTCCGCGGGCACGTAACTGCGATCGTCGACGCGGCTGCGGTGCTGCCAGCGGAGATGTGGGCGAAGTTCGAAGCCGTCGCGATCGAACGATGCGAGAAGGAGACGCCGAACCGGGTGCGGGGTGAGCTGGAGACCCTTGCCCACCGGATGCACCCGCGGGCGTTCGCGGAACGCCACGAGGAGGCCGCAGCTTCGCGGTGCGTGCGACTCGTGCCAGGGCGGGACGGGATGAGCGATCTCATCGCGACCCTGCCGACCGTCATCGCCGAGGGGATCCAT
>NZ_BCRG01000009.1 GCF_001552475.1 Microbacterium oleivorans NBRC 103075
GTGGATCCCCTCGGCGATGACGGTCGGCAGGGTCGCGATGAGATCGCTCATCCCGTCCCGCCCGGGCACCAGCCGCACGCACCGGCCTGCGGCTGCTTCCTCGTGGCGTTCGGCGAACGACCGCGGGTGCATCCGGTGGGCGAGGATCTCGAGCTCACCCCGCACGCGGTTCGGCGTGTCCTTCTCGCATCGTTCGATCGCGACGGCTTCGAACTCCGCCCACATCTCCGCGGGCAGCGTCATCCCGGCATCCACGATCGCCCGCACATGCTCCCGCACGATCCGCCCCGACTCCCACGCCGTCACAGCCGCAGGAAACCCCTCGATGATCGTCCGCGCTTCACCGATACGCCGTTGCACCGTGCGATCGGTCGTCCGCATGACCCCGCCCACCTCGGCGGTGATCGACCGCAGAACCATGTCGTGGAGTCGCACCTGTGCGTTCCGGTGAACCGTTTGCCCATCAGCGAGCCGGCCGGCGGCCGCGAGCGCTCGAAGCTGTTCGATCTGCACCGCCGCCATTCGTCTTTCGACAGCTTCGACATCCGCGACGATGCCCGCCAGAGCGGCGAGATAGTCCTCGCGACCGGGGCTTTCCACCGCTTCCGTCATGCCTCCACTCTCGCACCAACCTCCGACATCGATCAGGCGCGTCAGCCCCCGCCGATCGCGGCGATATCGACCGACGAGTTCGCGAATGCCACCAGCGAGTTGCCTGGCACTTCCCGTTTTCCGAAGGTGCCGCGAGAAGGGCTTCCTCGTGCTCCCAGTGCTCATCGCTCTCATCGGGTCCACCATCGTGGCCGTCTGCATGCGCGCTGACCCCGGATCGTTCCCGCGGCCCGTGTCTCGTTTCGAGCCGACCCCGGCTCGGTCGCGGCCACCTCGCGCCGGCACACGATCGCCCGACCGTAGACTCTGAGGCGATGCCGAGGAGGAGTCAATGAAGATCGTCGTCCTGCTGAAAGAAGTGCCGGACACCTGGGGAGATCGCACACTCGATCTCGAAACCGGGCTCGCCGCGCGCGACGCCTCGGAGAGGGTCCTCGATGAGATCGGGGAGCGCGCGCTCGAAGCCGCCCTCACGTTCTCCGAAGCGAACGAGGGTACCGAGGTCGTCGTGATGACGATGGCATCGGATGCCGCGACCGCCTCCCTTCGCAAGGGTCTCGCGATGGGGGCTCACTCCGCCGTGCAGATCACCGACGACGTTCTTCGCGGCGCCGATCTCGGCGTCACCGCTCGCGTCCTCGCCGCAGCGCTCCGCCGCACCGGCTTCGACCTGGTGATCACCGGCAACCTCTCCACCGACGGTTCCGGCGGCGTCCTCCCGGCCATGCTCGCCGAGCACCTGGGCGTGCCGCAGGCCACCGCGCTGTCGGCACTCGAAATCACGACGGATGCCGTCAGGGGCACCCGTGCGACCGACTTCGGAACGGCGGCGATCACCGCCCCGCTTCCCGCCGTCATCTCCATCACCGAGGCGCTTCCCGACGCCCGTTTCGCCAACTTCAAGGGCATCATGGCGGCGAAGAAGAAGCCGTTCGAGGTGCTGTCGCTCGCCGATCTCGACGTCGATGTCGACCCGGCATCCGCTGCTCAGTCGATCATGACGGCGGTTTCACAGAAGCCGCCGCGGCAGGCCGGCACGAAGATCGTCGACGAGGGGGATGCCGGCGAGAAGCTCGCGGCGTTCCTCCTCGAGAACCGGCTGGCGTGAGAGACCCGAGGAGAACATCGTGACCGACTTCGCCCCTGACGCCGTCCTCGTCTGGCTCGACGTGACCCCCGACGGCGAGCTCGCCGCCTCCGCTCCCGGCCTCCTCGGTGCTGCTGCCTCGCTCGGCACTCCGGTCGTCCTCGTCGTCGCCGACGAGTCCCGGCACGCCGACCTCGCCGCAGCGGCCGGCGCGCTCGGTGCGGCCACCGTCCTCACCGCTCCGCTCAGCGGAGCCGAGTCCGCTCTCACGGTGCCGCTCGTCGACGCGGTGGCAGCGGCATCCGCTCTCGTGCAGCCCGACGCCGTCTTGATCTCCAACTCGATCGAGGGTCGGGATGTCGCGGGTCGATTCGCGGCCCGTGCTTCGGCGGCCCTGTGCGTCGACGCTGTCGGCGTCTCGCGCGACGACGAAGGTGTACTCGCCCACCACTCCGTCTACGGCGGCGCGTACAACGTCACTGCGGCGGCGACCTTCGGTCCGCTCGTCGTGACCGTGCGTCAGGGTTCCATCGATGCTCGCGCCGACGCCGTCGACGCCCCCGCGATGGTGCCGCTGCAGGTCGAGGCATCCGGGGCCCCCGCGGCGACGATCACGGGCTTCGACGCGGCGGTCGCCGTCTCGAGCCGCCCGGAACTCCGCGGTGCGGCGAAGGTCGTGTCGGGCGGGCGAGGACTCGGCTCGGCCGACCAGTTCGCCCTCGTCGAGCAGCTCGCCGACGCTCTCGGTGCCGCCGTCGGAGCGTCGCGCGCTGCAGTGGATGCCGGTTACGTCCCCTACTCGTACCAGGTCGGCCAGACCGGTGTCTCGGTATCGCCGCAGTTGTATGTCGCTCTCGGCATCTCGGGCGCGATCCAGCACAAGGCGGGCATGCAGACGGCGAAAACGATCGTCGCGGTGAACAAAGATGGAGAGGCACCGATCTTCGACATCGCCGATTTCGGTGTCGTCGGAGACCTGTTCACCGTCGTGCCGCAGCTGATCGCGGCGCTCGAGGCGGGAAAGAAGTAGGAGCGGATGGCGACATACGCGCGTTCCGTGCGCCGGGGGCTTCCGCGCGCCCCCGGTGGCGACCCCTGGCCACCCGCCGGATCCGAGCCGTCTCTCGGTGACGGGCCCGCAGCGCTGCTGGCAGCGGCGCAGTCGCGGGATGCCGCATCCGCGGTGCCCGTTGCGAATGTCGTGCCCCTCGACGCCGCCACCGCCGCTCCGGGGGCGCCAGATGTCGCTTCGGGGCCCTCAGCCGTACACGTGGCGTCCCCGGAACGGTCCACGCACGCTCGGCGCGGGCTCCCACGCGAGCGCGGCGGCGAGGCATGGCCGCCGCCGTCCGTGACGGATGCCGGTCGCCCCCCGGCGGCGGGGCCGGCCGCGTCCGTGGCGGTCGAGACTCCCCACGCTCCGGGGGAGACGGCGCCCGCACCGTCGGTCGACCCGGCCGCAATGCCGACGGCGCCGACCGCCGCGTCGGCTGCCCCCGCCGCCGCGTCGGACGCCTCGGCCGCAGCCGCAGCCGGAGCCGCACCCGCCGTCCGCCGCGGCCTGCCGCGCGCCGCCGGGGGAGACCCCTGGCCGCCTGCCGACACCGCGCCGGTTGCTCCCGCGGCATCCGCCGCAGCGAACGTGACGCCCACCGATCACGCGGTGCCCGACGCTCCCGCCGCGGCGAACGTGACGCCCGCCGATCACGCGGCTCCCGCCCAGCCCGAGGCCGCCGCCGCGCCACTGACCCCCGCTGTTCCCGCCGGCCCCCTCGTAGAACGTCGCCTCGCGCACGCCGGCGTCGCACCTCGCGTCGCGCCCGCGCCGAAGCCCGAGCCCGCTCGCGTCGGCCCGTTCACGAAGGCTCAGTGGGCCGGCGTCGTCATCCTGGGCGGTGCCGGTGTCCTGTTCGTCGCCGCGATGGCGGTGCTGGCCATCCGCTGGATTGTCAGCCTCGCGCCGATGCAAGACTTCCTCACGACCTATCCGGGCGAGTACCACCTGCCCGAAGGTGCTCCCGTCGGGCTTCCCGCGTGGCTCAACTGGTCGCACTTCCTCAACGCGTTCTTCATGGTGCTGATCATTCGCACCGGTCTGCAGGTGCGGTCCGAGAAGCGCCCGTCCGCGTTCTGGATCTCGAAGAAGGACCGTAAGCGCCGCATGAGCCTGACGCTCTGGTTGCACCAGGCCCTCGACATCCTGTGGCTCGCCAACGGGCTGATCTTCCTCGTCCTCCTGTTCGCGACCGGGCAGTGGATGCGGGTGGTCCCCACGTCGTGGGAGGTGTTCCCCAACGCGCTGTCCGCTGCCCTGCAGTACGTCTCGCTCGACTGGCCGACCGAGAACGGCTGGGTCAACTACAACGCGCTGCAGCAGATCGCCTACTTCACGACCATCTTCATCGCCGCTCCCGTCGCGGTGATCACCGGCTACCGGATGAGCGCGATGTGGCCGAAGAAGGCGACCAAACTCAATGCGCTCTACCCCGTCGAATGGGCGCGGAAGCTGCACTTCCCGACGATGCTCTACTTCGTCGCGTTCATCATCATCCACGTCGCGCTCGTGCTGTCGACGGGTGCTCTCCGCAACCTCAATCACATGTACGCGGCCACGGGATCCGTCGATCCCGACGCCTACGCCGACAACTGGGCCGGGTTCTGGCTCTTCGCGCTGTCGATCGCGGTGACGGTCGCTGCCTACGTCGCAATGCGTCCTCTCGTCGTCGCGCCGATCGCTCGTCTGTTCGGCGAGGTCAAGAGCCGCTGACCCGCCCACGGGCCGCGCGAATTGGCGCGCCCGCACGGTTCCGCGAGTTCGCACACCCGCACGGTTACATCTGCACGATCTGTGGTGCAGGTGTCGCCTCGGAGTCGCGCGCAGACCACACACACCCCGCCGGTCGTGCATCCGTCACAGCGCCGACCCGGCGCCGCCCGCGCCGCGCCGCACAGCCGACGCGGCGCCCACCTCAGACAGACCGACGGCGCGGCATCCGAAACGGGAAGCCGCGCCGTCGAGACTCGCGTTCGCGCGTCAGCGCACGAAGCGGACTTCCGTCAGCGTCTCGCCGAGGAAGGGTTCGGTGTGGGTCGCCCCGTCGAGGGTGAACCCGTTGCGGGTGTAGAACCGGTGCGCACGGGGGTTGTCCTCGGCGACCCAGAGGTAGAGATCGTCGACGCCCTCGGGGACGACGGCGTCGAACAGTCGCTGTCCGATGCCGGTGCCGTGGAAGGCATCCAGAAGGTAGATGAAGTACAGCTCGCGGTCTCGCGGTGCGTCGCGGTCACGGGCAGGGCCAGACCCGGCGAAGCCGACGATCTCGCCGTTCACGAGCGCCGCGACCATCAGGAAATCGGGCCCCTGCTGAGCCCAGTGGGTCCACAGCTCTGCAAGGCGGCGAGCCGACACATTCTCGAGGGCGGCCTTGCTGATGATGTGGTCGTAGGTCTCGTGCCAGCACGTTGCGTGCACGCGACCGAGTGCTTCGGCATCGACATCGCGAACGGGACGGACGACGGTGTCGGTCTGCAGTTCGGGCTCCATGGCCAGACTCTACGCACGGCCTCACTGATCGTGAAATCGACAGCGACTGGGCCGCACATACCCCGCCACGACTGTCGACAAGCGACAACGGATGCCGCACTGTGCGCGTGACCAGGGCTAGGCTCCCCGCTCGTGAACGTATGGTGGCGGACCCTTCTGACCCTGATGCTCGCGCGGCTGCAGTACCGCCGCCGTGGACCGATTGCGCCGGACGCCGTCGGCCGTATCCGACTGCGGACCCTCCCCACCGACATCGACCTCCTCGGCCACATGAACAACGGTCGCTACGCGTCGCTGTTCGACCTGGGCCGCTTCGATCTGCTGACCCGCACGGGCATCTGGCAGACGATGAACGAGCGCGGTTGGTACGGCGTCGTCGCCAGTGAGACCGTCACCTTCCGGAAGTCCCTCCAGCTGTGGCAGCGGTTCACGGTCGAGAGCCGGATCATCGGCCACGACGACAAGGCCGTCTACCAGATGCATCGTGCGGTGGTGAAGGGCGAGGTCTACGCCGAGATGATCCTGCGCGTCCGGTTCCTCCGGAAGAGCGGCGGGCTCGTGCCCCTCGAGGAGCTGTTCGAGGCACTCCACCGCCCCGACACCCTCGCACCGCTGCCGCAGTGGATCGAGGACTGGGCCGCGGCATCCGCTCTGCCCTCGACCCGGTCGGATGCCCCGAGCATCTGGTCCTAGCGTGTCCCGCTCCCGGGGGTGATCACGCGCATAGGCTGAGCCCCATGTCGGACAGCACTGTCGCGCCACAAGCGCCCACCTCCGACCTCGCCGAGCGGGCCATCGCCCTCGCGGAGCGTTGGGTCGCCGAATCCGCCGAGGTCGCCGTAGACCCCGCCGCCGAACGTCTCGCGGGGGTGCTGAAGGATCCGAACGGACTGCCGTTCACCCTCGGCTTCGTCGACGGTGTCATGCGGCCCGAGTCGCTGACGGCGGCGGCGACCAATCTGCAGCGGGTCGCTCCGCTCGCCCCGGCGTTCCTGCCGTGGTACCTGCGGGCCGCGGTCCGCGCCGGTGGCGTCGTCGCGCCGATCCTCCCGACGCCCGTCGTCCCCATCGCGCGACGCGTTCTCCGCGAGATGGTCGGCCATCTCATCGTCGATGCGCGGCCCGACAAGCTCGGCCCCGCCCTCCAGACCCTCCGCGAGTCCGGTGCGCGCCTGAACCTCAACCTCCTCGGCGAAGCCGTGCTGGGCGAGTCCGAAGCGCTCCGCCGCCTCGAGGGCATCCACGAGCTCGTTCGCCGCGACGACGTCGACTACGTCTCGGTCAAGGTGTCGGCCATCGCCAGCCACCTCTCGATGTGGGCATTCGACGAGATCGTGGAGCGTGTCGTGGAACGCCTTCGACCGCTCTACCTGTCGGCGGCGGAGGACGCCACGTTCCTCAACCTCGACATGGAGGAGTACCGCGACCTCGACCTCACGATGGCCGTGTTCATGCGCGTCCTCGACGACCCGCGCCTGCGCGACCTCGAAGCGGGCATCGTGCTGCAGGCGTACCTCCCCGACGCGCTTCCGGCTCTCCAGACCCTGACAGCCTGGGCGCGCGAGCGCGTCGCCGCCGGCGGGGCGCGCATCAAGATCCGACTCGTCAAGGGCGCGAACCTCGCCATGGAGCACGTCGACGCGGTCATGCACGACTGGCCGGCGGCGCCGTACGACACGAAGCTCGACACCGATGCGAATTACGTCCGCTGCCTCGACGAAGCGCTCCGGCCCGAGAACACCCAGGCGGTCCGCATCGGTGTCGCCGGCCACAACCTCTTCCACATCGCGTACGCCTGGCTCCTCGCGGGTGAACGAGGGGTGCAGCGCGACCTCGAGGTCGAGATGCTGCTCGGCATGGCGCAGGGGCAGGTGCAGGCTGTCGCCCGCGAGATCGGACACGTCCTCCTGTACGTTCCCGTCGTCCGCCCGGACGAGTTCGACGTCGCCATCAGCTATCTCGTCCGCCGCCTCGAAGAGAACGCGTCCAGCGAGAACTTCCTCTCCGCGGCGTTCGATCTCGCTTTCGATCGCGCGATGTTCGTCCGCGAACGCGATCGGTTCACCGCCTCGGTCGTCCGCGCGACCGACCGCACGCTCACGACGGGTCCGCGCCGGCGCCAGGACCGTGCCGCGACGGTCGACGACGCAGTGCCGGCGACGGTGATGGATGCCGCATCCGCCGAACTCGACGACGCCGCTCTCACCCAGGTCGTTCTCGGGATCGCGGGCAAGGGCTCCCGCCCCACCGACCCCGACGAGACGCAGCCCGGCGATGTCCCCGGCCGTCCCGCGCTGTTCGGGGGCGACGCCTTCGTCGAGACGGCCGTCTTCTCGTCGCGCGAGACGGTGGTCTCCACCGGTGCACCCGGCTTCCGCAACACCGCAGACACCGACCCCGCCCTTCCCGCCAACCGCACGTGGGCGCGGGAGATCCTCGGCCGGGTCGCGTCATCGACGGCCGGGGATGCCGCCATCACGGCTGCCCACGTCGGAACCGAGTCCGAGCTCGAGGCGGCCCTCGACCGCGTGGGCTCTGCCGCCGACGCGTGGGGCTCGATGCCCGCCGCCGACCGCGCCGGTGTGCTGCTGCGCGCGGCCGCCGCGCTCGAGCGTCGCCGCGGCGAACTCATCGAGGTTGCGGCATCCGAGACCGGCAAGACGCTCGCCGAGGCGGACGTCGAGGTGAGCGAGGCGGTCGACTTCGCGCGCTATTACGCCGCGACCGCGCGCGAACTCGACAGCGTGAGCGGAGCGGTCTTCGTGCCCGCCCGCGTGACGGTCGTGACGCCACCGTGGAACTTCCCCGTCGCGATCCCGGCGGGCGGAGCTCTCGCCGCCCTCGCCGCAGGATCGGGCGTCGTGTTCAAGCCCGCTCCCCAGGCACGCCGCTGCGCCGCGGTCGTCGCCGAGGCGATCTGGGAGGCGCTCGACGCTGCCGGCATCGGCCGCGACGTGCTCGCCCTGGTCGACCTCGACGAAGGCGGTCTCGGAAAGCAGCTCATCACGCACCCCGCCGTCGACCGGGTGATCCTCACCGGGTCGTTCGAGACGGCCGCGCTCTTCCGATCGTGGCGTCCCGACCTCGCCCTCCAGGCCGAGACCAGCGGCAAGAACGCGATGATCGTCATGCCTTCCGCCGACCTCGACCTGGCGGCATCCGACCTCGTCCGCTCCGCCTTCGGGCACGCGGGGCAGAAATGCTCCGCCGCATCCCTCGCGATCCTCGTCGGCCCCGTCGGCCGTTCGCAGCGGTTCTCGCGACAGTTGGTGGATGCCGCCACCTCGCTCCGCGTCGGCGCGCCGGAAGATCCGCTGACCGAGGTCGGCCCGCTCGTCGAGGCGCCGACCGGCAAGCTCGAGTGGGCCCTCACGACCCTCGATGAGGATGAGGCGTGGCTCGTCGAGCCGCGTCGGCTCCCGCACGAGCGGTACGACGGCCGGCTCTGGTCGCCCGGCATCCGCACCGGGGTGAAGCCTGGCTCACGCGTGCACCTCGAGGAGTTCTTCGGTCCCGTTCTCGGGGTCATGCACGCCCGGTCCCTCGAGCATGCGATCGAACTGCAGAATGCCGTCGACTACGGCCTGACCGCCGGTCTCTACACGCAGAACCCCGACGACCTCGCCCTCTGGCTCGACCGCGTCGAGGCGGGCAACCTCTACGTCAACCGGGGGACGACGGGCGCGATCGTCCAGCGTCAGCCGTTCGGCGGCTGGAAGCGCTCGTCCGTCGGCGCAGGAGCGAAGGCGGGCGGCCCCAACCACCTGATCGGACTCGGCTCCTGGCGCCCCACCTCGGGAGCGGCGGCCTCCTCGACGCTGCACCTGCGCGGCCTCGACTCGTCGATCGCCGAGGTCATCGAAGCGGCGCAGCCCGCGCTCGGCTATGACGCGTTCGAGTGGCTTCGCCGGGCCGCGCTCTCCGACGCCGTCGCCTGGGATCGCACGTTCGGCAAGGTCGTCGACGTCTCGCACCTGGAGGTCGAGCGGAACCTCTTCCGCTACCGTCCCGCGAGCGTCGAGATCCGCTCGACGGCGGATGCCGCGCCTCAGGCGCTCGTGCGCGCGGTCATCGCGGCCGTCCGAGCTCGGTCGACGTTCGTCGTCAGCACGCCGTCCGGTCTCCCCGCGACGGTCCGCCAGGCGCTCGGGGACCTCGAGGTCTCGGTCTTCGTCGAATCCGACGCTCAGTGGATAGCGCGTATGGCGGGCCCGTCAGGAGACGGCGCGCCGACGCGAGCCGACCGGGTGCGGCTCGTCGGACCGCCCGCGCAGACGCGCGACGTCCGGGCCGCGCTCGTCGATGCGATCGCGGGAGACCCTGATCTGGCGATCTACGCCGACGAGGTGACCCAGGCCGGCCGCATCGAGCTGCTGCCGTTCTTGCGCGAGCAGTCGATCACGATCACGGCGCACCGGTTCGGCAACCCCGACCACTGGAGTGCGTCCGTGATCTGATGATCTGTCAGATCCGATCCAGGTGGATTAATCGATCCGGTGAAGAAAACAATTTATCTTTCTGGCGCTTGCATTAATCATGCTGATTGAATAGATAAGCGCTTCTGGGGAGCGCGTACGGAAACACTTCGGGGGGAGTGTCGCCCCGGGACCGGGATCCACTGATCTCTGTCCCGGGGCTCTTCGTTTTCAGGCGTACCGCGGCAATCGAACCCACGCCTCGGGGTCGGCGTCTTCGCGCGGAGTCATGAACGAGTCCACAAGCGCTCGGACCGTGAGGCCGAGCAGCGTCCATTCGCCTGCGGGCGTGCCGTCGGACCCCGACAGCTGGAAGGACGGGTGCGGCAGTCGCTCGAGCGATTGGATCGCGAACCCCTCCGCCATCGCCGCCATCGCTTCGGCGAAGTCCTCGATCGTCAGGCCCTCCCGCATCCGCATGCCGTACGCGTCGATCACCTGCTGGTACAGCTCCGTGAACGCCTCGATCGACTCTCGGTGCCGCTCGTGGCTGGCCTCGGTCAGCTCGGGCCACGTGTCGGCGGTGGTCCGGAGCGCGAGCGCGACCCGGAACGACTGCGCGTCGAGCAGGTCCGTCGGGTCGTCGGTGGCGAGCTCTGCGGCCTGGACGTGCGCGAGCGCGGCGCCCCGGATGATGTCCTCACCGGACGCGCCTGCGGCGACCAGTTCGTCGACCCGCGCCCTCATCACGTCGGCCGGCCCGGTGACCCTCATCCGCACCATCGCGACCGCGAGCTCGCGGTGGTAGTCCGCCTGGTCGCTCCACAGCCGGTAGGCGGCGCCGGTGGTCAGCCCCGTGCGTCTCAACACGTCCTGCAGGCGGATGTGCTGCACGCCGGCACTGACGCCGCGTTCGAGAAGCAACTGCATCCCGGCGCGCAACAGGAGTGCTCTGGTCTGTTCACCCGTGCGTCTGGCCATGCTCTGCATCCTGTCATCCGTGGGCTACCCCGCGTGGCACGTATCCACCGGTCGCGGCACGATCCGACCTGGCATGATGGAGCCCGGCGTGCCCGATTCGTCGGCTTCTGCGAGTTCCGTCGGGCCCCTGGACAGCGTCCGCCGCCCCGGAGACGAGGAGCGAGAATGCCCACGCCGAACGAGACCGCGACGACCCGCATCGCGCAGCGCCGTCGCTACCTGATGTGTCGCCCCGAGCATTTCACCGTGTCGTACAGCATCAATCCGTGGATGAAGCCGTCGCGGCCCACCGACACGGCGAAGGCCGTGCGTCAGTGGCAGGCGCTCCACGATGCGTACCTCGCCCTCGGGCACGAAGTCGAACTGATCGATCCCGTCCCGGGCCTTCCGGACATGGTCTATACAGCAAACGGCGGCTTCATCGTCGATGGTCGTGCGCTGGGTGTGCGATTCCGAGTCGACGAGCGTCGCGGCGAAGAGCGACCGTTCATGGCGTGGTTCGCGGCGCACGGGTTCGAGGTCATCGAGCCTGTGGAGGTCCAGGAAGGCGAGGGCGACTTTCTCCTCGTGGGCGACACGATCCTCGCCGGCACCGGCTTCCGCTCCGTCGGTGACAGCCATCGCGAACTCGCCGACGTTTTCGACCGCGAGGTCGTCTCGCTGCGCCTCGTCGACCCGCGTTTCTATCACCTCGACACCGCGATCACCGTCCTCGACCCCGTCGAGGGCGTGGGTGGGGTCGAGCGGGCGAACATCGCCTATCTGCCGTCCGCGTTCGACGAGGACTCGCGCCGCGTGCTGGCCGAACGCTATCCCGACGCGATCCAGGTGACGGATGCCGACGGTGCCGTCTTCGGGCTGAACGCCGCCAGTGACGGTCTCCACGTCTTCATCTCGCCGCGTGCGACCGACTTCGCGGCGCAACTCGAATCCCGCGGATACATTCCGGTCCCCGTCGATCTCTCCGAGCTTCTGCTCGGCGGTGGCGGGATCAAATGCTGCACGCTCGAACTGCGCGGAGGTGCGCGATGACCGATCCCCGTTTCCCCGACTCCTCGAGCGCCGCGATCACCGGTGAAGAGGCTCACGTCGCCCACAACTACCACCCGCTGCCCGTGGTCGTCGCTGAGGGTGATGGCTCGTGGGTCACCGATGTGGAGGGCAAGCGGTACCTCGACCTCCTGTCGGCCTACTCGGCGCTGAACTTCGGGCACCGGCATCCGACCCTCGTCGCGGCGGTCACCGAGCAGCTCGGCCGCATCACGCTCACGAGCCGCGCGTTCCACAACGACCGGCTCGGTGCCTTCGCCGAAGCCCTCGCGGAGCTGGCCGGCAAGGACATGGTGCTGCCGATGAACACGGGCGCCGAGGCCGTCGAGACCGGCATCAAGGTGGCGCGCGCCTGGGCGTACCGCGTGAAGGGTGTCGCCGAGGGGCGGGCGAAGATCATCGTCGCGTCGGGCAACTTCCACGGGCGCACGACCACGATCGTCGGCTTCAGCGACGACCCGCAGGCCCGGGACGGCTTCGGCCCCTTCGCGCCCGGATTCGAGATCGTGCCGTACGGGGATGCCGCGGCCCTCGCGGCGGCGATCGATGACGACACCGCAGCGGTCCTCCTCGAGCCCATCCAGGGCGAAGCGGGCGTCGTCATCCCGCCCGAGGGGTACCTGCGCGCGGTGCGCGACGCCTGCACGGCGGCGAACGTGCTCTTCATCGCTGACGAGATCCAGTCCGGCCTCGGCCGCGTCGGCACGACGTTCGCGTGCGAGCGGGAGGGCGTCGTGCCCGACCTCTACCTCCTCGGCAAGGCGCTCGGCGGCGGCATCCTGCCCGTCTCTGCCGTCGTCGGCGACCGAGAGGTCCTGGGGGTCATCCACCCCGGCGAGCACGGGTCCACCTTCGGCGGCAACCCGCTCGCGGCGGCCGTCGGTCTCGCCGTCGTCGACCTGCTCGCGACCGGCGATCTCCAGCGCCGTGCCCTCGCCCTCGGCGACCACCTGCGCTCGCGGCTCGAGACGCTCGTCGGGGCGGGCGTCACGGCGATCCGGGTCGCCGGCCTCTGGGCGGGCGTCGACATCGACCCCGCGCGGGGGACCGGTCGCGAGGTCGCCGAGAAGCTGCTCGCGCAGGGTGTGCTCGTGAAGGACACGCACGGCCAGACGATCCGCATGGCGCCGCCGCTCGTCATCCGGGCGACCGAGATCGACTGGGCCGTCGCGCAGCTCCGGCTCGCCCTGACCGACTGAGGGCGGGGCGAAACACTCCGGCAACACCGCCCGGATTAGGCTCATCGCATGGGTGACCTCTTCGACGGGTACGGCTCCACGCTGGCGCCGCGCAAGACCGCTTCCGGCATCCCGGCGTTCGACGAGATGTTCGCCGGTGTGGCGCATCCCGGTGAGGCGGCGCAGTCGCGGGCGGCCTATCGGGAGCTGTATCAGGCGCTCGCGCAGATGACGCAGGAAGAGCTCCGCGGACGCACCGAATCGCTCGCGAGCTCCTACCTCGCGCAGGGCGTCACGTTCGATTTCGCGGGTGAGGAGAGACCCTTCCCGCTGGATGCCGTCCCCCGCGTCATCGCCTACGACGAGTGGTCGCGCATCGAGAAGGGCGTCCAGCAGCGTGTGCGCGCGCTCGAGGCATTCCTCGACGATGCCTACGGGCACCAGCACGTCGTCCGCGACGGTGTGCTGCCGGCGAAGCTGATCGCGTCGTCGCAGTACTTCTACCGGCAGGCCGCCGGCATCCGTCCCGCCAACGGCGTCCGCATCCAGGTCTCCGGCATCGACCTCATCCGCGACGAGCACGGCGAGATGCGCGTCCTCGAGGACAACGTGCGGGTGCCGTCAGGCGTCAGCTACGTGATCTCCAACCGGCGCGTCATGGCGCAGACCCTCCCGGAACTCTTCGTCTCGATGCGGGTGCGGCCGGTCGGCGACTACCCGAACAAGCTGCTGCAGGCGCTCCGCAACTCGGCCCCTCCGGGCGTTGACGACCCGAACGTCGTCGTCCTCACCCCGGGCGTCTACAACTCCGCGTACTTCGAGCACACGCTGCTCGCGCGCCTCATGGGTGTCGAACTCGTCGAAGGGCGCGACCTGGTGTGCCAGGGCGGGCGCGTCTTCATGCGGACGACCCGGGGCCCGCGCCGCGTCGACGTCATCTACCGCCGCGTCGACGACGACTTCCTCGACCCGCTGCAGTTCCGTGCCGATTCGATGCTCGGCGCTCCCGGGCTCATGCTCGCCGCGCGTCTCGGCAACGTCACGATCGCGAATGCGGTCGGCAACGGCGTCGCCGACGACAAGCTGCTCTACACCTACGTCCCCGACCTCATCCGGTACTACCTCGCCGAGGAGCCCATCCTCAAGAACGTCGACACGTGGCGCCTCGAGGATCCGGGTGCCCTCGAAGAGGTGCTCGACCGGCTCGGCGAGCTCGTCGTGAAGCCTGTCGACGGATCGGGCGGAAAGGGCCTCGTCGTCGGGCCCGATGCGAGTCCCGCCGAACTCGACGCGCTTCGCACGAAGCTGAAGGCCGACCCGCGGGGCTGGATCGCGCAGCCCGTCGTCATGCTCTCCACGATCCCGACTCTGGTCGACGACGGGATGCGGCCCCGCCACGCGGATCTCCGTCCCTTCGCCGTCAACAACGGCGACGAGGTGTGGGTCCTCCCCGGCGGCCTCACGCGTGTCGCGCTTCCCGAGGGTCAGCTCGTCGTCAACTCGAGCCAGGGCGGCGGGTCGAAGGACACGTGGATCGTCGGCGGGGAGGCGCCGAACCGCGGCGAGTACGGCCAGTCGCAGACGCTCGCGGGTCTCGTCGCCGAGCAGGCCACCGCCACCTCGGCGATCCCGATCATCTACGACGCCCAGGACGAGCCGGACCATTCACCGCAGGACCGGCCACGGACGCTCTCCGAACAGCAGGAACAGCAGGAACAGCAGCAGCAGGGCAGCGACGTCGAGGGAGGTGACGGGGCATGCTGAGCCGCATCGCCGAGAGCCTCTTCTGGATCGGTCGCTACATCGAGCGCTCGGACGGCACCGCCCGCATCCTCGACGTCCACCTCCAGCTCCTCCTCGAGGACCCCTGGATAGACGAAGACACCGCCTGCCGTTCGCTCATGGGTGTCATGGGCACCGTGACTCCCGCGGGCGATCAGCCCGTGACGCGAGCCGACGTGCTGACGAACCTGGCCGTGGACCGCACCAACCCGTCGTCGATCGCCTACTGCCTGCAGGCGGCGCGGGAGAACGCCCGTCGAGCGCGGGAGATCGTGTCGACCGAGCTCTGGGAGACGCTCAACACGACATACTCGCGCATGCCGCGGCGGCTGAACGACGAGAAGACCCACGAGTTCTTCCAGTGGGTCCGCGAGCGCGCCGCGCTCGCCGTCGGCGTCACCGACAATTCGACGAGCCACGACGAGGCCTGGCAGTTCTTCACCCTCGGCCGCGCCATCGAGCGCACCGACATGACGGCGCGCATGCTCGCGACGAGGTCGCTGACCGAGGCATCTGGTCCGTCGTGGACGACGATCCTCCGTTCGTGCGGCGCGTACGAGGCGTACCTGCGCACCTACCGCGGCATGCCGAGCTCGCAGAACGCCGCCGAGTTCCTGTTGCTCGACCGACTGTTCCCGCGCTCGATCATCCACTCGATCCGCACCGCCGAGCAGTGCATGAGCGCGATCGATCCCGTTGCCGACCGGGTCGGGCACTCGAACACGGTGCTCCGCGCTCTGGGGCGGATGCGCAACGAACTCGAGTACCAGCCGATCGACGAGGTGCTCGCCGAACTCCCCGCCCACATGCAGAGCGTGCAGTCGGTCACGCGTGAGGCGTCCGAGGCCATCCGGGGGCGGTTCTTCCCCACGCAGGCCGAACCCAGCTGGATCGGAGAGACCTCATGAAGCGGCTGCGCATCGAGCACACGACGGGCTTCGACTACCCGGGCGAGGTGGGGGCGTCGTACAACGAGGCGCGGATGCTGCCGACGACGAGCGACAGCCAGTTCGTCCTCAGCTCGCAGCTCGACATCGATCCTTCGACGAACGTGAACTACTACGTCGACTACTTCGGCACCCGGGTGGCTGCCTTCGACGTCCTCGCGAAGCACTCCGCGCTCCACATCACGGCGCGCTCGCTCGTCGAGGTGCGCGCCCGGCCCCTGACGCACCCCGACACGTCGTGGGAGGCGCTCACACGTGATGCGCAACGCTCGATCGCCACGGTCGAGATGCTGTCGCAGACGGGGCGCACCGATCCGCATCCCGAGGTCGCAGCCCTTGCCGCCGGTATCGCCGCCCAGCACGACAACCCCTCGCATGCGGCGCTCGCCATCACGATGGCGGTGGGCGAGGCGGTCGAATACGTACCCGGGGCGACGGAGGTGCAGTCCACCGGTGCCGAGGCCTGGGTCGAACGCAAGGGCGTCTGCCAGGACATGGCGCACATCGCGCTCGGCGCCCTCCGCTCCGTCGGGATTCCGGCACGGTACGTGTCGGGCTACCTGCACCCGAACCCCACGGCCGAGGTCGGCGTGCCGGTCGTCGGTGAGTCGCACGCCTGGATCGAGTGGTACGCCGGGTCATGGCACGGCTACGATCCGACGAACGACGCCGAGATCGGCGACCGGCACGTGACCGTGGGCCGGGGCCGCGACTACAACGACGTCCCGCCCCTCCGGGGCGTCTACGCCGGGCCGTTCAAGAGCCGGCTTGACGTGAGGGTGCTCATCACGCGCGAGGCGTGACGCGGCATCCGCTCAAGCGGGGGAGTCGTTCGGGTCGAGCGTCTTGAGGGTGTCCTCCTCGACGGCGTTGTCGGCGTCGAGCTGGCTCTCGGTGCCGTCGTCGCCGCCGGTGGGGGCGTCCTGGTCGGGGGTCGGGTCTTCGCGTGTGTCGCTCATGGCCGCGACGCTACGCGCGGCCCGCGGCGGAGTCAGCCCCCCTTGACACCGGGCGAGGTGGGGGAGGGTTTCGGAGCCGGGACTTCCCCCGAAGTCGGCCGGCCCCGAGCCGTCGAATCGAAGCCGTGATCCGACGGGTCCCCCCGCTAGCGACGATAGGGGGGCGCGATCTGCCCGAAGCGGCGCCGTCGGGCCTCTTCCGCGCGGTGGCGACCCAGACCGGGGCGATCAGGCGGTCAGTTTCACCCGATTGAGTGAGAGCGGATGCCGACCCGCTCGGGATGCCCGCAAGAGCCCGCCGGTCGTGGCATGCTCCTAGGCGACCGCCTCCCCGTCCACGGAAACACGTTCCCGATGACCTCACCGCCGACTCCCGCCACGGAACCCCTGGCCCTGCTGGGCTCGGCACGCGCCTCGTGGTTCTTCGTCGTCACGGTCTTCCTCACCACCGTGGTCCAGGCGCTGGTGTCGCCCACGGTGGCGCTGCTCGAAGGCGCGACCGGGTGGCCGCTGCCCGTCCCGATCGCAGGCACCTACGCGCTCCTGATCCTCGGGTGCGCGCTCCAAGCCGGTGTCCTCTTCCTCACGCAACGGATGCCGCGACTCACGATCGCCTTCGTCGTCGCGATCCACCTCGCCCTGGCGACGGGTCTCTCCGTACCGACCTGGGTGTCCGGGATGTCCCTGCCGATCTCGGTGGCGATCTTCCTCGGAGCGACGCGGCTGAACGCGACCCGGGCCATCGCGTGGTGCGCGGCCGTGATCGTCGCGGAATCGGTCGTGCTGCTCTGCTGGGCCATGGGGGCGGGCGAGAGCATCGCTGCCGCCGTCGGCTGGCTCGCCAGCCAGGTCATGTCACTGGCGGCGCCCGCCGTCGGCGGGACGGCGCTCGGGCTCTGGTGGTCGGTGAAGGCGAGGCGGATGCGGGTCGCGCGCGAAGCGGCGGAAAGCGCCGCGCGCGAGCACGACGAACGCGTCGCCGAGGCTCAGCGGTGCGAGCGGGCGCGCATCGCGCAGGAGCTCCATGACGTCGCCGGGCAGCACCTGGCGGGGTTGATCACCCTCGCCGATGCGGCCCTCAAGGTTGCTCCGACGCGTGCGGAGCAGGCGCTCGAGCTCCTCCAGGACGTGCGGGACGAGGGCCGCTTCGCCGCCGCCGGGCTCGCGGGCGCATTGGCCGACCTCCGCGTCGGCGGAGTCGTGTCGTCGGACGCGACGCAGGACCTGCGCGACCTCGACGAGCTCGTCGGGTTCTGGCGCGCGCGGGGTGCGGTCGTCGCCCTCGACGTCGTGGGGAGCCTCGACTCCCTGCCCGCCGTCGTCTCGGCGACAGCGTTCCGCGGCGTGCAGGAGGCCCTGACGAACGCCGCGAAGCACGCACCGGGTGCGCCCGTCGACGTCCGCGTGTCCCGGTCTCCCGGGCGCATCAGCGTGGCGGTCGCGAACGCCGCTGCGGCGCCCGTGGGCGATCTGTCCGGGATCAGCCTCGGATGGGGACTCAGCGGCATCCGTGAACGCGTCGAGATCCTGGGCGGTTCGCTCTCCGCAGGTGAGGATGTCGGTGGTGGCTGGAGCCTCGGATTCGTCATCCCCGTGGCTTCGACTGAGGCGGAGCGCTCGTGACTGCCGTGCGCGCGCCGATTCGAGTCCTCATCGCCGACGACAACCGCTCGGTCCGCAAGGGGCTCCGACTGCAGCTCGAGTCGGCGGGCGGCATCTGCATCGTGGGCGAGGTCGGCAACGGCATCGACGCGGTGCGGGTGGCGCAGGCGGAGTCGGTGGATGTCGTCCTGATGGACATGCAGATGCCCGGGCTCAACGGTGCGGATGCCACTCGGCAGCTGCTCGCCACGCCGGGCGAGGTGCCGGCGGTCATCGTCATGACGAGCTTCGCCGTCGACGGCTACATCACCGACGCGATCGACGCGGGCGCGGTCGGATACCTGCTGAAGAGCTACGACTCCGACCAGGTCGTCGCCGCCGTCGAGGCCGCGGCCCGCGGAGAAGCGGTCGTGTCCCCTCGGGCTATCGCGCCCGTGCTCCGGGAGTTCGTCCGACGTCGCGCCCCCGATCCCGACGTCGAGCGGCTCGCGTCGCTGAGCCCGGCGGAACGGCGGGTCGTGTCGATGCTCGCCTCAGGGGTCACGGCCAACGAGGCGATCGCGGCTGCTTTGCACGTGTCCGTCCACACGGTCCGCACCCAGCTGCAGTCCGCGCTCCGCAAGGTCGGCGTCGCGGACCGCACGCAGCTCGCGCTGTGGGGCGTCCGCAACGGTCTCGACTGAGCGTCGGGGTCCTCCGGGGACCCGAATCGTCGTCGAGCGGGCACGGACGCGGCATCACGCGTCCCCGGAATGCGGGAGCCGCGGATCAGCGACGCGGCCGAGCCGCGGCATCCGTGTCGTAATCGGGCAACCGGATCGGGGTCGTTCCGGCCACCTCGTCGCTGAACTCCTCGGGGGCGACGATCGAGATGGGGCGGGTCTCGTCGATCGTCATGGCGAAGCGGCGCGACTCGTGGCAGTGGAGCCGACCCGAGAACAGCAGCCAGCCGCCGCCGACGGCGAAGGCGACGAGCGCGGCTGCTGCACCGAGGAGGATGGCGGTGCGGGGTCCGAACTCATCGGCCACCCACCCCACGATGGGGGCTCCGAACGGGGTGCCGCCCATGAGGATCGCCATGTACAGCGCGAGCACCCGGCCGCGCAGGGCGGGTTCGGTCGTCGTCTGCACGTAGCCGTTCGCGGTCGTCAGGGTCGTGACCGTCGAGAACCCGATCAGCATGAGCGTCGCCGCGTAGGCGATGTAGACCGGCATCGCCGCCGACAGCGCTGACGCGACGGCGAACAGTCCGAGCCCGCCGATGACCAACCGCAGGCGCGCGCGATCACGGCGTGCGGCGAGCAGGGCTCCCGCGAGAGAGCCGATCGCGAGGATCGAACTGAGGATGCCGTATCCATCGGCCTGCTGGCCGAACTCGATCGCCATCGTCGACGCGAGGATCGGGAAGTTCATCCCGAACGCTCCCAGCAGGAACACCATGATGAACGTCACGACAAGATCGGGACGGCCGGCGACGTAGCGGAGGCCGTCCGCCATCCGCGCCGCGCTCCGAAGCTTCGGTCGCGGCGCGAGTTCCTCGCTGCGGATGAGTGAGAGCGAGACCAGCATGGCGAGGAACGTCAGTGCGTTGACCAGGAACACCCACCCCGTGCCGACGGCGACGATGACGAGGCCGGCGACGGCCGGCCCGATCATGCGGGCCGTGTTGAAGGATGCGGCGTTGAGAGCGACGGCGTTCGAGGCGTTCTCGCGGGCGACGAGGTCGGAGACGAACGCCTGACGCGTCGGGTTGTCGAAGGCGGCGACGACGCCGAGCGCGAAGGCGAAGGCGTACATGGTCCAGAGGTTCATGCTGCCCAGGAGCAGCAGGACGCCGATCGTGAGTCCGAGCAGCATGAGCGAGCCCTGCGTGACGAACAGCAGCTTGCGCCGGTCGAAACGGTCGGCGACGAGACCCGTGACACCGACGAGAAGGAGGGGCGGCGCGAACTGGAGCGCCATGGTGATTCCCATGGCGGCGGCGTCGTTGTCGGTCAGCTGCGTCAGGACCACCCAGCTGAGGGCGGTCGCCTGCATCCAGGCGCCCACGTTCGACACGAGGGCACCGATGAACCAGACGCGATAGTTGAACACCGAGAAGGAGCGGAACATGGCGGAACTCATCGGCCGGCCACCTCCTGCATGATGGCGGCGGCCTCGGCGAGGGTTGCCCGCTGCGCATCCGACAGTTCTTCCAGGGCTTCTTCGAGCCACGAATCGCGTCGACGTACGGTCTCGACGACGACCTCTCGGCCCGGCTCGGTCAGGGTGATGACGACCTTGCGACGGTCGTTCTCGTCGGGAGTGCGGGTGAGATAGTCGAGTTCTTCGAGGCAGTTGACGGTGCGATTCATCGATGGCGCCGAGACGCGCTCGCGCTCAGCCAGCTCGCCGAGCGTGTGCGGGCCGTGGACCTTGAGGGCGGCGAGGACGGCGAACTGCCCGTCGCTCATCGTGTCGACGGCGCGCTGCGAGCGGAGACGACGAGCGAGGCGGAACGTCGCCATGCGGAAATCGGATGCCGCGTGCGCCAGATCCGTCGTCGTCTCCTCGGATGCGCTGCTCATATTTGTTTAGCATAGCTCATTAGTTTGGCTAACGGCTGAGAGGGCAGCCCTTCCGGCCCCTAGGATTCGACGCATGCCCGAGTTCATCGATGCACACGGCATCGCGATCGTCTACGACGTCCACCAGGCCCAGGGGGCCGAGCGCGGAGTCGTCCAGCTCCTCCACGGCGTCGGCGAGCACGCCGGCCGTTACGGCGGCCTCATCGCCGCGCTCACGGCCGACGGGTTCACTGTCTATGCCGACGACCACCGCGGTCACGGCCGCACCGGGCTCCGTCAGCACGGCGGCGACCCCTCGCGCCTCGGCCGGCTCGGACCCGGTGGCCTTCGGGCCACCGTCGCGGGGCTGCAGCAGTTCACCGGGATCATCCGGCGCGCGAACCTCGGGCTGCCGCTCGTCCTCCTCGGGCACTCGTGGGGATCGTTCCTCGCTCAGAAGCTCGTGAACCTCGACCCGCGCGCCTACGACGCGGTCGTCCTCTCCGGCTCATCTCTGCTCTGGCCCGGCGCCCTCAACGCCGCCCCCCTCAACAAGCGCTGGGCCGGAACGGACGCGACCGGGGTCGAGTGGCTCTCGACGGATGCCGCGGTCGGCCGCGCGTTCCTCGATGACCCGCTCACGACCCTCGTCCCCCTGCCGAAGCTCTTTGGCCCGCTCGACACGCTGCGGCTCATCGGCAAGCCCCGAAAGGACCTCGGCGTCGCCCTTCCTGTCCTCCTCATGGTCGGTCGCGACGATCCGGTGGGCGGCCCGCGGAGCGTCCACCGCCTCGCCGACGCCTACCGCTCGCGCTCCGGGCTGACGGATGTGACGACGCTCGTCTACCCCGACGCGCGGCACGAGATCTTCAACGAGCACTGCGCCCCGGAGGCCTTCGCCGACCTCGTCGCCTGGCTCGATGCGCGCATCGCGCGACGGGATGAGGCATCCGTCACCGACAGTGCACCCGCACCCGCCGCGGACACAGGAGAATAAGACCATGCACGGCGAGTACAAGGTCCCTGGCGGCAAGCTGGTCGTCGTCGACCTCGAGGTGGAGGACGGCCGCATCGCGGACTTCCATCTCGCGGGCGACTTCTTCCTCGAACCCGACGACGCGCTCGCCGACATCGACGCGGCGGTGACAGGCCTCCCCACCGAGGCCGACGTCCCGACGATCGCGGCCGCCGTCCGCGGAGCGCTCCCCGAAGGGGCGCAGCTGCTCGGGTTCACGCCCGAAGCGGTCGCCACCGCCGTCCGCCGTGCACTCATCGTCGCACCCGGCTGGGCGGAATTCGAGTGGGAGGTCATCCACGACGAGGCTGTCTCGCCGGCGATGAACCTCGCGCTCGACGAGGTCCTGACCGCTCGTGTCGGCGACGGCCGCCGGACCCCCACGCTCCGCATCTGGGAGTGGAGCGAGAACGCCGTCGTCATCGGCTCGTTCCAGTCGTATCGCAACGAGGTCGACCCCGACGGTGCCGCCAGGCACGGCTTCCAGGTCGTCCGCCGCATCTCCGGCGGAGGGGCGATGCTCATGGCCGCGAACTCGATCGTCACCTATTCGCTGTACGTTCCGGCATCCCTCGTCGCAGGCATGACCTTCGCGGACTCCTACGCCTTCCTCGACGACTGGGTGCTGCACGCGCTCCGTTCGCTCGGGATCGATGCGACCTACCAGCCGCTCAACGACATCGCGTCGTCGAAGGGCAAGATCGGCGGCGCTGCGCAGAAGCGTCTCGCCAACGGGGGAGTGCTGCACCACGCGACCCTCAGCTACGACATGGACGGCCAGGTGCTGACCGAAGTCCTCCGGATCGGGCGCGAGAAGCTCTCCGACAAAGGCACGGCCTCCGCGGCGAAGCGGGTCGATCCGCTCCGGAGCCAGACCGGCCTGCCGCGCGCCGAGATCATCGAGCGCTTCAAGGAGACCTTCACCTCGCTGTACGACGCAAAGCCGGGGTCGATCTCCGCGGAGGAGTACGCCGACGCCGAGGCCCTCGTCGAGTCGAAGTTCTCGACGGACGCCTGGCTCCGCCGCGTTCCGTGACCGTCGAGATCCACCTCGGCGACAACCTCGAGGTCGCCCGGCGCCTGCCGGACGCCTCGTTCGCGCTCGTCTACCTCGATCCGCCCTTCAACACGGGACGCAGGCAGGAACGCGCGATCGAGTCCGCGGTCCGCACGGAGGGGTTGCAGCCCGACCCCGACGCACCTGCTCCGCCCGTCGGTCTCGTCAAGGGCGGCTTCCGGGGCAGCTCCTACGCCCGCACGCGCGGTGCGCTGAAGCTCTACGACGATCGGTTCGACGACTATTGGGGCTTCCTCGAGCCGCGGTTGCGTGAGGCGTGGCGGCTGCTCTCCGACGACGGCACCCTCTACCTTCACCTCGACTACCGCGAGGCCCACTACGCCAAGGTGATGCTGGATGCGGTCTTCGGCCGCCACTGCTTCCTCAACGAGCTCATCTGGGCCTACGACTACGGGGCGAAGTCGCGCAAGCGCTGGCCGAGCAAGCACGACACGATCCTCGTCTACGTAAAGGACCCGTCCGCGTACTTCTTCGACTCGGATGCGGTCGACCGAGAGCCCTACATGGCTCCCGGCCTCGTGACGCCCGAGAAGGCGGCGCGCGGCAAGCTGCCGACGGACGTCTGGTGGCACACGATCGTTCCCACGTCGGGTCGCGAGAAGACCGGTTACCCGACCCAGAAGCCCGAGGGGATCCTGCGCCGCATGGTGCAGGCGTCGAGCCGTCCGGGGGACCGGGTCCTCGACCTCTTCGCCGGATCCGGCACGACCGGCGCGGTCGCCGATGGGCTCGGCCGTGACGCCGTCCTCGTCGACCACAGCCCCGACGCGCTCGCCGTCATGCGTGCGCGAATCCCCGACGCGCTCGTGGTCGGCTGAGCTCAGCCGCGACGGATGCGGGGCGCCAGAGCGCGCAGCCGGGCGACGTCGGCGTCGTCCAGCAGCTCGCGCGGCAGGATCATCGCCGGCCCGATGAGTCCGTGGATGCGCACCATCACCGAGTGCGGCGCCGTCGAGATGCGCCAGAGGGCGGATGCCGCGACCGTGAGACTCGTGGCCGAGGTGGTCACGGTCACCCCGGTGTCGCTGACTGTCACGGTCAGGTGCTCCCCGCTCGGGTAGAGGCCCTCGATGACGCGGGTGAGCTTCTGCGTCCCCAGGTGGCGGATCGCGACGAACCCGATCGCGATGACCAGCCCCCAGAATGCGGCCAGGATCAAGGAGCGGAAGTTCCCGTTGAGCGCGAACGTCCCGAATCCGAAGAGAAGGACGATCGCCGCCCCGCCGATCCACAGCGCCGGCTGCTTCTTCCGTTGGTGGTCCCGCGCGAGACGCCTCGAGAGCGCGTGATCGACGACCATGCTCTTGCTGGTATCCGTGTGCTGCACCGCGGCATCCGTCATCGCGACCCCCTCGCTCGTGCACTCATCGTGGCATGACCCGCGCTCGCGTTCCCACCACCGGATCGAGAAACGGTGTCCGGGATGACACGCGAGCGTGTCCCGTCCCGGACGCCGTTTCTCGAGGAGGTTCAGCCGCGCAGGAAGCTCAGCAGTGCCTCGTTCACCTCGGCGCCGTGGGTCCAGAGCAGCCCGTGCGGGGCGCCCTCGATCTCGACGTAGGTCGCCTCGGGTAGGAGCTCGCGGAATCGGC
Organism: Microbacterium oleivorans NBRC 103075; assembly: GCF_001552475.1. Taxonomy (GTDB): domain Bacteria; phylum Actinomycetota; class Actinomycetes; order Actinomycetales; family Microbacteriaceae; genus Microbacterium; species Microbacterium oleivorans. The sequence continues at coordinate 24,389 of NZ_BCRG01000009.1, forward strand.
GCGCCGTCGCATCGATCGGCAGGACATTGTCCGCGGTTCCATGGACGATGAGCGTGGGGACGGTCACCGCGGGGATGTCCCCGCGGAAGTCCGTCGCCCACGTGAGCGGCGCGGCGGCGATGGCGGCGTTCCCGGCCTGGTTCGCGACGGCGACCGACGCGTCGACCGCTTCTTGCGAGATGCGGGTGCCGAGGTAGTCGTCGAGGTTGTAGAAGTTCTGGAAGAACCCGGTCAGGAAGGCGTACCGGTCCTCGGCGACCGCCGCGGCCGTGCCGTCGAAGAATGCCTGGTCGCCGGCGCCGTCGGGGTTCTCATCGGTTTTCAGGAGCCAGGGCTCGAGCGAGCCGAGGAATGCGACCTTCGCGATGCGGTCGGCGCCGTAGCGCGAGAGGTACCGCGCGATCTCGCCCGTGCCCATTGAGAACCCGACGAGGACGGCATCCGTCAGTTCGAGTTCCTCGACGAGCGCATGGAGGTCGGCGGCGAAAGTGTCGTAGTCCGACCCCGAGGCCGTCTTGGTCGACGCGCCGAAGCCCCGCCGGTCGTAGGCGATGACGCGATACCCGGCATCGAGGAGCGCAGCCTGTTGCTTGCCCCAGGATTCGCCGTTCAGGGGGAACCCGTGGATCAGCACGACGGGCTGACCCGACCCCTGGTCGGTGTAGAAGATGTCGATGTCGACCGAGTTCTCGGTTCCCACAGTGATGTACGCCACAGCGGTGCTCCTTCCGGCCGGAGCGGTCCTCCGGCGATACCTTCGACGCTACGGTCGGCACCTCTTGTCGGCCACAGCTTGACGGATCCTTCGTCGACCGTTCACCGGCACCTCGCCGCTACCGTTGCTTCATGGCGTCGATCGACCTGAATGCGGACCTCGGTGAGACCGTCGACGGCGCCCCCACCGCGGACGATGAGGCGATGTTCGCCGTCGTCTCGAGCGCGTCAGTCGCGTGCGGCGGCCACGCGGGCGACGCCGCCTCCATGACGGACGCGGTCCGCCGCGCGGCCGCGCGGGGCGTCGCAGTCGGGGCTCATCCGTCCTTCCTCGACCGAGCAGGGTTCGGGCGCGTCGCGCTCGCCGTCCCACCGACGCTCCTCCGCGAGCAGGTGCGGGAGCAGCTTGTCGCGCTCGCCGAGGCCGGTGCCGACCTCCGCTACGTGAAGCCGCACGGCGCGCTCTACCACGCGGTGTCGGCGCAGCTCGAGGCGGCGAACGCCGTCGCCGCTGCCGTCGCGGACGTGTCGCACGACCTCGGCAGGCCCCTGCCGGTGCTTGGGATGCCGGGGGCGATCGTCGACGCCGCGGCGGCGCAGGGACTTCCCTTCGTGGTCGAGGCATTCCTCGATCGCGGATACCTGCCCAGCGGCTCCCTCGTCCCCCGCACCGAACCGGGTGCGCTCCTGCACGACGCCGACCGGGTCGCCGCGCGTGCCGTGACGCTCGTGCGCGACGGCGTCGTCGAGGCTGTCGACGGATCGGCGATCCGGGTGCAGCCGGCATCCCTCTGTCTCCACGGCGACACGGTCGGCTCGGTCGCGATGGCGCGGGCCGTGCGCGCGGCGCTCGACGCCGCGGGGATCGCGGTACGCGCGCCGTGGTGATCCGGCCGTTCGGCGACAGCGCCGTGCTCGTCGAGGTCGACACGCTCGCCGACGTCCTCGCCCTTCACGCCCGGCTGGCCGACACCCGCCCTCGCGGGGTCGTCGACCTAACCCCCGCAGCGCGCACGGTCCTGGTCCACGTCGACCCGACCGTCCTCCCGCTCATCGCCGCTCGCGCGTGGGTCGCGGGCGCGGACAACGGGGGACACGAGCCGTCGAGTGCGGCGGGGGAGGAGGCCGAGCTCCCCGTCGTCTACGACGGCGTCGACCTCGCCGAGACGGCATCCCTCCTCGGGCTGACCTCCGACGGGCTCATCGAGCGTCATCTCGCGGCGCGGTGGACGGTGGCGTTCACGGGTTTCGCCCCCGGTTTCGGCTATCTCGTGAGCGACGACTGGGACCTCGACGTGCCTCGGCGGGCGACACCTCGCACCCGTGTGCCGCGGGGTGCCGTCGCGCTCGCGGGGCGCTTCACAGGCGCGTACCCCCGCGAGACTCCCGGCGGGTGGCAGCTCATCGGCACGACCGACGCGCCGCTCTTCGACCCAGACGCGGACCGCCCCGTGCTGCTCCGTCCCGGCACGAGGGTGCGATTCCGGCGCGTCCCCTCGGCCCGGGTGCCCGCGGCCGGCCGGGTCGCAGCCGTCACCGGCCCCGCCTGCGCAGCGTTCACCGTCACCGATCCAGGAGCGCTCGCGACGATCCAGGATGCCGGCCGCCCCGGGCGCCTCGCCGACGGCATCGCCACCTCGGGCGCCGCCGACCGCCCCGCCTTCGCGGCCGCGAACCGGTTGGTGGGGAACGCGCCGGGGGCGGCTGCCCTCGAGGTGACACTCGGAGGGTTCCGCGCGAGCGCGGCGCGGGATCTCTGGATCGCCGTCACGGGAGCGTGGGGACCTCTCCGGGTCGCGGGCCGGCAGGTCGATCCGTATCGACCGGTCCACTGGCCCGCCGGCGCCGAGTTCGAGATGGGCCCGTTCCGCGCCGGGGTGCGCGCCGTCCTCGCCGTGCGCGGGGGAGTGGCCGCGCCGCCCGTCGTCGGCTCCGCCGCGACCGACACCCTCGCTGGTCTCGGTCCGCTCCCGCTCCGCGCGGGCGATGCCATGGCGACGGCGGAGGACGCGCGGCATCCCGTTCCGGCCGTCGACCTCTGGCCGTGGACCCCGCCGGCGGACGCCCTCGTGATCCCGATCGCCGCGGGACCCCGGGCGGGCTGGTTCACTCCCGTGGCCCGGCGTGCACTGTTCGAGACCCGCTGGGTGGTCGGGGCGCGGGCGGACCGCGTCGGCATCCGACTCGAAGGCCCGCCTCTGGAACGGGAATCGGATGCGGCGGGCCGCGAGCTCGCCAGCGAGGGGATGCTGCCGGGCGCCGTCCAGGTCCCGCCCGACGGACGTCCCGTGGTCCTCGGTCCCGACGGCCCGGTGACCGGTGGGTACCCCGTGATCGGCGTCGTCACATCCGCGGGTCGCGCTGCCCTCGCTCAGGCGCGGCCGGGCTCTCATCTTCTCTTCCGGAGCGCAAGCCCCCGGATGTGAGCGGCGGCGACGCGTAGGGTCGGCGGCATGTCCCTTCGCCGCGCCTCCGCAGCCCTCGTCCTCGCCGCCGGGCTCGGGCTCGCCGGATGCACGGGGCAGTCCGCTCCGACGTCACCGTCGACGCCGGCCGCCCCCGCGCCGGAGTCGGAGGCCGTGGAGTTCGCCCCGGCCTCAGGCGACACCGTGACCGCGGAGCAGTACTCGTTCACGCTGCCCGAGGGCTGGGGGTTCCCCGACGGCGCACCGGACGGGTTCGATGAGACGACCTTCGCCGCCGATCTGCAGGACACCGACGGCTACAGCGACAACCTCAACATCCTCGTCTCGCCCGGCGGGGAGGTCACCTCGGAACAGGTCGAGCAGGCCGGCGTCGCCGAGCTCGAGGGGGCCGGCGCCACCGAGGTGAAAGCACTCGATCGGGTCACTGCGGCCGGTTCGGAGTCCGCTCACCTGACCGCCCGGGTCGAGCAGAGCGACATCCCCTACGTCATCGACCAGTACTACCTGGTCGACGCGGGGCAGACCTACATCATCACGTTCTCCTCGAGCATCGACGCCCCGCAGGCGGAGAGGGATGCCGTCGCGCAGTCCGTCCTCGTCACATGGCAGTGGAGCTGAGGAGAGTCTCGGAGCGAGTTATACCGCAGGCTGTCGAAGTCGTCAATCATTCGACTGGACACGGCGCGTCGCTCGTCCTATAGTAGGTAGTTGCGCTCCCCTCTACTTGCCCTCATATGGTGGTCGGCTTGTGCCTGCGCCCCCAACGGACTCCGTTGGCGCGCGCCGCAGGCGTGGACGGGAGTACTCCACCTGACGACAAGGAAAACCAGCCCTCCCCGGGCTCACGGAGGTAATTCCCTTGGCTGCTGCGCGCAACGCATCTACCACCACCATCAAGAACGGCCGCGGAGCATCCCGCCTCTCGTTCGCCAAGATCTCCGACACGCTGGAGGTTCCTGACCTCCTCGCGCTGCAGACCGAGTCGTTCGATTGGCTCGTCGGCAACGAGGCATGGAAGGCACGCGTCGCCGAGGCGCAGGCCGAGGGACGCACCGACGTCCCTGAGATCAGCGGCCTCGAGGAGATCTTCGAGGAGATCTCGCCGATCGAGGACCTGGGCGAGACGATGCAGCTCTCGTTCACGAACCCCTACCTCGAGCCCGAGAAGTACTCCATCGAGGAGTGCAAGGAGCGCGGCAAGACGTACGCCGCACCCCTCTACGTCGAGGCCGAGTTCATGAACCACCTCACGGGTGAGATCAAGACGCAGACGGTCTTCATGGGCGACTTCCCGCTCCAGACCGCCCGAGGCACCTTCATCATCAACGGCACCGAGCGCGTCGTCGTCTCGCAGCTCGTCCGTTCGCCCGGTGTCTACTTCGACAAGACCCCCGACAAGACGTCCGACAAGGACATCGTCTCGGCTCGCGTCATCCCCAGCCGTGGTGCGTGGCTCGAGTTCGAGATCGACAAGCGCGACCAGGTGGGCGTCCGCATCGACCGCAAGCGCAAGCAGTCGGTCACCGTCTTCCTCAAGGCCCTCGGCCTGACGACCGAAGACATCATGCAGGAGTTCGCGGGCTTCAGCTCGATCGAGGAGACCCTCGAGAAGGACACGATCCTCACCAAGGAAGATGCGCTCCGCGACATCTACCGCAAGCTCCGTCCGGGCGAGCAGGTCGCCGCCGAGGCTGCCCGCGCGCTGCTGGACAACTTCTACTTCAACTCGAAGCGCTATGACCTGGCCAAGGTCGGTCGTTACAAGATCAACCAGAAGCTCGGCATCGACAAGGCCCTCAGCGACTCGGTCCTGACCGTCGAGGACATCGTCGCGACGATCAAGTACCTCGTGCGTCTGCACCGGGGCGACGTCAGCTACGACGGTGTCCGCAGCGGCAAGCCCGCTGAGATCCGCCTGGACGTCGACGACATCGACAACTTCGGCAACCGTCGCATCCGCGCCGTCGGCGAGCTCATCCAGAACCAGGTCCGCACCGGCCTGTCCCGCATGGAGCGCGTCGTCCGCGAGCGCATGACCACGCAGGACATCGAGGCGATCACGCCGCAGACCCTGATCAACGTCCGCCCCGTCGTGGCCGCGATCAAGGAGTTCTTCGGAACGTCGCAGCTGTCGCAGTTCATGGACCAGAACAACCCGCTCGCGGGTCTGACCCACAAGCGTCGCCTCTCGGCGCTCGGCCCCGGTGGTCTCTCGCGTGAGCGTGCCGGCGTCGAGGTCCGTGACGTCCACCCCTCGCACTACGGCCGCATGTGCCCCATCGAGACCCCGGAAGGCCCGAACATCGGCCTGATCGGTTCGCTCGCCTCCTTCGCGCGCATCAACGCGTTCGGCTTCATCGAGACGCCGTACCGCCGCGTCGTGGGCAACAAGGTCACCGACCAGATCGACTACCTGACGGCAGCGGAAGAGGCCGACTACGTCGTGGCTCAGGCCGGTGTCGAGCTCAAGGCTGATGGTGCGTTCGTCAACGACCGCATCCTCGCCCGCCGCGGGCAGGGTGGCGAGGTCGACCTGTTCCCCGTCGACGAGATCGGCTACATGGATGTCTCGCCGCGCCAGATGGTGTCGGTCGCGACCTCCCTCATCCCCTTCCTCGAGCACGACGACGCGAACCGCGCCCTCATGGGTGCCAACATGCAGCGTCAGGCTGTCCCGCTGCTGCGCAGCGAGTCGCCGATCGTCGGAACCGGTATGGAGGGCTACGCCGCCATCGACGCGGGTGACGTGATCACCGCGCTCAAGCCCGGTGTCGTCTCCGAGGTGTCGGCCGACGTCGTCACCGTCCAGCTCGACGAGGGTGGCACGCAGGACTACTTCCTCCGGAAGTTCGACCGCTCCAACCAGGGCACGTCGTACAACCAGCGCGTCGTGGTCTCGGCCGGCGACCGTGTGGAGATCGGCGAGGTCATCGCCGATGGTCCCGCCACGGAGGACGGCGAGCTCGCGCTCGGCAAGAACCTCCTCGTCGCGTTCATGACGTGGGAGGGTCACAACTTCGAAGACGCGATCATCCTCAGCCAGGAGCTCGTCAAGAACGACACCCTCTCCTCGATCCACATCGAGGAGTACGAGGTCGACTCTCGCGACACCAAGCTAGGCAAGGAGGAGATCACCCGTGACCTCCCCAACGTCAGCCCCGACCTGCTGAAGGACCTCGACGAGCGAGGCATCATCCGCATCGGTGCCGAGGTCCGCCCCGGCGACATCCTCGTCGGCAAGGTCACGCCCAAGGGCGAGACCGAGCTGTCGGCCGAGGAGCGCCTGCTCCGCGCGATCTTCAACGAGAAGAGCCGCGAAGTCCGCGACACCTCGCTGAAGGTGCCCCACGGTGAGCAGGGCACGATCATCGCCGTCAAGGAGTTCAACGCCGAAGACGGCGACGACGAGCTCGGCTCCGGTGTCAACCGCCGCGTCGTGGTCTACATCGCCCAGAAGCGCAAGATCACCGCGGGTGACAAGCTCGCCGGTCGTCACGGCAACAAGGGCGTCATCGCGAAGATCCTGCCCGTCGAGGACATGCCGTTCATGGCGGACGGTACCCCCGTCGACGTCGTCCTGAACCCGCTCGGCATCCCCGGTCGAATGAACTTCGGCCAGGTCCTCGAGACGCACCTCGGCTGGGTCGCCAAGCAGGGCTGGAAGGTCGAAGGTTCGCCGGACTGGGCGGGCAAGCTGCCCGAGCAGGCTCGCGAGGCCGCTCCCGGCACGAAGGTCGCCACCCCGGTGTTCGACGGCGCGTTCGAGGAGGAGATCGCAGGTCTGCTCGACTCCACGAACCTGACCCGTGACGGAGAGCGTCTCATCGACAGCTCCGGCAAGGCGAAGCTGTTCGACGGCCGTTCGGGTGACCCGTTCCCGGCTCCGATCTCGGTCGGCTACATGTACATCCTGAAGCTGCACCACCTTGTCGACGACAAGATCCACGCACGCTCGACGGGCCCCTACTCGATGATCACCCAGCAGCCGCTCGGCGGTAAGGCCCAGTTCGGTGGCCAGCGCTTCGGTGAGATGGAGGTCTGGGCGCTCGAGGCCTACGGTGCCGCATACGCACTGCAGGAGCTGCTGACGATCAAGTCGGACGACATCGTCGGCCGCGTCAAGGTCTACGAAGCGATCGTCAAGGGCGAGAACATCCAGGAGCCCGGCATCCCGGAGTCGTTCAAGGTCCTCATGAAGGAGATGCAGTCCCTCTGCCTGAACGTCGAGGTCCTCTCGGCCGACGGCACCGAGGTGAACCTGCGTGACAGTGACGACGAGGCCTTCCGTGCAGCGGAAGAGCTCGGCATCAACATCTCCACCCGGTTCGAGTCGACGTCGATCGACGAGATCTGACCCGTACCGGCAACGAACAGAATTCCGACACAGGAGAATCAGTGCTCGAGTCACAGACCTTTGATCAGCTTCGCATCGGTCTCGCCACCGCCGACGACATCCGTCGTTGGTCGTTCGGCGAGGTCAAGAAGCCCGAAACCATCAACTACCGCACGCTGAAGCCGGAGAAGGACGGTCTCTTCGGAGAGCAGATCTTCGGACCTTCCCGCGACTGGGAGTGCGCCTGCGGTAAGTACAAGCGCGTCCGCTTCAAGGGCATCGTCTGCGAGCGCTGCGGCGTGGAGGTCACCAAGTCCTCCGTCCGTCGTGAGCGCATGGGCCACATCGAGCTCGCCGCACCCGTCACCCACATCTGGTACTTCAAGGGCGTGCCCTCGCGCCTCGGGTACCTGCTGGACATGGCGCCGAAGGACCTCGAGAAGGTCATCTACTTCGCCGCCTACATGGTGATCTCGGTCGACGAGGATGCGCGTCACCGCGACCTCCCGACCCATGAGGCGAACCTTCGCCTCGAGATCAAGAACATCGCGGACCGTCGCGATGCGCGCGTTGCCGACCGTCTCCAGAAGCTGGAAGACGAGCTCGCCGCTCTCGAGGCGGAAGGTGCCAAGGCCGACCAGAAGAAGAAGGCCAAGGACGCCGCCGAGAAGGAGATGACCACCATCCGCAAGCGCGGCGACGAGCAGGTCGCCAAGCTCGAGCGGATGTGGGACGAGTTCCGCGGGCTCGAGGTCGGTCAGCTGAAGCAGGAAGACGACATCTTCCAGGAGCTCCAGGACCGCTTCGGTCAGTACTTCGAGGCCTACATGGGCGCCGAGTCGATCAAGCGTCGCCTGCTGGCGTTCGACCTGGCCGCCGAGGCCGAGTCGCTGCACCTGCAGATCTCAGAGGGCAAGGGTCAGCGCAAGATCCGCGCGATCAAGCGTCTGAAGGTCGTCAACTCGTTCCTGTCGACGGGCATGAGCCCCGCGTCGATGGTCCTGGACGTCGTCCCGGTCATCCCGCCGGAGCTCCGTCCGATGGTCCAGCTCGACGGTGGCCGTTTCGCCACGTCCGACCTGAACGACCTGTACCGCCGTGTCATCAACCGCAACAACCGTCTCCGTCGTCTGATCGATCTCGGTGCTCCCGAGATCATCGTCAACAACGAGAAGCGGATGCTGCAGGAGGCCGTCGACGCACTGTTCGACAACGGCCGCCGCGGTCGCCCCGTCACCGGTACCGGCAACCGTGCCCTGAAGTCCCTCAGCGACATGCTGAAGGGTAAGCAGGGTCGTTTCCGCCAGAACCTGCTCGGCAAGCGCGTCGACTACTCCGGCCGTTCGGTCATCATCGTCGGCCCGCAGCTGAAGCTGCACCAGTGCGGTCTGCCCAAGCAGATGGCGCTGGAGCTCTTCAAGCCGTTCGTGATCAAGCGCCTGATCGACCTCGGTCACTCGCAGAACATCAAGGCGGCCAAGCGCGCCGTCGAGCGCACCCGTCCCGAGGTCTGGGACGTGCTCGAGGAGATCATCCGCGAGCGTCCCGTGCTGCTGAACCGTGCACCCACCCTGCACCGTCTCGGCATCCAGGCGTTCGAGCCGCAGCTCGTCGAGGGCAAGGCCATCCAGCTCCACCCGCTCGTCTGCGCCGCGTTCAACGCGGACTTCGACGGTGACCAGATGGCCGTCCACCTGCCGCTGTCGGTCGAGGCTCAGGCCGAGGCCCGCGTGCTGATGCTCGCGTCGAACAACATCCTGAAGCCGTCGGACGGCCGCCCGGTGACCCTGCCTTCGCAGGACATGATCATCGGTCTGCACCACCTGACGACGCTCAAGGCGGGCGCTGCCGGTGAGGGTCGCGTGTTCGGTTCCGTCGGTGAGGCGATCCTGGCCAAGGACGAGGGCACCCTCGACCTGCAGGCCAAGGTCCGCATCCGCGTTCCCGGCCTGACCTTCCTCGAGGGGGAGGCTCCCGAGGGTTACGAGCGTCACGGTCTCGTGGATGCCTCGCTCGGCCAGGCGATCTTCAACGACACGCTCCCCAAGGGCTACCCGTTCGTTCGCGAGCAGGCAGACAAGGGCAAGCTGTCGCAGATCGTCAACAAGCTGGCCGAGGAGTACCCGAAGACCGAGGTCGCGGCATCCCTCGACCGGATCAAGGACGCCGGCTTCTACTGGGCCACTCGTTCGGGTGTGACCGTCGCCCTCAGCGACGTCCTCACGCCGCCGAACAAGAAGGAGATCGTCGCCGCCTACGAGAAGCAGGCAGCGAAGGTCCAGGGACAGTTCGAGAAGGGCCTCACGACCGACGCCGAGCGTCGTCAGGAGCTCATCAAGATCTGGACCGAGGCGACCGACGAGGTCCAGAAGGCGATGCGGGACAACTTCCCCGAGGACAACACCATCAACCGCATGGTGAGCTCCGGCGCCCGTGGTAACTGGCTGCAGATCCGCAACATCGCGGGTATGCGAGGCCTGGTGAACAACCCCAAGGGTGAGATCATCCCCCGTCCGATCATCTCCTCGTACCGCGAGGGTCTGTCGGTGGCGGAGTACTTCATCGCGACGCACGGTGCCCGTAAGGGTCTGGCCGACACGGCCCTCCGTACGGCCGACTCGGGTTACCTCACGCGTCGTCTCGTGGACGTGTCGCAGGATGTCATCATCCGTGAAGAGGACTGCGGCACGGCCAAGGGCCTCGAGTTCACGATCGCCGCTCCCGGCGCCGACGGTGAACTCGTCCGCGACGCCAACGTCGAGAACTCGGTGTTCGCCCGTACCCTCGCTTCGGCTGTCGTCGACGCGCAGGGCACCGTCCTGGCCGAGGCCGGCGACGACGTGGGTGACGTCCTCATCGACAAGCTGGTCGCCGGTGGCATCGAGAGCATCAAGGTGCGCTCGGTCCTCACCTGTGACTCCGCCGTCGGTGTCTGCGCGAAGTGCTACGGCCGTTCGCTGGCCAGCGGCAAGCTCGTCGACATCGGCGAGGCCGTCGGCATCATCGCGGCCCAGTCGATCGGTGAGCCCGGTACCCAGCTGACGATGCGTACGTTCCACACCGGTGGTTCGGCGTCGGCAGACGACATCACGCAGGGTCTTCCCCGTGTGCAGGAGCTGTTCGAGGCCCGTACCCCCAAGGGTGCGTCCCCGATCGCTGAGGCCGACGGTGTCATCAAGATCGATGAGACCGACAAGGCCAAGAAGCTCATCCTGACCCCCGACAACGGCGACGAGCCGCACGTCTACCCGGTCCTGAAGCGTGCCACCCTCCTCGTCGAGGACGGCCAGCGCGTCGAGGTCGGTCAGCCGCTGCAGGTCGGCACGCTGGACCCCAAGGAGGTCATGCGTGTCATGGGCGCCCGTGAGGTCCAGAAGTACCTCGTCGGCGGTGTGCAGGGCGTGTACCGGTCGCAGGGTGTGCCGATTCACGACAAGCACATCGAGGTCATCGTGCGCCAGATGCTGCGGAAGGTCACGGTTGTCGACCACGGCGAGACGAACCTTCTGCCCGGTGAGCTGGTGGACTTCAAGCGCTACCAGCAGATGAACCGCGAGGCGGTCGCGGCGGGCAAGCGTCCCGCGTCGGGCCGTCCCGAGCTGATGGGTATCACGAAGGCGTCGCTTGCGACCGAGTCGTGGCTGTCGGCCGCATCGTTCCAGGAGACCACCCGCGTCCTGACGCAGGCGGCCATGGAGGGCAAGAGCGACCCGCTCGTCGGCCTCAAGGAGAACGTCATCATCGGAAAGCTCATCCCCGCCGGCACCGGCCTTGCGAAGTACCGCAACGTCGTGGTCGAGGCGACGGAGGAGGCGAAGAGCGAGCGGTACCCCAACCGCATCTTCGCTTCGGACGGCGCGTACAGCGACGCCGACCTGAGCTACGTCGACTTCGACAGCTTCTCGACCGATGACTTCACCCCGGGCAGCTACAACTGATCGAGGTGTGAACGTCTGAACCGAAGGCCCCTGGGATATCCCGGGGGCCTTCGGCGTTGCCGAGGATGATCCGACGGGCGCGAGCACTACCGTGGGACACATGGCACGGGTGGGTGGGCGGAACGCGGGTTTCGCATGGTTCGTGGGCATCGTGAGCGCCGCGATCGTCGTGACGTTGCTGGTGCTCGCCGCACCGATGTTCCCGGCGGCGACGCAGTGGCTCACCCAGACGGGCGGAACCGCGCAGCGCGCCATCGACCCCGATGCGCCGTCGCCTGCGCCACAAGCGAGCCCCGACGCGACCGCAGCGCCTCCCACGTGCCGGGACCTTTACAACGAGGCATCCTGGGCCGCCCTCCGGGTGACTGACGGGGCGAAGGTCGCCGCGTCCACCGACCCGCCCGTCTCGAGCGCCACCGCTGTTGTGGCCGCCCTCGAGCCCTCCGTGGCTCTCACGTGCCTCTGGACGTCCGACAAAGGCCGGATCTCGACCACGGTCGCGACGGTCCCGACGGATGCCGGTGCCATCGCAGCGGCCGCGTTGCCCGGCAAGGGATTCGAGTGCGGCGAGGCGGACGGTCGCGTCCGGTGCACACGGGCGGACGGGAAGCTGGTCGAAACCATCGAGGCGGGCGGCGGTCGTTGGCTGTCGACGTCGCAGCAGGCGTGGCATCCCGAGCAGTACGCCGCCCGGGTGGCGGAGGCGGTCTGGCCGGTCGAAGGCTGACGCGTCAGCGCCAGATCTTCGCCACGATCGCGGCCGTATAGCCCTGGGGTGCGAGGTTCGAGTACTGCGTGTCGATCGCGACGCCATCGCGCCAGAAGACGGTGCGTCCCTGCGGGAGGCCGAGGTCGTCCGTCCAGGTCTTCTCGCAGCGGAGACCACGGTCGGGTTCGTAGCAGAGGTAGCCGTCGTCGACGCCCAGGAGGTAGAGGGCGTCGCGGGCTGAACGCTCGGGGGAGTACCCGACGACCGTGACGAGGCTCGTCCGGCTGGCGCCGGGGTCTGCCCACACGCAGACGCGGCTGCTGTCCGGGCGGATGCCGCCGCCCATCCCCGTCGCGTTCAGAGGGATGCCCTGAAGCGTCGCGAGGATGCCGTCGGAGAGGATGCTCTTGCAGTCCGACGGAAGCGGGGTGGTCGACGTCGAGGGTCCGAACGGAAAGTCGGCGATCGCGACGGGCGTGACCGTGGGCGTCGGTGTGGCGGATGCCGCATCCGTCGGCCCGGGAAGCGAATCCGGCTCCGGGGCGCACGCTGACGCCCCCAGCGTTAGTGCGGCACTCGCGAGGAGAGCGCCGATCGCTCGTCCGATCACTGCGCGCCGCCTCGTCATGACGTCAACGATACGCATCGCGTGCCACTCCGCCTCGAGACACGACGGGGCGCCTCCCGGGTGGCTGCGGAACGCGGGGATACGCTCGCTTCAGCGGTGGCGCACGCCCCCGCGTGAGGAGTGACACGGCAATGAGCGACCCCAAGTACGGCGAGCGAGACGACCAGAAGAGCGAGCCCGCGTACGGTGAGCCGATCAACGAGCCGATCTCGCCCGAGGCGTCGCGCGGTGTCGACGATGTCGTGGGCAGCGCCAACGACAGCCTCGCCGACGCAGAGGCGGCCTCCCGCGCCGCCGATGACCGTCGCCGCGGCGATGCCGCCTTCGATGTGAGCGACCGCGGGTCGGACCTCTCCGTCGACTACAGCAAGTACAGCGAACCCGACGCCCCCGTCGCGTCGAGCGCCGTCACGAGCGAACCCCTGTACCGCCCGGCCGCTGAAGAGCCCGAAGCCGTCGCCGCCGACGCGCCGACGCGCGCCAACGAGTCCGTCGTCTCCGAACCGGCGTCGCAGGCCGCTCCGGCAACGGCCGTCTACTCGCACGTCGACGAGACGCCGACGACGGTCACCTCCACCGAGCCCGCCGCCACCGCCACAGCAGCGCCGACGGCCGTCTACTCGCAGCAGCCCATCTTCGTCCAGGCTCCCGAAGCACCCCGCCCGCGGGGTAATCGCGGCGCAGCCGGCGCGATCGGCCTTCTCGCGGCTCTGCTGTTCGCGATCCTCTACCTCGCCGCGACGCTCGGCCTGAGCATCCTGAACGACGACCTGGCGCTCGATGCACTCGGCAACCGCACGGTAGAGGTCGTCACCACGTGGGGCTTCTGGGTCCCCGTCGCCGTCTTCTTCCTCGGCTTCTGGCTGCTCGGCGCCTTCATCAACCGCGGCCGATGGGGTCGCTGGGTCGTCTTCGGACTCATCGTCGGCGCGATCGCGTACGGCGGCCACATCCTCGGTCAGTTGTTCGAGGCGCCGTTTTGGTCGATCGCCCCGTCGCGCGCCGGCGAGATCGTCGGCGATCAGCTGCTCGCGCCGCTGGCCGTCATCGCTTTCGTTCTGGGCCGCGAGATCACGATCTGGTTCGGCGCCTGGGTCGCTGCTCGCGGTCGCCGCGTGACCGAGCTCAACGACGAAGCGCAGCGCGAGTACGAGCGCACGCTCGAGGCCGGTCCTCAGCTCCACCAGTACTGATGGGCACCCGCGGCTGATGACGCAGCCCGCTGGTGTCGCGCCGCCGATTGCCGCGTTCTTCGCGACGATCGGCTTCGCGGCGCTCGCGATCTGCGGGTTCGGCTTCACGAGTCTGCTCACCGACACCGACGTCATCGCCGCCCCCGGGCTCGGCCAGGGAGCGGGCATCGTCGCGATGCTTCTCTCTGCGGTCGCCTTCGCCGGCACCGAGTACGGAGCGGTGCGCCGGGCACGCTTCCCCTCCGCCGGGTGGGTCATGATCGCCACGGTCGCCGCGTATCTCGCGGGCATCGTGTTCGGAGGCCTGGTCCCCGGCGCCGACGTCGCCCTCTCGGTGAGCGCGGCGGGCGAGTTCAGCCTCTCCTGGTACGCGCTCGTTCTCGCTGTCACCTCGGCAGTGGCGGCGTGGGCGGGAATCGCGCTCCGGCGGACGCGCGCTCGTCGCCCCGAGTGGCCGTGGGAACACGAGGAAGAGGACGAGTGATCGGCCGCGGCATCCCGTCGCCCTGAAATACCCCCGATCGGCCCGCATCTCCGCGACAATGGACTCGTGGAGCGATCGCTCGAGACGCAGGTCAGCCAGGCTGTGGAAGCCTGGCTGCGCTGGTTGCCGCGGTGGGAGCCCGCCACTCACCGAGGCCGCGTCGCTCCGTGTCGTCGGTGCCTCGGGTCGCCGATACTGTCTGCGGCCGGTCTCGGCTCTGATGTCCCGCACGGCGTGCAGCACGGTCTGTCGACCCGCATCAAGACGATCGTCGACACCTCCGTCGCGCAGTACACGGCGCGCAACCTGCCGATGCTGCAGGCCGAGCTCGACCATCAAGCCGACAGGAATCGCTCCCGAACCTACCGCCCAGCCGAGGGACTCGAACCCGAGTTCGAGGGTCTGCCGATGGACCCCGATCCCGTCCCCGGCGCCCCCTTCCTCTTCACGATCGCGGGGTTGGCCGACGAAGCGGATGCCGCCGTCCCGGCTCTTCCCCCGCTGACCGAAGACGCGAAAGCCGCCCTTCGGCAGGAGGTCCGCCTCGCCGACGAGTACGCGAGCATGGTGGGCCGCGAGACCTGCACGATCCTGTTGCGGCACCGGTTGCGCATCCAGACCGCCGTCGCTCAGTACGTCGAGCCGCAGATCGCCGCGATGCTGGAAGAGCTGACCCGGTCCCTCGATGCGCCGTTCGACACCGGCGAAGGGCTGCCCGGAGTCTGATCGGTCCTGCTCATTTAGGGTGGGGGAATGAACACGGGTGTCGACAGCGGTGCGGGTGTCGTCCTGGGGTTGCTCTCCGTCATCCTCGGCGTCGCGGTCTACGTGTGGGTGGCGCTCGCCCTCGCGGGCGCGTTCCGGAAGATGGGCGAAGAGCCGTGGCAGGCGTGGGTGCCGGGGCTGAATGTCGCCGTTCTCCTCCGTTGGGGCGGATTCTCCCCGTGGTTGGCGCTCCTGCTGCTGGTGCCGGGCCCGGGCACCATCGCCGTCTGGGTACTGCTCATCCTCACCGTCCACCGTCTGAACCCCGGGTTCGGCTACAGCACCGGCATGACGGTTGTCGGTGCACTCCTCTTCCCCGTGTGGGTCACGATCGTCGGCTTCGGCCCCGCGGAGTGGCGCGGTGCCCGACCCGAGCACGTTCGCCCGTCGCCGGCATCGCCTCCGGCCTCGCCGCCCTATCCGCCCTTCGGCTCGCTCGCCACGGATTTCGGCGCCCCTCTTCCCCCACCTCCGTTCCCCGCAACCGCCGAGCCCGCTCCGGCCACCCCGCGAGCGGGTGTCTCCGTCGTGCCGCCGCCCCCGGCATCCGTCGCCCCGCAGCCCTGGACGCCGCAGCCCGCCGCCGCTCCGAGCGCAGCCGCCGCCTCCTCGTCGGCAGAGCCGATCGTCGAGCCGGTCGCGCTCGACCCCACGTCCCCGACGCCGATGGTGCGTTCCCCCTTCCCGCCGAGCTCGGCGCGTCGGGGCGAGGACGCGAGCTCGCCGGCGCCGGCATCCGCTCAGGGCATCATCTCCTCGGTTCCCGGGCTCGAGGAGGCGCCGATCGCGAGGTTGCGTCCCGCGGCGACCGCGGCGGAACGAGACGAACGCGACGTCTTCCCCGAACTGACGGGGGAGGTGTCTGCAGTCGCGGGTTCGCCCGCCGCGGGCGCCCCCGTGTCGGCGACGTCGTCGGTGTCCGCGCAGGAGCGCGACCGCGAACAGGTCGACACGCCGTCGTGGAACGACGACCTCGAGCGCACGGTCGTCGTCAGGCGCGGCAGCGCCCGATGGGAGCTCGTCCTCCCCGGCGGCTCGCTGGTCGCGCTGTCGGCCGACGTCGTGATCCTCGGGCGCAATCCCGTCGGCGACCCCGCCCATCCGCTCGCACAGCTCGTCGCGGTCGCCGACGCGACCCGCACCGTCTCGAAGACGCACGCGCGTCTGGAGCGTCGGGGCGAGGTCTGGACCATCACGGACCTCGGCTCGACCAACGGCATCCTCCTGCCGAGTCTGCTGGGCACGGACATCGAGGTCGAGGCGGGTGTCGAGGCGGAGGTCACGGACCGGTTCCTGCTGGGCGATGCGCCGATCCGGTTGCAGCGGGCGGATGCCGGTTCCTGACCGGTGGCCACCGTCACCTGAGCACTGCCGGTGAACCCTGGCCTCGTTTGACCAGGGTTGGCGAACCCGCGTATCATTGAGCGGGTGTGCGCACACGCGCGCCATGCGACGTGCCTCGGTGCGGAGCGGGCGAGGCGAACGCATCCAGGGACAGGGTCTGCGAACAGGCCACCCCCACGGCATATCCATCACCCCGTTCGCCGCGATCGCGGCAAGCAGATGGATTTGTGGTGAAACCACGAACGCTGTCACCGTGCAGCACCTGTGCAAGGCGAGAGCCGCGCGCAGATCGACAAGGAGAGAACGTGCCAACCATTCAGCAGTTGGTTCGCAAGGGTCGCTCGCCGAAGGTCACCAAGACCAAGGCGCCCGCCCTGAAGGCGAACCCGCAGCAGGCGGGTGTCTGCACCCGCGTGTACACCACCACGCCCAAGAAGCCCAACTCGGCGATGCGCAAGGTCGCCCGTGTGAAGCTCCGCAACGGCACCGAGGTCACCGCCTACATCCCCGGTGAGGGCCACAACCTGCAGGAGCACTCGCTCGTGCTGGTCCGTGGTGGTCGTGTCAAGGACCTCCCCGGTGTGCGTTACAAGATCGTCCGCGGCGCCCTGGACACCCAGGCTGTCAAGAACCGTAAGCAGGCTCGCAGCCGCTACGGCGCCAAGAAGGGTTGAGCTAGATGCCTCGTAAGGGACCCGCACCCCGCCGCGTCGTCGTCAACGACCCGGTCTACGGTGCTCCGATCGTCACCCAGCTGGTGAACAAGATCCTCGTCGATGGCAAGAAGTCCATCGCTGAGGCCATCGTCTACAACGCCCTCAAGGGTGTCGAGGCGAAGAACGGCCAGGACGCCGTCGCAACGCTGAAGAAGGCGCTCGACAACGTCCGCCCCACCCTCGAGGTCAAGAGCCGCCGTGTCGGTGGCTCGACCTACCAGGTTCCCGTCGAGGTCAAGCCGCACCGTGCGAACACGCTCGCGCTGCGCTGGCTGGTCTCGTACGCGAAGGGTCGCCGTGAGAAGACCATGACCGAGCGCCTCCAGAACGAGATCCTGGATGCCTCGAACGGCCTCGGTGCCGCGGTGAAGCGCCGTGAAGACACCCACAAGATGGCCGAGTCGAACCGCGCGTTCGCGCACTACCGCTGGTAATCAGCACCTTGGTGGCCGGCCGGGCAACCCCCGGCCGGCCGCCCCGCGACATCCGTCACTACACGTAAGGACACCCCGTGGCACAAGAAGTGCTCACCGACCTCAACAAGGTCCGCAACATCGGCATCATGGCGCACATCGATGCCGGCAAGACGACGACGACAGAGCGCATCCTGTTCTACACGGGTGTCAACCACAAGATCGGTGAGACGCACGACGGTGCCTCGACCACCGACTGGATGGAGCAGGAGAAGGAGCGCGGCATCACGATCACGTCTGCCGCCGTGACCTGCTACTGGAACAAGAACCAGATCAACATCATCGACACCCCCGGTCACGTCGACTTCACCGTCGAGGTGGAGCGCTCGCTCCGCGTCCTCGACGGCGCCGTCGCCGTCTTCGACGGCAAGGAGGGCGTCGAGCCCCAGTCCGAGACCGTGTGGCGTCAGGCCGACAAGTACAACGTCCCGCGCATCTGCTTCGTCAACAAGATGGACAAGCTCGGCGCCGACTTCTACTTCACCGTCGACACGATCGTGAAGCGCCTCGGTGCCAAGCCGCTCGTGATCCAGCTGCCGATCGGCGCGGAGAACGGCTTCCTCGGGGTCATCGACCTCGTCGAGATGCGCGCGCTGGTCTGGCCCGGTGACTCCAAGGGTGATGTCACCATGGGTGCCAAGTACGAGATCCAGGAGATCCCGGCGGACCTCGCCGAGAAGGCGGCTGAATACCGTCAGCTCCTGCTCGAGACGGTCGCTGAGACCGACGACGCACTGCTCGAGAAGTTCTTCGGTGGCGAGGAGCTCACGGTCGCCGAGATCAAGGGCGCGATCCGCAAGCTCACCGTGGCATCCGAGATCTACCCGGTCCTGTGCGGCTCCGCCTTCAAGAACCGCGGCGTGCAGCCCATGCTCGATGCTGTCATCGACTACCTGCCGAACCCCCTCGACGTCGGCGCCATCGAGGCGCACGACCCGAAGGACTACGACACGGTCATCGAGCGTCACCCCGACGCGAACGACCCCTTCTCGGCCCTCGCGTTCAAGGTCGCGGTGCACCCGTTCTTCGGTCGCCTCACCTACATCCGCGTCTACTCGGGTCGCCTCGACTCCGGCGCGCAGGTCATCAACTCGACCAAGGGCAAGAAGGAGCGCATCGGGAAGATCTTCCAGATGCACGCCAACAAGGAGATTCCCGTTCCCGCGGTCTCCGCCGGCAACATCTACGCCGTCATCGGCCTGAAGGACACCACGACCGGTGACACCCTGACCGACCCCACGGCTCCGGTCGTCCTCGAGTCGATGACCTTCCCCGAGCCCGTCATCGAGGTCGCCATCGAGCCGAAGACCAAGGCCGACCAGGAGAAGCTCGGCGTCGCGATCCAGAAGCTCGCCGAAGAGGACCCGACCTTCCGCACCGAGCTGAACGTCGACACCGGTCAGACGGTCATCAAGGGCATGGGCGAGCTGCACCTCGACATCCTCGTCGACCGCATGAAGCGCGAGTTCAACGTCGAGGCGAACGTCGGCAAGCCCCAGGTCGCGTACCGCGAGACGATCAAGAAGACCGTCGACCGTCACGACTACACGCACAAGAAGCAGACCGGTGGTTCGGGTCAGTTCGCGAAGATCCAGTTCGCGCTCGAGCCCCTCGACCTCGCCTCGGACAACACGTACGAGTTCGAGAACAAGGTCACCGGTGGCCGCATCCCGCGTGAGTACATCGAGCCGACCAACCAGGGCTTCCAGGACGCCATGAACGTCGGTGTCCTGGCCGGCTACCCCATCGTGGGTGTCAAGGCGATCCTGCTCGATGGTGCGTCGCACGATGTCGACTCCTCTGAGATGGCGTTCAAGATCGCCGGCTCGATGGGCTTCAAGGAGGCTCTCCGCAAGGCGAACCCCGTCATCCTCGAGCCGCTCATGGCCGTCGAGGTGCGCGTTCCCGAGGAGTACATGGGCGACGTCATCGGCGACCTGAACTCGCGTCGGGGCCAGATCCAGTCGATGGAGGACGGCGCGGGCATCAAGATCGTCCGCGCTCTCGTCCCGCTGTCGGAGATGTTCGGCTACATCGGTGACCTGCGCTCGAAGACCTCGGGTCGCGCGGTCTACTCGATGGAGTTCGACAGCTACTCCGAGGTCCCCCGCGCGGTGGCCGACGAGATCGTCCAGAAGACCAAGGGCGAGTAACACTCGTTCTTCGGATGCCGGGGGCCCCGGCCCTCGGCATCCGCTCAAACTGAATATCGTCACGTCAACTACACTGACAACATCCCCGTAGGCGACCGGTCGCAATCCAGTGCCCGGAAGATCTACATGACGTCCTGAGGAGGACCTAGTGGCTAAGGCCAAGTTCGAGCGGACCAAGCCGCACGTCAACATCGGAACGATCGGTCACGTCGACCACGGCAAGACGACGCTCACCGCGGCGATCTCCAAGGTGCTCGCCGACAAGTTCCCGTCCGCGACCAACGTTCAGCGTGACTTCGCGTCGATCGACTCGGCTCCCGAGGAGCGTCAGCGCGGCATCACGATCAACATCTCGCACGTCGAGTACGAGACCCCGAAGCGTCACTACGCGCACGTCGACGCGCCGGGTCACGCCGACTACATCAAGAACATGATCACCGGTGCTGCCCAGATGGACGGCGCGATCCTCGTGGTCGCCGCCACCGACGGCCCGATGGCTCAGACGCGTGAGCACGTCCTGCTCGCCAAGCAGGTCGGCGTTCCGTACCTGATGGTCGCGCTCAACAAGGCCGACATGGTCGACGACGAGGAGATCCTGGAGCTCGTCGAGCTCGAGGTCTCCGAGCTCCTCGCATCGCAGGGCTTCGCTGAGGACGCTCCTGTCGTCCGCGTCTCGGGCCTCAAGGCTCTCGAGGGCGACGAGAAGTGGGTGCAGTCGATCCTCGACCTCATGGAGGCCGCGGACGAGAACATCCCCGACCCCGTGCGTGACAAGGACAAGCCCTTCCTCATGCCGATCGAGGACGTCTTCACGATCACCGGTCGTGGAACGGTCGTCACCGGTCGCGCCGAGCGTGGCACCCTCGCCATCAACTCCGAGGTCGAGATCGTCGGCATCCGCGCGACCCAGAAGACCACGGTCACGGGTATCGAGATGTTCCACAAGCAGCTCGACGAGGCATGGGCAGGCGAGAACTGTGGTCTGCTGCTTCGCGGTCTGAAGCGTGACGACGTCGAGCGTGGCCAGGTCGTCGTGAAGCCGGGTTCGGTTACGCCGCACACCAACTTCGAGGGCACTGCGTACATCCTCTCGAAGGAGGAGGGTGGCCGTCACAACCCCTTCTACACGAACTACCGCCCGCAGTTCTACTTCCGCACCACGGACGTCACCGGCGTCATCTCGCTGCCCGAGGGCACTGAGATGGTCATGCCTGGTGACACCACGGACATGACGGTGGAGCTCATTCAGCCCATCGCCATGGAAGATGGCCTCGGCTTCGCGATCCGTGAGGGTGGCCGCACCGTCGGCGCCGGCACGGTGACCAAGATCATCAAGTAAGTCCTTTCGGACTCACCGACAGGGGTCGGGCCTTCGGGCCCGGCCCCTTCGTCGTTCCGGCGAGGGGTGCGCAGCCCCGGGGGAGCGTCTTAGACTGACGGCGCCGCGACACCTGCGCGGGCATCGACGGAGATGAGGGAGTCCATGGGAATCGACGACGTGGTGGGCAAGGGGAAGCAGTTCCTCGAGCAGCACAAGGACGAGATCGAGAAGAACCTGAAGTCCGAGAAGGCGGAGGACGTGAGCGACAAGGTCCTCGACGCTGCCGCGGAGTTCGTGAAGAAGGTCGCACCCGACTCCGTCGACGCGAAGGTGGACGAGGTCCGGGACAACGTCGATCGCCGCATCGGCAACGAGTGACTGACGACTGAGGGGGTGGATGCCGCGGCATCCACCCCCTCAGTCGTGCTCGGCGGTGAGCCTCCCGTCGCGCGCGACACGCCCGGGTTTGCGACACGCCCGACCGGCACGTAGACTGTACAGGTTCCACATTCTTGCGCTGTGCGCGGGATCACTACCAGGGCAGTGCATAGGTGAAAAGCCTAGGCCGCGGGTAGCAGAACACCACATCCCCACACCCCCTCCGGAGACGGATTCGCATGCGTGCGTTCGGGGGAGACGGGATGCCGCAGGTCCTCCTGCGGAATGACATCAGAACAGCGGTGCCGATCACCTCGCCTCAGGGCGGGGAGAAGTGCCCGGCGCGAGAGCGCCCCGTGCGTCCAATGCCCCCGAGGTACGACGCGAGAAAGAGAGTGAGCAGACAATGGCGGGACAGAAGATCCGCATTCGCCTGAAGTCGTATGACCACGAGGTCATCGACTCGTCGGCACGCAAAATCGTTGACACCGTGACCCGTGCGGGCGCGACGGTCGTGGGCCCCGTGCCCCTTCCGACTGAGAAGAACGTGATCGCTGTGATCCGTTCGCCGCACAAGTACAAGGACAGCCGCGAGCACTTCGAGATGCGCACCCACAAGCGCCTCATCGACATCATCGACCCGACGCCCAAGGCTGTCGACTCGCTGATGCGTCTCGACCTCCCGGCCGACGTCAACATCGAGATCAAGCTCTGAGGTCGATCATCATGACTGACATCAACTCCAAGGTTTCCAAGGGCCTGCTGGGCACCAAGCTCGGCATGACCCAGGTCTGGGACGAGAACGGCAAGGTCGTTCCCGTCACCGTCATCGAAGTCGCCCCCAACGTGGTGACCCAGGTGCGCACGCCCGAGCGCGACGGCTACAACGCCGTTCAGATCGCTTACGGCCAGATCGACCCGCGCAAGGTCAACAAGCCCCAGACGGCTCACTTCGACGCCGCTGGTGTGACCCCTCGCCGCCACCTCACCGAGGTGCGCACGGCTGACGCCGCTGACTACTCACTCGGTCAGGAGCTCACCGTCGACGCCACCTTCGAGGCCGGCCAGCTGGTCGACGTCGTCGGCACCAGCAAGGGCAAGGGCTTCGCCGGTGTCATGAAGCGTCACAACTTCAAGGGCGTCTCCGCTTCGCACGGTGCGCACCGCAACCACCGCAAGCCCGGCTCGATCGGCGCATCGTCGACCCCGAGCCGCGTCTTCAAGGGCATGCGCATGGCCGGCCGTATGGGTGGCGAGCGCGTGACCGTCCTCAACCTCACGGTGCACGCCGTCGACGCCGAGAAGGGTCTGCTGCTCGTCAAGGGCGCCGTCCCCGGTGCTCGTGGCCGCATCGTCTACGTCCGCAACGCAGTGAAGGGTGCCTGATCATGGCTGACTCGACTCTCGCGCTCGACGTCGTGAAGGCAGACGGCAACAAGGCCGGCTCCGTGGAGCTGCCCGCCGCGCTGTTCGACGTCAAGACGAACATCCCCCTCATCCACCAGGTCGTCGTCGCGCAGCTCGCGGCGGCTCGCCAGGGAACCCACTCGACCAAGCGTCGCGGTGAGGTCTCCGGCGCCGGCCGCAAGCCCTTCAAGCAGAAGGGCACCGGTAACGCCCGTCAGGGCTCGATCCGCGCGCCGCACATGACCGGTGGTGGCATCGTCCACGGTCCCAAGCCGCGCAACTACTCGCAGCGCACCCCCAAGAAGATGGTCGCCGCCGCCCTGCTGGGTGCGCTCAGTGACCGCGCTCGCGGTGGACGCCTGCACGTTGTCGACTCGTTCGGCATCGAAGGCGCTCCCTCGACGAAGGCCGCTGTCGCGGTCCTCGGCCAGCTTGCGCCTACCAAGAACGTCATGGTCGTCATCACCCGTGATGACGAGCTGACCGTCAAGAGCGTTCGCAACCTCGCGTACGTTCACGTGCTGACGTTCGACCAGCTCAACGCCTACGACGTGCTCGTCTCCGACGACATCGTCTTCACCAAGGCCGCCTACGACGCGTTCGTCGCTGCGAAGGCCGGCGCCACCGAGGAGGTCTCGGCATGACCGCCGTTCACAAGGACCCGCGCGACATCATCCTGAAGCCGGTCGTCTCCGAGAAGAGCTACGGGCT
This sequence comes from Microbacterium oleivorans NBRC 103075, assembly GCF_001552475.1. Taxonomy (GTDB): domain Bacteria; phylum Actinomycetota; class Actinomycetes; order Actinomycetales; family Microbacteriaceae; genus Microbacterium; species Microbacterium oleivorans. The sequence goes on from NZ_BCRG01000009.1 coordinate 48,082, forward strand.
CATCGACGAGGGCAAGTACACGTTCCTCGTGGACCCCCGCGCCACCAAGACCGAGATCAAGCTCGCCATCGAGAAGATCTTCGGCGTCAAGGTCGCGTCGGTGAACACGCTCAACCGCCCGGGCAAGGCCCGCCGCACCCGCTTCGGCACCGGTAAGCGCAAGGACACCAAGCGCGCCATCGTGAGCCTGAAGTCGGGCACCATCGACATCTTCACGGCCGTCGGCTGACAGCTGGGATAGAGGACTAGAGACATGGCTATTCGCAAGTACAAGCCCACGACACCCGGTCGTCGCGGTTCGTCGGTTGCCGACTTCGCTGAGATCACGCGATCGACGCCCGAGAAGTCGCTCCTTCGCCCGCTGGCGAAGACCGGTGGTCGCAACAACCAGGGCCGCATCACGACCCGTCACATCGGTGGTGGCCACAAGCGCCAGTACCGCGTCATCGACTTCCGTCGTAACGACAAGGACGGCATCAACGCCAAGGTCGCTCACATCGAGTACGACCCCAACCGCACCGCGCGTATCGCGCTGCTGCACTACTTCGACGGTGAGAAGCGTTACATCCTCGCCCCGAACAAGCTGTCGCAGGGTGACATCGTCGAGTCGGGTGCTGGCGCCGACATCAAGCCCGGCAACAACCTGCCGCTGCGCAACATCCCCACCGGTACCGTGATCCACGCGATCGAGCTCCGCCCCGGCGGCGGCGCGAAGATGGCGCGGTCCGCTGGTGCGTCCGTTCGCCTCGTGGCGAAGGACGGCCCCTACGCGCAGCTTCGTCTGCCCTCGGGTGAGATCCGCAACGTCGATGCGCGCTGCCGCGCGACCATCGGCGAGGTCGGCAACGCCGAGCAGTCCAACATCAACTGGGGTAAGGCCGGCCGTAACCGCTGGAAGGGCATCCGCCCGACCGTGCGTGGTGTCGCCATGAACCCGGTGGACCACCCCCACGGTGGTGGTGAGGGTAAGACCTCCGGTGGACGTCACCCCGTTACTCCTTGGGGCCAGGCCGAGGGTCGTACCCGGCACCCCAACAAGGAAAGCGACAAGTTGATCGTTCGCCGTCGCAACGCCGGCAAGAAGCGGAAGTAGGAGTAGAGGAAGATGCCTCGCAGCCTTAAGAAGGGCCCCTTCGTCGACGAGCACCTGCTTCGCAAGGTCGTCTCGCAGAACGAAGCCGGTACCAAGAACGTCATCAAGACCTGGTCACGTCGATCGATGATCATCCCGGCCATGCTGGGTCACACGATCGCGGTTCACGACGGACGCAAGCACATCCCTGTGTTCGTGTCCGAGACCATGGTCGGCCACAAGCTGGGCGAGTTCGCGCCCACCCGCACCTTCCGCGGCCACGAGAAGGACGACAAGAAGGGCCGTCGCCGCTAACGCGGTGGCGCTCTCAGAGAGAGGAAGAGGAGGAGAAAAAGTGGTGGAATCCATCGCACGCGTGAAGCACATCCGCGTGACCCCTCAGAAGGCTCGTCGTGTCGTCGCGCTCATCAAGGGCAAGCAGGCTCAGGAGGCTCTCGCCATCCTGAAGTTCGCTCCCCAGGGTGCCAGCGAGCCCATCTACAAGCTCGTGGCCGCTGCGGTCGCGAATGCTCGTGTGAAGGCCGACAAGGACAACGAGTTCCTGGATGACCAGGATCTGTACGTGAAGAACGCCTACGTGGACGAGGGCACGACGCTGAAGCGTTTCCAGCCCCGTGCACAGGGCCGCGCGTTCCAGATCAAGAAGCGCACCAGCCACATCACCGTGGTGCTCTCGACCCCCGAGGTCGCGGACACTGCGGCGGCTGACACCAAGAAGGCGAGCAAGTAATGGGACAGAAGGTCAACCCGTACGGCTTCCGCCTCGGCATCACCACCGACCACGTCTCGCGTTGGTTCTCGGACTCCACCAAGCCCGGTCAGCGTTACGCCGACTACGTGGCGGAGGACGTCAAGATCCGTCGCCTCCTGACGACGTCGCTCGACCGTGCCGGCGTGAGCAACATCGAGATCGAGCGCACGCGGGACCGCGTTCGCGTCGACATCCACACCGCCCGTCCGGGCATCGTGATCGGCCGCCGTGGCGCCGAGGCCGAGCGCATCCGCGCCGACCTCGAGAAGCTCACGAGCAAGCAGATCCAGCTGAACATCCTCGAGGTCAAGAACCCCGAGGCCGACGCTCAGCTGGTCGCTCAGGGCATCGCCGAGCAGCTCTCCGCTCGTGTGGCTTTCCGCCGCGCGATGCGTAAGGGTCTGCAGGGTGCTCAGCGCGCCGGTGCCAAGGGTGTCCGCATCCAGGTCTCCGGCCGTCTCGGCGGCGCCGAGATGAGCCGTTCGGAGTTCTACCGCGAAGGCCGTGTGCCCCTGCACACGCTCCGCGCGAACATCGACTACGGCTTCTACGAGGCCAAGACCACCTTCGGCCGCATCGGTGTGAAGGTCTGGATCTACAAGGGCGACCTCACCAACAAGGAGCTCGCTCGCGAGCAGGCCAACGCACCGAAGTCCCGTCGTGATGACCGTGGCGGCGACCGTCGCCGTGGCCCCCGCAACGAGGCCCCCGTCGCAGAAGGAGCGTCAGCCTGATGCTTATTCCCCGCAAGGTCAAGTACCGCAAGCAGCACCACCCGAAGCGTGACGGCGCCGCCACCGGCGGCACCACCGTCAGCTTCGGCGAGTACGGCATTCAGGCGCTCACCTCCGCGTACGTGACGAACCGTCAGATCGAGTCCGCTCGTATCGCCATGACGCGTCACATCAAGCGTGGTGGAAAGGTGTGGATCAACATCTACCCCGACCGCCCGCTCACCAAGAAGCCGGCCGAAACCCGCATGGGTTCCGGTAAGGGTTCGCCGGAGTGGTGGGTCGCCAACGTCAAGCCGGGTCGCGTCCTCTTCGAGGTCGCGGGCGTCAACGAGGAACTTGCTCGTGAGGCCCTGACCCGTGCCATTCACAAGCTGCCGCTCAAGGCACGCATCATCAAGCGCGAGGAGGGCGACGCGTAATGGCTGTCGGCACCAAGACGCTCGCCCCGAGCGAGCTGGACACATTCGAAGACCAGCGCCTCGTGGAGGAGCTGCGCAAGGCCAAGGAAGAGCTGTTCAACCTGCGCTTCCAGTCGGCTACGGGCCAGCTCGAGAGCCACGGCCGCATCCGTGCGGTCAAGCGCGACATCGCGCGGCTCTACACCGTCATCCGTGAGCGGGAGCTCGGCATCCGTGCCACGCCCGCTCCGGTAGAGGCGGCCACGAAGGCGAAGAAGACCAAGGCCAAGAAGGCGGACGAGTCCGCTGAGGCCGTGAAGGAAGAGGCCGAGTGATGGCTGAGACCACCAAGAAGGCTCCTGCCAAGAAGGCAGCACCTGCCGCTGAGGCCCCCAAGGTCGAGGCTCAGGGCCACGAGTCGTCCGAGCACGACGTCCGCGACGTCAACGCCCGCGGTTACCGCAAGTCGCGCCGCGGCTACGTCGTCAGCGACAAGATGGACAAGACGATCGTCGTCGAGGTTGAGGACCGCATCAAGCACCCCCTCTACGGCAAGGTCATCCGCCGCACGTCGAAGGTGAAGGCTCACGATGAGTCGAACGCCGCCGGCATCGGCGACCTCGTCCTCATCAACGAGACCCGTCCGCTCAGCGCCACGAAGCGCTGGCGCCTGGTCGAGATTCTCGAGAAGGCGAAGTAAGAAATGATCCAGAACGAGTCTCGCCTCAAGGTCGCCGACAACACCGGCGCCAAGGAACTCCTCACGATCCGCGTCCTCGGTGGCTCCAGCCGCCGTTACGCGGGCGTGGGCGATGTCATCGTGGCGACCGTCAAGGACGCGATCCCCGGCGGCAACGTCAAGAAGGGCGACGTCGTCAAGGCGGTCATCGTCCGTACCGTCAAGTCGACCCGTCGTCCCGACGGTTCGTACATCAAGTTCGACGAGAACGCCGCCGTCATCCTGAAGAACGACGGGGAGCCCCGCGGCACCCGCATCTTCGGACCGGTCGGTCGTGAGCTTCGCGACAAGAAGTTCATGAAGATCGTCTCGCTGGCACCGGAGGTCATCTGATCATGGCGCACATCAAGAAGGGTGACCTGGTTCAGGTCATCAGCGGCCGCAAGCAGGACAAGGGCGGCGACCGTGGCAAGCAGGGCGAGGTCCTCGAGGTCCTCGTCGAGCAGAACCGCGTCGTTGTGCAGGGCGTGAACTACGTCACCAAGCACAGCCGCGTGGGCCAGTCGCAGCGCGGCACCAAGACGGGCGGCATCGAGACGATGGAAGCCCCGATCCATATCTCCAACGTGGCGCTGGTCGACCCGTCGACCAAGAAGCCGACCCGTGTCGGCCACCGCGTCGAGGAGCGGACCAAGGACGGCGTCAAGCGCACCGTTCGCGTCCGTTACGCCAAGAAGAGCGGCAAGGACCTCTGAACATGAGCAACGCAACTGCCGCGGAGGCTGGCAAGATCCAGCCCCGCCTGAAGCAGAAGTACCAGGCCGAGATCAAGAAGGCCCTGCAGGAAGAGTTCGGTTACGCGAACGTCATGCAGATCCCCGGTCTCGTCAAGGTCGTCGTCAACACCGGTGTCGGTGAGGCTGCGCGCGACAGCAAGGTGATCGATGGTGCGGTCGACGACCTCACCAAGATCACCGGTCAGAAGCCGGTCGTCACCAAGGCCCGCAAGTCCATCGCGCAGTTCAAGCTGCGCGAGGGTCAGCCCATCGGTGCCCACGTCACCCTCCGCGGTGACCGCGCGTGGGAGTTCGTCGACCGCCTCGTCAACCTCGCCCTGCCCCGCATCCGCGACTTCCGCGGTCTGTCGGCCAAGCAGTTCGACGGCAACGGCAACTACACCTTCGGTCTCCAGGAGCAGTCCGTGTTCCACGAGATCAACCAGGACAAGATCGACCGCGTTCGCGGTTTCGACATCACGATCGTCACGACGGCGAAGACGGATGACGAGGGTCGGGCGCTTCTCAAGCACCTGGGCTTCCCGTTCAAGTCGGCTGACGCTCAGGCGTGATCCGATAAGATCGATCGTTCGGCCTCGGGGCGTGCTCCGGGGCCGAACGACTGCACAACTGAATATTGATCATTCATAGAAGGTCGCCTGTCGTGTAACGGCAGTCGAAACCTCGTGACTAAAGGAACACACTTATGACGATGACAGACCCGGTCGCAGACATGCTGACCCGTCTGCGCAACGCGAACTCCGCGCACCACGACTCCGTCGCGCTGCCGAGCTCGAAGCTCAAGACGCACATCGCCGAGATCCTCCAGCAGGAGGGCTTCATCTCCGGCTGGGAGGTTTCCGACGCTCGTGTCGGCCAGACCCTCACACTGACCCTGAAGTACGGCCCGAACCGCGAGCGGTCGATCGTCGGCATCAAGCGCGTCTCGAAGCCCGGCCTTCGCGTGTACGCAAAGTCGAACGAGCTTCCCAAGGTCCTCGGTGGCCTCGGTGTCGCGATCCTGTCCACCTCCTCTGGCCTCCTCACGGACCGCCAGGCTGAGCAGAAGGGCGTCGGCGGGGAAGTCCTCGCCTACGTGTGGTGATCTGACATGTCGCGTATTGGACGACTTCCCATCGACATCCCCGCCGGCGTGACCGTTTCGGTCTCCGGCCAGGACGTCGCAGTCAAGGGCCCCAAGGGCGAGCTCTCGCTCACCGTGGCGCAGCCCATCGAGGTCAAGGTCGAAGAGAACCAGGTTCTGGTCTCCCGCCCCGACGACGAGCGCGAATCCCGCTCGCTCCACGGGCTCACCCGCACCCTCATCAACAACAACATCATCGGCGTGACCCAGGGCTACACCAAGGGCCTCGAGGTCGTCGGTACCGGTTACCGCGTCGCTCAGAAGGGGTCGTCGGTCGAGTTCGCACTCGGCTTCTCGCACCCTGTTCTGGTTGAGGCTCCGGCGGGCATCACGCTCACCGTCGAGGGCAACAACAAGGTGACCGTGGCCGGCATCGACAAGCAGGCCGTCGGCGAGGCCGCCGCCAACATCCGCAAGATCCGTAAGCCGGAGCCCTACAAGGGCAAGGGTGTGCGGTACGCGGGCGAGGTCGTTCGCCGCAAGGCCGGAAAGAGTGGTAAGTAACCATGGCTCTTAAGTCGAAGTCCGACGCACGTTCGCGTCGCCACCTCCGTCTTCGCAAGAAGATCGTGGGCACCGAGGTGCGTCCGCGCCTCGTCGTGACCCGTTCCGCCCGCCACGTCTTCGTTCAGCTCGTCGACGACAGCAAGGGCACCACGCTGGCCTCCGCCTCGACCCTCGAGTCGGGTCTGCGCACGTTCGACGGTGACAAGACCGCCAAGGCCCGCAAGGTCGGCGAACTCGTTGCTGAGCGTGCCAAGGCTGCCGGCATCGAGACGGTCGTGTTCGACCGCGGCGGCAACCGCTACGCGGGCCGCGTCGCTGCGATCGCCGATGGCGCTCGCGAAGGAGGTCTGAACCTGTGACCGAGAACAAGGAGAACGAAGTGACCGCGACCGAGCAGCCCGCTGCGGCTGCGGCTACGGCCGAGGCTCCCGCCGAGCGTGAGCGCGAGCCGCGCCGCGGTGGCCGCGAGCGCAGCCAGACCCGCGACCGCAACTCGCGCGACCGGGGCGACAACCAGTTCCTCGAGCGCGTCGTCACGATCAACCGTGTGTCCAAGGTCGTCAAGGGTGGTCGTCGCTTCAGCTTCACCGCGCTCGTCGTCGTGGGCGATGGCAACGGTCTCGTCGGCGTCGGCTACGGCAAGGCGCGCGAAGTCCCCCTCGCCATCTCCAAGGGTGTCGAAGAGGCCAAGCGCAACTTCTTCCGGGTGCCGCGCGTCGGCTCCAGCATCCCCCACCCCGTCCAGGGTGAGGCTGCTGCCGGTGTCGTGCTGCTCCGTCCGGCTGCTGCCGGTACCGGTGTTATCGCCGGTGGTCCGGTTCGCGCCGTCCTCGAGTGCGCCGGCATCCACGACGTGCTGTCGAAGTCGCTGGGTTCGTCGAACACGATCAACATCGTGCACGCGACCGTCGCAGCGCTGAAGCAGCTCGAAGAGCCGCGCGCCGTCGCCGCTCGTCGTGGTCTCGACTTCGACCAGGTCGCGCCTGCGCGTCTGGTCCGTGCCGAGGCTGACGCCGTCAAGGCTGCAAAGGTGGGTGCATGATGGCTGCTCGTCTGAAGGTGACCCAGGTCAAGTCCAAGGTGAGCGAAAAGCAGAACCAGCGTGACACGCTGCGTTCGCTCGGTCTGAAGCGGATCAACGACTCCGTCGTTCGTCCCGATGACGCGCAGACGCGCGGTTACATCAAGACCGTCGCGCACCTCGTGAAGGTTGAGGAGATCGACTGATGGCTGAGAACAAGGACGAGACGGTCGAGACCGTCGAGCCCAAGGCCAAGAAGCCGGCAACCCGTAAGGCTGCGGCCAAGCCCGCTGCCGACAAGGCTGCCCCGAAGAAGGATGCAGCGCGCCCCGGCGTGCTGAAGGTCCACCACCTGCGTCCGGTCCCCGGCGCCAACGTCGCGAAGACCCGTGTCGGTCGCGGTGAGGGTTCCAAGGGTAAGACGTCGGGCCGCGGTACCAAGGGTACGAAGGCTCGTTACCAGGTCAAGGTGGGCTTCGAGGGCGGGCAGATGCCCCTCCACATGCGTACGCCGAAGCTGCGCGGGTTCAAGAACCCGTTCCGCGTCGAGTACCAGGTGGTCAACCTCGACAAGCTCGCGGAGCTGTACCCCAATGGTGGCGACGTCACCATCACGGATCTGGTCGCCAAGGGCGCCGTCCGCAAGAACGAGAAGGTCAAGGTGCTCGGCACCGGCGACATCTCGGTCGCGCTGACGGTCTCCGTCGACAAGGTCTCGGGATCGGCCGAGCAGAAGATCGTCGCCGCTGGCGGTTCGATCAAGTAATCACGTGCCAGGGGCCGGAGGGTAACCTCCGGCCCCTGTTGCCGTATGTTGGAATGCGGCGCGCCCCGACGCGCCCGGCATCCCACTGGAGGAAATCCCTTTGTTCAGCGCTATTGCGCGGGTCTTCCGCACTCCGGATCTCCGTCGGAAGATCGGCTTCACGCTCGGCATCATCGCCATCTACCGATTCGGCGCGCACATCCCGGCTCCGTTCGTCGACTTCCCGAACGTGAAGACCTGCCTGGACCAGTCCGGGTCCACCGAGGGGCTCCTCTCGCTCGTCAACCTGTTCTCGGGTGGCGCGCTGTTGCAGCTGTCGATCTTCGCCCTCGGCGTCATGCCGTACATCACGGGCACGATCATCGTGCAGCTCCTGCGCGTCGTGATCCCCCACTTCGAGACGCTGTACAAGGAAGGCCAGGCCGGACAGGCCAAGCTGACCCAGTACACCCGCTACCTGACGATCGCGCTGGCGCTGCTGCAGTCGACCACCCTCGTCACCGTGGCCCGCTCGGGTCAGCTCTTCGGTATCACCGGTGTCCCCGAGTGCCAGCAGCTCCTTACCGACGAGGCGTGGTGGGCACAGCTGCTCATGATCGTCACGCTGACCGCCGGTACCGGTCTCATCATGTGGATGGCCGAGCTCGTCACCGAGCGCGGCATCGGCAACGGCATGTCGCTGCTCATCTTCACCTCGATCGCCGCGACCTTCCCCTCCGCTCTGTGGAGCATCGCCGTCGCGCGCAGCTTCGAGATCTTCCTCCTCGTCCTCGCCGTCGGCATCGCGACGGTCGCGCTCGTCGTCTTCGTCGAGCAGTCCCAGCGACGCATCCCGGTGCAGTACGCCAAGCGGATGGTGGGTCGTCGGACGCTCGGCGGGAGCAACACCTACATCCCGATCAAGGTCAACATGGCCGGCGTCGTGCCCGTCATCTTCGCCTCGTCGCTCCTGTACATCCCCGCCCTCATCGCGCAGTTCAACGCGAACCCGGCCGCGAACGGTAGCGTGCCGGGCTGGGTCTCGTGGATCCAGGCCAACTTCGTCAACGGCGACCACCCGCTCTACATGGCGGTGTACTTCCTGCTCATCATCGGGTTCACCTACTTCTACGTCGCGATCACGTTCAACCCTGTCGAGGTCGCCGACAACATGAAGAAGTACGGCGGGTTCATCCCCGGCATCCGTGCGGGTCGCCCGACCGCGGAGTACCTCGACTACGTCCTGACCCGCATCACCCTGCCGGGTTCCATCTACCTGGGCCTCATCGCCCTGCTTCCGCTCCTCGCACTCGCGACGGTCGGCGCCAACCAGAACTTCCCGTTCGGTGGCGCCTCGATCCTGATCATCGTCGGTGTCGGTCTTGAGACGGTGAAGCAGATCGACGCCCAGCTCCAGCAGCGCCACTACGAAGGACTCCTCCGATGACGCAGACCCCCGCCCGCCTCCTGATCATCGGCCCGCAAGGTTCGGGCAAGGGGACGCAGGGGGCCCGGATCGCCGATCTCCTCGGCATCCCGACCATCTCGACTGGTGACGTGTTCCGTGCGAATGTGAAGGACGGCACGGAGCTGGGCCTGAAGGTCAAGGCACTGATCGATGCCGGCGACCTTGTGCCGGACGACCTGACGAGTGAGATCGTGCGCGACCGCCTGGCGCAGGAGGATGCCGCGGAGGGCTTCCTGCTCGACGGGTACCCGCGAAACCTGGGCCAGGTCGGCGACCTGGATGTGTTCCTCGACAGTCGTGGTGAGCCGCTCACGGCGGTCATCGAGCTCTCGGTTCCCCGCGACGAGTCGATCGCGCGCCTCTCGCGCCGCGCGGCCGAGCAGGGCCGGGCCGACGACAACGAGGAGTCGATCGCCAAGCGGCTCTCGATTTACGAGTCCGAGACCGCGCCCATCCTCGACGTCTATCGCGAGCGCGGCATCGTCGACGAGATCGACGGGGTCGGATCGCTCGACGAGATCACCGAGCGGATCACCGTCGCCCTCGCGGCGCGCGGCATCACCGCCTGATGGTGTTCCGCCGCTCCATCTACAAGACCCCCGCCCAGCTGCGCGCGATGGTGGCCCCGGGTCTCATCACCGCTGCTGCTCTGGATGCCGTCCGCCCGGCCGTGCGGGCCGGTGTCACCACCGCCGAGCTCGACGCGATCGCCGAGGCCACGATCCTCGCTGCGGGTGCCGAGTCGAACTTCCAGCTCGTCCGCGGGTATCGCCACACGACCTGCATCTCGGTGAACGAGGAGGTCGTCCACGGCATCCCGGGTGACCGCGTCCTGCAACCGGGTGACATCGTCTCCATCGACTGCGGTGCACAGCTCGACGGCTGGAACGGCGACTCCGCGATCACGATCGTCGTGCCCGACCCGGAGCGCCCCGAACTCGTCGCGGCGCGCCAGCGACTGTCGGACGTCACCGAAGGCTCGCTCTGGTCGGGAATCGCGGCCCTTGCGTCCGCGTCGCGGGTCGGTGAGATCGGCGACGCCGTGCAGACCTACGTCGAATCGTCGGGGGAGGGGTACGGCATCCTCCGCGATTACGTCGGTCACGGCATCGGCCGCAAGATGCACGAGGGGCCGACGGTCTTCAACTACCGCGTCGCCGACCTCGGTCCCGAGGTGCGTCCCGGACTGTGCGTCGCGATCGAACCGATGATCGTCGGCGGCGACGAAGCGACGCTGGTCGAAGACGACGACTGGACCGTCAGCACGGTCGACGGCACGGACGGCTCCCATTGGGAACATAGCGTCGCGGTGCACGATGGAGGGATCTGGGTGCTGACTGCGCCCGACGGCGGTGCCGCCGGTCTCGCACCGTTCGGCGTCACCCCGACCCCCATCTCCTGAGAGGACACGCACATGGCCACGGCCGCGCGCAAGACCAACTGGTTCGCCATCTGGATCAGCGTGGGGGTGGTGGTCGTCCTCGTCGGTGTCGTCGCCATCGTTGCCCTCCTGAACTCGCGCGCCACCGACCCCGGCCCCGTTCCGGCGTCGAGCGGCATCAACCGTGAGACCGGTGCGATCACCTTCGGCAAGGGACCCGACAAGGTTTCCACGTACGTCGACTTCATGTGCCCCTACTGCGGCCAGTTCGAGGCGGCCGAGGGCAAGGAGATCGCCAGCCTGGTCGACGAGGGGAAGATCACGCTCGAGGTTCACCCGGTCACGATCCTCGACCGTCTGTCGCAGGGCACCGAGTACTCCAGTCGTGCGGCATCCGCTTTCTATGCCGTCGCCGAGGCCGACCCCGCGAACTCCTACGCCTTCTTCCGTGCGCTGTACGACAATCAGCCCAAGGAGCAGACTCCGGGTCTCACCGACGATGAGCTCATCACGCTCGCGAAGGACTCCGGTGTCACGATGACCGCGAAGCTGGAGAAGACGATCAAGGACCACGAGTACGTCGGGTTCGCCCAGGCCCAGAAGCTCCCGGAGGGAGCGACCGGCACGCCGACGCTGATGGTCAACGACAAGATCGTTCCGGTCACGTACGACCCGAAGGCCGACATCCTCGCGAACCTGACGTCACGCTGACTCGACGACGCCCCGCCCGAGTGGCGGGGCGTCTCGATATCACGTACACTAAATCTTTGGTGCGTTGCGCCTGTTTCGGCGTGTCACCACAATCCCCACTCACCGCAGACCGACCGGTCTGCCAACTGTAAGCGAGCGTATGGCCAAGAAAGACGGTGTCATCGAGATCGAGGGCGTGATCTCCGAGGCTTTGCCGAACGCGATGTTCCGCGTCGAGCTCAGCAACGGTCACAAGGTCCTGGCCACGATCTCCGGAAAGATGCGGCAGAACTACATCCGCATCATCCCCGAGGACCGTGTGGTCGTGGAGCTCTCGCCCTACGACCTGACCCGCGGCCGCATCGTCTACCGCTACCGCTAGACCGGTCGAGAAGTAACGCCTCGCTCCTTCCGGAGCGGCGGCGAAGACAGCGAATCAGGAACATCATGAAGGTCAACCCCTCCGTCAAGCCCATCTGCGATCACTGCAAGGTCATCCGCCGCCACGGTCGCGTCATGGTCATCTGCAAGTCGAACCCGCGTCACAAGCAGCGCCAGGGCTGATGGGATGCCGCGCCTCGCGCGGCCCGCAGGCTCACAACTGAACACATAACGGCAGGATCAGAACCCGCGCAGCGGGGGACACCTCGGGTCGGAGGCCCGAGCACCGATCCTGCTCCACACCTCCACCGACTCCTAGGAGACATCGCATGGCACGTCTTGCCGGCGTTGACATCCCGCGTGACAAGCGCGTGGTGATCGCCCTCACCTACATCTACGGCATCGGCCGTACCCGCTCCGTTGAGATCCTCAGCTCGACCGGAATCGACGAGTCGATCCGCGTCAAGGACCTCTCCGACGAGCAGCTGGTTGCTCTCCGCGACCACATCGAAGGCACCTACAAGGTGGAAGGTGACCTCCGCCGCGAGGTTGCCGCAGACATCCGCCGCAAGGTCGAGATCGGCTCGTACGAGGGCATCCGCCACCGTCGCGGCCTGCCTGTGCGCGGCCAGCGCACGAAGACCAACGCGCGTACCCGCAAGGGTCCCAAGCGCACCGTCGCCGGCAAGAAGAAGGCGCGCTAAAGCGCCGCCGCCACAGGTTTAGGAGAACACTCACATGGCACAGGCCAAGTCCGCAGCGCGCAAGCCGCGCCGCAAGGAGAAGAAGAACATCGCGTTGGGCCAGGCCCACATCAAGTCGACGTTCAACAACACGATCGTTTCGATCACCGACCCCTCGGGTGCGGTCATCAGCTGGGCCTCCTCGGGTGGCGTCGGCTTCAAGGGCTCGCGCAAGTCGACCCCGTACGCCGCCGGTATGGCCGCCGAGTCCGCTGCGCGTCAGGCGCAGGAGCACGGCGTCAAGAAGGTCGACGTCTTCGTCAAGGGACCCGGCTCGGGCCGCGAGACCGCGATTCGTTCGCTGACCGCTGCCGGCCTCGAGGTCGGTTCGATCCAGGACGTCACGCCCCAGGCTCACAACGGCTGCCGTCCCCCGAAGCGCCGCCGCGTCTGATCTTCGACGGATGCCGGTGGCGACGACGCGTGTCGCGCCCCGGCATCCCGGACACAACTCAACACTTCACCAACTGCACGTGTCATATAGCGGTCACGTGACTGAAAGGAACACATAGTGCTCATTGCACAGCGTCCCACTCTGACCGAGGAGAAGATCGGCGACTTCCGGAGCCGGTTCGTCGTCGAGCCCCTCGAGCCGGGCTTCGGCTACACGATCGGTAACGCCCTGCGCCGCAGCCTGCTGTCGTCGATCCCGGGTGCCGCGGTCACCAGCATCCGCATCGACGGTGTGCTGCACGAGTTCAGCACCGTCCCGGGTGTGAAAGAAGATGTCACCGAGATCATCCTGAACATCAAGCAGCTCGTGGTGTCGAGCGAGCGCGACGAGCCCATCACCGCGTACCTGCGCAAGACGGGTGCCGGCGAGGTCACGGCTGCAGACATCTCCGCTCCGGCGGGTGTCGAGATCCACAACCCCGACCTGGTCATCGCGACGCTCAACGACTCGGCGAAGTTCGAGCTCGAGCTCACGATCGAGCGTGGCCGCGGCTACGTGTCGGCGACCCAGAACCGCAACGAGTACGCCGAGGCCGGTCAGATCCCGATCGACTCGATCTACTCGCCCGTTCTCAAGGTCAGCTACCGCGTCGACGCCACCCGTGCCGGTGAGCGCACCGACTTCGACAAGCTGGTTCTGGACGTCGAGACCAAGTCGTCGATCTCGGCTCGCGACGCTGTCGCGTCCGCCGGTCGCACGCTGGTCGAGCTGTTCGGTCTCGCTCGCGAGCTGAACGTCGAGGCCGAGGGCATCGAGATCGGCCCCGCGCCGGTCGCCGAGGTTCTCACGAACGAGCTGTCGATGCCGATCGAGGACCTCGATCTGTCGGTTCGCTCGTACAACTGCCTCAAGCGCGAAGGCATCAACACGGTGTCCGAGCTCGTCGCCCTCTCGGAGACGCAGCTCATGAACATCCGCAACTTCGGTCAGAAGTCGGTCGACGAGGTCAAGGACAAGCTTGTCTCGCTCGGTCTGTCGCTGAAGGACTCGGTTCCCGGGTTCGATGGCGCGCACTTCTACGGCGGCTACGACGACGAGACCGTCTGATCGGATCTCGGTCCGCCGAGTCCATTGACTGACTTTTTTCCCAGGAGTAATTGACATGCCCAAGCCCACGAAGGGTGCCCGCCTCGGAGGCGGCCCCGCACACGAGCGTCTGATGCTGGCGAACCTCGCCGCTTCGCTGTTCACGCACAAGTCGATCAAGACGACCGAGACGAAGGCCAAGCGCCTGCGTCCGTTCGCTGAGCGTCTGGTCACGTTCGCCAAGCGCGGCGACCTGCACGCCCGCCGCCGCGTCCTCGCGGTGATCGGCGACAAGAGCGTCGTTCACGAGCTGTTCGCCGAGATCGCCCCCCTGGTCGCCGAGCGTGAAGGTGGCTACACCCGCATCACGAAGGTCGGCAACCGCAAGGGTGACAACGCGCCCATGGCGGTGATCGAGCTCGTTCTCGAGCCCGTCGCCCCGAAGGCCAAGTCGACGAAGAAGGCTGCTCCGGCTGCCGCTGCGCCGGCCGCCGAGGAGCCCGCGGTCGAGGAGACCGAGGTCGAGACGCCCGCTGAGGACGCCGCCGACGCCGGTGCCGAGTCGCCTGCGGAGGGTGCTGCTGCTGAAGCCACCGCCGAAGACGCTGTCGCGTCCGAGGACGAGAAGGCCGACGAGGCCAAGTAAGGCTCCCTCTCCGGAGGGAATCCGAGGGCCCGCCCCCGTTTCGGGGCGGGCCCTTTTCCGTGCCCGCGGTGCCTCTGGGCCGGGCATGTGTGATCTCGGTGAGAGAACATGGTGTCGACCGGTGAGGCGGCGACCACCACGCGGAAAACGCGGCGGCGCTCAGCGCGGCGCGGGGAAGGTGTCGCGGACGGCCCACTGGGCGAGCTTCAGTCGGTACTGGAGCTCGGCGCGGCTGTTCTCCACGCTGTCGATCGCGTCGGCAACCGTGTCGGCGTACAGCGTCCCTCCGGTCGCGCCGGGGTGGATGCCGTCGCCCGCAAGTAGGTCTTCGTGACGCGAGATCGCGGCTGACCAATCGGCGATCGCGACTCCGGGTGTCTGATGCGCGAACGTTTCGAGCTCGTCGTTGACGCCGGGGATCCAGTCCCGCGGCGCGTGCGCGGTCACGAGGATGAGGGTGCGCCGGGGTCCGACATCCTTTTCCAGGCGTGCCAGCTCGTCCGAGCTGATCGATCCGTTGGTCCCGAGGCCGACGACGACGTAGTCGCGCAGCTCGCCCCGGGCGGCGAGGTCGTCGATGATGCGAACGCCGGTGCTCATGGAGCGCGACACCTTCGCGTCGATGTCGACTCCCGGCATCCGATCGAGCAGTCCGCCCGCGGAGGCGAGCATGACCGAATCGCCCACCGCGGTCACGCGGGCGCCGGGGACGCGTGCGGGTGCCGGGGGAGCGGGACGTCCGTCCGGCGGGGTGCAGATGCCGTCCTCATCGGCGAGATGCGCCGACGGGCACTCGGGGCGCAGCAGCGGGTCGCCGCTCGGGAGGGCCGCTCCGGGCAGCGTCGCGTGGTCGGAGGTTCCTGCCCCCGCCGCGAGCGCAGCCTGCCCGTCGCTGACGACCGCTTCGCTCGACGCCATGCGGGGCGCGTCGGCGACGGCGGCTGTCGTTCCGACGACGACGAGGATGCCGGCCGCAACCGCCGTGGTCGCGCCCAGGCGTCGGGTCGGGCCGCCGCGGAAGGCGCGCCCGACACCCCGGAGCGTGGCGCGGAAGCCGCGTCGCCGCACGGGCTGCTCGAGGAAGCGGTACGACAGCTCCGCAGCGACGACGGTGAAAGCGAGCGTGGCGAGGGCGACCTCGACGGGAACGGCGACGTCGGGGGAGGTGCGCGTCGTCGCGACCGTGAGCAGGACGACGAGCGGCCAGTGCCACAGGTAGATGCCGAACGAGCGTTCGCCGATCCAGCGGAGCGGTGCGACGTCGAGGATGCGTCCGAGCGGGGACCCGGGACGGACAGCCGCGGCGATCGAGACCACGGTCAGAACGGATGCTGCGACGAGCAGGCCCGGGAAGGTCTCCACACCGCGTCCCGGGGTGACGACGGCCAGCGCCGCGACCCCCGCGATCGCGAGCCCACCGACAACTGCGGGCACACCGCGTGTGCGCTCTGACGGCCGTGCGAAGGCGAGCGCGACACCCAGCAGCAGCCCGAAGGCATGGGTGTCGGTGCCGTAGTACACGCGCGTCACGTCTCCGCCGGCGAGGAGGAGTGCGGCGACAGCGGATGCCGCGGCCAGAGCGACGGCGACGATCACTCGGTCGCGGCGGAGCCTCAGCACGAGCGGGAGGAGGAGCGGCCACAGCAGGTAGAACTGCTCCTCGACGGCGAGGGACCAGAGGTTTCGGAGCAGCTCAGGTGCCGAGGAATCGAACGCTCCGCCCCCGAAATACGACGACCCGGCGGCGACGGCGAGCCAGTTGTACGCGAACGTCGCTGCTCCCGCGAGCTGGCCGCCCAGGCCCACGAGGACGTCCCCGCCGACCATCCAGGCGAGGGACGCGCAGACGAGGACCACGACCCCGATGGCGGGCAGGAGCCGGCGGGCACGACGGCGCCAGAACTCCAGAAGACCGACGCGGCCGTGCTCGTCGTGCTCCCGGACGAGAAGGGTCGTGATGAGGAACCCTGAGATCACGAAGAAGACGTCGACACCGAGGAACCCCGCCGGCAGCACAGGGAAGAGGTGGTAGACGACGACGAGCAGGACCGCGACGGCTCGCAGTCCGTCGAGTCCTGACAGGCGCGCAGGAGTGAGTCGGGTCATGTCGGGGGGACACAGAAGTCGGGGCCGGGTGGGCAAGATCGCCCTCCAGTCTAAAGAGGCATCCTGAGCACGCCCGGGTCCCTTCCGGCGCGGCGGGGCGCGGGATAGGTTGGCATCACCGAGAGACGGACGAGCGCCGCAGACGTCACCGCGATCGGGCGGTCGCATCGTCCCCAGGAAGGGGCGGTCATCATGGCGGGCAACATCATCGTCGGAGTCACGGGGGCATCGGTCTCGCGCCGAGCCGTCGATTGGGCCATCGAGCGCGCGACCCGGCGGCGGCAGTCGATCGAGCTCATCTCGGTCGTGGGGGGAGCGATCGGCGCGATCGGCGAAGCCGAAGTGCTCGGAGCGGCCCAGACCGCGACGCAGCAGTTGCTCGACGGTGAGGCGAAGCGAGTGGCGGATGCCGGTGTCCCGGTGTCGACGCGGGTCGAATCTGGCAACCCCGTGACGAAGCTCGTCGAGGCCTCTGCCGGGGCGGCCGTCCTCGTCATCGGAAGCGACTACCGCGGCACAGGCAGCGGACCCGCTCGCGGCGTCCACGGGATCCGGATCGCTGCGGGCGCCACGTGCCCCGTCGTCGTCGTCCCCGACCGCGACCTCGGCGAGGGAATGGGCGTGGTCGTCGGCGTCGACGGGTCCGACGTGACCGAGCACGCGATCGAGTTCGCGGCATCCGAGGCCGACCGTCTCGGCGAACCGCTCATCGCGGTGAGTGTGTGGACGCCCGTCAACACACCGCGGAACGCGATGGAGGTCTACCCCGACCTCTACCTTGCGAACATGCAGTCGATGACCGAGGAAGTGCTGGCGCTTTCTCTCGCCGGACTCTCGTCGCGCTATCCCGACCTCCGAATCGTCCGACGGGTCGAGCGAGGGCACCCCTCACAGGTGCTCACAGCCATCGCCGCCGATGCCCGCATGGTGGTCGTCGGCACGCACGGCCGTCGCGCTCTCGCCCGATTCCTCCTCGGATCGATCAGTCAGGAGCTGCTGTCGCACCTGCCGACGGTCACCGCCGTGGTGCGGTGACGCAGAAGCGCGGACGACGTGCGAAAGTGAGGGCATGACCCACACCGACACCGACACCGTCCTCGTCATCGGCGAGGCGCTGATCGACATCGTCGAGCAGAGCGGCGGCGACGCCGAATTCGTCGGCGGCAGCCCCGCGAACGTCGCCGTCGGCATCGCCCGGCAGGGCGTGTCCACTACGCTCCTCACTCGGCTCGGCCGCGACGACCGCGGCCGTCGCATCGCCGACCAGGTCGCCGCGTCCGGTGCGGCGATCGAGGAGTCCTCGTGGACGGATGCCGCGACGTCCACCGCGCGGGCGCGGCTGCGCGCCGACGGGTCGGCGGAGTACGACTTCGACATCGTGTGGGCGCTCGACGCCGCCGCAGTCGACGCGGCGGCGGGCGCGGCATCCGTCATCCATG
This sequence comes from Microbacterium oleivorans NBRC 103075, assembly GCF_001552475.1. Classification (GTDB taxonomy): domain Bacteria; phylum Actinomycetota; class Actinomycetes; order Actinomycetales; family Microbacteriaceae; genus Microbacterium; species Microbacterium oleivorans. The sequence goes on from NZ_BCRG01000009.1 coordinate 66,264, forward strand.
CCGGTTCGATCGCCCTGTTCCTGCGGCCCGGGGGAGAGGTCGCCCTCGCTGCACTGGAGAACGCACGCAGCGCTGGGCGCATCGTCACGGTCGACCCGAACATCCGGCCGGCGCTCGTCGGCGACACGCCTCGCCCCGTCGCCGAGCGCGCGTTCGCCGCCGCGACGCTGGTGAAGCTGAGCGATGAGGATGCCGATGCGCTTTACCCCGGCATGCCGGCCGAGCAGGTGCTCGAGACCATCGCCGCCCTCGGCCCGCAGGTCGTCGTCATGACGCGGGGCGGAGAGGGCGCGCTCGCACTCGGTCGGTCGGGAGCGGTCGACGTCGCACCACTCACGGTCGACGTCGCCGACACGATCGGCGCCGGCGATGCCTTCATGGCGAGCCTCATCACAAGCGTCGTGGATGACGCCGATCTGCTGACGGGAGACGCCGACGCCCTGCGCCGGGCCCTCCGCCGCGCGGCGGTCATGGCGGGCATCACCGTGTCGCGCCCCGGTGCCAACCCGCCGACGCGTGCCGAGGTCGACGCGGCGCTCTGACCGCCGCGGATAGGCTGGCAGCGTGCGCCTGCGGATCGATCTCGCCTACGACGGCACCGACTTCCGGGGTTGGGCGCGACAGCCGAACCTCCGCACCGTGCAGGGCACCCTCGAAACGGCGATCGCCCGCATCCTCGGAGGTGACCCTCGACTCGTCGTCGCGGGGCGAACGGATGCCGGGGTCCACGCCTCCGCGCAGGTCGCCCACCTCGATCTGACGGAGGGGCAGGAACGTCGCCTGCTGTCGGGCCGGCATCCGGAGCCCCGCGCGCTCGCCGCGCGCATCAACGGCGTGCTGGGCCCCTATCCCGACGTCGCCGTCCACCGTGTCGACGTCGCCCCGGAGGGGTTCGACGCGCGCTTCTCGGCTGTCTGGCGTCGCTACGCCTATCGGATCGCCGACCGCACGACCGGGTACGACCCGCTCGAGCGCGGGCGGACGACCTGGGTCGGGGCATCCCTCGACGTGGCTGCCATGGATGCCGCTGCTCGCAGCCTGCGCGGACTCCACGACTTCGCCGCGTACTGCAAGCCGCGCGAGGAGGCGACGACGATCCGGACGCTCCTCGAATACGGCTGGCGTCGCGACGAGTCCGGCATCCTGGTCGCGTCCGTGAAGGCCGACGCGTTCTGCCACAGCATGGTGCGCGCCCTGGTCGGCGCCTGCGTCGCTGCAGGTGAGGGGCGTATCGAGGTGGGTCGTGTCGCAGAGATCCGCGATGAGCTCGCGCGTACGAACGAGATCAAGGTGCTCGCGGCGCGCGGACTGACACTGACCGAGGTCGGGTACCCCGCCGACGAACTCCTCGCGGCGCGGGCGGAGCAGACCCGCGCGCGGCGTGAGCTCGACCCGCCGGTCGCATGACACCTGCTGCAGACGAAAAGAACTCCCCCCGGCCGTAGCCGGGGGGAGTTCTTTATCGCGATGGTTCGCGAATGCCTTACGCCGTCTGGCGAGCGCGGCGGACCGAAGCGGCCACCGCGATGCTCGCACCGGCGAGAACGAGGACGCCGCCGCCGACCCAGAGGCCGAGGAGTGCGTCGCCGTCGAAGCCGTTGTTCGGCAGAACTCCGCCGCCCGTGCCACCCGTGGCTGCGACCGTGATGGTCACATCCTCGTTAGCCGCACCACTCGTCTCGCCGACAGCCGAGAGCGTGTAGGTGCCGGAAGCGTTGTCGGGGAGCGTGACGACCGCAGCAGCGGTTCCGTCTTCGTTCGCTTCCTTGACCTCGGTGGTCGAGTCGGTGCCGGCAGCGAACGCCACGAAGGCGAGGCTGGCGTCGGTGACGCCTTCACCGGTGAGGGTGAAGGTGACATTCTCCTGCGGCTCGAAGCCGGAGAACGGGAGGGTGACGGGCGCGCCGGGCGCGACGATCACATCGGTGTTCGCAGGAGCAGAGGGAGCGTAGGCGTTCGCGACGGCCGGGGCCGCGAAGACCGCCGCTGCGGCAACGACGAGAGCCGCCGCAGCCTTGCTGATCTTGTTCTTCATGGTTTCTCTTTCGGTCGTCGTAGGTTCGAAGCGCGGACGGCGAAAGAAAACCCAACCGGCCGCCCCCCGTTGGTTGGACATAGCCAGTATTCAGGAATCGCCCAGCAACGGCAACTAGAGCAGGTTTCGGTCTGGTAAATACTGACCCACTTCGTCATGTCCGAAGCGGCGGGCGAGTGGCACCCGCGCTTATAGACTGGCGTGACCGCGGGGAGGGGTCATGATGCGGATGAGAACCATGCGTCTGGCTGCCGCCGCGACGGTCGTCGTTGCGTCGGCTGCCCTGTCGGGATGCGGGCCGGCCCCCTGGGCGATGAGCACGCCGACCCCGTCCGAGCCGGTCAAGACCTCGGCCCCGCCCGTCGTTGTCGCACCCCCGGTCGAGAACGACCTGTCGAGCGGCTCCACGCAGCGCGACTTGACCGCCGGCGCAGTGAAGGTGGCCGTCAACTACTGGTCGGACCTGCGGATGGATCGCTGGACCCCGAACGCCGTCAAGCCCGTCAGCCTGTCTCTCGTCACGACGATCACGCCGAACGATGGCCAGAAGGTCTACCTGCAGAAGGCGACCATGCTGGCCGTGCCCGCCAGTGCCGAGGAGACCTTCGACGCCCTCGAGCCGCAGGTCGATCAGGCGAGCGTGAAGAACGGCTACCTGGTCCTCAAGCCCTACAGCTACTCGCAGACGTTCAACGTGGGCCAGGTCCCCGCCGACGCCACGTACGTGACTCTGCAGTTCACCTACGACTTCCTCGTTCAGACGAAGCCCAAAGCCGACGAGTACGCGAAGCAGACCGCGACCGACACGGTGACCGTGGCCATCGCGCAGCAGGCGGCATCCGGCTCGAACGATTGAGCGAGCGGATGCCGGGCCACCGGCATCCTGCACCTCAAGAACCTCAAGATCAGGTAAAGGCCACCACGAGGGATCGCGAAGTCCCGGGTTTCCGGCCGTCGCCGCCCCTACGGTCGAAGACGTGGCACTGGCGGCGGCGACCCGAACCCCGCCGCCGGTGCCCTCCACCCTTTAAATCGAACGAGGTTCGCGCATGCCCATCCGTCCCCTTGCCCGCCGCCGGTTGGCCGTTGTCGTCCTGGCGGCCGCAGCAGCGGTCTCGTTGTCGGGCTGCTCGCAGGTCGTCGAGGCGTTCAACTCCATCTCCGGCACGAGCAACAACGCGGCAGCGACGCCTGCTCCGAACGCCACCCCTGCGGCCGGTGCTGACGAGAAACCGTTCGACTCGCAGTTCAGCTACGACGGTTCGGTGCAGATGACATACGAGGTGGCCGACGGCCTGCAGATCGTCCTCGACTTCTGGGCCGTCGACTCCAAGCGCACCCAGGAATGGCACGCCGACAACCCGAAGACCTTCGGCTTCGCGGTCAACGTCAAGGACACCCGCGTCGATGAGAAGGCCGTCCTCAAGCAGAAGCGTCGCGTCTTCCTGGCGAACGTGACCATCAGCTCGCAGACCGCGCAGACCTCGAACCAGGTCGGCTCGCCGTTCCAGTTCAGCGCCGACCCGCGCACGCTCGTTCCCACCGACACGATCCGTTCCAACCGCGGCCTGCTGATCAACAGCTTCCAGGGCGGTCTGCTCGTCCCCGAGACGACGATCAATCAGCTGCCCCAGGACACCTACGGCCTGACGCTGCAGTTCGCGCTGGACATCTGGGTCGAGGGCACCGCGAACGACGACAAGTCGTTCGCGCAGCAGACGGTCTACCCGGTCATCCCGATTGCGATCTATCCTCGGGAGACAGAGGCCGAAGGATCCACGGGGGGATCGTCCGACGGAACGACATCGGGCGACACCACTCAGGGAAACACGGGCACCGACGGTTGGACATCGACCGGCGGCACCGGCGGTCCCACCACTCCGTGAATCCAGTTCGAGGTAACGACGTGACCACTCCGTACACCCCCGGCCCGCAGGGCTGGCAGCCCGCGCAGCCGCCTGTCGGCGCGTGGCCGGGTCAAGACCCGCAGGTCGCGCCGCAGTGGCAGCAGGCGTCGTGGCCCCCCGCTCAAGCGCCGCAGCAGCCCGTCGCGCCGCACTGGCAGCAGCCGACCGGAGCGTGGCCCGAGGTCGCTCCTCAGGGCTCCTGGCAGGCACCCACCGAGGGTTCGTGGCAGGCCGCGCCCCCGCAGGGCGGTTACGGCGTCGAACCGGGCGGTCCGGGCGCGCTCATCCCCGTCGACGAATTCGCCGACGACTTCGCCTCCGTCCTCGAGAACACCTCCGTCCACCGGTCCACGATCGGATGCATCGTCCCGGCGTACAACGAAGCCGAGTCGATCGCCGACGTCATCCAGTCCCTTCTCGATCAGAGCCGCGTGCCTGACGTCATCCACATCGTCGTCAATAACACGTCGGATGACACGGTGAAGATCGCGTCGGAGTTCTCGGGACCGCACGAGGTCGAGACCGAGCTCGGCCTGCAGTTCACCGAGGTCTTCGTGCACGACATCGGCAAGAACCCCGACAAGAAGGTCGGCGCCCTCAACTATGGGTACGCACTCGTCGAGGGCTACGACTACCTGCTCGGTGTCGACGGTGACACGACCGCCGATCGCCGCGCGGTCGAGTACCTCGAGAACGAGGCCGTTGCGGACTCGCGCATCGGTGGCATCTCCGCGATCTACACGATCGACGACCGGCCGATCAAGGGCTTCATCGCGAAGTGGCTCATCGCGGGTCAGCGCACCCAGTTCGCCGCCTTCAACATGCAGAACCTGCTGCGCGGGCGCAACATGGCGGTGCTCGGCGGGCAGTTCTCGATCTTCTCGACCACGGCGCTCCGCGACATCATGAAGGAGAACCACCAGACCTCCCCGTGGGTCAAGGACTCCGAGGTCGAGGACTCCCTCCTCTCGCTGCAGATCAAGTCGGCCGGCTACCTCACCAAGATCAGCCCGTTCGCGAGGGCGGATGTCGGTGGCATGACGACGCTGAAGGGTTACGACGCTCAGCAGGTCAAGTGGACCTACGGCGCCATCGAACTCATGTGGCCCGGTCAGCGCGGCGACACGAAGGGTCAGCCGTTCCACCCGAACCTGCGCCTGCGCTGGTTCGAGCAGTTCTCGATGCTGACGAACTTCTTCGTCCGCGTCGCGTTCATCACGCTGCTGATCGCGTCGCTTTCGATCAACGCCTTCGTCTTCTCCCCGTGGTGGCTGCTGCCGCCCCTCGTGGCCGCGGGACTGAACTTCCGCATGGCGCGCTCGATGAAGAAGGCGAACGGGCGCGACATCGCCTTCGCGGTGCTGTTGTTCCCGGCGGAGATCTTCATGTGGATCCGCATCAGCCACTTCATCCGATCGTGGACCCGCTTCCTTTCGAAGAAGAAGGTCGACAACTGGGCGCTGCAGGCGCGAGCCGAGAAGGGTGGCGTGAGCTTCGGCCACTGGACGCCGTTCATCATCTTCGGCATCGTCGCGATCGCCATCGCGGTCATCTGGAACCTGCTCGACCCGGTGACGCAGTCGGCGATCCTGTGGGTCGGCTGGCCGATCGTCGGTGTCGTCACGGTGCTGCAGACCCTCACGATGGCCATCAAGCTGTTCCAGCGTCACCAGGGCTTCAAGGTCTGACCTCGCTCCCGACGCACGAAAGAACCCCCGGAGGCATCCTTCGGGGGTTCTTTCGTGTTCGGGGTGTCAGGCGCTGGCGACGGCCTCGGAGGTGAGGCGGTAGCCGACGCCGCGGACCGTCTCGATGTACCGCGGGTTGTTCGGGTTGTCGCCGAGCTTGCGGCGCAGGTTCGTCATGTGCGCCTCGATCGCGCGCTTGTCTGCCTCGCCGACGAAGTAGCTGGTCACGTACGACTCACCGCGGAGCACGAGCGTCAGGTCGGCCTTACTGCGCACCCGCCGCTTCGACTCCATCAGTGTCGACAGCAGGTCGAACTCGGTGCGCGTGAGCGTGAGATCGCGGCCGGCCACAAGCACCACGCGGTGCTCGGCGTGCACGGCCAGGTCGCGGTGAACGGTCCAGCCGGGTCCACCCACGGGAGGGGTGGCGGATGCCGGGGCCATGGCGGTGCCGGGCTGTGCACCCTGCGGGGGCGTCCCCTGCGGCGGCATCCCGGTAGCACCCTGAGGAGGCATGTTCTGCGGCTGGCCATACTGCTGCGGGGCACCGAAGGCGGGGTTGCTGGTCTGCGGGACCACGACCGCGGAGCCCGGGTGGGGCTGCTGCGGCTCCGTGTAGACGGGGGTCATGACCCGCTCGTCGAAGACGGGCGACGTGGGAGCGACGTCGAACTGCGGTGCGGCGGCGGGGCGCGCCCCGGGGAAGGACGGGCCGGCGGCATCCTGTCGAGGGGCGGCGGCGGTCGACGTGCCGGTCGCCCGGGGACGACGCAGCAGCGACTCGACGCGGGCGCGCAGCTCGCGCGGACGGAACGGCTTCACGACGTATTCGTCGGCGCCGGCACCGAGGCCGAGGACGACGTCAGCTTCCTCTTCGAGACCGGTGATCATGATGATGTAGGTGTCGCTCTGCGCGCGGATGCGGCGGGCCGCCTCGAACCCGTCGATGCCGGGCATGTTGACGTCGAGCGTCGTGATGAGCGGCTGGTAGGAGAGCACGGCGCGAACGCCGTCGATCCCGTTGCCCACGGAGACGGTCGAGAAGCCGGCAGCCTCGAGCACCTCCACGATGAGGTGGCGGATGTCGGGATCGTCCTCGACGATGACCGCTGTCTTGTGCATCGACATTGAATCGCTCATCGATCTCTGCCCCCCGTCCCAGTGTGAAAGTCGGTCCTCATGCTACACAGGCCCCAGTCGCACCATCGGGCTCATCGCACGCCCTGCGTGAGCTCGACGCCGGCTTCCGGCCAGTAGATGCCCGCTGCGGGGCCGCCGCTGCACTCGCCGTCGCTCTCGCCCGCGGGCTTGATCCACAGGTTCGTGTCGACGACGCCGTCGTGGAACGACCCGCCGGGTTCGCCGACGCGTTGACCCGGAGGGTTGCACCATTCGCCGCCCGAGGAGGCGACGCCGTTGCGGGAGGTGTCGACGATCGCGTGCGCTCCGCCGAGGAGCGACGAGAGGGACGCCGCGTAGGCGAACTCGTCGGCGGATGCCTGATAGTTCGACACGTTCGTCGCGAATCCGCGGACGCGGTCGATGACGCCGGTCTGCCGGATCAGGTCAGCCATCTTCTCGGCGGGCAGCCAGTTGCTGTGACCGCCGTCGATGTAGATCCAGGTGTTCGCGGTCGTGAGCTCATCGACGGCGGTGCTCAGCTGTCGGGCTCGTTCAGCGATGTTTCCGCACTCGTCCGAGAGAGCGATGCTGTCGGGCTCGAGCACGACGATCTTCTGCACCTCGGGGGCGGTGTCGAGGGCCGCACCGATCTCGCCCACCCATGTCGGGTAGTCCGCCTCGGAGAGGCCGCCGGCGGAGTGGTTGCCGCAGTCGCGCCCGGGCAAGCCGTAGATCACCACCGCCACGGAGCGATTCTGGTCGCGCGCCTGCGAGATGAGGTCGAGCACGGTGCCGCCGGCGGTCCCGATGGGGTCCTGCTCGGGGGTCAGCCAGTAGGCGGTGGGCTGCGCTGCGAGGTAGTCGGCGGCATCCTTCTCGTCGCCGCTCAGGTCGCGGGCGGCCGCAGCTGCCTTCGCCTGGGTCGGCGCGATGATCATCGAGCCCTCGTGAGGGGGCTGAGCGGTGAGGGCGTGGAAACCGCGGGTCACAGCGCTCCCGATGACTCCGACGAGCACCAGGGCGAGGATGAGGGCCGCGACGATCGCCACGGGGACGAGTACGCGGGCCGGCGGCATCCGCAGCTTCCTGGGAGCCACTCTTGAACTCTAGTCATAGGCTGATGCTCGATGATCACCGTCGTCTCGTACAACCTGCGAAAGCACGCCGCAGCGGGCGAACTCACCGAATTGGTGCGCCGCTACGACGTGGACGTGCTGTGCCTGCAAGAGGTGGACACGACCGACATGCCGGAGCGCATCGGCGGACTCGTTCTCGCCGATGCGACGCGGGGCAACCGGCTGGGGCTCGCGATCTATTACCGCGAGAACGGCTTCCGCGTCGGCGCGAGCCGCACCTTCTCGCTCAAGAAGTCGTTGCACGACATCGTCCTGAAACCCGCAGACGAGCGGATGCTGGGACTCAACCTGCACGACATCGACACCGGCGCGGACTTCATCGTCGCGTCGTTCCACGCGGCGCCGCTGACGGCACTCAACTCGTTGCGTCGCCACCAGATCCGTGCGGCACTTCGCGAACTGGCCACGCTCGGCAAGGGGGCGCCGATCCTCATGGTCGGCGACTTCAACTACCCCGTCTTCAAGGAGAACCTGGGCCAGGTGATCCGTGAGAGCGGGTACGAACTGAGCCTGAGCGACTCGCGCACGTACACGCGCTACAAGTTCTTCAAGGGCTACTACGACTTCGCGACGTCGAGCGGCTTCGAGATCGAGCAAGTGCGGACGCTGCCGCAGGGTGCCAGTGATCATCTGCCGATCCTGGTGACGGCGAAGCCGCGCAAGGCGCCGAATGTCGCCTGATCCGGGAGCGGCGGGCGACGAGGTCAGTCGTCGGTGCGGTCGCGGTGACGACGAAGAGCCGCGGCGATCACGATGACCGCACCGGCTGCGAGCAGGGCGCCGGCACCGATCCACAGTCCCATGAGCTGGTTGCCGTCGAATCCGGCGCGGACGAGCGGGTCGCTGCTGTCGCTCGTGTCGATGACGGCGCTCGCCGTGCCGCCGGTCGACGACGCGGAGATCGCGGCGATGTTGTAGACGCCGCGCGCATCGGAGGGCAGCACGATACGGATGGCGGGAAGCGCACCGTTCGCGTCGGACTCGTAGCGCTTGCTGGCGGTGGAGATCGCGGTGCGGACCATGGCGAAGGTCGCCCCCGCGCCGTTCTCACCGGTCACGGTGACGGTGACGGCTTCGTTCGGCGCGAAGCTGCGGGCGTCGCACGAGAAGCTGATGGTGTCGCCCGGGCCGGCACCGGCGGCATCCGACGAGCAGGCGTCGACCGGCGGGTAGATCGTCGACGCGTTCGCGACGGCGGGGGCGGCGAAAGACATCGTCGCGAGGAGGAAAACCGTGAGGGTGGCGCGTGTGAATCTGCGCATGGGTGCTGCTTTCGGGCCGGGTACTTACGTCAGTGTAACTGAGGCGGTCCGACCTGGGATTTCTCTCCGGTGACGTTTGGGCAACGGGTCGGGATCAGCCGAGTGTGCCGCTCGACGCGACCGCCTCGCACGAGGCGCGGACGACGGGTGAGAGCGATGCGTCAGCCGTGGGGGTGACCCACGCCTCGGCGTCGCGGATGTCGGTGTCGGCGACGACGTCGATCGTCACGCTCTCGCTGTCACCCGGCTTCAGGTCGAACGAGTACGAGAGCACCTGACGGCCCCCGACCATGCCGCCCGCGAAGCCCGCACCGAGCGAGGTGCTGGCCGAGGCGACGCTGAAGCCCTCGGGCAGGTAGACCTCGCCGAGGGTCCGCGCGGTTCCCGGAGGCGCCCCGTAGGTGCCGCCGCCGGTGATGTACTTCGGCAGCGACGTGGCGGCGTCGGCGGGGGCCGTGCTCGTCAGCGAGATCTCGAGCGAGAGCGTGCGGGGGGTCGTACCGGTGCCGCATCCCTCCCAGGCGAGCTGGACGTCGGGGGTGACGTACCAGTCCATCTTCGAGCCGGTGCCGTCGTTGAAGTAGACGCCGAATCGGGCGGTGTCGGCGTCGTTGGTGGGCGGGGTGCCCGCGAGGGTCGTTCCGGCGAGGACCTTCTGGTCGGCCTCGTCGGCGCTCCAGAGGGAGATGCGGTGCTCGGAGCCGGCGCGCCCCAGCGCGCTGATGAGGGCCGCGGGGTTCACGTTGCCGCTGGTCATCGCCGTGAAGACCGAGGATGCCGCTGCGGCGAAGAACGCGTCTTGCTGGCGCGGGTCCTCGTAACGAAGGTAGACCTCGTTCAGGAGGAGCTGGACGGCGTTCTTGCTCGTGAGCTCGTCGCCGGTGGGCAGGGTCACGGGCCCCGTGGCCTCGAGCAGGTACGAGAGGGCGACGGGGTCGATCGAGAAGACGCTCGACGCATCCTCACCCTTCTTGGACACGAACTCGCGAGCGAGGCGGGCCGCGAGCGGGAAGTCGGGCACCTGCGTCACGTTCTGGCTGTAGCGGCCGGGCCGCGTCTGGTAGATCGTCTCGTATTCGCCGAGGTCCAGCACCGGCTTCTCGTAGCGTTCGAAGTCCGACGACGAGTACTGGCCCGTCAGCTCGATGCTGCCCTCGTCGGTGCGGATGATCGACATCGATCCGACGATGCCGCCGAGGCTCCGCCACTCCGCGTTGTTCTGCACGAGCAGCAGGTTGTCGCGGGGCCCGTCGGCTCCGAGCATCGAGGGCAGCAGGGTGCTCGCGCGGGCGAGCGCATCGGTGCCCGAGGCGACCTGGGTGAGGAGCGTGCCGACCCGGTCGACCGCGTCCGAGATCGGTGCGAGCAGCGGGGTGCGGTCGATCGCGGCGACGTCGTCACGAGCGGATGCCGCGACCCCCGCGGCGTCGGTGGCAGGAGCCGCGAGCGCCGTGAAGACGGTGGTGTCGATGCGTCCGTCGACCGGGATGAAGGCGTCCACGCCGAACCCACCGGCGACCGAAGCGATCGGGCGTGCGCTGCCGGTGACGACGTCGTCGACAGCGGCGGCCACATCGGCGATCGCCGCGAGCTGGGGGCCGACCCACGGCATCCCCTCGGCGCCCTGCCAGATCCAGTCGGAGGTGAGGTCGCGGGCAGCGCCGGTGTCGCTCGCGAGGTCGTCGAGGGCGGCGCTCGCCGCGCTGAGGTTGCCGAGGTCTGCGGCGATGGCCGGGGCCTTTTTCTGCGCGGCGTCGAGGTGGCCGTAGGCGAGGAAGCCGCGCACACCGATCCACGCGACCGCCGCGACCAGCAGGAGCAGGGCGAGTCCCAGGACCCACAGGACGACGAGGCCCGCACGGCGAGCGACGGGGGGAAGGAAAGTCTCGGGCATCGGCACGATCTTATGGTGAGCCGTGCGCGCAGACGCGTCAGGGGGCGAAGACTGCGCGTTCCCACCGGTCGCCACCCGACACCTGGGCGTGCTGTGCGGCGTCGGCCGCAGCCTCGCACAGGCGGTCGAGGTCGTACTCGGCCAGGGGTGCCGCGGCCACGCCGATGCTCGCCGAGAGGCGGATCGGAACCGCCGGCTGGTCGGTCAGGGTACCGATGCGCTCGAGGAGTCGGGAGAGATATCCCCGCACGGCGGTGTCGGGGCGGGGGAGGAGGACCAGGACCTGCGTGGGCGAGACCCGGTGGATGTCGGCCTCAGGAGGCATGACCTCGCGGATGTCGTTCTCGAAGCGAGCGGTGATGCGCTGGAAGGCGCGACCGCTCGAGGCCTCGAGGAGTTCGGTCGGGTCGTCGAGGCGCACGTCGATGAGCGACCACCAGCGGTCGCCGGCGGCGTGTGCGCGCACCAGACGGTCGCGCGCGATGCTGAAGAAATCGACGGTGTGCTGCTGCTCGGGTTTCTGCGCGCCGCGGCGCACGAGGTAGAGCAGGGTGACGAGTGCGCAGACGAGGTAGAGCAGCGCGACGAGTTCGTTGATGTCGTAGAGGTCGCGCATGTCCGATTCGGCTTGGCCGAGCGTTCCTGATGCGAGGCGGGCAACCCCATCGATCGCGACGACGACGGCGAGTCCGACGAAGCCGAAGGAGACGACAAGGAGCGGCAGCGCCATCTCGCGCTCGGATGTGCGGAGCCGCAGGAGCTCCCACGCGGTGAGGCCGCTGGCGACGGCGGCGACCAGGAACACCAGACGGAACACCGGTCCGTAGGCGGGCGTGTCGGCGGTGAGGCCGAGGACGATGGTGGCGATGCTGAACACGACGATGGTGGGGACCAGCATGATCGGCTCGGTGCCGCGGCGTGCGCGCAGTCCGACCCATGCGAAGCCGGCGGCGCACAGGATCGGCCCGTGTGCGGCGCCGCGGAGCGCTTCGGAGCCGATCTGGTCGGCGGCGACGAGCAGGTAGCAGCTGAGCATGGCCAGGGCGAAGCCCGACGACCAGATAGATGCCGCCCGCCCCGGGAACGGCAGGAACCCGAGGCCGATGATCATGATCGTGCAGGTCGTCGCGAGGGCGACGAGCACGATGGTCACGTCGATGTGCGTCATTGTGCGTCCCCCTCTCCGCGGCCTGCGGCGGGCAGACGGACCGTGACGGTCGTCCCGCGTCCGAGAGCGCTCTCCACGGTGATGCTACCGCCGTGGCTCTCCACGATGTCACGCGCGATGCCCATGCCGAGGCCCGTGCCCGGGACACCGCCCTCCTGCACGGTCTGCGCGCGGAAGTACGGGGTGAACACCCGCTCGACATCGTCGGACGACATGCCGATGCCTTCGTCGGCGATCGTGACCGCCACCCAGCCGTCGTCGTCGACGGCAGCCGCGATGCGGAGCGTGCCGCGGTCGCTGTACTTGATGGCGTTGCTGATGATGTTGTCGACGACCTGACGGAGGCGGAACTCGTCGCCGTCCACCTCCAACGGGCCGGCGATGACCGCGTCGATGGTGAGACTGGCAGCGGACGCCGCCGGCTCGAACGCCTCGATCGATGCGGCGACCAGCTGGGCGGTGTCGAAGCGGGCGCGAAGGTCGTCGGCATCCGTGGACTGGGTGAGGATCCCCTGGATGAGGGTCAGCATGCGCTCGCTGGCCGACTCGATGATCGCGACGTGATCGCGCTGCGAAGGGGTGAGGGAGTCCCCTTCGATGAGGAGGTCGGCGTGTCCCAGGATCGCCGTCAGGGGGTTTCGCAGTTCGTGCGCGATGGTGCGGGTGGCCTGCGGGGCTTCGCGCTGGGCGTCGGAGACGACGGTGAGGTCCTCGAGCTCGACGACGAAGGTCTCTTCGCCGATGGAGTTCGCCCCGGAGGAACGGATCGAGAGGTTGAGGGCGCGCCAGGTCCCGCTGCGGTCGAAGAGCCAGAGTCGCTCCTGGTCGACCAGCTCGCCGCGACCGGCGCGGGCCGCGGCGGTCTCGGAGGGCGCGAGCGCCCGGCCGCGGAAGCCGGAGTACTCGACGGCGCCGCCGACGGGGAAGCGGAGGTCTTGCGTGTCGAGGGAGTACAGCGCGCGGTAGGCGGAGTTGGCGGACACGATCTCGCCGCCGGGGGCGATGCGAGCCAGCGCCACGGAGATCGAGTCGAATACCGTGTTGACCCGTTGCTCGGCGGACTGGACGCGTTCGACGGTGGTCGCCAACCGCCGCGCTTGATTACTGGCGAGGGCGCGGAATGCGCGGATGCGCTGAGCGCCGACCGAGATCGTGATGGCGAGGAACGCCAGTGCCAGCAGCACGATGAGGAGCTCGACGATCACGCCGGGCGAGAAGTCCCAGTGCGCGGGGTCGGCGAGGTTCATGAGCGCGACTGCGGCCAGGGACGAGACGATCTCGAGAGTCCCGTAGTAGGTCGCGACCCACGCGATGGGAAACACCCACAGGTAGCCGAGGCTGGGCTGGCTGAGACTGAGGAAGCCGATCGCCACGATGTCGACGACAGGCAGCACGAACGCGGCGTGCTTCGGCGTGCGTGCCCACGGGGTGACGAGCGTGGCGATCGACGCGATCACGATGACGAGGATGCCGAAGAGAAACCCCGGCGTCGCGAGCAGTCCGACGTCGAGCACGCCGACGGCGACGGTGATGACGACGACGCTGAACGTGAAGATCAGCTGCCACTGCCACACCGATCGGACACGTGTGCCGATCAGTTGGCTGTCGGCCCAGCGGCTCTCGGTTGTCGGCATCAGGTGGCTCCGTCGCCAGTGTGGCACGGATCGTGCACGGGCGGTCAGTGGGCGGATGCTCCCGGCCGGAGAACCGCGCGGACCGTCTTAACCAGGATGAGGATGTCGTTGACCAGGGACCAGTTCTCGACGTAGTAGAGATCGAGTCGCACGGCGTCTTCCCACTCCATCGTCGATCGTCCGCTGACCTGCCACAGGCCGGTGATCCCGGGGCGGGCCAGGAGGCGGCGCTTCGCGCTGTCGGTGTAGAGCGCGACTTCCGCGGCGATTTGCGGGCGCGGCCCGACGATGCTCATCGAGCCACCCAGCACGTTGAACAGCTGAGGGAGCTCGTCCAGCGAGTACTTGCGGATGAAGCGGCCGATCGGGGTGATCCGCGGGTCATTCTGGATCTTGAACAGGGGCTTCTCGCTCGTGCCCTGCGCTTTCAGCAGTGCCTGCAGCTCTTGGTCGGCACCGACCCGCATCGAGCGGAACTTGAGCATCTCGAAGGGGGTGCCCGTCAGACCGATGCGCTGCTGGCGGTAGAGCAGGGGGCCGGGCGAAGACATCTTGACCGCGAGGGCGACGGCTGCGAGAACGGGGGAGGCGACGATGATGAGGGCGAGCGAGCAGAGGATGTCGAACGTACGCTTGGCGAACCTCTGGCCTTTGCCGAACTTCGGAGTCTCGACGTGGATCAACGGAAGACCCGAGACGGGGCGCGTGTGGATGCGGGGGCCGGCGATGTCGGCGATGCCCGGTGCGAGCACGAGGTGCTGGCGACCCGCTTCAAGCCCCCACGAGATCTCTTTGACCTTGTCGACCGGGAGCTCGTCGGTGCTGGTCACGACGACGGTGTCGGCGCCGCAGACCGCCATCGCCTCGGTGACGGCGGAGATCGAGCCCATGATGGGGATGTCGGTGCCCTCGATGGTTTCGGCAACCGCGCCGCTCGGCACGCACGCGCCGACGAGGTGGTAGCCCGCGGTCGGGTTGCGCAGCAGCTCGTGCGCGGTCTCGATCACCGAGCGCCGCGACCCGACGAGCAGCACCCGCGCCGAGTATGCGCCGACCGTGCGCTGAGCGACCAGCCACTGGCGCCAGAGCCAGCGTTCGAAGAGCAGCAGGAGGATGCCGAGGGGCAGGCTGATGAGCAGGAACCCCCGCGCGACCTCGGTCTGCGTCAGGAAGGCGGCGATCGCGATCAGGCCGAAGAGGGTCACGCTCGACCGGGTGACGCGGGCGTACTCGGTGGTGCCGCCGCCGATGACGCGGTAGTCGCGGGTGTCGGCGAGGCTGAGAGCCAGCATCCACACGATGATGAGGGCGCCGGAGAAGCCCCAGTACGACACCTCGCCGGCGACGCGTCCGGTCTGGATGGCGAGGTCGGCGGCGCCGAGACCGAACCAGGCGATCTGGGTTCCGTAGACGACCCAGACGAGCACGAGCAGGTCGCTGATCCACAGTCGGCGCGCATACGTGCGGCGCCAGCTCGTCACCGGGCGCGCAGTACCCGTGCGCGTGGTCGTCTCGTTGCTCTCCGCCGATTCCGTTGTCATCGTGGTCGCCATGGTTCCACTACTCCCCGCGAGACGCTCGTCTTCCCTTGGGCGGACGCTAGCAGGGGCGTGTGACGGCCGTGTGTCGAATCCGTCATGAGGCGTCGTCCTGCGGCAGGGCGGGCAGCCGGAGAACGGCCGCGACCCCGTGGCCGGCGTCTGAGGTGAGAGTGACGTCGCCGCCGTTGCGTCGGGCGAGATCGCGCGCGCTGCCGAGCCCGAGCCCGAGTCCGCCCGAACCTCGCCCTTCGGCTTCGGGGCCGCGGTAGAACCGGTCGAAAGCGTGCTGGAGCGTACCGGCGGACATGCCCGGCCCGTCGTCGGTGACGGTGATCCAGATCTGATCGGCAACGCGTGCGGCGCTGATGATGACGGTGCCGTTCTCTGCGAAGGTGACGGCGTTCGAGACGAGGCTCGACAGGGCCCGCTCGACATCGGGTTCATGGGCGCGGGCGATGAGCCCGGTGGGCGTGGCGACGATCGCGGCGTGGCGGGCCGTTGCGTCGGCGGCGTGAGCGGCGCGAACCCGGATGATCACTGCGTCGATGGCGACGGCGTCCGTCGTGCCGGGGGTGCGGGCTTCGATGAGTCCGTCGATCAGGGTGGTCAGCCGATCTGCTCCTCGCCGCACCTTGGTGAGCCACCCACGCTGCTTGTCGTCGAGGTCGGTGTCGAGCAGCAAATCGGTGTAGCCGAGGATGTTCGTCAGAGGGGTGCGCAGCTCGTGGCTGGTGGTCGTCGCGAAGTCCTCGCGCTGACGCTGCAACTCGAGCTGCGCGCCGAGGGCTGCCACCCGGGCACGTTCGGCTTGCCCCATCTCCTCGGCGGCGGTGAGCGCGAGGGCGGCGTGGGTCCGGCTCTCGTACCTGGCCACCGATACGAGCAGGGTGAAGACGCCGACGGTGCTCATGAAGATCACGAGGGTGACGGGCGACGCGCGCGGAGCGGCGAGGTCGAACCCGAAAGCGCCGCCGGCGGTGAGGGTGAACAGCAGCGCAGCGATGCAGATGAGAAGCGACTGCCAGAGGGCGGTCCGCAGGGGGAAGCGCAGGCACCCGCCGGCGAGCACGGCGAAGACGAGGAAGCTGAGGTTCGCCGCCCCGCCCGGCCCGAAGGTGAGGAAGAGCGTGGCGAGCGCGACGACCGCGTGCACCGCGAGCTCGACGACCTGCGGCATCCGGGCTTCGCGCGGCGGGAGGACAGCCAGCGCGCCGATCAGGATGATGGCCGAGCTGTGGGAGGCGAAGGCGACGATCGCGATGGGGAGGAACGACGCTCCCGCGAGTAGAGACGCAGCCGCGGCGATGGTCACCCCGAGGACGGCCGATGCCGCGAGGGATGCCGCGACGAAGTGAACGGCGCGGGTGAGGGTCGTCAGGCGGAAGCCATCGACGTCGCGCCCGAGCACTCCGAGGAACACGGCGATCTCGATGGTGTTGCACAGCCCGTACAACAGCGCCACCGGCCAGGGTCTGCCGGCGAGGGCGTTGCTCGTCGACGTGGCGATGAGGGTCGCGACCAGAGCCCACCGTCGCTCGCCTCGTTGCGCGCGCAGCGCGAACCACGTCGATGCCCCCGCAGCAGGCCACCACCAGGCGATGGAGAAGCCGGGGGCCTGCAGAGCGAGGCCCACCAGGCCGAGCGCGGCGATGACGATCGGGGTGGCTGTCCAGAACACCCACCGTCGCGTGCGCGACGACGGCGGGGGAGGAGTGTTCCCCGCTGCGGTGGGTGTCGTCACGCGTACACCGTACAGCGCGTGCATGTCGCGTGTAGTCTCAAGCCAATGTCGATCTGTCGATCGGCTCGTCACACCCGGAGGGGGCCGACATGGCACGAGTCCTGGTGGTGGAAGACGATGTCGACGTCGCCTCGTTGTTGAACCATGTGCTGTCGAGTGTCGGTCACGAGGTAGCAGTGGCTCACGATGGTGGCGTCGGCCTCGAAGTGGCGTACGAGCAGCATCCCGACATGGTCATCGTGGATTGGATGATGCCCATCAAAACGGGCATCGAGGTCTGTTCGACTCTGCGCGCCGATCCTGACTTCTCGGCGACGCGCATCATGATGCTGACGGCCCGGTCGTCGCCGCAGGACGTCGCGCAGGCGAAGGCAGCGGGCGTCGACGATTACGTCGTGAAGCCGTTCACGCCGCGCCAGCTGCGCGAGCGCGTGGCCTCCCTCCTCGCGGCGAGCTGAGTCAGCTCGTCGCCACGTTCGCGGTCGGGATCGCGAACGCTCCTTCGAGGATGACGCGATCGCCCTGCTGACGCACGGTCGTGCCGTCGCCGCGCGTTCCAATGCCGGTCACGCGCCCGTTGTCGGCAGGTCCGACGACGGCGAGGATGCCGGGACTCGCGACGCGGACGTGGAGGCGGTCGCCGCGGCGGCCGATCTCGATCTCCGCCCACCGGGCGCCGGAGTGTTTGACGGCGTTCACGAGTCCCTCGTTGACCAGACTGCTGACCGCGTCGCCGAGGGCGGCCCGAGTGAGGGCGTCGCGGGCATCGGCATTGATGGCGAGCGACACGCCCATGACGACCGACCAGGCCCGGACGAGGTCGTCGATGTCTTCGGGCTCGTCCTCCCCGTCGATGTCGTCGCTGCGGACGTCATCGAGGATGTCGTCGGTCTGCGCCCGGAAGGTCTCGATCACCTCGGGCTCGGGGACGTTCTCGTCCACGTGTGCGGCGAGGATGACGCATCGTCCTTGCAGCCGCCCGTGCAGCAGGTCGGTCGCACGGTCGAGCGGTGCCTGCGAGGCGTCGACCTCCGCGGCGAGCCGCCGAGCCGACCCGAGGAGCACCGTCGTCGCGCGCTGCTCTTCGGCGTGCGCGCGTCGGTACACGTCGACGCACAGGCTGATGATGACGGCGATGAGGGGGACGCCCGCCAGGGGGACGAGTCCGAGCGATCCGACGTCCGGAATGAGCGCGAAGGTGAGCCCCATGACCGCGACGCCCACTGCCAGCCACGTGGCGAAAAAGAGGCTGCCGCGCAGGCGTGGCCTCAGTCGGCGCGTGGAGCGGATGAGGGCCCACGCGGCCAGATCGAGGGCGGCGTTCACGACGACCGCGGTGAGCACGACCGACAGGCCGCCGTGTGTGAGCGCGAAAGGAAGCGTCGCCGCCAGGTAGGTGAGTCCGACGGTGAGCGGCGGTGTCGTGCCCAGGCGGCCGAGGAACGGCATCCGCTCGGTCGGGCCGACGCGCACGGCGTGGAGGGAGTCGGGTGCGGGAGCAGTGCGCAGCCCGTTGAGGGCATGGGATGCCGCCCGCACGCGATCTGCGTAGCCCCGGACAGCCTCGAAGTCGAGCGGCCGTGACAGCAGCTGGTCTCGTGCGGCGCGAAGGTCATCGACGAGGCGGTGACGTGTGCGGGTGGCTTCGTTCTGCAGGCGGCAGACCTCGGCGATGCCCGCACGCATCTGCGCCGCCGCGAGCTGCAGTCGCGCCGTCGTGGCGTGAAGCTGCCGTTGATAGGTGATGGTGAGGGCGCACACCGTGAACACGGCGAGGCACGTGATCAGGTTGGTGACGATGCGGCTCGCCCAGTTCGTGCCGGTCGAGGTGGCGAACAGGAGTGTGCTGACGGCGTCGTTGACGAACGGGCGGATGCCGGCGATCGCGACGATCGTCCCGATGACGGCGGCCGCGCGTGCGGCGGGACGATCGAGGCTGCGCTCTGCCCACGTCCCGATGAAGCCGATGACGATGAGAGGGAGCGAGCCGAGGGCGGCGACGGTGACGCCGCGCAGGTATCCCTCGAACGACGCATCGCCGACGCTGGGAACGCTGAGCAGCACTCCGACCGCGATCGCGAGGACCAGAGACCATCGAGTGAAGTACCGGCCGCTGACGAAAGTTGCCCCCAGGGCGCGCCAGACCCGGCCCGCGCGCAGCATCAGCGCGCCGTGCTGATCAGCTCGTCTCCCGCCCACACCCTGATTGTGTCGGCTGTGAGGGCGAGCGCGACAGGGCCTGTGGCATCCCCGTCGAGGCAGTCGAGCGGAACGGTGTCGGGCGCGAGGGTGGTGAGTTGGATGCCGTCACAGTCGGGTGACGCGGTGGCGGCGACGATCTGATCTTCGAGCACGTCGAGGGCAGCGACGTCGGTGCCGATCTCGGTGGTCGTGCCGTCGACGGTAGCGTATGCGGTGCCGTCGCAGATGAAGGCGACGGTGTCGCGGGAGGCGCGAAGGCCCCAGGGCTGTGCGCAGGGTGCGTCGGTGGCGTCGCCGTCGATGATGACGCTCGCTCCGTCGAGATAGGTGGACTGGGCGAGGAGGTCGTCGTAGGGCGACCAGAAAGTGCCTTCGGTGAAGGTGCGGAGGGCCTGGGTCTCGCAGTCGTCGCCCATGTCGGCGACGAGGTCGGCCTCGGTCTCGGCGAACGGGATCAGGTCGCGCACCTGAGCGATGTCACGGTAGGTGGGGGTCACGTCGACCCAGGTGTCGCCGTCGTCGTCGGATCGTTCGATGACGGGTGCCGTGCCGTCGCAGGCCCCCGCTGTCGCGCGCCACATGTTGTCGGTGCCGACCGCGAGGAATCGTTCCTTCGCGGCGGGGGGTGTCAGAGCGATCGCGCTCGCCGAGGGGGTGGGTGACGGAGAAGGGAGTTCGATCGAGGGTGCTGGCTGCGCCGCTCGGTCGGGGGCCTCACCCTGCCCGCGCTGCAGCGCGAGGACGACGAGAGCCCCGACAGCGACGGTGAGCGCGACGACGAGGATTGCGACGACGATCGCGGGCATCCCGCGGCGAACCGGCGACCGGCGTGCCATCGGTCAGCGTGAGGTGACGTCGCCCGCGCCCCGCGCATCGCGTCGCGAGTCGAAGCCGAGATCACCGATGACGGGGGTGGTGTCGGGGACGACGGCGACGGGCGTCTTGCGCTTGCGCCCGCGCGCGGCCTTCGGCTGCTCCACCGCATAGCCGTACCCGTAGCCGTACCCATAGCCGTTGTAGTACGAGTCGGGACCGCGGGTGGGGACCATCGACATGACGAATCCGGCAACCCGTGCACCGACCGTGCTCAGCGCTTCGACGGCGCCTTCGAGCTGGTGCTTCGTGACCTTGCCGGCCGACGCGACCAGGATCGCACCGCTCGTGCCGCGAGCGAGGATGGCGGCGTCGGTCACGGGGAGCAGCGGGGGAGCGTCGCAGAGGACGACGTCGAAGTCGCGCTCGAGCACCTCGAGGAGGGTGGCCATCTGCTTCGACCCGAGCAGCTCGCTCGGGTTGGGCGGAATCTTGCCCGCGGGCAGGACGAACAGGCTGCGGCCGCCCCAGGGAAGCATGACGTCGCCGACGCGGACGCGCCCGATGAGCACGTCGGTGAGGCCGACACCGCCCTCCATACCGAGGTACTCGGCAACCTTCGGCTTGCGCAGATCGGTGTCGAGAAGAGCAACCTTCTTGCCGGCGTCGGCGAGAGCGATTGCGAGGTTGATGGTCGTCGTCGACTTGCCTTCGCTCGGCACCGAGCTGGTGACCACGAAGCTCGCCCGTCCGCCCATGTCGAGGAACTGCAGGTTGGTGCGCAGCGCGCGGAACGACTCGGCCCGGGGGCTGAGCGGATCGGCGTGCACGATGAGCGGACGCTCCTTCGCCTTCGCGTCGTAGGCGATGGCGCCCAGTGAGGGAGCGGAGGTGATCTGCTCTGCGTCGCGCGGGGTGCGAACCTTGTTGTCGAGAACCGTGCGGAGGACGGCGAGACCGATGCCCAGCGCGAGCCCGATGAGCGTGCCGAGCGCGAGGTTGAGGGGGACGTTAGGGCTGGCTGGGGAAAGCGCTGGTTGCGCGTCCTGAACCCTGGTCAGCCGAACAGGGCTGCTGCCGTCAGCCGCCTCAGGCTCGATCTCCGGAACGGCGGACGCGAGGCTTCCTGCGATTGCGTTCGCGATCCTGGCAGCCCGGACTGCGTCCGGATCCGTCACCGTAATTCCGATGAGCGTCGAGTTAAGGGGGGCTGCGACCGAGATCCGATCGGCAAGCTGTGTGGCGTCTTCCCCTAGGTTCAATTCAGCGATCACCCTGTTGAGCACGATAGGCGTCTTTGCCACACCGACGTACGTATTGATGCGGGCTTGGGTGAACGTTGATCCCTGCTGCAGTTCGAGCGCACTACCGCCGGTCTGTGTAGAGACGAAGACCGTACTCGTGGATTCGTACACAGGGGTCCGGGTAAGAGAGAACGCCGCGGCGCCACCGAGCCCGACCAGAGTAAGAACAACTATCACTAGCCAGTTCTTGCGCAGGACTCGGATGTAATCGGTGAGCTCCATGGTGCCTCTCGTTATCACGCCTCGAGCGGCGCCCCCGTCAGTTCAATCATCCTGCCACACGCCCGATGTCGAACAGATGACGAGGCGGTAGCCACAATGCTCAACTAGGCCGCAGCAAGCGACGTCAATAGTTGAGTCAATCCGCTGCGCGCTCGTTCTCGCGCATCGTCCAGGCTCTCCCGGGCTGCCACGTGACGGCTGAGCGGGTCAACTTCCTGCAGGGTTTCAACCCTGGGTACGCCGAATTCATCAGCGAAAGCAGTGACCTTTGCCGATTTCCCGACCGCCACCATGGGCGTTCCCGACAAGAGTGCCATGTAGAGGGCGTGCATTCGAGAAGCCACCAGGAGTCTCGATCTCGCTATCGTGCCGTACGCGTCTTGCCAGGTGGCCGGACCAGCGATCGAAGCCGCAAATTCTGGAATCCTGGCGCGCGCCGCGTCCGGCAAGTCGTCGAGCCCACCGCCCTGAGACATCCTCAAGAGTGCAACCTCTCGCCCAGCGGCGATCTTCTCGATGACGCGGGCGTTCAGCTGGTCCACGTCTCTAAAGTTCATCGCGAAACTGACGAGCTCGGGGGACCGATCGGCCTGTGGCGGCAGGGCGCCCTCGAGGAGGCAAGCGTCCGCCGCGAGGTACCCGCGTCCGTGCAGGTTCCTACGCACTCGTTCAAGTGATCGCGAGTCTCGAACCCATACCGCCGCCCCCCTGACGCCGGTGCTGAGCAGCAGACGCGGGATGGTGCGCTCCACGGGATCGCATCCCACCCCGAAGTACCCGAGCGGAGTCCTGCGCGCGGCTGCCACGACGCGGGTTGCTGCAACAAGGCGTGGAAGGCCTCCGATCAAAGAGGATCGGTTATCGTCCTGCAGCATTGTTCCGCCACCAACGATTACCGCATCCATCTCCCCGACAAATCGGGAGAGGTCTCCGAGTCCGGTTAGTTGACGTCGCGATGCACCATCGGTCCTCACCTCGCCAAAATCGACGGCGACGGCGTGATGACCGCGGGTCGCGATGGCGGCTGCGAGGACATCCGTAAGGAATGCGTCGCCGAGATTAATCGCATTCCCGTCTTCGCCTGTCCTGTCCGCGGAGATGATCCCGATGTTCAACTTATTCATGGTGCCTTTCGGTGCGCAGCTCGGATCGCAAGAATCAGTCCGCCACCGAGCACTGCCTCGCTGGCAAGCATGCTGACGGGGGCCCCGGGGGCGCCAACCAGGGGGAGAAGAACCAAGCTGCTGGCAACAGCCACGAAGCCGGCGCAGAGCGACACGGTGATCTTTGATCGCACGCCGCCCAGAGCGAGGGTGAGGGCGGACAAGAGGTAGTTGCCGAACTTGGCGGGCACCGTGCAAGCCATCAGTGAAAGGACCAGCAGGGGCGTCAAGTTCTGATCGAACAGAATCTCGAGGGGCGTGCGTGCGACGACAATGGCGGCGCCAAGAAGGAGGCCACCACCAGCGAACACAGCCCACCACACGAACCAAAATTGTGGTGACATCCGGCGAATGCGAGGCAAGAGCTGTTGCGAAGCGACCGCCGGAGCAATCTCCATCGGCTGGATGACCCGCAATATCACCGAGAGAACGGCAACGGCCTCTACAGGCAGCATCCAGGTCGCCAGCAGGTAAGGGGTTTGGGAGTAGAGCCCGCTCAGCGCTCCAGCCACTCCATATTGCAGAACTGAGCGAATACGCGGGGTGGCCTCCGAATCGACCAACGGTGTTCGTTTCGCCAGAACCAGCATTGTCAGCAGAACCGCGAGTGAAGCGATCGGCAAAATGGCCACGAAGTAGATCGATCCAGCGAGCAGCCCGCCGCCGACGACCGCGAGTTTGGCGACCGCTGATAGTCCGTCTCCGGCCGCGAATCCCAGGTCATCGCCCTGGCGAAGTCGCACCGAGCGGGCGACTCTCGTCACAGAGTCGATGCCCTGGGTTGCAGCAAGGCTGCCGACGATCAAAAGACCATGCATGTGGTCGGCCCACGGCAACGCGAGCAATGAAAACAGCGTCGCGGCCACTAACCCGCCTGCGGAGAGAACGAGTTGGATGCGAAGCGCGAGCGCGAGAATCCGTCTGCCGACCGCGTCGGACGCGAGAAGGTATGTCGCTGCTCCAGAGTCGGTGAAAACGCCGAAGGCCGCGACGACGCTGAAGGCGGCGATGAATGACGGGCGAATTTCCTGACCGACGAGTTGCGCACCCACGACCATGACGAGCAGCTGTACGAGCCGCAGCAAGACCGAACTCGTCAGAGGCGCCAGTAACCGAGCGATTTTCTTCATTTGCGTTTCATGCGCCTTGATCCGAGAGTTCTCAAAGGTTCCCGATCTGGGATCTCATCTCGCGGACGACATCGTCCCAGGACCAGAGCGCTCGAGCCCCCGACCCCGCCCGTTGCGCCGAGAGTGCCGTCGCGAGCGCCCGTCCCATGGACGCAGGAGTTGGGTCCGCGACGAGAGGGTAGTCACCGAAGATCTCCGACATCCCACTGTCGCTGGTGATGACGGCGGGGATGCCGAAATACTCTGCTTCGGCGATGGGGAGCCCGAAGCCCTCGTCTGTCGACGCCATGACTACGACCGCAGCGGTAGACAACGACCGTTCGTACTCTTGCGGTGTGACGAACCCGGGGAAATCGACAGCCGATGAGATCCCGAGTTCTTGTGTTCGCGACTTCAGCTCAGCAGCGTAGGCGTCGCGGGCGCCGAGGACCGTGAGTCGCGCCTCCGGATGTTCTGCGGCCACGCCTGCCCATGCGTCGATGACCAACTCTGGTCGCTTGTTGTTGTGGTGGCCGAACGTCACAACGTGCGGGGTGTCCGGTGCTGCGTGTTCGTGCGACGCCCAACGCCGTGCATGGTCTCGCCCGTTTTCAATCACGAATGTTCGAGACTTCGGTGCAAACTGTCGCGTTTCGCGCTCGGCCTTAGCGGAGATGCAGACATTGAGGTCGGCCCGATTCGCCGACACCTCCCACAGCTTTCTATACAGGCGCTGTGCGAGTGGGAATTCTTGCGGGTTCTTTTTGTGCCGCCAGTCGTGCTGGAAGCACAGTCGTTTGGGGCCTTCGCCGAAAGGCGAAACGATCGGGCTGAGGGAGATCAACACGTCCGCAGCGAAGTTCTTCGCGGCTCTCGGAGCCTTCAAGAGTTGGCCGAATGCGCGGCTAGTGACTTTTTCGTTATTCACCACGACGACGTCGACATTCGCGTCCGCAAAGTCTGAGGTCGCCCAGGTCCCGGCGATAAGCAGTAGCGCATCGTCAGGGAACGTCTCCGACCAGGCCCGGACTATCTCAGACGCGTGAAGCCGCATTCCGCCGGACTTCTCCGTCGCTCCGAGGATGTCGAACGCGACCCTCACGCTGCGAACTCGCGGTCAAGTCGAGCAGCCGTTCGCTCTGGCATGACCGACAGTAGGTACGGGTAGCGGGCGTAGAACTTGACCATCGAGGGGATCTCTCGACGCCAAGCGGCGAATGAAGGCTTTTTTGTGTCTCGCGCCCATCCGTGCCGCCACTGCACGTTTCCCGTCACAAGGCGTCTGATGCCGCGAGCGCGAGCCCGCATGCCCAAGTCGCTGTCTTCGTAGTAGACGAAGAAGTGCTCGTCCCAGGGGCCCAGATCACGCAGTGTGTCGCGGCGGCCGGCTACCGCCGCACCCATGAACCAGGCCACGTCGATCTCTTGGCCAGCTTCCGCAAATCGGCGGTAGCCCGAGGCGCTGCTGTTGTTCTGTAGTCGGTTCAGGACTTTGAAGGCGAGGAACGGGTACCCACGCCCGTTCGGCTGCAACGAGCCGTCGGCGTTGAGCAGCTGAGGGCTCACGATCCCCTGAGTTCGCTCCACCGCTTCCTCGAGGGTCGGGAGCGACTCTGGAAGTACTCGAACGTCCGGGTTCACGAATGCGACGTATTCGCCCACCGAGTTCTCGAAGCCGCGATTGTTGGCTGCGCCGAATCCGACGTTCTCCGGGAGCCGGATCACCTTCGCGCCCAGC
This sequence comes from Microbacterium oleivorans NBRC 103075, assembly GCF_001552475.1. Classification (GTDB taxonomy): domain Bacteria; phylum Actinomycetota; class Actinomycetes; order Actinomycetales; family Microbacteriaceae; genus Microbacterium; species Microbacterium oleivorans. Next base: position 91,943 of record NZ_BCRG01000009.1, read on the forward strand.
TGCTCCGCAACCTCGACGGAGTCGTCTTGCGACGCGTTGTCGACGACGATCCATTCGAGCGAAGCGCTCAAGTCAAGGTCGCTCCAGAACTCTCGAAGCGCTTTGGCGCTATTGAAGGTCACTGTCACCAGGCTCCAGCGCGGCGCAGTCGGCGTTGCATCGTTCATGGTTGCTCCTGGGGCTCGGTTCGCAGAGGGGGACAGCCGTGGGGCAATCGGGAACGGTTGCGAGTCCCTGATTGCTCGCTGCTCGGGCTTCGCTGGCCGAGGCGCCGAGCTCTGCCCGGCACGCGTGCAAGCTAGCACCTCCGTGTAACGGGCGTGTCACCTTTGTGCGCGCTACGACCCCAGCCTGGGGTCCATTGTCGGCTGCTGCGTCAGTGAGGGTCAGGACGGTGTATGCTTATTCATTGGTGCCTGCGCCCTGCTGGCCTGGCACCGCGAACGTGAGCCCTCCACTGGCGTGTTCGACCGGCATCCCGAGCGAACCACCCCGGAGTGGGATTCACGAACTTCTCCGTTCGAATCAATGAAAGCAGCACTACTGTGACGCGCACATACACGCCCAAGGTTGGTGAGATCACCCGTGAGTGGGTGGTCATCGACGCATCCGATGTCGTCCTCGGCCGCCTTGCCTCGCACGCTGCCACGCTCCTGCGCGGCAAGCACAAGCCGACCTTCGCGAACCACGTCGACACCGGCGACTTCGTGATCATCATCAACGCCGACAAGGTGGCCCTTACCGGCCAGAAGCTCGAGCAGAAGAAGGCTTACCGCCACTCGGGTTACCCGGGCGGCCTCAAGTCGGTCACCTACGCCGAGCTCCTCGAAAAGAACTCGGTTCGCGCTGTGGAGAAGGCCGTCCGCGGCATGCTTCCCAAGAACAGCCTGGGTCGTCAGCAGCTGACGAAGCTGAAGGTCTACCGCGGTGCTGAGCACCCCCACGCTGCACAGCAGCCCACCACGTACACCTTCGACCAGGTCGCCCAGTAAGCGCCGCCGAGAAGAATAAGGATTATCTGATGGCGAAGATCGCTGACTCCCTCGACCAGACCCCTGAGAACTACTCGACCGAGACCCCGGCCGCCGCTGAGGCTGCCCCGGTCCGTCCCGTGCTCTCCGTTCCCGGTGCCGCTGTCGGCCGCCGCAAGCAGGCCATCGCCCGCGTTCGTCTGGTTCCCGGCTCGGGCACCATTACGGTGAACGGCCGCACGATCGAGGACTACTTCCCCAACAAGCTGCACCAGCAGCTCATCAACGACCCGTTCACGGTCCTCGGCCTCGCCGGTGGCTACGACGTGATCGCCCGCATTTCGGGTGGTGGCCCCTCGGGCCAGGCCGGCGCCCTGCGCCTCGGCATCGCGCGGTCGCTGAACCAGATCGACGAAGAGAACAACCGCCCGACCCTCAAGAAGGCCGGCTTCCTCTCCCGTGACGCTCGCGTCAAGGAGCGCAAGAAGGCTGGTCTCAAGAAGGCGCGTAAGGCTCCTCAGTACTCGAAGCGTTAATCCTTCGATGGCACTGTTCGGGACAGATGGTGTGCGCGGCCTTGCAAACGGCTCGCTCACCGCAGATCTCGCGCTGACCCTGGCCCAGGCGACTGCTGTCGTCCTGGGCCAGGGCCGTATCGCGGAGGCGCGAAAGGCCACAGGCAAGCGCCTGACGGCCGTCGTCGCTCGCGATCCGCGCGTGTCAGGGCACTTCATCAGTGCCGCCGTTGCCGCCGGGCTCGCATCATCCGGTGTCGACGTGCTCGACGCCGGTGTGCTGCCGACGCCCGCCGCAGCGTTCCTTGTGAGCGACATCGACGCCGACTTCGGCGTGATGATCTCCGCGTCACACAACCCCGCGCCAGACAACGGCATCAAGATCTTCGCGCGCGGCGGCGTCAAGCTGCCGGACCTCGTCGAGAAGCGCATCGAAGAAGCCATGACCGGCCCGAAGCTTCTGCCGACCGGCGGAGCCGTCGGGCGCATCAGCCGTTTCGCTGACGCCGAAGACCGCTACGTCGTGCACCTGCTCGCGTCGATGCACACCCCGCTTCGCGGTCTGCACGTCGTGCTCGACTGCGCCCATGGCGCCGCTTCGGGTGTCTCACCCGAAACGTTCCGCGATGCGGGAGCCAAGGTCACCGTCATCGGTGCCGACCCGGACGGCGTCAACATCAACGAAGGTGTCGGCTCGACCCACACCGACGTTCTCGTCGCCGAAGTGCTCCGCACCGGCGCTGACCTCGGCATCGCCCACGACGGCGACGCCGACCGCTGCCTTGCCGTGGACGCCGATGGACGCGTCATCGACGGTGACCAGATCATGGCGATCCTGGCCGTCTCGATGAAGGAGCGCGGTCTGCTTCACGAGAACACCCTCGTCGCCACCGTGATGAGCAATCTCGGTCTTCACCGCGCGATGGAAGCCAACGGCATCCGCCTCGAAACAACTGGCGTCGGTGACCGTTACGTGCTTGAGCGGATGAACGAAGGCAAGTTCTCTCTCGGAGGCGAGCAGAGCGGCCACGTCATCATGAGCGAGTACGCCACGACCGGTGACGGGCTCCTCACTGGTCTGCATCTCGCCGCCGAAGTCGTCCGTCAGCGGAAGCCGCTGTCGGAGCTCGCGAAGATCATGACCGTCTTCCCGCAGGTGCTTCTCAACGTGAAGGGTGTCGAGCGCTCACGCGCCACCGACCCCGACGTGCTCGAAGCCGTCGCCGTCGCGGAAGCCGAACTCGGCGACGCGGGCCGCGTGCTGCTCCGCCCGTCAGGTACCGAGCAGCTCGTTCGTGTGATGGTCGAAGCTGCGTCGGAGAACACGGCTTACAAGGTTGCCGAGCGGCTCGCGGAGGTCGTAAGGCGCTGACGGTTGTCTCCAACAACATCCCCAGTGTGAGCTGGTTCGCCTCCCGCACCTAGCATGGTGACATCATGACCAGATCACCCCACGAGGCTGCCCTCAGCGAACTGCGCATTGGGGGCGCCTCGTTCGCCGTGATCTACCTAGTTCTGCTCTGCCTTGTCGCGCCACTTCTGATTGTGGCTTTCGAAGACGGCGCCTACAGTGTGCTGGCGGCGACGATTGGATTGGCACTCGCGTTTTTGGCGATGTTCGAAATGCGCCGCGTAGGTCACCCGCTGACGCCCGCCGGTATTGCGGCTATCGGTGGCATCCTCATTTTCGCTTTGCGGCCGATCACCGTTCAGTCCAGCGGCTACACCACCCCGGGCGCGCTACTCGACTCGCGAACGTTTGTCGGTCCGACCGTCGACGCGGGGGTGGCGTCCCTCGGCCAGGTCGCAACGTTTTACGCAGCATTCGGGGTCTGTTACTTCCTCATCCAGGCCAGACGTCGGGTCGCTGCGAACACGATGAAGCTCAATGCGCTGTGCTTTAGCGAAACCACAGTCCGGCGCGCTGGATTGATCTTGGTTTTCGTAACAATCTTCGCGGTCGGCTGCGCCGTTCTGCTGGTGCAATCGTCAGGGGGCCTTGCGGCTCACTTCTCGGGCGTTTCAGTTCGATCCAGCTTCCTCGCTGGCCGCTATTACTTGACGCTCGGTTACTTGCCCCTCACGGTCGCGCTAGTGATGTATGTGCTCGTGCGCCGGTTCGCTGGTCTGAGAGAGTGGAACGGCGGCGCCCTCCTCGCAGCCGCAGTGCTCGTGGCAGTCGGGTTCACGACTGGTGGTCGTGGGCCATTGCTACTCGGTGTCATTCTTCCCATTCTGATCCTTAAGCAGACTGGTCCATCTCGGTTCACTGCTCGAACTCTGACGTTGATCGGTGGAGGACTCCTGGTAGGTGCCATGACCATGTCGCTCTTTCTTCGGGAAGGCGTTTACGATGAGGGAGCTTCGATCCGAGCGCTTCAGGCGAACCCGCTCGGCACACTGATGGAGCGATTGACATCAGGTGCTGAGACCCGGCCGTTCGACAGCCTGATCTTGCTCAACGAGGTGGACGCAGCCGGGCAGGTGCCGTGGCTGTTTGGCCGAACATACGCGGCGGTCCCGACGTGGTTCGTTCCGGGTGACCTCATCCCTTGGAAGGACGGCGGCGCGAATACATGGTTCACCCGTGAGTACGTGCCTCGTTTTTACTATCCGGACAAGATCGAGACCAGCATCTCGGCCATCGGCGAGGCTTATGCAAACTTCCGCTGGGTCGGAATCGTGGTTGTCGGCGTCCTTGTCGCCGTAGCAGCCGCGAAGCTGAGTGTGAGACGGTCCGGAGACGGATTCATGAAGACAACGACTATTGCGGTTCTCACCCCGCTGTTCTTCTCCTTCATCCGTGGCGATGCATTCCAAAATCTGTCGACCGTGATCCTGATCCTCGCCTTTATCGGCCTCTTCAGGGCCGGGCTTGGTCGGCTAAAGGTCGGGGAGGGCGTTCTCCCGGCGGTTCGTATGCGACCCGCTAAACCGTCGCCGCAACCGGTCTAGCCGCGGTCGGGGTGCATTCGAGGGGGCCCTACCTGCCTAGGCTCGTTGCGGCGTTGGACGAATCGTGAGGGCGGCCGTCGCTTGCGGAGTTGACCGTCTGACTTCCTGTAATGAGCCGGTAGCCTCCACCCAGTAGGCTTCGAACGCCCCGACGAGGCGGCATTCCGGTCGACGGATTCACACAGTGGGGGACTCATGAAGGGCATCATTCTCGCGGGCGGCTCGGGCACGCGGTTGCACCCGATCACGCTCGGCTCCTCGAAGCAACTGATCCCGGTGTACGACAAGCCGATGATCTACTACCCGCTGACGACGCTCATGCTCGCCGGCATCCGCGACATCCTGATCATCACGACCCCGCACGACGCCGTGCACTTCGAGCGCTTGCTCGGTGACGGATCCCACCTCGGCATCAACCTGACGTTCGCGCAGCAGCCCTCGCCCGACGGCCTCGCCCAAGCGTTCACCATCGGCGCTGACCACATCGGTGACGACAAGGTCGCCTTGGTCTTGGGCGACAACCTGCTCTACGGACCCGGTCTCGGTTCGCAGCTCCAGCGATACAACGATGTCGACGGCGGCGCCGTCTTCGCCTACTACGTCGCAGAACCCAGCGCCTACGGCGTCGTCGAATTCGACGGCGACGGTCGCGCGGTCTCGCTCGAAGAGAAGCCCACCGAGCCGAAGAGCAACTACGCCGTACCTGGCCTGTACTTCTACGACAACGACGTGGTCGAGATCGCCCGCAACCTCAAGCCGTCGCCCCGCGGCGAGTACGAGATCACCGACATCAACACCGCCTACCTCGCCGCCGGCAAGCTGCAGGTGGAGGTGCTTCCGCGCGGCACGGCCTGGCTCGACACCGGAACCTTCGACCAGATGCTCGACGCGGGCGAGTACGTCCGCACCATCGAGCGTCGCACCGGCCTGAAGATCGGGGTGCCCGAAGAGGTCGCATGGCGACAGGGCTTCCTCTCCGACGACGAACTCCGCGCCTGCGCGCAGAAGCTCGTGAAGTCCGGCTACGGCACATACTTGCTCGACATCCTGAACAGAGGCGAATGACCTTGGCACACCTCCTCGTCACCGGCGGCGCCGGCTTCATCGGCTCGAACTTCGTGCACCACGTCGTGGAGCACACCGACCACACCGTCACCGTGCTCGACAAGATGACCTACGCGGGCAACGAGGCGTCGCTGGTCGGCCTCCCCGAGAATCGCGTCGACCTCGTCGTCGGTGACATCGCCGACGCCGAACTCGTCGACGGTCTCTTCTCGAAAGCGGATGCCGTCGTCCACTACGCGGCCGAGTCGCACAACGACAACTCGCTGCACGACCCGCGGCCCTTCCTCGACACGAACATCATCGGCACGTACACACTCCTCGAAGCCGCTCGTCGCCACGACACCCGGCTGCACCACATCTCGACCGACGAGGTGTACGGCGACCTCGAACTCGACGACCCCGCCCGCTTCACCGAGGACACCCCCTACAACCCGTCCTCGCCCTACTCGTCGACCAAAGCCGGCAGCGACCTCCTCGTTCGCGCCTGGGTCCGCTCGTTCGGCGTCCGCGCGACGATCAGCAACTGCTCGAACAACTACGGCCCGTATCAGCACGTCGAGAAGTTCATCCCGCGACAGATCACGAACGTGATCCGCGGCATCCGCCCCAAGCTGTACGGCAAGGGTGAGAACGTGCGCGACTGGATCCACGCTGACGACCACTCCTCGGCCGTCCTCACCATCCTCGACAAGGGCCAGATGGGGGAGACCTACCTCATCGGTGCCGACGGTGAGAAAGACAACAAGACCGTCGTCGAACTCATCCTCGAGCTCATGGGCGAAGCCCGCGACGCCTACGACCACGTCACCGACCGTGCCGGACACGACCTGCGCTACGCGATCGACTCCACGAAGCTCCGCACCGAGCTCGGCTGGACGCCGTCGTACCGTGACTTCGAAGCGGGGCTCGCCGCCACCATCGACTGGTACCGCGCGAACGAGAGCTGGTGGGCTCCGGCCAAAGACGGCGTCGAAGCCTTCTACGCCAGCAAGGGCCAGTGACCATGACGGAGTTCGGCAAGGCGCTCGCGCCCACCGAGACCGGCATCCCCGGACTCGTCGTCTGGGACCTGCCCGTTCACGGCGACAGCCGGGGCTGGTTCAAGGAGAACTGGCAGCGCGAGAAGATGACCGCCGCGGGCCTGGCCGACTTCGGCCCCGTGCAGAACAACATCTCGTTCAACGACGCCGCCGGGACGACCCGCGGCATCCACGCCGAACCGTGGGACAAGTGGGTCTCGGTCGCGACCGGCCGCATCTTCGGCGCCTGGGTCGACCTGCGTGAAGGCCCCACCTTCGGCACCGTCTTCACCACCGAGCTCGACCCGTCGCGTGCGATCTTCGTGCCGCGAGGAGTCGGCAACTCGTACCAGACCCTCGAACCCGACACCGCGTACACCTACCTCGTCAACGACCACTGGTCGCCCGACGCGTCGTACTCGTTCCTCAACCTCGCCGACGAGACCGCCGCGATCGCCTGGCCGATCCCGCTCGCCGACGTCGAGATCTCCCCGAAAGACCTCGCCCACCCGCGGCTCGCCGACGTCGTGCCCATCCCGGCGAAGAAGACCCTCATCGTCGGGGCGAACGGCCAGCTCGGACGCGCCCTGCGCGAGGCCTACGCAGACTCCGCCTCCGTCGAGTTCGCGGGACGCGAAGACCTCGACCTCACGAGCGACCTCACCAGCGCGCGCCGCTGGCGCGACTACGGCACCCTCGTCAACGCCGCCGCGTACACCGCAGTGGATGCCGCCGAAACCGACCGCGCCGGAGCCTGGGCCGGCAACGTCACCGCCGTCGCACAGCTCGCCCGCATCGCGACCGAGAACGGCCTGACCCTCGTCCACGTGTCGAGCGACTACGTCTTCGACGGCACCGCCGACGCGCCCTACGGCGAGGACGAGCCGGTCGCACCGCTCGGCGTCTACGGCCAGACCAAGGCCGCCGCCGACGCGATCGTCGCCACGGTTCCCCGTCACCACATCGTCCGCACCTCCTGGGTCATCGGCGAAGGCAAGAACTTCGTCCGCACGATGGCCTCGCTCGCCGAGCGGGGCATCTCGCCCTCGGTCGTCGACGACCAGATCGGGCGTCTCACCTTCACCGACGAGCTGGCCCGCGGCATCCGTCACCTGATCGACGGCGATGCGCCGTCGGGCGTCTACAACCTCACCGGCGCAGGCGACGCGGTCTCGTGGGCAGAGATCGCGGCAGACGTCTTCGCGCACTCCGGCCACGACCGTGCGCGCGTGACGGGGGTGTCGACCGACGAGTACTTCGCCTCGGCATCCGGCCCTGTCGCGCCGCGACCCCGGTGGTCGGTGCTCGACCTCGCGAAGATCGAGGCGACCGGGTTCACGCCGCGCGACTGGCGCGAGTCGCTGAGCGACTACCTCGGCTGAGCCCTGCCCTTGGCCTAACTCATCGTCCGGCGATTGGCCAGGGGGTGGTCGGTATCGGAGGCCCTGCTTAGCGTGGTTGGCCTCGGGACGTTCCGCTCCCGGACCGATCGACGGAAGGACCAGTTCTATGGGACTCGACGACAAGATCAAGAACGCTGCTCAGGACCTCACGGGTAAGGGCAAGGAGGGCGCCGGCAAGGCGACCAACGACGAAAGCCTCGAAGCCGAGGGTCACAAGGACCAGACCGCCGCCGACCTCAAGCAGGCCGGCGAGCACGTCAAGGACGCTTTCAAGTAAAAAGCGACCTCCGAACGCCCGGGCTCCGAACGGACCCGGGCGTTCGGCGTTCCCCGGGGAGACCCACCCGCCGCTGCACTGGCGGCCGGGCGAGGCGGATCCGCATAACCCCGGACGTTCGGCTAGGGCGTCCGGCGGCGCGGCGTCAATTCCAGGTATGCACCGGCTCGTTCGTATGCATCGCCTCGCGGTACTCCAGCAACGTGGCACGGAGAGCGTCGGCCCGCTCCATCCCCGAGCGCGCCCGCATCCGTCGGACGAACCAGTCGGCACCGTTCGTCTTGGTCGCACAGCGACCCTCGATGATCCCGAGGTAGCGGTCACGCTCTCCGGGGGAGACGCCCCACGTGTCGAGACCCTTAGCGGCGAGGGGGAGAAGCGTGTCGAGGATCAGCTTCGTCGCCGGCACCTGACCGATGCCTGGCCACGACAGCCGTGCGTCGATACCCACCCGCGCGGCCGACTGAAAGTTCTCTCGGGCTGTCGCGAACGGCATCCGCGACCACACCGGGCGCTCATCCTCCGCCAGGGAACGCACCAGGCCGAAATAGAAAGCAGCGTTCGCGACCGTGTCGACCACCGTCGGACCGGCCGCGAGGATGCGGTTCTCCACGCGCAGGTGCGGCACGCCATCGGCGACGTCGTACACCGGCCGGTTCCACCGATACACCGTGCCGTTGTGCAGCTTCAGCTCCGCCAGCGACGGCACCCCACCCGACTCGAGCACGTCGAGCGGGTCCTCGTCGTCGATGATCGGCAGCAGCGCCGGGAAGTAGCGGACGTTCTCTTCGAACAGATCGAACACCGACGTGATCCAGCGCTCGCCGAACCACACCCGCGGACGCACGCCCTGCGCCTTCAGCTCCTCGCTGCGGGTGTCAGTCGCCTGCTCGAACAGCGGGATGCGCGACTCGCGCCACAGCTCCCGCCCCAGCAGGTACGGCGAGTTCGCCGCGACCGCGAGCTGCGCACCCGCGATCGCCTGCGACGCGTTCCAATACGACGCGAACTGCGCCGGCGAGGTCTGCACGTGGAACTGCGTACTCGTGCACGCCGCCTCGGGCACGATCGAGTCGGCCGTCGTCTCGAGTCGCTCACGACCGGCGATCGAGATCGCGATGTCCTCACCGCGCGCGTCGAGCACCTGCTCGTTCAGCAGGTCGTACCGCGAGTCGTCGCTCAGCGTGCTGCGGCTCAGGTGCGGCTCCGCGAGGGTGGGCAGGATGCCGATCATCACCAGATGCGCGCCGAGATCCTCGCTCCGCTCCTCGGCATCGTTGAGCTTCTGCCGAAGGCCGTCCTCGAACACCGTCAGACCGCCCTCGCGGAGCTTCGCTGGCGGCACGTTGATCTCGACGTTGAAGCGACCGAGCTCCGTCACGAACGCGGGGTCGGCGATTGCTTGCAGGACCTGCTCGTTCCGCATTGCGGGGTCTCCGACGGCATCCACAAGGTTCAGCTCGAGTTCGAGGCCCGTCATCGGGTCATCCGTGTCGAAGCGGGCTTCGCCCAGCATCCGTTCGAAGACGTCGAGGTTCCGACGGATCTTCTCGCGATGAAGGGTGCGATCGGCACCGGTGATCTCTTGCTTCTCGACTTCTTCTCCCACCCCGCCACGATAGGTCGGGTCGTCGCGAACGCATGGGGCGGTTGACAAGCGTTGCGCTCGTCCCGCACCGCGTCTCAGCGGATGCCGACGTAGAAGCGCGACTCCTCGCTGCGATGGAGCGCGTGGTACAGCTCGAAAGGTACGCCGTCGGCATCCCACGCCACCGACTCGATTGCCAGGACCGGCTTTCCGGACGCCAACTCGAGCAACTCGGCATCCTTGCGGTCAGGGATCACTGCGCTGATCCAGCGATCCGCGCCGCTCGGCTCGACACCGAAGCGGCGGCGGAGGAGCGCGTACAGCGACGCGTTCTCGAGCTGCGTCGGCGACAGGGTCGGAAAGCGCTCGGCGGGCAGAACCGTCTGAACGAGCAGCCACGGCGTCTCGTCGACGCTGCGGAGTCGACGCAGGCGGACGACAGGATCGCCGACCCCGATCTTCAGGTGGTCCGCCTCACGGGCGTCTGCCTCGCCTGTCGAGAAGTCGAGGACCCGGGTCGAGATGGTGCGGCCGGTGGGAGCGAGGTCGTCGGAGGATCCGGTGACGGCGCCGACGAACTTCAGTTCCGGCCGTTGGGGTGCCACGAAGGATCCGCGCGCGCGCACTTTGTAGATGAGTCCGTTCCGGACGAGCTCGCCCAGAGCCTCCCTGACCACGGTGCGTGAGACCCCGTAACGGTCGATCAGCTCGGACTCCGAGGGCAGTGCCTGATCAGGTCGGAGAACGCCCTCCTCGATCTCGCTTCGCAATCGGCGCGCGAGCTGTTGCCACAGCGGTACGTCGGCATCGCGATCGAGCGTGCTGTTCGTCGCACGTGTCGGCATCTGTACTCCTTCGCCCTGCGGCTCGGCGTCGAGCGTATCAACCTCGCAATTGACATCGCGGGTTCGCTGTCCCTACTTTAGTCATTACCAACTTGTAATGACAGGTTGGTAAGGACATGTTCTGATCCGCGCACTCAACGAGCGAGTGCCCGACTCGCGAAGACGCGAACAGTGGAGGCAACAGATGAAGTTCCCGAATATGCGGCGCGCCCTGACCGCCGCAGCGGCCACCGCAGCCGCAGCAGTGATCCTCGCCGGCTGTGCGGCCTCGGCCGAGCCCGCCGGCTCATCCGGTGGCGAGCCCAAGGGGCTGAAGATCGCCCTGTCGAACGGGTTCGTGAACGGGTGGCGACTCACCCTGATCGACAAGTTCGAAACCGAGGCCGACAAGCTGAAGTCGGACGGCGTCGTCTCCGACTACTCCGTCGTCAACGCCCCGGGCGAGAACAGTGCAACGGAGCAGGCGTCGCAGATCCGCAGCCTCATGCTGCAGAACCCCGACGTGCTGATGGTGATCCCCGCCTCGTCCAGCGCTCTCAAGCCGGTGATCGAAGAGGCCTGCACCGCGGGCATCAACGTCATCATCCTCGACGCCGACATGGACACCAGCTGCGGCACTGTCGTGCGCAACGACTACGGGCAGTGGGGCGCTGACTCCATTCAGCCGGCCCTCGACGCGATCGACGGCAAGGGCGACATCGTCATCAACCGCGGCGTCGTCGGCTCGCAGCCGGAAGAAGCGTTCCACGCCCGTCAGATGGAGATCCTGAAGGACTACCCCGATGTGAAGGTCGCGGCCGAGGTCAACGGCTTCTGCGACTCTGCGACCGCGCAGAAGGAGATCGTGGGCGTCCTCGGTTCCCTGCCCGAGATCGCGGCCGTCCCCGGGTGCATCGGCGGTATGGGTGTCGTGCAGGCATTCGAATCCGCAGGGCGCGAGGCGCCGGTCGTCGTCTTCGACACCGATGGCAAGTCGTTGAAGTTCTGGCAGGAGAGCGGTCTCGACAACGGCTCCTTCGCCGCCCTGACGGACCCCGGTCAGGTCGTGGCCGCCGTCTACGTCGCTCTCGCCAAGGAGCGCCGTGACGACGTCCCGAACGAGGTCGTGCTGCCGCTCGTCCAGGTCGCGCAGGCCGACCTCGACTACTGGGTCGACGCGCTCGGCACGGATGAGTACGCCGCCAACGCGTGGGACGAGGCATCCATCACGGCTGCTCTCGAGGCGATCGCCGCGGGCGAGCCCGTCGAAGCACCCGCGCTCAAGAAGTAATCCGTCCGGCCGACCGGTTCGAAGGAACACTCCCATGACCTCTGCGATGAACACGCCCGGACACAGCGCCGTCACGCCGCCGCTGCTGACCGCTACCGACGTGTCGAAGCGATACGGCAAGACCGCCGCGTTGACGGGCATCGACATCACCGTCGGAGCGGGAGAGATCCTCGGACTGGTCGGCCACAACGGCGCAGGCAAGAGCACGCTCATGCGCGTGCTCGCAGGCCGCGAAGCCCCCGATCACGGATCGGTGGCGTGGCGCGCCCCCGGTCCGTGGAATCAGCGCACCGCCGCTGCCGCGGGCGTGCGCATGGTGTACCAGGAGCTCGCACTCTGCCCGGACCTCACCGTCGCCGAGAACATCGCGCTGTCGGATGCCGCGGCGCGAGGCTGGCGGTGGCGGCGTACCGCCGAGCGCCGCGTCGCACAGACGCTCGACGACATCTTTCCGGGGCACGGCATCGACATCGTCCGTCGGGTCGTCGACCTCAGCATGGCGCAGCGTCAGATGCTCGAGATCGCTCGCGCCCTCTGTACTGACGGCCTGTCGATGCTCATCCTGGACGAGCCGACCGAGTCGCTGAGCGTGGACGCGACCCGCCAGCTTTACGCCCACCTCCGCTCGCTGACCGCACGGGGCGTGAGCATGGTGCTCATCTCGCACCGCATGCAGGAGGTCCTCGCCAACGCCGACCGAATCGCCGTCATGAAGGACGGTCGCATCGTCGAGGTGACCGGCGCGGCAGTGACGAGCGAGGACGCACTGCTGGCGACGATGGGCGGCGACGTCCACGCCGACACCAGCACGGTCCGCCGGGTGACGAGCGCACCCCGACCCGACGTGCGCGCCGAAGGCACACTCGCCCGACTCGACGATCTGGGCGTCGAGCTGCACGTCCGCCCCGGCGAGGTCGTCGGCCTCGCGGGCCTGGCCGGCCACGGACAGGATGTCGCGCTGCGACGGCTGTGGTCGAACAGCCGGGGCGCGACGGTGGCCAAGCGACGCGCCTACGTGCCCGGCGACCGGCAGACGAGCGGGATCTTCCCGCTGTGGACCGTCGCGGAGAACCTCACCGTGGCATCCACCCGACAGCTCTCCACCGCGGGTGTCGTGCGATCCGGTCGCAAGAGTGCGCTCGCGGGGGAGTGGGTGCAGCGCCTGAACATCAAGGGCGGTGCGCGCTCGCCCATCACCGCCCTGTCCGGCGGCAATCAACAGAAGGTCCTGGTCGCCCGAGCGTTCGCAACGGACGCCGTCCTCGTTCTGCTCGACGACCCGTTCCGGGGCGTCGACGTGACGACGAAGAACGAGCTCTACGCCCTCATGCGCGTCGAGGCCGCTCGCGGACGATCAGTCATCTGGTACTCGACCGAGAACGGCGAGATGGCCCACTGCGACCGCGTCTACGTGTTCCGATCCGGCCGCATCGTCAGCGAGCTGCGCGGCGACGAGATCACCGAGGACCGCATCATCGCCGACTCGTTCGGCACCGACGAACGCATCGAGGAGATCGCGCGATGACCACGGCACCGGCAGGACAACGGTCCGCCTCGTTCCCGACGACAACCACCCGGCTGCGGGGGAGTGCGATCAACGGCTCGCCCGCGCTGCTCGCGCTGCTCACCCTTGCCGTCATCTTCGCGATCACCGCGAGCCTGCAGCCCGGCATCCTGAGCATCCCCGGACTCACCCTCATGCTGATGTCGTCGGTGCCTCTGGTGCTCGCGGCGCAGGCGCAGATGATCATCATGAGTGTCGGCGACATCGACCTCAGCGTCGGCTATCTCGTGGGCCTCATCACCGTCATCGCCGCGACGCTGTTCATCGACGCTCCGCTGCTCGCCGTCGCTGCGATCGTCGGCATCGTCGTCGTCTACGGTCTACTCGCCCTGGTCGTCCAGCGTCGCGGGGTGCCGTCGATCATCGTGACCCTCGGTATGTCATTCGTCTGGCTCGGCATCGGCCTGCAGATCCGCCCGACGCCGGGCGGTCAGACGCCCGACTGGCTGTCGGTCATCTCGACCTGGCGTCCGACGTGGTTCCCCGCGCCGGTCATCTTCATCGTCCTGGCGACGCTGGCCGGCTGGTACATCACCCGCCGCGCTCGCGTGGGCGCGCAGATGCGGGCGCTCGGGTCGCAGGCCGCGACGCTCGAAAAGGCCGGTGTCTCGCTGACGCGCACCCGCATCACGGCTTACGCACTCGCCGCCGTCCTCATGGTCGCGGCCGGTCTCATGCTCGCCTCGCAGACATGGTCGGGCGATGTGAACGCCGCGAGCGAGTACACCCTCATGACCATCGCCGCGGTCATCCTCGGGGGCGGCACGTTCTCGGGCGGACGCGCCCTGCCCATCGGGACGACGCTCGGCGCCGTCACCCTCGGGCTCATCACCGTGCTGCTGAGCCTCATCAATCTCCCGTCCGCCCTGCAGTCGGCGGCGCAAGGCCTCATCGTCATCGCGGTGCTGGCTGGTCGCATCATCACCGAGAGGTTCGTCCGATGACCGCAGTCGACACCCGCACCCTCCCCACGGCTCCCGCATCCCGGCGGTTCAGCTGGCCGGCGTGGGGCTGGTCCCTGATCGGCGTTCTCGCTGTCTGGGCCGTCATCATCGCCGTCCGACCCGGGTCGCCGTTCGACCCGATCACGCAGGCACTCTCGCTCGCGCCCTTCCTGGTGCTGGTCGCCCTCGGCCAGATGCTCGTCATCACCTTGGGGCCCGGCAACATCGACGTCTCAGTGGGAACGGTCATCTCGATGACCTCGTACGTGTCCGTCGCGATCGGTGCGACGCACGGCCCGGCCGTCGGACTGCTCGCCGCCGTCGTCGCCGGCGCCCTGGCGGGAGCCGTGTCGGTCGCCGCGATCCTGGTGCTCCGCGTGCCGCCCATCATCGCGACCCTCGCGACCAGCCTCATCGTCACGAGCGCGACGCTGCTGCTCGCCGATGCGGCCCGCGGCGGTGCCGACCCGGTGCTGCGCGCCTTCGTCAATGCCAAGGTCGTCGGCATCCCGATCATTGCGATCATCGTCGCGGCCGTCACCGTGCTGACCTGGTTCGTCCTTCGGCACACGCAGCTCGGACTGTCGATCATCGCGGTCGGCCAGAGCGCACGCGCCGCGGAGCGCGCAGGCATCAAGGTCGCGCTCGTCACCGCAACCGCCTACCTCATCAGCGCCGGGTTCGCGGGCCTCGTCGGCGGCCTGCTCGCGGCGTACATCTCGCCGAGTACGGTTCTCGGGACCAGCTACATGCTCGACTCCATCGCCGTGGTGGTCATCGGCGGCACCCTCATCTCGGGCGGCCGCCCCGTACCCGCGGGCGCATGGACAGGCGCCCTCTTCTTCGTGCTGCTGTCCGGCCTGCTGAACCTCGTCGGCTGGTCGGTCGGGGCGCAGAACGTCCTCAAAGGCGTGCTCGTCGTCCTCGTCGTGATCGTCGCATCGGCGGCGACGGGAACCGGCCGCTCGAGCATCCGACGGTTGCGGGACAGCATGCGCAGCCGGACAACGACCCCCTCCACCCCCTCACAGAAGGAGCCCATCAATGGCTGACCTCGACGACCTCCGCGACGGCACCGACTTCGGCGGAAGCGCCGCACCTGCAGGCGGATTCCACCTCAAGGGCCAGGCCGGCCAGGACTGGGGCCTGCGCGCGCGCCTGTCGCGCGTGTTCGACCCGGCAGACGGCAAGACCGTCATGCTCGCTTTCGACCACGGCTACTTCCAGGGCCCGACGTCGGGCCTGGAGCGACTCGACCGGTCGATCCTGCCGCTGGTTCCACAGGCGGACGCCCTGATGTGCACCCGCGGCGCGCTGCGCACCACCATCCCGCCCGAGAACGGCAAGGGCATCGTCCTGCGAGCCTCGGGCGGCCCCAGCATCCTGAAGGAGCTCTCGGATGAAGAGCTCGCGGTGTCCATCGACGACGCCGTGCGGCTGGATGCCGCGGCCCTCGCCGTCCAGGTGTTCGTCGGCGGTGAGAACGAGACCAAGTCGATCAAGAACCTGACCACGCTCGTCGACCAGGGTCAGGGTGCGGGGATCCCGGTCCTGGCAGTAACGGCGGTCGGGCGAGACATGGTGCGCGACGCCCGCTACTTCCGCCTCGCCACCCGCATCAGCGCAGAGCTGGGAGCCGCGTTCGTCAAGACGTACTACGTCGAGGACGGCTTCGAGACGATCACAAGCGCCTGCCCCGTTCCGATCGTCATCGCCGGCGGCAAGAAGGTCGAAGAGCGCGAGGCGCTCCGCGTGGCCTACCAGGCGATCCAGGAGGGCGCCGCGGGCGTGGACATGGGGCGGAACGTCTTCCAGTCCGAGCACCCCGCCGCCATGCTTGCCGCCGTCCGCGGGGTCGTGCACGACGGACTCACCTCGTCCGACGCGTTCGACCTCTTCCAGACCCTGTCGCACTGAACCCGATGCGGGCGCCGACGCGGCGCCCGCATCCCTGCTCGGGCACACGCGCCCGGTGAGGACACCCATGCCCACTCTGCACACCCACAGCACTCCGTCGAACGCCGACGTCGTCGTGATCGGCGCCGGCATCAACGGTCTGGCGATCACGCGGGAGCTCGCCGCCCGAGGGCTCGACGTCGTGATGATCGATCAGGACGACATTGCGGCCCGCACCTCGGCGATCTCGACGCGTCTCATCCACGGCGGGCTCAAGTACCTTCCGCGGTTCGAGATCCCTCTCGTGCTCGAGTCGATCCGAGAACGCGACATCCTGCTGCAGAGTGCGCCGCACCTGGTGCGGCCGTACCCGATGCTGATCCCGTTCGCGAAGTGGAACAAGACCCCTGGTTGGCTGATGTCGTGCGGGCTCATCGTCCATGACGTCCTCGCCCTCGGCAAGAAGCTGCCCCTGAACCGGATCGTGTTCTCGGGCCGTCTCAAGCGGGAATGGCCCTCGGTCGCGAAGGCCGGCGTCAAATGGGGCGGACTGTTCCAGGACGCGCACGTGCCTGTGACAGAGCGGTTCGCGGTCGAGATCGCCATCGACGCGAGTGCCCGCGGCGCCACGATCCTCACGCACACGCCCGTGACGGGCCTCCTTCGAGATGCGAGGCGGGTCGTCGGCGTGACCTACCGCGACCGGCTCTCACGCGAGACCCGCGAGCTCCGGGCACCCCTCGTCATCAACTCGGCCGGGCCCTGGGTGGATGCCGTCCTCGATCTGGCGGGCGACCACCCTCGGAAGATCGGGCCGACGAAAGGCAGCCATCTCGTCGTCGAGGCCTTCCCCGGAGCTCCCGACACCTGCATCTTCTTCGACTCGCCCGAAGACGGGCGCCCGATGTTCGTGCTGCCCTGGTGGGACGGCCGCTTCATGATCGGAACCACCGACCTCCCCTACGACGGCTCCATCGACGAGATCGCCATCGATGAGGCCGAGGTGGATTACCTGCTCCGCTCGGCGAACACGATCATCCCCGACGCGTCCCTGAAGCCGGACGACGTCCTCTGGTCCTACTCCGGCGTGAGGCCCCTGCCTTACGTCGCCGACCTCACCGACCCGTCCTCCGTCTCACGTGACAGCGACATCATCGAGCACACGGGCGACGAGCGCGGGCTGCTCACCATCATCGGCGGTAAGTACACGACGCACCGCGCGCTCGGCGAGCAGACTCTCCGAAAGGTCGAGGACGCCTTGGGTCTGCCGCATCAGCCGTCGCCCACCCGGACCTCGCGTTTCCCCGGGGCGCCGGCGGCAGAGATCACGGCGTTCACGAAAGCTTTCACCGATCGCAGCCACCTCCCGGCGGCCGTGGCGACGAGGCTCGCATCGGTGTACGGGACGCTGGCCCGTCCCATCGCGGAACTTGCGGCATCCGACCCTGCGCTCGCAGAGGTCATCGACCCTGAGACCGGTGCGATCGCAGCCGAAGTGCTCTACGCCGTCCGAGAGGAGGGCGCGTTCACCCTGGAGGACGTCCTGGTGCGACGCACCGTCATCGCCTTCGGCAGCGACGTGGGGCTCGCGGCTTCGTCCGCCGCCGCCGCAGTGCTGGTGGCATACGCGGGGTGGAGCGAGGCGCACGCCGATGCTGAGGTGGCGCGCTACCGTGAAGCAGCTCGGCGTTTCATGCCGCGGGCCCTGCGAGGCGACGAAGCCGCAGACCAGGTCCCCGCCGGAACGCTCTGAACCCGGGAGAACGAGCAAGATGAAAAGCTGCGTGATCGGCATCGACGTCGGTCTCACTTCGGCCAAGGCGGCCGCATTCGACCAGCACGGGAACGAGATCAGGACGGTCTCGTCGCCCAACCCCCGCGTCGCGGTGTCGCGAGAGCGTCAGGAGATCGACATGGACGCGCTCTGGAGCGTCGTCGCCGACGTCCTGCGGGATCTCACCGAGCATCTGCAGCGCGAGGGGTGGCACGTCAGCAGTATCGGGGCGACAGGTCACGGCAACGGGCTCTATCTCGTCGACGAGCACCTGAGGCCCGTGCGGTCAGCCATCGCGTCGACCGACAGCAGGGCGGAGCAGATCGTTGCCGCGCTTCCGTCGGCCGAGGTCGAGCGCGTGCGTCTGCTGACAGGGTCGATCCCTTGGGCGGCGCAGCCTGCGGTCCTGCTTCGCTGGCTGCAGGACAACGAGCCGGAGACACTGGCGCGGGCACGATGGGCCCTGACCTGCAAGGACTGGCTGACACTGTGCCTCACCGGAGCGCCGAGCGCGGACCTCTCGGATGCATCCGGCTGCGGACTCGTGAACCTGCGGTCGCGCCGATACGAGTCGGCCGCCGTCGAGATGCTGGGTCTGCCTCGCGGCATCCTCCGCATGTTCCCGGCGCTGCGATCCTCTGATGCCGTCGTCGGCGCCGTCACGGCCGAGGCGTCCTCGGCGACGGGACTGCCGGAAGGTGTCCCTGTCGTCGCAGGCTGCATGGACTGCGTCGCAAGTCCGCTGGGCGCGGGCTCGGCTCGAAAGGGCGATGTCACGGTCATCGTCGGAACGTGGGCCATCAACAGCGTCGTCGTGCCGGCCGACACCGTTCCGCCTCGCGTGACCATCAACGCGCTCCTGCCCGACAGCGAACTCATGCTTGCGATGGAGGTCGCGCCGACCTCGGCGGCGAGCATCGAATGGGCCTCGAGCATCCTCGGCTCGCGTGCAACGCTTCCGGTCACCCCACGGGATCTCCTAGAGGCATGCCCCGACGCTCCGCCCCTGGCTGACGGACTGATCTTCCTGCCGTTCATCCACGGCGCCCCTGAGCACCTGGGTGCCTCGGGCACGTTCCTCGGAATCAAGGGAAGCCACACGTTCGCGCACGTGGCCCGTGCGGTCGCCGAGGGCATCACGCAGTACCACCGAGTGCAGATCGAGAAGGTCAGTGCGTGCGGCGCCGGCCTCACGGATGGACCTTGGACGCTGGCGGGCGGGGGCGCGAAGAATGCCCAGTGGGCGCAGATGTTCGCAGACATCCTCGATCATCCGATGCGGCGGCAGTTGGGCACCGAGCTCGGCGCCCGTGGCGTCGCGTCGCTCGCCGCTCGGGGAGTCGGCATGGACACATCACCGTGGCAGGTCGCACCCGATCCGGCGCTGGTGGTGTCGCCAGGCACGGCACGCGACGCCTATCGGGATCAGGCCGCTCGATTCGACCGAGTGCTGTCGGCCATGGGATCCGTGTGGGAGGTCTCCGCGTGAGCGTGATCTCGGACGGCCACCGTCGCGACCTGGACGCCATCGTCCGCGTGAGCCGCAAGCTCGGTGCGGATACCTCGTTCGTGCTCCACGGCGGCGGCAACACCTCGATCAAGACCGTCGGGCGCGATGTCACCGGCGCCGACGTCGACCTCGTCCTCGTCAAGGGAAGCGGGTGGGACCTCGGCACTATCGAGGCCGCGGGCTTCGCGCCGCTCCGCCGTTCCCGGCTGGCCGAGCTGCTACAGCTCGATGAGCTCGACGACATGACGATGGTGAACGAGCTTCGGCAGGCCTCGCTCGATGCATCCGCCCCTACGGCCTCGATCGAAGCGCTGCTGCACGCCTACCTGCCCGGAAAAGCGGTGCTGCACTCGCACGCCGATGCCATCGTCGCGCTGACCAATCGGGATGTCGATGACAGCGAGATCGCCGAGGTCCTGGGCGACGGTGTGCTCGTGCTCCCGTACGTGATGCCGGGGTTCCCGCTCGCGAGACGGATCGCGTCCACGGACGTCTCGACCGTCGACGCGGTGGTCCTCCGCAACCACGGGCTGTTCACCTTCGCAGACGATCCGGATGCCGCCCTGGGCCGCCATCGCGAGCTCGTCGCCCGTGCGGCCTCGGCAACCGGTGTGACGCAGTGGGGTGACCCCGGGGGCACCTCCGATCGCAAGGGCGATGTCGAGGAACTGGCCGAGCTCCGTCGTGCGGTGTCGGCTGCTGCCGGGCGGCCGATGCTGATGCGCCAGTCCACCAGTTCGCGAGGCGCGGAGGTCGCCGCGCGGCCAGGGCTCGACAGGGCTACCAGACGCGGAACCGCGACCCCGGAACACGTCCTCTACACCAAGCGGTCACCGATGCTGGGTCGCGATGTCGAAGAGTTCGCGACCCGGTATCACGAATACGTCGAGCGCCACCGGGACCGCATCGACGTGATGACAGAGCTGGATCCCGCGCCCCGTGTCGTCCTCGATCCTGATCTAGGGCTGCTCGTCACCGGGGAGACCGTACGAGACCTGCGTGTCGTTCACGACGTGGCGCTGCACACCTTCGACGTCATCGACGCCGCCGATCGGATGGGTGGATACCAGTCACTGAGTGAGGAGCTCACCTTCGACATCGAGTACTGGTCGCTCGAGCAGGCCAAGCTCGCCGGCAAGAAGCGCTCGCCGCTCACAGGCGAGGTCGCACTCGTCACCGGCGCCGCGTCCGGCATCGGCCGCGCCGTCGCGGACCATCTGCTGCGGAGCGGGGCCGCTGTTGTCGGTGTCGACCTGAGTTCTGGGGTGGCGGACGCCTTCGACGGCGAGGCCTGGCGGGGGGTCGTCGGCGACGTAAGCGACCCGTCCGTCATTGACGCTGCCATCGACACGGCCGCTCGAGACTTCGGCGGCCTCGACATGGTCGTACCCGCCGCGGGGATCTTCCCGGCGAGTGCCCCGGTCGCGAACCTGCGAGACGACGAATGGGACCGCGCCATGCGGGTCAATGTCACCGCTGTGGCCCGTCTCGCGCGGGCTGCCCATCCGCTGTTGGCGCGGTCACCACGAGGGGGGCGGCTGGTGCTCGTCTCGACGAAGAACGTGGCGGCGCCCGGTCCTGGCGTCGCTGCGTATTCCGCGAGCAAAGCCGCCGCAGCTCAACTCGCTCGCGTGCTGGCGCTCGAGTGGGCGCAAGACGGCATCCGGGTCAATCAGGTCGAGCCTGATGCCGTTTTCGATACGAGTATCTGGACGCCCGAGCTGCTCGCACAGCGGGCCGCGGAGTACGGCATGTCCGTCGCGGAGTACCGCACGCGCAATCTGCTCGGCGCTGAAGTCACGAGCTCCTTGGTCGCGGAGGCGGTCGGGGTGTTCTGCGTGATGTTGCCCGTCACCACCGGGGCGCACCTCAGCGTCGACGGCGGCAACGACCGCGTGATCTAACCAGGCCTGACTCACCACGGTCCGATACCCACGACGAAAGCCTCGAAGCCGACGGTCACAAGGACCGGACTGCCGCCGACCTCACGCAGGCGGGTTCGGCGTTCCCCGGGGAGACCCACGCGCCGCTACACTGTCGACCGGGCCAGGCAGGCCCTCTCTGGGGAAAGACAAGGAATGGCCCGGCGGGTTCCCGTACTCGCCGCTCGTCGGCGGGCTCGTCTCGGCGCTCACGTGTGGTGGGACGCCGTCACCAGTGGTTCCTTCTTCACGCAGCCCTCGCTCTGGTTCACGCTGATCGTCTCGATCACCGTCCTTGCTCCGTTCCAGCACTTCACCGGCCCCGCCGACTACTCACAGGTCGTCGCCATCGGCGCGCTCGGGTGGGCCGTGCTCGCAGCTGCTCTCGTGCCCGTGGCGATTGCCGAACGCACCATGCGTCGGCGGCGGCTTCGTGGACTTCTCGTGCTGACGGCCGTCGCCGTCGCAGGCGTTGCCCGTCCGTTCGTCAACGAAGGCGTGTACGTGCTGATCTATCAGAGCGCGCCCGACTTCTCCGGCCTCTACGCCCGAGTGAGCTCGAACCTCGTGGTCTGGGTCGCGGGGCTCTCGATCATCGCGATGACGGTGCGATCCATCGAACTCACCCGCGGAACCCGTGCGCGGCTGGTCGATGCGACCGCCGCGCTCGCCGCCGGCAGCCGTCGCCTCGCTCGCTTCGACGCCGAGAATCGCGGCTCCCTCGGCCCCCTCATCTCGCGACTCCGGCGTGAACGCGACGCGATGCTCGCCGGCACCATCGACTTCGACGCCGTCCGCGAGTACTCCGAGCGGGTCCGCGCAGCCAGCCACCGCCTCGAGGAGCGCGCGGACCTCGATCTTCGTGTCGTCCCCACCGACTCCGGCGATGCTCCCGAACCCCCGGCACCCCGAACCGCATTCGCCATGCTCCGGCCCGCACCCCACCTGCTCACCGGCTTCGTCTTCATGCTCGGGGCCGTGCCCTACGCCCACCACGTCGCCGGTCTGCCCGCCGCGATCGCGGCCATCCTCGTCGGCATGCCGCTCACCCTCGCCGCCGACGTCGCGGTCCGCTTCTTCGGTCACAAGAAGAGCGCCGCGCAGCGCGGCGGAGTGCTGGTGGCAGTGTGGGTGGCCGCCGGCATCCTCATGTCCGTTCTCGCCTACGTGCTGGTGCCGCACGACGACCCCGCCCGCATCGTGCCCCTCGCCTCGCTGCCGCTCGTCGCCGTTGCGCTGGCCGCCTGCACGGACGCCGTGGCCCGAGCGTCCGATACCGCGCGTCGGCTCGAAGTCGTGCTCGGGATGGTTGCCCGCACCCTCACCGCCAAGACCGCGCACGCGCGCCGCCCGTTACGGCACGCCGCGCATGTGCTGCACGGTCGGGTGCAGGGCCGATGCGTACTGCTCGCGGCCGCGGCCGACGAGCGGGAGATCACGCCCGACGACATCCTCACCTTCCGACGAGAGACGGATGCCGCCTACGATTCGATCCTCGCCTTCATCGTCGAGACGAACGCCGCCGCAGCAGAAGGGGTCCTACAGTCGGCGCACGAAGACCTCGCCGAACTCGTCGCGACCTGGAGCGCCGTCCTCGACGTGTCGAGCGAGATCTCGGCCAGCGCCGCCGACGCGCTCATCGATCCTGCGCTCTCGAGGAGCGTTGCGACCGTGGTGAACGAAGGCTTCGTCAACGCGGTGAAACACTCCGACGCGAAGTCGGTGTGGCTGTCGGTCGGGGTCGAAGGCGAAGCGCTGCTCGTGCGCACCTGGTCGATCGGCACCCTCGATAGTGCTCCGATCGCGACCCCCGAGCGACGTGGTGTCAGCGCGCTCGGGTCGGGCGCCCGCATCTTCCAACGCGACGACACGGTCGTCCTCGAAGTTCCGGTACCGCTGACCGCAGACCGGGAAGGGCCGGTGGCGACGGTTTCCGACCCGCCGCAGCCTGCCTGGTGGGGGCGTCGGGCAACCCGTGCGTCACGCCGCGACTGAACTCAGTACTCGAGCAGCGCCGCGATGACGAGTGCTGCGGCCCCCACCGCGATCAGCACCACCAGAACGTAGACCCACCAGGGGATGCCGGGTGCTCGGGGAGCGGAGCGCTTGCGTGAACGGCGGTGCGACGAGCGTGCGAACATCGGGTTCCTCCCACAACGGCGGCGCCGGAACGCCGAGGTCCCTCATTCGGCGCCGTTGACGAGAACCTGCGCCCACCGTAGCGGAGCAGCCCACGCTGGGGGGAGTGGCGTTTCCGAAGTCGCGGGTCAGCGGGTGGCGAGCATCCGATCTGCCGTCCGGAGCCCGAGTGCCATCTGCGTGAGAGCAGGGTTGGCGGGCAACGAGCTCGGGAAGGTCGAGTTGTCGCAGATCCAGAGGTTATCGATCTCGTGCGAGCGACCGTCGGCATCCACCACAGCGTCGTCGGGGTCGTCACCCATCCGGCAGGTGCCGAGCGTGTGCGCGGTGCGCTGCATCACCCGCGTGGAGCGCGCACCGGCCGCCGTGAGGATGCGCTCCATCACGTCGATGCCGTGCGCGTCGATGGCTCGCTCATTCGCGCCCTTCGAGAAGGAGATCTCGGCCCGCGGCATCCCATCGTCGGCGATCTCCCGCGAGAGGACCAACGCGTTGTTCTCGTACGGCAGGCACTCCCCGTTCATGCCGATGCCTGCGCTGAACGGGTAGTCGTCCAGGGCCGACATGAGGTCGTCGCCCCAGAGGTTCGCGGCGCGGATCAGCTGCACGCCAAAGTTCAGGGGCATGACCCCGAGGCTCTGCAGGAGGTAACCGCCGGCGAAGTCCGCGTCGGCGGGACGGAGGAAGTCTTCGCTGATGATCGACGACGGGTACCCGCGGTAGCCGCGGATCGGCTCGTCGAACCGGCCCCACACCTGCACCGCTCCGTGCGCCATGAAGCCCCGTCCGACGACGCCGTTCGCGTTGCCGACGCCGGTGTGGAGCAGCAGGCGAGGGGTCTCGACGCCGCCGGCAGCGAGCACGAGCGTCGCGCACCGCTGGCGCCTGTCGACCCCGCCGGAGCGGTAGACCACGGCGGTGACGCGACCCGCGGCATCCCGTTCGATCCCATGCACGAAGGAGTCGGGACGCACCTCGGCTCCCGCGGCCACGGCGGCGGGGAGGTACGTGTTCGCGGTCGTCGCCTTGGCGCCGAATCGGTCTCCCTGGTGGATGTCGCCGTTGTCGAGCGTTCCCGCGCGCAGCCCGTGGTGCGGCTGATCGCGATCGCGAGTGAGGATCGCGGCGGGGCCGTCGGTCGCCGTGATGCCGAGAGCCTCGCACCCGCGCATCATCGCGTCGGACGACCCGTTGCGCCGCACAGGCGGGTAGGCGTACTGCCGGGACGGGTCCCACGGGTAGTGCGCCGGACCACTCACGCCGATGTCGGACTCGACCCGTTCGATGTAGCGGATGAGTTCGGCGTGATCGATCGGCCAGTCCCGGCCCTCACCGGTGTCGGAGCGCAGGCGCACATCGCGTGGGTCGGGACGGGGGGTGAACGCGCCCCAGTGCAGCGTGCTGCCGCCGACGCCGAACCCGCTGTTGTTCGGCCCGAACGCCGTGCGGTCGTCGCCGCCGCTCAACCGCTCCGACATCCAGTTGATCTTCGTCGACTCGAGCTCGTCGGGGGTGAACTCGCTCGGTGCGAAGTCCGGACCCGCCTCGAGTGCCACGACCCGCAGGCCCGCCTCCGCGAGACGCGAGAGGAGAGGAGCGCCGCCGGCGCCCGTTCCCACGACGACGACATCGACCACGTCGTCGTCGGCGAAGCGGCGCATGCCGGGGTGGTCCGTCACCCGGCGCTGGTCAGCGCTCACGCGGCATCCTCCTTCGTGTCATCGATCGATTCGCCGAGTTCCGCTGGCTCCCACGGCTCGCGCTGGCCGGGTGCGATGGTCGCCCACCCCGCCGGCTCCGCACCCGTGCCGCCGATCGCGAACCCGTCGAAGCCGATTCGCGCGAGCGACGCCGGATGCGACAGCCACACCCGCAGCAGGTCGTTGCGCGCGTCTTCGAACCAGGAGCGGAAGGCGTCGGCCGTCATCCCGTACGCGATCACCCCGTCGGTCATGAGGCTCACGATGGCGTCCTTCTGGTCCTGCACGTCCCGCGGCCAGAGCGAGGCGACCGTGTCGAGCCCGAGGCCGTAGGCCACGCGGTCCGACGGAACGCCGGCCGTGCGCCAGCCGTCGCCCGAGCCCGCGGCGAGCAGCGCGTCGACACGCAGCGCGAGGTCGATGGTGCCGCCGTCGCCCTGCGGTACGAGCAGTGCGCTCAGTGCGCGGAGGGTCTGTACCTGCGCCGGAGTCAGCGCCCGCGGTGCACGGGTGCGGTCATCGGCCAGTGCGCGGTTCGCGAGCGCGCGGCGCACCGCGACGTCGACCCGCGTCGACGCGAGCACGCGCCCCCACTCCGCCGGGACGATCGGAGCGCCCTCGCGGATCGCATCCCACGTCTCGGCGAGCACTGCGGCGACCCGCTCGGGCGCCTCGTAGGGGAGCAGATGGCCGACACCCGGCATCCGCTCGACCCGGGCTCGGGGGTAGGTCTTCGAGACGAGTTCGGGCTGCGCGTCGGCGCCGAGCGCGTCGTCGTCATCGCCGGCGAGGACCACGACCGGCAGGTCGAGCGTGCCCACCAGCGCGCTCGCGTCTTCGCGGCTGCCCGCAGTCAGCCAGTCACGCCACGCGGATGCCGGCTGTCGCACGACGGCGTCGACCGCGGCTTCGTGCAGCGCATCGGAGAGCGGGGCGGCGACGTTCGAGGCGATGAACGCCTCGGCATCCTCTCGCGACAGGTGCTCGCCCTGTGCGGTCGCGAGCATCTCGGCGCGCTTGTCGTCGGGCATGGGCTCGGGCGTCGGGGGAGAGGGGGCGAGCAGCACGGCGCCCGCGAGCCCGAACACCGGCTCGGTACCGGCCAGGAGGCGCGCCATGACCCGCGCGGCGACCTTGCCGCCGAGGCTGTGGCCGCAGACGAGGAAAGGGCCGCCGTCGGCCTCGGCGGCGATCCGCTCGAGGGCGGTGTCGGCGAGGTCGTCGAGCGACGCCGCGCGTCCGCGGTCGAGCAGGTCGATGCCGACGACGCGCAGGCGCGGGTCTGCCGCCGCTGCGACCGCGTCGGCAGAGCCGGCATCCAACCCCAGTCCCGGAAGGAAGAAGACGGTGCACTCAGGGGTGGGGTTCGCGGCGCTCGTCACTACATCACTCTAGGAACGCGACGGAGTGCGCTGGCCCTCTTGCGTGGGGCCTTCCCGGGTGCGATCATCCGGCCCTCGTGCGTGGGTTCGGAGATTGTGCCCGGATTCGGATGCGCAGGCGCGTGCGCCTCCGAATCCGAGGGGTCGGTCCGAATCCGAGGGCCCGGAACGCCCCGCGCAAGGGGGTGAATGGATGCCGCATCGGCCCGTACCGTGGCCGCATGAGCACCGAGCACCCCGACCAGTTCACGTTCGGAAACCCCGTCACGCGCTACGCGCGCGTTGAGCCGCCCGTCCAGCGCCAGCCGGAGCCGGGCGTGCAGGCGCGGATGACGCCGGTCCCCGACCTCGGCGAAGACACCTACCGTGGCACGGGTCGCCTGCAGGGACGCAAGGCGCTCGTCACCGGTGGCGACTCGGGTATCGGCGCCGCCGCCGCCATCGCCTTCGCACGCGAGGGCGCGGATGTCGTCATCGTGCACCTCGACGCCGAAGCGGAGGATGCCGCGCACGTCCTCGACGTCATCGACGCCGCCGACGTCCGCGGACACGCGATCGCCGCCGACATCACCGACCCGGAGCGCTGCCGCGACCTCGTCGCCGACGCGGCCGAGTTCCTCGGCGGCATCGACATCCTCGTCAACAACGCCGGCAAGCAGGTCGCCGTACCGCGCGTCGAGGACCTGTCCGACGACCAGTTCCGGACCACCTTCGAAACCAACGTCTTCGCGCCGTTCTGGATCATCAAGGCCGCGCTCGCGCACATGCCGGCCGGCGCATCCATCATCAACACAGCCTCGCTCGAGGCATACAAGCCGGCTCCCGACCGTCTCGACTACGCCGCGACGAAGGCCGCGATCAACAACCTGTCGAAGGGTCTCGCACAGCAGCTGGCGCCCCGCGGCATCCGGGTCAATGTTGTCGCGCCCGGGCCGGTCTGGTCTGCCCTGCAGGTGAGCGACGGAGTCTCCGACGAGCAGATGCAGGCGTTCGACGACGAGAACGAGTACCAGCGGGCGGGTCAGCCCGCCGAGATCGCGCCGGCATTCGTCTTCCTCGCCTCAGCCGAGTCGAGCTACGTCTCGGGGGAGACCCTCAACGTCAACGGCGGCATGGTCACGCCGTGACGGTCAGCCCTGCGGTGCGTTCCAGCTGAGCGACTCGATGTAGCGCAGCAGCACGCCCTCGCGAAGAGCCCACGGCGACACCTCGAGCTCGTCGACGTCGAGGGCGGTCATCGCGGCGTGCAGCACGACCGCACCCGCAACGATCTGGAACGTGCGGTCGGCCGTGATGCCTGGCAACTCCTGCCGAGCGGATGCCGGGATCCGAGCGAGCCGCGGGATCCACGAGCCGAGTGCCTTCCGGGGCAGCACCATGCGCTCCGTGCCCGCCCAGCCGGGCGCGGGGTAACCCACGAGCTTCGCGAGCGAGCGGATCGCCTTCGACGACCCGACGACGTGCTCGGGTCGCGGCTGCGATCGCATGAGCGCGACGACCGGCTTCAGCGTCGCCTCCGCGTGCCCACGCAACAGCTCGACGGCATCCTGCCCCGGCGGGTCGTCGTGCAGGTACTCGACCGTCATCCGGCCGGCACCGAGGGGGACGGATGCCGCGACCTCCGGCAGCTCGTCGGGCCCCGCCGCGACCTCGAGGGAGCCACCGCCGATGTCGAACAGGAGGATCTGACCCGCCGACCATCCAAACCAGCGGCGCACCGCGAGGAAGGTGAAGCGTGCCTCGGCTTCGCCGCCGAGCACCTGCAGTTCCTGCCCGAGCTCTGCCTCGATGCGGGCGATCACGTCGGCGCCGTTCGTCGCCTCGCGCACGGCGCTCGTGGCGGTCGCGAGCAGCTCGACGACGTTCTCGCGGTCCGCGACGCGGCGCGCCTCGGCGACGGCGGCCACCAGTGCGTCGACGCCCTCGGCGTTGATCGACCCGTCGGGTTCGAGGTAGCGCATCAGGCGCAGCACGGTGCGATCGCTCGTCGTGGCGAGCGGGCGACCACCGGGACGGACGTCGGCGACCAGCAGATGGACGGTGTTCGACCCGATGTCGAGGACTCCGAGGCGCACGGTCAGCGCGTCGCGGTGAGGCTGAGCTTCGGCGCTGCCGGTGCTTTCGGGGCGGTGAGGATAGCGCCGACGTCGACGCGGGAGCCCTGCGTGAGGTTCGCGAGGCCCCAGTCCGCTCCCGAGCAGCTCACGCGAGCGCTCGCGGTGCGGGGGCTGGTGACCTTGCACGTCATGCCCCAGGCGCTGTCGACAGCGACGGCCCCGGGCGAGGCCCACGACGCGGTCCACGACTTCACCTTGACGCCCGACGACGCCGTCAGTGCGAGCGCGATCTGGTACTTCGACGGCCACGAACTCGTGACGGTCAGGGTCGACGAGACGCCGTTCGACGAGGCGCTGGAGGACGCACCCACCGCCGGGTCGGGCTTGGTGCCGGGGGAGGAGGGCTGCGGTGACGGCTGTGGCGCGGGCGCCGGGGCGGGGGCGGCCGGGTAGCGCACGCTCTTGGGCGTCAGGATCGGCTTCAGGGCCGCGAGCTTCGTCTTCTCGCGCGTGAACCAGTCGTCCTTCAGCAGGCCGCCGGTGTCACCGCTGTTGGGGTTGAAAGACCAGTACCCCCAGCTGATGCGGCGGTCCTTCAGGTAGCCGACGAACTTCGAGAGCCACTTCTTGTCGGAAGAGGATTGCAGCTTGGTGCCGAATTCGCCCACGAACACCGGGGCGATGTTCTTCGTGACGATGTAGCCCCACTGCTTCTCCCACACCGCGCGGAGATTGTTCGGGTACCGCTTGTCGTGGAACCAGGGCTGGTCGAAGACCGATGACGGGTACTCGTGCGGGGAGTAGACGACGCGGTTCTTGACCTTGAGGATGACGGGCTTCGTCTTCACTCCGGTCAGGTTGCCACCCCACCAGGTGCCCTTGCCGTCAGCGCCGTACTGCACGCCCTCGACGATGATGAGGAGCTTCGAGTTCACGGTGTGGATCGCGTTGCCCGCACGAGTCGCGGCGGCACGCCAATCGCGTGCCTTCACGCCGCATCCCCAGCACGCCGAGCCCTGCGGTTCGTTGTGGAGGTCGAACCCGATCACGGTGGGCTGGTTCTTGTAGCGCTTCGCGAGCATCTTCCAGTCCGAGATCCACCGGGCCTCGGAGTACTTCTTCGTGTACCAGAGCTCCGACTGGGCGTCCGAGCCCGGACGGTGGCGGTCGAGGATGATGCGGAGGTTGTACTTGCGCGCGCTCGCGACGACGGCATCCATCACCGTCAGCGTCGAGGCGCCGGAGAGCTTGGGATTGAGCGCGAGGTTGACCGACCCCGACGACTTCTTCGTCAGACACTCGTTGGAGAACGGCAGGCGCACGGTGTTGAAACCCATGCCGGCGATCTGCGACATGCCCTGGTCGAGGGTGATCGACCACAGGCCGTGCGGCGCGCACGTGTCGGTCTCCATGCCGAACCACGACGTCGCCTTGACGGTGACGGTCTTGCCGGTCGACGCGTCTTGGATCTTCGACCCGTGCGTTTTCAACCACGGGATCGAGGCGGCCTCTGCGGGAGAGGTCGTGCCGGAGACGCCGAGGGATGCCGTCAGCACCACTGCGGCCAAGACCGCTAGTACGCGTCGCAGCATCGAAAAACCCCCGTCGAGAGCGGCAGAACGGCCGCAAAGAAACATCCAGTGCTCAGAGTACGGTACCCTCGCCCGCCGCCGCGCGGAGGTGCCCGCGCGAGGAGGCTCGCGTGCGCCGCTAGAGTTGCCGCAATGTCCCCCGATGAGACGCCGACGACCATCGACTCGCTGTACCGCGAGATCCCCCGTGCCGAGTGGGCGCGCATGGCCGCCGGCATGGAGCAGCCCCTCACCGAGACCGAGGTCGTGCAGCTGCGCGGCATCGGCGACCGCCTCGACATCACCGAGGTGCGCGAGGTCTACCTGCCGCTCAGCCGGTTGCTGTCGCTCTACGCGTCGTCGACCAAGCGCCTCGGCGCCGACACCGCGGGGTTCGTCGGCGAAGAGGATGCGACGACGCCGTTCATCGTCGCCGTCGCCGGATCCGTGGCCGTCGGCAAGTCGACGGCGGCCCGCCTGCTGCGCGAACTGATGAGCCGCTGGCCCGGCACGCCCCGCGTCGAACTGATCACGACCGACGGCTTCCTGTACCCGAACGCCGAGCTCGAGCGGCGCGGGATCATGGACCGCAAGGGCTTCCCCGAGTCCTACGACCGCCGCGCCCTCGTCGAGTTCCTCGTCGCCGTGAAGTCCGGCGCAGCCGAGGTGCGGGCGCCGTACTACTCGCACATGCGATACGACATCATCCCCGACGCGCAGGTGACCGTCCGTCGCCCCGACGTCATCATCGTCGAAGGCCTGAACGTCCTCGCGTCGGCTCCGAACCCCCACGACATCGCCGTCAGCGAGCTCTTCGACTTCTCGATCTACGTCGACGCCGACGTGGAGCACATCGAGCAGTGGTACGTGGATCGCTTCCTCGCGCTCCGCGAGGCGGCGTTCAGCAACCCGAACTCGTTCTTCAAGGTGTTCGCCGACGTGTCCGACGACGAGGCCGTTTCTCTCGCCCTCGGGTTCTGGAACGACATCAACCTGCCGAACCTCCGCGAGAACGTCGAACCCACCCGCCACCGGGCGAAGCTCGTGCTGCGCAAGGCCGCCGACCACACCGTCGATACGGTCCGTCTCCGCAAGCTCTGAGATTCGCGGTCTCGATGATCAGCGGCGGCGGAAGCGTCGCCAGATCTCGAGTCCCAGCATCCCGACACACGCACCCGCGGTGTTCGCGATGATGTCGAGGACGCTCGGCACCCGTGCGGTCAGGAAGGCGGCCTGACCGCATTCGATCGTCACGGTCGCGACGATCGCGATCGGCAGGACGAGGTCCCGCGAGCGAAGGATCAGCGGCAGGAGCACGCCGAACGGCACGAACAGGGCGACGTTCGCGGTGAACTCGACGCGGTGATAGGTGAGCGCGGGCAGCCGGCGGGAGAGTGCTTCGAGCAGTGGCGCGACCCCGGCATCCACCGGCGTCGGCCAGAAGGCGATGAGCGCCAGGACAACCAGGTAGCCCGTGAGCACCATCACGGGGACGGATGCCACCCGCCGCCGCGCGGGCGCAGGCATCGGTGGACGCGGCGGGACCTGCTGCGGCAGGGGCGGCGGGACGTTCTGCATCGGTCCTCCTCGGGCGGGGCGCGACGCTGCGGCGATGGTCGCCGAGTCTACGCTCCGCCCGGGAGGACTCCGATCAGCGTGCGTACGACCCGAAGACCTGCGTGTAGTACGGCAGGCCCTGCTTCGAGCAGGCGACACCGATACCGATGCGGTTGTACGAGCCGAGGATGTTGGTGCGGTGTCCGGTGGACTTCATCCAGGCCGGAGTGACCTTGGTCGGGGTGTAGCCGAACGCGACGTTCTCGGCGGCGCGGTTCCAGCCCGACGGGATCTGCGAGGCGTACTTCGGGTTGTGGCTCATCCGGTTCGCGGTGGCCTGCTTCGTCGACCAGGCGAGCGCGACCCGCGACATCGACGAGTCGAGTGTGAGGGGCTTCTTGCCCTTCGCCTTGCGGGCGGCGTTCACGTCGGCCAGCACGCGCTTCTGCACGGCGGCCTGCGTCGTTCCGGTGCAGGACGTCGAGACAGCAGCCGACGCGGCCGCAGCGGGGGCCACGGTCAGGGAGAGGGCGAGGACAGCGGTGAGCGCGAGCGCGGACCGCCGTCGGGTACGGGGGGATGCGGACATGAGGGACTCCGTCGTGTGGGGGGCACGACCGTGCGGGGGACACGGTGCCTCATAGGTATCAAAGGGATGCCGCCGACGCCAGCCCTTGCCCCGCCGACGCGCCCTGCGGCCCGGCGGGGCGCAGTCTCAGCCCACCCCACTTAAGATTGGGCGCATGTGTGGAATCGTCGGATACGTGGGGCCTCGTGACAGCCAGGCCATTCTCCTTTCGGGCTTGGCCCGGCTCGAGTACCGGGGGTACGACTCCGCCGGCATCGCCGTCATCGATGGCGAGGGTGACCTGGAGATGCGCAAGCGCGCCGGCAAGCTGCAGGTGCTGCGCGACGACCTCACCGCCCACCCGATGGTGGACGGCACGACGGGCATCGGTCACACCCGCTGGGCCACCCACGGTGGACCGACCGACGCGAACGCGCACCCGCACCTCGCCGATGACGACAAGCTCGCCGTCATCCACAACGGCATCATCGAGAACTTCGCCGAGCTGAAGGACGAGCTCCTCGCCGGTGGCTTCACCTTCCGCAGCGAGACCGACACCGAGGTCGCTGCCGTCCTGCTGGGGCGCGAGTACGCGGCATCCGGTGATCTGGTCGCTGCGTTCCGTCACGTCGCCGCCCGTCTCGAGGGAGCCTTCACGCTCCTCGCGATGCACCAGGACCAGCCCGGCCTCGTCGTCGGCGCTCGCCGCAACTCGCCGCTCGTCATCGGCCTCGGCGAGGGGGAGAACTTCCTCGGCTCCGATGTCGCCGCCTTCGTCGAGCACACCCGCAACGCCCTCGCCATCGGTCAGGACCAGATCGTCGCCATCACGCCGCAGGGCGTGGAGGTCACCGACTTCGACGGCAACTCGGTCGAGGTCGAGCCGTTCGAGGTCGTCTGGGACGCCTCCGCCGCAGAAAAGGGCGGCTGGTCGTCGTTCATGGCCAAGGAGGTCTCGGAAGAGCCCGAGGCCGTCGCCAACACCATCCGCGGCCGGTTCTCGGACGGTGCGGTCACGATCCCCGAGCTCGACGGTCTCGACGAGCTGTTCCTCGGTATCGACCGCGTCATCGTCGTCGCGTGCGGCACCGCCGCCTATGCGGGAATGGTCGGCAAGTACGCGCTCGAGCAGTGGACGCGCGTTCCGGTCGACGTCGAGCTCGCGCACGAGTTCCGCTACCGCGACCCGGTGATCGGTCCGAACACCCTCGTCGTCTCGATCTCGCAGTCCGGCGAGACGATGGACACCCTCATGGCCGTCAAGTACGCCCGTGAGCAGGGCGCCAAGACGCTGTCGATCTGCAACACGCAGGGCGCCACGATCCCGCGCGAATCCGACGCGATCGTCTACACCCACGCCGGCCCTGAGGTCGCCGTCGCGTCGACGAAGGCGTTCGTCGCGCAGATCACCGCGCTGTACCTGCTCGCCCTGCACGTCGGCCGCGTCCGCGGTGTGCTCTCCGCCGAGGACTCCGCTGAGGCCGTGAGCGAGCTCGAAGCGATCCCCGCGAAGATCGCCCGTGTCATCGAGACCGAGCAGGAGCACATCGAGCAGTTCGCCGGCTGGATGGCCGACACCGCCTCGGTGCTCTTCCTCGGCCGGCACGTCGGTTACCCGATCGCTCTCGAGGGTGCGCTCAAGCTCAAGGAGATCTCGTACATCCACGCCGAGGGCTTCGCCGCCGGCGAGTTGAAGCACGGCCCCATCGCGCTCATCGAGCCGGGCCAGGCGGTCTTCGTCATCGTCCCGTCGCCCCGCGGTGCGGCCGAGCTGCAGAAGAAGGTCGTCTCGAACATCCAGGAGATCCGCGCCCGCGGTGCCCGCGTCATCGCGGTCGCCGAAGAGGGTGACGTCTCGGTGCTGCCGTTCGCCGACGAGGTGCTCCGCATCCCGCTGGCCGCGCCACTTTTCGAGCCGCTCCTGGCGGTCGTGCCGCTGCACATCTTCGCGATGGGCCTGGCGACAGCCAAGGGTCTCGACGTCGATCAGCCCCGCAACCTGGCGAAGTCCGTCACCGTCGAGTGAGTGCGCTCAGCCCAGGTTCCGCCTGGGCTGAGGGCGCCCACCCGGGGCGGCGGCGGCGGCGCGCGCTTCGCTGACCCAGGCCGTGAGCTGCCAGGGCGTGAAGCGGAACAGTCGCGCGACGTCGGCTTCGCGGTGCCCCGCTTCGAGCACCGCCGCGACAGCGAACTCCCGCATGGTCGAGAACTCTCGACCCTCCAGCGGCCCGGTGCGGAGGTCGCGAAAGCTGCGGAGCGCCGCTGATCGCGCGGGTGCGTTCCGGGCGGGATGCGCCACGGCGCCTTCGTACGGCGCCGTGATGACGTATCCAGGAACCGGTTCGTGTGCGGGCGGAGCGGGTGCCGGCGGCTGGTGCGAGGTCGGTGCGTACGGCGCGTAGGGCCAGGGCTGCGGGGCAGGGGATGCCGGTGGTCGCGGTGCGGGCGTGGGCGCAGGATCGGGTTCCCACGCGGCCGGCATCTCGAGCGGCTGGTACCCCGGCGGGGCTTCGGATAAGAGATGCGCATCGGGCCAGAGGTGCGACGCGTCCTCGGGCGCGACGCGATCGTCGGGCGTGTATCTCGGCGCGGCAGTGCGCGGTGGCAGAACGGGCCCTGCCTCCGGTGCGCCTTCTGCGGAGGTGCTCATCGTGACGTCCTCTTCGGGTGAGGTGCTGTCAGAACTCGGAGTGACGGTGCGGCTGTTCGCGCTCACGCTATCGCTCCGGGCGCCCTGCGTCGAGCATCTGCGACAGATGGCGGTCACCGGTGTCTGATAGAACACGACCGGCGCCGACGACACCGGTGTCTTCGGAAGGGTCTTTCAATGCGAATTTCGGTCATCGGATGCGGTTACCTGGGAGCGGTCCACGCGGCTGCGATGGCGTCTATCGGACACGAGGTCGTCGGCATCGACGTGGACGAGCAAAAGATCTCGCTGCTGTCGGCGGGTGAGGCGCCCTTCTTCGAGCCGCGGTTGACCGACATCCTCGCTGAGGGCATCGCCTCCGGCCGGTTGATGTTCACGACCGAATTCGCCGCAGCGGCGGGCGCGACGGTGCACTTCGTCGGCGTCGGCACCCCTCAGATCCAGGGCGGGTACGCCGCAGACATGACCTACGTGAACGCCGCGATCGACGCCCTCTTGCCTCACCTGTCGGAGGGCGACATCGTCGCGGGAAAGTCGACGGTTCCCGTGGGTACCGCGGCATCCCTAGAACCGCGCGTCAGCGCCGTCGGGGCGACACTCGTCTGGAACCCCGAGTTTCTGCGCGAGGGCTTCGCCGTGCAGGACACCATCGACCCCGACCGCCTGGTGGCCGGCGTCCCGGCCGGTCGCGAAGGCGGCCGCGCAGCGCAGGTGCTGCGCGAGGTCTATCACCCGTCTATCGCGAAGGGCACGCCCTTCATCGTCACGGACTACGCGACAGCCGAACTCGTGAAGGTGTCCGCGAACGCGTTCCTCGCGACGAAGATCAGCTTCATCAACGCGATGGCGGAGATCGCAGAGGTGGTCGGTGGCGACGTCACCGTGCTCGCCGATGCCCTCGGCCATGACGTTCGTATCGGTCGGCGTTTCCTCGGCGCCGGCATCGGGTTCGGCGGCGGATGCCTGCCCAAGGACATCCGAGCCTTCTCGGCGCGCGCAGAGGAGCTGGGTCGTGGCGAATCGGTCGCGTTCTTGCGTGAGGTCGACGAGATCAATATGCGGCGGCGCCAGCGCGCCGTCGAACTCGTCGTGCAGGGGCTCGGTGGCAGCGTGTATGAGAAGAACGTCACCGTCCTCGGGGCCGCGTTCAAGCCCTATTCGGACGACATCCGCGACTCGCCCGGTCTCGATGTCGCCGTCCTGCTCCACGGCCTCGGAGCGAGGGTGACGGTCACCGATCCGCAGGCGATCCCGAACGCCCGTCGGCAGCACCCGCAGCTCACCTACGTCGCCGACCGCGACGAGGCGCTCACCGGAGCCGACGCCGTCATCCTCGTCACCGAATGGGACGAGTACCGGCGCGAGCTGAGCCCCGAGCATGCCAGCGGCCTTGCTGCGGGACGGGTCATCGTCGACGGTCGCAACGGACTCGACCCCGCTGCGTGGCGCGCCGCCGGATGGACCTACCTCGGCATGGGGCGGCCCTGAGGCGCTGATCCCCGGAGGCTCTGATCTCAGTGGCCCGCGAGGTTGCGCTCGGTCACTGACCGCTCGAGAGCGCCGTTCCAGCCGCCATCAAGGCGAGCAGGCTCGCGTTGTAGACCAGGTGCAGCAGGACGGCACCCCAGATGCGTCCGGTCAGCATCACGAGTAGGGCGGCCGTAAGGCCGAGTGCCCCGACCGAGAGCGATTCGCTCAGCGGCAGGGAGCCGTCGACGGCGTGGATCATGATGAATGTCGCGGTCGACACCAGCACCGCCGCGATCGCCGCCGCGAACGATCCCGCCGGTCGGCGGAGCAGCGAGTAGACCGCCACGAGCACGACGGTGCGGAAGAAGAACTCCTCCACCACAGGCCCCACAAGGCCCGCGGGAATCGCCTCCGTCAGCACCCAGGACGGCGACAGCGAGCCGCCCAAGGGCGAACCGGTCGGGAACGGGCGCGAGGCGGCATCCGTCACCCATCCGTCGATGAGGCGGAGGCCGAGACCCAGCGCGACCCCGAAGACGATGTCGGCGGGCCGGAACCGCAGAAGGCCCGCGGGGCGACCCTTGCGGAACGCGATGACGGCCGGCACGATCATGCCGATCCACAGCACCGCGGTCGAGGCCAGCGGCGCCCACGGCGACGCCCACAGCAGTTGCACGAGCGAGCCGGCGAGGATCGCAAGCCCCAGGCTCACGAGCGCGATGGCGAGGAGCGTGCCGTTCCACGTGCGGACGATCGTGCCGCCGAGACGCCAGTCCGTCCGCGCCCGACGACGGCCACGACGGCGCGGGGCGTCGCTCTCGGGTCCGGCAGTAGGCGCCTCGGACTCGGAGACGGGGGACGGGTGGCCGTCGCTAAGCTGATCCTGCACGGGCCCTACCGTATCGGTGCCCGTCCGCGTCCCGCCGCAGCGCCGCCGTCCCGCCACGCACCACGGTGGTGACGTCGGTGAGGGGCGAGCCGCGGCATCCGTTCGAAAGGGCACCGCGTGATCCAGATCCTCACCGTCTGCACGGGCAACATCTGCCGCTCACCCCTGGCGGCACTGGTGCTGCAGCAGCGTCTCGGCGACCTCGGCGTCGAAGCGGTGAGCGCTGGCGTCCGCGCCCGCGCCGATGACCGGATGCCCCGCGAAGCCGCCGAGCTCGCCCTCGCCCACGGCGTGCCCACCGACCGGATCGCCGCTCACGGCTCCCGCTACCTCACCGAGAAGCTCCTGCAGGAGCCCGATCTCGTCCTGGCGATGGATCGCGACCACCGTCGCGCCATCGTCGAGCTCGCGCCCGCGAAGCTGCGGACCGCGTTCACGATCCGCGAGTTCGAGCGCCTCGCCGCCGCGACCTCCGATGAGGCGATCCGTGCCGGCGCGACGGGCGCCGATGCGCGGGAGCGGCTGCGCGGTGCGCTCGCCGTCATCGGCGGACAGCGCGGCCTTGTTTTCCCGCCCGCAGATCCCCTCGACGACGACGTCGTCGACCCGTACGGGCGCTCCCGCGAGACCTACGCCCGCTCGAACGCGCAGCTCTCGCCGGGCCTCGACGCGGTCGAGCGCGTCGTCCGCCTCGCCGTCGGCTGACCGACGCGCCCGGCACGCCCCGCGGCGGACCCTCGGCGGACCTGCCGGTGTCTCCTGCGTGCCGTTCTCCGGATGGATTCCAGGGTCGTCCGCCAAGAACCCCGGATCTGCGCGGGTCGCGGGTTGCGCATCGCGCGATCCTCCGGAGTTCGGCCCACCCGCGCCGCGACGCGCCCGGCTGACGAGCGCCGATATCCTGGTCTGATGCCGTAACGCGCGGCGACAGGAGGCGACATGATCATCGGAATCGGTGTCGACCTCGTCGACATCCCGCGTTTCGAAAGCTCGATCGCCCGCACCCCGAAGCTCATGGAGCGGCTGTTCACGGCATCCGAGCAGGCACTCAAGCCCCGCTCCCTCGCCGCGCGCTACGCCGCAAAGGAAGCGCTCATCAAGGCGCTCGGCGGATCCGACGGCGTGCACTGGACCGACATCGAGGTGACCTCCGAGCCGTCCGGCCGTCCCGTCTTCGCCCTGTCGGGGGAGACTGCGGCCACCGTCGCCGCTCGCGGCATCACGACCGTCCACCTGTCGCTCTCCCATGACGCGGGACTCGCGACGGCCTACGTCATCGCGGAGGCGCACGCATGAGCCGGACGCCCCTCCCCAACCGAATGCCCCTCCCTAACCGGATGCCGGAGGGCGTCGCCCGTGAGGCGGTCATCGACGTCGGCGCCATCGAGCACAACGTCCGCCACCTCGCGCGTCTGACGGCGTCCGAGGTCATCGCTGTGGTCAAGGCCGACGGCTACGGGCACGGCGCGGCCCGCTCCGGGCGCGCAGCGCTCGCCGGGGGAGCGGCCCGTCTCGCGGTGGCCGACATCCCCGAGGCCCTCCAACTGCGGGATGCCGGCATCGACGCCCCCGTGCTCGCCTGGCTGCACGCGCCCGGCGCCGACTTCGCCGACGCGGCTGCCGCCCGCATCGAGCTCGGCGTCTCGAGTCTCGAACAGCTCCGCGCCGCCGCTCGTGCCGGTTCGGCGGACCGGCCGGTGACCGTGCAGCTGAAGGTCGAGACCGGCCTCGGGCGCAACGGCATCGCACCCGCCGACTACGGCCGCGTCTTCGCCGAAGCGGCCGAGTTCGAGCAGGAGGGGGTCATCCGGGTCCTCGGCATCTTCAGCCACCTCTCCAACACGTCGCCCGACGATGACCGCACGGCACTCTCGCGCTTCACGGTCGCGCAGGCCGCCGCCGAGTCCGCCGGTCTTCGCCCGCGGCTCCGCCATATCGCCGCCTCGCACGCCGCGATCGGCCTACCCGAAGCGCGTCTCGGCTGCGTCCGCCTCGGCGTCG
The DNA here is from genome assembly GCF_001552475.1 of Microbacterium oleivorans NBRC 103075. Taxonomy (GTDB): domain Bacteria; phylum Actinomycetota; class Actinomycetes; order Actinomycetales; family Microbacteriaceae; genus Microbacterium; species Microbacterium oleivorans. The sequence continues at coordinate 131,445 of NZ_BCRG01000009.1, forward strand.
CGATCTACGGTCTGTCGCCGTTCGACGACCGCTCGTCGGCCGACCTCGGGCTCCGCCCCGCTATGACCCTTCGCGCCGCGGTCGCTGCCGTCCGCCGCGTGCCCGCCGGTCAGGGTGTCTCGTACGGCTACGTCCACCGTACGGAGCGCGAGTCGACCCTCGCCCTCCTCTCGATCGGCTACGCCGACGGAGTGCCGCGCGCGGCATCCGGGGCTGGTCCCGTCGCGATCAACGGACACACATTCCCCGTTGCGGGTCGCATCGCGATGGACCAGTTCGTCGTCGACGTGGGCGATGAGCCGGTCACGGTCGGCGACGAGGCCGTGCTGTTCGGCGACCCGACGGCGGGCGTGCCCGCGGCGACCGACTGGGCCGACGCCGCCGGCACCATCAACTACGAGATCGTCACGCGCATCGGGCCGCGCGTGCCGCGACGAGAGGTGCGGTCATGACCGGCGTCGAGCAGTTCGAGGGGCGCCGCGAGATCGCCTCGCCCGAGGACATGGAAGCACTCGGTCGCGACCTCGGGGCCGTGTTGCGCGCCGGGGACCTCATCGTCCTGACCGGTCCGCTCGGCGCGGGCAAGACGACCCTGACCCGCGGAATCGGCGAGGGGCTCGGCATCCGCGGTCCCGTGCAGAGCCCCACGTTCGTCATCGCTCGCACGCACCCGTCCGAGGTCGACGGCCCGCCGCTCGTACACGTCGACGCGTACCGACTCGGCTCGCCGGCAGAGCTCGACGACCTCGGCCTCGATCCCGACCACTCCGTCACGATCGTCGAGTGGGGGCGGGGCATGGTCGACGGTCTCGTCGACACCTGGTGGGAGCTCGAGATCGAGCGGGGCTGGAGCGGGACCGGCGTCGACAACGCCTGCGGCACGACCGGCCACTACGCCGCCGAGCTCGAGGATGCGGCTCCCCGCATCGTCACCGTCACGCGCCGTCCCTGACGCCGCTCGGCATCCGTCCACCCGGATACCCTTGACCCTGTGATCCTCGGCATCGACACCTCCCTCGGCACGGCCGTCGCCGTGATCGACGCCGACGGTGCGGTGCGAGCAGAGGCTGCCAGCGCAGACCCCCTCGGTCACGCCGAGATCATCGGGTCGCTCCTGCAGAGCGTGTTGACGGATGCCGCGCACGGCCCCATCGGCGCGACCGGTGCTCCCGAGCCCGTCGCCCTCACCCACGTCGCCGCGGGCATGGGCCCCGGCCCGTTCACGGGGCTGCGGGTCGGCATCGCGGCGGCGCGCGCGTTCGCCCTGGGCCGCGGCATCCCGGTCGTGCCCGTGCGGAGCCACGATGCGGCCGCCCTCGCGGTGCTGCTCGCTGACCCGTTCGCCGACGTCCCGCGGTTCGCGGTCGTCACCGATGCTCGCCGACGCGAGTTCGCCTTCACCGTCTACGAGGGAATCGACGACGACGGCCTCCCCGTGCGCATCACCGAGGAGTCGCTCGTCGCGCGCGACGACATCGACGCCGCCCTCGCCGAGCACGGGGCCGAGCGGCGTGACACGACCGCGATTCCCGGCGCGATGGTGGCCCTCGTCGCCGCCCGCGCAGCGGATGCCGGCCGCACCGAGGACCTCGGCGAACCGCTCTACCTGCGCGCCCCCGACGTGACGATGCCCGGCCCGCGGAAGAAGGTCGGCCAGTGACCCTCCGCACCGCGATCTCCGCCGACCTCGACGACATCATGCGTCTGGAGCGCGCGTCCTTCCCGACCGACGCCTGGAGCGAAGCGCTCATGGCGGGCGAGCTCGCCTCCCCCCACGGGCGGTACGTCGTCGATGTCGAGGCAGGGCGCCTGGTCGGGTACGGCGGCGTGCGCGCCGTCGAGGGTGCAGCGGATGCCGACATTCAGACCATCGCGATCGCCGAGGACGCCCGGGGCCACGGTCGCGGGCGTGCACTGCTCCGGGAACTCCTCGGGGCCGCGCGCTCCCGCGGCGCCCGGGAGATGTTCCTCGAGGTGCGGGCCGACAACCCCGGCGCCACTGCGCTGTATCTGTCGGAAGGCTTCGTCGAGGTCGGCCGCCGCCCCCGCTACTACCAGCCCGACGACGTCGACGCGATCGTCATGCAGCTGAACCTCGTCGCCTGGGAGGCGCGGACGACGGCTGCCCCGACTGCCGCAGAAGGCTGGTGCTGAGATGACGCAGGAACCACTCGTGCTCGGCATCGAGACGAGCTGCGACGAGACCGGCATCGGCATCGTCCGCGGACGCACGCTCCTGTCGAACACGATCGCCAGCTCCATGGACGAGCACGCCCGGTACGGCGGCGTCGTCCCCGAGGTCGCCGCCCGCGCCCACCTCGAGGCGCTCCAGCCCACCATCGAGGCGGCGCTCGCGGAGGCGCAGGTCACCCTCGCCGACATCGACGCTGTCGCCGTCACAAGCGGTCCGGGTCTCGCCGGCGCCCTGATGGTCGGCGTCGGCGCCGCGAAGGCGCTCGCCGTCAGCCTCGACAAGCCGCTCTACGCCGTGAACCACCTCGTTGGCCACATCGCCGCCGACATCCTCACCGGTGAGGAGGTCGAGTACCCGACCGTCGCCCTGCTCGTGAGCGGCGGCCACACCTCCCTGTTGCTTGTCCGCGACCTCGTCTCGGACGTCCAGCTCCTCGGCGAGACGATGGACGACGCCGCCGGTGAAGCCTTCGACAAGATCGCCCGCGTCCTCGGACTGCCCTACCCCGGCGGGCCCGAGATCGACCGCGCCGCCGCGACCGGCGATCCGAACGCCATCCGCTTCCCGCGAGGGATGTCGCGCGCCTCCGACATGGCGGAGCACCGCTATGACTTCTCGTTCTCCGGCCTCAAGACCGCGGTCGCCCGCTTCGTCGAGCAGCACGAAGCGACGGGCGAGACCCTCTCGGTGCCCGACGTCGCGGCATCCTTCCGCGAAGCGGTCGTCGACGTCCTCGTCACCAAAGCCCTCGACGCGTGCGCGCGTCACGGCGTCCCGCGTCTGCTCCTCGGTGGCGGCGTGATCGCCAACAAGCGCCTGCGCGACGTCGCTCTCGAGCGCGCCGAGGCCGCCGGTGTCGCCGTCCGCATCCCGCCACTGTCGCTCTGCACCGACAACGGCGCGATGATCGCCGCGCTCGCATCGGAGCTCATCATGAGCGGCCACCCCGCCTCGACCCTCGCCTTCGGCGCGGACTCCACCCTGCCGGTGACGACGATCCAGGTGGCGACGTCCTCATGACCGACGAGCGGATGCCGCCCCCCGCCGCGCCGGGCGTGGTTCCGGCCGTCGAGCCGGCATCCGACGACGTCGCACACCCGCCGACCGACTCCGCCCTCCCGGGTGTGCACCGCGGCGGATTCCGGCGTGAGCTGACGCAGCCGCTGCCGATCGCGCCGCCGCTCGCGGTCCACCCGGAACCGGATCCAGCGGTCGCGCCCGAGGTGCAATGGATCCGCCGTCCGCCGGCCCTTCCGAAGAGCGCGGGCTGGTCCCTCCTGTTCGGCACGCTCGGCCTCGTGCTCGCGTGCTTCGTCGGGTGGGGCTTTCCCATCGGACTGATCGGCGTCGTGCTCGCGATCCTGGCGCTGCGGCGCCCGTGGGAGAAGCGCGAGACCGCCGTGTGGGGGCTCGGGCTCAGCCTCGCGTCGCTGGCGTACAGCGCAGGGTGGCTGTGGTGGGCCGCGTCTCAGGGCGCCCTCTTCAGCTGACCGGCGTCACACCCGGTCTGCGAGCAGCGCGACCCGCTTCTCGTCTCTTCCCTCGCCGATCCGAGTGAGGATGAGAGTGGCGGATGCCGACCCTCGCAGCGTGAGCTTCTTCCGGAACTGCGCCGGGTCGACGTCCACGCCGCGCTTCTTGATCTCGACGGTGCCGACACCGGCTTTCCGCAACGCCGTGCTGATCGCGGCGGGCTTGAGCGGCAGTGTCTCGCGCACGCGGAACGACTGGACGAACGGGTTCGTGAGCGGGGTGTCGGAGGTGAGGTAGGCAGTGCCGCCGCCCAGCATCCCGGCGTCAAGACTCCGCGCGACATCGCCGATGAGGCGGGCGCGGATGATGGCGCCCTCCGGCTCGTGGACGAACGCACCGAGCGCGCGGACCGGCTCGTCTTCCGTGTCGCCGGCTGACGTCAGTTCCGCGGCCGCACCGCCACGGATGACGAGCGCCGCGCGCCGCACGCCGTCACGGCGGAGCGACCCCGACCACAGGACGAGCTCGACCGTCGATCCGTCGACGCTGATCCACTGCGCTTCGACGCCGTCGGGGATGAGGCTGCGGTCGAGACCCGGACCGAGTTTGATGCCCACCGGCATCCGCTCCGCCAGAGCGAACGCCCAGTCCAGCGACGGCGACCAGTCCTCGGGCGCGGTGCGCGCGGTCTCGGAGTGACCGGCGGTGCGGCGGGCCGGGTCGAGCCAGACGGCATCCCACCCGTCGAGGTCGGTGTCCTCCGCACGGCCGTGCCGGACGGTGATCGCGTCGCCGAACGGCGCGAGGTTGTAGGCCGCGAGTGCGGCCGTGGTCTCGTCGGCGTCGACCGCGAGCACGTCGAGTCCGAGGCCGGCCATGCCGAGGGCGTCGCCGCCGATGCCGCAACCGAGGTCGGCGACGCGGTGCGCCCCGGCATCCCGGAACCGTCCCGCGTGACGCGCGGCGACCTCGAGTCGTGTCGCCTGCTCGAGTCCGGCGCGGGTGAAGAGCATGCGGTCGGCGAACGGCCCGAACTTGCCCGCCGCACGGACCCGCAAGTGTGCCTGGCCGACGACGGCTGAGACGAGGTCGGGGGAGTGACCGCCTGCCCGCAGGCGTGAGACGGCGGCGGCGACCTCGGTGGTGGATGCCAGGGGTCCGACCTCGTCCACCATGCGCAATCCCTGCGGGGTCAGGAGGGCGGTCAGCTCGGCCTGTTCCATCCGGCCAGCCTAGGCGCTGCAGCATTCGCCGCTCTGCTGGCACTCGCGTTGCATGAGTGCCAGCCGCGCTCTAGACTTTCGTTAGCACTCTCGGTAAGCGAGTGCTGATGAGTCTTGAAGCAGGACCCCACCAGCAAGAAAGAGGTAGACCGTGTCGGTTTCCATCAAGCCGCTCGAAGACCGCATCGTCATCAAGCAGGTCGAGGCCGAGCAGACCACCGCGAGTGGTCTGGTCATCCCTGACACCGCCAAGGAGAAGCCCCAGGAGGGCGAGGTCGTGGCCGTGGGCCCCGGCCGCATCGACGACAACGGCAACCGCGTTCCGCTCGACGTCGCCGTCGGTGACCGCGTCCTGTACAGCAAGTACGGCGGCACCGAGGTGAAGTTCGGTGCTGACGAGTTCCTCGTGCTGTCGGCTCGCGACGTCCTGGCGGTCGTCGTCCGCTGACGTTCGGCACAGTGAGCAGGGCCCGGATGCTTCGGCATCCGGGCCCTGCTTCTTTTGTGTGGTGGCAGGATCCGGGCGTAGGTCGGCAGCCCGGACGGGCATCGGCGCTGTCATGACCGTCGTAGGCTTGTGCTCATGACACCTGAGCAGGCAGCCCGCGAACGTTCCCTCGGTGGAATCTTCGTGTTCAGTGCTTACGTGCTCTGGGGCTTCCTGCCGCTGTACTTCGTCAGCCTCGCCCCGACGACCCCGTGGGAGGTCGTCGGCTGGCGCATCCTCCTGAGCCTCGTGTTCTGCGTCGCGCTGCTCGCGATCACGCGCGGCTGGGCGCGGATGCGGGTCATCCTCCGCGACCGCCGATTGATGCTCTGGACGCTCCTCGCGGGCCTCCTCATCTACGTCAACTGGCAGGTCTTCCTGATCGGCACGCTCTCGGGCCACGTCGTCGAGACGAGCCTGGGGTACTTCATCAACCCGATCGCGACCGTGCTCCTCGGCGTCATCGTGCTGAAGGAACGACTGCGCCCCGCGCAGTGGATCGCCGTCGGCATCGCCGGCCTCGCGGTCGTCGTCATCATCGTCGCGGTCGGCTCCGTGCCGTGGATCGCCCTCGCCCTCGCCGCCAGCTTCGCGACCTACGGCCTCGTGAAGAAGCGCATCGGACCCTCGGTGGATGCCGTCAGTGGCCTCACGCTCGAATCCTTCTGGCTCATCCCGATCGCCGTCATCCAGCTCATCGTGGTCGGCGCGACGACCGGCCTCACGATGGGTCACGAGGGCGCCGGGCACACGGTGCTCCTCCTGCTCGCGGGTGCGATCACCGCCATCCCGCTGCTCTTCTTCTCCGCGGGCGCGCGCCGCACGAGCCTGACTGTCGTCGGCATCCTCCAGTTCATCGCGCCGGTCATGCAGTTCCTCACCGGGGTGCTCATCCTCGGTGAGCCCATGCCGTTCGAGCGATGGATCGGGTTCGGCCTCGTCTGGATCGCGATCGCGGTGTTCGCCGTCGACTCGCTCGTCAGTTCGCGGCGCAGTCGGATGCGCGCGATCGCCGTCGTCCCCGATCCCGTCTGAGCCCGAACGGTCGCATTCCCGACCGTTATGGGAGCGTGCCCACCTCGTTACACATCGTTAACGAACGGCAACACTCGCGCGACGACCTCCCCGCTAGGTTGATCACACCGGGCCGGACCCGATCCGACTCGTGTCACCACAGCAAGGAGCACAATGAGCGTCTTCACCCGATCGCGCGCCGCGAAGGTCATGGGCGGCATCGCCATGGTCAGCGCGTCCGCCCTCATCCTCGTCGGCTGTGCCGGCACCTCGACGCCGACCGCGTCCAACTCTGGAGAGGCCCAGGGCTCGGATTTCAAGTTCCCCGTGAACTGCGACACGGCTGCACCGCCGGACTACACGCCGGAGTACACGTCGACGTCCAAGGGACCCGCCAAGGACCTGACCTACACGATCGGTACGGCACTGCCCGTCACCGGTAACCTCGCCTTCCTCGGCCCGCCCGAGATCGCCGGCACCGAGTTCGCCGCCGACGAGGTCAACAAGGCCAACAAGGGCGTCAAGATCGACCTCGTGCAGGGTGACTCGGGTGACACCGACAACAAGGCATACGAGACCGAGATCCCGCGTCTGCTGAACGCCGGCGCGACCGCCATCATCGGCGCCGCTTCCTCCGGCACGTCGCTGCAGTTCATCGACCAGGTCATCGCCGCCGACGCGATCCAGTTCTCGCCGGCCAACACCTCGGCGCAGTTCACCGGATACAAGGACAAGGGCCTGTACTGGCGTACCGCTCCGTCTGACGTCCTCCAGGGCAACGTCCTCGGCAACCTCATCGCCGGTGACGGCGCTGAGACCCTCGGTCTCATCGTCCTGAACGACGCATACGGCACGGGCCTCGCCTGCTTCACGAAGGCTGCCTTCGAGGATGCCGGTGGCAAGGTCGTCTCGGCTGCCCTCTACAACACGGGTGACACGAACTTCTCGGCTCAGGTGTCGGACGTCCTCGCGGCCGACCCCGACGCGATCGCGCTGATCACGTTCGAAGAGGTCAAGACGATCATCCCCGAGCTGGTGTCGGCCAACTTCCCGAAGGACAAGATGTACTTCGTGGACGGCAACCTCACCAACTTCGGTGACGAGTTCGACATGGGCACGCTGACGGGCGCCAAGGGTACCTACCCCGCTGTCGACCCGAAGAGCATCGAGTCGTTCCGGACCGACCTGAACTCGTTCTGGACGGGCACGGGCAAGCCCGAGCTGAAGGACTACACCTACGGTCCCGAGTCCTACGACGCGGTCATCCTCCTCGCTCTCGCAGCGCTCGAGGCCGGATCGTCCGAAGGCCCTGACGTCGCTGCGCACCTGCAGCAGGTGTCGGGCGGCTCCGGTGACGGAAAGAAGTGCACCTCGTACGCCGAGTGCGCCGACATCATCAACGCCGGCGAGGTCGCCGACTACGACGGTGTCTCGGGCAAGATCACGTTCGACAAGGTGGGCGACCCGACGGAGGCTTCCATCGGCATCTTCCAGTACGGCGAGGACAACAACTACTCGTTCCTCAACCTCGGCTGACCCCGGTCCGCCAGCACAACGGCCCCGGTCTTCGGACCGGGGCCGTTGTGCTGTGCACCCGAGTGCGTCTCCCGAGCGGGGAGCCCGGACGCGGAAACGACGATGCCCCCGGCCCGTATGGGCCGGGGGCATCATCGATGCGTGCGTGTCAGGCGCCGAGCGTCCCGAGGTAGAGCCCGATGACCTTGGGGTCGTTCAGCAGCTCGCGGCCAGTGCCGGTGTACGCGTCGCGGCCCTGGTCGAGCACGTAGCCGCGGTCGCAGATCTGCAGGCAACGGCGCGCGTTCTGCTCGACCATGATGGTGGTCACGCCGGCCTTGTTGATCTCGGACACCCGCAGGAATGCCTCGTCCTGGCGCGACGGCGACAGGCCCGCGGAGGGCTCGTCCAGCAGCAGCACGTGCGGATCCATCATGAGCGCACGGCCCATGGCGACCATCTGCCGCTCACCGCCCGACAGCGAACCGGCACGCTGCTGCAGCCGCTTCGCGAGATCGGGGAAGACCGAGGTGACGAAGTCGATACGCTCCGCGACCACCTTCGGCCGCTGATACGCGCCCATCTGGAGGTTTTCCGCGATCGACAGGCTCGGGAAGACGTTGTTCGTCTGCGGAACGAAGCCGACGCCCTGAGCGACGAGCTTGTTGGCCCGGAGCCCCGTGATGTCCTGTCCGTTCAGGATGACGGCGCCCGAGCGGACGTTCACCTGGCCGAAGATCGCCTTGAGCATGGTCGACTTGCCGGCGCCGTTGGGGCCGATGATGCCGATCAGTTCGCCCTTGGCCGCCGTCAGGTTCGCTCCGTTGAGGATGTTGACGCCCGGCAGGTAGCCGGCGTGCACATCGCGCAGCTCGACGACGTTCTCGACGGGGGGCGCGACCGAGGTGGCCGGCGCAGCAGCGGTGTCGCTCACTTGTTCTCCTCCGTCGATCCCGAAGTGGGATCGGATGCGGTGTGGTCTGCGGCGCCGTCCCGCTCCGCAGCGGCGCCTCGCCGCGTGGCGGGCGCGGAAGTCTCGGAGGCTGCGGATGCCGCATCCGCTTCGACGACGTCCTGCAGTTCATGAGCCTGCGCGACGAGCTCGGCAGCCTCCGCGGTCAGTTCACCTTCGTAACGACCGGTGACGACGCCGAGGTCGACGTCCTGGTGGGCGCCGAGGTAAGCGTCGATGACCGCTTGCTCCTTCATGACCGCGTCGGGCGGACCCTCCGCGACGACCTTGCCCTCCGCCATCACGACGACCCAGTCGGCGATGTGGCGGACCATGTGCATGTCGTGCTCGACGAACAGCACGGTCATGCCGAGATCCTTGAGGTCGAGGATGTGGTCGAGCAGCGATTGCGTGAGAGCGGGGTTCACTCCGGCCATCGGCTCGTCGAGCATGACGAGGGTGGGGTCGCTCATGAGGGCACGAGCCATCTCGAGAAGCTTCCGCTGGCCACCGGAGAGCGACGCGGCGAAGTCCTTCTCCTTCGCATCGAGCTTGAAGCGCGCGAGCAGGCCGCGTGCCTTCTCCTCGATCCGCGTCTCCTGCTTGCGCCACAGGAAGGGCAGGATGCTGGCCCAGATCCTCTCGCCACCCTGACCGGGCGCGCCGAGCTTCATGTTCTCGAGCACTGTCAGCAGCCCGAGGGACTTGGTGAGCTGGAAGGTGCGCACCTGACCCATGCGCGCGGTCTTGAACGCGGGGATGCCGGCGAGGTTCTTGCCGTCGAACGACCACTGACCGGCATTCGGCTTGTCGAAGCCCGTCAGCAGGTTGAAGAGGGTCGTCTTACCGGCTCCGTTGGGGCCGATGAGCGCGGTGATCGCGTTGCGGGGAATCTCGAGGTGTTCCACGTCGACGGCCGTGAGGCCACCGAAAACGCGCTTCACTCCGTCGGCGACGATGATGGGGTCGACCTTCTCGACACCCGGGCGGATGTCGCCCTTGTGCAGTCCGGTCGACTTGGGACGGGGTGCCGGGGGCGCGACGTCAGCGGACAAAGGTCAGCTCCTTCTTGCTTCCGAGGATGCCCTGCGGGCGGAAGATGACCAGCAGCATCAGGGCGACGCCCACGAGGACGAACACCAGCATCTGGCTCTGCTCCGCCGTGAGGAAGGGCAGCCATCCGATGTTCACGAGTGCGGGCAGCAGGTTCGAGAGGAACGCGCGGACGACCCAGAACAGCACGGCTCCGAGGACAGGGCCGAAGATCGTGGCGGCACCACCGAGCAGCAGCGCGGTCCAGACGTAGAACGTCTGCGACGTGACGTAGACGTTCGGGTTGACGTTCGTGCCCATCGCCGTGACGATGCCGCCGGCTGCGATGATCACGCCGCCGACGATGAGCGCCTGCATCTTGAACGCGAACACGTTCTTACCGAGGGAGCGGACGGCGTCCTCGTCCTCGCGGATGCCGCGGATGACGCGGCCCCAGGGGCTGCGCATCAGGAGCCAGACGAGCAGCACGACGATCGTGATCGTGATGATGCCCACGATGATGACCCACCACTGGTCGGACTGATACGTCCACGGTCCGAAGCCGTACCGGCCGACGGGAAGCGGGTTGCTGGCGCGGAACGCGGCCTGGAAGCCGGACAGACCGTCTGCCGACCCCGTGGTCTCGCGGAACGTCGACGTCAGGAAGAGCAGACGCACGACCTCCGCCGCCGCGATGGTGACGATGGCGAGGTAGTCGCCGCGGAGGCGCAGCGTCGGGACACCCATGACGAGCGAGAACACGACCGCGGCCACCAGACCGACGAGAGCGGCCACGGGCCAGGGGAGCGCGAAGCTGATCGTCGAGATGGCGAACCCGTATGCACCGATCGCCATGAAACCGGCGACACCCATGTTGAGCAGTCCGGCGAAGCCGAAGTGCACGGAGAGTCCGATTGCGGCGAGCACGAAGCCGAGGGTGGTGGGCGACAGGATCTGTGCCGCCGTGTTGTTGAGGATCTGCAGGAAGTTCATGAGCCGTTATCCGATTCGCTCTCGGCGGCCGAGCAGGCCCTGGGGACGGAACAGCAGGATCACGATCAGCACCACGAGAGCGCCGACGTACTTGAGGTCGGACGGGATCCACAGCGTCGAGACCTCGACGAGCAGACCGACGATGATCGAGCCGACGAGAGCGCCGAACGCGGTTCCGAGCCCACCAAGGGTGATGGCCGCGAAGATCAGCAGCAGGATGCCGGTTCCCATGTCCCACTTGATGCCGGGACGGAAGTAGGCCCACAGGACGCCGGAGAGGCCCGCCAGCGAGGCAGCCATGATCCAGACGATGCGGACCACTGCGTCGACGTCGATGCCGCTGGCGGCGGCGAGCGACGGGTTGTCCGACACCGCGCGGGTGGCGCGTCCGATGCGAGTGCGCATCAGCCACCAGGCGAACGCGATGATCACGACGACCGAGACGCCCATGCTGACGACGTCGGTGAGCGACAGCGTGATCGGTCCGAGTCCCGCGATGTTCTGCGTGGCTCCGCCGGGGAGGTTGAGCGTGCCGCCGCCGATGAACATCTGGAAGATGTAGCGGAGGGCCAGCGAGAGGCCGATCGACACGATCATCAGCTGAACGGTTCCGAGGCCCTTTCGGCGCAGCGGACGCCAGAGGCCGGCATCCATTCCGTAGCCGAACAGTCCCGAGACGACCACCGCCAGCGGGATGGCCACCCAGATCGGCACGTTCAGGCCGACGGAGAAGAGGAGCGCGGCGAGGGCGCCGAAGGTCACCATCTCACCGTGGGCGAAGTTCGAGAGCCCCGTTGTGCCGAACACGAGGGAGGCGCCGATCGCCGCCAGTGCCAGCATCAGACCGAAGTTCAGGCCGTTGACGGCGCGGGACGCGAACTGGTCCCAGAACGACGTCGTCGTCCGCTCGGCAGCAGCGAGCGTGAAGTTCCGCGTGACCGTACTGGTCGGGCCGAACTTCACCTCCTGGCTGAACTGGAAGCCCTCAGGAGCGTTCACGCCCTCAGGCAGCGAGTCCTTCACCAGCTCGACGGTGTAGGTCTCCTCCTGCGTCGGTACCGGAATGCGGAACGATCCACGGTCGGTGGTCTTGGCCTCACCCGTGTATCCACCGCCCGACACCGTCACCGTGGCGCCTGCGACGGGTTCGCCGGAGACCCGGACGTTGCCCTGGATCGCGTAGGGGAAGTCCTCGGGGTTGTCGGTCTGCGCTGAGGCAGGGTTCGCGAAGCCGAGCAACATCGCACCGGAGAACAGTGCGGCGAGCAGAGCCATGAACGCGCGTTTCCATCGCACATGGGCGCGCGAAGAGTGGGTGGTCGTCACCGAACCTCCAGATTGAAGCATGGTCAGCGCGCTGAGGTACGGGTGCCCGCGGCGCCACACGACCGTATCCAGCGATTGTTGCCGGTGTGTTTCCCTGTCGCAACCATCGACACCCCGGACACATGCGCGAATCGGTATCGATATGGCATCGGTCCCACGCGCACGCTCCTGCCGTCACAGGTGAGCGGACGGGAATGAATCAGGGCGCCCGCACCTTAGAATTCGTACAGCCCGAGAGCGAGAGCTCGAGCAGTCGCGACGCAGGAGAGTACATGGAGCACAACGACCCGTTCGGATTCGTGGGACTGACGTACGACGACGTCCTGCTGTTGCCCGGCCACACGGATGTCATCCCGTCCGAGGCCGACACCTCTTCTCGGGTCACGCGACGCATCACCGTCGCGACTCCTCTTATTTCCGCCGCCATGGACACGGTCACCGAAGCGCGGCTGGCGATCGCCATCGCCCGCGAGGGCGGCATCGGCATCATCCACCGCAACCTCTCCATCGCCGATCAGGCGAAGATGGTCGATCGCGTGAAGCGCAGCGAGTCGGGCATGATCACCGACCCCATCACGACCACACCCGACGCGACCATCGAAGAGGTCGACACTCTGTGCGGTCAGTACCGCATCTCGGGGCTCCCGGTCATCGACGACGACGGAAAGCTCGTCGGAATCGTCACCAACCGCGACATGCGATTCGTCTCCGGCTTCGAGCGCCAGACCACCAAGGTTCGCGACGTCATGACCAGCGAGGGTCTCGTCACCGGACGGGTGGGGATCGGCGCCAATGAGGTGATCGCCCTCTTCGCGCACCACCGGGTGGAGAAGCTGCCGCTCCTCGATGACGAGGGCAAGCTCGCCGGCCTCATCACCATCAAGGACTTCGACAAGAGCGAGAAGTACCCGCTCGCCACCAAGGATGAGCAGGGACGTCTGCGCGTCGGCGCGGCTATCGGCTTCTTCGGGGATGCGTGGGAGCGAGCCGAGGCGCTGCGGGATGCCGGTGTCGACGTGATCGTGGTCGACACCGCCAACGGACAGTCGGCCGGTGTCATCGACATGGTCAAGCGCATCAAGGCCGACGAGTCCTTCGCGCACATCGACGTGATCGGCGGCAACGTCGCCACGCGTGAGGGGGCGCAGGCGCTCATCGATGCAGGGGTGGATGCCGTCAAGGTCGGCGTCGGCCCAGGCTCCATCTGCACGACTCGCGTCGTCGCGGGTGTGGGAGTCCCGCAGGTCACCGCGATCTACGAGGCATCCCTCGCCGCGCGGGAAGCGGGCGTCCCGATCATCGCGGACGGTGGACTGCAGTACTCGGGCGACATCGCCAAGGCGCTCGTCGCCGGCGCCGACACCGTCATGCTCGGGTCCCTTCTCGCCGGTACGGACGAGTCCCCGGGTGAAGTCGTGTTCCAGGGCGGCAAGCAGTTCAAGCTCTACCGGGGGATGGGATCCCTCGGTGCGCTCCAGACGCGGGGCAAGAAGACCTCGTACTCGAAGGACCGCTACTTCCAGGCGGATGTCCCGAGCGACGACAAGCTGATCCCCGAAGGCATCGAGGGACAGGTCGCGTATCGCGGACCGGTGTCCGCCGTCGCGTACCAGCTGGTCGGCGGGCTGCGGCAGTCCATGTTCTACGTCGGCGCGCGCACGGTAGAGGAGCTGAAGGCCCGCGGCAAGTTCGTCCGGATCACCTCGGCGGGCCTCAAGGAGTCGCACCCGCACGACGTACAGATCGTCGTCGAAGCGCCGAATTACAAGCGCTGACTAGGATCTGGGGGCTCGACACGCCCGGGATGCGGGCCAGATTTGCCGAGTCCCCGATCCCCGCGTAACTTATTACTTGTTCGCCCCACAGGGAAGAGCGAGAGGCTGAAAAGCCCGCCGCCCCCTCAAGCTGGCGGACCACCCCCTCCAAGAAGAAACAGTCGCTCTGCGATTGGGTCTGACCTCAGGTCTAGGACGGGTCATCGGGACGTGCTCTCCGCCGTCATCCGAACTCCATGATCTCTCGAGATCACCGGCGTGTCGGGTTTGACGGTTTCAAAGCGTCGTCCTAAGGTAGAGAA
>NZ_BCRG01000010.1 GCF_001552475.1 Microbacterium oleivorans NBRC 103075
CGCGAACGAGGTTCGACCTATCCCCGCGATGAGAGCGAGAAGGGCGCCGAGGGATCCCGCTGCGGCGCCGATCCGGACGAGTGGCGCGCCGGCATCCCACCCCGCGGCGAGCACGACGTCGACGAGGGGCGCGGGGGAGGCGGCGAGACCGTCGGGGCCGAGGGTGCGGAGCGCGACGACACCGATGACGGCATAGACGATGAGCGCTCCGGTGAAGGCGAGGATGATCGCGCGGGGGATGGTTCGCGCGGGGTCGCGCACCTCCTCTCCGAGCGTCGCGATGCGGGCATAGCCGGCGAAGGCGAAGAACAGCAGCCCTGCCGCTTGGAGGATGCCGACAGGCCCCGCGCCGAGAACGCCGTCGCTCCACGTCGCGGTCCCGGCGCGGGGGGCGGCGAATCCCACGACGGCGACGACGGCGAGCACCACGAGGACGATGGCGATGAGGACACGGGCGAGCTGAGCCGTACGGGTGATGCCGAAGAGGTTGACGGCGCCGAGGGCGAGGGCTGCCGCTGCGGCGAGCGGTCGCTCCCATCCGGCGGGAGCGACGTAGGCGGCGAAGGTGAGAGCCATCGCCGCGCAGCTCGCTGTCTTTCCGATCACGAAGCCCCATCCCGCGAGGAATCCCCACCACGGGCCGAGCTCGGCGCGGCCGTAGGCATACACACCGCCGGATGTCGGATGAACCGCGGCGAGCTGCGCCGTGGAGGTGGCATTGCCGAATGCCACGACGGCTGCGATCCCGAGCCCGAAGAGCAGGCCCGTCCCCGCGGCCTGCGCAGCGGGCGCGAAAGCCGCGAAGACGCCGGCGCCGATCATCGCACCGAGACCGATCACGACGGCGTCGCCGAGGCCGAGTCGGCGGGCGAGGGTGGGGATGGACACGGCGAGAGCGTACCCAACTCGTCGAAACACTCCGATAGTTATAGTTGCACTATAATTAGTGCATGTTGATCCGCGTCGACCCTCAGAGCACGGTGCCCCTGTTCGCGCAGATCGCCGACGCGCTGCGTACCGAGATCACTGGTGGTCGGCTTGTGGCCGGCGAGCGGATTCCGTCGGCGAGAGAAGTTGCCGAGGCGCTCCAGGTGAACCTCCACACCGTGCTCCACGCCTACCAGGACCTCCGTGATGAAGGCTTGATCGACCTCCGCCGCGGTCGTGGCGCCGTCGTCACCTCGACCGGTGCCGCTCTCGCCGGGCTGCAGGCGGAGATCACCGCCCTCGTCGACAAAGCACGATCCCTGGGCGTCTCGCCCGACACCCTGTCCGCTCTCGTCAAGGAGGCCGCTCGTGATCACTGACACCCCCGCCGTCGTCCGTCGCCAATTCACCCTCACCGCGCTCGTGCTCCCGGCGATCGTGTCGCTCGTGTCCTTGATCGTGCAGGGAATCCTCCTGCCGCAGCTCCCCGAGACCATCGCGACCCACTGGGCGTGGAACGGAACGCCCGACGGTGTCGGCCCCGCGTGGACGATGCTGCTCACGACTCTCCTCATCGGCCTCGGCATCCCGGCAGCGATCTTCGCAATGGGCCGCAGCGGCCTCCGCCGCGGTGATCACGGTGCGGGGTACCGATCGCTCGGAGCCGTCGCACTCTCGGTCGCCGTCCTCATCGGCGGGCTCGGCGTGGCGACCCTCGGCATCCAGCTCGGCCGGACGGACGCCGCGGCCACCCTGCCCCCGCTCCTTCTGCCGGGCGTGCTCGTCGCCGCGCTCGCCGCCGGCATCGTGGGGTGGATGCTGCAGCCGCACGTGCCGTGGCAGCCCACCGCGTCGAGCAGCTCCGCCGACGTCCCCGTGCGACCGGGGGAGCGCGTCGTCTGGCTTCAGGGCGTCTCCCTCGCTCGCGGCGGCATCGTCGTCTTGTCGATCGCCCTGATGATCGGCGTGGCCGTCGGCGTTCCCGTCGTCCTCCTCGCCGACCCGGCAGCCTCGTGGGTCTCGCTCGGCGTCGTTGTCCTGCTGGTGATGATCCTCGTGACGACTGTCCGCTTCCACATCCGGGTCGACCCCGACGGGCTGACCGCCGTGTCGGCCGTGGGGTGGCCGCGCATCCACGTCCCCATCGCGGACGTCGCCGCCGCAGAGGTCGTGGAGGTTTCGCCGATGGGGGAGTTCGGGGGATGGGGCATCCGCTGGTCCTCGCAGGGAAAAGGGCTCGTGCTCCGGACCGGCGAAGGCGTGCGCGTCCAACGTCGCGACGGGCGCACGCTCACCGTGACGGTCGACGACGCGGCCACGGCCGCGGGACTCCTCAATGCCTACGCGTCGTTGACGCCCGGACCGCGGCGCGATTGAGTGGCCGCATGGCTCATCCCGCACCGCACGAACCGACCTCCGACCGGTGGAGCGCCGTCGACGCGTACCTGACGAGCACCCTCGTCACCCACGACGACGCCCTCACCGCGTCGATCGACTCGCTCACGGAAGAGGGGATGCCGGAGATCGAGGTGTCCCCGCTGACGGGCAAGCTCCTGCACCTGCTGGCGCGGCTGGCCGGTGCGCACCGTGTTCTGGAGATCGGCACGCTAGGTGCGTACTCCACCATCTGGCTCGCCCGCGCCCTTCCCGACGGTGGTCGCGTCGTGACGATCGAGGCCGAGCCCCACAACGCGGCCGTCGCGCGTCGGAACCTCGAGCGCGCCGGCGTCGCCGATCGGGTGGAGGTGCGCGAGGGGCGCGGTGAGGACGTGCTCCCGACCCTGTCGGGCACGGAGCCCTTCGACTTCGTCTTCATCGACGCCGACAAGGAGTCGAACACCCTCTACCTCGACTGGGCCGCCCGCCTCGGCAGGCCCGGCACCGTCGTCGTCGTCGACAACATCGTCCGGTCGGGTCACGTCGTGGAGACGGATGCCGGAGCCCAGATCGACGGTGTCCGTGCGGGGCTCGAGATGCTCCAGGGCGACCCGCGGTTCGACGCGACGGCGCTGCAGACGCTCGACCGCAAGGGCTGGGACGGCATCGCGATCGCGCTTCTCGTGTGACGCCCGGTCCTGTGCGGCATCCCTCGCCTCACTAGACTCGACCACGGACCGACGACGCTCCCGTTCCATCCTCCACAAGCAAGGAGAAACCCCCGTGGCATTGATCGATGCAGTAGGCGCACGCGAGATCCTGGATTCGCGCGGCAACCCGACCGTCGAGGTGGAGGTCCTGCTCGACGACGGGATCGTCCAGCGCGCAGCCGTTCCCTCCGGCGCCTCCACCGGCGCCTTCGAGGCGTACGAGCTCCGCGACGGCGACAAGAACCGCTACGGCGGCAAGGGCGTGCTGAAGGCCGTCAACGCCGTCATCGACGAGCTGGGACCTGCGATCGAGGGCATTGATGCCAGCGAGCAGCGCGTCATCGACGAGATCCTCATCGCGACCGACGGCACCGAGAACAAGTCGCGCACCGGCGCGAACGCCATTCTCGGCGTCTCGCTCGCCGTCGCGAAGGCCGCCGCTGACAGCGCCGACCTGCCGCTCTACCGTTACCTCGGCGGCCCGAACGCACGCGTTCTGCCCGTGCCGCTGTTCAACGTCATCAACGGCGGCTCGCACGCCGACAACGGCATCGACATGCAGGAGTTCTTCCTTGCGCCCATCGGCGCCGAGTCGTTCTCCGAGTCGCTTCGCTGGGGTGCCGAGGTCTACCAGGTCCTGAAGAAGGAACTGCAGGCGGCCGGTTACGCGACCGGCCTGGGCGACGAGGGCGGCTTCGCCCCCGACCTCCCCAGCAACCGGGAGGGCCTCGACTTCCTGGTGAAGGCGATCGAGAAGGCCGGGTTCACCCCGGGCTCGGAGATCGCCCTCGGTCTCGATGTCGCCGCCACCGAGTTCTTCAACGACGGTGTCTACCGCCTCGAGAACAAGGACTGGACCGCCGAGCAGCTCGTCGACTACTACGCCGACCTCGTCGACTCGTTCCCGATCGTCACGATCGAGGACGCCCTGGCGGAGGACGACTGGGACAACTGGACCGCCCTCACGGAGCGCCTCGGCAAGAAGGTGCAGCTCGTCGGCGACGACCTGTTCGTCACCAACCCGCAGCGCCTGTCCGACGGCATCAAGCGGGGCGCGGCGAACTCGCTCCTCGTCAAGGTGAACCAGATCGGCACGCTCAGCGAGACGCTCGACGCGATCGAGGTCGCGCACCGCGCCGGCTACACCACGATGCTCTCGCACCGTTCGGGCGAGACCGAAGACACCACGATCGCCGACCTCGCGGTCGCGGTGAACTCGGGGCAGATCAAGTCGGGCGCGCCCGCTCGCAGCGAGCGCGTCGCGAAGTACAATCAGCTTCTGCGCATCGAGGAAGACCTCGGCGAAGCCGCGGAGTTCATCGGCGCTGCTGCCTTCCCGCGCTTCAGCGCCTGACACAGCAAGAACGCGTCAGCACGGAGATCTAACGAGAGGGGGAGCCATGGACAGACCATCGGCTCCCCCTTCTCGTGTGTCCCGATCTCCTCGTCGCGACGGATCGGCTCCGCGGGCAGGCCGCCGTGTCGACGTGCGCGACTGGGTCGGCGGCATCCGGATGTCGGGGTTCATGGCGATCATGCTCGGTCTCGTCATCCTCGCCGCACTCGTCCTCGTTCCGACGATCGGCACCTACGTCGACCAGCGCCAGCAGATCGCGGCGTTGAAGCACGACGTGCAGGCGACAGAGGACGACATCTCGCAGCTCACGACCGAGCGCGAGCGGTGGCGGGATGAGGCGTACATCGTCGCCCAAGCACGCGAGCGCCTGTACTACCGCCGCCCCGGCGAAGTGGTCTACCTCGTCGCCGACGACCGCCCGTCGGACGCGATCGAGCCGCAGCAGCGCCCCGTCAGCGGGAGCGTCCAGGAGACGCACCGCGACTGGATGACGCAGTTCCTCCGCTCGGTGACCGAGGCGGGACTCGCCAAGACCGTCGCCCCGGGCTGACGCCCAGCCCCCGCGCACATCGCCGGGTACCCTTGAGCGGTGCCCCATCCGACACTCTCGCCCGCGTCAGCCGCCGATCACGACACCATGCGCGAGCAGCTCGGTCGGCCCATGCGCGGCGTCGTCGGCATCGCGGCGCGTTGCGTCTGCGGGAACCCGACGGTCGTGGCGACCGAGCCGCGCCTGCCCGACGGCACCCCGTTCCCGACGTTCTACTATCTGACGCATCCCGGCGCGACAGCCGCCATGTCCGCCCTCGAAGCCACACAGGTCATGCGTGAGCTCAACGACGACCTGGCGGAGGATGAGGAGCTGGCCGCGTCCTACGGGGCCGCCCACGCTGCCTATCTCGCCGACCGCGACGTCCACGGCACCGTCCCGGAGATCGCGGGCGTCTCCGCGGGTGGGATGCCCACCCGCGTGAAATGCTTGCACGCTCTGGCCGCGCACTCGCTGGCGGCCGGACCAGGTGTCAACCCGATCGGCGACCTCGCTCTCGCACGCGGCACGTGGTCGCCGGATCGCTGCACGTGCGCGACACCCAGGACGACCGGATGAGGGGTGTCCGCGTCGCTCTCGCCGCCGCGATCGTCTTCCTCACTGCGGCGCTGACCGCGGCCGCACCTGCCCCGACGCCCACTCCCACCCCGGACCCGGTCGACCCGGTGCGGAACATGGAGTACTGGCTGAAGGAATACGGCATCTCCGACGCCTGGAAGACGACGAAGGGGGCCGGCACGACCATCGCGGTGATCGACACCGGGATCGGGCGCGGTCCGAAAGAGCTCGACGGAGCTGTCGTGGGCGGTGCCGACTTCTCCGGAGTGGGCAAGGCCGACGGCAGAGCGCCCGTCGGCGACAGCGACCGCAACCACGGCAGCTGGGTCGCGTCGCTCGCCGCCGGACGCGGCACGGCCGCAGACAAGGGGATGATCGGCGTCGCGCCCGAGGCCGACCTGTTGTCGCTCTCCATCGGTTTCGGTGACAACGCGAGCGTTCCCTTCGTCGACCAGGTGGCCGAAGCGATCCGGTGGGCCGTCGACCACGGCGCCGACGTCATCAACCTGTCCTTCACGACGAACACGCTCGACTGGGACCCGTCGTGGGATGACGCCTTCCTCTACGCGTTCGACCACGACGTGGTCGTGGTCGTCGCCGCCGGCAACCGCGAAAGCGGCACCGAGGAGGTCGGCGCTCCGGCGACGATCCCCGGTGTCCTCACCGTCGGCGGCGTCGATCGCGAGGGTCGCGCCAGCAACACGGCATCCACTCAAGGCATCACGATCGGCATCTCCGCGCCCAGCGAGGAGCTGCTGGGTGTCTCCGCCAACGGCGATCTCGTCATCTGGGATGGGACGAGCGGCGCCGCTCCGATCGTGGCCGGTGTCGCGGCTCTGGTTCGCTCCGCCCACCCCGAGCTGAGCGCGGGCAATGTCATCAACCGGCTGATCAAGACGGCGACCCCTTCGGACCGCGTGAAGAAGGTGCCCAGCGCGCTGTACGGATACGGCCTCATCAACGCCGCCAAAGCGGTGACCGCTTCCGTCCCCGCGGTCTCCGCCAACCCTGCGGATGACCTCCGGGAGTGGATCCGGCTGTACCGGCGCGCCGAGTCCTCTCCCGCGCCGAGCGCCACACCGACGCCGTTCACCGTCGCGCCGCTGCCCGAGGCCGAACCTCCGAGCGGGGCTGTGTCGCCGCTCCTGCCGAGCAGCGAGACACTTCGCTACGGCACGGTGCCGCTGGTCGTTCTGAGTCTGGGGACTATACTTATAGTGCTCGGGGTCACCGCTGCTGCCCGGCGCATCCGATCGGCGCGCACCCCGCGACCGCCGAGCCGTTGAATCAAGGAGCTCTTCCGACCGTGACTACCACTGTGCCCAAGATCCTCGTCGTCGGAGGCGGCTACGCAGGTTTCTACACCGCGTGGAAGCTCGAGAAGCACCTGCGCAAGGGTGAGGCCGAGGTCACGATCGTCGACCCGCTTCCCTACATGACGTACCAGCCCTTCCTCCCCGAGGTCGCAGCCGGGGAGATCGAAGCCCGCCACGTCGTGGTCGGTCTCCGTCGCCACCTCAAGCGCACCCGGGTCGTCATCGCCAAGATCACCGGGATCGACCACGCCACCAAGACGGCGACGATCACCCCCGAGGTCGGTGAGCCGTGGCAGGAGCAGTACGACCAGATCGTCGTCACGGCCGGTGCCGTCTCCCGCACCTTCCCGATTCCGGGTATCGCGGAGAACGCGATCGGCCTGAAGACGATCGAAGAGGCCGTCGCGATCCGCGACCGCATTCTCACGAACTTCGACCGCGCCGCCAGCCTCCCGCCCGGCCCCGAGCGCGAGCGTCTGCTGACGGTCGTCGTCGTCGGCGGTGGCTTCGCCGGTATCGAGGTGCTCGCCGAGACCCGCGCGTTCGCGAGCGCCCTGCTCAAGAGCTACCCGAACCTCACTTTCGACGAGACGCACTTCCACCTCATCGAGGCGATGGGCCGGATCATGCCCGAGGTGTCGCTGAAGACGAGCGAGTGGGTCCTCAAGGACCTCGCGAAGCGCGGCGCCTACGTGCACCTCGACACGCAGGTGAAGGGGGCCGTCGACAGCAATGTCGAGCTGTCCACCGGTGTCGTCATTCCGACCGACCTGATCATCTGGACCGCCGGTGTCATGGCGAACCCGACCGTCGTCCGCGGCGGTGACCTCCCCGTGGAGGAGCGTGGTCGCATCCAGACTCGTGCCGACCTCCGTGTCGGAACCCCCGAGGACTTCGTCGAGGGCGCCTGGGCTGCCGGTGATGTCGCGGCCGTGCCCGATCTGACGGGTGGCGGCGTCGGCGGATTCTGCGTCCCCAACGCTCAGCACGCCGTCCGTCAGGGCAAGCTGCTGGCGAAGAACGTCGTCGCCGTGCTCCGAGGCGAGGACCCCAAGGAGTACTTCCACAAGAACCTCGGCGCCGTCGCAGGCCTGGGCCTCTACAACGGCGTGTTCCAGTCCGGCAAGCTCGCCCTCAAGGGCTTCATCGCCTGGATCGCGCACCGCGGCTACCACGGGCTCGCCATGCCGACCTTCGAGCGCAAGTTCCGGGTCGTGGGCGACTGGTGGCAGAACTTCTGGCTCGGGCGCGACAACGTCTCGACGGAGACGCTGCAGAACCCGCGCCGGGTCTTCGAGGAGTTCGCCGCGCGCCCGCGTCCGGCCGCTCCCGAGACGCCGCCGATCGACCCGAAGTCCGTCGCTGCGGAGAAGACCGGCAAGGTCGCCGCGAGCTGACCCGTCCTGTCGACACGACCCCCACCCGGCGCGAGCCGCGTGGGGGTCGTTCGCGTGATCGCCGGATACCCTGGCCACAAGCCCCCATAGCCCAATGGCAGAGGCAGGCGACTTAAAATCGCTTCAGTCTGGGTTCGAGTCCCAGTGGGGGTACGGCGTCAGGCGGCGAGGATGCTGGGCGGATCGGCGTCCCGCCACCGTTCGACCGTCTGTGTCATCCAGAACACGGCGAACGCCGTGAGTGCGACCGCCTCGCCGATCAGCACGCCGATGGTGTCCGGGTCGGCGATCACGGAGACGATGGCCAGGATCAGCGCGATCGTGATGACGACGGAGACCGCCGCGTAGATCCCCCGATAGACCGGACCCGGACGGGCGTCCCTGCTGAAGACGCTCACGAGCGGGATAGCGGCGAACATCACGAAGAAGCAGACGGTCGCGACGAGGTGCATGTTCACGCCCCCGGGGAAGGGGAACTGTCCGGCCACTCCCGGCGCGAAAGCCAGCACGCCCAGCGCCGCGGCGGTGACGGTCGCGATCCCCCCGACGATCCCGACCCGACGCCAGGCGGTCTCGCCTCGGGACGCGAGCACCATGCTGAGCGCGACGAGAGCCGCGACCATCACGATATACACCCCCACGCCGTTCCGGACGGTGGCGAGGACGTCCTCGGGGACGACCGGCCTCCCGCGGTATCCGGTGGGGACGATCGCGATGAGTGGAGCGAACACGGCGGCGATGTCGAGCATGATTGATTCCGCATCGCGACCCGAGAGCGCGAGGAGCGCGACGGCAGCCGCGACGAGACCGCCGACGAAGACGCCGCGAGCGGGGGAGTAGAAGTAGTCGCTGATCGATGGCAGGGGCACCCACCCGGCCTGGGCCAACTCGACGAGAACGGATGCCGCCAGGGCCACCACGATCCCGACGAGGGCGAGGCGGAGAGAACGATGCGTGCGCAGACCCGTCACACGTGCGACCCTACAAGCCGGTCCCCGTGTGCAACGGCTGGGAACAGACGCGCGGTGTCCGCACGCGCGACGTCCACGTCGTTAGGATGAGGAGGCTATCGATCGGAGATCCATGGAATACCTCATCCCGGTCCTCGTGGTCGTCGCCCTCATCGTCATCGTCGGCGTCTACCTCTGGGCCACGTACAACTCCCTCGTCGCCCTGGCTGTGCGGGTGGATGAGGCGTGGAGCGACATCACGGTGCAGCTCAAGCGACGCGCTGACCTGTTGCCGAACCTCATCGAGACGGTCAAGGGCTACGCGGCCCACGAGAAGGCCGTGTTCGAGAACGTCACCCATGCACGTGCGGAGACGTTGACCGCGACGACCCCGGCAGATGCGGGCGTCGCCGAGGGGCACATGCAGCAGGCGTTGAAGTCGCTGTTCGCCGTCGCTGAGGCCTACCCCCAGCTGCAGGCGAGCCAGAACTTCCTCCAGCTGCAGCAGGCCGTCGTCGACACCGAGGACAAGATCCAGGCCTCCCGGCGCTTTTACAACGGCGGCGTGCGGGAAGTGAACACCAAGATCAAGGTGTTCCCGAACAACCTCTTCGCCCGGCGCCTCGGGTTCGGCGAGCGGGAGTTCTTCGAGGTCGTGGACGGCGCAGCGATCGCCGAGCCGCCGCGGATCCAGTTCTGACGTCGCTGCCTCGGATAGCCGGGCGTCCTAGGATGGCCCAGTGAGCGGTACAGACGACAAGTCCCGGAACGGGTTCTTCGATTCCCTCCGCGCCCGCACGGTGTCCACGGACGTCTCGGGCACGGTTCCGCGCGGTCTGAAGGTCGCGACGGCCTATGCGTGGCGCTTCCTCGTACTGGCTGCGGCGATCGCCGTCATCATCTGGATCGTCATCCAACTGCGGCTGCTCATCATCCCGCTGCTGGCCGCCATCCTCATCACCGCTCTCGTGTGGCCGCTGTTCACACTCCTGCTGCGGCGGTTGCCGCGATGGTTGTCGCTGATCCTCACGCTGCTGCTGACGATCGCGGTGATCGGTGGCCTCCTGTGGGTGGCGATCTGGCAGATCACCCGGGACGCGGCATCCGTGCGGGATCGCACCGTCGCGGGCATCGGACAGTTCCGCGACTACCTCATCGACGGACCCCTGCATCTCACCGGTCGGGAGATCGACGACGGAGTGCGCCAGGCCTTCGGTCTGGTGCAGGAGCAGGCCCAGCTGCTCTGGTCGGGGGCGCTGGCGATCGGCTCCACGCTCGGTCACGTGGCCACCGGCATCCTGCTCACCCTCTTCATCCTCATCTGCGTCCTCGCCGACGGCGGCGGGATCTGGCGCTGGGTCGTCCGACTGTTCCCGAAGCGTGCACGGGCCGCGGTCGACGGAGCCGGTCGCGCCGGGTGGCGGACCGTCATCACGTATGCGCGGACGCAGCTCCTGGTCGCGACGATCGACGCGATCGGCATCGGAGTCGGTGCGGCTCTTCTCGGTGTCCCGCTCGCGGCGCCGATCGGCGTGCTCGTCTTCCTCGGCGCGTTCATCCCCTTCGTGGGTGCGGTCCTCACGGGCGCCCTCGCCGTCTTCCTCGCCCTTGTCTACAACGGGCCATGGATCGCGCTCTGGATGCTCGTCATCGTGCTCGGTGTGCAGCAGATCGAGGGCCACATCCTGCAACCGCTGCTCATGGGCGCGGCCGTCAAGGTCCACCCGCTCGCCGTCGTTCTCGCCGTCGCGGGTGGCGCCATGATCGCCGGCATCGCGGGCGCGGTGTTCGCCGTCCCCATGGCCGCGTTCGTGAACGTCGTCTGGCTCTATCTTTCGCGGCGAGGCTGGGAACGACCGGTCGATCCCGGACCGGATGATCTGATCTGGAGCACCGTGCCGCGAAACAGGAGGATGACCGCGTGAGCGAACAGGCGAAGATCGCCGCCCCGACCCTGGCGGAGTTCGAGGCCGCCGCCGTGGAGCTTGCCGGCGTCGTCTCGCGGACCCCCGTCGAGGACTCGGAATTCCTCTCCAGCGTTCTGGGCGCCCCCGTCCACCTGAAGCTCGAGAACCTGCAGCGGACGGGGTCGTTCAAGATCCGCGGGGCCACGTACCGCCTGTCACGGCTCACCGCGGAAGAGCGCGCTCGCGGCGTCGTGGCGGCGTCAGCGGGAAATCATGCGCAGGGCGTCGCGCTCGGCGCTCAGACCCTCGGCATCGCCGCGACCATCTTCATGCCCCTCGGGGTCCCGGTGCCCAAGCTCCTCGCGACGCGTGGCTACGGCGCCGATGTGATCCTCGAGGGCGCGACCTTCGAGACGCCGCTGCGGTTGGCGCAGGAGTTCGCCGAGCGAACCGGTGCGGTGTTCATTCCGCCGTACGACAACCACGACATCATCATCGGCCAGGGGACGCTCGGCCTCGAGCTGATGGATGAGATCCCGGGGCTCGAGACCATCGTCGTCGGCATCGGTGGGGGAGGCCTCGCGGCCGGCGTCGCGGCGGCCGTCAAGGCCCGCGCCGCGGCCGAGGGGCGCACCATCCGCGTCATCGGCGTGCAGGCCGAGAACTCCGCGGGCTACCCCGGCTCACTCATTGCCGGTCGGCCCCTCGATGCCGAGCACACGTCGCCCACCATTGCCGACGGAATCGCCGTCAAGCGGCCCGGGACGATCCCGTTCGACATCATCCGCGACCTCGTCGACGAGGTGGTCACCGTCAGCGACGACGACATCGCGCGCGCGATCCTCGTCCTCATCGAGCGCGCGAAGCAGGTCGTGGAGCCGGCCGGCGCCGTCGGCGTCGCCGCGATCCTCACGGGCAAGATCACTGCGTCAGGGCCGACCGCCGCCATCCTGTCGGGTGGCAACATCGACCCGCTCCTGCTGCAGCGTGTCGTCGCTCACGGGCTCGCGGCATCCGGCCGCTACATGACGCTCCAGGTCCCGTTGCCCGACCGGCCGGGTCAGCTCGCGCGGGTGTCGGAGCTGTTATCGGTCGTCGGGGCCAACGTCATCGAGGTCCTGCACACCCGGCACGGCCAGGGCCTGCAGATCAGCGAGGTGATCTTGCAGCTCAGCGTCGAGACGCGAGGAGAGGAGCACCGTGCCCAGGTGCTGGCGATCCTGCAGGATGCCGGCTACGCCCCCACGGTGGTCCCCAACTGAAGAGCCGAGTTCACCGGGTGGATTCCGCGGGTCACTGACCCGTGTACGTCTCGACCTTCACGATCTCGACGGCGATCTCGCGGCCGTTCGGTGCCGTGTAGCTCGTCTTCTCCCCCTCACGGAGACCGAGGATGGCCTCACCGAGCGGCGATGCCTCGCTGTAGACGTCGAGTTCGCTGTTGGCGCCGATCTCACGGTTGCCGAGCAGGAAGACCTCTTCTCCGCCGGCGACGACGGCGGTGACGACGGTGCCCGAGAGCACGGTGCCGTCGGACTCGGGGGCGACGCCCACCTTGGCGTCCTTCAAAAGCTGCTGCAGCGTGCGGATGCGGGCTTCCTGCTTGCCCTGCTCGTCCTTCGCCGCGTGGTAGCCGCCGTTCTCCTTGAGATCGCCCTCTTCGCGAGCGGACTCGATGCGCTTGGCGATCTCCTCGCGACCCGTCGTCGAGAGGTGCTCGAGTTCGGCGGCGAGGCGGTCGTAGGCCTCCTGGGTCAGGAACGTATCGGACACGTGATCTCCTGGTGCGGTCGAGGGGTAAGCCAAACGCCCCGGCAAGTCACCGGGGCGCGAGAATCTTCAGCTTAGAGGATCCAGCAGGAGCGGACAAAACCCGTCGTGGCCTCGGCGATCGTCGGGATCCGCTCCGTCACGGATCGGGTGTGATCGTCGGATGCCGTCAACTCGACGACCCTGAACCCGACGATCCCGTGCTCCGGGTCCTGTGCCTCGAGCGAGCAGGCCACCCGGGTGTCCGGCCGGATCGACACCTGGAAACGGACCTCGACGGCGTGCTCGTCGACGAGGGTGAATCCGGTGGTGTCGGCGTCCACAGTGTTGATCGCGTTCGCAACGGTCGACCATCCCAGCAGCCCGGTCGCGGCGACGGCGATGACGCCGACGAGGACCCATGACCAGCGACGAGATGCCGCCGACCGGGTGCGCCCGTACCGCTCGGCGAGCTTGCGGTCGACGTCGGTCAGGGTCATGCGGCATCCGTTCTAGGCTGGTATCCCAGGCTATTCGCTCTGGCTGAGGAATGAGGTCACATGCCGGATCTGCGATGGCTCGCAGCCACACCGTCCCCCACGCCCACGGGGCCTCCGGCCGAGTTGGTGACGCCCGGTGTCGCCGGTTTCATCGCGATTGCGGTCGTGGCGATCGTGATCGTCCTCCTCGCCATCGACATGCTCCGCCGCATCCGTCGTGCCCAGTACCGGACCGACGTCAACGAGATGCTCGACGCCGAAGAGGCCGCCGCCGCCCGCGGTGACGACAACCCGGACGACGGTGACGGACCGAGCGCCGTCAGCCCGGAAGGCCCAGCGAAGGGCTGAGCGGGGAGACCGAGATCAGCAGACATGCGGTCCAGTGGCAGAGGAAGGCCAGGACCGTGCAGACGTGGAAGATCTCGTGGAACCCGAAGTGTCCGGGCCAGGGGTTCGGCCGCTTCATCGCGTAAACGATCGCGCCGCCGGTGTAGAGCAGTCCGCCGACGACGACGAGCACCATCATGGTGACGCTGGCGCGGAGAAGGTCACCGAGGTACATGACCGCGGCCCAGCCGAGCAGGAGATACAGCGCGACGTAGAGCCACCGGGGCGCGTTGATCCAGAACACCCGGAAGAGGATGCCGACGAACGCCCCGGACCACACCAGCACCAGGAGCAGGGCGCCCTGCGACGGCGCGAGGGCGAGGGTGGCTATCGGCGTGTACGTTCCGGCGATCAGCAAGAGGATGTTGGCGTGATCAATACGCTTCAGCACCGACTTCGTCCGCGGGCCCCAATCGAACCGGTGGTAAAGCGCGGAGTTCCCGAACAGGAGGAGCGACGTCGCCATGAACACGGCGGCTGCCCACTTCGCGGGAGCTCCCTCGGCGAGCAGGATGAGCGCGATGCCCGCGATCAGAGCAACGGGGAAGGTTCCGGCGTGGATCCACCCGCGCCAGGTCGGTCTGATCTCCACCTGACTGTCGACGGCGGCCGCCTCGAGCAGGGGCAGCTGAGGCATTTCGGCTTCGTCATCGGAATGCGGTCGAGTCACGTCGTCGAGCCTACGCGCGCCGTCATACCGGGTGCTGAATACGCGTCTCTGCCATCTCTTCGTCTCGGCCGGAGTAGCGTATCCCTGTGACTCGCGCCCCCTCCACTCAAGGACGCGGACTGCTCTATCGGCTCTACAGCTCGAGGTTGCGGCGCGAGATCGAGGCGAGGACGGTCCCGCACCACGTCGCCATGATGATCGACGGCAATCGCCGCTGGGCGCGTCAGCTCGGCTACACGACCGTCTCGCACGGTCACCGAGCGGGCGCCGCCAAGATGCATGAGTTCCTTCGCTGGTGCGACGAACTCGGCATCCAGGTCGTCTCCCTGTACCTCCTCTCGAGCGACAACCTCGTCAAGCGCGATTCGCAGGAACTCACGGACCTCATCGAGATCATCGCCGACCTCGCCGAAACCCTGTCCCACGAGCCCGGGTGGCGCGTCAAGCACGTCGGCCGGGCGGAAGTCCTCCCGCCCGAGCTGGCGAGCAGCCTCCGGACGGTCGAGGAGAGGACACGGGAGAATACGGGCCTCCACGTGAACCTGGCCGTGGCCTACGGCGGGCGCGGTGAGATCGTCGACGCGGTGCGGAGCATCATCGCGAAGCACAACGACAAGGGCGGTTCGCTCGAGGAGCTCGCCGAGAGTCTCACACCCGAGCAGATCGGCGAGCACCTCTACACCGGAGGCCAGCCCGACCCCGACCTCGTCATCCGCACCTCGGGGGAGCAGCGCCTCAGTGACTTCCTCCTGTGGCAGTCGGCGCACAGCGAGTTCTACTTCGTGGAGGCCCTGGGCCCCGATCTCAGAGAAGTCGATTTCCTCCGGGCGATCCGTGACTTCGGCGACCGCGATCGGCGCTTCGGCAGCTGACCTCGCAGCGGGCGGATGCCGCTGGCACCGGCGACACGGAGAGTTCACGTCGCCGACACATCCGGCGGCGTGTCGTGGCGGCGGAGAGTCGCCGGCGAAGCCTACGTTCATCCCAACGGGCAAAGCGCCCGTCGAGTCGGCCTCTCACGACTCGTGACCCCAGGTCGACTCGTGACTGCCGGGTGGGTTCCCACCCGGGGCGGGAGTGGGTTGTGACCACACGAGCACCTGAGAAGCAGCGTTACCAGGAAGAGTCCGCGGAAGCGGCAGAGGACCAGGATCTCCGCACCTACGTGCTGGACACCTCCGTCCTTCTGAGCGATCCGCGCGCACTGTTCCGCTTCGCTGAGCACTCCGTCGTGCTGCCGGTCGTCGTCATCACCGAGTTGGAGCGCAAGCGCCACGATCCGGAGATCGGCTACTTCGCCCGGCAAGCCCTGCGCCACCTCGACGAACTGCGCGTCGAGCATGGCCGTCTCGACTTTCCGGTTCCGGTCGGCGAGGACGGGACCCTCCGCGTCGAACTCACGAACACCGATCCGACCGTCCTCCCGGCCGGCATGCGCCTCGGCGACAACGACACCCGCATCCTGTCGGTCGCGATGCACCTCAGCCAGGAGGGACAGTCCGTCACGGTCGTGTCCAAGGATCTGCCGATGCGCGTCAAAGCAGCGTCGCTCGGTCTCCACGCGGAGGAGTATCTCGCCGAGCAGGCCGTCGACTCGGGGTGGACAGGGATCGCATCGATCGATCTGTCCGGCGACGAGGTGAGCGATCTCTACGACAGCGAGGTGGGGGTCAGCGAGGACGTCCGCGGGCTCCCCGTCAACACGGGTCTCGTGATCCACTCCGAGCGCGGCTCCGCCCTCGGGCGGGTGACCGGCGACGGTTCGTACAAGCTCGTCCGCGGCGATCGCGACGTCTTCGGTCTGCACGGTCGTTCGGCCGAGCAGCGGATCGCCATCGACCTGCTGTCCGATCCCGAGGTTGGCATCGTCTCCCTCGGTGGACGCGCCGGCACCGGGAAGTCGGCGCTCGCCCTCTGCGCCGGTCTCCAGTCGGTGCTCGAGCAGCAGCAGCAGAAGAAGATCATCGTCTTCCGTCCGCTGTTCGCCGTCGGCGGTCAGGAGCTCGGCTACCTGCCGGGCGACCAGCAGGAGAAGATGAACCCCTGGGGGCAGGCGGTGTTCGACACGCTGGGATCCGTCGTGACGGGCAACGTCCTCGAGGAGGTCGTCGCACGGGGCCTGCTCGAGGTGATGCCCCTCACCCACATCCGCGGCCGGTCGCTCCACGACGCGTTCGTGATCGTCGACGAAGCGCAGTCACTCGAGCGGAACGTCCTGCTCACCGTCCTCAGCCGCATCGGGCAGAACTCCCGTGTCGTGCTGACCCATGACGTCGGCCAGCGCGACAACCTGCGAGTAGGGCGTCACGACGGCATCGCGTCGGTCATCGAGACCCTCAAGGGGCACGACCTGTTCGGTCACGTGACGCTCATGCGGTCGGAGCGCTCGGCGATCGCGGCCCTCGTCACCGACCTGTTGGAGGCAGGCGAGCTCAGCTGAGCGGACATTCCCCGCAGGACGGCCCCGATCGGAAGACCGGGGCCGTCCTGCGAACAGGGGCTCAGTCCCAGCGGTACCCCTCGCCGCGCACCGTGACGATGTGGTCGGCGCCGAGCTTGGCGCGAAGGTAGCGGACGTACACATCGACGACATTCGACCCGGGGTCGAAGTCGAGACCCCACACCCGGCTGAGGAGGACCTCGCGGGTGAGCACGTCGCCGGGGTTGCGGAGGAACTGCTCGGCGAGGGCGAACTCACGCGTGGACAGCTCGACCTCGCGGCCGTCGACGGTCGCTCGCCGGGACAGGATGTCGAGGGTCACCCCGCCACGGGTCAGCGATGTCGGTGCGAGGGCCGCGCTGTCGCGGAGCCGCGAACGCACGCGTGCCATCAGCTCGGCCACCGCGAACGGCTTGGGGACGTAGTCGCTCGCCCCGGCATCCAGTCCTTCGATCGTGTCACTCGTGCCGCTGCGGGCCGTCAGCATGATCACGGGCGTCGTGTGTCCCGCGCCGCGAAGCTCGCGGAGGACATCGAAGCCGTCCATCGTCGGGAGGCCGACATCCAGGACGATGAGGTCGATGTCACCCGCGAGCGCGATCTCGAGGGCATCGGGGCCGTCGTCGACGCCGATGGCCTCGAATCCCTCGGCGTGCACGGCACGCGAGACGAGCGACACGATGTGGGGTTCGTCGTCGACGATCAGGATGCGGGTCATTCAGTGGCCTCTCGCTGCAGGAGCACGTCGCCGGCGCGGATCGGGGACGGCAACGCCCCCCGGGTGCCGATCGGTATCTCCAGGGTGAACGTAGCACCGCCGCCGGGAGTGTCGGCGACCGCGCAGTGACCGCCGTGCGCCTTCGCGATCGCGTCGACGATCGCGAGGCCCAGACCGGACCCCCCGACGTGACGCTTGCCGACCCCGCGGTCGAAACGGCGGAAGATCCGGTGACGCACCGCGGGAGGGATGCCGGGACCATGGTCGCGGACCCAGAGCTGCGCGCCGGCGGAGTGGATCGCGCTGCCGATCTCGATGGCGGTCCCGGCGGGGGAGTACTTCGCGGCGTTGTCTGCGAGCTGCACCCAGGCTTGCAGCAGTCGGTCGCCGTCGGCGCGGATGACGCCGTCGGCGGTCTGCTCGACGCGCCACACGTGGTTGCCGATGACGCCGACCATCTCGGACACCCGCTGCGTGAGCGCGGCGAGGTCCACTTCGCCCGCCGAGATCTGACCGCTCTCCACGGCCGCGAGGACGTCGATGTCGCCGATCAGCCGCGTCATGCGGTCGAGTTCGGCCATTCCGAGCGAGCGGATCGCCTCGACGTCGTCGGTGTCCGCGGCATCCATCATCTCGAGGTGACCGCGCACGATCGTGATGGGCGTCTTCAACTCGTGGCGGACATCGTCGAGGAGTCGCTGTTGCGCCTCGAAGGCGCCCTCGACCGTATCGCCCGCACTCAGCGCAGCCAGGCCGCGTCGTTCGAGCACCGCCCAGCCCACCACGCCGATCCCGGCGAGGGCGGGGACGGCGGCGACCAGCCAGGCGATCGCCGTCCAGCCGGCCGCCTGCGGCGCGGTCAGCAAGACGACGACGAACGCCGCCGCACCCACGCCGACGAGGCCCGCCGAGGACACTGCGAGAAGGATCCCGAGTCCCGGCGTACCCCGTCGCGGTGGTGCGGCGGCGCTGTTCACGCTCTGATTATCAACCAGGGTGGGTCATCGAGAGGAGGTCGAGCTTCTCATCGAGCTGCTGCTCGGTGAGTTCACCCCGCTCGACGTATCCGAGTTCGATGACCGCGTCCCGGACGGTGATGCCCTTCGAGACGGAGTACTTCGCGATCTTGGCAGCCGCTTCGTAGCCGATCAGCTTGTTCAGCGGAGTGACGATCGAGGGCGACATGCCGGCGTAGGCCGCGGCCCGCTCGACGTTCGCCTCGAGGCCCGACACCGTCTTGTCGGCGAGGACCCGCATCGCGTTGGAGAGAAGCCGGATCGACTCGAGAAGCGCCGTGCCCATGACGGGGATCGCGACGTTGAGCTCGAACGAACCGGATGCCCCGGCCCACGCGACCGTCGCATCGTTGCCGATGACGCGGGCAGCCACCATGAGCGTCGCCTCGGGGACGACGGGGTTGACCTTGCCGGGCATGATCGAGGAGCCGGGCTGCAGGTCGGGGATGTGGAGCTCGCCGAGGCCCGTGTTGGGACCCGAGCCCATCCAGCGGATGTCGTTGTTGATCTTCGTGAGCGAGACGGCGATCGTGCGGAGCGCGCCGGAGGCCTCGACGAGGCCGTCGCGGTTGGCCTGTGCCTCGAAGTGGTCCTTCGCCTCCGTGATCGGCAGCTCGGTCTCCGCGGCGAGGATCTCGATGACCTTCTGCGGGAACCCGAGCGGCGTGTTGATGCCCGTGCCGACGGCCGTGCCGCCGAGCGGCACCTCGCCGACTCGGGGGAGGACGGACTGCACGCGCTCGATGCCGAGGCGCATCTGCCGCGCGTACCCGCCGAACTCCTGGCCCAGGGTCACGGGAGTGGCGTCCATCAGGTGCGTGCGGCCGCTCTTGACGACGCTCTTCCAGGCATCGGCCTTCTCCTCGAGCGCCACGGCGAGGTGGTCGAGAGCGGGGATGAGGTCGTCGATGAGGGCCTGCGTCACAGCGATGTGCACGGAGGTGGGGAAGACATCGTTGGAGGACTGCGACGCGTTGACGTGATCGTTCGGGTGCACCGTGG
Organism: Microbacterium oleivorans NBRC 103075; assembly: GCF_001552475.1. Lineage (GTDB taxonomy): Bacteria > Actinomycetota > Actinomycetes > Actinomycetales > Microbacteriaceae > Microbacterium > Microbacterium oleivorans. The sequence continues at coordinate 19,532 of NZ_BCRG01000010.1, forward strand.
CGCCGAGCCGGCGCGTCGCGAGAGTCGCGAGGACCTCGTTCATGTTCATGTTCGACGAGGTGCCCGAACCGGTCTGGTAGGTGTCGACCGGGAAGTGCGCGTCGTACGCGCCGGTGACGACCTCGTCGGCCGCCCAGGCGATGGCGTCCGCGATCGCGCCGTCGAGCGTGCCAAGGTCCTTGTTGGCCAGGGCTGCCGCCTTCTTGATGCGTGCCAGGGCAGCGATCTGCGTCGACTCGAGGCCCGACCCGGAGATGGGGAAGTTCTCCACGGCTCGCTGGGTCTGTGCGGCGTAGAGCGCGTCTTTGGGCACTCGCACCTCACCCATCGTGTCGTGCTCGATGCGGTAGTCGGTCTCGTCAGTCATGGTCGTTCACGTCCTCGTTTCACGTGTCTGCGGTAGGGGAAGAGAAGTGTCAGCCGGCTTCGCCGACGACGACGTCGGGAATCGCGGTGCCGTCGGCGAGACGGTAGTTCGCGCCGACCACCGCGAGCCGGCCCTCGGCGACGGCGTCGCTGATGAGCTCGGATGAGTGGAGGATGCCGGCGACGGTGTCGCGCAGGTGTTCGCGGCCGACTTCTTCCGCGTCGACCGTTGCTGAGGTCGCCCCCGGAGACGCCTGCAAGACGCGTCGGACGGCGGGGACGATTGGAGCGACCTGACGCCAGATCCCGGCGGGCAGCGCGGGGGCATCCGGGGCGGTGGAGTCGATCGCGGCGCGCACGGCGCCGCACTCGTCGTGACCGAGGACGACGATGAGGGGGACGCCCAGGACGGCGACGGCATACTCGAGGCTGCCGGTGACGGAGTCCGAGATCACCTGGCCGGCATTTCGGATGACGAAGAGATCGCCGAGTCCTTCGTCGAAGATGATCTCGGCCGCCAGGCGGGAGTCGGAGCAACCGAACAGAGCCGCCGTCGGCCGCTGCGAGTGCGCGAGCTCGTGTCGACGCTCGGCGTCCTGGCGGGGGTGCTCTGGCTCACCGGCGACGAACCGGCGGTTGCCCGCCAGCATCGCGGACCACACATCGGACGGGGACGGGCTTGTGCTCATCGCGCCTCTTCTCGCAGGGTACGGATCTGGTCGCCGAGTCCTTCGGCGACCGTCGTGGCGGCCGTGCGCTCGGTCGACTCCGCGAGACCGATGATGACGGTGTCGGAGCCGATCGTCGTGGCCAGGGCGTAGTCGATCTTCTGGACGTCGGCGGGGAGGTCGTAGACGTCCCATTCGATCCCCGCGATCGTCGTCGTCTTCGTCGGCGCGTATCCGCCCAACTGGCGGGACACCCAGCCGTCCGGAGCGCTGAAGGCTTGGGTCACCTCGACGAAACCGCGCGGCGGCGCGTAGACCACGCGCCACTCGCCACCTTCGACGAGCGCAGAGTTGGCGCGCCAGTCGCTCGGCACCTTCGGGACGACCACGCCGTGGCCGGCCGTCGACTCGGCCTCGGCGGCGGAGCCGGCGACGTCCGCTTCGGGGATGTCGGCGGGGGTGCCACGAGGTACGCCCAGGTAGACCACGGCCATGATGCCGACGCAGACGATGAGAGCGGCGATGAGGTTACGGAACGTCTTACTCGAGCGGTAGCGCTGGGATGACGCGGCCTTCCGGGCGGCGGTCTCCTCGGGCGTCTCGGGGCGGCCGAGCTCGGCGACGACGCGGGGTCTCGCCATCAGGACACGGTCCCGCCATCGGGGCGCGCTTCGTCGAGTCGACGTTTCGCGCCGAGCAGCCACTCCTCGCAGCGTGCCGCCAGAGCCTCGCCGCGGGTCCACAGGCTGAGCGACTCCTCGAGGGTGGGAGAGCCCTGTTCGAGCTGCGCGACCACCTGGACGAGCTCATCGCGGGCCTGTTCGAAGGTGAGGGTCGACACTTCTCCCGCGTCGGTCGTCATGGCACCCATCCTAGTTCGCGGAGGAGGCGGCATCCGCCCCCGTCTCGGCGATCTCGCCCGCCGAGCGAGCCGCGAACGAGCCGCGACCCACGGTCACCACGACGTCCGCACCGGCGGGTGCCTGCGCGGCGTCGCGGACGATGCCCCCTCCGGGCAGATGAGCGATCGCGTACCCCCGGTCGAGCGTTGCGCCGGGTGACAGGGCCCGAAGGGAGGCCCGGAGCTCCGCCGTCGCGCGGGCTGCGGCATCCCATCGCCGCGCCATCACGTCGCGACCCCGCGACGACAGTGCGACGACCTCCTGCGCACGACCGGTGAGCATCGATTCCGGGTCTCGGAGGACGGGACGCGACCGCAGCTGCCCGAGCGCCGCGATGTCGTGCCCGACACGCTGCGTGAGGCGCGTGCGCGCGCGGCTGCGGAGCTGCTGCACGAGCGCCCGTTGCTCGGTCACATCCGGCACGACGCGCTTCGCCGCGTCAGTCGGAGTCGACGCGCGGAGGTCGGCGACCTCGTCGAGCAGCGGGTGGTCGTTCTCGTGCCCGATGGCCGAGACGACCGGAGTGGATGCCGCGGCCACCGCGCGGACGAGTCGCTCGTCGCTGAAGCCCAGGAGCGACTGGGGGTCGCCGCCGCCGCGGGCGATGATGATGACGTCCACCTCGGGATCGGCGTCGAGCGTCGCGAGCGCTGCGAGTGTCTCGGGGACGCAGCGGTCGCCCTGGACCGCCGCGTGGACCGTCCGGAAGCGCACGTGCGGCCAGCGCAGCTCGGCGTTGCGGTGGACGTCCTTCTCCGCGTCGCTGCGCTCACCCGTGATCAGGCCGATGACGTGGGGGAGGAAGGGAAGAGCCTTCTTCCTCGCCGGATCGAACAGGCCTTCTGCGCGGAGCGCGGACCGCAGCCGCTCCAGCCGCTCGAGCTGGTCGCCGAGACCGGTGTGGCGCATCGCAGAAACGGTGAAGCTGAAGTCGCCCGTCTTGACGAAGTAGTCGGCCTTCACGCAGGCGACGACACGATCGCCGACCTTCAGGTCGCCGGGGGTGCGCTGCAGGGTCGAGGACCACATGCGGAAAGACAGCAAGCCGTCGCCGGCGGCATCCTTCAAACGTCCGAAGACGTGACCGCCCCGCAGGTTCCAGGCGGTGATCTCACCCTCGACCCAGACGGCCCCCCACTTCTGGACGAAGTCGCGGATGGTCTCGTTGAGGCGGGAGACCGAGGTCGGGGTGTCGGGAGAGGAGTCCCGCGGATGCACGGCATCCGGCGGAGGAACAGCGCCGGCCTCGGTCTGGAAAGTCGTCACGGACACCCATCTTGGTGCACACGTCCCCCACCCAGCCGGGGGTTCGTACAATCAAGGAGTGACTTCACCTGCCGTTTCGCTGCCGATGCCCCGTATCCCGGGTGCACGCGGGCGGCTCGTCGACCTTCCCGTCCAGGGCGCCAAGCGCGTCCTCCTCGCCGCTCCGCGCGGCTACTGCGCGGGAGTCGACCGCGCGGTCATCGCCGTCGAGAAGGCGCTGGAGCGCTACGGTGCGCCGGTCTACGTCCGCAAGCAGATCGTCCACAACATCCACGTCGTGACCGAGCTCGAATCGATGGGCGCGATCTTCGTCGATGAGGTCGACGAGGTTCCCGAGGGTGCGCACGTCGTCTTCAGCGCGCACGGCGTCTCGCCTGCTGTCGTGAACGCGGCGGCCGATCGCGGACTTCAGGCGATCGACGCGACCTGCCCGCTCGTGACGAAGGTCCACCGCGAAGCGGTGCGTTTCGCCCGCGACGACTTCGAGATCCTCCTCATCGGGCACGACGGACACGAAGAGGTCGAGGGCACCGCAGGAGAGGCCCCCGACCACGTCACCGTCGTCAACTCGCCCGAAGAGGCTGACACGGTCGTCGTCAAGGACCCCGACAAGGTCGTGTGGCTGTCGCAGACGACGCTGTCGGTCGACGAGACGATGGACACCGTCCGCCGACTCCGCGAGCGCTTCCCGAATCTGCAGGACCCGCCTTCCGACGACATCTGCTACGCGACGCAGAACCGTCAGGTGGCGATCAAGAAGGTGTCGAAGGATGCCGACCTCGTGATCGTCGTCGGATCGGCGAACTCGTCGAACAGCGTGCGTCTGGTCGAGGTCGCCCTCGAGTACGGCGCGAAGGCCGCCTATCGCGTGGACTACTCGCACGAGATCAAGCAGGAATGGCTCGACGGTGTCGAGACCGTCGGCGTCACGTCGGGCGCGTCGGTCCCCGAGGTCCTCGTGACCGAAGTGCTCGAAGATCTCGCCGGTGCCGGATATCGCGACGTCGCCGAGGTGAAGACCGCGGAGGAGGACCTCATGTTCTCACTCCCCAAGGAGCTCCGCCAGGACCTCGAAGGTCGCCGCGACGAGCGCGCCCTCGGGGGGCGGAACCGCCCGTGAGCGACGAACCCCGTCCGCGCCCGCAGTACGGGGAGTACGCGACGCCCGAGCAGCAGCGCGCGGCGATCCAGCAGCCCGAGGCGGCACCGACGGCATCCGCTGACCCGCCGCACCCGCCGACGGCGCCCGCCACGACCGTCGCAGCGCGCCCCACGCGGACGGCGGATCGCGTCATCACGCTGGCGTTGCTCATCTACGGGCTGGTCACGGTGATCAGCGCGGTCCCACAGCTGGTCGATTTCAGCGAGTTCGCGAAGACCTGGATGACGGTGGCCGGCGTCGACGGCGAATTCACCAACACCGCGCAGGGCGCTCTGTGGGGCGGCATCGCCGCCACGGTCTTCGCCGTCGGATGGCTGATGACCGCCGGATTCGCCTGGTGGTCGCTCGCCCGGGGCCGGCTCAGCTGGTGGATTCCGCTGGTCGGAGCGATCGTGACGTTCGTGATCGTCAGCGTCTGCCTCGTCGTGCCCCTCTTCGGCGATGCCGGGCTCATGCGCGGTCTCGCCGTCGTCGGCTGACATCAGCCGCACCCGCATTCGCGCAAGCAGTTGAGTGAGAATCCTCTCACCTGGTATTTTTGAGCTACTGCGGGTGCTTCCTCGCGTGTTCCATTCGGGAGGAAACCGTGCACCGCACATCGCCCCGGAGGCTTGCCTCCTTCGTCGTCGTCACCGCGGCGACCCTCGCGCTGATCCTGTCCGGGCCGAACGCCGCGTCCGCCGCCTCGGTTCGCGCCGCTCCGACGTCCCCTGCGCCGACGCCGACAGCCACCCGCACACCGACGCCCACACCGACCCAGACCCCGGTGCGCGCCTTCACGTCGGCGCCCCGGCCGACGATCACGGGCACTCTGCGGGTGGGAAGCACGGTGACGGCCGTATCCGGCGCATGGGCTCCGACGGCGACGATCCGGTATCAGTGGCGACTCGACGGCGCCGCCGTGTCGGGCGCGACCTCGCGCACCTTCGCGCTTCCGGCCGGATCGCTCGGCAAGCGGGTCACCGTCACGGTGACCGCGACGCGGGCCGGGTACCGGACGACGAGCACGACGTCGGCTGCCTCAGTGGCGGTGGCGCGGGGAACGCTCGTGCGTGGGAGTCTCAAGGTCGCGGGCGCGCCCACCGTCGGCTCCACCCTGACCGCCTCGGCTCCGGGATTCGGGCCCGCGCCGGTCTCCTTCGCGTGGCAGTGGTCGCGCGATGGGAAGGCGATCCCGGGGGCGACGCGCCACACGTATGCCCCCGTGACCGCCGACCTCGATCGGAAGCTTACCGTTCGTGTCTCGCTGACGAAGCCCGGATACACCGGGGTCGCCCTCACGTCGGCGGCCGTCACCGTCGGCCGGGCCTTCACCGCTGCGCCGACTCCGACGATCTCGGGGACGGTCTCCGTGGGCTCGACCGTCAAGGTCGCCTCCGCGGCATGGAAGCCGACCCCCGCGACCCTCACCTATCAGTGGCTGCGCGGGGGCAAGGCGATCGCCGGAGCGACCGGCTCCTCGTACAAGATCGTCGCTGCGGATGCCGGGGTCGCGCTCTCCGTCCGCGTCCGTGCGGCGAAGGGCGGGTACACCCCGGTGTCCCGCACCAGTGCGGGAGTCGCCGTGCCGCGCGTGCTCACCGTGCCCGGCACCGTGACGATCTCCGGCACCGGCACAGTGAGGGAGACGCTGACCGCACAACCCGGCGCCTGGGGGCCGGGCACCGTGACGTTCGCCTACCAGTGGCTTCGCGGCGGCTCGCCGATCGCCGGTGCGACGGCTCGCACCTATCGTCCGGTCGCGGCGGATGCCGGGAAGGTCGTCTCGGTCCGCATCACGGGCGCGCGTTCCGGCTACACGACGGTGGTGCGGACCTCGGCGGGGACATCCGTCTTCGCAGCCTTCACCGCCACCCCGACTCCGACGATCAGCGGAACGCTGAAGGCCGGGAGCACCTTGAGCGTGCAGACGGGCCAGTGGCAGCCGTCCTCGACAGCGCTGCGCGTGCAGTGGCGAGTCGACGGCGGTGCGATCGCCGGTGCGACTGGTCAGGCCTGGCAGGTTCCGACCTGGGCCGCGGGTCGCTCCGTCACCGTGTCGGTCACGGCCACCAAGAAGGACTACCGGACGGTGACGAAGACATCGGCTGCGAAGAAGGTCTCGTGGTCGCTCGGCGACACCATCACGCCGGGGACGACGCTTCGCACCGGCGTGCAGCTCACCTCACCGGATGGTCGATACGCGTTCAAGATGCTGGGCGACGGGAACGTCGCTGTGACCCGCGGCTACGCGCTCGTCCGGACGGCCAAGACGACGGGAACCCTCGACGGGACGCTGGTGTTCACCGGCGACGGCGAGCTCATGCTGCTGAACGAGAACGACGTCGCGCTGTGGTCGTCGAAGACCGCCGGGCTGGGGGCGACCGCGCTGCGGCTCGGGAACGACGGCATCCTCCGTCTGCTGGACGGCGAGGGCAAGGCCGTCTGGACCAGCTTGCGGATGCCGGTGGTCTCCGACGCCACCGCCGCGGGGTCGTCTGTGCCGGGGCGCTATGGCTGGGCCTACCCGCTGCGACCCAACGGCTCGTTCACAACGTACGCGGGCCACAGCGGCGACGACATCGCCGCGCCGACGGGCACACCGGTCTACACGATGCGCGGAGGGACGGTGTCGCTTCGCGAAGTCTGGATCACGTCGGGGTGCCCGTCCTGGGCCCCGAACAAGTCGAAGCAGAAAGAGGTCGTCGTCACCTCGACGGTCGACGGCACCAAAATCGTGCAGGTCTACGCCCACCTCAGCGCATTCTCCGTGAAGGCCGGTCAGACGGTCGCCGCCGGTCAGCGCATCGGTGCGGTCGGTTCGACGGGCTGCTCGACGGGTCCCCACCTCCACACCGCATTCACGGTCGACGGGGTGAGGTACGCCCTCTATCCGCGGGATGTCCTCGGTACCGCGTCCTACTGACACGAACGACGAAGCCCCGGTCCGAAAGGGACCGGGGCTTCGTCGTTCACTGGAGGATCAGACGCCGAGCGACTTGCCCGCCGAACCGAGCTGCTGTGTGGCGGCGACGACGCGCTCGGCCATCGAGGACTCGGCGACCTTGCCCCAGGCGCGGGGGTCGTACTGCTTCTTGTTGCCGACCTCGCCGTCGAGCTTCAGCACACCCTCGTAGTTGGCGAACATGAAGCCGGCCACCGAACGGGTGAAGGCGTACTGCGTGTCGGTGTCGATGTTCATCTTGACGACGCCGTTGCTCACCGCGACCGCGATCTCCTCGTCCGACGAACCGCTGCCACCGTGGAAGACCAGGTCGAGGGGCTTCGCGCCGGTACCGAAGTGCGCGGCGATGCCCTCCTGGATCTCGCCGAGCAGTTCGGGGCGGAGCTTGACGCCGCCGGGCTTGTACACACCGTGGACGTTGCCGAAGGTCAGAGCGGAGATGTACCGGCCGTTCTCTCCGAGACCGAGGGCCTCGACGGCCTTCGTGACGTCTGCGACGGTCGTGTAGAGGGCGTCGTTCGAGCCCTCGTGCTGGACGCCGTCCTCTTCGCCGCCGACGACACCGACCTCGATCTCGAGGATCGCGTTGATGTTCTTCATGCGGGGGAGGAGATCCTTGGCGATCTCGATGTTTTCGCCGAGGGGAACAGCCGAACCGTCCCACATGTGCGACTGGAAGATCGGGTTGCGGCCGGCCTTGACCTCGGCCTCGGACGCCTCGATGAGCGGGAGGACGAAGCCGGGGAGGGCATCCTTCGGGCAGTGGTCGGTGTGGAGGGCGACCGTGATCGGGTAGTTCTTCGCCACCTCGGTGACGTAGGCGGCGAACGCCAGCGCGCCCGTGGCGCGGCCCTTGACCGTGTGCCCGGCGAAGTAGTCCGCACCGCCGGTCGTGACCTGGAGGATGCCGTCGGAGCCGGCCTCGGTCAGGCCCTGGAGGACGGCGTTGATGGTCTGCGAGCTCGAGACGTTGATCGCGGGGTAGGCGAAGCCGCCTGCCTTCGCGCGGTCCAGCATGTCGGCGTACTGGTCGGGTGTGGCGACGGGCATGTCAGCTCCTCGGAGAAGTCAATGATTCCCCGCAACTCTATCGAAGGGATGCCGTCTCCTCCGGTGCCGCCAACGGGAGGGAGATGCGCCGCTCTCTTCCTGAGCGGAAAGATTCGGTGTTCCTTCCTCGGATCGACACCGGAAACAGGGAGTGGACGGAGCGGGCCGTCCTAGGCTGTGCCCATGGTGAGCCTGACTGCCGACATGAGTCCGCTGCATCCCGACCGAAACCTCGCGCTGGAGCTCGTCCGCGCGACGGAGGCGGCCGCGATCCGATCCGTCCCCTTCATCGGGCGGGGGAAGAAAGAGCTTGCCGACGGAGCGGCGGTCGATGCGATGCGGGCGTTCCTCACGACCGTGAACTTCGACGGCGTGATCGTCATCGGCGAGGGCGAGAAGGACAACGCTCCGATGCTGTTCAACGGCGAGCGCGTCGGCACGGGGCGCGGTCCGCAGTGCGACATCGCTGTGGACCCCATCGACGGCACGACCCTCACCGCGGAAGGGCGCAACAACGCGCTCTCGGTGATCGCTGTCGCAGATCGGGGGGCGATGCTCGACGCATCCACCGTCTTCTACATGGACAAGATCGTGACGGGGCCGGAGGGTGTCGGCGTCGTCGACATCCGTCTTCCCATCGCGGAGAACATCACGCGCCTCGCGAGGGCCCTCGACAAGCCCGTGGACGAGCTCGTCGTCTCGGTCCTGAACCGTCCGCGGCACGCGAAGCTCATCGAGGAGATCCGGGACGCGGGCGCGGGTACCCGTCTGATGAGCGACGGCGATGTCGCCGGGGGTATCAACGCGGCCCGACACAATGCACGCACCGACATGTGCGTGGGCGTCGGCGGCAGCCCCGAGGGCATCGTCACCGCCTGCGCGATCAAGGCGCTCGGCGGGCACATCCAGGGGCGGTTGTGGGCGCGCGACGACGACGAGAAGCAGCGCGGGATCGATGCGGGTCTGAAACTGGACGACCACGTCTACGAAGCCGACGATCTCGTCCGCGGGAGCAACACGCTCTTCGTCGCGACGGGCGTCACCAACGGCGAACTCGTGGGTGGCGTGCGACGCGCCGGAGACTTCGTCTACACGGAGAGTGTCGTCCTGCGCGGCGCCTCGGGGACGCTTCGGCGCATCTCTTCGGAGCACCTGACGTCGAAGTGGCTGTGACGGTCGTCTGACCAATCCGGGCCCGGGGACACGCGCGGAAGGCGCCAACCCAGGATCACGGGCGACCCCTCTGGCACAATGGGCCGTGGTGTCAGCGATCCCCGGCACTCGCCACCGCCCCCCAGGAGTCTCCATGTCCACCGCATCAAGCGATCCGCGTACGGGTCAGCTTTCGCTCACTGGTCACCTGCCTGTCACACCGACGGGGCAGATCCCGATCGTGGGTCAGACGGCCACGGGGCCTCGTCCTGTCACGGCTCAGATCCCCGTGATCGACGACCCCGCGCGTCGGCCCGACGTGCTCCTGCGGCGACGGATGCCTCCCGGCCACGAGGTCAACGCATGGTGGCTGATCGGCGCGTTCGTCGCCGTGTCGCTCGGCGTCGTCGGCCTCATGACGTTCTTCCCCTCCTGACCCGCTCCTCTTCAGAGAGGCGCTCGCGCAGTTCGCCGAGGTCGGCGGAGTGGTCGAGATCGTCCAGCAGCTCGGGCGCCGTGAGGCGACGCGTGGTGGATTCGATCGGCGAAGGCGTCGAAAGCGTGTCGAGCTGGGTGTCATCGATACCGGGGAAGCGTCGCGCGCTGACGAGCACGCGGGTCTCGAGCGAACCGGCGAATCGGTTGTAGCTGTCGACCGTCCGCTCGATGGCGCGGCGGAGGTCGTCCGCGTGACCGGCGAGAGAGCCCAAGCGGTGGTAGAGCTCGTTGCCGAGATCGAACAACCTGCGGGCTTCGGTGGACACGTCCTGCTGCGTCCAGGTGTAGGCCACCGTCTTCAGCACCGCCCAGAGGTTCACAGGCGACGCGAGAGCCACCCGCTGGCCGAAGGCGTACTCGAGCAGTGACGGGTCCTCTTCGAGAGCGGCCGCAAGCAGAGACTCGCTGGGGATGAAGCAGACCACGAACTCGGGGCTCGACGGCATCCCCGCCCAGTAGCGTTTCTTCGCCAGCGCATCGATGTGCGTACGCACCGCGGCGACGTGCTTCGCCAGAAGGCGAGATCGACGAGCGCCTTCCTCTCCGACAGCGGTGACGGGGATCGCGCTCGCTTCGAGGTAGGCGTCGAACGGGGCCTTGGCATCGACAGCCAGCGCCTTCTCCCCGGGCAGACGCACGATCAGGTCGGGGCGTCCGCCGCCCGCATCCGAGGTGATGGATGCCTGCGTGTCGAAATCGACGTAGCGGAGGAGGCCCGCGGATTCGACGATCCGCCGCAGTTGCGTCTCGCCCCAGACCCCTCGCGTCCCGTTCGAGCGGAGGGCACCGGCGAGCGACTCCGTCGTGGCGCGCAGCGTCTCGTCGGACTCCTGTGAACGACGCAATTGCTCGGCGAGGGAGCCGAACTGCTCCTGACGGTCGCGCTCGAGGTGGTCCACCTTCTGCTGCATCGCGGCCAGGGTCTCCTGGACCGGTGCCAGCGCCCGGAGCACCGTCTGCTCGCGCCGTTCCCGCTCGTCGCGAGCAGCCTGCTCGGCGTGGACCCGGCTCGTCACCTCGCGGTGCAGAGCCCGCTGCTGGTCGAGCTGCGCCTGCAGGGCGTCACGCGCGGCCTCTGCGGCTGATGCCCGCGCCAGCAGGTCGCTGCGGCGGTTGGCTTCGCGCGTGGTGACGAGCGCGCCGGCCGCGAGGGCGCCGGCGACGAGGCAGACCAGGGCGAGCGCAGTGACGAAGGTGGCATCCATGCCCTCATCGTGCCCGAGCCCTCCGACATCGGCGGGCGCCGCGCGGCGGCGACGCGCTCAGGCGGCGGAGGCGGGGACGGGCTGGGGGATCTGCGGGATGCGAACGCCGAGCAGCATCGCCAACTCGACGAGGTCACCCGCGCCGGCGCGTGCTGCCGCGTCGATGACGATCTGCGCGCAGGCGAGCGCGTCGGCGGTCGCATCGTGGTGCGCGAAGTCGAGGTGCCCCGCGGCTGCAGCGACGAACGGCAGGCGGTACGAGGGCAGGTCGTAGGTCTTCCGGGCGACGTGCACGCTGCAGACGTAACGCGCGGACGGCGCCACGTGGCCGGTGGCCTCGCACGCGCTTCGGAGCACTCGCATGTCAAACCCGGCGTTGTGGGCGACGAGCACATCGTCGCCCACGAAGTCGAGCAGGCGGGGGAGCTGCTCCGGCCACGTCTCGGCGGTTGCGACATCGGATTCACGGATGCCGTGGATGCCGACATTGATCTCGAAGAAGCGATCGTGACCGGCAGGCGGGCGGATGAGCCAGCCCTCGGAGGCGACGACACGGCCGTCCCGCACTCGCGCCAGGCCCACCGCGCAGGCGGAAGCGTTCGAGGAGTTCGCCGTTTCGAAGTCGATCGCGGTGAAGTCCAAGCCCATGACCCCACCCTCTCCGCCGACGGCGCCGTCGCCGCGGAGGCGCGCCGTCGCCGTTTCGACAGGCCGGGGGCGCAGCCAGGCGGCGTCCGCCGCGTAGAGTGGATGCCCGTGGCTCTCACCATCGGAATCGTCGGACTGCCCAACGTCGGCAAGTCCACCCTCTTCAACGCTCTCACCAAGAACGACGTGCTCGCGGCGAACTACCCGTTCGCGACGATCGAGCCCAACGTCGGCGTGGTGAACCTGCCCGACCCGCGGCTGGACGTTCTGGCGGAGATCTTCTCCTCGGAGCGCATCCTCCCGGCGACCGTGTCGTTCGTCGACATCGCCGGGATCGTCCGCGGCGCGAGTGAGGGCGAGGGACTCGGCAACAAGTTCCTCGCGAACATCCGCGAGGCGGACGCCATCGCTCAGGTCGTCCGCGGCTTCGCCGACGACGACGTCGTCCACGTCGACGGGGCTGTGAACCCGAAGAACGACATGGAGACGATCAACGCCGAGCTGCAGCTCGCCGACCTCGAGACGCTCGAGAAGGCGATCGTGCGGTACGAGAAGGAAGTCCGTGGGAAAAAGCTCGACCCCGCAGTCCTCGAGGCCGCGAAGGCCGCTCAGGAGGCGCTGCAGCGCGGCGAGCTGCTCGCGGCATCCGGCATCGACCTCGCCCCCATCCGCGAGCTCGGTCTCCTCAGCGCGAAGCCGTTCATCTTCGTCTTCAACGTCGACGAGGCCGTTTTGACGGATGCCGCCCGCAAGGCGGAACTCGCCGCGCTCGTCGCGCCCGCACACGCCGTCTTCCTCGACGCGAAGATCGAATCCGAACTCGCCGAGCTCGACCCGGAGGATGCTGCCGAGATGCTGGCCTCGACGGGCCAGGAGGAGTCTGGTCTCGACCAGCTCGCCCGTGTCGGGTTCGACACCCTCGGTCTTCAGACGTACCTGACCGCCGGCCCCAAGGAAGCGCGCGCGTGGACCATCGGCAAGGGGTGGAAGGCTCCGCAGGCCGCGGGCGTCATCCACACCGACTTCGAAAAGGGTTTCATCAAGGCGGAGGTCATCTCCTTCGAGGATCTCGTTGCCACCGGCTCGGTGCAGGAAGCGCGCGCCAAGGGCAAGGCTCGCCTCGAGGGCAAGGACTACGTCATGCAGGACGGCGACGTCGTCGAGTTCCGTTTCAACAACTGAGGATTCCCATGACACAGATCCAGCGCCAGGTGTTCGACGCCGAGGCCCGTGCCATTCCGTTCATCGACGAGGGTGAGGGCCCTGCTCTCGTCCTCATCCCCGCGCAGGGGCTCGACGTCGCCTACCTCGGCGGGCTCGCGAGCATCCTCGAGGAGGAGGGCTTCCGGATCGTCCGCATCGGATCGCGGCGCTCCGGCGGCCCCGCTGCCTCGATGCACGACCTCGCGCAGGACGTCGTCGACGTGCTCGATCACCTCGGCGTCGGTTCGGCCTGGATCGGCGGTCACGCCTTCGGTGGCGCGGTCGCCCGAACCGTGGCCCTCGATCACCCCGGTCGTGCGAGCGGCGTGCTGCTGATGGGCGTGGAAGCCACGCGGGCACTCTCGGACGATGCAGCGCGGGCTCTCCGTATCGCCTTCTCGGCACCCGTGGACGCGCCGGACACGGACGCCGTCCGTCTGCTCGTGGGCCCCGGCATCGACGTCGCCCTGGCGTGGGACGTCTTCGCGCGCTCCCGTGACCTCGATGTCGAGGAGCTGCAGAGCGCGGCTCTCGCGTCGACGCCCGTCACCGAGTGGGCGACTCTCGCGTCGTCGCTGCCGATCCTGATCATCCAGGGCGCTGACGACCCCATCACCCCACCCGCCAACGGCGACGACCTGAAGGCGACCGCGGCCGATCGCGCGAGCGTCGTCCGCCTGCCCGACGCGGGGCACCTGTTCCCGATGACGCACCCGGGTGAAACCGCGTTCCAGATCGAGGACTACCTCGGCTGGGATTGACCGTTCTCCGGCGTCAGCGCCGAAGGGTCTCATGGGGGAGTTCACCGAATTCCGTCCGATAATGCTGCGCGAACCTCGGCAGGTGGGCGAAGCCCCAGCGCCGGGCGATCTCGGCGACCGTCGTGCCGTCGGCATCCGCTTTCTGGAGGTCGCGGTGCACGGCTGCGAGCCGCGCCGTGCGGACGTACGAGGCCGGCGTCACGCCGAGCGTCCGCTGGAACGCGCTCTGGAGGCCCCGCACGCTGAGCCGCGCCGCTGCGGCGATGTCTGCGACGCTCAGCGGTTCGCCGAGGTGGTCGTCGACGAAGTCGGTCGCCCGCGCGACGGCGGCAGAGCCGCCGACGGCGTCGGCTGTTTCGGCTTCGATGCCGAAGGTGCTGACCGTCGCGGCGAAGACGGCGTCCACGGCCGCTTGCCGGATGAGGTCGTTGCGGAGGAGCGTGTCGTCGTCGAAGATTCGGCCGACGTGGGCGATCGTCGATTCCCAGTGGTCCTGGAGATCACGCGACAGTGCACCCGAGTGGGGGAACCGCCCGGTGGCGGTGAGATCCCTCCCCGTGAACATTCCGAGCGCGGCGAGGTCGAGGCCGATCGCGTCGGCCTCGACGGTCGATGACCACGTCTCCGCGGAGCCGGGTGTAAGCAGGAACGGGGCGCTGACATCGAGGGGGGAATCGTTGCACCGCGCCCGGACACCACCGCTGCTGATGCGTCCCACCGCGACGTATCCCGAGACGTCGACGTGCGCGTGCAGGAAGCCCGTGGTCCGCAGGCGCGTCAGCCGCAGCCGCTCGTCGCCGAGGGTCCGCTGATACAGCGAAAAAGCGGAGTCAGCCTCGCGGATGGTCACGCCTGAGGCGACCTGCCGCAGCACATCCCCGGCGGAATCGATGTCGAACGCCTCTCGCGTCGTGTCGAGGACGGGAGACGCGTTGTCAACGGCCATGCCTCATCTTCCCCGACTCACTCCACGGTTTCGCTGGATGAGCGTGCACCGGTGGCCTGCGGCTCTGGGACGACGTACAGCCCCGTGGGCGAGTTCGCGACATGGCTCAGAGCATCCAGCCAGGCCGGGTTGAGCGACGGCTGGCGACTGCCGAAGTACTGCCAGTTCAGATCGGCGCCGGGATGCAGCCAGACGACCTGCCGGCCATCGCCGATGCTCTGGTCGTTGCGCCACATGAACGTGAAAGCCTCGCCGCGACGGAGCTTCGTCGTGATCACCAATTGCAGATGCGCAAGCAGCCGATCTTCGAAATCGGTTCGGATGCGGTCGTTGTAGATGAACTTGCCCACAAGGTCCTCTCGTCGTTCGTAATATCCATTATGCGCAGAACATCCGGAATGCGCATGATGCGCGCGGGGGCGCGCGGCATGATGGAAGCGGAGAGGGACTGTCGGTTGTGTCCCGGGTGCGGGAGAAGGAGTCAGGGTGCCAGTTGTTCGCGAGCACTTCAGGTCTGATGACGTCAGCGAAGCGGAGACCTATATTCACCGCAGCTACGGCAGGGTGGAGCTCGATGCCCAGGACCTCGTGTTCGAGGAGTCGAGCGTCGGCGATGAGCGGTTCGGTCTGCGTCGCCTGGACATCCGGGGTGGCTACAGCGCCGAGTGCGATCTCGACGCCGTCATCGTCGTCCACAGCGATGCGCAGTACGAGTGGGAGATCGACGGCGAACGGGGGGATGCCGCGGAACCGGTGCTCTTCCAGCCCGGATACACCCTGGCCTGTCGTCTGGAGGACACCCGCGTCCGAGTCGTCGCACTCCCGTTGGGGGCGTTGACCGAGCTGGCTCGTACGGTCTACAACGACGAGACACTCGCGGTCCGCTTCGACGGCGGCAGAGCCGTCGACCCGGCGCTCCTCCGGGCATGGCGGTCGGCGTCCACGCTTGCCTTCACCGCGGAGGAGTCCCTCGACAACGATCTGGCACGGGCGTCGCTGTTCCGCTCGATTGCCGTGTCGACCCTGGAGGCTTTCCCACTCCTGGGCGATAGGCGCGAGCGCGCCGAGACGGTCGCCCAGCAGCAGCGGGCCTACCGGAGCGCCGTCTCGTTCTTCGAACAGAACGCGTCGCTGCCCATCACCGTCGACGACGCGGCCGCAGCAGCGGGCGTGGGGAGCGCCGCTCTCCGCCGCGCCTTCCTTGCGCACTCGGCAGCAGGTCGCACACCCCTCCAGCACCTGACGGCTGTTCGACTGGACGCCGCCCGCGCCGACATCGTCGCGACCGCGATCGGTTCGCTCGACGATCTCGGAGAGATCGCCTCCCGGTGGGGATTCACGGTGTCGTCCCTGACGCGGCAGCACCTCGACGTGTACGGCATCCGGCCGCAGGAGCTGCTGGGCCTCTGACCTGCTCGCGGTTCAGCCGGTCTCGGCCTCGGGTTGCCCCTGCCCGGGGCCTGGCCGGAAGAGCGCGTCGTCCGCGATGTCGACGCGGGTCACGCCCTCATGCTCGGTGACGACGTAGTGGGATTCGGCGGAGGGAGCACCTCGATCCTCCGGACCTTCGATCTCCCCTGCATCTGCGGGGGAGTCACCCTGCTCGGCCATCTCGGCTCCTTTGCTGTGGTCCTTCGGTCGCTTTGCTGCGGCCAGCGTATGCGCGGGTTCCGCCCGAAGCGGCGGGGCTTGCTGTCGAGGGAACCGGTCGCTAGGTTCCGGCGCAGCCGACCCATAACGAGCGATGGCAAGGTGGAGGTATGACTGCTGCGCTGCTCCGCTCGACCCGCCTCCGCTCCGCGCTGTCCCGCATTGCGATCGTCTCCGCGGGGATCGCAGCATTGCTGGTGCTCGGAGTGTCGGCGCCGGCCTCAGCGCACGACGAGCTGCTCGGCAGCACGCCGTCGGCCGATGAGAAGCTCGCCAGCTCGCCGGCATCCGTCGTTCTGACGTACTCGGCCGCGATCATGCCCGAGGGCGCGAAGGTTGTGGTGTGGGACGCCGACGGCAAAGACTGGACCTCGGGTGACCCGGTCATCGACACGAACACGCTGACCGTGCCCCTCGACTCGAGCATGCCGGATGCCGGCTACCTCGTGGAATGGCGCGTGGTCTCGAGCGACGGCCACCCGATCAGCGGCAAGATCCCCTTCGCGATCGGGGACGCCGCGCCCCTGCAATCGGTGACGTCAGCGCCCGAGGCGACCGACGATGCGTCATCCGTCGTGCCTCTCGTCGTCGGCGGCATCGTGATTGTGGTCGTCGTCGTCGCGGTGATCGCCGTCGTCGTGGTGCGGCGACGCGCGACGCCCCCCACACGCGACTGAGTCACGGCGGAGGGCGTCGGGTGCCGGCGCTCAGACGGTCTGCGCAGGCTGGCGTCCTTCGGCGATCGCCTCGACGAGCTTCTCGTTGAACGCAGGCAGATCGTCGGGAGTGCGGCTCGACACGAGTCCGGCGTCGACGACGACCTCGTCGTCTCGCCAGGTCGCCCCGGCGTTCACGAGGTCGGTGTGCAGGCTCGGGTAGCTCGTGAGAGTGCGGCCGCCGAGGACGTCGGCTTCGACCAGCAGCCACGCGGCGTGACAGATGGCGCCGACCGGCTTGTGCTGGGCGAAGAAATCGCGGGCGAAACGCACCGCGGCGGTGTCGAGGCGGAGATCGTCCGCGTTGACCACGCCGCCGGGAAGGACCAGCGCGTCGTAATCCGCTGCCTCGGCCTCCGCGGAGGTGGCGTCAACGGGCTGCTCGTGCCCGTTCTTCCCGGTGATGGTGCCGGCGCCGGGCGCGATGAGGACCGCCGTCGCTCCCGCATCCGTCACGGCGAGCCAGGGCGAGGTCAGTTCGCTGTCTTCGAATCCGTCGGTCGCGAGGAACGCGACGCGCTTTCCGGTCAAGGTGCTCATGTTCTCGACGGTAAGCGGCGGGGCGGGCGGTCTTCAGGCCCTTGACCGCCGAGCCGGTCCCGGATAGGCGGCGTAGCATGGACGCCATGGCCACCTCGAACCTGCCGACCCCGTCCCTGCAGCCGATCTCGACGCTGACGAACTCGACCGAGGACAAGGTCGTCGTCGAGCTCGTGGACGAGGGTGCCTCGTGCTGCGGCGGGGGCTGCTGCAGCACCAACTGACGACCTGATCGCTCAGCGAGCACTCAGTGTGCGAGTGCGGGTGTCTCCGCCTCGTCGACCGGGGCGGGCTTGCGCACGAACAGTGCCAGCACGACCGCCGCGGTGGCGACGATCGCGCCGACGAGGAACGCCGCGTGCACGCCGTCTGCCTTCGCCAAGATCTCGTCGCTTCCCTCGGCGAGACGGGAAGCCGTCGTGACCGTCATGATCGTGACGAACAGTGCTGTGCCGGCGGCTCCCGCGACCTGCTGCAGCGTTCCCACCGTTGCCGATCCGTACGGGTAGTAGCGGCGCGGGAGTGACCCGAGCGCCGAGGTGAGCAGTGGGGTGAACGTCAGGCCGAGCCCGAGGTTCAGAGCCAGGTGCACGGCGATGACGAAGGGCACTCCGGTGTTCGCATCGAACATGGTCATGCCCCACAGCGCGCCGGCCGCGATGATCATGCCCGGGATCACGAGGGGTGTCGGTCCGAAGCGGTCGAAGGCGTTGCCGACGAAGGGCGCCATGACGCCCATGAGGATGCCGCCGGGCAGCAGCATCAGACCGATGCCGAGGACGTCGAGCCCGAGCACCTGCTGCAGGTAGATGGGGAGCAGGACGATCGACCCGAACAGCGCCGCGAACACGACGACCACGAGCACGACCGCGAGGGAGAAGGCGCGGGTCTGGAACGTGCGGAGGTCGAGCAGCGCACTGTCCGTCTTCTGGAGGTGCAGCTGACGGAGGACGAAGAGGACCAGCGCCACCGCGCCGACTGCGAGCGGGATGCCGACGGGAACAGATGAGTGCCCCGAGGCCGACTCGCCGATGGCGCTGAAGCCGTAGATCAGTCCGCCGAAGCCGAGGGCCGCGAGGGGGACCGACAGGATGTCGAAGCGCGCGTCGGGTCGTGTCTGGGTGACGTTCTTGACCCAGACCGCCCCGAGCGCGATGGCGAGAAGCGAGATGGGCAGCATGACCCAGAAGATGGCGTGCCACGTCAGCGTCGACAGGATCAGCCCTGACACGGTCGGACCGATCGCAGGAGCGACCGCGATGACGACCGTGATGGTGCCCATCATCCGGCCGCGGTGCGACGGCGGCACGATGTTGAGCACGGTCGTGAACAGGAGCGGCATCATGATCGCGGTGCCGCTGGCCTGCACGATCCGACCCGCGAGGAGGACCTCGAAGCCGGGGGCGAGGGCGGCGATCAGCGTGCCGGCGGCGAACAGGCTCATCGCCGTGAAGAACACGGCGCGGAGAGTGAAGCGCTCGAGGAGGTACCCGGTCAACGGGATGACGACGGCCATGGTCAAGAGGAATCCGGTCGTCAGCCACTGGCCGGTGGCGACCGTGATGCCGAGGTCGGCCACGATGTCGGTGAGCGCGACGCTCATGGTCGTCTCGTTCAGGATGACGACGAACGCCGCGACGACGAGCAGCGCGATGACCGGTCCGGTCCTCGTGGGCGCCGGAGCGGGGGAGGCGATGGGGGTGGAGGCGGTGTCCGAGAGGGGCACGGGAGTCCTTCGAGTGGGAGAGGTGCGGAAAGCGGCTGTGCGGGAACCCGGCGATGTGGCCAGGGTACGGGCGGAAGGCAGTCGGCGCAGCAGAGAGCACGCGACGCGAGTCGTTCAGCTTAACCGGCGGGCGGAGCCGCGCATTCCCCGCGAGGCCGCCGACCTCGGCGCGGGGTTATGGTGACGAGATGAGTATGGGCGGACCCGGGGGCGGTCGGGGCGGGTTCCGCGCGGTCGACGAAGAGGCGCAGCGCCGACGCAACGCCTCGGCCCCGGAGGTGCCGGATCTCGGCCGACGGGTCGTGGCTCTGTTCCGTCCCTATCGTGCTCGCCTGGCGGTGACGGCGGTGCTCGTCGTCGCGGGCGCGGCCATCGGCGTGATCCCGCCGCTGCTCGTTCAGCGGATCTTCGACGACGCCCTGTTCCCCGTCGACGGGTCGTCGCCGCAGCTCGGACTGCTCGGCATCCTCGTGCTGTCGATGATCGGACTGTTCGTGCTCGGCGCCGGCCTCGGCATCGCGCAGACGTGGTTCACCTCGACGGTCGGAAATCGCGTGACGGGCGATCTGCGGGTGCGCCTGTTCGCCCACCTGCAGGCGATGGACCTCGGCTTCTTCACCCGAACGAAGACGGGAGTCATCCAGTCCCGGCTGCAGAACGATGTCGGCGGGGTATCCGGGGTCCTCACCAACACGGTCACGAGCATCCTCGGCAACACCGTCACGGTCATCTCGGCACTCGTCGCGATGCTCCTGATCGACGTGCGACTGACGCTCATCGCCGTCGTCATGATGCCCGTGCTGATCCTCGTTCAGCGCCGGGTCGGTCAGGTGCGCGCCCGAATCGCGGGGCAGACCCAGGAGTCGTTGTCCGAGCTCAGCGCGATCACGCAGGAGACGCTGAGCGTCTCCGGCATCCTGCTGTCGAAGTCGTTCAACCGCCAGCGCGCCGAGTCCGACCGATACGCCGCCGAGAACCGCACCCAGATCGGTCTGCAGGTGCGGCAGGCGATGAGCGGTCAGGGTTTCTTCGCCGTCGTGCAGATCATCATGTCGTCGGTCCCCGCGATCATCTACCTCGTCGCGGGCTTCTTCATCACGGGCGATGCCGTCCCCATCACGGCGGGTGCGGTCGTCGCGTTCACGACGGTCCAGGCCCGGTTGCTCATGCCGCTCATGGGACTCATGCGGGTCGCCCTCGACGTCCAGACCTCCCGTGCCCTGTTCGCCCGGATCTTCGAATACCTGGACCTCCGCCCCGCGATCGCCGACACGGCTGACGCGATGGACGTCGCCGACGCGCCGGGCCCCGTCGGTCGGATCGAGTTCCGCGGGGTGTCGTTCCGGTATCCGGATGCCGGGCCGCAGAGCCCCGCGACCCTCGACGGGGTGTCGTTCGTCGCCGAGCCTGGCCAGCACATCGCCTTCGTCGGACCGTCCGGCGCCGGGAAGACGACGATTCTGTACCTCGCGCCGCGCCTGTACGAGCCGGTGGCGGGGGCGGTCCTCTTCGCCGGGGCCGACGTCCGTTCGCTGACACAGGCGTCGGTCATCGATCGCATCGGCATCGTCTCGCAGGAGACCTACCTCTTCCACGCGTCGATCCGCGACAACCTCCGCTACGCGAGACCCGATGCGACGGATGCCGAGATCGAAGCCGCCTGCATCGCCGCCAACATCCACCACGTCGTCGCGGGCTTCGAGGACGGCTACGACACGATCGTGGGGGAGCGCGGGTACCGCCTCTCCGGCGGGGAGAAGCAGCGGATCGCGATCGCCCGTGTGCTCTTGAAGGATCCGCCCGTCCTGCTGCTCGATGAGGCGACCTCTGCGCTCGACACCGTCTCGGAGCGTGTGGTGCAGGAGGCGATCGACGAGGCCGCTCGGGGCCGGACGACGCTGTCGATCGCGCACCGGCTGTCGACGGTGATCGCGGCCGACGTCATCCACGTCGTCGAGGCGGGCCGCATCGTGGAGTCGGGGACGCACGCCGAGCTCCTCGCCGCGGGGGGCCTGTACGCCGAGCTCGCCGCGCAGCAGGTCGCCGCCGGCCGGATCGAGGGTGCGAGCTAGGCGGAGCTCACCAGGCGCGTGCTTCGGCGAGGAGCGAAGCGGATGCCCCTTCGAGCGCGACGTCTTCGCGTACGGCGCGGTCGGTGAGGTCGCGGGTGAACGCGCCGAGCAGCTGCCGGTATGCATCGTCGGGATGGTGCTCGGCGACCCGGACGAGAGCGGGGACGTCCATGTCGAGGATGAGGCGTACGCGCGAGCGTGCCGCGGCGGGGTGGCCGGCGGCATCCAGCACGGCGAGGCCATCCCGCATCCCGTCGAGGTAGTCCCGCAGGACCGGTACGGCGTGACGGCGCTGCGTGATCGAGGTTCCGTCGGCGCGCTCGCGCCACTGCACGACCACGTCGGGGAGGACGTCGATCGCGTCCGCCGCGGCGTACAGCTGCTGCGCGACGATCTGGTCCTCGTACGCCTTGTCTTCCGTGAACCGGAGGCCTTCGCGACGCCAGAGGTCGGTCCGGCTGACCTTCGACCAGGCGACGATGTTCCCCGACACGTCGGGGTGCTCCGCGAGCGTCGTCCGTCGCCGGGCGGGGGAGGTGGATGCCGCGACCCACGGCTGGACGACGCCCGGGGCGTAGTGACCGGCGGCATCCGCTCGGAGGCGTACATAGGCGCCGACCGCGATATCGCTGTCGGACTCCTCGAGACTGCCGACCAGGGCGTCCAGGGCGCCGGGTGTCATGATGTCGTCGGCGTCGAAGAACCCGACGTAAGGGGTGTCGACGAGGTCGAGTGCCTCGTTCCGGGAGGCGCCGAGACCCCGAGCCACCTCGTGTCGGAGGAGGGTGACGCGCGGGTCCTGTGCGGCTGCGGCGGCGAAGATCTCCGACGTCGCGTCGCGGGACGCATCGTCGACCAGGATCACGCGGAAGTCGGTGCGGGTCTGGGCGCGGAGAGACGCGAGGGCTTCTTCTGCGAAAGCGCCGACGTCGCGTCCGGGCACGATCACGGTGACGGTCGGGGTGCTCATCATCGCGATCGTACCGCCGCCACCGATTCAGCCACCGCATCGGCGAGCCGGGCCGGATCGACCGCCGCGTGGTGTCCGAAGCTGAAGCGCACGGAGGTCTGCGCGACCTCGGGAGCGACACCCAGCGCGAGTAGCACGTGCGAGGGCTCGTCGCTGCCGGCGGCGCAGGCGGACCCGCTCGAGGAGACGACGCCGCGCCGCTCGAGCTCGAGGAGGACCGCTTCGCCGCTGACACCCGCGAAGGTGAAGCTCGCTGTCCCCGGAAGCCGGCGCGACGGGTGTCCTGTCAATCTCGCCTCGGGCACGAGGGTCATCACACGGGCCGTGACGTCGTCGCGGAGCGCGCTGACGCGTTCGGCGGCCACGCTGCGCTCCGCCTCGGCGAGTTCGAGCGCGACGGCGAGCCCCACCGCGCCGGCGACGTTCTCGGTGCCGCTGCGCCGATCGCGTTCCTGGCCGCCACCGTGCAGGAGCGGTTCGAGGGGGACCCGCCCGCGAATCGCGAGCACCCCGATGCCCTGCGGGGCGCCGATTTTGTGCCCCGCGATCGACAGCGCATCCGCCCCGGTGCCCGCCAAGGGAAGCCAGCCGGCCGCCTGGACGGCGTCGAGGTGGAGCGGGATGCGGGCCGCCGCCGCGACGGCGGCGAGGGCCGCGGCATCCTGCACCGTCCCGATCTCGTTGTTGGCGTACCCGAGCGAGACGAGCACGGTGTCCTCGCGCAGGGCCTCGGCGAGAGTGGCGGGCGAGACGAGGCCGTCCGCGTCGACGTCGAGACGCGTCGCGGCGACGCCGTGGACCCGTTCGAGGAAGTCCACGGACGCGAGCACCGACTCGTGCTCGATCGCGCTCGTGACGACGTGACCGGGGCGGCCGCGGCGGAGGAGCGACGCGATGGCGATGCCCTTGATCGCGAGGTTGTTCGCCTCGGTCGCCCCCGACGTGAAGACGACGTCACCCGGACGCATCCCGACGACGGCCGCGACGCGGCGGCGGGCGTCGTCGAGGGCGGCGGCGGCGTCCTCTCCCACCGTGTGATGGCTCGAGGGGTTGCCGTAGCGATCGCCGAGGAACGGCAGCATCGCCGCCCGCACCTCCGGGCGTACCGGGCCGGTCGCGGCGTGGTCGAGGTAGAGCACGTCAGGCCTCGTCGATGCGGACGTCCAGCCCCAGGTCGAGCGCCCGTGCGGAGTGGGTCAGGGCGCCGACCGAGATGACGTCGACTCCCGTCTCGGCGATCGCGCGGACCGTCTCGAGCGAGACGCCGCCCGACGCTTCCACGGTGGCACGACCGTCGACCTGTGCGACACCGGTTCGGAGGTCGTCGAGCGAGAAGTTGTCGAGCATGATCGTGCCGATCCCCGCGGCCAGGACTGCCTCGATCTGATCGAGCCGATCGACCTCGACCTCGATGTGCGCCGTGTGGGAAAGGCGGGTCTTCGCGTCTCGAAGAGCTTCGGTGACGGACATCCCCGAGCGGGTCAGGACGGCGAGGTGGTTGTCCTTCGCCATGACGGCATCGGACAGGGAGTAGCGGTGGTTCGCACCGCCGCCGCTCCGGACGGCGTGGCGTTCGAAGGCACGCAGACCCGGCGTCGTCTTGCGGGTGTCGGCGATGCGGACTCCCGTGCCGGCGATCGCGTCGACGTAGCGTGCGGCCATCGTCGCGATGCCCGACATGCGCTGCGCGAAGTTCAGGCCGATCCGCTCGGCGGTGAGGATCGCGCGGGCGGGGCCCGTCACGACCGCGAGGACGTCTCCGACGGTGAAACGCCCGCCGTCTTCGACCCGCACGTCGACGTCCATTCGATCGTCGGTCAGGGCGAAGGCGGCGGCGAACACGGCGCCCCCGCTGAACACGCCCTCTTCGCGCGCGACGAGTTCCGCGGTGGCGGTGGCGGATGCCGGGATCAGCGCCTCGCTCGTGATGTCACCCCACGGGGCGTCCTCGAGGAGCGCGGCGCGGACGGTGGTCTCGATGACGGCGGGTGAGAGCATCACGCAGCCCCCTCCAGGTCGGAATGGACATGAGCGATTGCGGGATCGTCCGTGCGCAGGTGGGCGCCGACGGAGCCGGTGCGGGCGGCCGCGGCAGCGACCATGAGCTCCGCGACCTGCAGCAGGTTCGCGTCCTCGTGCTCGCGGAGCGCGCGCGGCGGGGTGGCCTCGGACCGCCACGCGGCGAGCGTGCGAGCCGCATGGCGAAGACCCTCCCCGTCGCGGGAGACACCGGCATCCGTCCACATGAGCTCCTGCAGAGCCTGTCGACTGAACGGGGTGTGCGGGATGCCGCCGGTCGCCGATGTCACCCTGGGGTCCGACGTGGGGGGAGGGACGGGCCACGGCGCGCCGGCATCCGAAGCGACCGCGGCGCCCGCCCGGGCCCCGAAGACGGCGCCCTCGAGCAGGGAGTTCGACGCGAGGCGGTTCGCCCCGTGGACGCCGGTGCGGGCGACCTCGCCGACCGCGTACAGGCCGGGCAGGTCGGTGCGGCCGTCCAGATCGGTGACGATCCCGCCCATGAGGTAATGGGCAGCCGGAGTCACCGGGAGGGGGTCGCGAGCCCAGTCGAGGCCGCGAGTGCGAACGGCGGCGTCGATCGTCGGGAATCGCCCGGCAAGGAAGGCCGCGCGTTCGCCCGCATCGGCGCTGTGGACGACGGTCGCGTCGAGGAGGACGGGCCGACCGCCCTGACGCGACATCGCGTCCGTGATCGCCCGGGCGACCACGTCACGAGGCGCGAGCTCACCGTCGGGGTGCACGTCGAGGGCGAATCTGCGCCCGCTTTCGTCGCGCAGCACGGCGCCCTCGCCTCGGACGGCTTCGGAGACGAGAAAGGCGTCGCCGACGGCGAGGACGGTGGGGTGGAACTGCATGAACTCGAGGTCCCGGACGCTCGCCCCGGCCCGCGCCGCCAGTGCGATGCCGTCGCCGGTCGCCCCCGCGGGATTCGTGGAGTGCGCGAAGAGCTCGCCCGCGCCGCCCGTGGCGAGCACCACCGCATCCGTCTCGATCCGCTCGCCGTCGAGGAGCGCAACACCGATGACGCGACCTTCACGAAGCACGAGGTCGGTGACGAAGGCATGCTCGCGGATGTCGACACTGCTCGCCCGCACCCGGCGGACGAGGGCGCGTTCGATCTCGGCGCCGGTGGCGTCCCCACCGGCGTGCAGGATGCGCGGGAATGAGTGGGCACCCTCGAGACCCGCGCGGAGGGCGCCGTCGGCGTCTCGATCGAACTGCACACCCGCGGCGATGAGGTCGCGGATGCGATCGGGTCCCTCGGTGACGAGGACCTCGACGGCATCCGGGTCGGCGAGGCCCGCTCCCGCGACGAGCGTGTCGTGTGCATGATCGGCGGCGCGGTCGGCGGGGGAGAGGACCCCCGCGATCCCGCCCTGGGCGTAGCGGGTGTTCGCCTCGGAGAGCGCGCCCTTCGTGACGAGTGTGACCGCGCACCCCGTGGCCTCGGCCCGGAGCGCGGCGGTCAACCCGGCGATGCCGGAGCCGACGACGACGACCGTGGTCATGGCTTGGCCGCCAGCATCCGCTCAAGTGCGACCCGCGCCGGAACGGCGACGTCGGCGGTCACCGTGATGCGATTGCGGACCTCACCGGCGACAAGGCCTTCGAGGACCCAGGCGAGGTATCCGGGGTGGATGCGGTACATCGTGGAGCAAGGGCAGACGACGGGGTCGAGGCAGAAGATCTCGTGCTGGGGGAATTGCGCCGCCAGACGCTGCACGAGGTTGATCTCCGTGCCGATCGCGAACGTCGTCGGCTCGGTGGCCGCGGCGATGGCTTTTCGGATGTAGTCCGTCGACCCCGCCTCGTCTGCGGCGTCCACGACGTCCATCGGGCACTCGGGGTGCACGATGACGCGGACGCCCGAGTGCTCGGCGCGGGCAGCGGCGATCTGATCGACCGTGAACCGGCGGTGCACCGAGCAGAAGCCGTGCCAGAGGATGACGCGGGCATCCGCGAGCTCCGCCTCGGTCGATCCGCCGAAAGCCTTGCGGGGGTTCCACATCGGCATCTGCTCGAGGGGGACCCCCATCGCCTTCGCGGTGTTGCGTCCGAGGTGCTGGTCGGGGAAGAAGAGCACCCGCCGCCCTCGTGCAAACGCCCACTCGAGAACGGTCCGCGCATTGGAGGACGTGCAGACGATCCCACCGTGCCGTCCGACGAATCCTTTGATCGCGGCGGAGGAGTTCATGTAGGTCACGGGGATGACGGGGACCAGGCCGTCGGCATCCGGTGTCTCCATGTCGCCGTACACGTCGGCGAGCTGCTCCCAGCAGTCCTCGACCTGATCGATGTCGGCCATGTCGGCCATCGAGCAGCCGGCGGCCAGGTTGGGGAGGATGACAGCCTGTTCGGGACGGGAGAGGAGGTCGGCGGTCTCTGCCATGAAGTGCACGCCGCAGAACACGATCGCCTCGGCATCCGGGTGCTCCAGTGCGGCGTTCGCCAGCTGGAACGAATCGCCGACGTAGTCCGCGTGGACGACGACCTCCTCGCGCTGATAGAAGTGCCCGAGCACGACGACGCGCTCGCCGAGGGTCGCCTTCGCGGCGACGATGCGGGCGGCGAGTTCGGCCTCATCCGCCTCCCGGTACTCCGCCGGGAGCTGTCCCTGTCGCGGGGCGCCCGTCGGGATGACGTCGCCCATGGAGGAGCCGGGACCGTACCCGGGCCGCGAGTCGAACGTCCAGGGGCCGGCGGCGAGATCGGTGTTGCAGGTTGCGGTCGTCGTCTCGCCGGCGACGATCGCCTGGATCTCGTGATCGACGCTGGGATCGACCGGGTGATCGACGGCGCGCGGCTGCAGGGTGAGGGGAGTGGCGGTCATGACGGATCCTTCACTGCGGGAGCGGGCCACGATCGGCCAGCTCGACGTCCTGGTTGTAGCGGTAGAGACGGGCCGGCCGGTGGCTGCCGGTGCGGAAGTCGTCGGTGGGAATGAGGGTGCCCGAGCCTTCGACCTGTCGACGGAAGTTGGCCGGGTCGAGGCGTCGGCCGAGGATGGCCTCGTACACCTCGCGGAGCTCCGCGAGCGTGAACCGGTCGGGGAGGAAGCCGTGTGCGATGCGGCTGTAGCCCACCTTGTTCCGAAGGCGCCACAGGGCGTAGTCGACGATGTGGTTGTGGTCGAAGGCGAGGTCCGGCAGATCGGTCGCATCGAACCACGCGACGTTGTGCTGCTCGGTCGCGGCCGTGACGTCTTCGCGTACCAGCGCCCAGTAGACGATCGAGACGACGCGTCCGGGGGAGCGGCCGACGTCTCCGAACGCGTACAGCTGTTCGAGGTAGCTCGGCGCGAGCCCCGTCGTCTCGGCGAGGGTGCGGGATGCCGTCGCGTCGATGTTCTCGGCGGGGTCGACCCAGCCTCCCGGGAGCGCCCAATGGCCCTCGTGCGGGTCGCGGGTCCGGCGCACGAGCGGCAGCTCGATGCGCGCGTCGTCGGAGTCTCGGCGCAGCCGGAAGATGACCGTCGAGACCGCGACGCCGATGGGGGTGGGGGGAGTTGTTCTTGTCATGGTGACCTTAAGTGGTGATCCCATCTTAAGGTCATGATGACCAGAAGCGCAAAGCGTGAGCCGATTCCCAGCAGCCGCCGCCTAGTCTGATCGAGAGGTACCGCCGGCACTCCCGGGTGGACTCGCCCAGGAAGGATCGCCGTGCTCGTCGTCGACATCATCGTCGTGCTCGTCCTCATCGCCGCGCTCTTCGGCGGCCTCCTGCGCGGTCTGGTAGCCACCGCCGGGACGCTCATCGGTATCGTCCTCGGCGCGGTCCTGGCGGTGTGGCTCACCCCCGTCATCGCACCGACATTCTCGGGTTGGGAGTACCGGAGCCTCGTCCTCGCCCTCATCGCCCTCGGCATCGTCGTCGCCCTCGCCTCGATCGGCACGGCTGTCGGGGCGCGGCTCCGCCGCGGCGTCGACCGGGCGAAGCTCGGCCCCGTCGACCGCATCCTCGGAGGTGTGGTGAACACCGGCGCCGCGGCCATCGTGCTGCTGCTCGCGAGCGGTGCGATCGTCGGATCCGGGATGCCGGGTGTCGCCCCCGCGGTCGCCTCTTCGCGCGTGCTGGGTGTCATCGACGCCCTCACGCCGCCGGGTGTCGACTCCGCGCTCGCCGAGTTCCGGGGGTTCATCGTCGACGAGGGCATCCCGCGCGTCGGCGAACTGCTCGCGCCCGAGGTGGAGCCGACGGCACCGCCGGTGTCGCTCGACGATCCGCAGCTGCAGCGGGCCGCGGCATCCGTCGCGCGCATCAGCGGCAACGCCTACGCGTGCGGCGCCTCGCTGACCGGCTCCGGATTCGTCGTGGCGAAGGACCTTGTCGTCACCAACGCGCACGTCGTCGCGGGCGTCGACACTCCGCTCGTCGAGCTTCCCGGACGGGATGCCGAGGAGGGGCGCATCGTCTACTTCGACCCCATCGACGACCTCGCCGTCATCAGCGTCTCCGGTCTGAATGCCACGCCGCTGCAGATCGTCGGCGACGTCGCGGCCGGCACACCCGTCGCGGTGCAGGGCTACCCGCTCGGTGGACCCTTCACGAGCAGCGCGGCCTACGTGCTCTCCGTCGGCGATGCGATCGTGTCCGACATCTACGAGAAAAGTTCGCAGCCCCGTGAGATCTACGCGCTCGAGGCCGAGGTCCGCCCCGGCAACTCCGGGGGTCCGCTCCTGACAGAGGCAGGCGAGGTGACAGGCGTCGTCTTCGCCCGCGGTCAGGATGACGACACTCGCGGATACGCCATGACCACTGACGAGCTGAGTCCCGCCCTGAAGGTCTCGCCGGACGCCGCAACCGTCTCCTCGGGAGAGTGCACGACCGACTGACGCCGTATCGGGGCAGCAGGGCCCGGTGATAGGCTCGCGCTCACAATCGCACACCGGACCATCGCGTCTGCTCGGGAGAAGCCCTCGTGGCTGCCGAAGGAGCAATCCCTCCCCGGAATCTCTCAGGCCCCCGTACCGAGCCGACATGGTCACTCTGAAAAGCGGCATCCTCTGCGGATGCCCGCCGACGGGGCAAGCGGGCATCGCCCGTGAAATCTCTCAGGCCGATGACAGAGGGGGAGGAACTCACCCGCATCCCGCTGCGCCGTCAGGAGTTCCGTTGTTCCCACTGTCACACCTCTTCCCCCTGTCACACCCACCCGCTCGATCGCCGCGATGTCTGTGAGCATCGGCGTCTTCGACCTCTTCACCGTGGGCATCGGGCCGTCCAGCTCCCACACGGTGGGGCCGATGCGCGCCGCCGCGGACTTCGTATCGCGGATCGATGCCGATCTCGCGACCCGTGTGCAGGTCGATCTGTACGGTTCGCTCGCAGCGACCGGTCGAGGTCACGGCACGCTGACCGCCGTCCTGCTCGGACTCGAGGGGCTGCAGCCGGATGAGGTGCTTCCTGCACAGGTCGAGGAGCGCACCGCCGCTATCCGCGATGAGCGTCGGGTCCGCGTGGGCGGGACCGGCGGCGTCCCTCTCTGCGAGGACGACGTCATCCTCCACCCGCTGACCATCCTCCCGGGGCACACGAACGGACTCCGCCTGAAGGCGTGGGATGCCGCGGGTGAGCTCCTCGATGACGCGGTCTACTATTCGACCGGCGGTGGCTTCATCGTCCGCGACGGCGAGCAGGCGGAGGCGATCTCCTCCACTCCCGTGCCGTTCCCGTTCGAGACGGCGGCCGAGCTCCTCGCCCACTGCGAACGCCAGGGCGTCTCGATGGCCGAGATCCAGCGTCGGAACGAACGCGCCTCGCGCAGCGACGACGAGATCACCGGCGGCATCCTGCATCTCGCCGACGTCATGGCGGATAGTGTCGCGTCCGGCGCCGCCCGTGAGGGGATGCTGCCCGGCGGCCTGCGTGTGCCGCGTCGCGCGCCCGCGTGGCAGGACCGGCTGCGGCGTGACGACCCGCGCGGCGACGACCCCGCGTTCTGGCAGGAGTGGGTGAACTTCGTGGCGCTGGCCGTCAACGAGGAGAACGCGTCGGGAGGACGCATCGTCACCGCCCCCACGAACGGGGCCGCGGGGATCATCCCGGCGGTGCTGCACTACGCGACGCACTACGCCGCCCGCGGCCGCTCGCGCGAGGAGATCGTCGTGCCCTACCTGCTCACCGCCGCAGCGGTCGGCGTCCTCTACAAGGCTCGAGCGTCGATCTCGGGCGCCGAGGTCGGCTGTCAGGGCGAGGTGGGCTCGGCCTCGTCGATGGCGGCGGCGGGACTCGCGGAGGTCCTCGGCGGGACGCCCCGCCAGGTCGAGAACGCGGCGGAGATCGCGATGGAGCACAACCTCGGCCTCACGTGCGACCCGATCGGCGGGCTCGTGCAGATCCCGTGCATCGAACGCAACGCGATCGCGGCGGCGAAGGCGATCAACGCCGCCAAGATGGCGCTGTGGGGCGACGGCACTCATCGCGTCTCGCTCGACGAGGTCATCGTGACCATGCGAGAGACGGGACGCGACATGAGCAGTAAGTACAAGGAGACGGCGCTCGGCGGCCTCGCGGTCAGCGTCGTGGAATGTTGAGCGGAGACGGCATGACCGGGACCACGACCGAGCCGCGGCAGTCGCCGCTGCACGAGCTGCATGAGCGGCTCGGAGCATCCTTCACCGATTTCGGCGGCTGGCTCATGCCGGTCCGCTACACGTCCGACCTCGCCGAGCACCACGCAGTGCGGCAGGCCGCGGGGATCTTCGACATCTCGCACATGGCGGAGTTCCGGATCGAGGGTGACGGCGCGGCCGACTTCCTCGACCGTGCCCTCGCCGGTCGCATCGGGGCGATGAAGATCGGCAAGGCCAAGTACTCGCTCGTGCTGGCCGGCGATGGCGGGATCGTAGACGACGTCATCGTCTACCGGATCACCGACGAGGAATTCCTCGTCATCTCCAACGCCGGCAACCGCGCCGAGGTCGCGGCCTCCTTCGCCGCCGTGGAGACCGGAGACGCCCGCGTCCAGGACATCACCGACAAAATGTCGCTCATCGCCGTCCAGGGCCCCGCGGCGCGCGGCATCCTCGAGGCCACTGCCGGCATAGCGGGCGTCCAACCGGCTCTCGCCGACATGACCTATTACTCGTGGGCGCTCGGATCGTTCCAGGACCGCAGCCTCTTCGCCGCGCGCACCGGGTACACCGGCGAGGACGGCTTCGAGCTCATGGTTCCGAACGAGACCGCCGCCGACCTCTGGCAGGCCGTCGCCGACGCCGGCGCCGCGCATGGCCTCGTGCCCGCCGGCCTCGCCGCGCGCGACACGCTCCGCCTGGAGGCGGGGATGCCGCTGTACGGCCACGAGCTCTCGCGCGACATCGTGCCCGCCCAGGCCGGCCTCGGTCGTGTCGTCGCCGCCGACAAGGCGGAGTTCGTCGGTAAGGACGGCCTCGCCGCCCGGGACACGACGGGCGCGCGCGTCCTCGTGGGCCTCAGCGCCGAGGGCCGTCGGGCCGGACGCGCCGGATACGCCGTGCTCTCCGGTGACGACACCGTCGGCGAGATCACCTCGGGAGCCCTCAGCCCGACCCTCGGCCATCCCATCGCGATGGCCTTCGTCCACCCCTCGGCATCCGCTGAGGGCACCGCCCTGACCATCGACGTCCGGGGGACCCGCATCCCCGCGACCGTCACCGCCCTGCCCTTCTACCGGAGACAGAAATGACCGACCTCACCGCACTCTCGTACACCGCCGAGCACGAGTGGATCGCCTTCGACGGCGATGTCGCCACCGTCGGCATCACCGACTACGCCGCCGAGAAGCTTGGTGACGTCGTCTTCGTCGAGCTCCCCGCCGTCGGCACGACCGTCACCGCGGGCGAGACCTGCGGCGAGATCGAATCCACGAAATCGGTGGGCGACCTCTACGCCCCGCTCACGGGCGAGGTCGTCGAGATCAACGACGCCGTCGTGGACGACCCGTCATCGGTCAACGCGGGCGCGTTCGACGCGTGGCTTGTGAGGATCAAGACCGACGGGACCCCCGCGGCCGACCTCCTCGACCGTAACGCCTACGTCGCACTGACGGGCGGCGAGGCGTGAGCTCGGCCTTCCGCGACCGCCACATCGGCACCGACTCGGCCGCCCAGGCCGAGATGCTCCGCGTGCTCGGGCGCGGCTCCGTCGAGGAGCTCATGGGCACTGCTGTTCCCGATGCGATCCACGTCGCCGAGCGGGAGAGCATCATCCCGCCCGCCGCGACCGAGGCGGAAGCCCTCGCGGAGCTTCGTGAGCTCGCGTCGCAGAACCGCTCGGCGCGGGCGATGATCGGCCTCGGCTACTACGACACGCTGACCCCGTCGGTCATCCAGCGGAACGTCCTCGAGAACCCGTCCTGGTACACGGCGTACACGCCGTACCAGCCCGAGATCTCGCAGGGTCGGCTCGAAGCGCTCATCAACTTCCAGACGATGGTGACCGATCTCACCGGCCTTGCGACGGCGAATGCCTCGATGCTCGACGAGTCGACCGCCGTGGTCGAGGGGATGCTGGTGGCCCGCCGCGCCTCGAAGTCCGCGTCGAACGTGTTCCTCGTCGACGCCGACGCGCTCCCGCAGACGAAGGCGCTGCTGCACCACCGCGCCGCCGCGATCGGGGTCTCGATCCACGAGACGTCGTTCGACGACGTCGCGGGGCTTCCCGAGTCGTTCGGCGCGTTCGTGCAGTACCCCGGCGCGACCGGACGCGTGTGGGACCCGACCCAGGTCATCGCCGCAGTCCAGGCCCAGAAGGGTCTCGTCGTGGTAGCGGCCGATCTGCTCGCTCTGACCCTCCTCCGCTCGCCGGGATCGATGGGCGCTGATGTCGCCGTCGGGACGACGCAGCGCTTCGGCGTGCCGATGGGCTTCGGCGGACCGCACGCCGGCTACATGGCGGTCCGTGCCGGCCTCGAGCGTCAGCTCCCCGGCCGCCTGGTCGGAGTGTCGATGGATGCCGCGGGTCACCCCGCGTACCGCCTGTCACTGCAGACCCGTGAGCAGCACATCCGCCGGGAGAAGGCGACGTCCAACATCTGCACCGCCCAGGTGCTGCTGGCCGTCATGGCCGCGATGTACGCCGTCTACCATGGCCCGGACGGGCTGAAGCGGATCGCCGAGGAGACCACCGCCAAGGCGTCGCTCCTGCGGGATTGGCTCGTCGAGTCCGGCACCGAGGTGCTGCACGACGCCTTCTTCGACACGCTCGTCGTGCGCACACCCGGCCGAGCCGACGACGTCATCGCCGATGCGCGCCGCCGCGGGTACCAGCTGTGGTTCCGCGACAGCGATTCCGTCGGCATCTCGATCGACGAGACGACGACGGTGGCCGACCTGCAGGCGGTCGCCGCGGTGTTCGGCGTCGAGACCTCGAAGGTGTTCGTGCCGCTCCGCGACCGCAACGCCCACCTGCCCGCGGCGCTCCACCGCACGGACGAGTATCTGACGCATCCGGTGTTCAACACGCACCGTTCCGAGACGGCCATGATGCGTTACCTCAAGCAGCTCGCCGACCGTGACTACGCGCTGGATCGCGGCATGATCCCGCTCGGCTCTTGCACGATGAAGCTCAACGCGGCCACCGAGATGGCGGCGGTCTCGTGGCCGGAGTTCGCCCGCGTGCACCCGTTCGCTCCCGCGGACGACGTCGTCGGCTACCTCGTCATGATCGAGCAGCTCGAGGCCTGGCTGGCAGAAGTCACCGGCTACGACGCGGTCTCCCTGCAGCCGAACGCCGGCTCGCAGGGTGAGCTGGCGGGCCTGCTCGCCATCCGCGGATACCACCACTCCCGCGGCGACGTGCACCGTGACGTCTGCCTCATCCCGTCGTCTGCGCACGGCACCAATGCGGCATCCGCGGTCCTCGCGGGGATGCGGGTCGTCGTCGTCGCGTGCGACGAGGCGGGCAACGTCGACCTGGCCGATCTACGGGCCAAGGTGGCAGCCCACGCCGACAATCTCGCGGCGCTCATGATCACGTACCCGTCGACGCACGGCGTCTACGAGCACGACGTCATGGACATCACCGGCGCGGTTCACGAGGCCGGCGGTCAGGTATACGTCGACGGCGCGAACCTGAACGCCCTGCTGGGCTTCGCGCGGTTCGGGGACCTCGGCGGCGACGTGTCGCACCTGAACCTCCACAAGACCTTCGCGATCCCGCACGGCGGTGGCGGTCCCGGCGTGGGCCCTGTGGCGTCAAAGGCGCACCTGGCGCCGTTCCTGCCCTCGCACCCGATGGCGCAGCGCGCCGAGCACGCGGGCGGATACGTCTTCGACGGCGGACCGGTGTCGGCGGCGCCCTACGGTTCCGCGTCGATCTTGCCGATCTCGTGGGCGTACGTGCGAATGATGGGCGCAGAGGGTCTCCGGCAGGCCACCGCGGCGGCCGTCCTCTCGGCGAACTACGTCGCGCGACGCCTGGAAGCTCACTACCCGGTGCTGTACGCCGGGGAGGGCGGGCTTGTCGCGCACGAGTGCATCCTCGACCTGCGTCCGCTCAAGGAGGCAACCGGTGTGACGGTCGACGACGTCGCCAAGCGGCTCATCGACTACGGCTTCCACGCCCCGACCATGTCGTTCCCCGTCGCGGGGACGCTCATGGTGGAGCCGACGGAGTCCGAGGACCTCGCCGAGCTCGACCGGTTCGTCGAGGCGATGATCGCCATCCGCGCGGAGGCCGACGCCGTTGCGGCGGGGGAGTGGCCGGCGAACGACAACCCGCTCGTGAACGCGCCGCACTCCGCGGCATCCGTCGTCACGAGCGAGTGGGCGCACCCCTACCCTCGCGAGACGGCCGTGTACCCCGTCCCCGGGATCGTGCGCACCAAGTACTGGCCGCCCGTCCGCCGCATCGACAACGCTTACGGTGACCGCAACCTCGTGTGCGCCTGCCCGCCGATCGAGGCCTTCGCCTGAGGATCGCGTGGCCTGCTCTTCTCCGCGAGACTGCACACGGCCGTCGAGACCGCGGGTTCAGACCCTGGTCTCGCCGCGCTCGTGCAGTCTCGCGGCGGGGTGGCGCGGGGCGAGCGCGGTCCGGGCGGTCGCGAGGCGGTACGGGTCAGGCAGCGTGACGCGCTGGAGGCCCGCGCCGCGGAGGATGCCGTCCAGTGACTCCGAGTCGACGAGATCGGACCACCCCCAGTGCACGACGGATCGGATGCCTCGTGACCGGAGACGGTGATCCCGCTCGCGGCGCGCCCGCAGCAAGGGACCCGGGTCGCCGAATCGACCGTCGTATTTGAGATCACCGTCCGCCTCGCCGGCGACCCCCGATCCCGGCCACCAGAAGTCTGTGCGGTCGGTTGCCGCGGGTCCGGTCCACTCGGTTTGCAGCTCGGGCTCCTCGTAGCCGAGCAGCTCGATGATCGCCCGGCTCGCGGACTCGAGCGTGGACTCCGCTTCAGCCCTGGCGCGACGCAGGGGCCATCGGGCGATGCGGCGGCCCCGCGAACTCGGTCGCTGCTCGTTCCGTTCGACGAGCGACTCGATGGATGCCGCTGCGTCCAGGCGCAGCGCC
This sequence comes from Microbacterium oleivorans NBRC 103075, assembly GCF_001552475.1. Taxonomy (GTDB): domain Bacteria; phylum Actinomycetota; class Actinomycetes; order Actinomycetales; family Microbacteriaceae; genus Microbacterium; species Microbacterium oleivorans. The sequence goes on from NZ_BCRG01000010.1 coordinate 55,495, forward strand.
GCGTCCGCTGCGATGAGCCCCACCACCACGTGCCGAGCCCGCGCGAGATCGACAGCGCAGTCCGAGGGTGCGACTGCGGCGAACCCGCCGAGGTCGACGACGTCTCGCGCGCCGATCGTCGTGTGCATCCGGAGACCGGCGTGCAGGCGCGAGGTGCTGTTCTGGCCGCCAAGAGCGTGAACCACGACGGGGTCGCCGAGAACCGGCATCCCCCAGATCGCCGCGGCCGACTCGTGGCTCAGGACGAGCCCCGGGTGTACGAGGAGTGTCGCGTGGATGCGCGCGAGGTATCGGTCCCAGGGGGCGAGTCCCCGCCACAACGCCGTCGGCGCGTACACCCCGCGCACGACGGACACGAGCTCGCCGCGCGCAGACAGGCGGGCGGCGTTCGGCACATCCCGCGCCCGGAGGAGCGGCACGGGGCAGGCGACGGGCGCGGGGCGGACGACGGCTAGGGGGTCAACGCTCGTGGGCATGCCCCCGATGGTCTCGAGCCGGCCCCGGTGCCGCCTCCATCGCGCCCCGCCCGGTGGACACCTCATCGGCGGCGCCGTTCGGTGGAGAAGCCGTCGCCTCGCCGCGTCGCCCCGACGATCCCGCCGATCCCTGATCCCGCCGCGAGACTGCACCCGACGCTCGAGACAGCGGCGTCACGCCGCCGTCTCGGCCTGCACGTGCAGCTCGCGAAATGGAGCCCCGCACTCCCGCGAGCACGCCCGGAGCTACTGCGGCGGGCCGAACACCCCCGGCCACCACGCGGCCGCGAGCGGGTACCCCACGAACGCGATGATGTCGATCAGCACGTGTGCCACGACAAGCGGCATCACCCGGCCCCAGCGCGAATAGACCCAGCCGAACACGACGCCCATCGCCATGTTGCCGACGAGCGGACCGAAGCCCTGGTAGGCGTGATAAGAGCCGCGGAGGACCGCGGTGGACAGGATGATCGTCCATGTGTTCCAGCCCAGCAGGCGCAGCCGATCGAAGAGGTAGCCGACCATGATGACCTCTTCGAGAAGACCCGCCCGCAGCGCCGCGAGCAGGAGGAGCGGCACCGTCCACCACGACGAGTCGATCGGTGAGGCATCCACCTGGACAGTGATCCCCAGCTCGCGCCCCACCGCGTAGAGGGCGAGTCCCGGTACGCCGATGACCAGCACCAGCAGCGCGCCCGACCCGAGGTTGCGTCCGAATTTCTCGAAAGTCAGGCCGATCTTCGAGAACCCCGACCGTGCCGGCTCCCAGAGGAAGTAGACGGCGAGTGCGACGGGTGCGAAGGCGAAGATCGCGGCGAGGAACTGATCGATGACGTCCCACACCGCAGACGGTGCAGCGCCGGGGTTGAGGGACGTCTGCTGGTCGCCGAGGGGCGCCCGAGTCAGCGCCTCGATGAGCGAGAGGACGGAGTAGACAGCCGACCTCCCGAGCGAGAGGGCGAGGATGATCGCGATCTCCCACCACAGCCGTGCGCGGCTCGGAACGGATGACGCTGCGGGAGCGTCCGTGAAGGCTGCCATCCGGTCAGAATGCCACGCGAATGTATGTGACGGATGCCGCGGGGCCGGACAGATCAGAGTGCTTCATCCTGAGCTTCCCAAGTAAAGGCTGTGTAACGGTCTTGCGAGGGATTTGTCGCATTGCGCTCAGCCTGCCTAGTGTGCTTCTCATCACGCCTGGGTCGCTAAGCCTCGACCCGGGCTTTCATTAGGTCTCATGGAGGACACTTTGAAGCGCAACAAGATCGGCGTGGCGAGTCTCGCCCTGCTCGGCGCCACCAGCCTGCTTCTCGCCGGCTGCGCCAGCAGCGGTGGCGGCGACAACACCGACGACAACAGCTCCGGCGGCACGACGACCGAGGTCATCACGACCAACGGTTCGGAGCCCCAGAACCCGCTCGTCCCCACGAACACCAACGAGACCGGTGGCGGCAAGGTCGTCGACTCGATCTTCGCGGGCCTCATCTCCTACAAGGCCGATGGTGCAGTCGAGAACGACGTCGCTGAAGACATCTCCGTCGACTCGCCGACGCAGCTGACCGTCAAGATCCGCAAGGACGCGACGTTCACCAACGGTGACGATGTGACGGCGGACAGCTTCATCGACGCGTGGAACTACGGTGCGCGCCTGTCGAACAAGCAGAACGCCTCGTACTTCTTCGCGGACATCGAGGGCTACAGCGACGCGGAGGACGTCGAGACGCTCTCCGGCCTCAAGAAGGTCGACGACAAGACGTTCACGATCACGCTGAACAAGCCTGCCGGTGACTTCGCGCAGCGCCTCGGCTACTCCGCGTTCTTCCCGCTTCCCAAGGTCGCGTTCGAGGACATGAAGGCGTTCGGAGAGAACCCGATCGGCAACGGCCCCTACAAGCTCGCGAAGGAGGGCGCGTGGGAGCACAACATCCGCATCGACCTCGTTCCCAACGAGTCCTACGAGGGCCCGCGTAAGCCGAAGAACGGTGGCCTCGGCATCGTCTTCTACTCGAGCCAGGATGCCGCGTACACAGACCTCATCAGCGGCAACCTCGATGTGCTGGACGCCATCCCGGACAGCTCGCTCGAGTCCTACGAGTCCGACCTCGACGGTCGCTCGGTCAACCAGCCCGCTGCGATCTTCCAGTCGCTGACGATCCCCGAGTGGCTCGACGGCTTCCAGACCGACGAAGAGGGCAAGCTCCGCCGCGCCGCGATCTCGCACTCGATCAACCGTGACCAGATCACGGAGGTCGTCTTCAAGGGCACCCGTACCCCGGCGAAGGACTTCACGTCGCCCGTTATCGACGGCTGGAGCGACTCCGTTCCCGGAAACGACGTGCTCGCCTACGACCCGAAGCTCGCCAAGGAGCTGTGGGACCAGGCAGACGCGATCAAGCCCTACAGCGGCGAGGACTTCACGATCTCGTACAACGCTGACGGCGGCCACCAGACGTGGGTCGACGCAGTGGCGAACTCCATCTCCAAGACGCTCGGCATCACCGCGGTCGGCAAGCCCTTCCCGGACTTCGCCACCTACCTCGATGCTCGCGACAACGAGAAGGTCGACGCGTTCCGCTCCGGTTGGCAGGCCGACTACCCCGGTCTGTACAACTTCCTCGCCCCGCTCTACGCGACCGGCGCCGGCTCGAACGACGGCAAGTACTCGGACAAGAAGTTCGACGACCTGCTCGCCAAGGGCATCAGTGAGACGGATGAGGCAGCGCGCAACGCCACGCTCCTCGAGGCTCAGTCGGTCCTCTTCGAGGACCTCCCCGCCGTCCCGCTCTGGTACTCGAACGTCAACGGCGGTTGGGCTGACGGCGTGAAGAACGTCAAGTTCGGCTGGAACTCTGTGCCGCTGTACAACGAGATCACCAAGTAATCTCCTCAACAGCATCACCTCACACGAGGCGGTGACGGTCACCCGTCACCGCCTCGTGGCGTGACCCGTCCATCTCACCTTTCTCCCAGGAGTCAGGTCTGAGGATGGGAACCTCAGGGGCGCCGCGCAGCGGGGCCCTTCTTCGTGCGTCAGCACAGATACGTCTTTTCCCTGAAAGGGGGCCGAGGGTGGCCTTTTACATCCTCCGACGGATCGTGCAGGTGATCCCCGTGTTCCTCGGGGCGACCCTGCTGATCTATTTCATGGTCTTCGGCCTGCCCGGAGACCCCATCGCCTCGCTCTTCGGCGACAAGCAGCCGCCGCAGGCCGTCATCGACGCGCTCCGCGAGCAGTACAAGCTCAACGAGCCGTTCATCGTCCAGTACGCGAACTACCTGAGTGGCATCTTCCGTCTCGATTTCGGGACCACGTTCTCGGGTCAGAGCGTCAATGACGTCCTCGCCCGCACGGTGCCCGTCACGATGCGCCTCGCGGTGATGTCCGTCGCGATCGCCTTCGTTCTGGCGCTCGTCGTCGGCGCCCTCTCGGCGATCTGGAAGGGTTCCTTCTTCGACAACGGCGCCCTCGTGACCGCGCTCATCTTCATCGCGATCCCGATCTTCGTCCTCTGCTTCCTCGCCCAGTACTTCCTCGGCGTGCAGCTGCAGTGGTTCCGTCCCACCGTCGGGGGCCGCAACGACTGGGGAGACCTGTGGCTCCCCGCGATCGTGCTGGGGCTCAGCATCTACGCGTCGAGCATGCGCCTCACCCGCGCATCCATGATCGAGACCCTCGGACAGGACTGGGTCCGCACGGCCTACTCGAAGGGCCTCTCGCGCCGCCGCGTCATCCCCGTGCACGTCCTGCGCAACTCGATGATCCCGATGGTGACCGACACGGCGACACAGTTCGGTGTCCTCATGGTCGGCGCGACGGTGACGGAGGGCATCTTCAACGTCCCCGGTGTGGGAAACACGCTGTTCCACGCGATCAACCAGCGGGAGAACCCGACGATCGTCTCGTTCGTCACCATCTTCGTGGTGATCTACGTACTGGTGAACCTGGTCGTCGACCTTCTCTACGGCCTGCTCGACCCGAGGATCCGCTATGTCAAGTAACTCCACGCACTACGTCGCCCCCACCAACACCGAGACGGTGATGGTGGACCAGGTCCGCCTGAGCGAGAAGAAGAGCAACCTGTGGATCGATGCGTGGCGTGATCTGCGTCGCCGCCCGACTTTCTGGGTGTCCGTCGTCCTCTGTGCCGTCATCATCGTCATGGCCGTCGTGCCGACCCTGTTCACATCCGTCGGTCCTTCCGGGGCCGCCTGCGACCTGAGCAACAGCAACGGTGACGCATCGGCCGGGCACCCGCTCGGGTACAACTTCCTCGGCTGCGACATCTGGTCGCGGCTGGTACACGGAACGCGTACCTCGATGCTGGTCGGTGTGATGGCCACCCTGATCTCGACCGTCATCGGTGTGATCATGGGCGCCCTCGCCGGCTTCTACGGCGGATTCCTCGACTCGCTGCTGTCGCGGGTCGGCGACATCTTCTTCACGATTCCCTACATCATCGCGGCTGTCGTGGTGATGTCGGTCCTGGCCGACTACCGGAACGAGTTCGTCCTCGCTCTCGCCATCGGTGGATTCTCTTGGGCGAGCACAGCCCGCATCGCCCGCGCCGAGGTCCTTCGCGTGAAGCAGGCGGATTACGTCACGGCGTCGATCTCGATCGGTCTCTCGCGCTTCCGCACCATGATCACCCACGTTCTGCCGAACGCCATGGCGCCCGTCATCGTCGTGACCACCCTCAGCCTCGGAACGGCCATCGTCGCGGAGTCGACGCTGTCCTTCCTCGGTGTGGGCCTCGGGGGCTCGACGGTGTCCTGGGGTGCGGACATCAGCCAGGCGCAGACGCAGATCAGGACCGCGCCGCTCGCGCTGTTCTGGCCGTCGCTCGCTCTCACCGTCACCGTGCTCGCGTTCATCACCCTCGGTGAGCTCCTCCGCGACGCCGTCGACCCGAAGTCGAGGGCACAGCGATGAGCGACGCACACGAGACCGAGACCCCCATCAGCCGCGCGAGCCTGCGCGGCGGCCACAAGGAGAGCGTCGTGTCGCAGCCCCTTCTGCAGATCCGTGACCTGAAGGTCGCGTTCGGCACCGGCAAGAAGGCGCGCGAGGTGCTCCACGGAGTGGACCTCGACATCTTCCCGGGCGAGACCGTCGCCATCGTCGGTGAATCCGGGTCGGGAAAGTCGACGACCGCCGCCGCGGTCATCGATCTGCTCCCGGGCACGGGCGCCGTCACCGGTGGTTCGATCACGCTGGACGGCGTGGATCTGCTCTCCGCCAGTCGGCGGGAGATGGAATCCATCCGCGGGCGCGACATCGGATACGTCCCGCAGGACCCGATGTCCAACCTGAACCCGGTCTGGTCGATCGGTTTCCAGGTGGAAGAAGCGGTCCGGGCCAACGGACTGGCGTCGAACCGCAAGGAAGCACGCGCACGTGCCATCGAGGTGCTGAAGCAGGCGGGGCTCGCCGACGCGGAGCGTCGCATGCACCAGTTCCCGCACCAGTTCTCCGGAGGTATGCGTCAGCGCGCCCTCATCGGCATCGGTCTCGCGGCCGACCCCAAGCTCCTGATCGCCGATGAGCCCACCAGCGCGCTCGACGTGACGGTGCAGCGGGTCATCCTGGATCACCTCGCCACCCTGACGCGCGAGAAGAACACGGCCGTGCTCTTCATCACGCATGACCTGGGCCTGGCCGCCGAGCGCGCCGACCGCATCATCGTGATGAACCAGGGCGAGATCGTCGAGTCCGGTCCGAGCCGCGCCATCCTCGAGTCGCCGCAGCATCCGTACACGCAGCGACTCGTCGCCGCGGCTCCGAGCATCGCCTCGCAGCGCATCCAGGCGGTCGCCGAGAACCGCGGTGTCGAGCACCTCGACGAGGTTGTGGACACGAAGCCGGTCGTGGAAGTCCGGGACCTCGTCAAGGAGTACAAGATCCGCTCCGGGGGGTTCCGCAGCGAATCGTTCCGCGCTGTCGACAACGTGTCGTTCCAGATCCCGCGCGGCAAGACGCTGGCGCTGGTGGGGGAGTCGGGTTCCGGCAAGTCCACCGTCGCGAAGATGGTCCTCCAGCTCGAGAACCCGACGAGCGGGTCGGTGTTCATCGACGGCGCCGACACGTCGAGCATGGGTCGTGCCGAGGTGTTCGGCCTCCGCAGTCGCATGCAGCCGGTCTTCCAGGACCCGTACGGCTCCCTCGACCCGCTCCGGAGCATCGGCGCCCTCATCGCCGAACCGCTCCGCGTACACGGCGTGGGCGACGAGAAGTCGCGTCGCGAGCGCGTCTACGAGCTGCTCGAACAGGTGTCGCTGCCCCGCGAGGTGGCTTGGCGTTATCCGAACGAGCTGTCCGGTGGCCAGCGTCAGCGCATCGCGATCGCTCGTGCCCTCGCGCTGAAGCCGTCGATCGTCGTCCTCGACGAGGCGGTGTCGGCGCTCGACGTGCTCGTTCAGGATCAGATCCTGCGTCTGCTCGCCGAGCTGCAGTCGGAGCTCGACCTGACGTACCTGTTCATCACCCACGACCTCGCGGTGGTGCGTGTGGCGGCGGACCTCGTCTGCGTCATGGAGCAGGGGCGCGTCGTCGAGCAGGGCACGGTCGATGAGATCTTCGCCTCGCCCACCGAGGAGTACACCCAGCGACTCCTCGCGGCCATCCCCGGAGCGGACATCCCGCTCGGCGGAGCCCGGTGAGCACTGGCCCTCTCAACGGTGAGGCGAGCTCGGGACGTTCCCGGGCCGCCTCACCGCGGGTCTTCCGTGCCGCTTCCGGCACGGTCGCACTGATCCTGGCGTCGCTCGTGACGCTTCTCCTCCTCGTCGATGCCGTGATTCGCGCCGGCTGGGGGGAGATGCTCCTCATCGCTCCGTGGCTGTTGTTGGTCCTCTGGTTCATCTACGTCGGGACGTTCGTCTCCCACGTGGCGATCGATGCCGACGGAGCGACGGTCCAGAACCTCCTGCGCGTCGTGCGGGTCCCTTGGGCGCGCGTGACGGATATCGGCATCCGCTATCAGGTCAGATTCAGTCTGGATGACGGTCGCATCGTGAATGCGTTCGGTGGACCCGTCGCCGGACGCCCCGCCCGCCCTGGCCTGAGAGAGGATCGGAACCCGCGGGCGCGGATCCCTCCCGCGCTCCGCGATCTGGAGCTGATCCGCGAGCAGTGGCTCGACGCGACTGAAACCGGTTCCGACGGGGGGCCGGTCGTCCGAAGGTGGGATCTGCCCGCGCTCGGCGTGTTGCTGCTTATTCTCGTCTGGGGGCTGAGCGCGGTGCTCATCAGCGGGGCTGTGGGCTGAGCGTACTGGCGGTTTTGCGGCGTGTTCACAGTCATTTTGCGAGCACGTCACGCAATGTTACGTTCATACAAAGAGTTATCCAGACGGTCTTGTCAGCGTTGATGAGCGAGTTAGGGTCGTTGAGGCCGGACCCGGTTCCGGCACTTCGAACGCAACGCAAGAGCGCGTAAGCCCGAGAAAGAGCACCACTTATGTTTGTGCCAGCGACCCGAACGACTGGGATCTCCCGGTGACGCTGTACGTCCTCCGCCGGTTCGTCAACTACGCGATCCTGAGCCTGATCGCCACCTGCATGGCCTATGTGCTGGCCAGCTCGATCTTCAGGCCGGGCGACGCGTTCTACGGCAGGAACCCCCGACCTCCGCAATCGTCCATCGACGCCTCCCTCGCTCAGCTCGGCCAGAGCCCGGACGTTCCGGTTATCGCCCGTCTGTGGCACTGGCTCGTCGGTCTCTTCACGCAGGGGTCGCTCGGCATCACGATCGGCAAGCAACCGGTCGTCGAGGAGATCATCGCCCGGTCCGGCGCCAGCCTTCGGCTCCTCCTGATCGGTTCGCTCATCGGAGCCGTGGTCGGCGTTCTGCTCGGGGTGTGGGGCGCCGTCCGCCAGTACCGCGCAAGCGACCAGATCGTCACCTACGGCTCGTTCCTGATCTTCGCGACGCCGACCTTCGTCGTCGGTGTGCTCCTGATGATCGGTGCGACCGCCCTCAACAACTCGATCGGCGTGCAGTTGATCACCTTCACGGGTGAATACAGCGCAGGCATCAGCGGAAGCTGGTGGGATCTGACCCTTGACCGGGCGGTTCATCTTCTGTTGCCGACTCTGGCGCTCATACTCATGAGCGCAGCCAGCTATTCGCGCTACCAGCGCAGCGTCATGCTGGACGTCCTCGGAGCCGACTACATCCGCACGGCCCGGTCAAAGGGACTCGAGCGCGGACCGGCGCTTTTCCGCCACGGCGTGCGCATCGCGCTCATCCCGATGTCGACCTTTTTCGCGTACAGCTTCGGCACACTCGTCGCGGGCTCCGCCATGCTCGAGATCGTTTTCAGCTGGCGCGGCATGGGGCAGTTCCTGCTCCAGGCCGTCAACACGAACGACGTCAACGCGGCAGCGGGAAGCACCCTCTTCGTCGCCATCCTCGTGCTGCTCTCCTCGACGTTCTCGGAGATCATCTACGCCGCCCTCGACCCCCGTGTGAGGAGCTGACATGGTCATCGCTCAGCAAGAAGCCGTCGAGGTGAGCCTCGATGACGAACAGACCATCACCAAGCAGCGCCGTCCGCTCTCCAGAAACGGTCTCGTCTGGCGGCGTCTGCGCGGAATGCCGCGGTTCTGGGTCGGCGCCATCGCCTTCGCCGCCATCGTGCTGCTGTCGATCGTCGGGCCGTTCCTGACGCCGTGGTCGATCACCGATCGCGACATCTACAACATGGGCATGGGGCCGACCCTCCGCCACTGGTTTGGCACCAACAGCATCGGGCAGGACATCTTCGCCCAGACGATGGCGGGGCTGCAGAAGTCCCTCATCATCGGTCTCGTCGCCGGCATCCTCGGGACGCTGCTCGCGGCCGTCATCGGCTCCGTCGCAGGCTACGTCGGAGGAGTCACCGACAAGGTCATCAGCTGGTTCACCCACCTGCTGCTCGTCGTGCCGTCGTTCTTCATCCTCATCCTGCTGAGCCCGCTGTTCAAAAGCCTCTCTTGGGTCGCGTTGACGTTCTTCCTCGCGATCTTCAGCTGGATGATCATGGCGCAGGTCGTCCGCAACCAGACGCGCTCGCTGCGCAACCGCGACTTCGTGCGGGCCGCACGCTACATGGGTCTGCCGACGCGGAAGATCCTGAGCCGCCACATCCTCCCGAACATCGCGTCCCTGCTCATCATCGACGTGACCCTCGGAATCGTCTCGATGATCATGTCCGAGACGTCTCTGAGCTATTTCGGGTTCGGCGTGCAGAAACCAGACGTCTCGCTCGGCACCTTGCTCGCGGACGGCACGTCGGCTGCGCTGACACGCCCGTGGCTGTTCGTCTTCCCGGCGGGTGTCCTCATCGTCCTTCTTTTCGCCATCAGTCTCATCGGCGACGCCCTTCGCGATGCGATCGACCCGACCTCGGGGGCCAACCGTGCCTGAATCCCTTTTCTCTTCGCCGCAGTCCCACCGCACACCACTCCTCTCGGTCCGCGACCTCAGCGTCACCTTCCCCCAACGGGGTTCGGGCGACGTGCAAGCCGTCCGCGGCATCTCGTACGACGTCCACCCGGGGGAGTTCCTCGGCATCGTCGGCGAGTCCGGCTCCGGCAAGTCCGTGTCGTCCCTCGCCGTCATGGGCCTCCTGCCCACCAACGCGCAGGTAACCGGCTCGATCGAATTCGAGGGCAAGTCGCTTCTCGGCATGGACGACAAGAAGCTGTCGCGTATCCGTGGCAAGCACCTTTCGATGGTCTTCCAGGACCCGCTGTCGGCTCTGACTCCCGTCTACACCGTCGGTGATCAGATTGCCGAGGCGCTCCGTCTCCATGATTCGAAGCTGTCGGCTCAGGCGGCGGCAGCTCGCGCCGTCGAGCTGCTGAAGACCGTCGGCATCCCCGATCCCGAGCGGCGCGCCAAGGCGTTCCCGCATGAGTTCTCGGGCGGTATGCGCCAGCGCGCGATGATCGCGATGGCGATCGCGAACGACCCGAAGGTGATCATCGCCGACGAGCCCACGACGGCTCTCGACGTCACCATCCAGGCACAGATCCTCGAGGTCCTCGAAAAAGCCAAGGACATCACCGGTGCGGCGGTCGTGCTCATCACGCACGACCTGGGTGTAGTCGCAGGTCACGCCGACCGCGTGGGCGTCATGTACGCCGGCAAGCTCGTCGAACTCGGCACGACGGATCAGGTTTTCCACGAGCCGCAGATGCCGTACTCGATCGGTCTGCTGCGTTCGGTTCCCAACATGCTCACTGCGGGAACGCAACGGCTCGTTCCGCTCGAAGGTCGCCCGCCCTCTCTGGCGGCGCTGCCCAAGGGGTGCCCCTTCGCAGCCCGTTGCCCCATCGCCGTGGACGCGTGCCGGGACGTCGAGCCCGACCTGGTCGCGCACGATCCCGCCTCGGGACCGGATCACGTCGCGGCCTGCATCCGCGGCGGCGAGATCGCCCGTGGCGAGATCCCGCGCGGCGAGGTCTTCACCGTCGCGGATCCGATCATCGAGGGCGAGCTCGTCGACTCCGGTGCGGCGCCAGTCGTCGAGGTCACGGACCTGCGCCGACACTTCCCGCTCATGAAGGGTGCGATCTTTCCGCGCCGTGTGGGCACGGTGCGTGCCGTCGACGGCGTGTCGTTCACACTGAAGCCGGGGCGCACGATGGGCCTCGTAGGGGAGTCGGGCTGCGGCAAGACGACGACGATCCTCGAGATCATGGAGATGACCGCTCCGCAGTCGGGATCGATCAAGATCAACGGCAAGGATGTCGGTTCGCTCAGCCCCCGCGAGCGCCATGCGCTCCGTCGCGACGTGCAGATCGTCTTCCAGGATCCGATGGGCGCCATCGACCCCCGCCTTCCGATCAGCGAGGTCATCACCGAGCCGCTCTGGGCGATCGGCGCCAAGAAGGCGGACCGCGACAAGCGTGCGCTCGAACTGCTGGACCTCGTCGGGCTCGACCCGTCGATGTCCGACCGCTACCCGCATGAGTTCTCGGGTGGTCAGCGTCAGCGCATCGGCATCGCGCGCGCCCTCGCGACGAATCCGTCGGTCATCGTGCTCGACGAGCCGGTGTCCGCGCTCGACGTGTCCATCCAGGCGGGCGTCATCAACCTGCTCGAGGATCTGAAGGCCCGATTGGGACTGTCGTACCTCTTCGTCGCTCACGACCTGGCTGTCGTGCGTCAGATCGCCGACGACGTCGCGGTGATGTATCTCGGTTCCGTCGTGGAGCAGGGGCCGGTGTCGACGGTGTTCGGCAACCCGCAGCACCCTTACACGAAGGCGCTCATCTCCGCGGCTCCCATCCCCGACCCCCGCATCGAGCGCGGTCGCACGCGGGTGCTTCTGCAGGGCGATCTGCCGAGCCCGACGCAGGAGATCAGCGGATGCCGGTTCCGTACCCGCTGCCCCCTGTACAAGCTTCTCGACGAGACGCGCCAGGAGATGTGTCGCTCCGCCGAGCCGGAGCTGACAGCCCACGGCCGTGCGCGCGTCGCCTGCCACCACGTCGAGGAATCGACGCTGGTCGACGAGGTCGCGTTGTCGGCCGCATCCTGAACCCCCTCCGGCGGGCGCACCATTCCGCCGGTGGTCACCAAAAGGTAAACGAGAGGAACAATCACATGAAGATTCGAGGTGCAAAGCCGTTCGGGTCTTTGGCGCTGCTCGGCGTCGCCGCACTCGTGATCTCTGGTTGTGCTGCCGGCAACACCGGTGCGCCCACCCAGAGTGCGTCTGCGGCTCCGGAACTCCCTGCCACGGCATGGACCCGGGCCGATGCGGCCAAGGTCAAGGACGGCGGCACGCTGACCCTCGCGGTCGGATCGCTGCCCGTGCAGTTCAACATCAACCAGGTCGACGGCAACGAGTCCGACACGGTGAGCATCGTCTCGGGCACCACCGGCGGACCTTTCAAGATCAAGGAAGACGGCACTCCGGTCGTCGACGAGAACTACGCCTCCTCGGCCGAGATCACCAGCGACGACCCGCAGATCGTCGAGATCAAGCTGAACCCGGACGCCAAGTGGGAAGACGGCACGCCGATCACGGCCGCCGACTACATCGCGTACTGGAAGGCGCAGAACGGCTCCAACGAGGCGTTCACCCCGGCGTCCACCGCCGGCTGGGAGGACATCTCCTCGGTCGAGCAGGGCGCCGACGAGTACGACGTCAAGATCACGTTCTCGAAGATCTACGCCGACTGGCAGGCGTTGTTCACGGGCGGGCTGCTTCCGGCATCCATCTCGAGCGACCCCAAGGCGTACAACGACGGCTACCGCACGAAGGCGGTCCCGTCGGCTGGTCCGTTCAAGATCTCGAAGATCGACTCGACCGGTCAGGTCGTCACCCTCGAGCGCAACCCGCAGTGGTGGGGAGCGACCCCGAAGCTCGAGACCGTCCTGTACCGCGCGGTCAGCCAGGACCAGCAGGGTGCCTCGTTCGCCAACTCGGAGCTCGACGCTCTGTACATCTCGGCCAACGCCGACCTGTACCAGACGGCCAAGACGCGCTCCGACGCCAAGATCGAGACGTCGGGTGGCACGACCTGGACTCACGTCACGATGAACGCGAAGGAGGGCCCGCTCTCCGACGTCAACGTCCGTAAGGCCGTCGAGTCGATCGTGAGCCGCGAGCAGATCGCCGCCTCGGCGAACACGCCCGTCGACGCCCCTCCGATCACGCAGGGAGATTACATCTTCATGCCGGGTCAGAACGGCTACGAGGACAAGGCTCCCAAGACCGACACGAAGAAGGCGGCGGAGTACCTCAAGGAAGCCGGATACGAGGGCAGCGAGGGCGAGAGCTGGACCAAGGACGGCAAGGCGCTCACGCTCAGCGTCACGGTTCCCGCCGACACGGCGACGAACATCCAGCGCTCCGAGCAGGTCCAGGCGGACCTCAACGCGTTCGGCATCCCGGTCAAGCTCGAGACCGTTCCCGCTGCGACCTACTTCAGCGACTACGTCATCCCGGGCAACTTCGAGATGGTGTCGTTCTCGTGGGTCGGCACGCCGTTCCCGATCTCTTCGTCGGAGGCGCTGTACTACCCGCTCGACTCCGAGTCGAACTTCACGGGCACGACGGATGACAAGCTCGGCGACCTGTACGACCAGGCCAACTCCGAGCTCGACCCCGCGGCGCGCATCGAGATCGCGAAGAAGATCAACGATGTGATCTGGGACTACATGCCGATGTTCCCGATCGCGCCGCTTCCGAACGTTTACGCCGTCAAGGAAGGTCTCGTCAACTGGGGTGCCACCCAGTTCGAGACCATCGACTGGACGATCGTCGGCTGGGCTGCCGAGTAAGCAGTCCGCACACACAGCACCGGCGGGGCGGGGACCGAAAGGTCCTCGCCCCGTCGGCGTTCAGCAGGCTGCGGTAAAGTGGACTGCCGGCATCCCGGCGACACCCTCTCTGCAAGGAATCCCCTTCATGGCGCACGCCCTCCGTCCTGACCTCCGCAACGTCGCGATCGTCGCGCACGTCGACCACGGCAAGACGACGCTCGTCGACGCCATGCTCCGCCAGACCGGCTCGTTCGGCTCGCACGAGCACATGGAAGAACGCGCCATGGACTCGAACGACCTCGAGCGCGAAAAGGGCATCACGATCCTCGCGAAGAACACGACGATCACCTACAAGGGCCTCCACTCCGAGGAGCCCGTGACGATCAACGTCATCGACACCCCCGGCCACGCCGACTTCGGCGGCGAGGTCGAGCGCGGTCTGTCGATGGTCGACGGTGTCGTTCTTCTCGTCGACGCCAGTGAGGGCCCGCTCCCGCAGACGCGGTTCGTTCTCCGCAAGGCGCTCGAGGCGAAGCTCCCCGTCATCCTCCTGGTCAACAAGACCGACCGACCCGACGCCCGCATCGCCGAGGTCGAGGAAGAAGCCCACGACCTGCTGCTCGGTCTCGCGTCCGACCTCCAGGACGACGTGCCCGACCTCGACGTCGACGCCCTGCTCGACGTTCCCGTCGTCTACGCCTCGGGCCGCGCCGGCGCCGCATCGCGGAACCGTCCCGACAACGGATCGCTTCCCGACAACGACGACCTCGAGCCGCTCTTCGGTGCGATCCTCGAGCACGTCCCCGCTCCGGCCTACGACGACGAGGCGCCTCTCCAGGCCTGGGTCACGAACCTCGACTCCTCGCCGTTCCTCGGGCGTCTCGCACTCCTGCGTGTCTTCAACGGCACCCTGAAGAAGGGTCAGACCGTTGCCTGGGTGCGTGCCGACGGCACCACCAGCAACGCTCGCATCACGGAGCTCCTGAAGACCCGCGCCCTCGAGCGCTACCCGGCCGAGTCGGCCGGCCCCGGCGACATCGTCGCCATCGCCGGCTTCGAGGACATCACGATCGGCGAGACCATCGCCGACCCCGAGGACGTCCGCCCGCTGCCGCAGATCCACGTCGACGATCCCGCGATCTCGATGACGATCGGCACGAACACCTCGCCCCTCATGGGCAAGGTCAAGGGTCACAAGCTGACGGCGCGCATGGTCAAGGACCGCCTCGACCGCGAGCTCATCGGTAACGTCTCGATCCGCGTCGTCGACATCGGTCGTCCGGACGCCTGGGAAGTTCAGGGCCGTGGCGAGCTCGCTCTGGCGATCCTCGTCGAGAACATGCGTCGCGAAGGCTTCGAGCTGACAGTCGGCAAGCCGCAGGTCGTCACCAAGCAGGTCGACGGCAAGACCCACGAGCCCTTCGAGCACCTGACGATTGATGCGCCCGAAGAGTACCTCGGAGCGATCACGCAGCTCCTCGCCGCCCGCAAGGGCCGCATGGACAACATGACGAACCACGGCACCGGCTGGGTCCGCATGGAGTTCATCGTCCCCTCGCGCGGTCTCATCGGCTTCCGTACCGAGTTCCTCACCACGACCCGTGGCACAGGCATCGCGAACGCGATCTCGCACGGCTACGAGCCGTGGGCCGGCCACATCTCGACGCGCCAGAACGGCTCCATCGTCGCCGACCGCTCCGGCGTCGTGACCCCCTTCGCGATCATCGGCCTCCAGGAGCGCATGTCGTTCTTCGTCCAGCCGACGCAGGAGGTCTACGAAGGCATGGTCGTCGGCGAGAACTCGCGTGCCGACGACATGGACGTGAACATCACGCGTGAGAAGAAGCTGACGAACATGCGAGCGGCCAGCTCCGACTCGTTCGAGTCGATGACGCCGCCCCGTCTTCTCACGCTCGAGGAGAGCCTCGAGTTCGCGCGTGACGACGAATGCGTCGAGGTCACGCCCGAGGTCGTCCGCATCCGCAAGGTGAGCCTGGCTGCAACGGACCGCGCGCGTGCGACCGCGCGTCTGAAGCGCCAAGACGCCAACTCCTGATCCCGCGGTGACACCCCAATGACGGGTGACGAGACGCCGACCCGGCGCGCATGGCGCGACGCGGTCGGCGTCGTCGTTGCGACCAGCGCCTACGGCGTCTCCTTCGGCGCGTTATCTGTGGCGTCCGGGCTCGACGTCTGGCAGACCTGCGTGCTCAGCCTGCTGATGTTCACCGGCGGATCGCAGTTCGCTTTCGTCGGTGTCATCGGCGGCGGGGGAGTGCTCGGCGCGGCGATCGCGTCGGCGGGTCTCCTCGGTATCCGGAACGTCGCCTACGGCCTCAGGATGTCGCCCGTGGTGGGCGTCGGCTTCTGGCGGCGAGCCGCGGCATCCCACTTCACGATCGATGAGTCGACCGCGGTCGCTCTCGCTCAGACGGATGCCGATGCCCGCCGCGTCGGCTTCTGGGTGACCGGCATCGGCATCTACGTCGGCTGGAACCTGACGACCCTGGCTGGCGCCCTCCTCGGCGATGTCCTCGGCGATGTGAAGACTTACGGGTTGGATGCCGCGGCCGCAGCGGCGTTCCTCGCATTGCTGTGGCCTCGCCTGAAGCGGCGTCAGGCGGTTGCGGTGGCCGCGGCTGCCGCGGTCGTCGCCGCAGTCCTCACTCCCGCTCTCATGCCAGGGCTCCCGGTCCTCGTCGCGGCTCTCGTCGCCGTGGTCGTGGGATGGACGAACTGGTTCGCGGGCCGTTCTTCGACGGCGGAGGTGACGTCATGACTCTGTGGCATGCGGTGCTCGTCGCCTCGATCGTCTGCGTGGCGCTCAAGACGGTGGGTTACCTCGTCCCGCCGGCGTGGTTCGAAACGCCCCGGTCGTCGCGCACGATCGACCTGCTGACCGTCGCTCTTCTGGCCGCTCTGGTCGTCGTGCAGACCCTCGGAGTCGGGCAGGCGATCGTCGTGGACGCGAGAGTCCCGGCACTTCTGGTGGCCGGCGGTCTCCTGGCGATCCGCGCCCCTTTCCTCGTCGTCGTGGCGGCCGCGGCCGCCGTCGCGGCTCTCCTCCGCCTCTGGGGGTGGGCGGCATGATCCTCTCGGGAACGCGCGCCTAGACTGTGGAGGTGAACGTCCTCCTCGCCCGCATCGCCACGTGGGTGCTCGCCGCCATCATCGGCGTCGTCTACGGAGTGGCCGGCACGATCGGTCAATCCGCGGTCTGGGGCGTCCTTCCCGTGGGGCTCCTCGTCGCCTCGATCGGCTTCCTCGCGCTGCTGATCGCCGTCCGCATCCTCACGGGGGAGCGGGCCTCCGCCCTCGCGTGCGGTCTCGGCGCCCTGCTCGCCACTCTCGTCTTCGCGAACGAAGGGCCCGGCGGCTCCGTCGTGGTTCCTGCGCCGCCGGTGGGCGCGGTCATCACCCCGGGTCTCATCTGGACGTTCGTGGTCCCCCTGGTCGCGGCCCTCGTCGTGGCGTGGCCGTCGGCGTCCCGCCTCCGATCCACGAACTAGACTCATTCCGTGACGTATGTGATCGCCCTCCCGTGCGTGGATGTCAAGGATCGAGCCTGCATCGACGAGTGTCCTGTCGACTGCATATACGAAGGCGAGCGGTCGCTCTACATCCACCCCGATGAGTGCGTCGACTGCGGCGCCTGCGAGCCGGTGTGCCCTGTCGAGGCCATCTACTACGAAGACGACCTCCCCGCCGAGTGGCAGGACTACTACACGGCGAACGTCGAGTTCTTCGAGGACCTCGGCTCTCCCGGCGGCGCCGCCAAGGTCGGCGTCATCGCGAAGGACCACCCCGTGATCGCGGGTCTTCCTCCGCAGGCCCACTGACCGTCTCATGAGCGTCCGCGACCTCGCTGACTACCCGTGGGACGCCGTCGCTCCGTACGCGGAGCGTGCGCGACAGCATCCCGGCGGCATCGTCGACCTCTCGATCGGCTCGCCCGTCGACCCGACCCCCGACGTCGTCGCCGACGCCCTGCGCCGGGCCACCGACGCACATGCGTACCCGCAGACGGTCGGGACGCCGGCCCTGCGTGAGGCCATCGTGGCCTGGTACGCCCGGCGCCGCGGCGTGACGGGGCTGACTCCGTCCCATGTCGTGCCGACCGTGGGGTCGAAAGAACTCGTCGCACTTCTCCCGCTGCTCCTGGGCCTCGGTCCCGACGACACGGTCGTCCATCCTCGTGCCGCCTATCCCTCGTACGAGGTCGGTGCGCGTCTCGTCGGAGCTGCTCCGCTCGCCTCCGACGATCCTGACGAGTGGCCTGTCGGCACGCGCCTCGTCTGGCTCAACACGCCCGGAAATCCCGATGGCGGTGTTCTGGGAGTCACCGACCTCCGCCGCGCCGTCGAGCGGGCCCGCGAGCTCGGAGCGGTGCTGGCCTCCGACGAGTGCTACGCCGAACTCGGCTGGGACGGGCCGTGGGCGGATGCCGCCGTGCCCAGCATCCTCGATCCGAGCGTGACGGACGGTGACGTCGCCGGGGTTGTGTCCGTCTACTCCCTGAGCAAGCAGTCGAACCTCGCCGGCTATCGGGCGGCCTTCCTCGCGGGCGATCCTGCGCTCGTCGAACGCCTCGTCACCGCACGCAAGCATCTCGGGCTCATGGTCCCCGGTCCCGTGCAGGCTGCCATGATCGCCGCTCTCGGCGACGATGCGCACGTCGAGCATCAGCGCGAGCTGTACCGGTCCCGCCGGAACACCCTGAAGCCCGCGGTGGAAGCTGCCGGCTTCCGCATAGACCGGAGTGAAGCCGGGCTGTACCTGTGGGCGACCGCGGGGGAGGAGGCGTGGGACTCGCTGGGACGCCTCTCCGAACTCGGCATCCTGGCCGGACCCGGACACTTCTACGGGACTCATTTCCCGCAGCACGTGCGCTTCTCGCTCACGGCGACCGACGAGCGCATCGCGGAGGCCGCACGCCGACTGAGGGCATCCGTCTCGTCGTAGCTGATTCGTAGGATTCCTCCCATGGATCGCGAGATCCGTTGGGCGCGTCAGGAGACGCGCCATCTCCCCAGTAGGCTGTAAAAACCGCTCCGACGACCGCAAGGAGGCTTCGTGACCAACGCGGACACCCCTCAGATCGCTACCGTGACCATCGGTGACACGACGGCAGAACTCCCGCTCATCTCGGGAAGTGAAGGGGTGCCGAGCGTCGACTTCTCCTCCTTCACGAAGCAGACGGGTCACACCTCGCTCGACTACGGGTTCGTCAACACGGCGTCCACGAAGTCGTCCATCACCTACATCGACGGTGATCAGGGCATCCTGCGCTACCGCGGCTACCCGATCGAGCAGCTCGCACAGCACAGCACGTACCTCGAGGTCGCCTGGCTCCTGCTCTACGGAGAGCTGCCGACGGCCGACGAGCTCGCGGGGTGGGACGAGAAGATCCGTCGCCACACGCTCCTCCACGAAGATCTCAAGCACTTCTTCTCCGCGCTTCCGCACACGGCGCACCCGATGTCGGTGCTCTCCGCTGCGACCGCTGCGCTCTCGACCTACTACGAGGGCCAGAGCGACCCGCACAACCCCGAGCACGTCGAGCTCAACACGATCCGGATGCTCGCGAAGCTTCCTGTCATCGCGGCGTACGCGCACAAGAAGAGCATCGGGCACGCGTTCCTCTACCCGGACAACTCGCTGAGCTTCGTCGACAACTTCCTCAAGCTGAACTTCGGCAACAACGCGGAGCCGTACGAGATCAACCCCGTGATGTCGCGCGCGCTCGAGCGCCTGCTCATCCTGCACGCGGACCACGAGCAGAACGCGTCGACCTCGACGGTGCGCCTCGTCGGATCGACGGGCGCGAACCAGTTCTCGTCCATCTCCGCTGGAATCAACGCGCTCTACGGGCCGCTTCACGGTGGCGCCAACGAGGCAGTCCTCGACATGCTCGGTCGCATTCGCGACTCCGGCGAGAGCGTCCAGCGCTTCGTCGAGCGGGTCAAGAACAAGGAAGACGGTGTCAAGCTCATGGGCTTCGGGCACCGCGTCTACAAGAACTACGACCCGCGCGCGAAGCTCGTGAAGGAGTCCGCTGACGAGGTGCTCCGCGAACTGGGCGTCGAGGATCCGCTGCTGGCCCTCGCGAACGAGCTCGAAGAGATCGCCCTCAGCGACGATTATTTCAAGGAACGGCGTCTGTACCCCAACGTCGACTTCTACACCGGCGTCATCTACAAGGCGATGGGCTTTCCGACCCGGATGTTCACGCCCCTGTTCGCGATCGGACGCCTGCCGGGCTGGCTGGCGCACTGGCGCGAGATGCAGAACGACCCGCAGACCAAGATCGGGCGTCCGCAGCAGTTGTACACCGGCGCCGGCGAGCGCGACTACCCGACGGCGCACTGAGGCTGAGGGGCTCGCCCGCGAGGGTGAGCCCATGAGTCTCAGAGCGGGCATGACGGGTTCGACGTCAGCCGCAGGTGTGGGCATTTTCGGTCCCGGCGGTGTCACCGAGTTCTTCCGCCGGAGCCATGTGCTCTCGTCCTCGGCTAACGCTGCGCAAGGCCCACGTTCCATCGAGCAGCGACTCGCCGAGCTCGACGATCTCCGCACCCGCGGCGTCATCAGTGACGATGAGCACCGGGATGCGCGTGCGGCGATCCTGAAGGGCTGAACCTCAGGCGTGCAGGTCGGCGTTCAACGTGACGCCGACGCCTTCGCGCCGCACCGCTTCCACAGCTCCGGAGAGGGAGTTCCGCCGGAACAGAATGCCGTCCCGGCCGGAGAGCTCGGCGCCCTTCGCCGTGGGCCGCGTGCCGTCGTGGCGCACGGGTTCGCCGGCGAGGACGATCTTCGTGCCGGCAGTGACGTAGAGACCTGCTTCGACGATGCAGTCGTCGCCGAGCGAGATCCCGATGCCCGCGTTCGCGCCGAGGAGCGTGCGTCGGCCGATCGACACGCGGTGGTTCCCGCCCCCGGAGAGGGTGCCCATGATCGAGGCACCGCCGCCCACATCGCTGCCGTCGCCGACGACGACGCCCTGCGAGATGCGCCCTTCCACCATGGATGCGCCGAGCGTGCCGGCGTTGAAGTTCACGAAGCCTTCGTGCATCACGGTGGTCCCGGGCGCGAGGTGGGCGCCCAGGCGCACGCGCGAAGCGTCGGCGATGCGCACTCCCGGCGGCACGACGTAGTCGGTGAGGCGCGGGAACTTGTCGAGGCCGTTCACCTGGATGCCGGCGCGCTGCAGGCCCGGGCGGATCCGGGTCACATCGTCGGGGTGCACCGGGCCCGCACTCGTCCACGCGACGTTCGGCAGGTGGCCGAAGATACCGGTGAGGTCGAGCTCGTTGGGGGCGACGAGGCAGTGCGACAGAGCATGCAGGCGCAGATAGGCGTCGGACGTCCCGGTCGGAGGGGCATCCAGATCGATCTCGACGACCACGACCTCGACGGTGACGGCGCGACGCTCGTCCGGACCGGCGAACGCGGCGAGCTCGGAGGTGTCGGCGTCGGCCGGTGCGCGACCGAGGGCGGGCGACGGGTACCAGGTGTCGAGCACGGTTCCGTCCGCGCTCGTCGTTGCCAGACCGATGCCCCAGACCCACCGTGCGTCACTCATGGTTCCAGGCTATCGGGCCGTCGTTAGACTCGACGTCATGCCCCGGCTCGACCTCCGCTCCAGCGCCGTCGACCTGACGCGCACCATCTGCGACATTCCGAGTGTGTCGGACGACGAGACCGTCCTCGCCGACGCGATCTTCGAAGCGGTGTCCGCGCTCCCTCATCTCGACGTCTACCGCGACGGCGACACGATCGTCGCGCGCACCTCACTCGGGCGGGCCCAGCGCGTCGCCATCGCAGGCCACATCGACACGGTACCCATCAACGACAACGTCCCCACGCGTGACATCGACGTCGACGGCGCGGCCTACCTGTGGGGGCGGGGCACCGTCGACATGAAGGCGGGCGTCGCCGTCCAGCTGAAGCTCGCGGCGGAGCTGACGGATCCTCGCGTCGACATCACGTGGATGTGGTACGACCACGAGGAGGTCGCTGCAGAGCTCAATGGGTTGACCCGGCTCGCGGCATCTCGGCCCGATCTCTTCGAAGCCGACTTCGCGATCCTCGGAGAGCCGTCGAACGGGCAGGTCGAGGGGGGCTGTAACGGCAACCTCCGCGCTGTCGTGCGCACGTCGGGTGTCCGCGCCCACAGCGCACGGGCGTGGATCGGTGAGAACGCCATCCACAAGGCGGCGCCGATCCTCGCGCGCCTCGCCGAGTACCGTCCGCGCGAGGTCGAGGTCGACGGGCTCGTCTACCGTGAGGGACTGAACGCCGTCCGGATCAGCGGCGGTATCGCAGGCAACGTCATCCCCGACGCGTGCGAGGTCGAAGTCAACTACCGCTTCGCGCCGAGCAAGGATGCCGCGGCCGCCGAGGCGCACGTGCGCGACGTGCTCGCCGGCTTCGAGGTCGAGGTCGTCGATCTCTCCGAGGGCGCCCGCCCTGGGCTCGACGCCCCGTTGGCGCAGGAGTTCGTGGCCGCCGTCGGTGCGGAGCCGAAGCCCAAATACGGCTGGACGGACGTCGCGCGCTTCTCCGCGATGGGCGTGCCCGCCGTCAACTACGGTCCCGGCGACCCGCACCTCGCCCACCACGACGAGGAGCGCGTTCTGCTCGCGCAGATCGAGGACGTGGAACGGGGCCTGCGGTCATGGCTGAGCGGCGACTGAGGACCGCAGCCTCCGTCGCCGGCACTGTCGCCGCCGTCTACTTCTCGGCTCGCCTCGTCACCACCGTCTTCTTCTGGATCGCAGCCGAGCTGTCCGGAACCCACTCGCGGTTCGGGCCTGACGCGACGATCTCCTCCCTGGCCATGGGCTGGGACGCCCAGTGGTACTGGGTCATCGCCGACCAGGGGTATCCGTCGCAGTTGCCGGTCGACGACACCGGCCGGGTCACCCAGAACGCGTGGGCGTTCCTGCCGCTCTTCCCCTGGACGGCCCGGGCGCTCGGCACTGTGCTCGGCGGGTACCCCGCCGGGGCGATCGTGCTGGCAGCCGTCGCCGGGTACGCGGCATCCGTGGTCTTCTTCCTACTGCTGCGAGATCGCCTCGGCGACACCGCGGCGCTGTGGGCCGTCGTCTTCTTCGCGAACGGGCCGTTGGCCGCGATGTTCCAGATGGGGTACGCGGAGCCACTCGGGCTGCTGTGGCTGTTCTTGGCGCTCTGGGCGCTGCTGCGGAGACGATTCGTGTGGATGTACCCGCTCGTCGTACTCCTGGGGTTCACCCGTCCCGGCGTCCTCGCCTTCGCCCTGCTCCTCGGGCTGTACGGCATCCATCGATGGATCCGGCGGCGAGATGATCCGCTCCCCGGCTCGCACATCGCTCACATCATCGCCCTCGGCGCGCTGGCGACGATCGTCGGGTTCGCGTGGCAGGTCATCGCGGGGCTGGCGACGGGTGACCCGTCGGCCTACCTCGAGACCGAACTGGCATGGCGTCGCGACTGGGTCGGTTCTGAAGAGCAGTTCGTCCCCTTCGCCGGCTTCGTGACGGCGGCGCGGGTCTGGTTCGGGATCTGGGGTCTTCCGCCGATCTGGGGACCGATCGCGCTCGTGATCCTCGTCGTCGGGGCGGCTGCCGTGCTGATCCGCTCGTCACAGGTCCGTCGGCTGGGGCCGGAGATCCGCCTGTGGGGCGCCAGCTACCTCGTGTACCTGTTGGCGGTCTTCTTCCCGCAGTCGAGCACCTTCCGACTTCTCCTCCCGTTGAGCCCCGTCGCTGCGGCCGTCGCCGTGCCGCGTTCTCGGTGGTGGCGGATCGGCGTACTCGTGATCTGCCTCGCCGGACAGTGGGTGTGGATCCACGAGATGCTGGCGCTGGGGGACACGTTCTACCGGATTCCGTGACGATAAGCGTCTCCTGAGAGCCGCGCGCGCCGAAGGCGTTCACCCCATTGGGTAGACTAATGAGGTAGGCCGAAGACGAAAAGGAGCCCCACAATGGCAGCCATGAAGCCGCGCACTGGAGACGGACCTATGGAGGCCGTCAAGGAGGGCCGCCTGATCATCGTTCGTGTTCCGCTCGAGGGGGGCGGTCGACTTGTCGTGTCGGTGAACGACGACGAGGCGAAGGAACTCCACAGCGTTCTCAGCGGGGTCGTCGGCGCCGCCTGACCTCGGCTCGATGCGAAAGGCCGGTCCCCACGGGACCGGCCTTTCTGTGTTCGAGTGCTCAGCCGGCGTCGGCGACCGTCGTCAGCTGAAGAAGGCCTTCACCGACGATCGACAGGGCGCCGAGGACAGCAGGGGATGTCTGCGTCTCCTGGATCAGGGAGCGATAGGCGCTTTCGATCGGGCCGCGCTTGACCGGATCGGCGACGGCGCCGCCGGCGAGGACGCGCGGTACGAGGACGGTCCCGCCGGCCCGCGCGAGTCGGAGCCCATGCTCGACGTATTCGATGACGCCTTCGGGGTCGGCGTCGATGAGGACGATGTCGTAGGACGCCTCGTTCATCCGCGGCAGGACGTCGGCGGCGCGACCTGTGATGAAACGTACGCGAGCAGCGGGAACACGGGCATCCGTGAACGCCTTCCGCGCAACGGCGAGGTGCTCGGGCTCTTTGTCGATGGTGGTCAGCGTGGCGCGCGGCGAACCGTGCAACAGCCACAGACCCGAGACGCCGCCGCCCGTGCCGATCTCGACGATGTTCAGCGCTCGGCCCGCCGCAGCGATCACCGCGCACTGCGCACCGACTTCAGGGCTGATCGGGTTGGCGCCGATCTCGAGGGCGTGTGCGCGCGCCCGCGCGATGGCGTCGGTCTCGACCGTCGCCTCGGCAGCGAACCTGCGAACCGCCTCGTGATCTCCCATGTGGTGAACCTCCACGCCTCAGCCTAGGCGGGTCGACGCTCCGCAACCCCCAGGCGCACGGGTAACCTGGGAACCATGTCATTCGGGCTCGATCTGGAGAAGATCCTCCTCATCGGGCTCATCGCCGCCCTGCTGCTGGGACCCGAGCGACTGCCCGGTTACGCGGCGTCTCTCGCTCGGCTGACTCGACGAGTGCGCGAGTGGCTCGATGGGGCCCGCACCCGCGTCAAAGAGGAGATGGGCGACGACTTCGACGACATCGAGTGGCGAAAGCTCGATCCGCGTCAGTACGACCCTCGTCGCATCATCCGCGAGGCGCTGATCGACGAGGCTCCGGTGAAGCCGGTGTCGGCGGGCGCTCCGACCGCCGTCGCCGTCGCCGAGTCACCCGCAACTGTCACCACGGCTGCGGACGAGGCCTCGGAGGACGCTCTGACGGTGCCCTTCGACTCCGAGGCGACCTGATTCGCCGACCTCGGTCGTCCGACGGGCGTCAGGTCCGTGAGACGGGCAGTGAGCGCCCCGCGAGGGAACGTCGCGTCGTCGTGATCGCGTCGGCGATCGACGAGATCGCCTGAGCCGCGACGTCGCCGGGGGAGCCGACCACGACGGGGACGCCGACGTCGCCGCCCTGGCGGAGCGCCGGGCTGAGAGCGACGGAACCCAGCAGGGGCACCGTGTCGTCGTCGGTGGAGAGCGCGGCGGCCACGGCCGCTCCGCCACCCTCGCCGAACAGATCGACGACGGTGCCGTCGGGCAGTGTGAAGGCGGCCATGTTCTCGATGACGCCGAGGAGCGACTGGCCGGTCTGCCGTGCGACCACGCCGCTGCGGACGGCCACATCCGCCGCCGCCGCCTGCGGCGTCGTCACCACGAGGACCTCCGCGTGAGGGAGGAGTTGTCCCACCGAGATCGCGACGTCCCCGGTGCCGGGAGGCATGTCGATCAGGAGGACGTCCAGGTCACCGAAGTGCACGTCGGTGAGGAACTGCTGCACGGTCCGGTGCAGCATAGGGCCGCGCCACGCGACGGCAGGAGAGGCATCCGGCGGGAGGAACATGCCGATCGAGATCGTCTTCACGCCGTATGCGACGGGAGGGAGCATGAGGTCGTCGAGGCGCGTCGGCTGCGGGGGGCGACCGTCATCGCCGACGAGACCCAGAAGTCCCGGGATCGAGAACCCGTGGACGTCGGCGTCGATGAGACCGACCGCGAGCCCGCGCGCGGCGAGGGCGACAGCGAGGTTGGCGGTCACCGTCGACTTCCCGACACCGCCTTTCCCGCTCGTGACGGCGATGACCCGGGTCAGCGAGTCCGCCGTGAACGCCATTCGCTTCACACCTCGGATCCGCTCGACGAGGGCCGAGCGCTCGGCGGGGGTCATGACGCCGACGTCCACCGACACCTCTGCGATGCCGGCGACGGCTGCCGCGGCTTCCCGCACCTCGCGCTCGATGCGGTCGGCGGCGGGGCATCCGACGATCGTCAGCGCGATTCCGACGTGGGCCACGGTGCCCTCGACACTGATGTCTCGCACCATGTCGAGCTCACCGATCGGCCGCCGGAGCTCGGGGTCGATGACGGCCGACACGGCGCGCCGGACCTCTTCCGCGTGCACGCTCACGAGGTCGGAGCGTCGTCGCCGTGACGATCCTGATCGCGCTCGTCGAGCCGTTCCAGCAGCGTCTTGAGCTCCTGTCGGAGCACATCGCGGCTGAGGACCTCGTCCTGCATATCGGTCAGGGCCATGCGAAGCGCCACCACCTCGCGCGCGAGGTACTCGGTGTCGGCGAGGTTGCGCTCCGCGCGTTGGCGGTCCTGTTCGATCTGCACGCGGTCACGGTCGTCCTGACGGTTCTGCGCGAGAAGGATGAGGGGAGCCGCGTACGATGCCTGGAGCGACAGCATGAGGGTGAGCGCAGTGAAGCCGAGCGCCGCGTCGTCGAAGCGGAGATTGTCGGGGCCGACCGTGTTCCAGAGGATCCAGGCGACGCAGAACAGCGTCAGGATCAGGAGGAACGTGGGCGTGCCCATCGCGCGCGCGATCCACTCGGTGAACCGTCCGAACCGGTCGCGTGACGGCTGCGGCGTGCGGCTCAGCACCGTCGCGCGTCGTCCGCGGGGTGCCTCGAAGCCGGACTTGGGCGCGCGTGCCATCATCGGCGACCTCCCGAGACCGCTCGCGGCGCATCCTGCGAGCGCCAGTCATCGGGAAGCAGGTAGTCGATGACGTCGTCGACGGTTACCGTTCCGACGAGGTGGCGCGCCTGGTCGACGACGGGGAGCGAGACGAGGTTGTAGCTCGCGAGGAGGCGGGCGACCTCGGCCGCGCTGGCCGACACGGTCACGGGCTCCACGGTGTCGTCGATGATGGCGCCGAGTCGCTCCTGGGGCGGGTAGCGGAGCATCCGCTGGAAGTGGACGACGCCCAGGAGACGGCCGGTGGGCGTCTCGTACGGCGGGAGGGTGACGAACACCGCCGCAGCGAGCGCGGGGTGGAGTTCGTGTCGTCGGATGAGCGCGAGCGCTTCGGCCACCGTCGCGTCGGCGGACAGCACGATCGGCTCGCTGGTCATGAGGCCACCGGCCGTGTCGGGACCGTGCTCGAGAAGGGCGCGGACGTCCTCGGCCTCCTCGGGCTCCATGAGGTCGAGGAGCTGGCCGGCCCGGACGTCGGACAGCTGCCCGAGCACGTCGGCCGCGTCATCCGGTTCCATCGCGTCGAGGACGTCGGCGGCGCGCTCATCACCCAGTGCCTCGAGGATGTGGACCTGGTCGTCTTCGGGCATCTCCTCGAGCGCATCGGCGAGCCGGGCGTCCGGAAGCTCTTCCGCGACCTCGAGCAGACGCTCCTCGGGAAGGTCGAGGAGGGTGTTGGCGAGGTCTGCCGGCTTGAGCTCGGAGTACGACGCGACCAGCTGTTCGGCGGACTGGGTCTGCCCGGCCACCTGCTCGTCACGGACGTCGTTCCACTGGGCGAAGGTCGTCGGGCCCTTGGCGAAGGGCGAGGCGCTCGTCTTCGGCCGACGAAGGAACAATTGGCCGACGTGCCACTCGCCGAGACGGTCGCGCTCGATCGCGACGTCTTCGATGACAGCCGATCCCGACCCGTCGCGGAGATGCACGCGTCGCCCGATGAGTTCGGTCATGACGCGGACTTCACCGCCGCGCTGCTCGAAGCGGCGGACGTTGATGAGGCCGGTCGTGATGACCTGCCCGCTCGCGATGGAGGTGACCCGACCGATGGAGAGGAAGACGTTGCGTCTGCCGGGGATCTCGACCACGAGGCCCACGACCCGCGGAGGATCGTCCTTCCGATAGATGACGACCACGTCGCGGACCCGCCCCAGGCGGTCGCCTGACGGGTCGAAGACGGCGCACCCGGTCAGGCGCGCGACGAACACCCGCTGCGTACTCACCTGACCAGCGTAGTCGGCGTATCCCTTCCCGTTCCTGCGCAGACGCAAAGGCCCGCGTGCGAGACTGAAGCCATGAGCATGATGGGCGGAGCCCCGAAAGAACACGGCGCGACGGTTGCGGAGTACACGGCGTACGAAGCGGCGCAGAAGGCCGTGTCGACGTTGATCGCCTCCGACGTCCCCGCGCAGGACATCGCCATCGTCGGGCGCGGGTTGCGCTCCGTCGAACGCGTCACCGGACGGCTCGGGTACGCGACTGCCGCCCGTTCGGGCGCGATCAACGGCGTTCTGCTCGGACTCCTGTTCGCGGCGATCTTCGTGCTGGGAAGCCCGGGTGCGGTCCTTCAGCTCTTCGTCGGCGTCATGCTGGTCGGCATCGCCCTCGGCATGCTCCTGAGCATCATCAGCTACTCGATCCTTCGTCGACGCCGCGACTTCACCTCGGTGACGCAGGTCATCGCCGACCACTACGACGTGACGGTCCTGCCGCGGAGCATCGGCCGGGCGAAGGAGCTCCTGGGAGCCGCGAGCGCCCCGGCCGCGCCGACCGTGCCCCCGACGGATCTGACCGCCCCGCCCCGCTACGGAGAACGGGTCGATCCCGGTGGTCCCGTTCCGCCGTCCGGCGAGCGCGTGGATCCCGCCCCGACGCCTGCGGCGGGAGAGCGCGTCGACCCCAGCGCTCCGCCCCGCTACGGCGAGCGGGTGGATCCAGCGCCCGCGCCGCCCGTCACCCCGCCTCTCACGCAGCCGCAGGACGGCGACGCCCCCGCGGCACCGCCCACCCCCGACTCTCCGCGATGATCCCTGTCGCCCTGCCCTCGGGCGGGGTAGAGCTCGGCGCCTGGATCGACGAGGCGGACCACCCGATCGGCGTGATCGCGTTGGCGCACGGTGCGGGGGCCGGGCACGAGCATCCCTTCCTCGTTGGGGCTGCTCAGGCCTGGGCGACTGCGGGTTTCACGACGGTGCGATTCGACTTCCCCTACCGGCACTCCGGCCGACGGATGCCGGGGCCCGCCGCTCACGCGATCGCGACGTTGACCGCGGTCGAGGCCTTCTGCCGCGCGGCGGCACCCGGCATCCCGTTCGTGGCGGCGGGCAAGTCCTACGGCGGACGCATGGCGTCGATGGCCGCGGCGGAGGGCCGGATCACCCCGGACGCACTCGTGTACCTCGGGTACCCGCTGCATCCGCCGGGGCGGCCGGACAACGCCCGTACGGCGCACTTGCCTGCCGTGAGGGCCCCGCAGCTCTTCCTCGCTGGCACGAAGGACCCGTTCCTGCAGCCGCTCGCCGACCTCGACGAGGCGGTCGCCTCGTGTCAGCGCGCTGAGATCGTCTGGTTCGACGGCGGCGGTCATTCGTTCGAGGTGGCGGGCCGGAAGCTTCCTGCTGACGACGTGGGGGCTGCGACCGCGACGACCGCGGTGCCCTGGCTGGTCGAGCGGCTTCAGCGACCCGCCGCGTAGCCCTGCATGCCGCGCGCGTTGGCAGCGCCCCACAGGATGCCGGTGTCACCGTCGATGGCGACCGCCGAGAGGCGGCCGAGCGACCAGTCCCCGACCCGCGTGACTCGGTGGCCGCGTTCGGCGAGACCCCGCAGCACGCTCTCGCCCACCCGGGCTTCGACGACGACTCCCGTGGGGTCCCAGGTGCGGGGCCAGAAGGAGTCCACCATCGCCGTCGTGTGGAGGGTCGGCGCGTCGATGGCCTCCTGCGCGGTGTACCCGCCGACGATCATCCGGAGGAGCATCGGCAACTGCCACTGATCCTGCTGGTCGCCGCCGGGGGTGCCGAGAGCGATGCGGGTGTTCCCGTCGTGGACGAGCGTCGGGGACAGCGTGGTCCGCGGCCGGTGGCCCGGACGGAGCGCTGCCGGTGACGAGTCGTCGAGCCAGCACATCTGCAGACGCGTGCCGAGGCAGAAGCCGAGCGACGGGATCACGGGGGAGGACTGCAGCCACCCGCCGGACGGTGTGACCGAGACGATGTTCCCCCACCGGTCGACGACGTCGATGTGGCACGTGTCACCGCGGGTGTCTCCCGTGCGGGCGACCGTCGGCTCGCCGGTCCCGGCGGCAATGCCGCCCTCGCGACGGAGTGGCGGCACCCATGGCTCCGCTCCGGAGAGCCGGACAGGTCGCCACTCCGACGACGCCTGTTCGCCGATGGCGGCCCGCCGTGCAAGCACGACCGCGTCGGAGAGGAGGGGCGCGGCATCCGCTCCGTCACCGAAGTACGCGTCGCGGTCGGCGAGGACGAGTTTCAGCACCTCGACCACCGTGTGTGCGCCCCAGGCGGTCGACGGGTCGAGGTGATCGTCCGGGAGGGGGTCGAGGATGCGGAGAGCCTCGAGCAAGGCGGGACCCTGAGACCAGGCATCCGCCTTGAACACCTTGCGCCCGCGGAACGATGCCGACAGCGGCTCCTCATACGACGCGGGCGCCTCGATCAGATCTTCCGGGCGGATCACAGCGGCGTGGTCGGCCCCGCTCGAGTGCCGGTGCGGCTGGGCGAGGAACTCGCAGGCGTCGGCGAGCAGGCGACGCCACTCGCCGCGAGCGGCGTCGATGCCGGCGGTGCGATCGTCGCTCTCGTCTGCGACGGCAGCCAGGCGGCGAAGCACGTTCGCATACGCGGGGTTCCGGTGCAGCGCCCCCGCGGGCGGCACGGCGCCGCCGGGGAGCCACACGTCCGCGGACGACGGCCAGTGTTCACGGAAGAGGTCGGCGACGCGGCCGATTGTGGCCGCTGCGGCGGGAAGAAGCGGATGCCCGTTGTCGGCATACGAGATCGCGTACGACAGCACGTCGGTCACCGCCCACGTGCCGTGGTCGCGCAGGAGCAGCAGCCACGCGTCGACCGCCGCCGGGATCGCTGCGGCGAGGCCACCGGCTCCCGGGACGAGATCGAGGCCCTCGCGCTGGAAGTGCGCGATCGTGGCACCGGCGGGAGCCGCGCCCTGACCCATGAGGACCGTGGGGGCCTCGGCATCCGCCGGCTGGAAGAGACCGACCAGGTCGCCGCCGGGACCGTTGAGGTGCGGCTCCACGAGGTGGAGCACGAACCCGCCCGCGCAGGCGGCGTCGAACGCGTTACCGCCGCGCTCGAGCACCGCCTGCGCCACGGCGGTCGCCGTGGCATGCGTGGAGGCGGCCATCCCGAACGTCCCCGTCAGCTGGGGTCGCGTCGTGAAGGCGGGCGGGGGCGTGTACGCCGACACGGCTCAGGAGCGCGCCCGGGCGATCCAGGCCTCGATCTCGTCCGCGGTCCGCGGGATGTCGGCGGACAGGTTCACGGGGCCGTCCTCGGTCATGAGGATGTCGTCCTCGATCCGCACACCGATGCCGCGATACTCCTCGGGCACGGTGAGGTCGTCGATCTGGAAGTACAGGCCGGGCTCGATCGTGAACACCATGCCGGGTTCGAGCTCTCCGTCGTAATACATCTCCCGCCGCGCCTGGGCGCAGTCGTGCACGTCGATGCCGAGGTGATGGCTCGTGCCGTGGACCATGTACCGGCGGTGTTGACCACCGCGGTCGGCGTCGAGTGCTTCTTCTGCCGTGACGGGGAGGAGGCCCCACTCGGCAGTCCGGGCGGCGATGACCTCCATCGCGGCCTCGTGCACGGCACGGAACCTGACGCCCGGCCGCGCGACCGCGAACGCCGCGTCCGCAGCTTCGCGTACGGTCTCGTAGATCCGTCGCTGGACGGGGGAGAAGGTCCCCGAAACGGGCAGCGTGCGGGTGATGTCCGCGGTATAGAGGCTGTCGACCTCGACACCCGCGTCGATCAGGACGAGGTCGCCCGGGACGACCGCGCCGTCGTTGCGCGTCCAGTGCAGGTAACAGGCGTGCGGGCCGGAGGCGGCGATCGTGTCGTAGCCTTCGCCGTTCCCGTCGGTGCGGGCCCGCAGGTGGAACACACCCTCGATCGCACGCTCACCGCGGGGCGTGTCGATGATGCGCGGGAGCTCCGCGACGATGTCGTCGAAACCGCGACCGGTCGCCTCGACCGCGAGGCGCAGCTGCGCGATCTCGTACGGGTCCTTCACGAGGCGCAGTTCCGACACGAACCGCGTGAGGGTGTTGTCGTCGTCGACCACGAGGTCGTGGTCGGTGCTCGTGAAGTCGTCGATGTGCGCGGTGCGAAGACCCAGATCCGCCGCGACACCGTCGAGGGAGGGTCGCGGTCCGATCCAGAATTCACCGATCGTGGCGTCGGCGTAGAACTCCGTCGTGGTCCGGTCGGCGCGCTCGCGCAGGTGGAGGGTGATCTCGTGTCCACGGTCGGTCGGCTCGAACACGAGCACGGAGTCGGGGACGGCATCGGCGCCCCAACCGGTCAGGTGGGAGAACGCGGAGTGGGCGCGGAACGGGTAATCGGTGTCGTTGGAGCGCTGCTTGAACGAT
Organism: Microbacterium oleivorans NBRC 103075; assembly: GCF_001552475.1. Taxonomy (GTDB): domain Bacteria; phylum Actinomycetota; class Actinomycetes; order Actinomycetales; family Microbacteriaceae; genus Microbacterium; species Microbacterium oleivorans. The sequence continues at coordinate 87,910 of NZ_BCRG01000010.1, forward strand.
CCTGCAGGGATGACCAGCCGTGCGCCCGGGAACGCCGCGGAGACGGTGGCGCGGCGAGCAGCCGCGTACGGGGCCTCCGCGCGCTGCGGCGGGAGGGACTCGGGCCGCTCGGCCCATCCGGTCGAGATCGACTCGAGGAAGCCCGCGGGGAAGGGCTGCTTGCGATTCGTGGTCGCTGCGGCCGGGGTCTCGGTGGTCTCCTGGGCGAGGGTGTCGCGCTCATCGGTGGTCATCGTCCCAGTCTCCCACTCACCGTCCGAGACGTCAGCCCACCGGCTCCAGCTGGACGATGACGGGGCGGTGGTCGCCGCCGGATCCGTCGAGGGACGTCACGACGACCGAGCCGGTCGGACGCCAGGCATCCGTCGTCATCACGTGGTCGATGGGGGCGCCCAACAGAGCCGGCCACGCCGTGTCCCACGTGCCCACCCCGCCGTTGCCGGTGAGGGATGCCGCATCGTGGCAGCGGCCGAGGGTTCCGCCGTCCGCTCCCAGGCGGCTCATGTGATCGATCGTCGCGTTGAAGTCACCGGCCATGATGACGTTCGCGCTCGCGCACTGGTCGGCGATCCAGCGGAGGTCGCTCCGCCAATGGTCCATGTCGTTCTGCCGCGGTGCGACGGCGTGGACGGCGACGACGGTCGGTCCCTCGCCGTTCACGGGCATCGCGACGACGCTCGGCACGACCGATGTGTTCTTCGTGCCTGCGGAGTCGGACTCGACGACGGCGTAGTCGCCCAGCTTGGGCGAGATGAGAAGCGTCGTGTAGGTGGCATCCCACCCCTGGTAGTTCTCTTCGTGCACCCACATCGGATTACCGCGCTCGCGCATCGCGACGGCGATCGCCTTGCCCGTTTCGTCGGTCGTCTCGGGAAGGGCGACGATGTCGACGTCCATCGCAATGGCGGTCGTCACGATCGCGTCGACGTCGGTGGCCTCACCGGCCGTGTTCCACGTCATGACGCGCACGCTGTCGGCGGTCGGCTCGGGAAGCCCCGACGTACCGAGACCCCGGAAGACGAGGATGCCGACGTTCGCCGCGCACGCGAGGATGCCGATCATCGCGATACCGGCGCCGAATCCGCGGCTGCGGCGTCCGAGGCAGAGGAGCAGCCCGACGAGCGCGATCACAGCGAAGCCGACGGCGACGATGGGCCGCAACGAGACGAGCTGAGCGATCGGGAAGGTCTGCTCCAGCCGGAAGAACTGCGGCCAGGTGACGATCGCGGCGGCGATGGCGGCGGCGATCGTGATCAGGATCCCCGTCAGTCGCAGCACATCACGACCCTAGGCGGGGAGGCTGGGGAGTTTCTGCGCGCGGTACGCTCGTCACCATGTCCGCAGGGTCCTCCGCTCCATCGGCCCCGTTCGGGCCCGGCGACCTGCACCTGCACTCGGATCATTCCGACGGCACCGAGCCGCCCGCCGCTGTCATGGCCGCGGCGCATCGTCACGGCATCCGGACGGCCGCCCTCACCGACCACGACACGACATCGGGATGGGCGGAGGCCGCGGAAGCAGCGGTGTCGCTCGGGATGTCCTTCCTCCCGGGGATGGAACTCTCGGCCCGTCACGAGTGGCGGAGCGTGCACGTACTCGCCTACCTCATCGACCCGGACGACACGGGTCTGCGTGGCCTCACCGACCGCATCCGCGAGTCACGTCTGACCCGTGCGCGGACGATGGCCGAGCGGATCGGCCGCGATTACGACCTCACGTGGGAGGACATCGAGGAGCAGACGGCGGAGGGCGCGACGATCGGTCGTCCGCACATCGCCGACGCGCTCATCGCCCGCGGCCACGCGCGCGATCGCGGGGAGGCTTTCGGCGGAATCCTGTCGCCCGCCAGCGACTACTACGTCGCCCTGTACGCTCCAGATCCGGTGACGGCCGTGGCCGCCGTGGCGGGAGCGGGTGGCGTACCCGTCATCGCCCATCCGGCGGGACGGGCGGGGCTCCTGCCCGGCCGCGTCGTCCGGGGCATGCTCGACGCGGGCCTCGCCGGATTCGAACTCGGCCACCGAGAGAACGTCGAGCCGGCTCTGGGGGAGCTCCGCCGTCTGGTTGCGGAGCGCGACCTGATCGCCACCGGGTCGAGCGACTACCACGGTCGCGGTAAGCCCAACATTCCCGGCGAGAACACCACGCCCGAGGAGACGATCGCACGGATCGTCGCCCTCGGGACGGGGAGCTCGGTCGTCACGCCGTAGCGCGACGTGCTGGTTCAGGCGCCGGCGACAGGTGCTCCCGCACCCGATCCGCCGCGGCGGCGACGGCGGCGACGCGCCGGAGCGGGCTTGCCGTCGTGGTGCTCTTTGCCTGCGCCGTCATGGGTGCCGGCACCGTCGACGGAGCGGTCAGACGTCTCGCCCGACGCGTCAGTGGACCCGGATGCCGCGGCTCCGTCGCCCTCGAAGGTCGAGCCGACCTTGGCGTCGTCCGCACCGGTGCGGCGCCGGCGACGGCGACGGGTGCCTTCCTCCGTCGACTGCTCCGCAGCGGCATCGGCCGCGCGCGCAGGGGCTGCCGAGGATCGGGCGGGTGCAGCCTTGGGGGCCGTCGTGATCCGTCCCTTGGTCCCGGCGGGGATGTCGAGCTGTTCGAAGAGGTGCGGGCTCGACGAGTAGGTCTCGAGGGGCTCGGGCTGACCGAAGTCCAGGGCGCGGTTGATGAGCGCCCACTTGTGCAGGTCGTCCCAGTCGACGAACGTCACCGCGATACCGGTCTTGCCGGCGCGGCCGGTACGGCCGGCACGGTGCAGGTAGGTCTGCTCGTCGTCGGGGATCGTGTGGTTGATGACGTGGGTGACGTCGTCGACGTCGATGCCGCGCGCGGCGACGTCGGTCGCGATCAGCACGTCGCGCTTGCCCGCCTTGAAGGCTGCCATCGAGCGCTCGCGCGCTTCCTGGCTCATGTCACCGTGCACGGCGCCGGTGTTGAACCCGCGGTCGCTCAGCTCGTCGACGAGGCGCTGGGCGGCGCGCTTGGTGCGCGTGAAGATGACGGTCTTACCGCGGCCCTCGGCCTGCAGGATGCGCGCGATGACCTCGTCCTTGTCGAGCGAGTGAGCGCGGTAGACGAGGTGCTTGATGTTGGCCTGCGTGAGGCCCTCGTCGGGGTCGCTCGCGCGGATGTGGATCGGGTTCGACATGAACCGACGCGCGAGGGCGACGATCGGTCCCGGCATCGTCGCCGAGTAGAGCATCGTGTGGCGGACGGGAGCGACCTTCTGGAAGATCTTCTCGATGTCGGGGAGGAAGCCGAGGTCGAGCATCTTGTCGGCTTCGTCGAGGACGACCTCCGTCGCGTGCGACAGGTCGAGCAGACGCTGGTTGTTCAGGTCGATGAGGCGGCCGGGGGTGCCGACGACGATCTGCGCGCCGGCCTTCAGCTGATCGATCTGTCCCTCGTAGGCCTTGCCGCCGTAGATGGCGACGACGCTCGTGGCGCGGCCAGAGGTCAGCATGTCCATGTCTTCGTAGACCTGCACGGCGAGCTCGCGCGTGGGAACGACGATGAGCGCCTTGACGCCCGGCTCGGGGTTCAGCCCGAGGCGCTGGACGACGGGGATCCCGAAGCCGAAGGTCTTGCCGGTACCGGTCTTCGCCTGGCCGATGATGTCCTGGCCGGGAAGGCCGAGGGGGATCGTCTGCTCCTGGATCGGGAAGGTGTCGACGATGCCCTTGGCGGCGAGAGTGTCGACGATGTCCTGGTCGACGCCGAGGTCTGCGAACGTGGTCATGTTTTTCCGTGCCTGTCTGGCGGTGAGATGCCGCCGGGATGAGGGTCCACGCCCTTCACTCAGCCACAGGCGCGGGGTCCCGATCCGACGCCGGGACGGACCCACCCTACCGGAGGGGGGCTTCGAGACCCGTAGGCTGGGCCCGTGGTGAGGTGGTTCTGGCAACGACGGCGGCCCCCCGGTCGCATCCTCCGGTTGCGATCGCGTGATGAGGCGAGCGACGTCCGTCGTGTCGACTTCCAGCAGCTCGCCCCCGATGTCTCGACCTATCTCGGGCAGGCGGCCTACCTTCAGCTCGGATACGCCGAGACGCTGAGCTCCGTCATCGAGCGGAGCCCGGAGCTCGCCCACAAGGAGTCCCTCTCGCGTGCGGCCGGTGCCGCGCTGTTCAAGCACCAGGCCCTCGTCGCCCTCATCCGTGACCGCGGGCAGGACCCGCTCGAGCTCATGCTGCCGTTCCGCGAGCCGCTTGACTCCTTCCGGCAGGCGACCCACGGCATCCGTCCCCTCGAGACGATGCTGACCGTCCACGTCACCGCGGGGCTGCTCGACGACTTCTACCTCTCGCTGTCGGGCAGCTACGGCGAGACGGGACGGCGCGCCGCCGGCATCCTCCGAGCGGATGCCGATCGGTCGCCGCTGGTCGCGATCATCACCGACGCCATCGCCGGAGACGACGAGATGCGCTCGCTCCTGAGCCTGTGGGGTCGCCGACTCGTGGGGGACACGCTGCTCGTCGCGCGGGGGGCACTTCGTCCGAGTGCGACGGAACGACCGGGAGCGCTCGGCCGCGACGACGAGAAACAGGTCGAGCCGGTCTTCACCCAACTGCTCGGCGCGCACTCGCGACGGATGACGAGCATCGGCCTCGACGCCTGAGCGCAGCCTCTTCGCCGTCGGGACTGACCGCCTGGCAGCGTCAGGCGATGCCGAGCTCCACTCGCGTCCGCGCGTCGCGTGTCCGGCGGAGCCGCGACAGAACCAGCAGGACGAGCGGGGTCACGACCACGGGGACGGCGATGCTGGCGACCCAGAGGGCGGCGTGATCAGTTCCCACGCCGGCCCACGTGAGAGCCGTCCAGGTCGCCGTGCCGAGCACACTTCCGAGAAGGGGCCCGACGGCGGCACCGCGAAGCGAGCGGAGCGGAAGCGCGTAGTGCGCCGCGGCTCCGACGATCGCTCCGAAGACCAGCGCCAGAACGACGAGCATGTCAGGCGACGAAGCCCACGCGCCGGGACTGGTCGGTCCCGACCTCGACGAAGGTGATGCCGGCCGTCGGGATGAGGTAGGTCGCGCCCTTCGCGTCGGCGAGGGTCACGTGATTCGCGCCGTTGTCGAGAGCGGTGACGATCGTCTGCTTCACGGCGTCGGCCGTCTCGTTCGAGTCGAAGCTGAGCTCGCGCGAGTTCGCGATGCCGATGCGGATCTCCACGGTGATGCCTGCCTTTCCCGGCCCGGGTCTCCGGGCGCTTCTCGAGCCTACGACACCCGTTCGGCAGGGGACGCGGCGGTCCGCTCGCTGTGGGCGAACGTCGCCGCCGCCGACGCGCGGAGGGAACGAGAGCCGGTGTCGCCGGTGCCGGTTAGCGTGGAGCGCATGCCCGCCGCGCCCTCCCGTCTCGATCCGGCGCAGGAGGCGGTCGCCGCTCTCCCCGCTGAGGCTTCGGGCGTGGTGATCGGAGCTCCGGGATCGGGGAAGACGGAGACGCTCGTGCGCCGTGTGGTCGCCCTCGTCGAGGGCGGGATGCCGCCCGAGCAGCTCCTCGTGCTGACCCCGACACGGACCGCAGCCACGGCGCTTCGCGACCGACTCGCGGTGGGAGTGGGTGTCGCGACGAGCGGCCCGCTCGCGCGATCGGTGGCCGCCTTCGCCTACCAGGTGGTGCGCTCGCACGCTGTCCACCGAGGCGAGGAGCCCCCGCAGCTGCTGACCGGACCCGACGAGGACCGCATCATCGGCGACCTGCTCGCTGGCGATGCAGAGGATGAGAAGGACGGCCCCTCCCGCTGGCCGGACTGGCTGCCCGCCGACATCCGTTCCAGCGCCGGGCTCCGCGCTGAGATCCGTGCCTTCCTGGCGGAGATGACGACGCTCGGTATCGAGCCGGAGCAGCTCGCCACCCGCGCAGCGGCGACGGACCGGCCGGTGTGGGCGTCGCTGGCGTCGTTCGCGCGCGAGTACCGATCTGTCCGCGCGAGGATGCGGGGGGCGCACCGCGATGCCGCCGGCCTCGTGCGCGAAGCGGTGGGTCTTCTCCGCGACGCCCCGGCCGGCTCGCCGGCACTCGGCGCGGTCGCGGGGCTCCGCGCGATCCTCGTCGACGATGCGCAGGAGGTGACCCTCGGGGGAGTCGAGTTGCTCGAGGCCTGCCGGAAACGGGGGGTGGCGGTGCTCGCATTCGGCGACCCGGACGTCGGGTCGGGATCGTTCCGTGGAGCGCGTCCGGAGAATTTCGCCCGTCTGGCGACGACGACGCACGTCCTCGATCGGGTGCATCGCGGCACGGTAGCGCACCGGGATCTCACCGCTCAAGTCACCTCGCGCATCGGGGCGGCGGGACTCGTATCCCACCGGCATCCCCCGATCGGTGCTGAGCCGGACGAGAGCGTCCGGACCTTCACGCTCCGCTCGGGTGCGGAGGAGTTCGACCTCATCGCGCGCCTCCTGCGCGAGCGTCACGTGCACGACGGCGTCCCGTGGGAGCAGTGCGCCGTCATCGCCCACGACTCTCGTCAGGTGACGGCGCTCGAGGCCGAGCTGTCGGCGCGCGACGTCCCGACCGCGGCCGTCGGACCCGCGCGCGCCCTCGCCGAGACGCTCATCGTCAGAGAGCTCCTGCGCGCCGTCGACCTCGCCGCGGTCGCGGCTGACGCGCGGACCGATGACGACGTGCTCGATGTCCTCATCGGCGGCGGCCTCGACCCGGTGGAGCTCCGTCGATTGCGCGCGGCGCTTCGGCACACGGAGCTCCGAGCGGGTGGCGAGAGGTCGGCCCGGGAGCTGCTGGCGTCGGGGGTGCGGCATCCCGTCGAGTTCGACATCATCGACACACCGGAGGCACGTCGCGCAGCCCGCCTCGCGCGCACCCTCGCCGAGGTGGGGGAGCAGGTGCAGACCGGAGCGACAGCCCACGAACTCCTCTGGACCGTCTGGGAGCAGCGGGGGCTCGAACGCCAGTTGCGGACCCTCGCCGACGGACAGGGACCGCTCGCCGACCAGGCGCGACGCGATCTCGACGCCGTGGTGACGCTCTTCGAAGTGGCGAAACGTCATGGGGAGCGCGAGGACGGCACGGCCCCGATCGACTACCTGCGCGCGCTGCTGCACTCCGAGGTCGCCGAGGATCGCCTGCGCACCGGGACGATCACCAGTGGAGTGCAGATCTCGACACCGGCCGCCGCACTCGGTCTCGAGTTCGACACCGTCGTCGTCGCCGGGGTGCAGGACGGAGTGTGGCCGAATCTGCGCCTGCGCGGCAGTCTTCTCGAGACCTCGCGGCTGGCCGAGGAGGACACCGACATCGACACCGCCGACCGACGGCGCGCCGTCCTGCACGACGAGCTGCGCCTGTTCGCTCGAGCCGTGTCGCGGGCGCGATCACGCCTCGTCGTGACGGCGGTCGACGACGACGACACCGGGCCCAGCGTCCTTTTCGAACTTCTGCCGCCGGCCTCACCGGCGCCTCGCTCCGCGGAACATCCGCTGACGCTCCGCGGACTCGTCGCGGGCCACCGGCGCCGCCTCACGGACCCCCGGACCCCGGAACCCGAACGCGCCGATGCGGCGGGCCAGCTCGCCCTGCTGGCGGCGGCGGGGGTTCCCGGCGCCGACCCGGCTCACTGGTACGGGCTGGGGGAGCCGACCTCGGCGGCGCCGATCCGCGACCTCGACGCAGCGCCGCTGCGCATCTCGCCCTCACGCATCCATGCCCTCGAGCAGTGCCAGCTCGACTGGGTGATCGGCGATCTCGGCGGTGATCCGGGAACAGCCGTAGCAGGTCTCGGCACACTTCTGCACGCCGCGCTCGAGCACGCGGAGGCAGGGGACGCCGACACACTCTGGGCCTTCGTGGAGGACGGGTGGTCGCAGCTCGAATTCGAGGCCGCCTGGATCGACGAAGCCGAGCGCCGGCGGGCCCGCGACCTCGTGACACGACTCGCCGCCTACCTCCGCGACGCAGAGCGTGACGGGACGACTCTCGTGAGCGCGGAGCCGCACTTCGAGGTGCCCCTCCCGGTGGCGGATGCCGCCCACCCCGCGATCCTCTCGGGGTACATCGACCGCGTCGAACGCACCCGTGACGGGCGCGTCGTCATCGTCGACCTCAAGACGGGCCGGAGCGAGGGGACGAGCGACCGCGCGGCCGTCGACAACCCGCAGCTCGCGGCGTACCAGCTCGCGTTCGAGCGCGGCGCGATCACCGAGGTCGCGGGCGCGGAGCCCGGCGGTGCGAAGCTCCTCGTGCTGAAGGGCACCCGGAACGCCCCATACGCAGAACCCCGCCAGGAGCCCTTCGATGAGGACACCCGGGCGGCGTTTCTCGCGCGGGTCGATGAGGCCGTCCGCGTGATGCGGGGGACCTCCTTCGTCGCGCCGTTCGAAGAGCACTGCCGTGACGACCACACGCACGGCCTCTGCCGCATCCATACGATCGGCCCGGTGAGTTCCGCGTGAGTGAGTCCCTGATGAGCCCGGAGACCGTCGCGGCGGCGCTCGGGCAGTTCCCGCCCACGGCCGAACAGTCCGCCGTGATCTCGGCGCCGCTGTCGCCGGCGCTCGTGGTCGCGGGCGCCGGGAGCGGCAAGACCGAGACGATGGCCGGGCGCGTCGTCTGGCTCGTCGCGAACGGCCTGGTCCGGCGGGACGAGGTCCTGGGCCTCACCTTCACCCGAAAGGCCGCGGGAGAGCTCGCCGAGCGGATCGGCTCGCGACTGCGACGTCTCGCCGAGTTCGAGCGGCGTGGGCTCCTCCCGCGCCTCGAACAGCTGCACGGCGAAGGGCGGCTCGCCATCTTCGGCGAACTCGAGCGGGCGGGTGCGCCCGAGTCATCCCGCCGCGCGGCACTCGATGCACTCGCCCCCGATCCCACCGCGCCCGACGCAGGTGATGCGCTGCTCGAGCGGCCTGCGGTGTCCACCTACAACAGCTTCGCCGACGCCATCGTGCGCGAGAACGCCGTCCGCATCGGGCGCGATGCCGAGTCGGTCGTCATGAGCGAGTCCGCGGCGTGGCTCCTCATGCGTCAGGTGGTGCTCTCCTCCGACGACGCTCGGCTTCCCGATCGGCCCGAGCGTCCGTCGACGATCATCGATGCCGCCCTCCGGATCGCACGCGACAGTGTCGACAACCTCGTCGCCCTCGACGACCTCGACGCCTTCGCGAGCGGATTTCAGGACGTCCTCGACCGCCCGAGCCAACGCGCGGCGACGACCGTGTACGCGGACGTCCGGACCGCCGCCGAGAAGGTGTCGGGGTTGTCCGTGCTCACCGCGCTCGCTCGCACCTACGAGGCCGAGAAGCGTCGGCGCGGCCTCATCGACTTCTCCGACCAGGTCGCCGGCGCACTCCAGGTCGTCCGCGCTCACCCCGCCGTCGCCGACGAGCTGCGTCAGCGCTACCGCGTCGTCCTGCTCGACGAGTACCAGGACACCTCCGTCGTGCAAACGGATCTCCTCGCCGCGCTCTTCCGCGGCACGGCCGTCATGGCGGTCGGCGATCCGCACCAGTCGATCTACGGCTGGCGTGGCGCGAGTGCGGGCAACCTCGGCGACTTCGCGCGCTCGTTCGATCCGGATGCCGGTGCTCGCACCTACTCGCTTCTCACCAGCTGGCGGAACGGCGTCGACGTGCTCCGGGCCGCGGGCGCCGTCCTCGAGCCGCTCGACGCTCCCGTCGAGGTCGGGACTCTCCGACCCCGTGAGGGAGCGCCGGCGGGCCGCGTCGACATCGTCGTCGAGTCGGACGTCGACGCGGAGGCGGATGCGGTCGCGGAGTGGTTCCGGACCATCCGCGATGAACGGCACCGCAGCGGGCGATCGACGACGGCAGCCGTGCTGGTCCGCAGCAAGAAGCACATGCTCCGATTCGCGGACGCGCTGGGGCGTCGCGGCATCCCTCATCGCATCCTCGGTCTCGGCGGACTCCTCTCGACGCCCGAAGTGGTCGACGTCGTCTCGGCCCTGCGGGTCATCAGCGATCCGCGCGCGGGGTCCGCGCTCATCCGCCTCCTCGCCGGGCCACGGTGGTCTGTCGGACTCGCGGATCTGCGAGAACTGGCGCAGGTCGCCTCGCGACTCGTCCGCCACGACACGGCCCTTCAGCCCCTGCCGCCCGAGCTGGCCGAGACGATCCGCGCCTCGGCGGGGGACGAGGGGGGATCCCTCGTGGCTGCGCTCGACTTCGTGGCCCGGCAGAAACCCGACCACGGCTGGTTGGCCGGGTTCACCCCAGCAGCGCGCGAGCGCCTCCGGGAGGCGGGAGCCGTCTTCGCGGGCCTCCGCCGCGCCGCCGGTCTGCCGATTCCCGAACTCGTGCGCCTCATCGAGAACGAGCTCCGCCTCGACATCGAGCTCTCCGCGAACGAATCGCGCGGTCCGGCGCGCACGGCCTCCGATCAGCTCCGCGCTTTCATCGACGAGCTGCACGGCTTCCTGCAGACCGACGAGCGCGGGTCGCTTCCGAGTCTGCTGGCCTGGCTCGACCGAGCGGAGCGCATCGACGAATTCGCGCCACGCACAGAGCCGCCGGAGGACGACGTCGTTCAGTTACTCACGATCCACGGGTCGAAAGGACTCGAGTGGGATGCCGTCGCGGTCGTCCGCGGCGTGGAGGAGGAGCTGCCGGCGCGCCTCCAGGATTCGAAGGGCTGGTTGGGATTCGGAGTCCTGCCGTACTCGTTCCGAGGCGACCGGGAGTGGCTTCCCGAGTTGAGGTGGCGGGCGCACGACGCGCCGACCCAGCAGGACCTGAAGACCGCGTTGGCGTCCTTCACGGACGGCATCCGCGAGCGTCACCTCGTTGAGGAGCGCCGTCTCGCCTACGTCGCCGTCACGCGAGCACGCGAGCATCTGCTGATCTCGGCCTCGCCTTGGGCGGGCACGAAGAAGCCGCGCGAGGTCAGCCGGTTCGTCCGGGAGATCGCCGACACCCTTGAACTCCCGCTGCCCGAGACCGATGCCACCGAGAACCCGTACGAGGGCGCCCGGGCCACGCTCCAGTGGCCCATCGACGCGCTCGGCTCTCGCGCTCCACGGGTGCGGGATGCCGCGGCCCGGGTGCGCGAGGCGATGTCCGCGACCCCCGCGCTTCCGACGCGGGATCTTGAGCTCCTCCTCGCCGAACGAGCGGCGCGGGCGGCGGGACGAGAGCGTGTCGCGCCGACGCGTATCCCCGCCTCCCGTTTCAAGGACTTCGTCGCCGACTACGACGCGGCGGCGACGGCGGTCGCCCGGCCGCTGCCCGAGCGTCCCTATCGCCAGACCCGCCTGGGAACTCTCTTCCACGCGTGGGTGGAGCAGCGGTCGGGACTCGTAGGGCGAGCCCGGTCAGCTGATGACGTGCTCTGGGACGATGACGAGGCCGTCGCCATGTCCCCGGCCGATGCCGGCGCGCTCGACGAGTTGCGGGAGGCGTTCCTGGCGTCGGAGTGGGCACCGCTGCAGCCGATCGAGGTCGAGACGGAGATCGACTTCGTCGACCCCGATGCCCTCGGCGACGGGCGCCCGCACATCGTCATCTGCAAGCTCGACGCCGTCTACCGTCGTGGCGATCGCATCGAGATCGTCGACTGGAAGACCGGCCGCCCTCCGCGCACGGCGGCGGAGCGGACCGAGCGGATGCTGCAGCTCGAGCTGTACCGCCGCGCCTACCACAGGAAGCACGGCATCCCGATGGACCAGATCGACGTCGTGTTGTTCTACGTCGCCGACGGTCTCGTCCTCCGGGCCTGAATCGCGTCAGGCGGTTCCCGTCCAACGGCGCAGCGCGTTCTTCGCGGCGTCGTCGGGGTCGCTCTCCTCGGCTGCCGGTGCGTCCTCCGCGCCGGGCCAGTCGCTGAATTCGATGGGCTCGGTCTCGAGGTCGGTCACGGATGCTGTCGCCGGTTCCGCGGGGGTGTCCTCGTCGTCGTACCCGTCGAGCATCCCCGGGTCGTAGGCGTCGGTGTGCATCGACGTGTCGACGGCATCGGTCGTGCCCGCGGGTACACGTCCGAGCGCGGCGATCGCGTCGTCGAGGCTCACGGTGCCGGAACCGAGCGGAGCTTCATCGCGAACACTGTCGTCGAGCGAGTCGAGGAGGGCGACGGCATCCGTCATCACCGATTCGGAACCGGAGTCGTGACCGTGCACGAGCCACTTCGCGAACTCGAGTTCCGCGTGCAGGCGGGCGCGCTCGGCGAGCATGGAGTCGGGGGCGCGACCGGTCGCGGCGGCGTAAGCGACGATGACGTCCGCGGCGGCATCGGGTGCGCTGGCGGTCCAGCGGAGGTCTTCGGCCGGGTCGCCGACGCTCAGGCCGCCCCACGTGAGCAGGCCCGTAACAGTCGGGACCTTGTCGACGTCCGTGAGCAGGAAGGCCGCAGGGTCGACGCCACCGAGGGTGACCGTGGGTTCGACGTTCCAGAGCCCGTCCAGGGCGATTGCGCGACTCCACCTGCGGAGAAGGCCGAAGGGCAGGCGTCCCGTGGCCTCGGCGCGATCGAGGAGGCGTTCCGTGTCGGCGCGCATCTGCGACGCCGTCCGCGCTGGCAGTCCCGCGCTCTGGACGATCGAGGTCGGCAGGTCGTGGATGCCGGCGATGGCCGTCGCGATGGCGGTCGCCACACCGCGCCCGGGGGGAATCTGGGCGGCGTCGACGCGGTAACCGGGAAGGTAGGTCTGCACGCGTGCCGTGCGGCCGCCGATCCGGGCCTGCCCGAGGGTCTCGGGAGCGCGGAAGGGGAGCATCGCGCGGACCCCGGCGGTCAGGCCCGCCAACGCCGTGGTCTCGCGGACCGCATCCGCTTCGGCCTCGTCGGTTTCGGGAACCCGGACGATGAGGAGGCTGTCGTCGTCGAGGTACAACAGCGCGCTGTCGTAGCGGCCGCCGATGCCCTCGCTCAGGGGTGCGGCGCCGGTGATGCTCGTGTGCACGCCCGTCGCCTGCGAGAGAGCTGCCGTGGCGGCCGCGGCTAGAGTGAGAGGAGAGCGTGCCATGCCCCCCAGGGTAGGCGGGGCCCGGCCCCGCGTCCCCACGCCACGCCCGCAAGAGAGGTCCTCGATGACAACGAAGGACGTCCCGCCGCCACTGGCTCGAGCGGTCATCGACCGCGCAGCAGAAGAGCGGCTCGACGAAGGTCTACTCGCCCGCATCCGCGCGGACCGCGCTACGCACGTCTTGCTGCTGCACGGTGACCGTGCGCCGCTCGACGACCAGTCGGCGGTGCGCTGGCTTGCGCCCGATGCCGTCCCCGACGAGGCCGTGTGGGCCTTCCTCGGGCGTGACGCCGAGGGTCGTGCCGTCGCCGTCGCCGCGCTGTCCGCGAAAGTCGACGAGCCGACCGTGGATGCCGACGGGTGGGGGAGTCTCCGCGTCATCGGCGGCGGCCTCGATCCCGATGAGGCGGGGCGCTTCGTCCAGGGCCTCAGTCTCGGCAGGTGGTTGCTCGACGCGCCGTTCTGCCCTGCGTGCGGTGGGGCGACCGAGATCCGGCAGGCCGGATGGTCTCGGCGATGCGTCGTCTGCGGCCGCCAGCACTTCCCGCGGACCGATCCCGCCGTGATCGTGGCGGTGGCCAGCGCGGACGGCGAACGTCTGCTGCTCGGGCGGAACGCCGCGTGGGGCGATATCCCGACGTACTCGACGTTCGCCGGGTTCGTCGAGGCCGGTGAGTCCCTGGAGACGACCGTGGAACGCGAGGTCGCGGAGGAGGCGGGCGTGCGGCTCGATCGGATCGTCTATCGCGGTTCGCAGGCGTGGCCCTACCCGCGGTCGTTGATGCTGGGGTTCACGGCGTACGCGATCTCCGACGACGAGGCCCGCGCCGACGGCGAGGAGATCCTCGACGTCCGCTGGTTCACGCGGGAAGAGATCCGCGAGGCATTGACCGGTGGCGGGGACATCCGACTGCCCGGCCCCGCCTCGATCGCACGGAGCCTGATCCTTCGTTGGGTCGGGGAGTGAGCGCGGACCCGCTCGCCGATCTCGATGACCGTCAACGTGAGGCGGCGAGCACGCTCCGCGGACACGTGTGCGTCCTCGCCGGTGCCGGCACCGGCAAGACCCGCGTCATCACGCACCGCATCGCGCACGGTGTCGACACCGGTGCGTACTCGCCGCAGCGCGTCATGGCGGTCACGTTCACGACGAAAGCCGCCGGCGAGCTCCGCGGCCGGCTCCGTGCCCTCGGCGTCGAGGGCGTTGCTGCCCGCACATTCCATGCCGCGGCGCTTGCACAGCTGAACTTCTTCTGGCCGCAGGTCGCCCGCGACACCGCGCCCGCGATCATCGACAGCAAGGTGCGCCTCCTCTCGCACGCGGCCGACGGGATCGGTCTGAGGCTGGACGCGTCCACGCTCCGTGACGTCGCGTCGCAGATCGAGTGGCGGAAAGTCACGATGCGCTCGATCGAGGACTACGCACAGCTGCGTCCGGGCGGTCTCCCCGGTCTGTCGATAGATCCGCTCGTCGGGCTCCAGCGGGCGTACGAGAAGCTGAAGGACGAGCGCCGGCAGCTCGACTTCGAGGACGTGCTCCTCGCCTGCGCGGGAATGATCGAGTCCGAGCCGCGCGTCGCCACGGCCGTGCACGAGCAGTACCGCCACTTCACCGTCGACGAATATCAGGACGTGTCACCGGTTCAGCACCGGCTGCTCGAACTGTGGCTCGGAGATCGCCGGGATCTGTGCGTCGTCGGTGACGCGAGTCAGACCATCTACTCGTTCGCCGGCGCCGACCCGCGCTACCTGCTCGAGTTCGCCGAGCGCGACGACGACGTGACCGTCGTCCGTCTGGAACGAAACTACCGATCGGATGCCGCGGTCCTCGCCGTCGCGAACGAGCTGATGCGTGGGCGTCCCGGCGCCCTGCAGCTCGTCACGCCGGAACCCGCCGGTCCTGCGCCTGAGGTGACCTCCTACGAGGATGAGGGCGCGGAGGCGAACGGCGTCGCTGCCCGAATCGCCGCCCAGCTGAAGGACGGCGCCGATCCACACGACATCGCCGTGCTGTACCGGTTGAATGCGCAGTCCGCGCCGCTTCTGGCGGCGTTGTCGGCCCGCGGCATCCCCGCGACGGTCCTGGGGGGAAAGCGTTTCTGGGACCTCCCGGAGGTGCGTCAAGCGCTCATGGCCCTTCGCGGAGCCTCGGTCGCGCCGCTGTCCGGTTCCTTCATCGCCACGGTGCGCGACATCCTGCGTTCTCTGGGGCTCACCGACGACGCGCCCCCCGCAGGCGGCGCGCTCCGCGACGCGTGGGAGGCGCGGGCCGCGGTCCTCCGTTTGGCTGAGGAGGCCCCTGAGGACACCACGCTCCGCGGGTTCACCGACGAGTTGACCGCCCGGGCGAAGGCACAGCATGAGCCGGCGATGCGAACGGTCACCCTGGCGACCCTGCACGCGGCCAAGGGCCTCGAGTGGGCTCACGTGCACCTGATGGGTCTGAGCGAGGGGCTCCTCCCGATCTCCTACGCCACGACCTTCGAGCAGGTCGACGAGGAACGACGACTCGCATACGTGGGAGTCACGCGGGCCGCGCGAACGCTGTCGCTGTCGTGGGCGCAACGCTCGGGGAATCGGGAGCGTCAGCGCTCCAGATTCCTTCAGGAGATCGGCAGAGGCACGCTGCGTGAGGGCGGTGCTCGCGGTACTCGCGGTGCGCCTCCGCGGCGCTGAGGACGACCGACCTCCCGACGTCGCTGGTCCGCAGCATCCGTGCGGCGAGGGCTGCCGCCTCCACGAGCAGCAGCGGATCGGTCGGCACCGCCCGTCGCGCCAGGAGCTGCGCCGCCACCAGCGGCCAGCCGGGATCACGGTCGCGTCGTTCGGCGTGGACGCAGGCGATGCACGCCGTCTCTCCGGGTACGACGAGGGGCCCCACGACGACGCGATCACCCGAGAGCTCGAGGGGCAGGTGCGGGACGTCGTCGGCGGTGAGCCGCGCGGCGCGGTGAGGGTCGATCAGGCGTGATGCCACGACGACGACCGGGCTGGGAGTGGGCGGCAACGCCCAGCGGGCCGCCTCGACCACCTCGAGCCCTGCGGCGTGCATGCCGGCGAGCAGCGTGTGCTCGTCGTCGTGGCTGAGATCCGAGGGGAGCTCGACTCGCACCGGCGGGGGAGGCGCGGCATCCGTGTCGAGGGCACGCTCGATGCGGCGGAGGAACCCGTTCGTCTCCTCATCCGTCGCGCCGAGCTCGCGCGCGAGCGGGGCCAGCCGAGCGTTCGGGATGCCGCTGACCAGCGCATCCAGCAGGTGTTCCTGCCAGGGCTGCACGCCGGTGAGGGGACGCTCGTCGTCGATTCCGAGCTGGACGCTGGTCGGGGTCCGCCACAGCGGCGGGTGGGACGGGGCGAGTCGCAGCATGCCGCGATTCTCATCGCGATCCCGCGCCGCCTCACCGCCTCTCCACAGGTGCGCCCCCGCGCACCGGTGGGTGGCGCCTGTGGAGGAGGCTCCGCCTCAGACGGGGCGGGGATCCTCGGGTCCGTCTTCGCCGTCGCCCGCCGAGGAGTCGCGCTCGGTGCCCGACGGCTCGTCCGCCGCGGCCTCCTCGTCGAGCAGGGCCGCGAGGGCATCGTCGAATGCGTCGCGCTCCGGCTCCTCGCCTCGCTCGCTCGCCTGCAGGCGCGCCACGAGAGCGGCCGGATCGTCGATGTCCTCGGCGGTGGGGATGAGGTCGGGATAGTCCCAGAGCCGGTCGCGGACGGCCGGACCGACGGCATCCGTCACCGCGCGCCACATCGCCGCGGCCTCACGGAGTCGCCGGGGGCGCAATTCCAGCCCCACGAGCGAGGCCATGGCCTGCTCGCCGGGCCCGCCGACTGCGCGACGGCGACGAACGGCCTCGGCGATCCGATCGGCGGAGGGAACGCGCGCCGTCGCATCGGCCGTGACGACGTCGACCCACCCCTCGATCGTGGCGAGGAGGTTCTCCAACCGTGTCAGCGCGGCGACCTGCGCCTCGGATCGCTGCGGGAGGAGCGCGCCACTCTCGATGGCGGCCTTCAGCTCTTCCGGAGCCGACGGATCGAATCGCGAGGCGAGCTCTTCGAGCGCGTCGGTGTCGACGTGCACACCGCGGGCGAAGTCGGTCACCTGCGAGATGACGTGGAGGCGCAGCCACTTCGCGTGGCGGAAGAGCCGCGCGTGAGCGAGCTCGCGGGTCGCGAGGACCAGGGCGAGCTGGTCTTCCTCGATCTCGAGGTCGCGTCCGAAGTCGGCGAAGTTCTGCGGGAGGATCGCGGCTTCGCCCGTCGGCATGAGTGGGATGCCGACATCGCCCCCACTCACGACCTCGAGCGACAGTCGTCCGATCACCGCGCCCAACTGACCCGCGAACAGGGCTCCGCCGACACGGCGCATGAGGCGGCCGGCCCCCTGGATCGCAGAGCGCATCTCCTCGGGGGTCTGCGACTCCAGCGCGGCCATAAGTGCGTCGCTGATCGAGGTGGCGACCGGTTCGGCGAGTTCCTGCCACACCGGCAAGGTCGCCTCGACCCACTGGCCGCGCGTGATCGGCTGGGGCGTCTGAGCGAGCTCGGCGATCGTGGTGACCTCGCTGAGCCAGAGCGATGCGAGAGCGAACGCCTGGTCGAACTCCGTCCGTGCACCCGCGCTGATCCCGAGACCGTCGCGGTTGGCGATGTGCAGCGCCTGCGTCTTCGCGGCAGACCAGTCGAGGCTCTCATCGCCATCGTCGCCCGCCATCGCGGCCTGCATCTGCCGCATGATGTTCTGCATCATCGCGGGGTCGATGCCCATCGCGGACAGCTGCTGGAGCTGCTCGGGATCGATCCCGCCCTGACCCCCGAGCATCCGTCGGAGCATCTCGGCGAAGTCGTCGTCGCCGGGCAGATCGTGGTCCGAGGGATCGGTCATGTCAGGCGCCTTTCAGCAGGGGGGAGACGTCTCGATCTACGCTAGTCGCAGGTTTTCTCCGCCCGGTCCGAGCGGGAGACGTCCCGTGTACGCCGGTCGCGAACGAGCGCCGGAGGAAGGACCCGTGTGTCGCTCTTCGACGATGCCTCCACCCCGGCGGCCCCGCGCACGACACCCCGCTCCCGACGGTTCTCCGCGGGCGTGTGGGCACTCGTGATCGCCCTTGTGGCGCTCCTGGTCCTCAGCTTCCTGCCGACCGGATACGTGATCCAGCGGCAGGGCCCGGTGGTGAACACCCTCGGCTCGGCGGAGAACGCGGACGGCAAGGACGTCCCGCTCATCTCCGTGAACGGCGCGAAGACGTACCCGACCGCAGGCGCGCTCGACCTCACGACCGTGCAGGTCGTCGGCAACCGCGAGCGCACGCCCTCATGGTTCGAGCTCGCCCAGGCGTGGTTCGACCCGGCCGAAGCGGTCCTGCCGATCGACAACGTCTTCCCGCAGGGGACGACGACCGAGCAGCGGAACGAGGAGAACGCCGCGCTCATGGTCGACTCGCAGAAGGAAGCCACAGCCGCCGCACTCACCGAGCTCGGCTACGAGGTGCGGGCGCACGTCGGAGTCGGAGCCCTCAGCGAGGACTCCGCCGCCAAGGGCATCCTCGACGTCGGCGACGAGATCGTCTCCGCGAGCGGGTCGCCGATCACCGACACCGAGAAGCTGCGCTCCCTCATCAACGAGCGCAAGGGTCAGCCCGTGGAGCTCGTCGTCCGTCGGAACGGGACGGAGCGCACCGTGAGCATCACGCCGACGCGCACCGAGTCCACCGACGGGCCCGTGTGGATCATCGGGATCACGACTCAGCGCGACTTCGACTTCCCGATCGACGTGAAGATCCAGCTCGACCGCATCGGCGGCCCGAGCGCCGGGCAGATGTTCGCCCTCGGCATCATCGACACCCTCACCCCCGGCGAGCTCAACGGTGGCAAGCAGATCGCCGGTACCGGCACGATAGACTCCGCCGGCGCGATCGGGCCGATCGGCGGCATCCGTCAGAAGCTCTACGGAGCACGGGATGCCGGGGCCAAGTACTTCCTGGCGCCCACGGACAACTGCGACGAAGTGGTCGGTCACATTCCGGGGGACCTCCGGGTCATCCCCGTCTCGACCCTCGACGACTCCCTGACGGCGCTCACCGCGATCCGCTCCGGCAAGGGCGTGGACAAGCTCCCCGCCTGCGCGGCGGGCTGACCGCGGCATCCGCCCCTGCGATTCCGCCCAGAGCGCATCACCCCCGCGACCGGCGGACGACGGCCCCCGCTTAGGATGAGGGGGTGACCTCGACACCTGCCGGACCGGCCACGTCCACCCCTCCGAATCCCGTCCGCCGCGCGATCGCCATCACGGTCGGCGTGCTGGTTGTGCTGGTGATCGCGTTCTTCGCGTTCGCGAGCCTCTACACCGATTGGTTGTGGTTCCGGCAACTCGGGTTCGACGGCGTCCTCGTGACGCAGTGGACGGCCCGTGTGGTGATGTTCATCATCGGCTTCGTCGCGATGGCGGCTCCGGTCTTCGCCGCGATTCAGCTCGCCTATCGGCTCCGGCCGGTGTACGCGCGGTTGAGCTCGCAGCTCGACCACTACCAGGAAGTTGTCGAGCCCCTACGCCGCCTCGCAATGTGGGGCATCCCCGTCTTCTTCGGCTTCTTCGCCGGCTTCGCCGCCTCGGCGCAGTGGGAGACCGCCTGGCTCTGGGCAAACGGGGTCACGACCGGTCAGAACGACCCGCAGTTCGGTCTCGACACGGGCTTCTACCTGTTCCAGATGCCGTTCTACAGCGTCGTCCTCGGATTCGTTTCCGCCGTCCTTCTGATCTGCCTTCTCGTTACGGTCGTGGTCGCCTACCTCTACGGATCGGTGCGCGTCGGGCAGCGGGAGCTTCGCATCTCGAAGGCGGCCCGCATCCAGCTGGCGATCGTCGCCGCGCTCTACCTCGCAGTGCAGGCCGTCAGCCTCTGGTTCGACCGTTACAAGACCCTCACGACGCAGGGCGACCGGTTCACCGGCGCCAGCTACGTCGACGTCAACGCGGTCATCCCGGGCCTCGCGATCCTCTCGATCGCGGCTGCGATCGTCGCCTTGCTGTTCGTCGTCACGGCGATCATCGGCCGCTGGCGGTTCCCCCTCATCGGCACGGCTCTTCTCATCGTGTCGTCGCTCGTCGTCGGCGTCGCCTACCCGTGGGCCGTCAGCCAGTTCCAGGTCGCGCCGAACCTCGAGACCTACGAAGCAAAGTACGTCGAGCGCAACCTCGCGGCGACCAAGTTCGCCTACGGCATCGACGGGCTCGAGAAGACCGAGTACGAAGCGGTCACGACAGCGGAGAAGGGCCAGCTGCGCGCTGATGCGGAGACCACCGCGTCGTTGCGCATCATGGACCCCGCCATCATCGGACCCACGGTCCGCCAGCTCGAGCAGTACCGGTCCTACTACCAGTTCCAGAACCCGCTCGACGTCGACCGATACCAGATCGAGGGCAAGACGCAGGATGCCGTGGTCGCCGTGCGCGAGCTGAACCTGGGCCAGCTCGGGAGCGCGCAGTCCTGGTACAACAACACGCTCGTCTACACGCACGGCTACGGCGTGGTCGCGGCAAAGGGCAACGACCGCACGGCGGACGGTGACCCGGTCTTCCTCGAGCGGGGGATCCCGACGGCAGGAGCACTGACCGACGGATCGAAGTACGAACCGCGGATCTACTTCGGTGAGTCTTCGCCGCCGTATTCGATCGTCGGTGCTCCGGCCGACAGCGACCCCGTCGAGCTCGACTACCCCCGTGGCGAGGACGGCGCGGGCCAGACCCGCACGACCTTCACCGGCAACGGCGGACCCGATGTCGGCAACGCCTTCAACCGCTTGCTGTACGCACTGAAGTTCCAGTCGACGGACATCCTGTTCTCCGACGGCATCAACGACAAGTCGCAGATCCTCTACGACCGGAGCCCGCGGGACCGCGTGCAGAAAGTCGCCCCGTACCTCGAGCTCGACAGCGACCCGTACCCGAGCGTCGTCGACGGTCGCGTCGTCTGGATCCTCGACGGCTACACGCTGAGCAACAACTACCCGTACTCCTCACTCGTGAGCCTGACGGATGCCATCTCGGACACGACGAACCGCTCCCCGCGGGTGGCGCTCGACGACGTCAACTACATCCGCAACTCCGTGAAGGCGACGGTGGATGCCTACGACGGTTCGGTGACGCTCTACGCCTGGGATGAGAAGGACCCGATGCTGCAGGCGTGGCAGAAGATCTACCCCTCCACGCTCAAGCCCGTCAGCGACATGTCGGCCGATCTCATGAGCCACGTGCGTTATCCCACCGACCTGTTCAAGGTTCAGCGCGCGATGCTCGGCACGTATCACGTCGATGACGCCGAGTCCTTCATCCGTCGTGACAACGCCTGGCGTACGCCTCAGGACCCGGTGACGCAGGAGAACCTGCAGCCGCCGTACTACCTCACGATGAAGATGCCGGGTCAGCCGGATCCGACGTACTCGATGTTCACGTCCTTCATCCCGGCAGCCGAGGGCGACCAGGAGCGAAACGTGCTCATGGGGTATCTGGCCGTCGACGCGAACGCAGGCGCCACGAAGGGCCAGAAGGATCCGGACTACGGCAAACTCCGCATGCTGGAGATCAGCGCGGATGTCTCGGTTCCCGGCCCCGGTCAGGTGCAGAACACGTTCAGCTCGAACTCGGCGATCGCGCAGCAGGTCAACCTCCTGCGTCAGGGTCAGTCCCAGGTGCGCAACGGCAACCTGCTGACGCTTCCGGTCGGTGGTGGACTTCTGTACGTGCAGCCGATCTTCGTGCAGGCCTCGAGCGGTACGCAGCTTCCGGCACTCCGAAAGATCTTGGTCGCCTTCGGCGATGAGGTCGCGTTCGAGGACACCCTCCAGGAAGCCCTCGACGAGTTGTTCGGCGGCGACTCCGGTGCGACGACGGGCGACGAAGGCACGACGCCGACGCCGACGCCCGGCGCCACGGGGACCCCGACGCCGAGCCCCACGCCGACCGAGGGTGGAGGTTCGACTGAGCCACCCACCACCGGGACCGGCGACGAGACCGCGCGACTGCTCACGGAGGCTCGACAGGTCATGATGGCTCGCGACGCCGCCATGCAGAAGGGCGACTGGGCCACCTACGGCGAGCAGGATGAGAAGCTCACCAACATCATCAACCGTCTTATCCAGATCGACGGCGAGTGATCACCTGATCTGGTGGGGGCCGTTCACGACAGGAACAGCCCCCACCAGATCAGCAGCAGCGTGACCACGAAGCCGGCGAACTGGTTGAGCCAGAGGAACCGGTCCCATCCTCGGGTGGCGGTGGCGGCATCCGCGTCATCGACCGAACGGTACGGCCAGACCGTCGCGAGGTAGGGCAGCGCGACGATCGCGGCGAGGGGCCCCGGCCACGTGGTGGCGAGCATCGCCACGCCGGATGCCGCGTAGGCGACGAGCGAGAAGCGGACGGTCCACGCGGCCCCGCGTGCGGTGGCGATGGAGGAGATACCCGCCTCGCGATCCGCCACGACGTCCTGCACGGCACCGAAGGCGTGCGAGGCAATTCCCCAGAGCGCGAACGCCACGATGATCAGCACGAGCTGCGGCGTCCATGTCGCGCCCGTGAGGACGAGTGCGTACACCGCGGGGGAAAAGAAATGGATGCTGCTCGTCACCGAGTCGGCGAACGGACGCTCCTTGAACCTCAGTGGCGGCGCGCTGTAAAAGACGACGGCGAACAGGCTGAAGGCCAGGACGAGCCAAGATGCGGGCGGACCGGCGACGACGAGATAGACGACGAACGGCGCGCACAGCAGACCGGACGCCCACAGCGTCGGCGCGTGCAGACTCTTGTCGAGGATCGCGCCGTGTGCGCCGCCCTTTCGGGGGTTCCGGAGATCCGACTCGTAGTCGAAGACGTCGTTGATCCCATACATCGCGACGTTGTACGGGACGAGGAAGAACAGCGTGCCGAGAACGAGCATGAGGTCTATCTCGCGGGTGCTCATCAGGTAGGCCGCCGCGAACGGGTAGGCGGTGTTGATCCAGCTCACCGGGCGCGACGACACGAAGAGCTGGCGGGCGAAGCGAAGGGGCATCACCGGGCATCCCTCCGTTCCGGCAGGAGCGCCGCGATCGACGGCAGCAGGAAGGCGATGCAGACCGGGTAGGCGAAGTCTTCGATCGGCGCGAGGCCGATCCGGATTCCGCTGATGTGCTCGGCAGGGTAGGTGAAGAGGTCGGCGGCGATCATCGCATTGTCGAAGACGGCCGTCAGGACGACGAGGACCACGGTGGTCCACAGCGACGCCACGAGCCGCTCGCGGGCACGCGGTCGGCGCGTCGCCAGGACGGTCACGATGACGGTGACGAGGACGAACGGGATGAGGATCAGCGGATAGGTCATGCTGCCTCCTGCCGCCGGCTCCGACGCTTCCGCAGGCGCACGACGATCGCGTGGACGACGAGCGTGAGGTGGCAGAGGAAGGCGAGGAAGACGGGCTCTTCGAGGGGCAGGTGCGGTGCCAGATCGATCCCCAGCAGCAGCGGGCTGTCACCGCGGACGAAGACGCCCGTCGCGATCCCCACGAGATCCCAGACGAGGAGGAACGCCGTTCCGGATGCGATGAGCAACAGGGCGCGTCCGGGCGCGACGGCGAGGGCGAGTCGATGACGCACATCGATCAGGATGACGCCCAGAACCGAGACAAGGAGGGCGCCCAGGTAGAGCCCCGGCACCTCCGTCAGTGCTCCGACGCGAGGGGCGCGGGCAACCGTCCGGTCGAGATGTCGCCGTCGAGGAGTTTCACCACGAGCTCGGCCGAGATCAGACACATGGGCAGGCCTACGCCGGGGAGCACGGTCTGTCCGGCGTAGAGCAGGTTGTCGACCTTGGAGCGGAGCCCCGGACGGAACATCGCGGATTGTCCGAGGGTGTGCGCGAGGCCGAGAGCGCCGCCGCGGAACGAGCCGAAGTCCTGAGCAAAGTCACCGGGGGAGATGGTCCGTCGAACTCGCACGCGATCGGCCAGGTCGGCGACGCCGGTCCAGGAGGCGATCTGCGCGATGACCGCGTCGGCGGCTGCCTCGATCGCCGCGTCGCCGGCTCCGTCCACGCCACCACGCCCGAGTTCCGGGTCGGCCGGCATCGGGACGAGCACGAACAGGTTCTCGTGGCCGGCGGGCGCGACGTCGTCATCGGTGGCGCTGGGGCGGCACACGTAGAGCGAGGCGGGGTCGGGCAGGGTGCCCGCGCCGTCCTCCCCGAAGATGGCCTCGAAGTTTGCCTTCCAGTCCTTGGTGAAGAGCAGGGTGTGGTGCTCGAGTTCCGGCAGTTCCCCTTCCACGCCGAGGAGGATGAGCAGCGCACCGAACGACGGCACGCGCTTGTCCCACCAGGCGTCCGCGCGCGAGCGCAGCTCCGGCTCGAGCAGCACGGTCTCGGTGTGGTGCATGTCGGCCGTCGAGATGACGTGGTCGGCCTCGATCCGGGTGCCGTCGGCCAAACGGATGCCGGTGGCCGTGCCCCCGACGGTGATGATCCGCTCGACGGGGCTGCTCGTGCGGATCTCGGCGCCGCGTTCCTCGGCGAGGCGCGCGATCGCGCGGATGATCTGCACGAACCCCCCGCGCGGATACAGAACGCCGTCGTCGAGGTCGAGGTGGCTCATGAGGTGGTACAGGCTCGGGGAGTCGTAGGGCGAGCCGCCGAGGAAGACCGCCGGGTAGCCGAGGACCTGCTGCAGGACGGGGTCCGAGAAGCGCTTCTCGACATGTGTGGAAAGCGGGCGGAGCAGCAGCGGCAGGAGAGTTCCCAGCTTGCCGAGGACGTCGGGGTGCGCGAGGCCTTTCAGCGAGACGTACGGGTCGTAGAGGAAGCGAGAGACGGCCAGGTCGTAGATCTCGCCGGCCGAGTCGAGGTAGGTGGCCAGCTTCGCACCGGCACCGGCTTCGCGCGCCTCGAACGCCGCGACGGCGGCATCCCGTCCCGAGACGACATCGAAGGGCTCGCTCTCGCCCTCGTGGTACACGCGGTAGGCGGGATCCAGTCGAACGAGGTCGAGCTGCTCGGCGGCCGTGGTGCCGAGCAGGGCGAAGAAGTGATCGAAGACCTCGGGCATGAGGTACCAGCTGGGGCCCGTGTCGAAACGGAATCCGTCCTTCTCCCAGGTGCCCGCTCGTCCGCCGACGTCGTCGAGCGCCTCGAAGACGGTGACCTCGTCGCCTCGATCGGCGAGGAGGGCGGCGGTGGCGAGACCGGTGATGCCGCCTCCGATGATGGCGATGCGGCGGGTCATGCGGGGGGCCTCCGGGAGGGTGGGGTTCGTCGGGGGGAGAAGGGAGCGCGATGCGCCACGGCGGCGCGGACGGCGATGGCGGCCTTCATCGGGTTCGGGACGCGGACCCGGGTGGTGAGGTCCTCGGTGTGATGGAGCTTGGCGGCCAGCGACGCGAAGAGGCCGTGAGCGGTCGCGACCGCGACGCGGCAGTCCGCGGGGAGGAGCGGGATGGTGGCGGCTGCGGCATCCAGATCGGCATCGATGCGGGCGAGGACTTCCTCGCGTCGCGTGTCGGCGGCACCGACACCGAGGTAGTCGCGGCCCAGTCGCCCGGAATCGTCGGCGTGGTCGCGGAGGAAGTTGATGTCCTGGAACGCAGCGCCCAGGCGCCGCGCGCCCGACACGAGCGCGGGGGCGGGGTCACGCGGCGACGGTGCGCCCGCGTTCACGAAGACCTGCAAGCACATGAGGCCGACGACCTCGGCCGACCCGTAGACATAGTCGTCGTGCGAGGCGTCGTCATGTTCCGCCGTGTCGAGGTCGGTTCTCATGGAGTCGAAGAACGGCTCGATGTGGACACGCCCGATGCCGCACTCGCGGGCCGTCCGCGCGAAGGCGTGGACGATGAGGTTCGCGCTGAAGCCCCGCTCGATCGCGGCGTACGTCTCCGTCTCCAGGGCGTCGAGGACGCTGCGCTGTTCATCCAGCGGGACGCCGGCGGCTTCAGCCGCACCGTCGACGATCTCATCGGCCACGCGGACCAGGGCGTAGACGTTTCGGACATGCCTCCGTACGCGGGATCCAAGCAGATTCGTGGCGAGCCCGAAGGACGTCGAGTAGGCGCGGATGACGGATGCCGCGGCGGCAGCGGCGGTCTCGTCGTAGAGCGTGTCGGTCATCGGGGGATGCGATCCTCCACCGCGGATGCGAGCGTGGCGAGCAGGACGACCGCATCGCGGGGAAGAGCGGCGTCCGCGGCGTGCCCGCGGGCGGAGCGAAGCGTGTCCGTGATCATCTCGACCGCGCGCTCGCGAGCCCCGCTGGCGGCGAGTTCCCGCTGCGCGTGCGCGATCGCGATCGGTCCCGTCGGCGCCATGGCGAGTGCCGAGGCGATCCGGGGCCAGTACTCGGTCTCGGCGGCCATCGCGATGAGCGGCGTCCGCTTGGATGCGCGGAGGTCGGCGCCCGGTTCGCGTCCGGCCTCGGCCCGGGAGCCGAACGTGCCGATCAGGTCGTCTGCGAGCTGGAAGGCCACCCCGATGGCGGAGCCCGCCGATTCGAGGGCGGCGCGTTCGTCGTCACTCGCTCCGGCGAGAAGCGCTCCTGCCGCGAGCGGCGCCTGGAAGGAGTAGAACGCCGTCTTGTCCCGCGCCGTGCGGATGAGTGAATCCGTCGGGGGTAGGTCAGCACCGATCGTCTGCTCCACATCGGCGAGCTCCCCGGCGGCGGACACGAGCACAGCATCGTCCAGGAGGACGAACAGGGCCGCCCGCTGCGAGGCGGTCACGGGTGCCGTGGCGATCAGGCGCGTCGCCTCGAAGAGCAGAAGATCGCCGGCCAGCACGGCCGCGGCCGCGCCGAGCAGGTTCGCGTCGGCGGCATCCCCACCGCGCGCGAGGGCTCGTTCGCGGAAACGTCCGACGACATTCGGGATGCCGCGACGCTCGATGTCGCCGTCGATCAAGTCGTCGTGCACCACGAACGCCGCGTGGAGGAGTTCGAACGCGGCGGCCACGCGCCAGAGACCGGGGGAGCGGCCGATATCGCCACCGAAGGCCTCGAAAGCGGCGACGACGAGAGCCGGCCGGAGTCGCTTGCCGCCCGTGGCCGATGCCACCGTGGCCTCACCGAGCGCGGCGGAAGCCTCGCCGAGCGCGGCCGAGCGGATGCGCAGGCGATCGAGTGCGACGTTCAGTGCGTCGTCGATCTCGTGGCGAGCGACCGCGGACAGGGCGATCACGAGGCTCTCCGGCGGGTTTCGGGCGCGACGAGGTCGAGCTGCTGAGCCTGCAGCACGAGCCAGGGGCTGAAGGCCCACGGCGTCGCGCGGATGGCGGCGGCGAGGTCGGCGGCGTCGACCCAGCGCGCCTCGGCGACCTCATCCGGGTTCAGCTGCGGCTCATCGTCGGTGTAGGCGACGTGGACGGGGCAGATCTCGTTCTCGACGATTCCCGATGCGTCGACCGCTCGGTAGCGGAACTGCGGCAGGGCGGGGGTGATGTCGCGGACCGTGAGCCCCACCTCGTGCGCGGCACGTCGGCGGACGGCGTCGAGCATCGACTCCCCGGGGGCGGGGTGCCCGCAGAACGAGTTGGTCCACACGCCCGGCCACGCTGCTTTGCTCAGGGCGCGGCGTGTCACCAGGATCTGCCCACGGTCGTTGTAGACGTGGCAGGAGAATGCGAGATGAAGCTCCGTGTCGATACCGTGGACACTTGCCTTCGGAGCCGTGCCGATTTCGCGTCCGTCATCGTCCAGCAGAACGACGTACTCGACCTCTGACACGTTTCCTCCGCACTTTGCTAGATTATCTAGCAATCAATCGTCATGTTACCTACCGACTGAGGAGGTGTCCAATAGTGGCGAAGCCATGGATTCCGAGCACAGAACGCGACGTCGTCGTGATGAGTGCACTGGAGGCTGTCCGCGCTTTTTCGGACTCCTTGGATCGAATGTACGCGGGTATGCGCGGTGACATGGACATGAACACGACGGACCTCGGCGCGCTCCGCATGCTCATCATCCGGGAGCAGCAGGGCGAGGTCGTCAAGCCCCACGACCTGGCGACCCATCTCGCGATCTCCACTGCCTCGACGACGAAGCTGCTCGACCGGTTGACCGTGGCGGGATACCTCACGCGCAAACCCCACCCGCACGATCGCCGGGCGCGGATCGTCATGCTGACGGAAGAGGCGCGCTCGACGTTTCGCCGTCACTTCGGAGAACGGTTGCGCAGAATGCGCGATGCGGCAGCGGCCTACTCGGATGAGGAACTGCGCACGATCATGCGCTTCCTCGCCGACATGGAGCGAGCCATGCTGCCGGAAGGGTGACCCCGATCACGAAGAAGGCGTCCCCTCCGGAGAGGGAACGCCTTCTTCTTTTTCGTTGCGGGGACAGGATTTGAACCTGCGACCTCTGGGTTATGAGCCCAGCGAGCTACCGAACTGCTCCACCCCGCGGCACAAGAGAAAACACTAGCACGCGTTTTCGGGGTACGCGAATCGGTGCCGGTTCGGGGTGCGACCGGCAGGATGTAACCATGCTTCCGAGCGACACCGATGCCACCGCAGACGCGCAGATCGACGGGCGTTCGGAGACCCGCGACGAGCGTGCCGATCGCAACTGGAACGAGGTTCTGCAGGAACTGCGAGTGCTGCAGACGGGGACGCAGATCCTGACCGGCTTCTTGCTCGCCCTGGCCTTCCAGCCCTCCTTCGCGGGCCTTGGGCCGTCGCAGCGAGTCGGCTACCTCGTCCTCGTGTCGCTTTCCGCTCTCAGCGCGGTGGTGGCGCTCGCTCCGGTCTCTGTGCACCGCATCCTGTTCGCCCGCCGCGCCAAGCCTGCGACCGTGCGGTTCGGACACCTGTGCATGATGGCGGCGCTCGTGCTGGTCTCCGCTCTGCTCGTGGGCGTCGTCTCGTTCGTGTTCGACGTTGTCGTGGGAGGTGCGGCATCCTGGGTGTCGGGTCTCTGCCTCGCACTCGTCATCACGGCGCTGTGGGTCGTCGTTCCCCTCCTCGCCCTCCGTCGTTCGGAAAGGACCTCATGACCGGGGCAACCATCGGCGTCGCGGTGGCGCAGTTCGCGCCCGCCGCCGACGAATCCGCCAATCTCGAGGTGATCGCGACCCTCGTCGCTCGTGCCCGGTCGCGGGGCGCGAAGGTCGTGCTGTTCCCCGAGTACTCGAGCTATTTCGTGGACCCTTTCGACGCATCGCTGGCGGAGCACGCGCAGGACCTCGACGGCCCGTTCGTGACCGCCCTCACCGCCCTGGCGTCCGAGCACGACGTGCACATCGTCGCCGGGCTCGTGGAACGAGCCGACACCAAGGGACACGTCCGGAACACCGTCGTGGCCGTGGATGCCGGGGGCGTCGTCGCGCGCTATCGCAAGCTCCACCTGTACGACGCGTTCGGGCAGCGTGAGTCGGATTGGGTGGAACCCGGAGCCCTGGAAGCGCCCCAGACCTTCGAGCTCGAGGGAATCCGCTTCGCTCTGATGACCTGTTACGACCTGCGATTCCCCGAGGTGTCGCGCGTCCTCGCCGACACGGGCGCCCACGTCATCCTCGTCGCGGCGGAGTGGGTGCGCGGCCCGCTCAAGGAAGACCACTGGCGGACCCTCCTGCACGCCCGTGCCATCGAGAACACGCTCTACGTCGCCGGGGCGGATCACCCGCCGCCGCTCGGCGTGGGGCACTCCGTCGTCGTCGATCCTCAGGGCGTCCCCGTCGTCTCCATCGGAACCTCCACCGACGTCGCCGTGGCCTTCGTCGATCCGGCGATCGTCGACCGCGTCCGGCGGGTGAACCCCGCGCTCGCGCTCCGGCGGTACTCCGTCACCCCGCGGGACTGAGGGTCGCGGACGCCACGTTCAGAGAGCGGATGCCGCGAGGCGCCGCGCGGCCTCCGCGATGACGTCCGTGCGCTTGCACGCGGCGAATCGCACGAGCGACGAGTACTGCGCGCGGTGCTCCGCCGTCACGAAGGCGGTCAGTGGGATCGCAGCCACCCCGACTCGTTCGGGCAGTGCTCGGCAGAAGTCCGACGCGTCCTCGCCCGGCGCCATCATCGGGCGCACATCCGCCACCGTGAAGTACGACCCGGCCGGGATGCTCACATCGAAGCCGGCGGCGGTGAGCCCGGCGCCGAGGAGGTCGCGGCGCTCCCGCTGGGTCGCCGCGAGGTCGTCGAAATACGTGTCGGGAAGACCCAGCCCGACGGCGATGGCCGGTTGGAACGGCGCACCGTTGACGTAGGTCAGGTACTGCTTGACCGCCAGGACGGCGTCGACGAGGTCGGCGGGGCCGCTGACCCAGCCGACCTTCCATCCCGTCGTGCGGAACGTCTTGCCCCCGGAGGAGATCGTCAGGGTCCTTCCGGCGGCACCCGGCAGAGTGGAGATCGGCGT
This sequence comes from Microbacterium oleivorans NBRC 103075, assembly GCF_001552475.1. Classification (GTDB taxonomy): domain Bacteria; phylum Actinomycetota; class Actinomycetes; order Actinomycetales; family Microbacteriaceae; genus Microbacterium; species Microbacterium oleivorans. The sequence continues at coordinate 118,208 of NZ_BCRG01000010.1, forward strand.
GTGCGCCGCGCCCATCACCAGGTGCTCGTACACCTCGTCTGTGACGATGAGCGCGTCGTGTCGCTCAGCCAGGAGCACGATCTCCTGCCGGACGTCGGCGGTGAACATCGTGCCGGTGGGATTGTGCGGATCGTTCACCAGGATGATCCGGGTGCGGTCGGAGACGGCGGCGCGCAGGTCGTCGAGATCGGGCTCGAGTGCAGGCCAGCGCAGAGGAACCGGGACCAGTCGGGCGCCGGCGAGGGCGATCGCCGCGGCATAGGAGTCGTAGTACGGCTCGAACACCACGACCTCGTCCTCAGGGCCGTCGAGGAGAGCGAGCAGAGCCGCGGTCAGGGCTTCGGTCGCCCCTGCGGTCACGAGGATCTCGCGCTCCGGATCGAGGTCGATGCCGTAGAAGCGATGCTGGTGGTCGGCGATGGCGTCTCGCAGCACCGGCATCCCTCGTCCCGGCGGGTATTGGTTCACGCCGGAGCGGATCGCCTCGGTCGCGGCGTCGAGGACCTCGATGGGCCCGTCCTCGTCGGGGAATCCCTGTCCGAGGTTCACGGCGTCGTGACGGACCGCGGCCGCCGTGATCTCGGCGAAGATCGTGGGCGCGAGCGCGCCGTCGGGGGAGAGGAGGCCCGCTCCGCGGGCGGCGCGTTGCCAGGCGCCGGAGATATGCAGCACGCGCTCAGCGTATCGCCGGTCTGCGTCGGGACGGCCCGGAGAGTCATCCACTCCCATAGGGTGATCGGAGGGTCGGCATAGCTGGTCCACAGACTCCGGGAGCACTCTGAAGACGCCTCGGAAAAGGAGCAGTCCCATGAGCGAATCGAACATCCCAGACCCGAACGCGTCTGACGCGAACACGCCTCCGCGTCCGCCGCTGCCGGACTCCGGCGCCACCGGCCACGCCGGCGTCGCTGCCGCGCAGCCGTCCGCTCAGGGCTGGTATGCGCAGGCACCCCAGCCGCACGGCCAGCACGCCCCCGGCGCCGCATTCTCGTCACAGCCCGCCGGTCCTTCCGGCGACGCCGGCCACGGCCGGACGCACGAAGCCAAGGTCGGGTCGGGCAAGATCGTCGCCGTTCTCGTCGCCGCCGCCATCGTCGGCGCGGTCTCGGGTCTCGGCGGTGCGGCGATCGGCAACGACGTGTTCCAGCCGAGCAGCTCCGCAGCCGTCTCGAGCGGTCCGACGCAGGTCACGGTCAACGACCCGGATCAGGTCAACCAGACCACCGGCATCGCGGCCAAGACCCTGCCGAGCGTCGTGACAATCAGCGCGACCTCGTCCACCGGCGGTGGCACGGGTTCCGGCGTCGTCCTCAGCCAGGACGGTTACGTCGTCACGAACACCCACGTCGTCACCCTCGACGGCGCCAGCTCGAACGTCGCCCTCCGCGTCACGACATCGGACGGACGCGTCTTCGACGCGAAGGTCGTCGGCACCGACCCGATCTACGATCTCGCCGTCATCAAACTGACCGATGCCAGCGGGCTCACACCGATCGACTTCGCCGATTCCAGCACGCTCAACGTCGGCGACACGACGGTCGCCGTCGGTGCCCCCCTCGGGCTGTCGAACACCGTGACCACGGGTATCGTCAGCGCGCTCAACCGTTCCATCCAGATCGCTTCCTCGGCGGTCCCGGACTCCGGCGAGCAGGAGCAGGAGCAAGGCCAGAACGGTCAGTCGCCCTTCCAGTTCGACTTCGGCCAGGGCCAGCAGCAGGGCAATAACTCCGCGGGAACGATCTCGATCGCCGTCATCCAGACGGATGCCGCCATCAACCCCGGTAACTCCGGTGGCGCGCTCGTCGACGACGAGGGCAACCTCATCGGAATCAACGTCGCCATTGCGACCGCTGGCGGCGGGTCCTCCTCCTCGAGCGAGGCCGGTTCGATCGGCGTCGGATTCTCGATCCCGTCGAACGTCGTCAAGCGCGTGGCCGACGATCTGATCAAGAACGGGTCTGCAAGCCACGGCCTGCTGGGTGCCATGGTCGGCAACTCCGCCGACGCGAAGGACAGCACCGTTGCCGGAGCGCTGATCAGCGAGGTCACCCGCGGGGGAGCTGCGGCGGCCGCTGGTCTCAAGGCCGGCGACATCGTGACCGAGTTCAACGGCGTGCCGGTGCGTGACGCCACCGACCTCACGGCGCAGGTCCGCGCGCTGGCCGGCGGGGCTGACGCGAGCGTCTCCTACGTCCGCGACGGCAAGACGCAGACCGCCGACGTCACGCTCGGGGAGCTCACCGACTGACCGCTCCGCCGGACGCTCCGAGCCACGACCCCACCCCGCGATAGGCTCGCGGGATGGGGTCGTTCTCGTTCTCGTCGGGCAACGGCGCGCAGGTCGTGAGGCTCCCTCTCCATGTGCTGGGTCTCGTCGCCACCCGCCTCGTCCCGCGGTCGAAGGATCTGTGGGTCTTCGGCTCTGCGGTCGGAGTCGGCGAGGGCGCCTGGGCGCTCTGGCACGTGGCGGTCGCGCACGGTGAACGCGCTGTGTGGCTGACCGGCTCGCAGAGGGATGCAGATGCGGCCCGATCCGCCGGCATCCGGTCCGCCCCGAAGCGCAGTCTGCGCGGCTTCTGGCTCACTGCTCGAGCACGAGTCGTGGTCATCACGCACGGGGCCGGCGACGTCAACCGCTACGCGACGTCCGGCGCGTTCCTCGTGCAGCTGTGGCACGGCATCCCCCTCAAGCGGCTCGGGCTCGATTCTCCCGTCACGGCGAGAGCCCCCCTTCCGCTGCCCGGTCTCGCGCGCCTTCTCGCATACGCCTATGCACGTACGCAGCGCCGCATCCGCCTTCTGCCCGCGGCTTCCCACCTCGTTCGGGGCCGGCTCGAATCGGCGTTCGGTCTCGGCCACGATCGGATCGTGGTGACGGGCGAACCTCGGGTCGACGTCCTGTCGGCGGGGCCGACGGAATCCGAGGCCCGTGCCGTCGTGGAATCCCTCGTGGGATCCGTTGCGGGGGCGCGACTCGTCCTGTACGCGCCGACCTGGCGTGACGGCGACCGCGACCCTGCCGTGCCGACGGCAGCGGAGTGGACCGCCATCCGTGTCGGGCTCGAGGAGGCGGGTGCGGTCCTCGTCATCCGTTCGCACCCGCTGGGAGCCGGGGACTACGTGCCGCCGTCGGGTGACGATCGCATCCGCCTGCTGGGAGCGGACCTGCTTCCCGACGTCACCCCGGTTCTCCCGGCCTTCGAGGTCCTCGTGACGGACTATTCGTCCCTCGTCTTCGACACCGCCCTCATCCCGTTGCCCGTGGTGTACTTCGCCCCGGACGAGGAGAAGTACACGGCGGAACGCGGCTTCTACGGGCGGTACCGCGACGTCGCCGGTCTCGACGTGGCCCGCGATTGGCGCGGTGTGATGCAGCAGCTCGACCAGGTACTCGGCGCTGAGTCCGAGTACGCGCGTCGTGTGGAGCGCGCGAAGGAGCTGAGCCGTCGGGTCCATGCGTTCCGTGACGGACGCAACGCCGAACGGGTGTACCGCGCGATCCGCCGCGGGCTCGACGCCTCCCGATCGACGAGGGGAAGACAATGATCCGCGCGACCCTGGGACCGCACGATGAGCTCGTCCTCGACGGAACGGGGACCCCGCCTGAGACGGTTCGCGTCGTCGGCGCCCGGGCGCGATCCGAGGCTTCCCTCGCGGCAACGGATGCCGGGTGGCGAGCCGCCCTCCCGCTCCGGGTCTCCCGCTGGGGTGGTCCGGTGCTCGCCGTGCCGAGCGGTGACTACCGCGTGGAGGTCGATGGACGCAAGCTCGAGGCGGGAGAGATCACCGCGCTGCCGCGCGCGCTCGGCGAGTCTCTCGCGGTCGAGGTCGCGGACAGCCGGGTCGTCGTCGGGGCCCCGCTGTCCGACGTCGAGGCGACGCCAGCCGGACAGGACGCCCTTCGGCGGGCGTACGCCGAAGAGGCGGACGAGCTCGAGAACGCCGTCTTCTTCGAGAGCTTCTACGGGCGGAACGCCAGCTGCAACCCGCGGGCGATCGACGCGGAGATCGCGCGTGTGGCGCCCGGGGCCACGCGATACTGGAGCGTCATCGACCGCTCGGTGGACGTGCCGGACGGTGCCATCGCGGTCGTCGAGGGCTCATCGCAGTGGTGGCGCGCGCGCGGCGTCTCGCGTCTGCTCGTGATCAACGACTGGCTCCGTCACCCGTTCGTCCGACGCCCGGGTCAGCGCATCCTCCAAACGTGGCACGGCACTCCGCTGAAGCGACTCGCGCTCGACCGCCCCGGGTTCGACCCGCGTCGAGCGCTGGCCGTCGTGCGTGAAAGTCGGCGGTGGGATGTGCTCCTCGCGCAAAACCCCTACGCCGCCCGCATCCTCTCCAAGGCCTACGCCTTCGGGAAGAAGCCGGTGTGGGTCGAGGGGTACCCGCGCAACGACGTCCTGGCGTCAGGCGACCGGGAGGCGATCCGTCGTGACCTCCGCCTGGGGTCGGATGAGCGAGTCCTGCTCTACGCGCCGACCTGGCGTGACGACCGCGAACAGATGGTGGACTTCCTCGATCTCGAGCGGCTGGCTGCGGACACCGGTGCGGTCCTGCTCGTGCGAGGCCATTCCCGCACGCTCCTGCCCGGTGCCGACACGACCGGCTCGCGCGTCATCGACGTCACGGGGTATCCCGACATCTCCGCGCTGCAGTTGGCGGCGGACGCTCTCATCACGGACTACTCCTCGGTCATGTTCGACTTCACCGCGACGGGCAAGCCGGTGTACTTCTTCGCTCCCGATCTCGACCACTATCGCGGCAAGTTGCGCGGCTTCTACTTCGACGTGGCTACCCGGGCCCCGGGCCCGATCACCTCGACGCAGGAGCAGCTCACCGCGGCCCTCGTCGATCCTGAGACACCTGCTCGTCACGCCGAGCGATACGCCTCATGGGTGGCTCGCTTCAATGCGCGCGACGACGGCCACGCTGCGGAGCGCGTCGTCGCCAGACTGCTCGATCAGGGAATGATCGCGCGAGATTAGCGCAGCGGCATCCCGTTCGTGGTCCTCACGGCAACGGGGTGTTGCGATCCAGCCGAGAGGTGTCGACGGTGTCTTTCGCGCCACGGAGCAGCCCGCGGAGGAAGCCCACTCCCCACGCCAGGTGCATCGTGGGGAGGACGACGACGAGCCACCCGCGTTCGCGAAGGGAGCGGCCCGCGGTCGCGCTGAACCCGAGAACGCAGATCACGTAGAGCGCGAGGGGAAGGTGCGCGAGCGACAGGACGGCGGAGACGATGCCGCTGACCAGTCCCGTGAGCTGCACCCCGCCGAGGACGACGCTCGCGATCACCGCCAGTACCAGGGCGGGAGGCGCGAAGAAGCGGAGTGAATTCTGACGACCGAACCGCCGGACCAGCTCGCCGCGCCACGTTCCGGTGGCGAAGAACTGGCGGGCCAGTCGCCTCCAGCTCTCCCGCGGCCAGTAGGTGACCGCGAGGCGCGGATCGAACCAGACGCGGTATCCGGCCTGCCGGATGCGGAGGTTCAACTCCCAATCCTCGCCACGACGGATGGTCTCGTCGAACAGGCCGACCTCTTCGAGAACCTCCCGACGCATCACCCCCAGGTAGGCGGACTCGGCCGGTCCCTCGGGGGCGCCGCCGTGGTACGCACCGCCGCCGAGGCCGACGGGGGAGTTGTACGCGATCGCGACCGCTCGCTGGAAGGGCGTCTGGCCGTCCGCCCGCATGACGCCGCCGACGTTGGCGGCCCGCACGCGGTCGAGGGTGGCGATCGCCTGACGGGTGTAGCCGGGGGCGAGTTCGGAGTGGGCGTCGACACGGACGATCGTCGGATGCCGGGCGCTCCGGATCGCCAAGTTCAACGCCACCGGGATGTCCGCCTGCGGATTGTCGACGAGGCGGATGCGAGGGTCGTCGTCGGCGAGTCGTCGAGCGAGCTCGGTCGTCCCGTCGCTCGAAGGGCCCAACGCGAGGACGAGCTCAGCGGGGCCGTCGACATCCTGCTGCAGCACCGTCTGGACCGCGCGTTCGAGGTAGTCGCGCTCGTTCAGCACGGGCATCACGAACGTGACCCCCGCGCCGTGCGCCGGCACCGGCGCGTCGACGCTCACCGCGCGCCAGGGGCTCGGCGGGCGGTGGTCTGCGAAAGGGTCGGAACGAGGGCGTCGAACTGCGTCAGGACTTCGGCCGTGTATGCCTCGACGTCGAGAGACGCGGGGGCGACACGTCCCCCGAGGAACGCGCCCATCCCTTCGGCCAGTGCTTCGTCGTTGCGCGCGACGATGTGCATGTCGTCGCCGGGAAGCGCGCCGCGAGCGGAGGCGAATGCTGTCGACACGATCGGTAGTTCGAGCTGCGCCGCTTCGATCAGCACCATCGGTTGGCCCTCGTAATCGCTGGAGAGCACGAAACAGTCGCAGCGTCGCATGATCGACACCGGATCGCGGAGCGGTCCGGTGAGGAAGACCCGCCCCGTCAGCCCCGCTTCGCGCACCTGCTGCTCGAGCGCGGCCTGCAGTGGGCCGCCTCCCACGATGAACAACTGCGTGTCGGGCTCCGTCACCGCGACCCGGGCGAAGGCACGGATCAGGCGAGCGTGATTCTTCTCCGTCGACAAGCGTCCGACGGTGATGAATCGGCGCAAGCCGGGGGCGTCGAGGGCAGCGGCGATCGTCTGGCTGCGGGCGGCGTCCTCGTCGGTGGACTCGTTCTCCTCTTCGCGTTCGTCCACCGGCGCGGCCGAGACGGCATCGGGAAGGTTCCGGAGCGTGACGAACCGGTCAGCGGGGGCGTACTCGGCGAGTTCCACGCGGTTGAGATCGGTGAGGGAGGGCGAGACGGACACGAGCTGGTCGTAGGCACGGTACATCGCGAATACGCGACCGAGCGAACGTCGGAACGCCTGCTTGCCGTTCACGGTGCGCGCGCGGTCAGCGGCCATCTCGTTGTGCAGCCAGATCACGCGCGTCGCGCGGGGCGAGTGGAGGAGCAAGTGCGCCCAGAACGGGCTGTAGCCGCTGAAGTCCGCGACCCAGTCGAACTTTGCCGTCCCGAAGATGCGGGTCCACTCGTCCTTCCACAGGGTGCGGTGGCCGAGTCGGCGGTGCGCGCGGAGCGGATCGGTGCTCACATCGGCCACGCGGCGGAGCGCCTGACGAGCCTTCAACCCGTTCATGCCGCCGATGCGGAACACCTGCCGGATGGTCGGATCGAGCCGTGATTGGTTGTGACGGGTCGTCGCACCCCGCGGGAAGGACATCAACGCGGTGACGTCGTAGCGGTCGGTGTCGAGCGAGTTCAGCAGGTTCACCGCTGCCGTCGTGATCCCGTTCAGGCGCATGCCGCCGAGGTAGAACAGCAGCCGTGTCCGGTCGTCGCGTCGCGCCGAGCGAACCCGTCGGTCGGTCGTGCGTCCTCGGAAGACGACATCGATGACCCGCGAAGTAGCCTGACCGTCGTCGAACGGGACGAAGCGCTCGACCCACTCCCCATAGCGCGAATGTGGGGCGGCATCCGGCGTCATCAGATCCGCGAGTGCCCGTCCGAGCTCTGCAGGATCGGTGTGAACGGGACCGGGGAGCTCGTCGAGGGGCATGTAGGTGCCACGTTCGGCGGAGTACGAGTCTCCGTCGGGCACCAGGAACCCGATGGGACGCCCGGTGGCGAGGTAGTCGAAGAAGATCGACGAGTAGTCGGTGATGAGAGCGTCCGCGAGCCCGAGAAGCACGTTCGTCGCTGTGGCGTTGGGAACGAGGAGACGCTTCAGTGCCGGGATGCCGCTGGCCGCCCGGTGGACGACCTGATGGGTCTTGAGGAGCACCACCGTGTCTTCGCCGACCTGTCGCTGAAGCGCGGCGAGCTGGTCGACGAGATGGGCGAGGTCAGCGTCGGGCGCCTGGAACGAGGTGCCACGCCACGTCGGCGCGAACAGGACGATGCGCTTGCCCGTCAGGGGTGTACCGAGGTGGGCACCGAGCTCGGTGATGCGCTCCGCACGCTCCGCGTCAGTCATCCACTGGCGATCGATGCGAGGGTACCCCTCCTCGATGATCGCGCCGCGGTACACGTTCCGCAGTTGATACGCATCCTCGTACATCGTCTCCGCCATGAACGGGTTGGCGGCCAGCAGATAGTCCGCGCTCAGGAGGTTCCGAAGGGTGTTGGCGGACTCCAGTGCCCCGCCGGGCATGTCGAAGCCCATGAGCTTGAGAGGCGTGCCGTGCCAGGTGTTCAGGTACACCTGACCGGAGCGCTTGCCGAACGCGGGCGGGAAAGTGGCGTTGTTGATCAGGTATCCGGCCGTCGACACCGCGCGCCAGTAGGCCGCGCTGCCACGCTTCACGACCACGACGTTGCGCCGGTCGGCGAACTCGGCGCGGACGGCTTCCGTGGCATCCGCATCGCTCATCGCCCAGACGTGGGTCAGATCGGCGAACTCCGGGTCGTCGAGGAGGGCGCGGAAGATCGCCTCGGGATTGCAGAGGGCACCGTTGCCGGCGAACGACTCGTAGACCACGGTGCGGGAGCGGATCGGAAGCGATCGTGCCCACGCGATCTGCTCAGAGGTCGGAATGCGCTTCGCCCGGGTGAGGGCCCAGCGAACGGCTCGGGTGACGGCGGGCGGAAGGGGCGAACGCATGGAGGGGGCTGTGCTCTCGTCGACGGCAGATCAGGGCGCGACTTCACCGGCCCGTCGACGCGCTCGCGCCGCAACAGCTCGGTGAACACGTCGTGCCGCTTTATGCATTCTAGCTTCGACTGCCTCGTAGAACCCCCAGGCGACGAGGAGGCTGATCGGGATGCCGAGGATGCCGACGAGCAACCAGGCCTCTGCGCCGAAAGCGAATGCGAGCGTCGCGAGCACCGGCACGTGGACGAGGTAGAGGCTGAACGAGATCTTTCCGAGCCACTGGATGGGCCGGGTCTCGAAGAGACGGATCGCCGGTCCCCAGGCGAGCGCGACGAGCACGATCCCCGCGGCTCCCGGCGCCGCGAACGCCCAGAGCACAGTGCTGAGGTCGGTGCCACTCGGAACGATCGGCCGTGCGAGCCAGCTCGCGATGAGCATGCAGACGCTCACCAGCGTGAACAGCGGCATGAACCAGCGGGGGCGGGGACGTTCGACCCAGGCGAGGAGGTCGGGCATCCGCGCAGCCATGATGGTCCCGACGATGAACACGGGGAAGTAGAGCAGCTCACTTTGCTCGAAGATGCGACCCGCAACGCTGAGCGCGCAGCAGAAGATCACTGCCGCCAACGCGTGCCGTCGCACCAGCAGCGCGAGCGCCGTCGCGAGCGGGAGGACGATGGAGTACAGCAGCTCCCAGTGCAAGGACCAGAGCGGGTTGTTCAGGGGGTACTGCCGAGGAACGAGCGACGCTTGCGCGAAGAACGAACCCACCGACACGCTCTCTGCGTGGGTCTCGGCCATCCACGAGCCCGCCGGCATCGCCGACCTGTCGCGGGGGACGAGCAGGATCAGAATCGCACTGAGCGCGAGCGAGGCGATGACGGGGCCGTACAAGCGGACGACGCGAGCTGACAGAAACCCCATCCAGGAGAAGTTCTCTCGGAAGACCGGGAGGACGACCACGAGTCCCGACAGGACGAAGAAGACGAGGACCGCTTCGTTGCCCGCCGTGAGGAGTTTGACGGGTGACTCCGAGATCACGGCCCAACTGACCGTGCCTTCCAGCAACGGCTCGGCGATCAGCAGCCAGTGATGCAGAAGCACGACGAGAGCGGCTACTCCGCGGAGCCCGTCGAGGCTCTGGATACGGCCGGGCGGCTGCTTCGGGGGAGTCGTGACCACTCGACAACGCTAGTCAGTGTTCACTCGGCATCCCCACCACTTGCGCTCGGGCCGGGGCGTGTGCAGGACGACGTCGCGTCAGCTCCAGGTGCCGGTGGCTGCGACGATTCCGGCGATGAGGGATGCCGCGGCGAGGGCGAGTGCCACGCCGATCAGGACGGTGTGGACGACGAGGAAGCGCGTCGGGCGGCCCTGCTCGTTGTGCGCGCGAGGATCCCGCGCCACCCGGCGGTAGAACGTCGGCCAGACGAGTGCATTGAAGACGGCGTTGAGGATCAGAAGGGTGACGAGAACGGGGAGCACCCGGCCACGCTACTCGCTGTGACCTGCCTCGATGCCGCGCGCGCGGCGTCCGAGGCGGCGTTTCCGTTGCGACCGCTTTTCGAGGTCGGACGTGCGAAGGGCGAGCTCCGTCGGGAAACCGACGGGCGGAGGCCCGAATGCCCGTCGTGCGCCGACGACCACCCGGCGGCCGAGGATGTGGTTGCCGCTTCCGCCGACGACAGCGCCGACCCCGAACGGAAGAGCGCGCCCGACGAGCGACACTCCGCCCTGTGCCGCGAAGCGGCGGACGAAAGCGCCCTTGAGGCGGTCGATGAGAGGACCCACCATCGCGCGCGGGAGCGACTTCGTGACGAGTTCTCCCCAGTACGCGTCGCGAGCCGGGCCGACGCCGCGCATTTGCCCGGCGAATTGGCTGACGAGGTCCACGCCCTCTTTACCGACCATCAGGGTGAGGACGAGGGCTCGAGCTCTGTCTGGATCGTTGACTTGGATGCCGTGCACTTCCGCCAGCGATTGCGTGAACAGAGCGGTCGCTTCGAGGAATCCGACGGTCTCGGCCCCGCTCAGCGCGAGAGTCACCGCGGTACCGACCCCGGGGACGACCGCCGTCGCACCCACAGCCGCGCCACCCGTGGTGACAGCGGCGAGATAGCGCCGCTCGAGGATCCGGCTGATGTCGGCGGGAGTGGCATCCGGATGCCGCGACCGGATCGCCCGCAGATGTGCGAGGACCGCCGGCCGCTGCACCGCGAGCACGCGGTCCAGGACGCGGATGAGCCACGGGTGCTCGGGCGAACCCACAGGGGGTAGTCCACCCACCCACGCAGCGTCATCCGGCAGCGAGTGGATGCGGGCGACGTTGGGCATGGAAGTTTCCGGGCCGCGGATAACCGCGGCCCGTGGTGGCTTAGACGTAGAGGTTCGCCCGATCGAGGTCTTCTGCGAAGTCCACCTCGACGGCGTACAGGTCGGAGATGTCGAGGGGACGAAGCTGGACGCCGTTCTCGGCAACGGCGAGTTCGAGGCCCCGCTCGAAGTAGTCCTGGTTGTCGACCTTGTTCAGCTGCGCGATGAGCGCGGGCTTGTCTGCGCGAGAGATGTAGTTGATCCCGACCGCTTCGCCGAGGCCGCCGACGACGGTCTTGGACAGTTCTGCGATGTCGCCCGCGGCATCCACCGTGTACTTCACCTCTTCGTCGCTCACCTTCGAGGTGTTGACGGTGATGAAGGACTGATCTGCTTCGATGAGGGCGAGGGCACGGCCCAGCACGCGAGGATCGAAGACGACGTCGCCGTTCATCCACAGCACGCCCGACTTGCCGGTGGCCTTCAGCGCGCGCAACAGGCTCTTCGACGTGTTGGTCTGGTCGTACCGGTCGTTGTAGACGTAATCGACGTCGGGGAACGCCTCGACGATGGTCTCGGCGCGGTAGCCGACGACCGTCGTGATGTGGGCACTCGGACCGAATGCCGCGTGGATGTTGTCGTGCTGCTGGCCCATGATGCTGCGGCCGTCGTTCAGTGTGGTCAGCGGTTTGGGCAGGCTGCGGCCAAGGCGCGAGCCCATACCGGCTGCGAGAATGACGATCTTGGTCACGTGGTGCTCCTGACGATGTGGTCCATGTCCGTTCATCGGAAAGACACATCTTCGTGCCTCGTCAATGATAGCCCTGGCACCTGAAAAGGCCCCGTATCCAGGTCCGACGTTGTGCATTCGTGACAACACTTCACGTTACGGGCACCCAGGGGGCGGCGATGTCGGCTTGGTAGGTTTGAGGGGTGACGCCTCCGAAGACACGACCGCCCCGCGACAAGGCGCCCGTGTCCAGCGCCGGTGGCGCGGTTCCGCCGCCCCCTCCTGTCCCCGCAGACGTCGTCGCTGCCGAGCTCGCTGCGCGAACTGCGGCCGACACGAGCTCGCCGAAGCCGGGTCCGCCGCCCAAGCCGGTCATCCCCGCCGCTGTCGCCGCAGCCCGCTTCGTCGAAGCCCCGACGGGCGACGACGATGCCGAGGTCGAAGCTGAAGCTGAAGCTGAAGCTGAAGCTGAGGCGATCGGTGAAACCGACCCCGTCGTCGAGGCTGAGCCGGTGCCCGCTGCAGAGCCAGCCGCAGAATTCGAACGGGTTGTCGTCGGGAACGCCGAACCGGAGACGCTCCCTGAGTCGGAGCCAATTGTTGAGCCCGAGCCCGAGCCCGAGCCCGAGTTCGAGTCGGTCGTCGAGTCCGGGTCTGAACCTGTTGCCGAAGCCGAGCCGATGCCCGTTGTCGACCCCGAGCCGGAAGTGGCTATC
>NZ_BCRG01000011.1 GCF_001552475.1 Microbacterium oleivorans NBRC 103075
CGGGGCACGCCGCGGACCTCCCGGGCCTTGGCGGCGATGCCGAGCCGGTGAGCGGCGCCCACGAGCGCCATGGCCGCCTCTCCCGACGGGCAGGAGACCTCGAGAGCGGCGGAACGACCCGGGTCCGACAGGGTGCCGGAGGCGAGGAATGCGCCCCGCCAGACGGCTGCCAGATCAGGACGGGCACCCGTCGTCAACTTGTTCGGCAAACCGCGGACGGGACGGCGTCGGTTGTCGAGCAGCCCGGTCTGGCGGGCGAGCGTCTCGCCGCCTTCGATGACGCGGACGGCAACCAGGTTCGCGGTCCGACCACCGGAGGACTGCACGTGCGCGAGTTCGGGACGGACTCCGTAGATCTCCACGAGGTCACGGGCCACTCGGCGGGCGAGGACATCGGTCTCGACCTCCGCCTCGACAGCCACGCGACCGGCGATGGAGTGCAGGCCGCCCGAGAACCGGAGGATCGTGGTCAGCTCGGCGACGCGAGCCGTCGGCCGAGGATCACGGACCGAGGTGAGTTCCGTCTTCACGTCAGCAGTCAGCGGCACGGCGATCCTTCAGTGGGGGCGATCGGGGACAAAGGATCAGCTTACTCGGGCACCGCTCACTCGCGACCCAGGTCACGGTGCGTGACCCTGACCGCGACGCCCGGCTCCTCAGCCAGACGTTGCGCCAATTCGATCGCGGTCACGACCGAACGGTGCTTTCCCCCGGTGCACCCGACCGCAACCACGGAGTGCCGCTTGTTCTCCCGCTGATACCCCTGCATCACGGGGCGAAGCGCAGTGGCGTAGGCATCGATGAACTCGCGCGCTCCGTTCTGCCCGAGTACGAACTCCCGCACCGCTTCGTCCTCCCCTGTGAGGGCGCGCAACGACGGCTCCCAATAGGGGTTCGGCAAGAAGCGCATGTCTGCGACCAGATCGACGTCGGGGGGCAGTCCGTATTTGAATCCGAAACTCATCACCGAGACCGTGTGCCGCGCATCGCCTTCGGCGCTGAACAGATCGACGATGCGGTTCGCCAGCTGATGGATGTTCAGCCCGCTCGTGTCGACGATGACGTCAGCCGCTTCACGGATCGCCGCGACGCGCTCGCGCTCCCGTCGAATGCCGTCGAGAATGGTGCCTTGGCCCTGGAGAGGATGCGGTCGCCGCACGGCCTCGAACCGGCGGACCAGCACCTCATCGGAGGCATCGAGGAACAGGACCCGCAGCTGCCGGCCATCGCGCAGCGAGCGGGTGACCGAGGGCAGCTCGCCGAACAGCTGGCGTCCGCGGACATCGACGACGGCGGCGACCTTCGGCAGCGCATCCGCCGCGAGAGCCGTCAGATCCAACAGGTGCGAGAGCATCTGCGGCGGCAGGTTGTCGACCACGTACCAGTCGAGGTCTTCGAGCGCGTTCGCCGCGGTGGTGCGACCGGCCCCGGACATACCGGTGACGATCAGGACCTCGCCCGTCGTCTGGCCGTCCATGCCTGCCCCGCCCTTCACGCGTGTTCGACCAGACTAACCATCCGACCCGCTCGCCACCGAACCGACCGCGAGATGCGAATGGATGCTCGTCGCGAGCCGCGGGCCGATGCCGGGGAGGTCCTGGATCTCCTCAGGAGTCGCCTGCTTGAGTCTGCTGACCGATCCGAAGTGGCGCAGGAGCGCCTTGATCCGTGCATCCCCCAAACCCGGCACTTCCGCCAGGACGGACGTGATGTCCCGCCCGCGCTTCTTCCGCTGGTGGGTGATGGCGAACCGGTGCGCTTCGTCGCGGAGCCGCTGCAGGAGATACAGCGCCTCGGACGACCTCGGCAGGATCACGGGGAAGTCGTCGTGAGGAAGCCACACCTCTTCGAGACGCTTCGCGATGCCGCACAGTGCGATCTCCTCGTGGCCGGCGTCGCGGAGTGCGCGCGCTGCCGCTTGAACCTGGGGCTGGCCGCCGTCGACGAGCAGCAGTTGCGGGCGGTACGCGAAGCGCGGGCGCTTGCGCGTGGCATCCACTTCGCCGTCCGCCATCGGGTCGATGGCCTCCTGCTCGGCCTCGTCCCTGTCGATGTGCGCGAGCCGTCGGGTGAGGACCTGGTACATCGAGTCGGTGTCGTCGGTGGTCTCGCTGACGGAGAAGGAGCGGTACTGGTCTTTGCGGGGTAGTCCGTCCTCGAACACGACCATTGACGCGACGACACCCGTCCCGCCGAGGTGGGAGACGTCGAAGCACTCGATCCGCAGCGGCGCCTCGGTCATGCCGAGCGCTTCTTGCAGGTCGGTCAGTGCCTTGGTGCGCGACGTGTAGTCGCTCGTGCGGCGGGTCTTGTGCAGCATGAGGGCCTGCTGGGCGTTGAGGGTCGCCGTACGCATGAGATCGGCCTTCTGGCCGCGTTGGGCGATCTGCACGGTCACCTTCTTGCCGCGCCGGGACTGCAGCCACTCCTCCAGTTCCGCCGAGTCATCGGGCAGCGTCGGGACGAGGACCTGCCGCGGGATGTCGTCCGCGCCGGCAGCGCCGTAGGCGCGCTGGAGGATCTGATCGACGAGGTCGGGGCCCGAGATATCGAGTTCCTTGTCGATCGTGGTGGCACGCACTCCGCGCACCCGGCCGCCGCGGACGATGAAGTGCTGGACTGCCGCGGAGAGCTCGTCCTCCGCGACGCCGAAGAGGTCGGCATCCGTGTCCTCGCTCAACACCAGTGCGCTGCGATTGAGGACAGCGTCGAGTGCCTGCAGCTTGTCCCGGTACGACGCGGCGCTCTCGTAGTCCATCGCCGCCGCCGCCTCGCGCATGCGCGCCTGCATCCGCTTCGTGTACTGCTTGTCGCTACCCGACATGAAGGCGATGAAGTCGTCGACGATCGCGCGGTGCTCCTCGATCGTCACCTTCATCGAACAGGGGCCTCCGCAGCGACCGATCTGGCCCGGGAAGCACGGCCGACCAGAGGCCATGGCCTTCTTGTAGGACGAGTCGCTGCAGGTGCGGATCGGGAAGACCTTGATGAGCTGATCGATCGTGTCGTGGACAGCCCAGACCTTCGGATACGGCCCGAAGTACTTCGCACCACGGATGCGGCGATTGCGCGTCACGATCACGCGTGGCGCCTCATCAGCAAGCGTCACCGCCATATAGGGGTAGGACTTGTCATCCTTGTACCGCACGTTGAACGGCGGCGAATACTCCTGGATCCACGTGTACTCGAGCTGCAGCGAGTCGATGTCGGTCGCCACGACGGTCCACTCCACCTTCGACGCCGTCGTCACCATCCGACGGGTGCGCTCGTGGAGCGTGTGCAACGGGGCGAAGTAGTTCGAGAGCCGAGCCCGGAGGTTCTTCGCCTTGCCGACGTACAGGATGCGCCCGTCGCTGTCGAGGAAGCGGTACACGCCGGGGTCGGTGGGAATCTCCCCCGGCTTCGGCTTGTACGGCAGAGCGGATGCCACGTCAGCCCGCCTTGCGCGCGGGCGCCACATCCAGGAGCTCGGCGAGGAACTGCCCCGTGTGACTGTCCGGTACGGCCGCGACCTGCTCCGGTGTTCCGGTCGCGACGATGGTGCCGCCGCCCGAGCCACCTTCAGGGCCCAGGTCGATGACCCAGTCGGACGACTTGATCACGTCGAGGTTGTGCTCGATGACGAGCACTGAATTCCCCTTGTCGACCAGGCTGTTGAGGACTTCGAGGAGCCGCTGGACATCCTCGAAGTGAAGGCCCGTTGTCGGCTCGTCGAGCACGTAGATGGTGCGACCGTTGGAGCGGCGCTGCAGCTCGGTGGCGAGCTTGACGCGCTGCGCCTCGCCCCCCGACAGCGTGGTCGCCGACTGCCCGAGTCGGACGTAGCCGAGCCCGACATCGACGAGCGTCTTGAGGAAGCGGTGGATGGCCTGGATGGGCTCGAAGAACTCCGCCGCCTCAGCGATCGGCATGTTGAGGACCTCGGCGATGTTCTTGCCCTTGTAGTGCACCGTCAGGGTGTCGCGGTTGTAGCGCTGACCGTGGCACACCTCGCAGTCGACGTAGACGTCGGGCAGGAAGTTCATCTCGATCTTGATGGTTCCATCGCCCGAGCACGCCTCGCAGCGGCCCCCCTTGACGTTGAAGCTGAACCGACCGGGCTGGTAGCCGCGAGCCTTCGCCTCGTTCGTCTCGGCGAAGAGGGAACGGATCCGGTCGAACACGCCCGTGTAGGTGGCGGGGTTCGAGCGCGGCGTGCGGCCGATGGGCGCCTGGTCGACGTGCACCACCTTGTCGAGGTGCTCGAGACCGGTCACCCGAGTGTGCTTGCCCGCCACGCGACGGGCGCCGTTGAGCTTGGTCGCCAGGACCTCGTACAGGATGCCGTTGACGAGAGACGACTTGCCCGACCCGCTCACGCCGGTGACGGCGGTGAGGACGCCGAGGGGGAAGTCGACGGTCACGTTCTGCAGGTTGTTCGCACGTGCCCCGACGACCCGCAGCTGACGGTTCTTGTCGATTTTCCGACGCTTCTTCGGCATCGCGATCGCGCGTCGGCCGCTGAGGTAGGCGCCCGTGATGGACTCCTCCTCCGTCAGCAGCTGGTCGACCGGTCCGGAGTGCACGACGTTGCCGCCCTCGACGCCGGCGCGCGGGCCGATGTCGACGATCCAGTCGGCCGCGTGGATGGTCTCCTCATCGTGCTCGACCACGACGAGCGTGTTGCCCAGGCTCTTGAGACGCACGAGCGTCTCGATGAGGCGACGGTTGTCGCGCTGGTGCAGACCGATCGACGGCTCATCGAGGACGTACAGGACCCCCGTAAGGCCGGAACCGATCTGCGTGGCCAGTCGGATGCGCTGCGCCTCGCCGCCGGAGAGCGATCCGGCTGCACGGCTGAGGCTCAGGTAGTTGAGCCCGACCTGGATGAGGAAGTCGAGGCGCGCACGGATCTCGCGCAGCACCGCCGCGGCGATCATCGCCTCACGGTCGGTGAGCGACAGGTCGGCGAAGAACTCCTGCGCCTCGCCGAGGCTCAGACGGGAGGCATCCGCGATGGAGTGCCCGTGCACAAGGACGGAAAGCACCTCGGGCTTCAGACGGTCGCCGTTGCAGACGGGGCAGGGCACCTCGCGGAGGAACTCCGCCCAGCGCTGTCGCTGCGTGTCGGTCTCGGCCTGGCTGAACTGCCGCTCGATGTACGGGATGACCCCCTCGAAGCCGGACGCGTAGCGCATCTCACGGCCGTAGCGGTTCTTCCACTTGACCGTGACCTTGTAGTTCTCACCCGAGAGGACGGCATCCTGAATCTCGGTGGGGAGCTTCTTCCAGGGCGTGTCGAGCGAGAAGCCGAGGTCGTCGGCCAGACCGATCAGCAGACGCTCGTAGTACTGGAACAGGCCCTTGCCCTGGGTGGTCCACGGCACGATGACGCCCTCCGCGATGGAGAGCTCCTCGTCGCCGAGCAGGAGTTCCGTGTCGACGGACATGCGGGTGCCGAGGCCGGAGCACGCGGGGCACGCACCGAACGGCGCGTTGAAGGAGAATGTGCGCGGCTCGATCTCGGTGAGCTGGAGCGCGTGCCCGTTGGGGCAGGCGAGCTTCTCGCTGTAGTTCTGCCAGGCGTCGTCGCCCTCTTCGTCGACGAAGTTGATCTGCAGGATGCCGCCCGCCAGACCGAGTGCCGTCTCCACCGAGTCGGTCACCCGGCTGAGGATGTCGGGGCTCGCCACCAGGCGGTCGACGACCACGGCGATGTCGTGCTTGTAGCTCTTCTTGAGTGTCGGCGGCTCGGCCAGTTGGACGGTCTCACCGTCGACGATCGCGCGTGCGTACCCCTTGGCCGAGAGCTCCTTGAAGAGGTCGACGAACTCGCCCTTCTTCTGCGAGACGACAGGAGCGACAACCTGATACCGGGTGCGCTCGGGCAGTTCCATGAGCTGATCGGCGATCTGCTGGACCGTCTGACGCTGAATGCGCTCGCCGCACTCAGGGCAGTGCGGCACCCCGACCCGCGCCCACAGCAAGCGCATGTAGTCGTTGATCTCGGTTATGGTGCCCACGGTCGAGCGCGGGTTGCGGTTGGTCGACTTCTGGTCGATGGACACCGCGGGGCTGAGCCCCTCGATGAAGTCCACGTCAGGCCGCTCCACCTGTCCCAGGAACTGGCGAGCGTAGGAGCTGAGCGACTCGATGTACCGGCGCTGCCCCTCGGCGAAGATCGTGTCGAAAGCGAGGCTGGACTTCCCTGAGCCGGACAGGCCGGTGAAGACGACGAGCGAGTCGCGTGGAATCTCGAGGTCGACGTTCTTCAGATTGTGGACGCGGGCGCCGCGGACACTCAGTTTGGAGGCGTGGGGAACGGGGACGATGGGCACCGGTCAATCCTAGGTTGGGCCACCGACATGGGCTCCGGGCTTCGCTCCCGGCGATCAGTCCGCGCGCGTGGTGCGACCGCCGGCGAAGGGCTGGAGGCCGTCTCGGAGCCGTTCGACATCTGCCACGCCGAGGCCCACGCGCTCCATGATCCGACGGGGCACATCGAGTGCTCGCTCGCGCAGGGCACGTCCCTCGTCGGTCAGTTCGATATCGAGCACGCGCTCGTCAGCCGCCCGGCGCCGCCGGATGACCCGTCCCTGGGCCTCCAGGCGCTTGATCGTCGGGGAGAGGCTGGCGGGCTCGACCGCGAGGGTGGCGGCGAGTTCGGAGAGCGATTGCGGCGCTCGCTCCCAGAGCGCGAGCATCACGAGGTACTGCGGGTGGGTGAGCCCCAGCGGCTCGAGAACGGGTCGGTAGATCGAGACGACGTTTCGCGCAGCCGTCACGATCGCGAAGCAGAGTTGGCTCTCCAGCTTCAGCGCGTCCTCGTCCATCCCAGTCCTCATCCCTCTAATAGTTAGTACACTAAGCAATATGGATGAGGAACGGGAATCACGGCCACCACTGCGTCAGCGGATCCGCGCAGCGGGCGGGTTCTACGCCTGGTGGAACAGCCGCCTCATCCGCTACGCGGGGCCAGCTTCCGTCGGGCCGTACGAGACGGAACCAGAGCCGATCCGCACCGAGCGGGCCTGTCCGTTGTGCGGGCACCCCATGTCGGAGCACACCTTCGACCGGACGGGCGAGCGCCCGCTCATCCACTGCCCGTGACAGCACGCCTGATCAGGCGTGCCCGGCTCGTTCCATCGCCCGCAGCTCTTTCTTGAGGTCTTGCACCTCGTCTCGGAGTCGACCCGCAAGCTCGAACTTCAATTCGTCGGCGGCGGCGAGCATCTGGCGGGTGAGGTCCTCGATCGTCGCTTCGAGCTGATTGGCACCCTCGGCCGCGATCCCCTCCCGCCGCAGCTGCGGTGTCGGACTCTTGCCCTTGCCGGACTTGTTCTTGCCCTTGTTGCGGCTGTCCATCATGTCGCGGGTGTCGCTCGCCTCGCGCGCCAGGGCGTCGGTGATGTCGGCGATCTTCTTGCGCAGCGGCTGCGGGTCGATGCCGTGCTCAAGGTTGTAGGCGACCTGCTTCTCGCGACGACGGTCGGTCTCCTCGATTGCCGCAGCCATCGAGTCGGTGATCCGATCGGCGTACATGTGAACCTCGCCGGAGACGTTACGAGCCGCTCGTCCGATCGTCTGGATGAGGGAGGTACCCGAGCGGAGGAACCCCTCCTTGTCGGCGTCCAGAATGGCGACCAGGGACACCTCGGGGAGGTCGAGACCCTCTCGAAGCAGGTTGATGCCCACGAGTACGTCGTAGACGCCCTGCCGCAACTCCGTCAGCAGCTCGACACGGCGCAGGGTGTCGACATCCGAATGCAGGTAGCGGACGCGCACGCCGTGCTCACCCAGGAAGTCGGTGAGCTCCTCGGCCATCTTCTTCGTCAGCGTGGTCACGAGGACGCGCTCGTCCCGCTCGACCCGGATACGGATCTCCTCGAGGAGGTCGTCGATCTGACCCTTCGACGGCTTCACGATGATCTCCGGGTCCACGAGGCCCGTGGGACGGATGATCTGCTCGACGATGCCGTCGGCGATCCCCATCTCGTACCGGCCCGGCGTCGCCGACAGGTAGACGGTCTGACCGATCCGCTGCTTGAACTCGTCGAAGCGGAGAGGGCGGTTGTCCATGGCGCTCGGCAGACGGAACCCGTGGTCGACGAGCGTGCGCTTGCGGGAGGCATCCCCCTCGTACATCGCACCGACCTGCGGCACGGTGACGTGGGACTCGTCGATGACCAGGAGGAAGTCGTCGGGGAAGAAGTCGAGCAGCGTGTGTGGGGCTTCGCCCGGCATCCGTCCGTCCATGTGACGGGAGTAGTTCTCGATGCCCGAGCAGAAACCGAGCTGCTGGAGCATCTCCAGGTCGAAGCTCGTACGCATACGCAGGCGCTGCGCTTCGAGGAGCTTGCCCTGAGACTCGAACTCCTTGAGTCGTTCCTCGAGTTCGTGCTCGATCGTCCCGATGGCGCGCTGCACCGTGTCGGTCCCCGCGACGTAGTGGGATGCCGGGAAGATCGGCACACTGTCGAGCTTCTGGACGATGTCACCCGTAAGCGGATGCAACATGTAGAGCGCTTCGATCTCATCGCCGAAGAGCTCGATCCGCACGGCGTACTCCTCGTACACCGGGATGATCTCGATCGTGTCGCCGCGCACACGGAAGTTCCCGCGCGAGAAGTCGACGTCGTTGCGGTTGTACTGCATCGCGATGAACTTGCGGATGAGAGCGTCGCGGTCATACCGCTCCCCCACCTGCAGGGCCACCATTGCGCGGAGGTACTCCTCCGGCGCGCCGAGGCCGTAGATGCAGGAGACCGTGGACACGACGACGACGTCGCGACGGCTGAGCAGGGAGTTGGTCGTCGAGTGACGGAGCCGCTCGACCTCGGCGTTGATCGAGGAATCCTTCTCGATGAACGTGTCCGTCTGCGGGACGTACGCCTCGGGCTGGTAGTAGTCGTAATAGCTCACGAAGTACTCGACCGCATTGTGGGGCATGAGGTCGCGGAACTCGTTGGCCAGCTGTGCGGCAAGGGTCTTGTTGTGCGCAAGGACGAGCGTGGGACGCTGTACCTGCTCGATCAGCCAGGCCGTCGTCGCGGACTTACCGGTACCCGTGGCACCGAGGAGGACGACGTCCGTCTCGCCCGCATTGATCCGGCCGGCGAGCTGTGCGATCGCCTGCGGCTGATCACCACTCGGGACGTACTCGCTGACGACCTCGAACGGCCGGACGGATCGCGTGGTCTGCATAGATCCAGCGTAGGCCGGGCCTCCGACACAGGCTCCGGCGTTCGCCGTCGGCGTGGGCCTCAGGGGGCGAGTCGAACCCAGAGGGCGTCGGTCTGGGCGAGGGTGTCGGCCATGTCGCCGGCCGTGTCGATGACGACGTCGGCGATCGCCAGCCGTCGCTCGTCGTCCACCTGGGCGGACAACCGCGCGTCCGCATCTGCGGGGGTCATGCCACGCAGTGCGACCAGTCGCTCCCGGCGAAGGGCCGCCGGAGCATGAGCGACCACGACCAGCTCCCACGGGTCCTCCGCACGCGCTTCCAGCAGGAGCGGCACGTCGTAGACGACGACCGTCCCCGGATCCGCATCCAGGGCCGCACGGAAGCGGCGCGCCGATTCATCGCGGACGGCCGGGTGGACGATCGCGTTGAGGCGACCGACGGCATCCGGATCACCGAAGACACGGGAGGCGAGTCCCGCCCGGTCGAGCTCGCCGGTCGAGGTCAGCACGTCCTGTCCGAACTCGGCGGCGATCGCGTCGAGCACCGGGGAGCCGGGCCGCTGGACTTCGCGCACGAGGCCGTCCGCGTCGACGATGACCGCGCCGTGCTCGGCGAGCCGCCGGGCGATGGTGGATTTCCCCGAGGCGATTCCGCCGGTCAGCGCGATGAGAGGCATCCTTCGAGGATGCCACGGACCGCTCAGGTCAGGTGCGACCGCGCCTCATCGAGACCTCCGAAGAGAACGGATGCCTCGAGGCTCCGTGACGCGCGGACCGCCGCACCGCGTGCGGATTCCATGAGCAGATCGGTGTCGTATCCGACGGTCTCCGTGAGCCCGATCCCGATTCCGACCACGGGCAGGAGCCCCGTGGGGTTGCCCGCGAGGTCGTCGATGCACCCGCGGTAGATGGCCGCCCCCTGACGACGCGCGTCGGCAGCCGTGCTCGCGACGCCGCAGACCGCCAGCGTCGAGTCCCCGTCCTCGCCGACGAAGGCGGATGCCGGGGCGTGGCGCCGGACGGACCGGCGCCATTGCGCGGCGAGTTCGTCGGCGGCATCCGAGCCGAACGCCGCGGCCATCTCGTCGAGACCGTCGACGTGGACGATGATCACGCTGACGAGTTCGCGCCGCCATCCGGCGCGCTCCGCCATGGCCGCGAGCGCGTCACGGTAGGTCCGTCGGAGCAGGATGCCGTCGGCCGCGACCCCGTTCTCGCTGATCCACTCGTACCGCTGGGTCACACTCTTGGACGCTCGGAGAATCGACGTCACGACCACAGCGACCATGGTGAGCACGATGGTCGCGATGTTCGCGGAGATCGACCCGAACCAGGTGCGGAAGAACGTTCCCTCCGGTCCGTCGATGACGAAGGCACCGAGGCGTGCCGCGTAGTACACGGCGGCGGCGAACAGCACTCCGGTGAGCAGTCGCGCGTTGCCCATGCGACCCATCGGGCGGCGCATCGCCTCCCACCCACCGGCCAGGAAGAAGAAGACGATGTGTGCGGCCATGACCGCCCATCCGCCCCACTCCCCCTCGATCGGAACCCGGATGACCGCCGCCAGGAAGGTGGTCACCGCGAGGACCCCGGCGACGACGGACTGCCAGACGATCGGCCGGTCATTGAAGCGACGATTGCCGAGCCACATGAAGGCCGGCGTCATAGCGAAAGCGGCGTTGCCGATCGCGATCGCGACCTCTTCGCCGATGCCCGCCGCCCAGGAGATGTACGCGAAGGTCGTGACCGTGCCGCAGAGGTAGGCGACGGCCCACAGGCGGCCGGCACCGGCATCCCGACGGCGCAGCGTCTCGATCACGAAGATGGCGGTCGCAACGAATGCGACGATCGCGGTCATCACCGTGACGGAGAAGAGGTCGAGCATCATGACACCGCCTCCGTGGCTTCCGGTTCGAGCGTCGCGTGGGCCGGAAGGCGGACGATGAACGTCGTGCCGGTCCCCTTCGTCGACGAGACGGTGATGTCCCCATCGTGTGCGCGAACGATCTCCCGACTGATCGCCAAGCCGAGCCCGGTCCCCGCAACACCGGATTCGGCGCGGAAGAACCGCTCGAACAGGCGCTCCTGATCCTCCGGTGACAGCCCGATCCCGGTGTCACGGACGAGGAACCACGAGACGTCACCGTCCGTCGAACTGCTCAGTGTGATCGACCCACCGTCCCTGTTGAACTTGATGGCGTTACTCAGGAGGTTGTCGACCACCTGGCGGATGCGGCCCGGATCGATGAACGCCGGCGTGTCCGCCACATCGGTCGTGTCGACACGAATGGCTCGCTCGCGCGCGACAGGAGCAAGATCGGATGCCGCGGCCCGCACCACCGCGCCGAGGTCGTGGAGGACCGGTGACACAGTCACCTCGGCCGACATCCTCGAGGCGGTCGAGGCAGCGAGGATCCCCGACACGATGCTGAGCAGTCGCTCGCTGTTGCGGTAGGCCACATCCACTTGGCGGTGCACGGTCTCGGGGACGTCTTCGGTGTCGAGGACCAGTTCGAGGTATCCGATGATCGAGGTCAACGGGGTCCGCAGCTCGTGTGACACGGAGGCGACGAGACTGTCGCGAGCTTTCAGCGCGGTGCGCTCATCGGTGACGTCGCGGGCCACCAAGACCACGCCTGCGGGATCACCGTCGGTATCCCTCATCCGTCGAGCCGTCAGGCTCAGTGCCGCACGACGCGAGTCGGAGACCGCGTACCAGACCACCACATCGCTGAAGCTCTCTCCGCGCAGGATGCGCGCGAGCGGGCGATCTTCGGCGGAGAGAGGCGTTTCGCCGTCGGCGGCGAAGATCTGCTCAACTCCGTCGACCCTCCCGAATCCCGGGATGCGCTGCTGGAACCGGCCGAGCGCGTCGTTGACGAAGGTGATCTCGCCGTCGGCGCCGACGCGCAGCACCCCGAAATCGACGGTGTCGAGAACCTCGGTCAGGAGCTGCTCCTGGCGGCTCGCGTGGCGCAGCGCCGCGGTGAGGCGTTCCGCCTGCCGGTCGAGCAGGGCGCGCTGCGCGAGGAAGCGTCGCGTGGCGTTGTACGTGGAAGCCCCGATCGCGATGACGACCGCAGGAAGGACGATGACAGCCCACGTGAGCTGGAAGTCGGGCACGAACAGCAGGGCGATCCAGTAAGCGCTGATCGACCCGACGCACGCCGCGATGAACCCCAGCCGCCCCATGGAAGACAGCCACATCGTCGGGAACGCCCAGAGCAGCCCGATCCCCGGCACGTCCGATGTCCGCATGAGACCGATGGCCACGATGTCGAGGAGGGGGATGATCGCAACCCACGAGGGGTGGAGCCGAGACCAGGGGACCGCCAGGCTCGCCACAGCCGCCACGACCACGATCACGGCGCCCGGGGCGAACTCCGGGGCGTCAGCCAACCACCCGCTTGGGATTCCCGAGAGGAAGATCGCGGCGACGATACCGGTGAGGAGCAGCTGGTTGTTGGCTGCAACGCGGTCGCGGAGCTCCGTCAGAGGGAGCTGCCGTCGCGGCGCGTCGAAGAATCGATGCATCCGCGGTCCCGTCCGTCGGGACGGCGATCGATCTGCGGTCGATCTCTCGTGCTCTTGCGCCACACCTGCACGTTACCGGGCGGCGGGCGGCGCGGCCTACGCCGCGGGAACGACCGAGGGGCCGGAGCACGTGGCTCCGACCCCTCGATTCAGGTGTTGTCGATCAGCGACCGGACAGCTTCTCACGAAGAGCAGCCAGTGCCTCGTCGTCAGCGAGGGTGCCCGCGCCGTTCGAGACCTCGGACGAGAAGGACGACGAGCCCGAGTCGGCCGGAGCGGCAGCCTCGGCCTCGAGGGCCTTGGCGACGGCAGCCTTGTGGGCTTCCCAGCGACCCTGAGCTGCGGCGTACTCGGCCTCCCAGGCAAGGCGGGCCTCGTCGAAGCCTTCCTTCCACTGGTTGGTCTCGGAGTCGAAGCCCTCGGGGTACTTGTACTCGCCGTTTTCGTCGTACTCGGTGACCATGCCGTACAGGGCCGGGTCGAACTCGGTGCCGTTGGGGTCGACCGACTCGTTGGCCTGCTTCAGCGAGAGCGAGATGCGGCGACGCTCGAGGTCGATGTCGATGATCTTGACGAAGACCTCTTCACCGACGGAGACGACCTGCTCGGCGAGCTCGACGTGCTTGCCAGACAGCTCGGAGATGTGCACGAGGCCCTCGATGCCGTCTGCGACGCGGACGAACGCGCCGAACGGAACGAGCTTGGTGACCTTGCCCGGAGCAACCTGACCGATTGCGTGGGTGCGGGCGAAGACCTGCCACGGGTCCTCCTGCGTCGCCTTGAGCGACAGGGAGACGCGCTCGCGGTCGAGGTCGACCTCGAGGATCTCGACGGTGACCTCCTGGCCGACCTCGACGACCTCGGATGCGTGCTCGATGTGCTTCCACGAGAGCTCCGAGACGTGGACGAGACCGTCGACGCCACCGAGGTCGACGAACGCACCGAAGTTGACGATCGACGAGACGGTGCCCTTGCGGACCTGACCCTTGTGGAGGTTGTTGAGGAAGTTCGAGCGCGACTCGGACTGCGTCTGCTCGAGCAGTGCGCGGCGCGAGAGGACGACGTTGTTGCGGTTCTTGTCGAGCTCGAGGATCTTCGCCTCGATCTCCTGGCCGAGGTACGGCGTCAGGTCACGAACACGGCGGAGCTCGATGAGCGACGCGGGCAGGAAGCCGCGAAGACCGATGTCGACGATGAGACCACCCTTGACGACCTCGATGACGGAGCCGGTGACAACACCGTCGTTCTCCTTGATCTTCTCGACGTCACCCCATGCACGCTCGTACTGTGCGCGCTTCTTGGAGAGGATCAGACGGCCTTCCTTGTCCTCCTTCTGGAGAACGAGGGCCTCGACCTGGTCGCCGACGTTGACGACCTCGTTGGGGTCGACGTCGTGCTTGATCGACAGCTCGCGAGAGGGGATGACACCCTCGGTCTTGTAGCCGACGTCGAGGAGGACCTCGTCGCGATCGATCTTGACGACGGTGCCCTCGATGAGGTCTCCGTCGTTGAAGAACTTCAGGGTCAATTCGACCGCGGCCAGGAAGTCCTCAGCAGATCCGATGT
Source organism: Microbacterium oleivorans NBRC 103075 (assembly GCF_001552475.1). Taxonomy (GTDB): domain Bacteria; phylum Actinomycetota; class Actinomycetes; order Actinomycetales; family Microbacteriaceae; genus Microbacterium; species Microbacterium oleivorans. Next base: position 14,263 of record NZ_BCRG01000011.1, read on the forward strand.
CGTTGATGGCGACCTGCTTGGTGGCCGGGGCGGTCGTTGCGTTAGTCATGTAGGGGGTTGTCCTTGGATGGTGTTGTAATCGGGCCTCGGGACTCATCCACACGAGGACGTGCGGCAGCCGATCGAGGCAGAGTGGTTGATGTTGCGATGCCGCGCGGGCATGGCTCAAGAGCCACGCGTGCGACGCTCCAGAGTATCAGAGGGCGCGGACGTAATACCAGCGGCCGGAGCGTCTGACGAATCGACTGTCTTCCACCAGCACACCCGTCTCCCCCGTCCCCGCTTCCCGCCAGTGCGCGCGGAATCTCACGCGTCCTGTTCGGCCGTCCGGGTCCGTCTCCGCGCCGAGGACCTCGAGCCGCGTCCACGAGGTCCCGGCGTCGAGCATCAGATCGTCGGGGCGCGTCGCGGGGAACCACGTGTCGGCCAGGTGTCGCGCGTCTCCGAGGGCGAACGCCGTGTAGCGCGATCTCATGAGGTCTTCGGGGGTCTCGGCTGGTCGTCCCTCGAGCACGGGCCCGCAACACGTACCGAACGCACGCCTCCCACACGGGCAGGGCTCGCCGAGCGCAGGCCGACGCCCTCGGTGAGCGGATGCCGCAGCTCCGAATGACATGGTCCTCCCCACACCTCACGATCAACGGCGCGAGCCTACGCGCTGTGGAGAACCCGCGGAGGAGGCGCATCCCTTCGTTATTTTGGTCGCATGATCGCTCGACGTTCCGCGGTACTGGTAGCAACGGTCACCCTCGCCGTCGCCCTTTCTGCGTGCACCCCTGCCGCCGCTCCTACTCCCACACCGTCGCCGACCGGCTTCGCGTCGAAGGAAGAGGCATTCGCCGCGGCGGAGGCGACCTATCGCGCGTACGTGGATGCGTTGAACAAGGTGGATCTGTCGGATCCTGCGACGTTTGAGCCGGTGTACGCGCTGCTCGATGGAAGCGCGCTCAACGGCTCAAAAAAAGAGCTGACAAATCTCCACGCAGAGTTGCTCGAGAAGCGAGGAGTCACGAAGGTGAAAAAGATCAATCGCGTGAATGCCGATCCCGAGACATCAACGGTGACCGTCAATGTCTGTCTGGATGTAACGGACGTCGACATAGTCGACGCCTCAGGGAGTTCGGTTGTCCCTGAGGGACGCAATGATCGCCAGCTGCTCGCGATTGAGCTCACTAAAAACCCGTCGGCACCGCGGCAACTCGTGATCTCTCAGAGCGAAGCGTTGAGTGACCAGCCGTGTGGGTAGCCATCGGCCTGAGCGCACAACTCCTTCTAGCTGGGGGGACCGGCAGCAGTGCGGGCTGCACGGCTGAGTCCGTCTGGACAACCTGCGAGACGAGCAACAACGGCTCTTCCGTCTCGATTGGTGCCACCCGCGGCGAGTCCATGCCGGTAGACCTACCCTCGCGCAGCTCCAACGGCGGCGGCCGAGGCGGCGGCTCGACGACTACCCCTCCCCCGGTGCGCGACCCCGACGCGTTCTATCCCGGCAACCGGACGCGAGACGAATGGCTTGCGGAGTGCGCGTTCGACCCGTCGTGCGCGGGGGCCGTCATCGTCCCCGATGGTGCGCCGCTACCGGGGACCGAGGCCGCCGATCAGCAGCCGACCGAACCCGCACCTCCCCCCGCTGTTCCGGACCCGACCACCGCGACCATCGACGACGTCGCGGAGTTCGCGCCGGACCCACCGCGCGTCGTGGGCGAACCTGACGGCGTCGGTGTGGTGGGAATGCCCACGAACTTCGTCGTCGACGCGATCGAACACACCGCGACGGGCGACATCTTCGACATCCCGGTGACGGTCCGATTCACGCCCGTTTCCTATGTCTTCGACTACGGCGACGGCACCCGCCAGGAGACGACGACACCGGGCACCTCCTGGGAAGACCTCGACGCACCGCAGTTCACGGTGACCGACACGAGTCACAGCTACGGAGAGCCCGGCGAGTACGAGGTCGGCGTGACGATCCGCTACGCAGCCGAGGCCGACGCCGGCGGAGGCTGGTTCCCGATCGCGGGACTGTTGGAACTCGCCACACCGACCACCGTTGTCAGGATCGTCGACGTCGACACCGCCCTCGTCGAACGCACCTGCACCGAAGACCCGCGCGGCCCGGGGTGCTGAGTGCGAGGATGAGCGCGTGACCGAACGCCTCATGCTGTTGGATTCCGCGAGCCTCTACTTCCGTGCCTTCTATGGAGTGCCCGACACGGTCAAGGCGGCGGACGGCCGTCCGGTGAACGCCGTCCGCGGCTTCCTCGACATGATCGCGAAACTGGTCGCGACGTACGAGCCGACTCACGTGATCGCCTGCTGGGACGACGATTGGCGTCCGCAGTGGCGTGTCGACCTCATCCCCTCGTACAAGACGCACCGCGTCGCCGAAGCGGTCGACTCCGCGCCGGACATCGAGGAAGTACCGGATCCACTGGAGCTCCAGGTCCCCGTGATCCGCGAAGCCCTCGGCACGCTCGGCATCCCGATCGTCGGCGCAGCCGAACACGAGGCGGATGACGTCATCGGCACGCTCGCCTCCACGAGTACGACCCCCGTCGACGTCATCACCGGCGACCGCGACCTGTTCCAACTCGTCAACGACTCCCGCGGCGTCCGCGTGATCTACACCGGTCGCGGGATGAGCAAGCTCGAGGTCCTGACCGACGAGGTCGTCGTCAGCAAGTACGGAGTCCTCCCCTCCCAGTACGCGGACTTCGCCGCCATGCGCGGCGACGCGTCGGACGGTCTGCCCGGTGTCGCAGGCGTGGGTGAGAAAACGGCGGCCACACTTCTCGCCGCTCACGGCGACCTCGCCGGCATCCGGCGAGCAGCCGACGCCGGTGAGGGAATGAGCGCAGGAGTCAGGGCGAAGATCTTGGCCGCCGCCGAATATCTCGACGTGGCACCGCGCGTGGTCGAAGTCGTTCGGACACTCGATCTGCCCGACGTCGACTCGCGCATCTCCGCTCCGGATGACGACGCCGTGACTCAGCTGGCCGACACCTGGTCACTGGGGTCATCCGCAAAGCGTGCCGCCGCCGCACTGACGGCTCAGGCCTAACGGCTCAGCGCGTCGCCTTCCACTCACGCAAGCGGGTCAGCGGCCACGTCGTGATGATGCGATCGGCCGGCACACCAGCCCGTTCCGCACGCGCGGCGCCGTGATCCAGGAGCGACAGCTGACCCGGGGCGTGCGCATCCGAGTCGATTGAGAACAGGCATCCGATCTCGATCGCGAGCGCCAGCAGGTCGTCCGGCGGATCTTCACGCTCGGGCCGTGAGTTGATCTCCACCGCAGTCCCGTGCTCCGCGCACGCCTCGAACACGGCCCTCGCGTCGAAGACTGACGGCGGACGCGTCCCGCGGGCGCCAGAGACGAGGCGGCCGGTGACGTGACCGAGGACATCGACGCGAGAATCGGATGCCGCCGCCACCAGCCGCCGCGTCATCGGCGCCCGCTCCATCCGCAAAGCCGAGTGAGCCGACGCGACGACGACGTCGAGTGCTCGCAAGAGCTCGTCCTCTTGGTCGAGCGATCCATCGTCGAGGATGTCGACCTCGATACCACTGAGCAGTGTGAAGGTGTCGTCCCCGAAGGCCGGGAGGAGTTCCAGCTGCTCGCGGAGTCGCTCCGGCGACAACCCGTGCGCGACCCGCAGACGCGGCGAGTGGTCGGTCAGCGCCAGGTACTCGTGCCCGAGAGCCCGAGCCGCGTCGACCATCAGATCGATCGATGTCAGCCCGTCGGACCATTCCGAGTGCGCGTGCAGATCGCCTCGAAGTTGGATGCGCAGTCCAGACGGCTCGGGAGGAGCAACTCGCTCGCGGAGCTCGGCCAGGTACGTCGGGACCCGTCCCGACAGGGCCTCCGTGATGACGGCGAACGTCGAGTCGCCGATACCTTTCCGCGATCGGAGGCGCGGCACATCCTCGCGCTCCGACGGGGTCAGACCGGTGAGGGTCTGCGCGGCGACTCGGAACGCCTTCGACTTGTACCGCGACGCCCGATCGCGCTCGAGGAGCCCCGCGATCTCCGTCAGCGCCTCGATCGGGTCCATGGCCGTCTCAGCGTCCCGAGGCGGCGACCCAGGCGTCGAGCTTGGCCGCCGCCGCTCCCGCGTCGACAGCAGCAGCAGCTTCGCCGTATGCCTCGGCGAGGCGTTCCACGAAGGGGCGCTGGAGCTCGGCGGCATCCTGGAACAACCGGTACGACACGATTCCCGCAGCAGCGTTGAGGAGGACGATGTCGCGGACCGGTCCCGCTTCGCCGTCGAGCACCCGCCGGACGATGCCCGCGTTGTGCTGCGCGTCGCCGCCGAGGAGGTCGGAGATCTCCGCCCGGGGAATGCCGAGATCCCGCGGGTCGAGGTCGTGCTCGCGCACGTCGCCGCGACTGATCTCCCACACACGGCTGTGCCCGGTGGTCGTCAGCTCATCCATCCCGTCGTCACCGCGGAACACCAGGGCCGTCGCGCCGCGGGTCTGGAACACACCGGTGATGAGCGGAACGCGATCGAGATGCGCGACTCCGACCGCGTTTGCTTCAGCACGCGCCGGGTTGCAGAGGGGGCCGAGGAAGTTGAATACCGTCGGGATGCCGAGTTCGGCGCGCGTCGGACCCGCGTGGCGGAAGCCCGGGTGGAATGCGGACGCGAACGCGAACGTGATCCCGACCTCACCGAGCACCTCGGCGACGCGCTCGGGCGATTGGGTGAGATCCACGCCGAGGGCGGCGAGCACGTCGGACGACCCCGACTTGGAACTCGATGCGCGGTTTCCGTGCTTGACGACCGGGATGCCGGTGGCCGCCACGACCACAGAGGCCGTCGTGGACACGTTCACGGTCCCATAGCGATCGCCGCCCGTCCCGACGATGTCGAGCACCTCGGCCGGCACCGGGAGGGGCACCGCCGCTTCGAGGATGGCGTCGCGGAAGCCCACGATCTCATCGACGGTCTCCCCCTTGGCCCGCAGGCCCACCAGGAAACCTGCCAGCTGAGCCGGAGTCGCTTCACCCTGCATCACCTGGCGCATGGCCCAGGTCGACTCGGACACACTGAGGTTCTTCCCCTCGAGCACCGTGGTGAGAATCCCGGGCCAGGAGTACATGTCCGCCATGACCCCCGATCCTACTCAGCACTCTGGCAGACGACTCCCGGCGGGCCCATCGCCGCCGCCGATCCTGCGGAAAGAGAGAAGTACCTTCAGGAATGCGAAACCCTCCCCCAACATCGGCCATAATGGGGAGCGTGACGACGACTCCCGCGACATACAACCAGGCACTGCGTTCGGTGAAACGACCGGACCCCGTGGCTGTCGGCACCATCGTGTGGCTGGGCAGCGAGGTCATGTTCTTCGCAGGCCTCTTCGCGATCTATTTCACGATCCGCAACACCTCGCCGGAGCTGTGGGCCGGCCGAACCGAGCTGCTGAACATCCCGTTCGCCGCGGTCAACACCCTGATCCTGGTGCTGTCCTCCTTCACGGCTCAGGCCGGTGTCTTCGCGGCTGAGCGCTTCCAGCCCTACCGTCGCGGGTCCATCTGGAACTTCCGCCAGTGGGGCATGGTCGAGTGGTTCTACCTGACCTTCATCATGGGCGCCGTCTTCGTCTCCGGCCAGGTGTGGGAGTACGCCACGCTGGTCGCCGAAGGCATGCCCATCAGTGCCGACTCGTACGCATCGGCCTTCTACATCACGACCGGCTTCCACGCCCTCCACGTGACGGGTGGCCTCATCGCCTTCCTGCTCATCATCGGACGCGCCTTCGCCGTCAAGAACTTCGGCCGGAAGGAGATGACCTCCGCGATCGTCGTGTCCTACTACTGGCACTTCGTCGACGTCGTGTGGATCATCCTCTTCGCCGTCATCTACTTCATCCGGTAATACAGAGCGGAGCTGAGTTCCTCAAATGGCATCCAAGACCCCGCGTCGGCAGACTGGCCGTCGCAGCAAGTGGGCGGCCGCCGCTCTCATCGGCGTCGGCCTGCTGCTCACGGGTGGCATCTACGCCGGTGCATCCGCAGCCATGGCGTCGACGTCGTCCACCGACACGGCTTCCACGCTGACCGTCGAAGACGGCAAGAAGCTGTTCCAGGCAAACTGCGCCACCTGCCACGGTCTCGACCTCGAAGGCACCGCAGACGGCCCCTCGCTGTACGGCGTGGGTGAGCTGTCGGTCGAGTTCCAGGTGGCCACGGGCCGTATGCCCCTCCAGGCTCAGGGACCGCAGGCTCCGCAGAAGGCTCCGCAGTTCACGGAGGACCAGATCAAGGCCATGGCGGCCTGGGTTCAGTCCGAAGCGCCCGGGCCGACATATCCCGACGAGGAGATCCTCGACGGTGGCGGAAACCTGACCGAAGGTGCCGAGCTCTTCCGCATCAACTGCGCCATGTGCCACAACGTGGCCGCCGCAGGTGGTGCTCTGACCGAGGGCAAGTACGCTCCGGCCCTCACGAAGACGAGCCCCCTCCACATCTACGCCGCGATGGTCACCGGCCCGCAGAACATGCCGGTCTTCAACAACATGACCATCACGCCCGACGAGAAGCGCGACATCATCTCGTCCCTCATGTACCTCCAGAAGAGCGAGCCCGTCGGCGGCTTCACGCTCGGGTCGCTCGGACCGGTATCGGAAGGTCTCTTCATCTGGATCTTCGGCATCGGCACGCTGATCGGCATCTCGGTGTGGATCACCGCGAAGTCCAACTGACCTTCCACTGACGTAAAGAATTTCTAGGCGAGGAGCACAATGTCACACGAGGAAGAGCCGCAGGCGCTCGAGAAGGCTCGGCCTTCGTCGGGGCTCGTCGTCGCGGTCGCTGACCCCGTGCAGAACCCCGGTCTGCCGCCCCACCGCGAGCGGATGACCGACAAGGACCCTGCTGCGATGAATCGCGCGGTCCGCACCGTCTACACGCTGTTCTACATTTCGCTCGCCGCCAGCCTGTGGGCCGTCGCCGCGTACATGCTGTTCCCGATCGAAACGGGTAACTTCGGCGACATCCGGAGCAACAACCTCTTCATCGGCCTCGGTATCGGGTTCGCCCTGCTGACCATCGGGATCGCCGCGATCCACTGGTCGAAGGCGATCATGCCCGACAAAGAGCACATCGAAGAGCGGCACCCCACGCGCGGCAAGGAGTCGACTCGCGAAGCCGCGGTCAACGTCTTCCGTGAAGCCAACGAGGAGTCCGGTTTCGGCCGTCGTACCGCTATCCGCGGTGGCCTGATCGCCGCTGTCGTGGCATCCATCGTTCCCGGCGTCACCCTCTTCCGTGGTCTTGCCCCGCATGGCTCGAACAACCCGGACCACCCCTTCGTGGGTGACCCCGTCGCTCTGCTGAAGCACACGATGTGGAAGGAGGGTGAGCGCCTCGCTCACGACCCCTCCGGTCTTCCCATCCGTGCCGCCGACGTTGCTCTCGGTTCTGCCGTCCACGTCATCCCCGAATCGCTGAAGGACGTCGATCACCTCGACGGCTATCTCGAGGAGAAGGCCAAGGCCATCGTCCTCCTCATGCGGCTGCTCCCCGAGCAGCTCCCCGCCGAGTACAACCGCCTCGACTGGTCCTACGACGGGATCGTGGCGTACTCGAAGGTCTGCACGCACGTCGGATGCCCCGTCGCGCTGTACGAGCAGCAGACCCACCACCTGCTCTGCCCTTGCCACCAGTCGCAGTTCGACGTGTCCCGCGGCGCCGAGGTCATCTTCGGCCCGGCCGCCCGACCGCTCCCTCAGCTGCCGATCACGGTCGACGCAGACGGTTACCTGGTCGCGAAGAGCGACTTCGAAGAGCCCGTCGGGCCAAGTTTCTGGGAGCGTCATTGAGCACCGCGACTGAATCCTCGCCAGCCACGACAACCGTGGCCAAGACGACTGACAAGCCTCTCGGCGGCCGTTTCATCGGCGCCACGGCGAACTACATCGACGAGCGCACGAGCATCTCCGGACTCGTCAAGGAGATCGGCCGGAAGATCTTCCCCGATCACTGGTCGTTCATGCTCGGCGAGATCGCTCTGTGGAGCTTCGTCGTCGTCTTCCTCTCGGGATCATTCCTGACGTTCTTCTTCGAGGCATCCATGGCCCCGACCCACTACAGCGGTGCGTATCAGCCTCTCCGCGGCATCGAGATGTCCGCGGCGCTGGAGTCGACACTGAACATCTCGTTCGACCTCCGCGGTGGCCTGCTGGTCCGCCAGCTGCACCACTGGGCGGCCCTGCTGTTCATCGCCGCCATCGGCGTGCACATGCTCCGAGTGTTCTTCACCGGTGCATTCCGCAAGCCGCGCGAGCTCAACTGGGTGATCGGATTCGTCCTCTTCATCCTGGCGATGGCCCTCGGCTTCACCGGTTACTCGCTCCCCGACGACCTCCTGTCGGGTAACGGCCTGCGCATCATCGACGGCATGATCAAGGGCATCCCGCTGATCGGAACGTGGACGTCGTATCTCCTGTTCGGCGGCGAGTTCCCCGGAACGGCGATCGTCAGCCGGCTGTACACGCTCCACATCCTGCTGCTGCCTCTGATCCTGATCGCCTTGATCGCGGCGCACCTGATGCTGATGATCATCAACAAGCACACGCAGTTCGCGGGCCCCGGTCGCACGAACAACAACGTCGTCGGCTACCCGATGGTCCCGATCTACATGTCGAAGATGGGCGGCTTCCTGTTCATCACGTTCGGTGTCCTCGTCCTCATCGCGTCGCTGTTCACGATCAACCCGATCTGGAACTACGGGCCGTACGACCCCTCCCCCGTTTCCGCGGGTACTCAGCCTGACTGGTACATCGGATTCGCGGACGGTGCGCTCCGCCTGGCTCCGTCGAACCTCGACCTGGTCCTGTTCGACCACACGTTCTCGTTCGGCATCCTTCTCCCGCTGACGGTGCTCGCTCTGTTCATCGTGCTCGTCGCGGTGTACCCGTTCATCGAGGCGTGGGTAACGGGCGACAAGCGTGAGCACCACATCGCTCAGCGTCCCCGCCACGCTCCGACCCGCACCGCCATCGGCGTCGCCGGCGTCATCTTCTACGCCGTGCTGTGGGCCGCTGCCTCGTCGGACATCATCGCGACGCACTTCCACCTCACGATGGAGGGTGTCATCCACACGCTCCAGGCGCTCCTGTTCGTCGGGCCGATCGTCGGGTACTTCGTCACGAAGCGGATCGCGATCGCACTCCAGAAGAAGGACCGCGAGATCGCTCTGCACGGTTATGAGTCGGGCCGCATCGTCCGCCTCCCCGGTGGCGAGTACATCGAGGTTCACCAGCCGGTGGACGCATACGAGCGCGTGAAGCTGATCGACTTCGAGATCCACGAGCCCCTCGTGGTCCGGCCGAACGACCAGGGCCGCATCCCGTGGACTCAGAACGTGCGTGCCTCGCTGTCGCGCTGGTTCTTCGAAGACCGTCTGTCGCCGGTCACTCAGGCCGAGGTGGATGCCGCTGTGGCTCACCAGCACCACGAGCTCGAGCACATCGAGCACGAGGAGCAGGAAGAGATCCGCGGTGCGCACGAGCGTGCCGGTGCCCCTGACGCCCCCCTCCGGCCGATCGACGACGGCCACCGCCCCGAGACGGCGAACCGACCGTCGAACATCATCGTGGTCGACGACGCCGCTCAGAAGAAGAACGATCGCTCCGACGACTGAGTTGTTGTGGCAGTAAAGCTGCGGGGTCTGACCGATCGGTCAGACCCCGCAGCTTTTGCGTGCCCGTAGCGTCGAATCATGAGCATCTCCTCCGCAGCGACCCTCTCCTACTTCCAGACGAAACTTCTCGTTGAGACGGACGTGAGCGATGTGTACGCAGCGCAACGGGCTGGCGAAGACTTCGTCCTCGTCGACGTCCGCAACCTCGAGGCCTGGGACCAAGGACACGCCTCGGGCGCCCAGCACATGCCTCACCGAGACATTGCGACACGGGCGACCGCTGAAATCCCCTTGACGCGGCCCGTGGTGGTCTATTGCTGGAGCCCGGGGTGCAACGGCGGCGCCCGCGGCGCCGTCGAGTTCGCGCAACTCGGGTACTCGGTTCGGGAGATGATCGGCGGCTACGAGTACTGGGCACGGGAGGGTCTGCCCGTAGAGAGCGCGCAAGGGCCTCTCCCCCGCGTGTTCGACCCGTTGGTGATGCCAGTCCGCACAACCGCCTGACGAGCTCTTACGCAGAGGCCAGACCCGCCTCGATGACCTCGGGCCACCGCTGCGCCGCCGCTCCGGCGATGACGGGTACCGCGTCCGCATCCGGCGTCCCGGCGTCGATGTCGCACACCACGGCGGTGACGTTGTCACGCGAGCACGCCTCTATCGCGAGATCGACGACAGCTTTTGCCGCCGTGGCGGGATCGGTGATTCCCACCAGGAGAGCTGCTATCGCTTCCTCCGGCACGTAGTCCGTCACGCCGTCGCTGCAGAGGAACCATCGATCGCCGATCACAGCGTCGCGGGTTTCGACCCGGATGGTGTCGTCATCATGGCCACCGAAGGAGGCGGTGATGATGTTGCGCCGCGGATGGGTCCAAGCGTCCTCCGGTCGAACCAGGCCGCGATCGACGAGCGCTTGAACGTACGAATCATCGCGCGTCTGCCGGGTGAAGCGGCCGCTCCTGAGCAGATACGCGCGGGAGTCACCGGTATGCGCGAGCACCAGATCATCGGCGGTGAGCCACACACCGGTGAGTGTGCTCGCCATCCCAGCGAGAGCAGCATCCCGCCTGACGTGCGCACCGATGTCCCAGTTCGCCGCGCGAAGGCGCTCGACGAGGTTCTCGGCGCTAGGCAGCGCCCCGCGCAGCGTGATCAGTTTATGTACGATCGCGGCTGAAGCCAGATCTCCAGACGGACCACCGCCAACGCCGTCCGCCACGGCTGCGGCGAACGGCGTTGAAAAGGCTGCGTCCTGATTGACGGCCCGGTAGCTTCCGACATCCGAGCGGACGCCTGCGTTGATACGCATGCGGATCAGCGGGCGAAGTAGCCCCGGTAGTACTCGTAGACCCACCCGACAATGGCAACGATGAAAATCGCGAAGCCGATCGGGATCATGAACTCGCCGACGGCCAGGCCGATAAAGGCGATCGCGGCGGATCCTGCGAGCACGAGCGGCCACCAGGACCAGGGCGAGAATTCACCCATCTCAGGGTCACCATCGTCGATGTCAGCCGTGAGCGAGTCCTCCGGCAGAACCCCACCCTGAGCCTTCTCGACGCGGCCGGTGTAGAACGCGATCATCGCACCCATCGCGGTCACGAAGACCAGGGCGACAGAGCCGACCCACTCGATCCGGTTGAACACCGGGAGCTGCGGGTGAGCCAGGATGTTCCATGTCACGTAGACCACCGCGACGAGGGCGAAGAACGCGGTCAGAACCCACCAGAGGTTGGTATTGGTCTTCATTTACTTGACCTTGCCGTTCGTCAGGTCGACCACCGGAGCGTCGGGCGCGTCCTTTGCAGGACCCACACCAACGGGGATGCCGGCTTCGGGGTGGTTCAGGTCGAAGGCAGGCCGCTCGCTGCGGATCCGCGGAATCGACGTGAAGTTGTGGCGCGGGGGCGGGCAACTTGTCGCCCACTCGAGCGAACCGCCGTAGCCCCACGGGTCGTTGACCGTGACGCGCGGCGCCGTGCGAGCGGTGATCCAGACGTTCAGGAGGAACGGGACCATCGACGCAGCGAGGATCATCGACCCGACGGTCGACACCTGGTTCTGCCACGTCCAGCCGTCTGCCGCCGAGTAGTCGGCGTAACGACGGACCATGCCGTCCGCGCCCAGCCAGTGCTGGATGAGGAAGGTCATGTGGAAGCCGATGAAGAGAAGCCAGAAGTGCACGAGGCCGAGGCGCTCGTTCAGCATCTTGCCGGTCCACTTGGGCCACCAGAAGTAGAAGCCCGCGAACATCGCGAAGACGACGGTTCCGAAGACCACGTAGTGGAAGTGAGCCACGACGAAGTACGAGTCCGAGACATGGAAGTCGAGGGGCGGCGACGACAGGATGATGCCGGTAAGACCACCGAAGACGAACGACACGAGGAACCCGAGTGCGAACACCATGGGGGTCTCGAATGTGATCGATCCCCGCCACATCGTGCCGATCCAGTTGAAGATCTTCACACCCGTCGGGACGGCGATCAGCATCGTCATGAGAGCGAAGAACGGCAGCAGAACAGCGCCCGTGACGTACATGTGGTGCGCCCAGACGGACACCGACAGCGCAGCGATCGCGATGGTGGCGTAGACGAGGGTCTTGTACCCGAAGATCGGCTTGCGGCTGAACACCGGGAAGATCTCCGACACGATGCCGAAGAACGGCAACGCGATGATGTACACCTCGGGGTGGCCGAAGAACCAGAACAGGTGCTGCCAGAGCAGAACGCCACCGTTGGCCGGATCGTAGATGTGAGCGCCGAGGATGCGGTCGGCAGCGGCAGCGAAGATCGCCGCGGCCAGGACCGGGAACGCCATCAGGATCAGGATGCTGGTGACGAGGGTGTTCCAGCTGAAGATCGGCATGCGCCACATCGTCATGCCAGGGGCGCGCATCGTCATGATCGTCGTGATGAAGTTGACGCCACCGAGAATCGTGCCGAAACCGCTCATGCCGAGACCCAGCATCCAGAGGTCACCACCGGCGCCCGGACTGAAACTCTCACCGGCCAGGGGCTGATACGCGAACCATCCGAAAGCTGCTGCGCCCTGCGGGGTGAGGAAGCCGGCGACGGCGATCGTCGATCCGAAGGTGAAGAGCCAGAAGGCGAACGCGTTCAGTCGCGGGAAGGCGACGTCGGGCGCACCGATCTGCAGCGGCAGCAGTGCGTTGGCGAACCCGGCGAACAGCGGGGTCGCGAACATGAGCAGCATGATCGTGCCGTGCATCGTGAAGAGCTGGTTGTACTGCTCCTTGGTCGGCACGACCTGCATGCCGGGCTCGAAGAGCTCCGCACGGATGATCAGTGCCATCACGCCGCCGAGCATGAAGAACAGGACGGAGGCGATCAGGTACATGTACCCGATGGTCTTGTGATCGGTGGAGGTGATCCACTTGACCACGATGTTGCCCTTGCGCTCGACGCGCGAGCTGCTCAGGAGCGCAGCCTGCCGCGGCGGAAGGGTCGGTGTCGGGGCCGGAGGTGCGATGGTGGCCATCAGTTCTGCTCTCCCTCAGCGGCGGGCGCGCCAGTTCCCGGTGCGTTCTGCTGGCGGTCCAAGACATCGTCGATGTCGCCGGTCTGTCCCTTGGACTCGAGCGATGCGATGTAGGTCTGGTATTCGGACTCGGAGACGACCTTCACATTGAAGAGCATCATCGAGTGGTACTGGCCGCAGAGCTCGGCGCACTTGCCGACGAACGTGCCTTCCTTCGTGGGCGTGAAGGACCAGTAGTTCTCGCGCCCCGGGTACATGTCCTTCTTGTAGAGGAAGTCCACGATCCAGAACGAGTGGATGACGTCGCGAGACTCGAGCTGCAGCGTCACCTTCTTGTTGACGGGAAGCACGAGCTCGGGAAGCTCGTTGGTGATGTTGCCCTGGGCGTCAGTCTGCGCCTGGACACCCATGGTCCAGACAGCGTCCTTGGGGTCGTCGCAGTCGTTCCCGTTGTACTGGAAGTCCCACGCCCACTGTTTGCCGATGGCGGTGATGCAGACGTCGGGGTCCTCGTACTGCGTCTCGAGGATGGCCTGGTCGCGTGCCGTGAAAGCGAAGAAACCGAGGACGAGGATGACCGGCGCGATCGTGAAGAACATCTCGATCGGCATGTTGTACCGAAGCTGCACCGGAAGGCCCGACTGGCCCTTCCGGCGGCGGTACGCGATCGCCGCGAAGCCCATGAGGGCCCACGTGATCACACCGACGGCGAGGACGACGATCCACGACGTGGTCCAGAGGCCGGCAATCATCGACGTGTGATTCGTCGCCTGGCCGCCCCCCTCATCGAAGCCGGGGAGGAAGCCGTTCGCTGTCGTGGGGCTGCATCCCGCAAGGGCGATCGCGGAGGCGATCGCAAGCGGGAGGGCTACCCAACGGAGTCGGCGGTTGACGCGCACGGTGCACCTTTCGGGGACATGAAGGTCAGACTCATGCCAGTCTAGGGCAACCTCTCACGGGATTCCGGCCATCCCTTCAGGGATACCGGGGCCCGCCGAGGGAAGCCCAGATGGATCAGTGGAAGCTGTCACCGCAGGCGCAACTGCCCGCAGCATTCGGGTTGTCGATCGTGAAGCCCTGCTCCGAGATCGTGTCCTTGAAATCGATCTTTGCGCCGTCGAGGTAGGGCACCGACATGTCGTCGACGATCACCTCGACACCGTCGAAGTCGACGGTCTTGTCTCCGTCGAGGTAACGCTCGTCGAAGTACAACTGGTAGATGAGACCCGAGCAACCACCCGGCTGCACGGCGACGCGGAGCCGAAGGTCGTCGCGGTTCTCCTGCGACAGGAGGCTCTTGACCTTGTCGGCCGCTGCGTCGGTCAGGGCGACGCCGTGAGCGGGAACGGTCTCGGTGGACTGCGTGGCGATGTCGGTCATGACTCTCCCCATGGTCGGGCCGCCAGTGTTCTTGAGGAACGGGGGCGGCGTACTCAGACGATTCTACGTCGCCTCACACGGTCTGGCCTGGCGGCGCGGGTATCGGGCGACCGGTTCACTCCGACGCGTCGAGCGACTCCAGGAGCAATGCCTCGGAGAGCAGGGCGTGGCGGAAGGTGTCGACGTGCAGGGACTCGTTCGGGCTGTGAGCACGCGCGTGCGGGTCTTCGACTCCCGTGACCAGAATTTCGGCGCCGGGGAATTCCCTCACGAGGTCTGCGATGAACGGAATCGAGCCGCCCACCCCGATGTCCACAGGAGTCCGGCCGTATCCGCTCTCCAGGGCGGCACGCGCTTTCTCAACCGCCGGTCCGGACGTGTCGACCAGGAACGCATCGCCGAAGTCGACGTCACGAAAGGCGAGCCGAGCGCCGAACGGTGCGTGCGCACGAAGGTGCGCTTCGATTGCCGCGAACGCGTCGGCGGCCGCCTGGCCGGGTGCGACACGGGTGCTGATCACAACGGACACCTTCGGCGAGAGGGTATTCGAGGCGTTGCGGACGCTGGGAGCGTCGATACCTGTGATGGTGATGGAGGGCTTGTTCCAGATGCGGCTCAGGATCTCGTCGCGCCCGATCGGCGACACACCCGCCGGCAGCCCGGCTTCGTCCCGCAGTGTCTCCTCGGAGTAAGGGGGCGTCGCGGCATCCCGCGATTCCAGACCCTTCACCGCAACCGCGCCGTCCGAGTCCCACAGGGTGGCGAGAAGGGTGACTGCCGCGAGCATCGCGTCGGGGACTGCACCGCCGAACATCCCGGAGTGCGAAGCGTGCTCGAGAGTCTCGATGTCGAGCGTGAACCGCGCATTGCCGCGGAGAGACACTGTGAGTGCGGGCGTCTCGGAATCCCAGTTGCCCGAATCGGCGACGACGATGACGTCAGCCCGGAGCGCGTCAGCGTTGTCGCTGAGGAACTGGGCGAAGGATGCCGACCCGGCCTCCTCCTCACCCTCGAAGAAGAGGTTCACGCCGAGGTCGAAGTCCGGGCCGAGCGCGTCGACGAGAGCGCGGAGGGCACCGATATGCGCCATGATCCCGGCCTTGTCGTCGGCGGCGCCGCGCCCGTAGATCCGACCGTCACGGAGCGTGGGCTCGAACGGAGGCGACTCCCACAGGGAGTCATCGCCGACCGGCTGAACGTCGTGGTGCGCGTAGAGAAGGATCGTCGGGCGGCCGTTACGGGCCTTGCGGGTCGCCAGCACGGCCGGCATCCCCTCCTCCCCGGTTTCGGGAATGACAGCCGTCTTGATTTCGACGTGTTCGAAGATCCCGAGGCCGTCGACGAGCGCTTTGACCGCCTCGGCGCTCCGCTGCACTTCGGCACGGTCGAAGCCCGGGAAGGCCACGGACGGGATGCGGACGAGGGAACCCAGATCAGCGAGGGCGGCGGGCACCTGAGTCAGGGCCGCCTCCCGCACCGCGGCGGACCGAGTGGTGTCGGAAGTCATGCGGGTAATCTTATGTCGCACGCCCTTTTCGCCGATTCCGAGGAACCGCCCCGTGGCAAAGACACCGCCCCCCGCCGACACCGCACCCGACGCCCCCACCGGCGCGGGCAAGAACCGCCCGACGCCTACGCGCGCCGAGCAGGAAGCGGCGCGCAAGCGGCCCCTCGTCGCCAACACGAAGGAGGCCCGCGCTCGCGCGAAGGCCGAACTCGCGGCGCAGCGCGACAAGGCTCGTATCGGCATGGCCAACGGCGACGAGC
The DNA here is from genome assembly GCF_001552475.1 of Microbacterium oleivorans NBRC 103075. Taxonomy (GTDB): domain Bacteria; phylum Actinomycetota; class Actinomycetes; order Actinomycetales; family Microbacteriaceae; genus Microbacterium; species Microbacterium oleivorans. The sequence continues at coordinate 30,558 of NZ_BCRG01000011.1, forward strand.
GTTACCTCACGCCTCGTGACCGCGGCCCCCAGCGTCGGTTCGCCCGTGACTACACGGATGCCGGCTGGCACTTCGGCGAGCTCGTGATGCCGCTCCTGGTCATCGTCATCCTCTTCGCTCTCGTCCCCAACTCCGCCGTCGTCTTCTACGCGTACGTCGGACTCTGGGTCTACATCCTCTTCGTCGTCGCGGACATGGCCATGCTCTCCCGCAAGGTGAAGAAGCTCGCCGCAGCGAAGTGGGGAGACCGCCGCGAGAAGGGCCTGGGCTGGTATGCCGCCATGCGCTCCGTGCAGATGCGCTTCATGCGTCTGCCGAAGCCGCAGGTGCGCCGCGGCGAGTACCCCGCCTGATCTCGACCACACTTGAGAACGGGCCCACACCGAGAGGTGCGGGCCCGTCTTTTCGTGCGACCGATGCCGCGCCTCAGCGCGTGAGGCCACGGTTGATCTGGCGCGCCCAGAGCGGTCCGCGGTACACGAACGCGCTGTAGCCCTGGACGATGTCGGCGCCGGCGGCGAGACGCTCGCGCACGTCGGCTGCCGTCTCCACTCCCCCCGCGGCGATCACGCAGAAGCCGTCCGGGACGGCGGCGCGAACGCGACGAAGGACCTCGAGCGAACGCTCGCGGAGCGGAGCACCGGAGAGTCCGCCGGCACCCATGGCATCGACGCGAGCGGCATCCGTCGTCAGTCCCGTGCGGGCGATCGTCGTATTGGTGGCCACAATGCCGGACAGCCCTGCGTCCACCGCCATCGCCGAGATCCCGTCGATCTCGTCGTCGGTCAGGTCGGGGGCGATCTTCACGAGGAGAGGGGTATCGCCAGCGGCATCCTTCACCGCGGCCAGGAGGGGACGCAGGGTCTCGACGGCCTGCAGTCCGCGGAGCCCGGGAGTATTGGGGGACGACACGTTCACGACGAGGTAGTCGGCGACCGGAGCGACGAGCCGAGTGCTCGCGACGTAGTCTGCGGTCGCGTCCTCGACGTCGACGACGCGAGATTTGCCGATGTTCGCTCCGAGGACGGGGCGTCGTTTGCGGCGGCGCATGCGCGCGAGTCGCGCAGCCACGGCCTCCGCACCGTCGTTGTTGAAACCCATGCGGTTGATGAGGGCACGGTCCGCGGGCAGTCGGAACAGCCGCGGACGAGGATTGCCGTCTTGTGGGATGGCCGTCACCGTGCCGACCTCGATGTGCCCGAACCCCAGAGCGTGAAGCCCGAGCGCGCCGACCGCGTTCTTGTCGAAGCCTGCAGCGATCCCGAACGGCGAGTCGAAAACGAGGCCGAGAGCCTCGGTCCGGAGCTCCGGTGCGGGGCGGGTCAGCGCTCGCGCAACCGCCGAGAACGGCGGCACCGCGGCAACACGGATCACGGCCATCCCGAGGTGGTGGGCGGTTTCCGGATCGAGCCGGCGGAGGACGAGGTCGAAGAGGAGTCGATACATCGGCTCCCAGCCTAGGGGTGGTGCCCCTGGTCTCGTGCTCAGGCGTCCTGGCGCGAGGCTCGCTCGGCGTGATCGGCTCGCAGGAGCGCAATCGCGTCGTCGAAATCGTCGAGGGTCTCGAATGCCTGGTACACGCTCGCGAACCGGAGGTACGCGATCTCGTCGAGTTCGCGGAGAGGTCCGAGGATCGCCAGTCCGATCTCGTTCGTGTCGATCTGCGAGACGCCCGTCTGACGGACCGACTCCTCCACCGCCTGGGCGAGCATGGCGAGATCGGCCTCGGTGACGGGGCGGCCCTGGCACGCCTTCCGGACGCCGGACATCACCTTCTCGCGGCTGAACGACTCGATGACTCCCGAGCGCTTGATGACGTTGAGACTCGCCGTCTCGATCGTCGAGAACCTGCCGCCGCACTCGGGGCATTGGCGACGGCGACGGATGCTGAGTCCGTCGTCGCTCGTGCGGGAGTCGATGACGCGGGAATCGGAGTGGCGGCAGAAGGGGCAGTGCATGGCGGCATCCAGACTACGCGTCGAAGCGCGCCGTCACGGCCTCGCCGTGCGCGGGGAGAACCTCGGCGTTCGCCAGCGTCACGATGTCGTCGTGCACGGCCCGCAATGCGTCGCGATCGTAGGTGATCACCTGCTGAGGACGCAGGAAGGTGGATGCCGAGAGGCCCGACGCGTACCGTGCCTGACCGCCGGTGGGGAGAACGTGGTTGCTCCCGGCGAGGTAGTCCCCCAGGCTCACGGGGGTCCACGGACCGACGAACACCGCGCCCGCGTTCACGTACTCCTCCGGACGCGGGTCGCGGAGGTGAAGCTCGAGGTGCTCGGGCGCGTACGCGTTGCTGAATGCGGTGGCCGTCGGGATGTCGTCGACGAGGAAGACCGCCGACTGCGGACCGGCGAGAGCCTGCGCCACGCGGTCGGCGTGGTGCGTCGCCGCGGCGCGGCGTTCCACTTCGACGACGACGGCCTCGGCAAGAGCTGCGGAATCCGTGACGAGGACAGCGGATGCTTGCTCGTCGTGCTCCGCCTGGCTCACGAGGTCGGCGGCGACAAGGCGGGCATCCGCGGAGTCATCGGCGACGATGAGGATCTCGGTGGCACCCGCCTCGGAGTCCGTACCGACCATGCCCGCCACGACACGCTTGGCGAGCGCGACGAAGTTGTTGCCCGGGCCGGAGATCACGTCGACGGAAGCGAGTTCGATCTCGGCGACGCCGTGCGCGTAGGCACCGATGGCCCCTGCGCCGCCCATCGCGTAGACCTCGGTGATGCCCAGCAGCTTCGCGGCGGCGAGGATCACCGGGTGGACCCGTCCGCCGTGGGCACGCTGGGGCGGCGAGGTCAGCGCGACCTGAGTGACGCCGGCCACCTGCGCGGGGACAACGTTCATGACGACGCTCGACGGGTAGACCGCCTTCCCGCCAGGAACGTATACGCCCGCGCGTCGGACGGGCCGCCAGTGCTGTTCGACGCGGGCACCCGGGCCGATCTCGGTGACGACCGGCGCGGGGACCTGCGCGGCGGAGGCGAGTCGAACCCGACCGATGGCGTTCTCCAGCGCAGAACGGATCGACGGGTCGAGCGAGGCGAGAGCCTCATCGAGGTGCGCGGCCGGAACCCGGATGTCATGCCCCTCGACGCCGTCGAACCGCGCCGCCTGTTCACGGAGGGAGACCTCTCCCCTTTCGGCGACGTCTGCAACGACCGCCGCCGCGGTGGCGAGGGCCTCGTCGCGCGCGGCTGTGGCGCGGGGAACGGCGGCGAGGAGATCGGTCGGTGTGACGGCGCGACCCCGGAGGTCGATCGTGCGGAGCATCCCTCCAGGCTACCGGCGGCTCAGCCCCGGGTGACGCCTGAGACGTCGGTAAGGTAGCCGATCCGACCGTCCTCATGACGGACGACGAACGAATCTCCGCGGTCCTCGATCACCAGAGCCCACGCAGTCGGACCGACGCGGAACACCGGGAGCCCATTCTCATCGACGACGTCGCGCTCGACAGGAGACAGTGCCCAGAACGCCTGCTGCGCGGAGGCGGGAGCAGGAGCCGGCTCGTCGTCGTCGATCGGGTCACCGTACGGAGCGGGGTCGGGGTCGACCGACGGCGCCGCCATTGTGAAGCGTGCGTCCGAGAGGGGACGCGCGACGACCGGACGCGCACGACGAGCGACACGGTGCGCAAGCGTCTCCGTCCGGTGAAGGAAGTCTTCGTGGAACGGCGGGATGAACGGCGCGAGGACGGTGAGCGCGACGCCGGCGGCCATGAGGATCACTTCGACCCAGACGACCCAGCTGCTGAGCCAGACGCCGGTCGCAGCGCCACGCGCGATGTTCGCCCACAGCCAGCTCAACCACACGACGGCCGAGACGGAGAACGCGACCGACGCGAACTGGTCGATGCCCAGGGAACCGACACGACGGATGCCGTCGGGCGAGAAGCGACGAAGAGTGACGAGGAAGACAGCGACCGTCGGGACGCCGATCGTCAGCACCCAGTCGATGCCTGAGGTCCAGACGGTTCCGCCGCCGAGAAGACGGGTGAACTGGTCGTTCGCGTAGAGCGGGAAGAACGAGAACAGGAAGGCCAGCGCCCAGACGCCCAGCAACGACACCTCGCGGAGCGAGAAGGGGCCGACGCCGTACTGCGGCGGAATGTGCCCCTCGCCGGGCTCACTCTCAGCAGGCTGCGCCGCGTCGACGGCGGGGCCAGCGGCCTCGGTGGGCTCCTCCGCGACGACGGGCTCGGCGACGTACGCCTCTCCGTCACCCGCGGCATCCGTGGAGAAGTCGTACGCCTCGGTCTCCTGATCGGCGCCGGCGGCCTCGTACACGGCGGTCTCCGGCGCGCGCACGACGGTCACGTCGAGGTCTTCGACAGAGCTCCCGGCTTCGTCCGGCGTTTCGGGGTTCGTCTTCTGGTCGGTCACGATGCTCCTTCCGAACAGCGCCGATGAGCGCCGCCTGCGATCCTACCCCGCGCGGTCGAGGCGACTCAGCCGAGACACTGCGGACCGAGCAGCCCCTTGAGCTCCCCGTAGAGGTCGACGGTCACTCCCACCTGCGCGGGAACTTCGAAGACCTTCGCCACTCCGCCGCGGTGAAGCTTGAGTGTTACTTCCGTCGAACCCGGATGCCGGTCGAGAACGGCCGCGAGCTGACCGATAGTGGTCTCCGTCGCGCGGTGCTCCGGCAGCAGGAGGACGAGCGGGCCCGCCGCATCGACCGACCCGAGATCGGGCACGAAGGCGGACTGACCGTGGAGGTTACGTCCGTCATCGCGCTGCGACACGCGGCCGCGGACGACGAGGATCGAGTCGGCCACGAGCATCGACTGGAACTCGGTGTAGGTCTTGCCCATGAACATGACCGTCACCTCGCCGTCGAAGTCCTCGACGGTGATCATGCCGTAGGGGTTGCCGCTCTGCTTCGCGACGCGGTGCTGGACGCTGGTGACCAGCCCCGCAATGGTGACGATGTCGCCGTCGGAGATGTCTTCCGAGACCAGCAGGTCATGGATCGACGTCGACGCGTGCTTGGCGAGCGGTATCTCGAGACCGGCGAGCGGGTGGTCGGACACGTACAGACCGAGCATCTCGCGCTCGAACGCGAGCTTGTCCTTCTTCGTCCACTCCGGCCGCTCCGGAACGCGCGCGACCTGCTGCGGCTCGTCGTCCCCCCACAGGCTGTCGAAATCGAACCCGACCTCGCCGTTGGCTTCGCGTCGCTTGTCGAGGACGGCTTGCTCGGTCGCATCCTCATGAATCTCCATGAGCGCACGCCTCGTCGACCCGAGCGAGTCGAACGCACCCGCCTTGATGAGCGACTCGACGGTCCGTTTGTTCGCGACGTGCGCGGGGACCTTCGTCAAGAAGTCATGGAAGCTCGTGTACGGCCCGTCGGTTCGGGCCGACACGATGCCGTCGACGACGTTGGTGCCGACGTTGCGGACAGCGCCGAGGCCGAAGCGGATGTCCTCGCCGACGGCGGCGAAGAAGCGGATGGACTCCCCCACGTCGGGCGGCAGCACGCGGATGCCCATGCGGCGGCACTCGTTGAGGTACACCGCCATCTTGTCCTTGGAGTCGCCGACGCTCGTGAGGAGCGCAGCCATGTACTCGGCTGGGTAGTGGGCCTTCAGATACGCAGTCCAGTAGGAGACGAGACCGTATGCAGCGGAGTGCGCTTTGTTGAACGCGTAATCGGAGAAGGGAAGGAGGATGTCCCAGAGGGACTTGATGGCCGCGTCACCGAAGCCGCGCTCCTTCATCCCGCCGGAGAAGCCCGCGTACTGCTTGTCGAGTTCGGACTTCTTCTTCTTACCCATCGCGCGTCGGAGGATGTCGGCCTGGCCGAGGGAGAACCCCGCCACCTTCTGCGCGATCGCCATGACCTGCTCCTGATAGATGATCAGGCCGTAGGTCGTGTCGAGGATGTCGCGCAGCGGCTCCTCGAGCTCGGGATGGATCGGGGTGATCGGCTGCACGCCGTTCTTGCGCAGTGCGTAGTTGGTGTGCGAGTTGGCGCCCATGGGACCCGGACGGTACAGGGCGATGACGGCGGAGATGTCCTCGAAGTTGTCAGGCTTCATGAGACGCAGAAGCGACCGCATAGGTCCACCGTCGAGCTGGAACACCCCGAGGGTGTCGCCGCGACTCAGGAGGTCGTACGCCGGTCGGTCGTCGAGCTCGAGGTGCTCGAGGTCGAGCTCCTCGCCGCGGTTGGTGCGGATGTTGTCGAGGGCGTCGGAGATGATCGTGAGGTTTCGAAGCCCCAGGAAGTCCATCTTGATCAGGCCGAGCGTCTCGCACGACGGGTAGTCGAACTGCGTGACTATCTGACCGTCCTGCTCGCGACGCATGATGGGGATGATGTCGATGAGCGGTTCGCTCGACATGATCACGCCGGCCGCGTGGACGCCCCACTGGCGCTTCAGTCCTTCGAGCCCGAGCGCGCGGTCGAACACCGTCTTGGCATCGGGATCGGTGTCGACGAGTGAGCGGAACTCGCTCGCCTCCTTGTACCTGGGATGCTTCGCGTCGAACATGCCGCCGAGCTCCATGTCCTTGCCCATGACGGGCGGCGGCATAGCCTTCGTGAGGCGCTCGCCCATGGAGAACGGGAAGCCGAGGACACGACCGGCATCCTTCAGCGCCTGCTTCGACTTGATCGTGCCGTACGTCACGATCTGGGCGACGCGCTCGGAGCCGTACTTCTCGGTCACGTAGTCGATGACCTCGCCGCGGCGTCGATCGTCGAAGTCGACGTCGAAGTCGGGCATGGAGACACGGTCGGGGTTCAGGAAGCGCTCGAAGATGAGGCCGTGCTCGAGCGGGTCGAGGTCGGTGATGCGCATCGCATAGGCGACCATCGAGCCGGCGCCGGAGCCACGTCCGGGGCCGACGCGGATGCCGTGGTCCTTCGCCCAGTTGATGAAGTCGGCAACGACGAGGAAGTACCCCGGGAAGCCCATCTGCAAGATGATGCCGGTCTCGTACTCCGCCTGCCTGCGGACGCGGTCGGGGATCCCGTCGGGGTACCGGTAGTGGAGGCCCGCCTCGACCTCTTTGATCAGCCAGCTGTCCTCGGTCTCACCCTCGGGCACCGGGAAACGCGGCATGTAGTTCGCGGAGGTGTTGAACTCCACCTCGCACCGCTCGGCGATGAGCAGCGTGTTGTCGCAGGCCTCGGGGTGGTCACGGAAGAGCTGGCGCATCTCCTGCGCCGTCTTGATGTAGTACCCGTCGCCGTCGAACTTGAAGCGGTTCGGGTCGTCGAGCGTCGAGCCCGACTGGACGCACAGCAGCGCCTCGTGAGCGTCGGCCTCGTGCTGATGCGTGTAGTGGGAGTCGTTGGTCGCGACGAGCGGGATGTTCAGGTCCTTCGACAACCGGATGAGGTCGGTCATGACGCGGCGCTCGATCGACAGGCCGTGGTCCATGATCTCGGCGAAGTAGTTCTCCTTGCCGAAGATGTCCTGGAACTCCGCGGCGGCGGCACGCGCGGCGTCGTACTGACCGAGGCGAAGGCGAGTCTGCACCTCACCCGACGGACACCCCGTCGTCGCGATCAGCCCTTTGCCGTAGGTCTGCAGCAGGTCGCGGTCCATGCGGGGTTTGAAGTAGTAGCCCTCGATGCTCGACAGCGAACTCAGCCGGAACAGATTGTGCATGCCCTCGGTGCTCTGGCTCCACATCGTCATGTGGGTGTAGGCGCCCGATCCCGAGACGTCGTCGCTCTTCTGATCGGGGGACCCCCACGCGACGCGCGACTTGTCGCTGCGATGCGTGCCGGGCGTGACGTACGCCTCCAGCCCGATGATCGGCTTGACGCCGGCGGACTGGGCCGCACGGTAGAACTCGAACGCGGCGAAGGTGTTGCCGTGGTCGGTCACGGCGATGGCCGGCATCCCGTAGTCGGCGGCTGCCTGCGTCATCGCGCCGATCTTCGCGGCCCCGTCGAGCATCGAGTATTCGCTGTGGACGTGCAGGTGAACGAAGGAGTCGGATGCCACGGATCGAGTCTACGTTCCGGTTCTGACACGGCGCCTAGGCTGGTCGGCATGACCACCCCCGAGTTCGTCCTCGCCCTCCGCGAGAAGATCGGCACCGCCCCGCTCCCCCTCGTCGGGGTCACCGCCGTCGTGTTCCGAGACGAGAAGGTCCTCCTCGGCAAACGCGCCGACAACGGCGAGTGGCAGTCGGTGTCAGGCATCGTGGAGCCGAGCGAGGAACCCGCCGACACAGCGGTCCGGGAGTGCCTCGAAGAGGCCGGAGTCGTCGTGCGCGCGACTCGGCTCGCAGCGGTCCAGCAGATCCCTCGGATCGTCTACGCGAATGGCGACGAGGTCGACTACCTCGACCTCGTGTTCCGGTGCGACTGGGTCTCGGGCGATCCGCATCCCGCCGACGGCGAACTGACCGAGGTCGGCTTCTACGGGCTCGGCGAGCTGGTCGACGTCGACCCGTCTCACGTCCGGAAGATCGCCCTCGCCATCGCCGAGGACGATCCGGCGAGCTTCACCGGCGGGCGCTGACTCACTGGTCGCGCAGGATCTCCAGCGCGTGCGCGAGATCCGCGGGGTACTCCGACCGGAACGTGACCCAGTCCCCCGTCGCCGGATGGGCGAAGGACAGCTCGTGAGCATGCAGCCACTGGCGCGTCAGGCCGAGACGCTGTGCCAGCGTCGGGTCGCCGCCATAGAGCGGGTCGCCGACGCAGGGGTGCTTGTGGGCGGCCATGTGCACGCGGATCTGGTGCGTGCGGCCGGTCTCGAGGTGGACTTCGAGAAGTGATGCCCGTGGAAACGCCTCGAGCGTCTCGTAGTGCGTCACCGAGTCCTTCCCGTCGGGGATGACCGCGAACTTCCACGAATGGTTCGGATGGCGCCCGAGCGGAGCGTCGATGGTTCCGACGAGAGGGTCCGGATGCCCCTGAACCACGGTGTGATAGACCTTCTCGACCTCGCGCTCCTTGAAGGCGCGCTTCAACGCGGTGTAGGCGCGTTCCGTCTTGGCGACGACCATGAGTCCACTCGTCCCGACGTCGAGCCGGTGAACGACGCCCTGGCGCTCCGCCGCTCCCGTCGTCGCGATGCGGAAGCCCGCCGCGGCGAGGGCGCCGACGACTGTCGGCCCCTCCCAGCCGAGCGAGGGGTGCGCTGCGACACCTGACGGCTTGTCGACGACCACGATCTCATCGTCGTCGTGGACGATGCCGAGGTCGGGAACCGGAATCGGAACGATCTCGGGCCCCCGTTTGTCCTCCCAGTCGACCTGCAACCAGGCGCCGGCGACGAGCTTGTCGGACTTCCCGACGGGACGCATGTCGAGCTGTACGCCGCCGCTCTCGGCGACGTCGGCCGCAAACGTCCGCGAGAAACCGAGGAGCTTGGCGAGCGCCGCATCGACGCGCGTGCCGTCGAGCCCGTCGGGGACGGGGAGGCTACGGCTGGGCATGAGGGTTCGCGGATGCCGGTGCGTCGGCGTCCGCCTCTGCGGACGCGGCGGCCCGGGCAGCATCCTTCTCCCGTGTGCCGTCGAACCGGCGACCGAGCAGAACCAGGATTGCGACCGCGATCATCATCGTCACGATGAACATGTCGGCGACGTTGTAGATCGCGGAAGGGAACCACAGCCAGAGCCACGGGGTGTGGATGAAGTCGACCACGTGCCCGACGAGAAGACCCGGAGCACGGAAAAGGCGGTCCGTGAGATTGCCGAGGATGCCGCCGAGCAGCAAGCCGAGGACGACAGACCACGCGCGCGATCGCACCCGGGTTGCGGCCAGGAAGACGATCGACAGAGCGGCGGCGGCGAGGACGAGGGTGAACACCCACGTGACGCCCTCCCCCAGGGAGAAGGCCGCTCCCGGATTGAACGTCAGGTAGAGCTGGAAGAAGTCGCCGATGACCGGCACGACCTCTCGCTCGGGCAGATTCTCCAGAGCGAGGTACTTCGTGAACTGATCAGCGGCCAGCACCAGCACCGCGAGAATCGCGATGGTGGTGCCGGCCGCTGCGGCGCGCAGTGTCGTCCGCTTCGCGGACGTTCGGCTCGACAACGTGCGCGTGGTCAGGACGCGGGGATGGGCGTCGAGCCCGAGGTGCCGGCGACGTCGAGGTCACGCAGCTTGTCCTCGATGAAACCACGGAGCTGAACGCGGTAGTCGCGCTCGAACTGACGCAGTTCGCTGATGCGGCCCTCGAGGGTGCCGCGCTCGCTCTCGAGGCGCGTGATCTCGTCGCGCGCCTTCGAACGGGCGTCGTTAAGAATGGCGTCGGCCTCGGCCTGCGCTTCGGAGATGAGCTTCTCCTTCTGCGACTTACCCTCGGCGACGTGCTCGTCGTGCAGACGCTGAGCCAGCTCGATGATGCCGGCAGAAGCCGCGACGGGAGCGGAGGCGCTCGATGCGGGAGCTTCGGCGGCAGGCTCGGCCTGGGCCGGGACCTCTTCGACGACCTCGGTCTGCGGGGCCGACTCGGCCTGCGGAGCGGACTCCTGCGGGGCGGGGGTCTCGCCGGACTCGAACGCGGCGAGCTTCGCCTTCAGTTCCTCGTTCTCAGCGATGGTCTTGCGCCACTCGACGACGATCTCGTCGAGGAAGTCGTCGACCTCATCGGGGTCGAAACCCTCCTTGAAGCGAACATGCTGGAACTGCTTGGTGACGACGTCTTCGGGAGTCAAAGGCATGTGTCTTTCCTCTTTCGGGGCTCAGGAGGCGGGCCGGTCAATGAAGACCCGCGAGGCGCGAGCCGTACCCCGACAGCATAGTCCGAGGCTGTCACGGGTGCGACGACGCGATGATCACACGCGGCTCAGGACCTGCGTGATCGACAGCAGAACGAAGCAGCAGAGCATCGTGATCGGGAACGCGAGATCCAGCGCGATCGGGCCGATGCGAAGCGGCGGAATGAACCGCCGGAAGAACTTGATCGGCGGATCCGTCACGGTGAACACGACCTCCGCGAGGACGAGCCAGCCGCCCCGCGGACGCCACTCCCGATTGAACATCGGGATGTACTCCAACACCAGGCGTGCCAGGAGGAACAGCACATAGATGAGAAGGAGCGCGTTGAGGATCCCGGCGATGAGGCCGATGACCGACACGGCGTCAGTGGGTGAAGGGCGCGGAGTCCGCGTCGCCCTGAGCGATCGCGCCTTCGCCGGACACCGCGACGTTCTCCGGCGAGAGCAGGAAGACCTTGCTCGTCACGCGTTCGATGCGTCCGTACAGACCCAGCGACAGACCGCTCGCGAAGTCGATGAGGCGGCGCGCGTCAGCGTCGCTCATCTGCGAGAGGTTGATGATGATCGGGATGCCGTCGCGGAAGTTCTCGGCGATCGTCTGAGCATCGCGGTACTGCTTGGGGTGCACGGTGACGATCTCGCTCACCGTGGCCGGAGCAGGCTGACGGACGACCGCGGGGCGGTGGATCGGGGTCACCGGCGCAGTCTTGTTCTCGACCTGCTTCTCCCGACGGGGAGCGGGCTCCTCGTACACCTCTTCCTCGTCGGCGAGGCCCAGGTACACCATGGTCTTCTTGAGCGGGTTCGACATCGCATCCTCCGTATTGCTCGTCTGTGACGAGGCTATCCGTGCACGGGCCTCGGGCCCGTGATTGCCGAACCGATCCGCAGGTGTGTCGCACCTGCCGCGATCGCTTCGGCGAAATCGCCGGTCATCCCGGCGGAAATCCAGTCGGCATCCGGCACCACGGTGCGGATGAGGGCAGCATGATCGGCGAGTCGGGCGAAGGCCGCTGCGGGCTCTTCGTCGAGGGGCGCGACCGCCATGACTCCCCGGAGCCGGAGCGACGGACAGGACGCAGCGACGTGCTCCGCGAGCTCTTCGATGCCCGCAGGCTCGACGCCCCCGCGACCGGGATCGTCGGTCAGATTGACCTGGATGAGCACATCCAGGATGTCGGCGTCGTCGTCCTCCCCGCGAGCTGCGTGCAACGCGTCGGCGAGGCGCGCTCGGTCGAGGGAGTGCACCGCATCGGCATCCCGTCGTACGGCCTTCGCCTTGTTGGTCTGCGCCTGGCCGATGAAGTGCCATCGCACCGGGGCACCCGAGTAGGTCTCGCGCTTCGCGCTGAGTTCCTGCTGTCGGTTCTCCCCGACGTCAGTCACACCGAGTCCGACGAGATCCTCCACCAGGTCCACGGGGTGGAACTTCGTGACGACGATGCGCGAGATCTCGGACGGGTCGCGGCCCGCCGACGACGCGGCATCCAAGATGCGCGCGTCTATGTCGGCGAGCCGCGAACGCAGATCCACGTCGGCGTTACTTCAGGAAGTCGGGGATGTCGAGGTCGTCATCACCGAACGCCGAGTCGTAGTCGCTCGTCGAGGACGGTGCGGACACCGACACCGACTCGCGCGGGCTCGTGTTCTCCGCGGCCGCGAGGTCGCGCGCGACGGTGTCGGCCGGCAGCGGCGGCAGGACCGGTGCGGATGCCGGGCGCGTCGCCGTGATCGGCTCGACCTTCACCTGGGGCTCACCGCCGTCGAAACCGGCGGCGATGACCGTCACACGCACCTCGTCACCGAGGGTGTCGTCGATGACGGTACCGAAGATGATGTTGGCCTCGGGGTGGGCGGCCTCCTTGACGAGCTGAGCCGCGTCGTTGATCTCGAAAATGCCGAGGTTCGACCCGCCCTGGATCGAGAGGAGCACACCGTGGGCGCCCTCGATCGAGGCTTCGAGAAGCGGCGACTCGACGGCGAGCTCGGCAGCCTTGATGGCGCGGTCGGCGCCCCGGGCGGAACCGATGCCCATGAGCGCGGAGCCCGCACCCTGCATGACCGACTTGACGTCGGCGAAGTCGAGGTTGATGAGACCTGGAGTCGTGATCAGGTCGGTGATGCCCTGCACACCGGCGAGGAGCACCTGGTCTGCAGTGGCGAACGCTTCGATCATCGAGATGCCGCGATCGCTGATCTCGAGGAGGCGGTCGTTCGGGACGACGATGAGGGTGTCCACCTCTTCCTTCAGCTTCGAGACGCCCGTCTCCGCCTGGGTCTGCCGACGGCGACCCTCGAACGAGAACGGCTTGGTCACGACACCGATGGTCAGAGCGCCGATCGACTTCGCGATCCGTGCGACGACGGGGGCGCCACCGGTGCCCGTACCGCCGCCCTCGCCTGCCGTCACGAAGACCATGTCGGCGCCCGCGAGGGCCTCTTCGATCTCTTCGGCGTGGTCCTCGGCGGCACGACGGCCCACCTCGGGATCGGCGCCGGCACCGAGACCGCGAGTCAGCTCGCGACCGACGTCGAGCTTGATGTCGGCGTCGCTCATCAGCAGCGCCTGGGCATCCGTGTTGACGGCGATGAACTCGACGCCGCGAAGGCCGAGCTCGATCATGCGGTTGACGGCGTTGACACCGCCACCACCCACGCCAACGACCTTGATCACAGCAAGGTAGTTCTGGTTCTGGCTCACGCCGGCCTCCGTATCGTCCTGAACCTCGAGTGCAAACCTTCAACCTCAACCAGAGGTTTAAAGAATTGCCGAGTATGCAATTCCTGATTCCGAACGTAGGCGGGTCGCGTCCCGCTGCCCGCAGCGGCGCGGGCGTGTCGTCGGATCGGATGTGTCGTCAGCGGATGACGAGCGCGCTCGGGGATGAGACGTCGTACTGTTCGACCTTCGACGGGGGCCGGGCGACGATCGCAGCCTTCAACACGCGGGCCTTCTCGACGGGCTGCTCCGCGCTCCCCCACAGCACATCGGCGCCCTCGATCTCGAGGGTGACGTCGTCGGGAGTCGTCGCCGACATCGCGCTCACCTGTTTGCGCAGGTCGGCGGGAAGCGACCGGTAGACAGCGCCGACCGCTCGGAAGGCCCGCGAGCCGGCTCCGCCCGTCGCCTCGATGACGGGGTACCCCTTCGGCGCCGCCGCCGTCGTGCCGAGGACGACTCCGGCGGCATCGACCAGGGAGAAACCGGCCTTCGTCGACACGACACCCACCGGGGTGCGCTCGATGATTCGGACGACGAGCTCCTGCGGTGGCCGCGCCTCGATCGAATAGCTCTCGACGAGCGGGAAAGACACCAGGGCCGCCTTCACGGCACTCGAGTCGACGAGGGCGAGCGGGGTGCCCATCTCCCCCGACAGGGCCTGTTCGATCGCCGCCGGAGCCAGCTTCTGAGTCCCGATCACGGTGATCTTCGACACGGCGAACAGCGGGCTGTAGGCGGCGCCGACCGCGCCGACCCCGAGGAGGACGACCGCGGCCAGCGCCCCGAGCCACGCGTACCGGCGACGCCGCTGGCGCACCGTGAAGCGGCGCACCTCGCGACGGAGGGCGCGTCGGCGTGCGCGTGCGGCAGCCCAGACGTCTCGCACACCGAGCGGGCGGTCTGCAGCGGCATCCGGAGCGGTCTCGTTCGACTCGGCCGCAGACGAGGCGGTCGGTTCCAGGGGAACGACAGGCGCGAGACGTCCGGGGGCAGCGGACTCGACGCGCTCAGGCGCGGCCTCCGCCGCGGGAGTCGGCGTGGGCGCCGAGCGTCGCGGTGCAGCCGGCGGCGTCGACGGGAGCGGGGACGGCCGCCGCATTGTCAGTCCTGCTCCGGGCCGAGCGCGTCGAGGACCTGCGGGATGATGCGGTAGACGTCGCCGCACCCGAGGGTGATGACGTAGTCCCCGGGCTGCGCGATGGATGCCGCGTACTCGGCCGCCTGCTGCCAGTCGGCGACGAAGCGGACCCGATCCTGATCGACGAACGCGCCGCTGACGAGCGCGCCGGTGACACCGGGAACGGGATCCTCGCGGGCACCGTAGACGTCGAGGACCACCGTCTGATCGGCGCGGGACTCGAGGATCTCGGCGAACTCGCGGTACATCGCCTGTGTACGGGAGTAGGTGTGAGGCTGGTGGAGCGCGATGATGCGCCCCTCGCCCACGACGGTGCGGGCTGCCGAGAGCGCGGCGTCCACCTCGGTCGGGTGATGAGCGTAGTCGTCGTACACGGCGACCCCCGCGCGCATTCCGTGCAGCTCGAATCGACGAACCGTGCCACCGAACTCCTCGACCGCGCGCAGGGCGGGCTCGAGTTCGTAGCCGAGCGTCAGGAGGACCGCGACGGCACCCGCCGCGTTGATCGCATTGTGGGCACCCGGAACAGCGAGAGCACCGGAGACCGTCTGGCCTCGGTGGTGGATCGTGAAGGACACCGGGCCCTCGGTCACGATGTCGTCGATACGGACGTCGGCATCGGGCGACGTGCCGAACGACACGACATTGTCGTGCGTGAGCGACGCCGCGACCTCGCGGGCGCCGAGATCGTCGGACGAGATGACCACGGCCTGGGAGGCGGCATCCGCGAATCGGACGAATCCGTCGTAGAACGCTTCTCGCGAGCCCCAGTGGTCGAGGTGGTCGGGATCGACGTTCGTGATGAGCGCGACC
Organism: Microbacterium oleivorans NBRC 103075; assembly: GCF_001552475.1. GTDB lineage: Bacteria > Actinomycetota > Actinomycetes > Actinomycetales > Microbacteriaceae > Microbacterium > Microbacterium oleivorans. The sequence continues at coordinate 45,931 of NZ_BCRG01000011.1, forward strand.
GCGGTGTCGTACAGCAGGAACGAGCCGTCGGACTCGTCGGCCTCGATCACGAACAGGTCGTCGGATCCGGTTCCGCTCGAGACGCCGAGCGACGCGATGACGCCGCCGTTGACGAACGTGGGATCGGCGCCGATGGCCCGAAGGGCCGTCACGATCATGCCGGTGGACGTGGTCTTGCCGTGCGCTCCCGCCACACTGACGAGGCGGCGTCCGCCGACGAGCCAGTGCAGGGCCTGCGAGCGGTGGATGACCGGCACACCGCGCTCCTTCGCCAGGAGGTACTCAGGGTTCTCCGGCCAGATGGCGCCCGTGAAGACGACCGCGTCGACCTCATCGGGCAGGTTGGCCGCGTCATGACCCACGTGCACGTCGGCTCCGCGCGCCGCGAGAGCGCGCATGGTGGAGCTGTCGGAGCGGTCGGAACCCGAGACGCGGATGCCGCGATCGAGGAACATCCCGGCGAGGCCCGACATCCCGGAACCGCCGATTCCGATGAAGTGGGCGGCGGTGATGTCCGCAGGAAGGGGGAGCGAGAGATCGGGGCGAATCATGGCCCGTCAAGTCTAGGTCGGGGCTGCCGCGAGGATGCCGCGGCGCGCTGGGCGGCCGGGGTCGCCGGTCAGCGCGCGAGGGCGCGATCGATCAGGCCCAGCACGTTCGCACTGCCGGAGCGCGTTCCGACGCTCTCCGCGGCCGCGCGCATGCGGTCGAGCGCGGCGGCATCCTTCAACAACGGCACGACGGTCGAACGGACCCGGTCGCCCGTGAGCTCGCCGTCCGGGATGAGCACGGCCGCACCCCCCTGAACGGCGGACGCCGCGTTCAGCGCCTGCTCGCCGTTGCCCACGGCGTACGGCACGTACACGGCCGGGATGCCGAGCGCGCTGATCTCGCTGACGGTCGCGGCGCCCGATCGCGACACGATCGCGTCGGCGAGGGCGAAGGCCAGGTCCATGCGGTCGATGTAGGGAACGACCCGGTACGACGGGTCGTCGGGGTCCGCGACGTCATTGCGCTCCCCCACCGCGTGGAGGATCTGCCACCCGGCGGCCACGACGTCCTGCCACGAGTCGGCGAACGCACGATTGAGTCGGACGGCGCCCAGCGAACCTCCGAACACGAGGAGTACCGGGCGAGCGGCATCCAGCCCGAAGGCCTCCGCGGCCTCGGACCGGAGCGCTGCGCGGTCGAGGTGGACGATCTCGGGACGGAGCGGCATCCCGACGACCTCCGCGCCCTTCAGCGGGGTGCCTTCGAAGGCGACCCCGGAGGCAGCAGCACGACGCGCCCCCAGAACGTTGGCGAGTCCGGGCTTGGCGTTGGCCTCGTGCACCACGACGGGAACACGCGCGCGACCGGCGGCGACGTAGGCAGGCGCGGAGGCGTAGCCGCCGAAGCCGACCACCACGTCGACACCGCGCTCGAGGATGTGGGTCCTCACCTGACGCACCGCGCGAGCGAACCGGCCCGGGAAGCGGACAGCCGCGGCATCCGGTCGGCGCGGGAACGGAACCTTGTCGACGAACAGCAGCTCGTAGCCGCGGAGCGGGACGAGGCGTGCCTCAAGCCCCTCGCGAGTGCCGAGGACGAGCACGGTGGCATCGGGTTCCCGAGCCGTCAGGGCGTCGGCGACGGCGAGCAGCGGATTGACGTGGCCCGCGGTGCCCCCGCCGGCCAGAAGGTACGTGGTCACCGGATCGAGCCTACCGGCGGGCTGCGGGGGCGACCGGCGGAGGGGCCGGCAACGTGCGCGCGAACGCGAGCAGCGCACCGCACGCCATCAGCACTGAGACGAGCGACGTGCCGCCCTGCGACATGAACGGCAGCGGGACACCCAGCACGGGGAAGACACGGAGCACGACGCCGACGTTGATGAGGGCTTGGCCCACGATCCAGACGATGATGCCACCCGCGGCGATGCGGATGAACGGGTCCTGCGTCTTGCGGATCACGTGGAAGGCGCCGACGGCGAACAGCGTGAACAGCGCGAGGACGACGATGCAACCGATCAGCCCGAGCTCCTCGCCGACGATGGCGAAGATGTAGTCGTGGGATGCCGCCGGCAGCCATGCGTACTTCTCGCGCGAGTTCCCGAGGCCGAGCCCGAAGACACCACCGCTCGCGAGGCCCCAGATACCGTGCAGCGGCTGGTAGCACGACGTCAGGTAGTCGTCGATGCAGTTCGGGTTGAGGAAGCTCGCGATACGAGCCATTCGGTTGGGGCTCGAGATGGCGAGATACGCGACGATCGCCGCCGCCACGACCACCGGGATGATGAACAGCCGGAGCTTGACGCCGGAGAAGAAGAGGGCGCCGAGGAGGATGAGCACGAGGATCATCGCCGTGCCGAGGTCTTTACCCGCCACGACCGATCCGATGACGATCGCGGACACCGGCACGACCGGGATGAAGACGTGACGCCACAGTCCGAGGAGCGTGTGCTTGCGGTACAGCACATACCCGAGCCAGAGCGCGAAGGCGAGCTTGAGGAACTCCGAGGGCTGCGCCTGGACACCCGCGATCGAGATCCAGTTGCGGTTTCCGTCGAACTCGTAGCCGAGCGGGGTGAAGACGAGGAGTTGGAAGGCGAGGGCCGCGCCGAGCGCGAACCACGAGATGCGCTTCCAGAACGTCATCGGCAAGCGGCTGAAGACGAACATCAGCGGAACTCCGAGGACGGCGAACATCGCCTGCCGGACGACCGTCTGGAACGGTCCGCCCTCGCTCGACGTCGCCATCGTCGCCGACAGCACCATGACCAGACCGAAGATGGTGAGAATCAGCGCGGTCGACGCGATGAGAAGGAACTCGCTCGGGATCGGCCGGAAGACCTTGCCGAGATCGACGCGGGCGGTGAAGGCGGCCGAGCCGCGGTCAGCCGGATCCGACGGGGCCGGACGGTCGGTCGTTGATGTCACCGGCGTCCTTTCCGATCCGTGCGTTCACCGCGTCGGCGAAGCGCCGGCCGCGATCCGAGTACGAGGCGAACTGGTCGAAGGATGCCGCTGCCGGAGCGAGGAGGACCACGTCTCCGTCCTGCGCGACACCCGCCGCAAGCGCGACGACCTCGGTCATGACGTCCTCAGTCTGAGCGTGGTCGACCTCGAACACCGGAACCGCGGGGGCGTGTCGTCCGAAAGCGGTCATGATGTCCGATCGATCGACGCCGATCACGATGGCGGCCTTGACTCCCGGACCCCGCGACGCGACGAGGTCGTCGATGTCGACGCCCTTCAACAGCCCCCCGATGACCCAGACGGAGCCGGGGTAGGCCTGGAGAGAGGATGCCGCAGCGTGCGGGTTCGTGGCCTTCGAATCGTCGATCCAGGTGACTCCTTCGGCGACGGCGATGACCTCGATGCGATGCGGGTCGAGCCGGAAGCCGCACAGCGCATCGCGGATGGCTGCGGGCGGGACGTCGAACGAGCGGGCCAGCGCCGCTGCGGCGAGGATGTTCGCGACGACGTGCGGCGCTCCGAGCCCCACCTCCGCGAGCTCGTCCACGGTTGTGAGTTCGAGCGCGTTGGTCCGACGCTCCTCGAGGAACGCGCGGTCGACGAGGATTCCGTCCACGACCCCGAGATCGCTCGGACCGGGGACACCGAGATCGAAACCGATGGCGCGGCATCCCTCGACCACCTCGGCGTCTTCCACCATCTCCCGCGTCGCGACATCGCCCTTGTTGTACACGCAGGCCACGCGCGTGCGCTGATAGACGACGGCCTTCGCGTCGCGGTAGGCGTCGAACGAACCATGCCACTCGAGGTGGTCCGCCGCGAGGTTCAGGCACACGCTGGCGTGGGGCGACACGCGGTGGTCGCCGTTCTGCAGCCCCAGGTACCAGAGTTGGTGGCTCGACAGCTCGACGACGAGCACGTCGAAGCCGGCGGGGTCGCGGACGGCGTCCAGCACCGGCACACCGATGTTCCCGCACGGCGCGGCGCGGAGGCCGCCGGCCACGAGCATCGTCGCGGTGAGCTGCGTCGTCGTCGTCTTGCCGTTCGTGCCCGTGATGAGCACCCACTCCGCCGGCGCGCCGTCGGGTCGGAGCACCTTGTCTCGGACGCGCCAGGCCAGTTCGATGTCGCCCCAGACGGCGACACCCGTGGCCCGCGCCCAGTCGATCACGGGATGATGCGGTGCGAACCCGGGCGAGGCGATGACGACGTCGGGGTGGTGCGCGATCAGTTCGTCCGGAACGGCGTCCAGTGCCCCCTGCCACATCTGCGCGCCGATGACGGGAAGAAGACGCGCGTACTCGTCGTCCGCGTGCTCAGTGACGACGAGGACGTCGGCACCCAGCTCCGCGAGGGTGTCTGCGACGGAGAACCCCGTCATCGACAGGCCGAGCACGACGACGCGCAGTCCCGACCAGTCGGCGTTCCAGCTGGTCAGGCGATCGAGGTCGGTGCTCATACCGCCGCCAGCCAGCCGACGTAGAACAGCGCGACGCCGAAGATCGCGAGAATGCCGGCGATGACCCACATCCGGACCACGATCGTGATCTCGGGCCAGCCACGCATCTCGAGGTGGTGGTGGAACGGGCTCATCAGGAAGAGGCGTCTGCCTCCCGTCGCCTTGAAGTAGTAGCGCTGCAGGATCACCGAGGCCGGGGCGATGATGAACACGCCCGCGAGGATGATGGACAGGATCTCGGTGCGGCTGAGGACGGCCATCGCGACGATGACACCGCCGATCGCCATCGAGCCGACATCGCCCATGAACATCTTCGCCTTCGGCGCGTTCCACCAGAGGAATCCGACGAGGGCTCCCACGAACGACGCCGCCACGATGGTGAGCCCCATCGGATCGCGGGTGTCGTAGCAGGCTGCCGTGTACTCGGTCACCAGCGCTGCCGAGTGACAGCGCTGCTGCAGCTGCCAGAACGTCACGAGGCTGTAGGCCGACACCGTGAAGATGCCCGCGCCGGTCGCAAGACCATCGAGACCATCGGTGAGGTTCGTGGCATTCGACCATGCGACCGACATGAACGAGATCCACAGAAGGTAGAGGATCCAGCCCGCGACCACGCCGAGGGCCATGAAAGAGAGAGTCGGGATGTCGCGGAAGAACGAGATGTAAGCGGACCCCGGTGTTTCGCCGTACTGGTTCGGGAAGTTCAGCGCCATGACGCCGAACGGCACGGCGACGGCGACCTGGCCGACGATCTTCCGCCATCCCGACAGCCCGAGGCTCCGCTGGGAACGGACCTTCATGTAGTCGTCGATGAAGCCGATGATGCCGAGCCCGACCATCATCCAGAGGACGAGCAGACCCGAGATGGTCGGTTCTGTTCCCCCCGTATAGCTGCCGACGAAGAAGCCGACGATCGTTCCCAGGATGAACACGATGCCGCCCATCGTGGTCGTGCCCCGCTTCGTGTGGTGACTCGGGTTGTGGGCGTCCTCCGGGGTCCGGATGACCTGGCCCCAACCGATCTTCCGGAACAACCGGATGAACAGGGGGGTCAGAAACAGGGTGAAAGCCAGCGAGATCGTCGCGGCGGCCAGCAGGGATCTCACGAGAAGAATTCTCCCAGACGATCGCCGAGGAACCTGAGCCCGGCGGAATTGGAAGACTTCACCAGCACGCGATCGCCGTCGCGGAGCTCGGTCGTCAGGTAGTCGTAGGCCTCATCAGCGGTCTCGAAGAAGACGGCCTCGCCGTCCCAAGAGCCCTCGCTGATGGCAGCCAGGAAAAGGCGTCGTGCGGCGGTGCCGATCACGACGATGCGTTCGTAGCGGAGGCGTACGGCCTGGAGCCCGATGCGATCGTGCTCCTCCCCCGCCTGCTCGCCGAGCTCGGACATCGCGCCCAGCACAGCGACTTTGCGCTGGTCCGAGGCGGTGATCTGGGCGACCGTGCGAAGTGCCGCGGCCATCGAGTCGGGGCTTGCGTTATAGGCGTCGTTGATGATGCGGACGCGGTCGCTTCCCAACGGCTGCATGCGCCAGCGTTCCGCGATCTCGACCGTGCCGATGCGGGAGATCGCGTCGGCCGGATCGACGCCGAGAAGCTGCGCGACGGTGATGGCGGCGAGGGCGTTCATCACGTGATGCTCGCCGAGCACGCGCAGATGCAACGGCAGGCTGCGGCCGTCGACGTGGATGGTCGCAGTGGTGCCGGATGCCGTGACTTCGACATCCTCGGCGCGGACATCGGCTGCAGAACCGCGTCCGAACCAACGGACGGAGGCGCCGCGCTCCTCGGCGGCCACGGCCATCGCCGCCACCCGCGCGTCGTCGGAGTTCAGCACCGCGGTGCCGCCGGGCCGAAGTGCCTGAACGAGTTCGGTCTTCGCCTTCTGCGTGGCCTCGACACCGCCGAAGCCCCCTGCGTGCGCGAGACCGACCATGAGGACGGCGCCGATGTCGGGGGTGATGAGACCGGCGAGTTCGGCGATGCGGCCGGGACGAGAAGCGCCCAATTCGCTGACGAGGAAGCGGGTGTCGTCCGTGACGCGGAGCATGGTGACGGGGGCTCCGACCTCGTTGTTGAACGAGGCGCGGGGGGCGACCGTCGGCCCTTCTTCCTGCAGGATGCGGGCGAGGAGGTTCTTCGTGGTCGTCTTGCCGTTCGACCCGGTGATGCCGACGACCTTCAGGCGACCCGCCGCCCGCACACGCGCGACGACCTCGCGGGCGAGGGCGCCGAGAGCCACTACGGCGTCATCGACGATGATCTGCGAGACGGGGGCATCGACCATGCGCTCCACGATCGCGAGTGTCGCGCCCGCGTGGACGGCGGTGTCGACGAACAGGTGGCCGTCGGTGACATCGCCGGGCTTCGCGACGAAGACGGAACCCGGTCCCATCTCCCGCGAGTCGGTGTCGACGACTCCGGAGACGACGGTCTCAGGGGTGTCGATGCCGTGGACGTGGAGCGTGCCGCCGATGGCGTGCGTCACCTCGGCAAGAGTCATGCGGATCATGCTGGGGATCTCCTCGTGCGCTCGGGTTCAGCCTGTGACGGGCAGGAGGGGGGTCTCCGAGCCCGACGGCATGACGCGGTAGTGCGTGAGCACCTGCGCCATCGCCTTCTTGAACACCGAGCGGTTGGCCGACGACATGCGCTGCTTCTTGGGCTCGTCGAAGACCGTCAGGACAACATACTGCGGATCCTCGGCGGGAGCGAAGCCGACCAGGGAAGTGAAGTACAGGTTCTTCTTGTACCCGCCCTTGCCGTCGGAGATCTGCGCCGTGCCCGTCTTTCCGCCCATCCGATAGCCCGGGAGCGCGACGTCGTCCGCGAGCGTGCCCTGCGCGAACACGTTCTCGAGCATCAGCGACACCTCTTTCGCCGTCTCTTCCTTCACGACACGTTCGGGGGCCGCGAGCTTCGGCTTGATGACCTCACCGTCCGCCTTCGTGCACGATTCGACGAGGGATGCCGGCATCCGGACTCCCCCGTTCGCGAAGGTCTGGTACGCGCTCGCGACCTGGACGGCGGTGACGGTGAACGCCTGGCCGAACGTGGTCGCGTACTTCGTCTGGTTGTCCCAGGTGTCGGCGGGGCTCAGAGTCGTCTTCGGCTCGCCCGACCAGTCGAGGCCGGATGCCTGGCCGGCGCCGAACTTCTTCAGATAGTCGTAGCGGGTCTCCGGTGCCACCATCGCACCGAACTGAGACATCGCCACGTTCGAGGAGGTGACGAGACCCCCGTTGAGGGTGAGATTCTCCGTGGAGTGCTTTTCGGAGTCGTTGACGACGGCACCGTTGTCGAACACCATGCGGTCAGGGACCTTGACGGTCGTTCCGGGCGTGACACCCGCCTGTTCGATGGCCGTCGCAGCGGTGACGGGCTTGAACGTCGAGCCCGGTTCGAACGAGAACCGGAGCAGCCGCGAACCGCGATCCTGGGGCTCGCTGGCGCCGGGGTCGTTGGGGTCGACCGTTTTGGTCTCAGCGAGTGCACGGATTTTTCCCGTGGCGACCTCCATCACGAGCACCCCGCCCCAGTCAGCCTGGTACCGGTCGGTCTCCTCAGCGATCAGCTGCTGCATGTACCACTGCAGGTCGGAGTCGATCGTGAGCTTGAGCGTACCGCCGTTGACAGCAGGCTTCTCGACCGCGGTGCCCGGGATGGTCACGCCGTTCGCGCCGCGCTGATAGCGGATGTTTCCGTCGGTGGGCTCCAGGCACGAGTCCTGCAGCTTCTCGACACCCTCGAGGGGCTTGCCGTCCGATCCCACGAAACCCAGGATGTTGCCGGCGACCGCGCCATCGGGGTATGACCGCGAGGCGACGGGCTCGAACCGGATGAAGGGAATCTCCAGATCGGCGAGCTTGCGGAACTCCGCGGTCGACACGAGCCGCTTGATCACCTGGTAGCGGTTGTTCGGGTCTTTCGCGATCGCGTCGTCGGCGATGGCACGCACCTCGTCAGGGTCCTGCCCGGTCACCTCGGCGATCTGCCCCGCGATCTCCGGCCACGTGACCATGACAGGCTCGCGGGCGTCGTTCTTGACGACCGCGCCGTTCTCGTCGCGGAGCGACATCCCCTTCTCCGCGAGCATCGGGTCGACGGTGACGTTGTAACGCAGCATGCTCGTCGCGAGGGGCGACCCGTTCGCGTCGACGATCGATCCCCGCGTCCCTTCGAGCGTCGACGTGGTCTGCATGCCCTTGCTGAAGGCATCCTGGACATGCTGACTCGCGTTGACGATCTGGATGTCGACGAGCCGAACGACGAATGCGACCAAGACCGCCAGAACGACAGCGAGAGCGACGACGGTGCGACGGCGCGGGCTTCGGGTTGCTCGTGTCGTCATGATCTCAGTGTGTGGCGGGGGTCGGCAGTCCGTCGGTGATCGACGGGGGTGTCGGCGTATTGGCCAGCAGTTCCTTGTCGATCGACGTGCCCGTGTCGAGGCTCGCCTCGGGGTCGGTGACGAGCGGCACGCCGGAGACCAGCGCGTTGGACACGGCCGCACGCGAGAGCGCCTCGATCGACGAGGCATCCGACGCACCCTTCTGCGGTCCGAGGGTCTTGCCGTCGCTGAGGCGGAGGTAGTTGGGCTCGCCGCCGGCGACGAGGCCGAGCGCTGCCGCATTCGCGGCGAGGAACTGAGGTGAGCTGAGACCGGCGACCTCCTCCTGGAGGATCTGCTTGCGGTAGTTGGCGTCCTGCTGCTGCGACGTGAGGCTCTTCACCTCGAAGGCGCCCTGCGTCGTGACGATGGACAGCCCCATCTGCACGCCGGCGATGGCGAGCGCGCCGGCAACCGCGACGACACCGAACACGCGGCGGGGGCGACGTCGAGGCAGGGGTACGACGCCGGCGCCGATGCGGCCGACGGGGCGGAGAGCGGGTGCTGCCGAGCCGAGGAGGACCTCGTCGGGTGCTGTGTCGATGGCTGTGGTGGCCAGGGCCGAAGCGCTCATGACGCCTCCCTCACTCGCTCGGCCGCACGCAGCCGCACCGGGGTGGCGCGCGGGTTGCGGATCTTTTCTTCGTCGGATGCCAGTTCCGCGCCCTTGGTGAGCAGACGGAACCGGGGGGCGTGCTCGGGGGGCTCGATCGGGAGTCCGGCCGGCGCCGTCGATCGGGTCGCCTCCGCGAAGACGCGCTTCACGAGCCGGTCCTCGAGCGACTGGTACGACATGACGACGATCCGACCGCTGACGGGCAGGATGCCGAGGGCGGCCGGAAGCGCACGCTCGAGCACCGTCAGCTCGCCGTTCACCTCGATGCGCAGCGCCTGGAAGACCCGCTTGGCGGGGTGCCCGCTGCGCTCACGCTGGACGGCCATGGGGGTCGCCGCGATCAGGATCTCGACGAGGTGCGCGGAGCGCTCGATCGGAGCCTGCTGGCGCGCGGTGATGATGGCGCGGGCGTATCGCCCAGCCAGCTTCTCGTCGCCGTAGCGCTCGAAGATCCGTCGGAGGTCGCCCTCGCCGTAGGTCGCAACGATGTCCGCCGCCGTCGTGCCGGCGGTCTGGTCCATCCGCATGTCGAGCGGAGCGTCTTTCGAGTACGCGAATCCGCGGTCGGCTTCGTCGAGCTGCAACGACGAGACGCCGAGGTCGAAAAGGATGCCGTCGGCCTGGCGGACGCCCGCGCTGCGGACGGCCTCGGCGATGCCGTCGTAGACCGTGTGCACGAGGGTCACGCGGTCGCCGAATCGTGCGAGCCGCTCCCCCGCGATCCGAAGGGCATCCGTGTCGCGGTCGAGGCCGACGAGATGAACCCGGGGGAATCGCTCCAGCAGCGCTTCGGAGTGACCGCCCATACCGAGCGTGGCGTCGACGACGACTGCGCCGTCGCGCTGGAGCGCGGGGGCGAGCAGCTCGACGCAGCGGTCGAGCAGAACGGGGGTGTGGATGTCGTCGTGTGTCATGGTGCGTCCGGGTCCGTGGGGCCCTCGACCCCGATCCCCATCCGCTCCGACCTGGCGCCGGGGAAGTGCGTCAGGGCGTGCGGCTGGGAGTCGCAGTCGAGGATCAGAAGAGTCCGGGGATCACCTCCTGCTCCATGTCCGAGTAGGTGTCTTCGTTGGTGTCGGCGTAGCTGTTCCAGGCGTCGGCGTTCCAGATCTCAGCGTGCGCGCCAACACCCGTCACGATCAGTTCCCGCTCGAGACCGGCATAGGTGCGCAGGTGCGGCGGGATCGTGATCCGGTTCTGGGAGTCCGGCTTCTCCGCGCTCGCGCCCGACAGGAACATGCGCTGGAAATCGCGCGCCTGCTTGTTGGTCAGCGGTGCTTCGCGGATGCGCTCGTACACCCGCTCGAACTCGACCGAGCTGAAGACGTACAGGCAGCGCTCCTGGCCGCGGGTGATGACGATGCCGGGGCCGAGATCATCACGGAACTTGGCCGGCAGGATGACCCGACCTTTGTCGTCCAGCTTCGGGGTGTGGGTGCCCAACAACATCGCTCGGTCACCCCCTTAAGTCCGGCCCGCTCCAGGTTGACGCCACTTTACTCCACTTTCCTCCACTCCGCGACAGAATCCTGGGGTGACGCCGCACGCGCACACCACTGCTCGGATGGCGCGCCCGTCGCGGTCGCCGCCGGGCACAAAAAAAGCACCGACCCGGAGGTCGGTGCTTCAGAAGTGGAGTGAGGTGGAGGGCCTCAGATCATCGGTCGTCGTTGCGACGATCCCAGCGGTCGTTCATGCGGTCCATGAAGGATGCGGAGGCCGGCGCTTGCGCCGCGCGAGGCTTACGGGTACCCGTGGCCGCGCGGGAAGCGGCACCTCCCTTGGCGGGGGTGAAAGCGAGGACGACGCCTCCCACCATGAGGACGAATGCGAGAACGCCGATCACGATCAGCGAGGTCGCCACGCCGACGACCAGGCCGGCGATGCCCAAGAGCACGATGACGGAGCCGTAAACGATGTTGCGGTAGCTGAGGGGAGCTGCTCCCCGGTCCGCGCTGACAACATCGGCGTCGTTGCGCATGAGATGACGTTCCATCTCGTCCAGCAGACGCTGCTCCTGCTCTGACAGTGGCATGCATCCCCCTCGGGTCGGTCCGTCAAGTGTACGCGTCCGCGTGATCACTAGGCTAGGCCCGTGCCCTCCTCCCCCGATCCGATCGTGGCCGTTTCCCAGCGAGTCGAGAGGTTCCTGCAGGCTCAGCGCGACGCCGCGGGGGAATTCGGCGAGGAAGCGCTCTCGTTCGTCGAATCCGGCGCATCCGCGGCGACCGGCGGGAAAGGGTTCAGGGCCAAGTTCTGCCTCGCCGGATGGCGAGCTGTCGCGACCGCCGGCTGGAGCGGGTCGAGGAGCATCCCGGAAGTCGTGACCGCGGCATCCGCTGCTCTCGAGATCTTCCACGCGGCGGCTCTCGTCCACGACGATGTCATCGACCGCTCCGACACTCGCCGCGGCCGGCCCGCGTCGCACCGGGCGTGGGAATCCCAGCACGGATCACGAGGATGGGCAGGTGACGGAGCCGAGTTCGGTCGGTCCGCCGCCATCCTCCTGGGCGATCTCCTCGTCGCCTGGAGCGACGACCTGTTAGAAGAGGGACTGGCCGAGACGGACGCAGAGCGGGCGCAGCGAGCGCGCAGCGAATTCGCACGGATGCGCCGCGAGGTGACCATCGGCCAGTTCCTCGACGTCGCGGAGGAGTCGGCGTACGTGGCCGCACCCGTGGAGACGCACCCCGATCGGGCACTCCGCGTCGCCTCACTCAAGTCGGCGAGGTACAGCGTGCAGCACCCGCTCCAGCTCGGTGCGGCTCTCGCAGACGCGGATGCGGAGCAGTACCGCGCGCTGGGAGCCTTCGGACATCCCGTCGGGCTGGCATTCCAACTGCGCGACGACGTCCTCGGTGTATTCGGTGACTCGGCTGTGACCGGCAAGCCGGTCGGCGACGACCTGCGCGAGGGGAAGCGTACGCTCCTCATCGCCTACGCTCGCGCCGCCCTGTCCCCGGGCGCACTCCGCGTCTTCGACGAACTCGTCGGCGACCGAGAGCTGACGGCCGACCAGGTGTCGCACCTGCAGCAGACAATCATCGACACGGGCGCCCTGGCGCGCGTGGAGGAGCGGATCACCGAATGGGCGACGGAGGCCGACCGAGCCCTTCGCGGCGCCCGGCTCGATCACGCCGCGGTCAGCGAGCTCCGTGAGCTGGCACGCGCGGCCACCGTCCGCACGGCCTGACGCGCGACCCGCGATCAGGCGAGCGTCTGCGCGACTCGACGCACCTCACTCTTTCGACCCTGCCGCAGCGCTTCGATCGGGGCGAACCCGATGGACTCCTCGGGGGCGAGCAGCCAATCGATCGCTTCATCGTCGGAGAAGCCGGCATCGTGCAGCACGATGATCGTGCCGCGGAGGGACGAGAGCGGCTCACCGTCGACGAGGAAGACGGAGGGAACTCGCGGAGCACCGAAACGGCGCGAGGCGACGAGCTGATGCTCGTCGAGCATGCGGCGCACGCGCCCGAGCTGCTCCCCGGTCAGCTCCACCAGTTCGGGAAGACTCAGCCAATCAGTGGACACGGGTGCATCAGAACTCACACCTCAACTATCGCATCCCGCGCACGGAACCGCTTGTACCACCAGTCACATACGCCTCATGGATTGACACCAGTCACATCGGCGTGTCACGGTTTCCCCGGGGGGATCCACCGATCCAAGGCTGAATGAAGGAATACCTGTGCGCCGGAACGACGTTCTCCCCGCCTCCCTCCGCCAGATGAGCGCCCCCGCCATGATCGGGTCCATCGCCCTCTCGCTCTCCCTCCTCCCCCTCGACGCCGGAGCGGCGGAAGCGCGGGAGAGGCCCACTCCCGAACCCCTCTCGGCACGCACGCATGCCGCGCCCGCAACCGCTGACGATGAGCGCAGCGTCGTCGGGATGCCCGCGTCCCGGAACTCTGTCAAGACCCACATCGTCGCCCGCGGTGACACCATCAGCGCGATCGCGGCCACCCACGGTGTCCGGACCGCCGACGTCCTGGCGTGGAACGGACTCGGGTGGCGATCCGTCATCCACCCCGGCGATGTCCTGCGACTCGGGCCGAAGGAGTCGCGGGCGGATGCTGAGGCTAAGCCGAAGGCGCGGGCCGCGGCATCCACTTACACCGTTCGTGCCGGCGACACGCTCTGGTCGATCGCCGCACGACACGGGGTCACCGTCTCCGCTCTCTCCCGTGCCAACGACCTCGGAGCGTCGACGACGATCCACCCCGGACAGAAGCTGAAAGTCGGCGTCCTCGCCGCGCCTCGAGCCGCAGCGCGCACCGACGCGAAGAAGCCCGCGGCATCCAAGCCGGCCGCTGGCCCCGTCCACGAGGTGGCTAACGGTGAGACCCTTTGGGCCATCGCCGATCGGAGCGGGGTCAGCCTCGCCCGGCTGCTCGACGCGAACGGGCTCGACGAGGGATCCATCATCTACCCGGGGCAGAAGCTCCGCATCCCGACCGCCGCGGCAGCACGCAAGGCGCCGGCCGTCGCGGGGACCACGGGGGTGGCACTCGACGCCGAGCAGATCACCAACGTCCGCACCATCATCCAGGTGGGCCGCGACCGCGGCGTCTCACGCGACGGCATCGCCATCGCGCTCGCCACCGCGATGGTCGAGTCATGGATCCGCAACCTGGACGGCGGCGACCGCGACTCGCTCGGACTGTTCCAGCAGCGGCCGAGCGCCGGGTGGGGCTCGGAGGCGGAGATCCGCGACCCGCGGCGATCCGCGGCGGCCTTCTTCGGCGGACCGTCGGACCCGAACGGCGATGACACGCGAGGCCTCCTCGACATCGACGGCTGGGAGGACATGGACTTCGGCGACGCCGCTCAGGCCGTGCAGATCTCCGCGTACCCGGAACGGTATGGCCCGTGGAAGAAGCAGGCGTACCGCTGGCTCGAGATGTATGGGTGAATCCGTGACAGCTCCGAGCGAGGGTGCGCCGTTACCCGGGCTCGCAGGGTCGGCTCCGTAGACTTCTGACGTGAACGCCACCCCGCAGACCGACCCGCTGATCGGCCGCCTGGTCGACAGCCGGTACCGGGTTCGCGGGCGCATCGCGCGAGGCGGTATGGCCACCGTCTACGTCGCCACCGATCTTCGACTCGAACGCCGAGTCGCGCTCAAGGTCATGCACGGCCACCTCTCTGATGACACGGTCTTCCAGAACCGCTTCATCCAAGAAGCTCGTTCGGCCGCGCGACTGGCCGACCCGCACGTCGTCAACGTCTTCGACCAGGGCCAAGACGGCGAGATGGCGTACCTCGTCATGGAGTACCTGCCGGGGATCACCCTGCGCGAGCTGGTGCGCGAGCAGAAACGCCTCACCCTCCCCCAGACGATCACCATCATGGATGCGATCCTCGCCGGACTGTCCGCGGCGCACCGCGCGGGCATCGTGCATCGCGATGTGAAGCCGGAGAACGTCCTGCTGGCCGAGGACGGCCGCATCAAGATCGGTGACTTCGGCCTGGCCCGCGCCACCAGCGCCAACACCGCCACCGGGCAGATGCTCCTCGGCACCATCGCCTACCTCGCCCCCGAGCTCGTCACACGCGGTACGGCGGATGCTCGCAGCGACATCTACGCGCTCGGCATCATGCTCTACGAGATGCTCACCGGCGAGCAGCCCTACAAGGGCGAGCAACCGATGCAGATCGCCTACCAGCACGCCACCCACTCGGTGCCTCGCCCGAGCGTCAAGAACCCGGGCGTTCCCGAACAACTCGATGAACTCGTCCTGTGGGCGACGGAACGCTCCCCCGAGGACCGCCCGACGGATGCCCGAGAGATGCTCGACAGGCTCCGCGACATCGAGAAGCAACTCGGCGTCTTCCCCCAGGTCGTCCGGTCCACCCCCGCGGGAGCGACGGTCGTCGTCGACGACTCGCTGGACTCCGACGAGGTCACGCGCGTGATGCCGGGCACCTTCACGGCACCCAGCGTCACCACGGAGATCGACAACGCGACCCGGCTCCGTCGACGCTCGCATCGGAACACCGTCAAGGGCGGCTGGCTGCTCGCCGCCGTCCTCGTGATCGCCGCCGCGGCAGGCGGGCTCGGGTGGTGGTTCGGGTCTGGCCCTGGATCGCTCGTCTCGGTGCCTTCCGTCGAGGGAATGAGCTTCGACAAGGCTGCGAGTGCCCTGTTGGAGAACACGCTCGTCGCCGAGCGTCGCGATGTCCACAGCCTTGAGATCCCCGCCGGGGAGGTCATCGGAACCGACCCCGATGCCGGGACCTTCCTTGGTCGTGACGCCACCGTCACCGTCGAGATCTCCTCGGGCCCCGCGACCGCCGAATTACCCACCCTCCAGGATCGCACCCGCTCCGACGTGGAGACTCTCCTGCAGGAGAACAACATCACGGTGGCGACGACGAAGAAGTACTACACGAGCTTCGCGGCCGACCGGGTCGTCCGGGTCTACGTCACGCAGCCCGGCTCGTCGGACCCGGTGCAGTGCACCGAAGGATGCTCGGTTCTGCAGGGCTCGACCGCCGAACTGCGGGTGTCGCTCGGCGCACTCCCTGATGTCACCGGCAAGAACGCCGACGACGCCACGGACACACTCCGGCAGGCCGGCATGAAGGTCGAGGAGGAGCGCGAGTACAGCAGCTCCGTCGACGACGACCTCGTCATCCGCGTGCCCGAACGGCCCGGCGGCGGCTCCTGGCAGCAGGGTGAGACCATCACCATCGTCGTGTCGGACGGGCCGAAGCCCGTCGAGGTGCCCAACGTCGTCGGCGAGACGGTGCGAACCGCCGTCGACCGTCTGCAGGCGGCCGGGTTCAAGGTGAACCCGAACATCGAGGACGCGGAGATCCCCCTCGGTGGGCGCTACTGGGACGTGTACCGCGTCCGCTCCATGACCCCCGAGGGTGGTTCGCTGCAGCGCCCGGGCACCACCGTCAGCCTGACACCCCAGTTCCAGCCCTTCGGCTGACGGCTCGCCGCCTTGCACCGGAGAACGACGATGGCCCGGTGAGCGTCGTCACCGGGCCATCGCGTCGTGCGGTCAGCGGTTGCCGAGCTCCTCGGCGACCAGGAACGCCAGCTCGAGCGACTGCATGTGGTTGAGGCGCGGGTCGCAGAGCGACTCGTACCGCGTGGCCAGGGTCGCCTCGTCGATCATCTCGGAACCTCCGAGGCATTCGGTGACGTCATCACCGGTGAGTTCGACATGGATGCCGCCGGGGAAGGTGCCGACGGAGCGGTGCGCCTCGAAGAAGCCACGAACCTCGTCGACGACGTCGTCGAAGCGACGCGTCTTGTAGCCCGTCGGCGTCGTGATGCCGTTTCCGTGCATCGGGTCGGTGACCCAGAGCGGGGTGGCTCCGGAGTCCTTGACCGCCTGCAGCAGGGGCGGCAGCGCGTCGCGGATCTTGCCCGCGCCCATCCGCGTGATGAAGGTGAGTCGGCCCGGCTCGCGTTCGGGATCGAGCTTGTCGATGAGCTCGAGCGCCGTCTCGGGCGTCGTCGTGGGACCGAGCTTGACCCCGATGGGGTTGCGGATCTTCGAGAAGTAGTCGACGTGCGCACCATCCAACTCGCGCGTGCGCTCTCCCACCCAAAGGAAGTGAGCCGACGTGTTGTACGGCGTACCCGTCCGAGAGTCGATGCGTGTCATCGGGTGTTCGTAGTCCATGAGGAGACCCTCGTGGCCGGTGTAGAACTCGACGCCGCGGAGCTCGTCGAAGTTCGCACCGGCGGCTTCCATGAACTTGATGGCGCGGTCGATCTCGCCCGCCAGTCGTTCGTAGCGCTGGTTGGCGGGGTTCTTGGCGAAGCCCTGATTCCAGCTGTGCACCTCACGGAGGTCGGCGAAGCCTCCCTGCGTGAACGCGCGGATGAGGTTCAGCGTCGAGGCAGCCGTGTGGTATCCCTTCAGCAGACGCTGCGGGTCGGCCGTACGCGAGGCCTCGGTGAAGTCGTAGCCGTTGACGATGTCGCCTCGGTAGGCGGGCAGCGTGATGTCACCGCGCGTCTCGGTGTCGCTGGAACGGGGCTTGGCGAACTGCCCCGCCATCCGGCCCATCTTCACGATGGGCATCGACGCACCATAGGTCAGGACGACCGCCATCTGCAGGACCGTCTTGATGCGGTCGCGGATCTGCTGCGCGGTGGCGCCGGCGAAGGTCTCGGCGCAGTCGCCTCCCTGGAGGAGGAACGCCTGTCCGGATGCCGCCTTGGCCAGACGGTCGCGGAGGTTATCGACCTCGCCGGCGAAGACGAGGGGCGGGAGGGTCGCGATCTCGGCGGAGACGGCAGCGACCGCATCCGCGTCGGGCCACAACGGCTGCTGCTTGATCGGGAGCGAGCGCCAGTGGTCGAGAGGAGTGGGCATCCGCTCATTCTAGCGGCGGACGACGACCCGGTCGGTCGTGTGACGGACGGCCTCAGGAGGCGGTGGCCGGACGGCGGTCCTTGACCGTCGACGCGTAGACATCCTCGTATTCCTGCTCCCCCATGCGCTGGAGCGCGACCATGATCTCATCGGTCACCGAACGGAGGACGAAGCGGTCGGACTCCATGCCGTAGAAACGGCTGAAGTCGAGGGGTTCGCCGATGACCATGCCCACCCGTCCGACGCGCGGGATGGAACGTCCGATCGGCATGACCTCATCGGTGCCGATCATGACGACCGGGACAACGGGGACGCGAGCGGTCAGCGCCATCCGAGCGAGCCCGGTGCGGCCGCGGTAGAGCTTGCCATCGGGACTCCGGGTCCCCTCGGGATAGATGCCGAGGATGTCGCCCCGCCCGAGCACCTGCAGGCCGGTGTTGAGGGATGCCTCCGACGCCTTGCCGCCGGTGCGATCGATCGGGATCTGGCCTGTGCCCTTCATGAAGACCCGGGTGGCCCATCCCTTCACCCCGGTGCCCGTGAAGTAGTCGCTCTTGGCGAGGAAGGACATCGGCCGGTCGATCATGAGCGGGAAGAAGATCGAGTCGCTGACGGACAGGTGGTTGCTCGCGATGATGGCGGCACCGGATGCCGGAATGTTGCTGCGTCCCACGATCCACGGCCGGAAGATCGCCTTCACGATCGGCCCGATGATCAGGTACTTCAGGACCCAGTAGATCATGTCAGACCCTGCCGCCTGCGAGGTCGGCGACGCCGATGAGACCGGCGTCGTTACCGAGGGTGGCGATCGCGAAAGACGCGATCGGGCGCTCACCGTAGCCGGGCAGCGCGGTCGCGTACGCCTCGCGCACGGGGCCCAGGAGCCGTTCGCCGAGATCCGCGACGCCGCCGCCGATGACGAACAGGCCCGGGTCGAGCACTGCCTGGAAGCCTCCGCACGCCTCGCCGAGCGCCGTTGCGACGCGATGCACGGCTTCGAGTGCTCCGGCGTCACCCGCCGCGATGAGAGCTTCCATCGCCGCGGCCGGCACGATCCCCTCGGCCGTCCGCGCCTCGGCGAGGCCCGCACCGAAGGCGCCGGATGCCGCGATCTCCGCGGCCTCGCGCTGCAGCGCCCGACCCGACGCGTACTGTTCGAGGCATCCGTTCTGGCCGCAGCCGCACGGGCGCCCACCGCGCTCGAAGCGGATGTGGCCGAGCTCACCGCCGATGCCGTTGCCGCCGACGAGCAGCTCGCCGTCGATGATCGCAGCGCCGCCGACGCCGGTGCCCAGCGTGATCATCACCATGTCGCGGACCTCGCGGCCGGCGCCGAAGCGGTACTCACCCCATCCGGCGGCGTTAGCGTCGTTCTCGAGGGTCACGGGGCGACCGATGCGTCGTTCCAGCTCGTCGCGGAGCGGTTCGTCGGTCCAGTCGATGTTGGGCGCGTGGAGGATGACCGAGCGGCTGGCATCGATGAAGCCCGCGGCAGCGACACCGACGGCGTGGACCACTCGATCGGTGACCAGGTCAGCGACCATCGCGGCGACGGCATCCGCCAACGCCTGCGGGTCGGACGGGGTGGGGACGCGGCGGCGGTCGAGGATGGCGCCATCGGGGTCGACGATGCCACCGGCGATCTTTGTCCCACCGATGTCGATGCCGACGTTGAGCACGCCACTCCCCTCCGCGCGTGCGCGATCGCACGGCATCCGTGAGTCTAACGGGGCGGCGCGGCGCGCTGCGGCCACGGGATCGAGGATCACGATGCCCTAGACTCAGTCGCACCAGACGCCACCCGGTACCGAAGGAGTTGCCGCCCATGAGCGCCGTACAATTCGACGTCCCCGCTGTCGTACCCGCGGACCCGACCGCCAATACGTCGGACATCCTGGTCGAGCGGGTGAAGGCCACTCCGTCGCTCGCTCTGTTCGCCGTTCCGGACGGCGGAGGATGGCGCGACATCACCGCCGCCGAGTTCCACCGCGAAGTCGTCGCCCTGGCCAAGGGCTTCGCGGCCAGCGGCATCCAACCCGGCGACAAGGTCGCGTTCCTCGCGCGCACCACATATGACTGGACGCTCGTCGACTTCGCACTCTTCTTCGCCGGAGCCGTCATGGTTCCCGTCTACGAGACGAGTTCACCGTCGCAGATCAACTGGATCCTCACCGATTCGGGCGCCGTCGCGATGATCGTCGAGAGCTCCGTCCACACCGATCGCGTCGCTGAGATCCGCTCCGAGGTACCGCTCCTCCGCGAGGTGTGGACGATGCAGACGGGCGACCTCGACACGCTGCGCTCGCGCGGCTCGGAGGTCACGGACGAGGAGATCGAGCGACGCCGCTCGCTCGCGAACGCGGACGACATCGCCACCCTCATCTACACCTCTGGTTCGACAGGCCGGCCCAAGGGCTGCGTCCTGACGCACAAGAACTTCGTCGAGCTGTCGCGCAACTCGGCGGAAGCGCTCAGCGAGGTCGTCCAGCAGCCGGGCGCCGCCACACTCCTGTTCCTCCCGCTCGCACACGTCTTCGCCCGGTTCATCTCGATCCTCAACATCCACGGCGGGGTGAAGACAGGTCATGAGCCCGACACCACGAAGCTGCTCGCGGGGCTCGGGTCGTTCAAGCCGACCTACCTGCTGGCCGTTCCGCGTGTGTTCGAGAAGGTCTACAACTCCGCCGAGCAGAAGGCGGAGGCGGGCGGAAAAGGCAAGATCTTCCGCGCCGCTGCAGCGGTGGCCGTCGAGCACTCTCGTCGCCTGCAGGACGGCGAGAAGATCCCACTGACGATGAAGATCAAGTTCGCGCTCTTCGACCGCTTGGTCTACAGCAAGCTGCGGACGGCCATGGGTGGCCGCGTCGCCCACGCGGTGTCGGGCTCCGCCCCGCTCGGGTCGCGTCTCGGTCACTTCTTCCACAGTCTCGGGGTGCAGATCCTCGAGGGCTACGGCCTCACGGAGACGACGGCTCCCGCGACCGTGAACCTTGCGACCAAGTCGAAGATCGGAACCGTCGGACCGGCCCTACCCGGCGTCGGGGTCCGCCTCGCCGATGACGGCGAGATCGAGGTCCGCGGCGTCAACGTCTTCAAGGAGTATTGGCGTAACCCCGAGGCGACGGCCGCCGCTTTCGATGACGGCTGGTTCCGGACGGGCGACATCGGCTCGTTCGATTCCGAGGGCTACCTGACGATCACCGGCCGCAAGAAGGAGATCATCGTCACCGCGGGCGGCAAGAACGTCGCTCCGGCTGTGCTCGAAGACCCCATCCGCGCGAATCCGATCGTCGGCCAGGTCGTCGTGGTCGGCGACCAGAAGCCGTTCATCGGCGCGCTGGTCACCCTCGACCGCGAGATGCTGCCGACGTGGATGTCGAACAACGGTCTGTCCGCAGACATGCCGATGTCGCAGGTCATCGTCCACCCGAAGGTGCTCGCAGAGGTGCAGTCGGCGGTGGACCGGGCGAACAAGTCCGTGTCGCGCGCCGAATCGATCCGCAAGTTCGTGATCCTCGACACCGAGTGGACCGAGGCGTCGGGACATCTGACGCCGAAGATGAGCATCAAGCGAAACGTCATCCTGTCGGACTTCGCTGCGGACATCGACGAGCTCTACCAGGCGAACGTGTCGACGACGAACATCTCGCTCGGCAACTGACCGCGACGACTGAGGGCCCCGGGAGACCGGGGCCCTCAGTCGTATGCCGAATGCGGATCAGAACCAGTCGGACTCGCGCACTTCGCGCATCGCCTGCCGGCGAATGTCCTTCGGGAGTCGATCGAGGTAGAGCATGCCCTCGAGGTGGTCGTATTCATGCTGCAACGCCTGCGCGAGGAGGCCTTCCCCCTCGATCACGATCTCGTCGCCGTTCAGGTCGACGCCTGTGACGCGCGCCCACGGGTGACGCATCGCGTCATGCCACAGACCGGGGACGGAGAGGCATCCCTCTCCCGTCGGAACGGGGTCACCGGAGACCTCGAGCGTCGGGTTCAAGACGTAACCGATCACTCCGTCGACGTTGTAGCTGAACGCCCGGAGGCCCACACCGATCTGCGGGGCGGCAACGCCGGCGCGACCCGGCTCGGCCACCGAGTCGACGAGGTCTGTCACGAGACCGTGGACGCCCTCGTCGATGTCGACGATCGGTGTGCTCACGCTCCGGAGGACGGGATCGCCGAAGAGGCGAATCGGGCGGACCGCCATCAGCGGACCGTCCCCGCGCTGCGAAGCCGCTCGACGACGACGGCGGCAAGCTCGCGCGCTGCACCCCGCGTTGCGGCGGAGAGGTCACGGAACGTGATCGGCCCGCCGGTGGCGATGTGAGCATCGTAGGGAATCGTCACGACCGCCCGGACGCGGGTCCGGAAGTGCGACTCCAGCTCGGCGGGTCGGACGAGACTCGCGCCCGGCCGCGACGTGTTGAGGACCACGATCGCGTGCCGAGCAAGCTCGGCGTACCCATTCGATTCGAGCCACGAGAGCGTCTCCGAGGCGAGCTTCGCCTCATCCACGCTTCGACCCGCGACGATGAGGAGCTGGTCGGCCAGCTCGAGGGTCGCATCCATCACGGAGTGGACGATGCCCGTGCCGCTGTCCGTCAGGACGATCGAGTAATAGTGGGCAGCGATGGCAGCGACGTCGTGGTAATCACGATCGCTGAACGCCTCGGAAAGGTGTGGATCGGCGTCCGAGGCGAGGATGTCGAGACGCGTCTCATCGCGCGCGACGATGGCCGAGAGGTCGTTGAACCCCGAGACGTCCGCACGCGCACGCACGAGGTCACGGACGGTCTTGCCGCTCGAGCGCTCGATGCGCTCCGCCAGGGTGCCTCGGTCGGGATTCGCGTCGATGGCGATCACGCGGTCTTCCCGGGCATCGGCGAGGGCCATCCCGAGAAGCGTCGTCACGCTGGTCTTGCCGACGCCGCCCTTGCGGGACAGGACGGGCACGAATTTGGCGCCGCCGGCCAGCGGGGCGGAGATGCGACGATCCAGTTCCTTGCGCGCGCGCACACGAGGGTTGTCAGCCAGCGCGACACGGCCTCGCGTCGCTCCGTAGACGAGCCGCTGCCACACCCCTTCGGGCTCCGGCGCGGCCACGCGGGCGCGATCGATCAGCCGATCGGCGGTGAGGAGGTCGGGACTCTCGCGGTCGGCGCTGAGCTGGTCGAGCCGCCGCGACTGCAGGGGCTCCTCCTCCACTCGCGCGCCGCGTACCCGTTCGAGGGCGTGCTTGTCGTTCGACACCGGGTGGTGCATGGCGCGCCGGGTGACACCCGTGTGCGTGGCCACAGCGGCCTCCGCGGCGGGGACGACGACCTCGGCGTCGACGACCTCCTCCGCCGGCTCGACGGTGGCGAGGTCCTCTGCGGCGAGGTCCTCGCCGAGACCTTCTTCGCCGTCGGCATCCTGATCGCCGTAGCGGAGGTCATGGTCATTCACCGGGACGGCGGAATCCTCGTCCTCGACGTAGTCGTCGTCATCGTCCGACAACCGAGGCAGCGCCAGGTCGATCTGAGCGGTCGTCCCGTCGACGATGCCGATCCCGGTCGTCTCGAGGTTGTCGGTGCGCTCGAGCACACCATTGTCGACGTCGTCCGACGTCTCGTTGTCGCGCTCACGCATCACGGGGGTCACTCCTGGTGGATCTCGGGGCTCGAAAAGCCCGACGCACCAGGTTAGTCCGCAGGACGGACCACGAGCAAAAGGTCCCCCGCCTCCACCTGCGCAGTCGATGCGATGACGACGCGCTCGACGACGCCGTCGACGGGCGCCGCGATGGCCGCCTCCATCTTCATCGCCTCGATGGATGCCACGGGTTCACCCGCGCGGACCTTCGTCCCCACGTCCGCCTTGACCGTGACGACACCCGAGAAGGGCGCTGCCACCTGGCCCGGCTTCGAGGTGTCCGCCTTCTCGGCCTGTCGGGCCTCGACGTCGATGGAACGGTCGCGCACCGTGACGGGGCGCAATTGGCCGTTGAGCGTGGCCATGACCGTCCGCATCCCCTTGTCATCAACGTCGCCGATGGCCTCGAGACCGACGTACAGCTGCACGCCGCGTTCGATCTCGACGACGTGCTCTTGACCGGACCGCATCCCGTACAGGTAGTCGATCGTGTCGAGCACGCTCAGATCGCCGTACGTCTCGCGGACCTCGTGGAACGCCTTCGTCGGAGCGGGGAAGAGCAGGCGGTTGAGCTTGTCGCGACGGGTAGCCGAATCGGCGTCGAGCGCCTCCGCGTCGTCCGCAGAGATCTCGGTGACGCCCACCTTCACGGAACGCCCCGCAAGGACCTTGGACCGGAACGGTTCGGGCCATCCGCCGGGGAGGTCACCGAGCTCTCCCGCCATGAAACCGACGACCGAATCGGGCACGTCGTACTTCTCCGGGTGCGCTTCGAAGTCCGCAGGGTCCGCCTTCACGGCCGCCAAATGCAGGGCGAGATCGCCGACGACCTTCGACGAAGGCGTCACCTTCGGGACGCGACCGAGGATGCGATTCGCCGCGGCGTACATGTCCTCGATCAGTTCGAAGTCCTCGGACAGGCCGAGCGCGATCGCCTGCTGGCGCAGGTTCGACAGCTGCCCGCCCGGGATCTCGTGGTGGTACACACGTCCGGTCGGGCCGGGAAGCCCCGACTCGAAGGGCGAGTACAGGTTCCGAACGGCCTCCCAGTACGGCTCGAGATCCGAGACCGCCTGGAGGTCGAGACCGGTGTCGCGGTCGGTGTCGCCCAGCGCCGCCACGAGTGCGGAGAGCGACGGCTGGCTCGTGGTGCCCGACATCGGCGCGGCAGCTGCGTCAACGGCATCCGCTCCAGCGGCGCTGGCCGCCAGGAGCGTCGCCAACTGGCCGCCCGCCGTGTCGTGCGTGTGCACGTGGACCGGCTGATCGAAGCGATCGCGGAGCGCGGTGACGAGCTTTGTCGCGGCGGCCGGACGCAGCAGACCAGCCATGTCCTTGATGGCGATGATGTGGGCGCCGGCATCGACCATCTGCTCTGCGAGACGGAGGTAGTAGTCCACCGTGTAGAGATCCTCGGCGGGGTCGAGGAGGTTCCCGGTGTAGCAGAGGGCGGCCTCGGCGACAGCGGTATCGGTGGCCAGCACCGCCTCGATGGCGGGGCGCATCTGACTCACGTCGTTCAGCGCATCGAAGATGCGGAAGATGTCGACGCCGGATGCCGCGGCTTCCGCCACGAACGCATCGGTGACCTTCGTCGGGTACGGCGTGTACCCCACGGTGTTCCGCCCGCGCAGGAGCATCTGGATCGCCACGTTCGGAAGCGCGGTGCGGAGGGCGTCGAGGCGCTCCCAGGGGTCCTCGCCGAGGAAGCGGAGCGCGACGTCGTAGGTGGCACCGCCCCAGGCTTCGACCGACAGCAGCTGCGGGGTGAGGCGCGCGACGTGGGGGGCGACGCGGACGAGGTCCTTCGTACGCACGCGCGTCGCCAGGAGCGACTGGTGCGCATCACGGAACGTCGTCTCCGTCACGGCAAGGCTGCGTTGACCACGGAGCGCCTCAGCGAACCCCTTCGGGCCGAGTTCGCGAAGCCGCTGGCGTGAGCCCGACTCGGGCTCGGAGTCGAGAGCGACCGCGGGCAGCTTCGCCGCCGGGTCGGTGTGGACCGGGCTGTCGCCGTGGGGCCGGTTGACGGTCACGTCGGCGAGCCACGCCACGACCTTCGAGCCGCGGTCCTTCGACTCCCGACCGAGGACGAGCTCCGGACGCTCATCGATGAAGGCGGTGCTCAGATCCCCCGCCACGAAGGCCGGGTCGTCGAGGACGCGCTGCAGGAACGGAATGTTGGTCGAGACGCCGCGGATGCGGAACTCCGCCAGAGCCCGTCGCGAGCGGACGACAGCGGCTTCGAAGTCGCGACCACGGCAGGTCAGCTTCGAGAGCATCGAATCGAAGTGCGGGCTGATCTGAGAGCCCGCGGCGGTCGTTCCCCCGTCCAGGCGGATGCCGGCACCGCCGGGCGACCGGTACGTCGTGATCTTGCCGGTGTCGGGACGGAAGCCGTGAGCCGGGTCCTCCGTCGTGATCCGACACTGGAGCGCAGCTCCACGAAGGTGGATCTGCTCCTGGCGCAGGCCGAGATCCTCGAGGGTCTCCCCCGACGCGATGCGCATCTGCGACTGCACCAGGTCGACATCGGTGACCTCCTCGGTCACCGTGTGCTCGACCTGGATGCGCGGGTTCATCTCGATGAAGACGACCTCGCCGGTGCGAGGCCCCGCCGTCTCGAGCAGGAACTCGACGGTCCCGGCGTTCTCGTATCCGATCGACTCCGCGAACGCGACGGCGTACGCGTGAAGGTTCCGTCGGATGTCGTCCGCCAAGTTCGGCGCCGGAGCGATCTCGACGACCTTCTGGTGCCGGCGCTGCACGGAGCAGTCCCGCTCGAAGAGGTGGACCGTGTTCCCCGCTTTGTCCGCCAGGATCTGCACCTCGACGTGGCGGGGACGCTGTACCGCTTGCTCGAGGAAGACTCGGGCGTCGCCGAACGCACTGCCGGCCTCGCGCATCGCCTCCGACAGTGCGGGCGGGAGCGCATCGGGGTGCTCGACCCGCCGCATCCCGCGCCCGCCGCCACCGGCGACGGCCTTGACGAAGATGGGGAAACCGATGCCGTCCGCCTGCGCGACGAGGGCGTCGATGTCGTCGGAGGCCTCCGTCGAGCGGAGGACGGGAACTCCGGCGGCCACGGCGTGCTGCTTCGCGGTCACCTTGTTGCCAGCCATCTCCAACACCGTCGACGACGGCCCGATGAACGCGATCCCGTTGGCCGCCGCCTTGGCCGACAGCTCAGGGTTCTCGGACAGGAATCCGTAGCCGGGGTAGATCGCGTCGGCGCCGCTCTCGAGGGCGACGCGAATGATCTCGTCGACGTCGAGGTAGGCGCGCACGGGATGGCCCACCGCGCCGATCTGATACGCCTCGTCGGCTTTCAGCCGGTGGAGCGAGTATCGGTCCTCGTAGGGGAAGACGGCAACGGTCCGAGCACCGAGCTCGTACGCGGCACGGAATGCACGGATGGCGATCTCTCCGCGATTGGCGACCAGAATCTTGCGAAACATGCTCTTCACCTCTACTGGGTGCGGGGCCGCTGCATCGGGGCCGCGAGGTACGGGCTGAGTACCCTCACAGCCTAGGGGACGGTAACGTGGAGCCTTGTGCACGTACTCTCCGTCAGCTCCCTCAAAGGTGGCGTCGGCAAGACGACCGTGACCCTGGGCCTCGCCTCCGCGGCGTTCGCGCGCGGGGTACGGACCCTTGTCGTCGACCTGGACCCGCAGTCCGACGTGTCGACGGGGATGGATATCCACGTCGCCGGCCGGCTCAACGTCGCCGATGTGCTCGCGAACCCCAAGGAGAAGGTCGTCCGTCAGGCGATCACCTCCAGCGGTTGGGCGAAGGTCCACCCGGGCACGATCGACGTCATGATCGGCAGCCCGTCGGCGATCAACTTCGACGGGCCGCACCCGAGCGTCCGCGATGTGTGGAAGCTCGAAGAGGCGCTCGCCACGATCGAGGCCGACTACGACCTCGTCCTGATCGACTGCGCACCGTCGTTGAACGCTCTCACGCGCACCGCGTGGGCGGCATCCGATCGGGTCGTCGTCGTCACCGAGCCAGGTCTGTTCTCCGTCGCTGCGGCCGACCGTGCCCTGCGCGCCATCGAGGAGATCCGCCGCGGTCTCTCCCCCCGCCTGCAGCCACTCGGGATAGTCGTGAACCGGGTGCGCCCGCAGTCGATCGAGCACCAGTTCCGCATCAAGGAACTGCGCGACATGTTCGGGCCCCTCGTCCTCACCCCGCAGCTGCCGGAGCGCACCTCACTGCAGCAGGCTCAGGGCGCGGCGAAGCCCCTCCACATCTGGCCCGGCGACTCCGCTCAGGAGCTAGCGGCGGACTTCGACTCTCTGCTGGACCGCATCGTCCGGACCGGCCGCATCCCGGTCACCGGCAGCGCCTCCCCCGCCTGAGGCATCCCGCCCACCGTCATCGACGATCGTCGACGGAGGGCGCAAGGAAACATCGCCCTCGACGGCGGATCCCGCTGTCGCGAGCGGAGAGTGTCAGGCCGAGCGAGCGGAACGCCGCGCGGCCAGTTCGTCGACGTGATCCGGCTGCTGCGCGTCGAAGTCGATCAGCGTCGTCTCCACCTCGCGGAGAACCTTTCCGACCGCGATGCCGAACACGCCCTGACCGCGGCTGACGAGGTCGATGACCTCGTCATTCGACGTGCAGAGATAGACCGAGGCACCGTCGCTCATGAGCGTGGTGCCGGCGAGGTCACGGATGCCGGCAGCGCGAAGCTGGTCGACGGCGATCCGGATCTGCTGCAGCGAGATCCCCGTATCGAGGAGGCGCTTGACGAGCTTCAGGACCAGGATGTCGCGGAAGCCGTACAGGCGCTGCGATCCTGACCCGCTTGCTCCGCGGACGGTGGGCTCGACCAGTTCGGTGCGCGCCCAGTAGTCGAGCTGACGGTAGGTGATGCCGGCGGCGCGGGCCGCCTGGGCACCGCGATAACCGACTTCGTCGTCCATCTCCGGAAGGCCGTCGGTGAACAGCAGTTCTGATGAGAACTTCTGCTCGCCCAGCGCGTCGTGCGCAGTCATCGAGGCCTCCTGCAGGTGATCGGTTCTTCCACGCTAGAGGAGGGATGGTCCTCCGGCAACGACATCGGGCTCGGGGGCCCCGGCGTGTCGCTCGGGACGGTCACGGGGTGAGGCGCTCGAGCGCCGCACCGACGAACACCTGTCGGATCTCTTCCAGACGCCGCGCCAGCTCAGGCGCCGCTTCACTCGCCTGCGCGCGTGAGCCCGCATCGGTGCGCCGCAGAAGCGGGGCGATCGCACTCTCGATGAGAGCCACCTCTCGCTCCGCGCTCTGTCGGATGGTGCGGACGTGCCGCGGCTGGATGCCGTGCGCGTTCAGAGCGACCAGGGAGCGCAGCAGACCGAGAGCGCGTTCGTCGAAGAAGTCCGCCGGCGTGATGAGCCCGGCCGAGACGGCCTCGTTCAACAGGGTGGGCGACGCTCCGGCGACGCTGATCAGCTCGTCGCGACGGTAGCGCCGGCTGGTCTGGACGATGGAAGCCGGCGGGGCCGGAGCGACCTCGTCGCCGTGCTCTTCGAGGTATTCGCGGATCCGTGCGAGCGGGATACCGAAGTCCCGCTGCATCGTGAGAGCGGTCCGCAGGCGCTCGACATCAGCAGCCGAGAACTTCCGGTAGCCCGAGTCGGTGCGCACCGGGGTCACGATCCCCTGAACCTCGAGGAAGCGGAGCTTGCTTGCCGTCAGGGCGGGGAACTCGGGGCTCAGCCGGGCGAGCACCTGACCAATGCTCAAGGACCCGGAAGACGCAGCTCGTCCCCGGGTGGCGGCAGCCGGGCTCACGCGCCGATCGCCCGCTCAGCAGGAGCGACGAAGAAGTTGAGGCGGAACTTGCCGACGCGCACCTCGGCGCCGTCGGTCAGAGTCGCACGATCGACGCGTTCTCCGTTGACGTACGTCCCGTTGAGGGACCGCTGGTCGATCAGTTCGTAGGTCGAGCCCGTCCGAGTGATCTCCGCGTGACGTCGCGACACGGTCACGTCGTCGAAGAAGATGTCGGCCTCGGGGTGGCGCCCCACCGTCGTCACATCCGTGTCGAGGAGGTACCGAGCGCCGGCGGTGGGGCCGGATCGCACGATGAGCAGTGCCGCGCGAGCGGGCAGTGCGTTGATCGCCTCGACCTCGGCGGCCGTCAGTTCGGCGCCGAAGGGTACGAAGGAGAGGTCTGAGTCGTGGCCGAAGGTCTGCGTCGAATCCACGAGTCGTGGGTGCGCAGACGTCTCGGCAGCACGATTAATATCGCCGCTCGGTCGCTGATTGTCGTCCACGATGTCCTCCTTCTTCCACAGTAACCGATCGGTCACGCTCCGGGTTGCCGGGCGCCCGGGATCGGCGCGCGTCAGCGGTATTTCTCCGTGTGTCGTCGGGCACGACTCTCGGAGACCCGCCTGCGTAGCCTGGCGCACATCACCCCTCACTAACAAGGAGCAGATCGTGTCCCGCCCATTCCCTCGCATCCCGGCCGCCGTCGCGCGTCAGGCTGCGACGTGCATGTGCGACTCGGGACGAGCGTGCTCCTCCTTCGAACCGGGGCACGCACTGTCCCTCGCCCAGACCCGCCTCGTGGATGCGACGCCCGATGGCTGGACGGACGCCGTCGTGACGGCCGTCTGGGCGGAGACGGGCGAGATCCACCTCGCAACATGGAACGACGACGATCGCATCTCGCTGTGGAACGGTGCCGGAGCAGCGGCCGACGCCGAGCTGGGCGAACCCGTGACATACCACCGACGTCACCACGTCCTGGCGATCGGCTCCCGGCGGTTCAACGCCCTGCCGGTGGTCTGAGCCGAGCCGAGCGGCGAATGGTAGCGGGCCTCGTCGAACGACGACAGGGCGGGTGACAGTCGGGTCACCCCCACGTAACCTCGCGCGCATGTCTTCCACCACACGTCGCGCCTCGCGCCTGAGCGGTGCCATCGCCGGAGCAGCGGTCGCTGCGCTCCTCTTGCTCTCGCCCACCGCCACGGCGGCCGCTCACGATGCTCTCCTCGCGTCCGACCCCGCACCGGATGATGTGCTCGGAACGACGCCGGACAAGATCACGCTGACATTCAGCGACGCAGCCTCCACCGAGCCCGGCGCGACGGAGTTCGCCGCGTTCGACGAGGAATGCTCACCTCTGGCGAGCGGCGAGCCGGTCGTCGACGGCAACACCGTCACGCAGGCCATCAGCGGCCCGGTGGAGGGGGCCGTCCTCGTGCAGTGGAAGGTGGTCTCGAGTGATGGACACCCCATCTCGGACGAGTACACCTTCTCCGTCGGGGAGGAGGGCAAGGTCGCGGCCGTCGAGCAATGCGGCGAGTCCCTCGCCGAGCAAGCCGAGGGCTCATCCGAGGGATTCAACGCGGTGCCGTACGCGGTCGGCGGAGCCCTCATCTTCACCGCTGTCGGCGTCGTCATCGCCGTCGCGATCGTCCGAGGTCGCCGGGGCGCCACGAAGGAGTGACGACACCGACAGCGGGCTAGGCTGGACGCATGCCTCACTACGACGTCGTCATCCTCGGTGCCGGCCCCGGCGGCTATGTCGCGGCCGTCCGCTCGGCACAGCTCGGACTGTCCACCGCCATCATCGAAGAGAAGTACTGGGGCGGTGTCTGCCTCAACGTCGGCTGCATCCCCTCGAAGGCTCTTCTGAAGAACGCCGACCTGGCGCACACGTTCACGCACAAGGCCGAACTCTTCGGCATCAGTGGAGACGTGCACTTCGACTTCGGCACCGCCTGGGATCGCAGTCGTAAGGTCGCCGACACGCACGTCAAGGGCATCCACTTCTTGATGAAGAAGAACAAGGTGACCGAGTACGACGGGCGCGGGACATTCGTCGACGCGAAGACCATCGAGGTGAAGAAGTCCGACGGATCGATCGAGACCGTCACCGCCGACAACGTCATCATCTCGACCGGCTCCACCGTGCGTCTTCTTCCGGGCGTCACGCTCAGCGAGAACGTCGTCACCTACGAGGAGCAGATCCTCACGCGCGAGCTCCCGAACTCCATCGTCATCGTCGGCGCCGGCGCCATCGGCATGGAGTTCGCGTTCTTCATGAGCAACTACGGCGTCAAGGTCACGATCATCGAGTTCCTCGATCGTGCCCTGCCCAACGAAGACGTCGAGGTCTCGAAGGAGATCCAGCGTCAGTACAAGAAGTACGGCATCGAGATCCTCACCTCGACAAAGGTGGAATCCGTCGTGGACTCCGGGGACAAGGTCACCGTCTCGTATTCCGCCAACGCCGACGGCGCGAAGGGCCAGATCGAGGCGGACAAGGTCCTCATGTCGATCGGCTTCGCTCCGCGGGTCGAGGGCTTCGGCCTCGACAAGACCGGCGTGAAACTGACCGACCGCGGTGCCATCGAGATCGACGACTACATGCGGACCAACGTCGAAGGCGTCTACGCCATCGGCGACGTTACCGCCAAGCTTCAGCTCGCCCACGTGGCCGAGGCTCAGGGCGTCGTCGCGGCTGAGACGATCGGCAAGGCCGAGACGCAAACGCTCGGCGATTACCGCAACATGCCGCGCGCGACCTTCTGCTCGCCGCAGGTCGCCTCGTTCGGTCTGACGGAGCAGCAGGCGCGCGACGCCGGCTACGACGTCAAGGTCGCGAAGTTCCCGTTCTCCGCCAACGGCAAGGCCAACGGCCTCGGGGAGCCCGTCGGCTTCGTGAAGCTGATCGCGGATGCCGAGCACCTCGAGCTCCTCGGCGGGCACCTCATCGGACCCGACGTGTCGGAGCTCCTTCCTGAGCTGACCCTGGCCCAGAAGTGGGACCTGACGGCACTCGAGGCGGCCCGCAACGTACACACGCACCCGACACTGTCGGAAGGCCTGCAGGAGGCGTTCCACGGCCTCGCCGGCCACATGATCAACCTCTGATCAGCAGGGAAGACCTATCGCAACGAATGGCTCTTCAGTAACCTGACGATCACGTCTGACGCCGCCCCGAACGAAGCCGGGGGCGGCGTCAGTGCGTTAACCCGTGCGGACGGTCAGAGCCCGAGAGCGCGTTCGAGCTTCGAACCCGATGCCGAGACCTCTCCCCCGGCAGCACGGACCAGAACGTCCGCGGCGTCGAAGAGCACTTCTCGGGCCGCGGCATCCGTCGGCGCAGCGGGGCCCAATTCGAGCTCCCACTCCCGCCACGACCTGTCGACATCGCGTCGGACATCGGTGGCAGTGACGCGGTCGTCGACGAACTCGGCGACGAGCTCGCCCGATGCGTCGAGCAGCGCGTACGCCGTGCGTGCGTTGCGGATGCGCGCGAGGGGTGCGAACGGCGGGGCCGCGATCTCCGCCAGTGCCGCCTCGATCGCCGGCGGGACGACGACGTGTTCCGAGTCCCCTTCGTCGAGTGGCCAGCGGGACTCCGCCTTGCCCTCGGGCGTCACGCGCTTGATGTGCCAGCCCTCGTCGGGGCCGCCGCTGCGGCGGCGGAGCGCGACCCTCGCCCGTCCGAGCGCGCCGTCGTGGGTGTCGAGGTAGTGCGCGTCGAGCTCACGCGGCTCCGCCTCGCCGACGACGGCGACGCCGGGAAGCTGCGCCCAATCGGGCAGCGGCGTCCCGGCGTCGACGTCGTAGGTGCGCTCGATCTCGAGCGAGTGCTCCGGCTCAGTCGTCAAGAGTCGAACGGTCGTCGCGCTCGTCGGCTGACGGGTCGATGTCGTCCTGTGCAGCAACGAAGTGGAAGTCGGCGGACGTGGGTCCGTCGGCCTCCCCCGTGTTCTCGTCGGCGCCGGAGCGCTCGTAGGTGATCTGCGTCTCGCTGTAGGGCAGGATCAGGCGATCCGTGTCCTCTTCGAGCGGGATGACCTGGCCGTCGAGCGGGCCGCCGTGAAGTCGTGCAATAGCCATGTTGTGTACCTCCGACACCGACTGTAATCGCGTGAGCGACTGAGCCCCGTCGCCTTGTCAGCATGCCGGAGCAGTGATATCCATCCGGGTCAGACGATCGGCGGCGTGTGCCAGATGCGGTCGATGTAGTCGCGCATCGACCGGTCGGAGGAGAAGAACCCGCACCGCGCGACGTTGAGGATCGCGGCGCGTGTCCAGGCATCCTGATCGGCGTACAGGGCATCGACACGCTTCTGAGCGGCGATGTAGTCGGTGTAGTCCGCGAGCGCCATGAACGGGTCGTGGTGGGTCAGGTTGGTCACGACGGGCTCGAACACCGATGTGTCCCCGCCCGAGAACGCGCCCGAGGAGATGAGCTCGAGCGCACGGGACAGGTTCTCGTCTGCGCGCACGAAGTCGATCGGGTGATATCCACGGGACTGCAGATCTGCGACCTCGGGCTCCGCCATGCCGAACAGGAAGAAGTTGTCGTCACCCACGAGCTCTCGGATCTCGACGTTGGCGCCGTCGTCCGTGCCGATCGTGAGCGCGCCGTTGAGAGCGAACTTCATGTTGCCGGTGCCCGACGCCTCCTTGCCCGCGAGCGAGATCTGCTCGGAGAGGTCTGCGGCCGGGACGACACGCTCGGCGAGCGTCACGTTGTAGTTCGGCGGGAACAGGACCTTGAGACGCCCCTCGACCCGCGGGTCGTCGTTGACGACGGAACCCACCGCATTGATCAGATGGATGATGCGCTTCGCCATCGCGTAGCCGGGAGCCGCCTTCGCCCCGAACACGAAGGTGCGCGGCGTGACCTGGTCGGCCGTGACGCGACCCGAGGCGATCGCGTCGTACTCGGTGATGATGTGGAGGAGCTTCAGCGTCTGACGCTTGTACTCGTGGAGGCGCTTCACCATGACGTCGAGCAAGTGGTCGTCGGCCACGGTCAGGCCGTCGCGCTCGGCGAGGGTGCGGGCGAGGACGCGCTTGTTGGCCGCCTTCACGGCCCGGAATGCCGAGCGGAACTCCGCATCATCGGCGTAGTCCTCCAGCTCGCGGAGCCGGTCGAGGTCGGTGAGCCACCCCGCACCGATCGTGTCGGTGATGAGTCGCGACAGTCCCGGGTTCGCCAGTCGGACGAAGCGTCGCGGCGTGACCCCGTTGGTGACGTTTGTGAACTTGCCCGGGAAGAACTCGTCGAAGTCCGGCAGGACCTTCTCCCGGAGCAGCTGCGAGTGGAGCTCGGCGACACCGTTCACCTTCGACCCGGCGACGGTCGCCAAGAACGCCATACGCACCGACCCGTCCGGCGAGATGATCGACATGCGCTGGACACGGTCGGCATCACCTGCGAAGCGCTCCCGGACCTGCTCGAGGAACTCGTCGTTGATCCGGTAGATGATCTCCAGGTGGCGCGGGAGGAGCCGCCCGAGCAGGTCCGCCGACCAGACCTCGAGCGCTTCGGGCAGCAGGGTGTGGCACGTGTAGGCGAAACACTGCTGGGTGATCTGCCAGGCGGCATCCCACTCGAGCTTCCGCTCGTCGACCAACACGCGCATGAGCTCGGGCACGCCGATCACGGGGTGGGTGTCGTTGAGCTGGAAGATGACTCGCTCCGGCAGATGCGTCACGTCGAAGTCGCTCGGCAGGATCAGGTTGACGAAGTCGCTGATGGATGCGGCGACGAAGAAGTACTGCTGCTGGAGGCGAAGCTCCTTGCCCTGCGGGGTGGAGTCTTCGGGGTAGAGGACCTTCGAGATGTTCTCGGCATAGGTCTGCGCGCGGACGGCCTCCTGGTAGTCGCCGGCGTTGAACACACGCAGGTCGAAGCCCTTCGTGGCCTGCGCGCTCCAGAGCCGGAGCGTGTTCACGCGGCCATTGTGGTACCCGGGGACCATGTAGTTGTACGGCACGGCAAGCACGTTCCAGGACGGCTCCCACCGCGTGCGGGTGACGCCCTCGTCGTCGTAGGTCTCGGTGTGGCCGCCGAAGGAGATCGTCTGCGCAGCCTCGGGGTGCGGGAACTCCCACGGCGAGCCGAGCGCGAGCCAGGAGTCCGCCTGCTCGACCTGCTGGCCGTTGACGAACGTCTGGCGGAAAATGCCGTACTCGTACCGGATGCCATAGCCGATGCTCGGGACACCGAGCGTCGCGAGCGAGTCGATGAAGCATGCCGCGAGCCGGCCGAGGCCGCCGTTGCCGAGGCCGGGCTCGACCTCGAGGGCACGGACGTCCTCGAGGTCGAGGCCGCAGGCAACGAGTGCCTCGGCGGCGATGTCGGTCAGGCCCGTGGCGAGCAGGTTGTTGTCGAGCTGACGCCCGAGCAGGTACTCCGCTGACAGGTAGGCGACGCCCTTCGACTGCATCGTGCGCTGACGACGGACATCCTCCAGCCATCGCGCCATGAGGTAGTCGCGAACCGTCGCGGCGAGCGCGAAATAACGGTCGTTGGCCGTCGACGTCGATAGCGCGACGCCGCGACCGTTGTTGAGGTTGCGGAGATATTGCGTCACGAAGCCGTCGACGGTGGGCTCGGGTGCCTGCACGGGGGCGAGGGCGATCGGGTGGCTCGGTTGAAGGCGCGGGTTCTTCACGGTTCGACGGTACACACCCTTGGCCCGCGACACCGAGCAGATGCGTCAGAGTTCACACAGCGGTGACGAGGCGGAGACGCGTGGCGCTGGCCCGCGCGGGTCAGTCGGTGCTGCGCTCGGCCGCGAGAGCTTCCCGCGCTGCGTGAAGCTCATCTGCCGCGGCCTTCACCTGGTCCTCCGCGGTCTGGACCCGGCGCTCGATGAGCGTGGTCGCACCGTGGACCCGGCGGACCCGGTCCTCGCTCTCGAGCGTCGCGGTCACGATGTACGACGACGCGATGAGGATCACCTGGCACGAGAGGTTGATCCACAGGAGCAGCGCGATGAGAGACGCGAACGACGCCAGGAGAGGGTTGGAGCCCGCTCCTCCGACGAACAGGCTCGACAGCTGCTGGAGCACGGTGAGCCCGACTCCGCCGATGAGCGCTCCCGTCCAGAGCGCGCGTGCCGGCGCGCGGACGCCGGAGAGCGCGCGGAACAGCAGCGCGACGACGGCGGTGTCGAGCGCGAAGGTGACCAGGATGCCTACCACGGCGCTGACGCCGACGGTCAGCGGATTGTCGGCCGAGACTCCCACGACACCGGCAACGAGGCCGACGCCGGCCGTGCCGAGGACCGTCGCGGCGGCGGCGGCAACCAGTCCGACACCGATGACGACGGCGAGCACGAGGTTCCGGCCGAGGACGATGAAGACGAGTGTGTCGTCGTGGATCTTGTCTGCGATCGTCCGCAGAGCGGTCCGGAGCGAGCCGATCGCACCGATCGCCGCGAGGATGAGGCCGACGAGTGAGAGCACTCCGGCGAGCGAGAAGGCGATGGGCTGGCTGAGGTTTTCGGTCTTGATGATCCCGCCCTCGCCCACGAGACCGGGGATGACGCCGTCGACGGCGTCGATGAGGCTCTGCCATGCCTGCGGGTTGCCGGCGAGCCAGAGAGCCGCCATCGAGAAGCCCAGCAGGACCCCGGCGAACACGCTGAAGAGCGTGCGGTAGGTGACGCTGTCGGCGAGGAGCGGCCCGCGGCGTTCGCTGTATCGGAGGTAGGCGCGAACGACCCGCAAGGACAGCGCGCGAGCGATCAGGCGCGGAACGAGCGGGGTCTTGGTGTCGTCGGCCATACGTTCACGCTAGCTATGGACCGAACCTGCCCGAACTCCCTTGCGTCGCGGCGATGGATCTGTCACAGACCGAGTCGCTCGACGAGCGCACCGCCAACGAGGATCCCCACCCACGCACCGAGCAGCATCCACGGTCCGAACGCGACAGCGGTGCGGCGACCGGCGCGTCGGGTGGCGATCAGGAGAGCGCCGTAGACACCCCCGAGGGCGAACCCTGCGAACACGCCGACGGCGAGCGCCGACCATCCGGCCCAGCCGAGGGCGATCCCGATGACTCCGGCGAGCTTGACGTCTC
Source organism: Microbacterium oleivorans NBRC 103075 (assembly GCF_001552475.1). Lineage (GTDB taxonomy): Bacteria > Actinomycetota > Actinomycetes > Actinomycetales > Microbacteriaceae > Microbacterium > Microbacterium oleivorans. Next base: position 83,175 of record NZ_BCRG01000011.1, read on the forward strand.
CCCCGCCCATCCCGCCGCCGGCGGCGCGCAGCAGGAGGTAGAACAGGAAGAGCGCCGCGCCGCCGATCACCGCGCGGAGCAAGGACGACCAGGGTGCGCCCGCGAGGCACGCGACGAGCAGGAGCACGAGGAAGGCCGGATACCCCGGCAGCACCCACGCATTGGGGAGACGGTGCGTGCGGGCGTCGATGACTCCGAGCACGACCGAGGCGAGGGCGAACCACAGGTAGGCGAGCGCCACGGCGACGAGCCCGACCGTCCCCCACACGCCGATGAACGGGGCGAGCACGCGTCAGCCGTCGAAGACGTCGAGTCGCGCGTGGACCGTGTCCCCGTCGGAGATGCCCTCGCGTTCGCGGACCGACCGTTTCAGCGGGAGGACGTAGACCCCTCGGCTCGCGTCGGGGAAGATCGACGTCCGCCACGTCGACGCGCCGATCGTGACCTGCACCGGGACCGACCCGAAGCCTCGTCCCGGACGCGGGACGTCGCGGATGTCCGCGCTGACCTCCTCCGGAAGCGGCACGAAGTACCAGTCGTCCCTCCGCGACTCCCAGCGGAACAGCACTCCAGCGACGTCGACGATCATGCGGTCACGCTAGCGAGTTCGCACGGACGGGGCGGGAGGCATCCCCACCCCGGTGATCACCACTGCGGGTGGATGTCGGCCCGGAGCCTGCGGTCGTAGACGTCGGCGACCGCGGCAGCGAACGTGTCGAGGGTTGCGGGGTCGATCAGCCCCGCTGCCGCGTTCGATTGCGCCTGGGCAGTCGTCCGCGCGCCGGGGATGACGGAGGTGACGCCGGGACGGGAAGCGATCCAGGCGAGGGATGCCGCGGGGAGCGACACCCCGTCGGGAAGAGCGGCGCTCAACTCGTCCGCGGCGACGAGGCCCGTCTCGTAGTCGACGCCGGAGAACGTCTCGCCCCGGTCGAAGGCTTCGCCGTTGCGGTTGTAGGAGCGGTGATCGTTGCCGGCGAACGAGGTCGACGCCGTGTACCGACCGCTGAGCAGACCCGAAGCGAGCGGAACGCGGGCGAAGATGGCTACGCCGGCAGCGTCCGCGGCCGGCAGGACCTCGTCAAGGGGCTTCAGCCGGAAGGGGTTGAAGATGATCTGAACGTTCGTGATCCCGGGGCGCGAGATGGCCGAGAGCGCCTGTGCGCAGGTTTCGACGGAGACGCCGTAGGCGGCGATCGCCCCGTCGGCAACCAGAGCGTCGAGCGCGTCGTACGTCTCGTCGGCGTCGATCACCGCGGACGGCGGACAGTGCAGCTGCACGAGGTCGAGGGTGTCGACGCCCAGATTGCTGCGCGAGCGATCGGTCCAGGCCCGGAAGTTCCCGGCAGTGTAGTTCTCGGGCACCTGGTCCATGCGGCGGCCCATCTTGGTCGCGACCGTGATTCCATGGCCGGGGTGTTCCGCGAGGAAGCGGCCGATCAGGGTCTCACTGCGTCCGTCGCCGTAGACGTCGGCGGTGTCGAAGAGGGTGACGCCCGCCTCGACGGAGGTCGCGAGGACGTCCAGGGCGTCGGCCTCCGAGACATCGCCCCAGTCCGCCCCGAGTTGCCAGGTACCGAGGCCGATGGTGGAGACGGAACGGCCGGTGGCGGCGAGGGGGCGCTGATGCATGCGCCTCACCCTACTTCGCCCCGGGCGCCCCGGAGCCTGCGGTCGTCATCTCCGCGACGGCGGATTCGAGGTGTCGAAGCACTGTCGCGACCGCGGGCACGCGGGCCGCGCCACGCGCAGAGACGGCGTGCAACTCGCGCCGGTCCCCGGAGGCCAGCGGACGCGTCACGACACCCGCCACGAGGGGGAAGGATGCCACCGCCAGCCGAGGAAGCGTCGCGACGCCGACCTGCTGCGCGACGAGTTGCTCGACGGCCGCCACATTGTCGGTCTCGAAGCGGATTCGGGGAAGGAACCCGGATCGGGCGCACGAATCGAGCAGGTGGCTGCGGCACCGCGGGCATCCTGCGATCCAGTCGTCGGCGGCGAGCGCTTCGAGTTCGACGACGTCGTCCGTCGTGCGAGGGTGCCCCTCGGGGAGGACGAGCAGCAGATCTTCCGCTCCGATGCGGCGGGCGTCGAGGCCCCGGATGCTGTCGCCGTGGGCATCCGTCCCCCCACCCGGGTGGCTGAACGTCAGCGCGATGTCTGCCCGGTCGGCCCGGACGGCGGCGACCGCTTCGGGGGGCTCCGCCTCCACGTACGTGAGCGATACGCCCGGGTCGGTTTCTGCGAGGCGCCGCATGAGCCGTGGCAGGACGGTCGGCGACGCGGACGGGAAGCCCACGAGCCGGACCGTGCCCGTCCGTCCCCCGCTCAGATCGGCGAGCTCTCCCGCCACCGCACCGAGTGCCGTCGTGATGGAGGCCGCGTGCCGAGCGAGGATGCGTCCTGCTTCGGTGAGCCGCATCCGTCTGCCGACGCGTTCCACGACGGCCATGCCGAGCCGCGACTCGAGGCGGCGGAGCTGCTGACTCACGGCCGGCTGGCTGTAGCCGAGCGCGGCAGCCGCGGCGGTCACGGAGCCCGTGTCGCCGACGGCTTTCACGATCCGGAGCTCAGCGACGGACAGGTCGGGGAGGGAGGTGGGCACCTGCACATATAACGCGAAGTCATGTCGTCGATGCAATACCTGCGGTAGTGCTATTCCGTCCCGATCGAGACCATGGAGTCATGGCCCTCTCCCCCGCAGCCGTCCGCGCATCTTTCCCCGATGTGCGCGGCTACGTCGCGGCGTGCACCGCGGGCATCCCCTCGCACGCCACCCGAGCGGCCGTGCGAGACGACCTCGACCTCCTCCCCGACCCCGTGCGTTATGCGGAGATCGCCGAGCGGTGCCGGATCTCGTTCGCGCGGCTCGTCGGGGTCGCGCCGGACGCGGTGGCCCTCGGCGCGCAGACCTCGGCGTTGGTGAGCCTCATCGCGGCATCCCTCCCCGACGGCTCCGTCGTCGTGTGCCCCGAGGGCGAGTTCTCTTCGCTCGTTCTACCGTTCGTCCACGCCGGCCGCGGCATCACCGTCCGGTCCGTGCCGTTGGCCGCGCTCGCGGACGCGATCGTGGAGGGCGACGCCCTGGTCGCGTTCTCGATCGTCCAGTCCGCCACGGGGGCCGTCGCCGACGCCGACGCGATCATCGCCGCGGCGCACACCCACGGGGTGCGGACCCTCTGCGACGCCACCCAGGCCGTCGGATGGATGCCGGTGAAGGCCGCGGAGTACGACGCGCTCGTCTGCCACGCGTACAAGTGGCTGTGCGCACCGCGCGGCGTCGCCTTCCTGACTCTCGGCGAGGGTTTCGCGGCCACGATCTCGCCGCGGCAGGCCGGCTGGTACGCCGGATCGGACCCGTGGGCGTCGTGCTACGGAGCGGATGCGGCACTGGCGGCATCCGCCCGACGGTTCGACGTCTCCCCCGCATGGCAGGCCTTCGTCGGGGCGGAGCCCGCGCTGGCCCTGTTCGCCGACGCCGACCCGGAGGCGCTGTGCCTGGAGGTGACCGGTCTCGCTGCGGCCCTGCGGGAGCGGCTCGATCTTCCCCAGCCGGAGCGCGCCACCCCCATCGTGACGTGGCGAGACGAGAGCGGCGCCGACATCGCGCGCCTGCGAGCGGCGGGGATCATCGCTTCGAGCCGCGCCGGGAACGCGCGCGTCGCCCTGCACGTCTTCAACGACCTGCGCGACGTCAACGACATCGCGGCCGCGCTCGCGCGCTGAGCCCCCGTCAGATCCGGTCGGAGCGCAATTCGATCGCAATCTGCGACGCGTCGATCACGGCCAGTTCGTGCGCGAGGACGTCAGCGTCGAAGGTCCCGCTGTCCCGAGCGTCGAGGAGCACACGGCGCTGGACCGCCAGGACCTCGAGTCGTCGGGCGCTCTCGATCTCGAAGATCTGAGACCGGTCCGCATCAGCCGGCCGTTTGGCGGCTGGCACCGTAGCGGCGCTTTCGCGGAGCATCTCGAGGATGTGACGACGCTCCTCCCGCTCGCGCTGACGGGTCTCCTCTTGCGACTCCGCCGAGGTGAGCACCGTGACCAGGGGGGCAACCGTCGATCCCTGACCGACGAGGGAGAGGACGGCGACGCCGAAGGCGACGAGGATGAGGACCGACCGCTGCGGGGTGTCCTCGGGAAGGGTCTGCGCGGCGGCGAGGGTGATGGCGCCCCGCATCCCCGCCCAGACCACGAGGGCGCCCTCACGCCATCCCAGCGGCGCCTCCTGAAAGTAGCGGATGTCCGCCAATCCCCGCGTGACACGGGGTCCGAACCGGCGGACCGTGTCGCGTGAGACGGTCCGACCGCGGCGGGCGAAGGCGTCGACGAGCTTCTTCTCGCCCTCCTCGCTCTCGAGCCGCTGCGCGATCGTCTCGAGTCGTGGTTGCAGTCGGCGGACGCGCCTTGCGCTGAGCGACAGGAGGGCGAGCAGTGGCGCCACGTATCCGGCGCGGACGACGACGGTCAGCAGCCACGCCCCCACCGCGATGAGGAGCGCCGGCGCGACACCGGCGTGCGCCGCCTGCACGTCGGAGATGATCGTCGTCAGCTGGAGTCCCATGAACAGGAACACGAGCCCCTCGAGGACGAGCTCGATCGTGCGCCAGTTCTGCGCATCCGAGAGTCGATTGCGGGCGGAGAACACCCTCGGACCGCCGACTCCCGTGATGATGCCCGCGACAACGGCAGCGACGAGTCCCGACGCCTCGAGGAGTTCCGCCGGGATCGCCGCGAGGAACGGCACCGTGAACGACAGCACGGTGTTCACCGTCGGATCCTTCGCGCGCCGACGCACCGCGAGGTTGAGCCAACCGAGGAACCCGCCGATCAGCACTGCAACGACGACCGCGTAGGCGAACGTGCCCACTGCTCCCCAGAACGAGAAGGATGCCGCAGCCGCCGCGATCGCCGTGCGGAGCAGCACGAGCGCGGTGGCGTCGTTGAGGAGACTCTCGCCCTCGAGAATCGCGACGACGCGTTTGGAGACGGGCGTGCGTTTGATGATCGACGTCGCGACCGCGTCGGTCGGGCTGACGATCGCGCCGAGCGCGACGCCCCACGCGAACCCGAGATCGGGGATCACGATCATGAAGAACAGCCCGAGAGCGAGCGCGGTTCCGATGACGAGAAACACCGAAAGCCCCGCGATCGCGCCGAACTCGCGCCGGAAGTGCATGGCCGGCATCGAGACAGCCGCCGAATAGAGCAACGGCGGCAGGATGCCGAGCAGGATCCACTCCGGGTCGAGGACGAAGTCGTCGAACATCGGCAGGAAGCTGCCGCCGACGCCGACGGCGACCATCAGGATCGGCGCGGCGATACCCGCCCACCGTCCGACGACGGTGGTCAGCGCGACGACGAGGAGGGCGACCACCAGGCCCAGGAGCGTCTCGATCACACGGCAAGCCTCTCAGAGCGGCGGTGTGCGCGACGACGATTCGGAAGGTTCTTCACCGCTCGATAGGCTCACGAATCGTGCTTCGCCTCGTCTTGTCCGCAGCTGTGGGCACTCTCATCGGGGGCGCCATCGCCGTTCTCGTCGGTCCTCCCGGAGCCGGCATCTGGGTCCTTGCGATCGCGCTTCCCGTCGGCATCCTCAGCCTTGTCTTCATGCGCCTGGGGGCGTCGGGGCTCGCCTCGACGGCCGTGTCGCAAGAGGACCTGATCCGGGCGCGGGCCGAGGACCGGTTGGGGGTGGCGCGCATCGAGGCCGTCCGCCAGACCGGAACGCAGATCAACGATCAGCCTCTCTGCGAGATAGACGTCACGGTGCAGCCGCGTCGCGGCGCCGGCTATGCGACAACGGTGCGCACGGTTGTGCCGCTCGTCGAGCTGTCGTCCCTCCAAGCCGGCGCGATCCGCCGCGTCGCGGTACTCATCGACGGCGGTCCCGAGTTCGGCTTCGTCGACGGCGAGGTGTCCGCTGCGGAGATCGGGGACCTCGTCGTCCCTCCGCGGGGATCGGTCCCGACGCTGGTCTGGCCGAAAGCGATGCGGGTGGTGAACGGAGCGCGACGGGGACCGCTCTTGGGGATCGGGCGTCGCGGGCGGATGCTGCGCGGCATCCTCTTCCTCGTCGTCGCGCTCGTCGCCGCAGGCGCCGTCGTCGCACCCTACACGCGGGCGGTCATCATGACCGTCCAGGCTGCGCAGGAGGGGCGCTTCGGTGTCGACCTGCGCCGCCCCGACGAACTCGCCGTCGCCGCGAAGGCGCTCGAGGACGAGATCGGGCACGACCGCATCGTCACCGTCCTCATCCGCCCCGACTTCATCAGGGTCGAGGCACCCGTGACTCCCGGACGAACCGAGACCGACGTGTGGATGTACCGAGGCGGGGTCGTCGAGCACACCGGGGCTGCCCCCTCACAGCCGGAGCTCGCTGCGGAGCAGTTCGTCTGGAAGGACATCGCCCTACCGAAGGTCTGGTCTCTGCTGAGCGAGGCTTCGATGGAATCGGGGCTCGGCATCGACGACGCGAGCGTCCTCGTCACGCGCGGCACAGACAGCGACATCGACAGCGAGACCTTCGGAGAACCGGTCGCGGCACCGGAGATGAGGTTCTCGCTCCGCACCGAGTACAAGGACTCGTCGTTCCGGGTGAACGCGGACGGATCGGGCGAACTCGTCGCGCCGTGAGACGCCCTCAGGCCGCGGCGAGCTCGCCCGGCCGAGGGACCGACTGCATCGCAGCTGCGCTCGGAAGGTCGACACGCAACCGAGTGGTGCCGGGACGCGGGCCGGCCCCGTTGACGACCGCAGCGCCACCGAGACGCGCGAGCGGTGCGGCGAGAGCAGCAGCCGAATCCGCCGGGAGGAATCCAACGACGCGCCCGTTCGAGTGCACCGCGACATCGACGGCGCGACGTGTGCGGCCGCGGCCGACACGCAAGACGTAGAGCCGGTCGTCGCGGGTGCGACGTTCGGGATCGTCGACGAGGTAGTAGGTCCGCTCGACCTCGACACGGGAGGTGGGGAGGTCACGGAGATCCGGGAGATCGTCGTGCGATCGCGTCCGGCCGATCAGGGAATGACAGAGATGTTCGAGCCAGGTGGGCACGGGGCCCCCTTTCCTGCGTGCGGCACGAAGCTCATGCCGCTGTCTCAAGCCTGTCACAGTGCGCCTGGCAATCCTCCGTTCACGGAATGCCTCGGCGCCTCAGCAAGTTCCCTTTCGGTATGAAGGCGATCATCTACCGCGCCCCGGGCGCATCCGACGTCCTGTCCCTCGTCGACCGCGACATCGCGGTGCCCGGCGCCGGCGAGGTGCGCGTACGCATCGCTGTGTCCGGCGTGAATCCGACCGACTGGAAGTCCCGCGCCGGCGGGACGCAGCGTGCCTCCTACGTCGAGACCGTGCCCAACCAGGACGGTGCCGGCATCGTGGATGCGCTCGGCGACGGTGTCGACGGGCTCTCCGTCGGCGACCGCGTGTGGGTGCACCTCGCCCAGCACCAGCGCCCCACGGGCACCGCGCAGGAGTACACGGTGGTCCCGGCATCCCGCGCCATCCGACTTCCGGACGGCATCGACTTCGCGACCGCAGCCAGCCTCGGCGTGCCCGCCGTCACCGCCCACCGCGCATTGACCGTCCACGAGGACGGCCCCGCACGCCTCGCCCCTGGCGCGCTCGCAGGTCGCACAGTGCTCGTCGCCGGAGGTGCGGGCGCTGTCGGCCACGCCGCCATCCAACTCGCTCGCTGGGCCGGGGCGACCGTCATCACGACCGTCAGCTCCGATGCCAAGGCCGACCTTGCCCGCGCGGCGGGTGCCCACCACATCGTCGATTACACGCAGGGCGACCTAGTCGAGAAGGTGCGGGAGGTCGCTCCCGACGGTGTGGACCAGTTCGTCGAGGTGTCCCTCGCCACGAACGCCGCCGTCGATGCGGAGGTCGCCGCCGGCCACGCGGTCATCGCCTTCTACGCCGACGACAACGGCGACACGTTCAGCATGCCGATCCGCCCCACGTTCGCGAAGAACATCCGGGTGCAGGGAGTTCTGCTCTACACGGTCGGCGAACCGGCGCTGGATGCCGCGATCGCCGACATCACGCTCGCCCTCCAGGACGGCGTGCTCCCCGTCGGGGAGGAACACGGCCTTCCGCTGACCTGGTTCCCGCTCGCCGAGACCGCCGCTGCGCACGACGCCGTCGAAGCCGCCGCGGTCGGCAAGGTACTCATCCGCGTCGCGGAGCTTTGAGCTCTCGAATCCGAAGATCGCGGAACGTCGTCGCACCACCATGCGAGTACAGCCGAATGCCGTCATCGGACGCCAACGGAAACGCTCGGTGCGAGTGGACCACTCGACCGTCCCCGACGAAGAGCTCGACACTCGCGTGGTCGACCAGAAGTCGCACATGAAGAGACCCTCCGCCGATGTCGAAGGGCGCCTGCGATTCGCCCCCGGTCGGGTTTATCGTCGGCCGACGGTTCACGTAGGTGAACGGACCGTTCACGAACGCCCCGGCCGCCACATGCCGACCGCCTTCCGGCGCACGGCACACTTCGAAGCCGATGTTCTCGGGGTGGGCACCGCGGTCCCACACGAGTTCGCACGACAGCTCGTAGGCGCGGGATCGTACGTTCAGGTCGCGGGTGCCGTTCACAGTCACGTCCCCGAGCCGATGCTGTCGGAACGCGTAGCCCCGCAGCGCGGCGGTCGGCGCCGACGCCAGGTAATAGGTGTCGGAACCACGAACGAGGCGGAGATCGCGGACGATCATGTCGTCTCCGTTGTAGCCGTCCGTCACCAGGGTGGGGGTGTTGTGCGGATAGTCCCAGAAGTTCGCCCATCCGAGAGCGTGGCGCACCGTCGGGTCGATCTGACCTGATGCGTCGCGATGCTCGTAGGTGACGGCACCGTAGAAGTCGAAGCCATGATCGAGCCACGCGGGCTCGGCGGCATCCGGAACGAATGACACCCCGTCGAATCGTCCGGTCCAGTACGCGTAGGTCGCCGGCAGGCCTCGAGACTTCCCATTGGCACTCACCCCGAGGATCCACCGGGTCGTCCCGTCGTCGGCAGTCATCCGGAAGATGTCAGGGCACTCGAGAAGACCCAGGTCGTCGCGGGAGAACTCCCCGACGCGTGTCCACCGATGAAGATCCGGCGAGGTGTAGAACCCGATGCGGCGCCCCTCGGCATTGGCCATGAACCACCGAGCCCGCTCCTCATCCCAGATCACCTTCGGATCCCGGAAATCGGGGGTTCCCGGATTCGCGAGCACCGGAGCCGCGCCGCCCGGCCGGAACGTGCGTCCGCCGTCGGTCGAGTACCAGAGGTACTGGGCTTGTCGTCCCTCGGGCGCCTGTGTCACGAGGGCCACGATCGCTCCTCGCCCGAACCCGGCCGTGTTGCGGTCGTCGACGACGAGGCTCCCGGACCAGCAGTCGCCGTTCGCGTTCGTGAACTTCGGAATCGCGACGCCGCGATCCCGGAACGAGACGTGGTCCGTGGTCGTCGCCCGGCGCCAGGAGGTCCCCCCACCGCCGTCGAGGTAGTCGGCGTTGTACAGGTAGTAGTAGTGGTACTCGCCGTTCACCCAGATGGGGCGTTGGGGATCGTTCTTCCAGTTGTCGGGAACGCTGAAGTGATAGGTCGGTCGCATGGATGCCGGGTGTCCCTTCCCTCTCGCCACGGGAAGCTCCGCCGCTTCGACAGTGGAGCCCAGCGCGGGCGTCAGTACGTGGGCAGCCGCTGCCACCCCGGTCGCGGCGAACAGCGAGCGCCTCGAGATTGCGGATGTCATGGTTCCTCCGATTCGGTCAGCGCGGCGTCGCTGCCGCACTCATTTCCCATGCACGTAGGTGGACGCGTGCTCCCGACGCCTGGATCTCGACGCCGACCGCATCCCGGAGCGTCGGGTAGGCCCGCGCCGCCAGCGGGACGCCGTTCACGAACGCCTCGAGTGCAGAGTGGTCGACGAGCACCCGCACAGCCACCCGGTCGCCGCTCATCGGGAAGGTCCCGGAGAGCTCCGCGGTGTCGACGTCGGAATCGAGACTGGATCGCGACCGGTCGAGGAGGATCGTCGCTTCGCCGTCCGAGCGGGACACGCGATAGACGCTTCGCTCGTCGCCCTGAGGCGACGCCAGCACGGCGAGCTCGACCGAGCCGCCCTCGGGAAGGTCGATGTCGAGCTCGAGGTCGAGCTGGTCGCCCCGCACGGAGGCACCTTCGGCCGGCCCGTCGTGCAGCAGCTCCTGCCGGAGGCTCGACACTTCGGGCGCGGGCGCCTGGTGCAGCGACCCGTCTGCTCGCAGCGTCGCGACGCGCGGAAGCGACATCACGCCCGACCACCCCGCGGCGACAGCCGCCGCGTCGGGCCGCCCCTCCTGCATCCAGCCGAACAGGACCCGGCGACCGCCGGCATCCTGCATGGATTGCGGAGCGTAGAAGTAGCGCCCACCGAGGTCGAGGCGGTGGAGCGCCTCCGGCTCGAAGTGCACGCCTTCGTAGTGCCCGGTCCAGTAGAGCGGATGATGCGTCACGCCCTCATCCCAGGCGGAGAAGACGAGCACGTCGCGGTCGACATCGTCGGCGTCGAGGTGGAACAGGTCCACGCATTCCCACATCGTGCCGGTCCAATCCGGGGCGTCACGTGGACGGTCCTCGGAGTCTCCGACGAGCAGCGGACCGAGATAGTTCCACTGCCGAAGGTCCGGGGACTCGTACATCAGGGCGGTACCGCCCTGACCGCGGATGCCCGCACCGATGATCTGCCGCCAGGTGTCGCCCTCGCGCCACACGCAGTGGTCACGGAAGGCGACGATGTCGAGGTCGGGAGGCGGCGCCGCGATGGCGGGGTTGCCGGTGTCCTTCGTCCAGGTGACGAGGTCGCCCGACCCGGTGGCGAGACAGGGCAGTTCCTGATCGCCGTGCCTGCCGGAATAGACGATCGTCGGCACGTCGCCGTCGTACACGAGCACGCCGGACCAGCACCCGTCGACGTCGGGCCCCTCACTCGGCGCGAGCGCGATGGGCAGGTCGCGCCAATTGACGAGGTCTTCGCTGATGGCGTGACCCCAGTGGATGCGGTCGTGGACCGCAGCGAACGGGTTGAACTGGTAGAAGAGGTGGAACACCCCGTCGCGCTGCGTGAGGCCGTTGGGGTCGTTGAGCCAGCCGGCAGGCGACGTGAAATGGAACGCCGGACGGTGACGGTCGGCCGCGGCCCGCTCGAGCATCTCGGACGGCATGGCCTGCAGGGGTGTGACGATGTCGGTCATAGGACGGTGGACTCCTCATCCATCGCGGGGCTGTCGATCGCGGTGCCGGGCGCATCGGAGGGCGGCGCATAGAGCTGGCAACGGACCCAGTGCTCGGGCGTATCGCTCACGCGGTGGAAGACGGGGGTGTCGGCCGAGCAGGGCTGGTCGCCCGTTCCTTCCCACCGGCAGGTCGTCGGGTGCAGCACCTCTCGTCGCAACCGCGCGCGCTCGGCGGCATCGAACGATCCGCGGCGCCGCGGGTCCGGCACCGCGGAGATGAGCAGCTGCGTGTAGGGATGCATCGGATCGGCCAACAGCGCCATCGCATCTCCACCCTCGACGAACTCGCCGGCGAACATGACCACGATGCGGTCGGCAATGTAGCGCGCCGACGCGAGATCATGCGTGATGTAGAGCATCGAGATTCCCTGCTGCTCGCAGAGCGTGCGCATCAGGTTCAGCACGCCGATGCGCACTGACACGTCGAGCATCGACGTCGGTTCGTCGGCCAGGATGAGTCGCGGATTGACGGCGAGCGCCCTCGCGATGGCGATGCGCTGGCGTTGTCCACCCGACAACTCATGCGGGTAGCGGTCGAGCAGTTCTGCCGGCAGATCCACTTTCGCCATCAAGCGGCGCTTTGCCGCATCGATCTCCGAACGCCCCGCAGCCGCGTCGTGGAGACGGAGCGGCCGCTCGAGGAAGTGCCCCACACGGTGGACCGGGTTGAGCGATCCGAACGGGTCTTGGAAGATCATCTGCACGGCCGAACGGTATGCGCGGCTCGCGCCCCGGCGCTCAGACGTCAGGATGTCGCGCCCCTCGAACGAGAAGGTGCCTCCCGAAGGCTGCTCCAGGCGGGCGAGGCAGCGGGCGAGCGTGGACTTACCGCTGCCCGACTCCCCCACCAGCGCCACCACCTCACCGTGCGCGATGTCGAGGTCGACGCCTCCCAGCGCCCGCACGCGGCCACGCGAGAAAGCGCTGCCGATCGAGAAGGTCTTCTCCAGACCGCGGATGGACAGGACTGGTGTGTCGGACGGGCTCATCGAGCGACCTCCGTCGAGGAGTCGGTGGGCCCCGACGGCGCGACCCAGTGGTCTGCGGCGACGGGGACCAAGTCGGGGATGTGGGCGAATCGGATGCCCTCGCCGAGGCCGGTCAGCCGCGTGCGCGGACCGGTCATCGGCGGGAAGGCGTTCATGAGGGCGCGAGTGTACGGATGCCGGGGCTCGTCGAACACGGTGACCGCCGGTGCGGTCTCCACGAAGCGGCCCGCATACATCACGGCCATCCGGTCGGAGAGCTCGACCATCAGCGACATGTCGTGCGTGATGAACAGCACCGCGAACCCGAGTTCGCGCTGCAGGTCTTTGATCTGCGCCATGATCTCCTGCTGCACGACGACATCGAGAGCCGTCGTCGGCTCGTCCATGATGAGGAGCGGGGGTCGGAGCGCGGTCGCCATCGCGATGACGACGCGCTGCCGCATCCCGCCCGAGAGCTGGTGCGGGTAGGAGCGCAGGCGTTCGCGCGGGATCCCGACCAGGTCGAGGAGGCCTGCCGCGCGGCGCAATGCCTCCTTCTTCGAGATGCCATCGTGCGTCGTGTAGATGTCGGCGATCTGATCGCCGATCGTCATCACGGGGTTGAGCGAGTTCATCGCGCTCTGGAAGACCATGGCGACCTGACGCCACCGGAAGGCGCGAAGCTCCTGGGCAGTGAGCGCGAGCACGTCGGTGCCGCGGAAGCGGATCGATCCGCCGGCGATCACGGCGGGGTCGCGAAGTAGACGCAGCACCGCGTTCGCGATGGTCGACTTTCCGCATCCCGACTCACCGGCCAGTCCGAACACCTCGCCTTCACCGATGGTGAAGCTCACTCGGTCCACGGCGGTGACGACCCGCGTGTCGGTCACGTACTCGACGGTGAGGTCGTCGACCTCGAGCAGAGGAGCGCTCATCGTGAGACCTCCTTCGAGCTAACGGGTGTGGGCTGGGCTGCGGCGACCCGGCGACGGGGGCGACGCAGGCGAGGGTTGGTCGTCTCGTCGACGCCGTAGTTGACGAGGGCAAGCGCGAAGGCGACCAATGCGATCGACACGCCCGGAGGGACGAAGACCCACCATGCGCCGGTCAGCAGCGCCCCGTCGTTGCTGGCCCAGTAGAGGTTCGTGCCCCAGCTGACCGTGCTGATGTCGCCCAGGCCGAGGAACTCGAGCCCGGCCTGCGCACCGATGCCGAAGATGATGCACGCCAGGAGCGTGCTCCAGACGATCGACGCCATGTTCGGGAGGATCTCGCGGAACATGATGCGGAACGATCCCTCACCGGTGACCTGTGCGGCAGCGACGAAGTCCTTGCCACGGATGGACAGGGCCTGCGACCGCAGCACGCGCGCCGATCCCGCCCACCCGGTGATCACCAGGACGAGGATCACGGTGCCGATGCCCTGCGGGAGGAAGGCAGCGAGGATGACGAGCAGGGGCAGCCCGGGCAGGAGGAGGAACACGTTCGTCACGAGCGACAGGACGTTGTCGACCACCCGGCCGAGGTAGGCCGATGCGAGCCCCACGAGCAGGCCGACAAGGGTGGCGAGGATGCCGACGATGAACCCGACGAAGAGCGAAGAGCGCGCGCCCCACAGGTTCAGTGCCAAGACGTCCTGCCCCTTGGCGGTGGTGCCCAGCAGGTGATCCCTCGACGGCGGCTGTGCGCCGAGCCCTTGAATCAGGGTCGGGTCGTCCGGCGACAGCACCGGCGCGAGCAACGCGATCGCGGCGAACACCGCCAGGATGACGAGGCCCGCGATCGCCTTCTTGTTCGAGAGCAGGCCCTGGATCAGGCCCTCACGGGCGGGTCGGCGTCGCGAGGTGGAATCGGGTTCACCGCCGAGGTCGAGCTCGGCCATCGCGTTGGGTTCTTGTGCGAGAGACATAGTCACGCTCCAATCAGCTGACGCGCACGCGCGGGTCGAGCCGCACGTACACGATGTCCACGAGGAAGTTGGCGATCAGGACCGCGGTGGTGATGGTGAGGAACAGGCCCTGCATCAGCGGGTAATCGAGGTTCTGCACAGCAGAGAGAAGTTGGTATCCGACGCCCGGGTAGGCGAAGACGACCTCGGTGAGCAGGGCGCCACCGACGATGAAGCCGAGCGACATGCCGAAGGCGGTCACCGACGGGAGCATCGCGTTGCGCGCGGCGTATCGCATCATGATCCGGCCGGGACGGAGGCCCTTCGCCTCGGCCATGACGATGTAGTCCTCGGCGTTCGTGGCGATCATCGTGTTGCGCATCCCCAGCATCCACCCGCCGATCGAGACGAGGACGATCGAGGTTGCCGGCAGCACGAGGTGGTAGGCCACGTCGCCGACGAAGTCGAGCGAGAAGTCCGGGACCGTGCCCATCGAGAACGCGTGACGGAGCGGGAACCATCCGAGGGTCACGCCGAACAGCCACAGCAGTCCCATGGCGAGCCAGAAGTAGGGGAACGAACCGATGAAGATCAGCACCGGCGGGAGGACGGAATCCAGAACCCCGCCTCGACGCCAGGCGGCGAGGATGCCGAGAAGGTTGCCGATGGCCACTGCGATGATCAACGAGGTCAGCCCCAGCAGAACGGTCCACCCCACTTGTCCGGCGATGACGTCGGTCACGGGCGTCGGGAATCGTGAGATCGAGAAGCCCATGTCGCCCGAGAGCATTTGTCCCAGGTAACGCACGTACTGCTCCCACAGGGGGGCGTCGTCGACGCCGAACGACCGGCGCAGCGCCTCGATCTGCTCGGGCCGGATCGACCCCTGCAGTCGTGCGACCATGCGCGAGACGGGGTCGCCGGGCATGAGCCTGGGCAGCATGAAGTTCAGGGTTATCGAAACCCAGAAGGCGGCCAGGTAGAACCCGAGTCGCCGAAGGATGTATCCCATGGTGTTCCTCCTCGGTGCCCGTTGCGCCACCACACCGGGTGGCGCAACGGGCTGCCGAAATCAGCCCTTGACGGGCTCGAGCGTCGTCAGGATGAGAACCGCGGTACGCGCACGCGTCGAGAGAGTCGCGTACGGGTCGTCCTCGGTCGGCCACCCGGTGAAGCGCGCCGTGCTGGCCGCTCCCCACTCCGGCCCGGGGAACAGCGGCGCCACCGGGGCCTCCGCCGCGAAGAGCGCTTCAAGTTCGTTCATGACCGAGGTCTGCGTCGCCTGATCGGATGCCGCAGCGAACCGGTCGAGGAGGGCGTCCGCCTTGGGGGTGCCGAAGCGGTGATAGTTCTCGAAGGCTTGCTCGCCGGCCGGTTTGACGGTTTCGGTCGACATGACGCCCCGGTAGAACTGGTACGGCGTCGGCGCGGCGTTGCTCCACACCACTCCGGAGTCGAAGTCGCCGGACTCATAGCCCGAGACGACCTCCGCCCAGTCCCGCGCGGCGACATTCACCGTGACGCCGAGTTCGGCGAGGTTCTGTGCGATGACGTTGCCGACCGACACCCAGTCGCTCGATGCGGCGCCCACCGAATAGTCGAACTCGAACGGCGTACCGTCGGGCAGGACGCGCTTGCCGTCGGAACCGAGTGTGATTCCGGCTTCGTCGAGCAGCTTCGCCGCGCCGTCGAGGTCGCGCTTCGTCCAGGTGCAGGAGGACACGACATCCTCGTCACGCCAGGAGTCGTAAGACCCGGTCAGCCCGGTGCAGTCCGCGGGCTTCGTGTAGCCCTGCATCCCGATTTCAGCGACCTGCTCACGATCCACGGCCATCGACAGCGCCTTGCGTACATTCGCATCGTCGAACGGTGCCTTGGTCGTGTTGAACTGCCAGTTCACCATCGAGCCGGTCGGGGGGAACCAGTAGAAGCGGTGCTCCGGGTCCTTTTCGACGTAGGCCTTCTCGATGTTGGGGATGAACTGCGGCGCCCAGTCGACGTCGCCGTTGGCGGCCGCGAGGTTCGCGCCGTCGTTGCCGGCGAAGGCGAGTACACGCACGCCCTCGATGCGCTGGGCGTCGGGCTGCCAGTACTCCGGGTTACGAAGCAGATCGAACGACTGCGCTTGGAAGTTCGTGACCTCGGTGTACGGGCCGGTTCCGACGGGTTCGGGGTTGGTTTCCTTGGCGGGGTCGTCGAACTCGCGCCAGATGTGGGCGGGTGCGATGGACTGCTGACCGATGTCGAGAAGAGCGGGCGAGAACGGCTCGGAGAAGTCGAACTGGACCGTCGTGTCGTCGACGGCGGTGATCTTCTCGATGTAGTCGAATCCGCCGCGGATCTGGCGCTGCAGATCGAAGCTGACGACGACGTCGTCGGCCACGAGCGGCTCGCCGTCGGACCACTTCACGTCGTCACGGAGGTGGTAGGTCACCCCGGTCCCGTCGGGAGCCACCTCCCACTCGGTTGCGAGCCAGGGCGTGGTCGTGCCGTCGGCGGGGTTGAAGATCAGCATCGATTCGTAGATCGCCTGCTGGGTCATGGGGAAGTCGGGGTTGGAGAACGGGTTGAAGTTGCGGTCGAACGTTCCCATGTCCTCCCGCGGAATAGTGAGCAGCTGAGTGCCGTCCAGATCGGCGGCGGTGTCTTTCCCGCCGCCGCTGCATCCGACGAGCGCAAGGGCGAAGGCCGCCGCGGCGGCCACCGCCGCGAGCGCGCGGCCTCTACGGAGTGTCATGATGATGGTGTTCCTTTCTTCTTCCTTGAAGGCGAAGGGTGTGCTCGTTCAGCGATGTCCAGTCACACGGACGAGCGTTCCAGGAGCGGGCAGTCGACCGTCACCCGTGTGGCGTCGGTCGACTGGCCCGCTGTGATAGCGGCGAGGATGTCCACGCCTCGGGCGCCCATCTCATCGAAGGGCAGGGCGACCGTCGTCAGACTCGGCCTCAGGTACGCCGCGATGAGCTCCTGATTGTCGAATCCGATGACGGCCACGTCGTGGGGGATGCGCAGTCCGCGCTCCTTGATGGCGTCGTACGCTCCCATGGCCATCCGGTCGTTCGCGCAGAAGATCGCGGTGGGAGGCGTCGGAAGGTCGAGCAGAGCGTCGACCGCAGTGAAGCCGCCGTCTGCTGTCGCGTGTCCAGATATCTCGAGGGATTCGTCGATGTCGAGGCCCGCGTCGCGCAATGCGTCGTGGTAGCCCAAGCGGCGGCCCACTGCCGCCGGAATCCCGGGATCGAGATTGACGAAGCCGATTCGACGATGTCCCGCAGCGAGAAGTCGTTCGGTGGCGCGGCGCCCGCCCGTGCGCTCGTCGGGGACGACCGCAGGGTAGCGACCCTCCTCGTCGAAACAGTTCACGAGGACGGTGGGAACCTCGCTCGCGATGTCCGGGATGGCGACGGCACGGTGCCATGTCGCGGCGTAGATGATTCCCTCGACGCGTTGTTCCAGGAATCGCTCGATAGCAGCGGACTCAGCCTCGGCATCCGACTCGGTCGAGGCGATGAGGAGGTACTTTCCGTCCGTCAGCGCGCGATCCTGAGCACCCTTGATGATCTCGACGGCGAACGGGGCGGTGACGATCTCCGTGACGAGGCCGTACCAGTCGCTTCGCTGGTGGGCGAGCGCTTGTGCGCTCGCATTGCGCCGATAGCCGAGCTCCGCGGCGACGCTCAGCACGCGGTCTCGCGTCTCATCCGACAGAGAGACAGAACGACGGTCGTTCAGCACGAACGAGACCGCGGTCCGCGACACACCCGCCCGCTCGGCGATGTCGCGCATCGTCACCGCGCGTTGCCTGTCGATCGACACGTGAGCCCTCTCCGTTGAGGCGACTAACCCGGGTTAACGCCATGTGTGGATGATGCTAACCCGGGTTAGAACGGGCCGTCAAGTGAAGTTCAGATCGACCTTCGGCTGAGCAAAGGTGATCGACGTGGGCCGCTCGCAGCTGGTCTGCGCCGCCAGAGCGTTCCTCGCTGCGGGCTGACGTCCGGTCAGCCGACGGTCACCGAGATGGAATGCCAGCCCTCGGCGCCGTCCGGGACGACGGGGACGTCGTCACCGCTCTGCACCTGACCGTCGGCGTCCGTCGCGCGGACTTCGATGTCGTGGGTGCCGGCGGCGGCGTCCCACTCGTACACCCACTGGACCCAGGTATCCGAGGAGATCGCCGTCGCCAAGCGCGCGTCCTGCCAGTCGCCGCCGTCGACGCGTACCTGCACGCCCCGGATGCCGGTGTGCTGAGCCCATGCAACGCCAGCGACAGCCATCGGGCCGGCCGTTACCGACGCGCGGTTCGCCGGCACATCGATGCGTGAGCCGATCTTGACGGGTCCCCGCTCCGACCACCCGCGGTCGGTCCAGTAAGCGGAGGCCCGATCGAACGTGGTGACCTCGAGCTGCGTGACCCATTTCGTCGCCGACACATAGCCGTACAGGCCGGGCACGACCATGCGCACGGGAAAGCCGTGCTCCGGCGGCAACGGCTCGCCGTTCATGCCAACCGCGAAGATCGCGTTACGGTCCTCTTCTTGGAGGATCTCGAGCGGCGTGCTCGCGGTGAATCCGTCGACGCTGCGAGAGAGCACCATGTCGGCGCCGGCCAGTGGCCGGGCCCGAGCCAGCAGGTCGCGGATCGGATAGCCGAGCCAGAGTGCGTTCCCGATCAGGCTGCCTCCCACCTCGTTCGAGACGCACATGAGGGTGGTGATGGACTCGTCGAGCGGCAATGCGAGCAGCTCGTCGAAGCCGATCTCGATCTCGTTCTCCACCATGCCGACGATGCGCAGACGCCAGGTCTCCGGGTCGATGGCGGGTACCTGCAAGGCGGTGTCGATCCGGTAGAAGTTCTCGTTCGCAGTGATCAGCGGCGAGATCCCCTCGACGTCGAGCGATGCGCCGGCGGGCACGGGCGCCGCCGTCGTCGTGGGCTTCGGCAGGGTGATGGCCCGACGGATGGTCTGCGTCGTGATGGTCGCGGCGTTCGCGAGGCGTGAGCCCACGCCGACGACGATCGCCGCCGCGGCCGACCCTGCGAGCAGAGCGACGAAACCACGTCGCGACGGCGAGGAAGGGGATGCCGTGGCGCCGTTTGGGGTGGGGAGGGACCGCCGCAGGCGCACGATGAGCATGTGCAGCAGCAGGCATCCGACCGCGATGCCCAGGACTGTCGGGATGGCCCACGCTCCGGTCGCTTGTGCGCGGGTCGTGACCGCGATAGCCGCGATGACGCCGAGCAAGCCCAGGACGATGACACCTCGGGGCGGAGCAGCGAGTTGAAGGATGCCGGCGCCGGCGGCGACGAGCGCCAGCAGCACCGACAGCAGCACCAGCAGGAAGATTTTGTCGTTCGTGCCGAACAGTGCGATGGCGGCGTCTTTCGCCCACGGTGGGGCGAGGTCGATCACGAGAGAGCCGACGGCCAACAGCGGGCTGCTCTGCGGAGCGACCATGAGCGCGATCAGCTCGGCGACAGCGAGGGCTGCGCCGACGGACACGACTCCCGCCGTGGCCGCCCACGCCCTCGACTGTGCAGTCATGGGGTCATGGTAAGCCTGTGCGCCATGTGGCGGCCCAGAGGCCCCTCCTGATCAGGGGGAGGCGGCGGCACGGGGATCAAGACCATGCCCGTGCTGCTGAGTTTCGCGCAGGCGCGGGAGAAGTGGTCGGCGAACGCGTCCGGCGAGATCCGAGACGCCGCCATCGTCAAGATCATCCTCGGCGGGCATCGGACTCGCGCCGCACGGGCGCACAGGCTCTGACCGGCGGTGACCGCCATGAACGACCACGACACCGCACCCGAGCCCGAGCCCGAGCCCGAGCCCGAGCAGCCGGACATGCATGAGGCGCGTGAGGAGTGCGACGGGCCGCGTATCCCATAGAGGAGCGCGCGTGATCACTTTCAGCATCCGGTCCCTCCACGCACTCTCCCGGACAAAGTGCGAGCCCCTAAACAAGAAAGGAGATGGGCACTGGCGCGAAGCCAGTGCCCATCTCCATTTTCGACTGTTCTGTGCTCAGCATTACCAACAGCCCAGACCGTCGGGATGACAGGATTTGAACCTGCGACCCCTTGAAGCAGCGACGGGGTATCTCTCACTATCAAGCAATACCCGACGATCCCTTGCGGGAGTAAGGCTCGCGAGAGATGGGGCTTCCCGAGGATTCCCGCAAAATCCCACAAAACCACGGAGCTTGCGGTGCCAGTTGTGGTGCCGAGATTTTCTGGCTTTTGCGTGCGGCATAGAGCAGGAACGTGATGAAGCGCCCAGGAGCGTGCCGCTGGTCCAGCAAGTCTGCGAAGACGGTGGATGCGGTGCCAGATTTGGCACCGCTGAGAACCGTGCCACCGAGTTGAACGCGATCGTGATCTGTCAGAGGATACCTCGGGCCTTGGGCCTACGGGCGAAGCCCCGGTTGCAGGTGCAACCGGGGCTTCTGCGGTGTGCATGAGTTCTTCGCCTGTGGATGCGGCTATGCGAGCACCGTGGAATCAACCTTCACGGCCTTGCACATGTTCGCGAAGTGGTCTGGATCAACCGCCCGCAGGAACTCCATGCAGCGGCGGACTTGCCCATGAACGGCCCTCGCATCGAGCACTTCAACAGTCTCGCTTCCCTCACCGTGGGAGAAGCGATTGCAGAAATCGAACACGTCGCGGTATGGCTCGTCGGGGTCGGCGACCACCAGCGACTCCAGCTGCTGAAGGAAGTTTGGCCGATGAGGTGCTTTATAGCTCGCAAACGACTCTAGGACACGCCGAGCTGCGTTGGGAAGCAGGAATAGGCGCTCGTGGTCCTCGGTGTCCTGCACCCCCTTCATCACCATCGAGAAGAGATACGCATACTCGGAGGTGCTGTTCCGCAGCAGGTCCGGCAAGGGGCCGACCTTCGTTGTCCGCTTGCCTTCCTTGGTGGCCGCGAACATCTCCAAGAACGCAACTCTTGGGAATCGCACCTCATTCGCGTCGCCGTCCCGCTGGGTCTTGACAGATGTACTCCACTTACTCCTATGGGATGTGATGAAGAGACGCAACAGATTGAAGTCATGAGTCAGGACGACGTACTGACCGAAGTTCTGGAGCGTGTTGAACAGCCATTGATGGGTAGCAAACAGGGCTTCACGGTCAAGCGAGCTGGACGGGTCATCAATGACAACGATGCGCTGGGTTGGGTCAATTCCGTGCGTCTGCTGGTCTTCAAGGTTCCGGAGGAAGTAGAGCAAGGACAACGTGGTGCGCTCCCCCTCGCTCAGGTTCGTGCCAGCCTTATCGCCCCGGCGACAGGTGTAGGACTTGCCGTCATCGGTCACGGCGATGCTGAGATGCGCTTTCCCGTAGACACGCGCCAGATCGCGCGTGAGTTTGTCGGCCATGTCCTTCGTCGTGAACTGCTGCTGACGCACCCGATCAAGGTTGCGACTGGCGAGCTCGACTGCCTTTGCGGTGCCGTCGCATGATTCCTTCGCATCGGTCACCTGCTTCTCCAGATCGCGAAAGGCCTGGCTTTGCGATCCGACGATATGGTCAAGTACAACGGTCCTACGTTGTTCCGTCAGCTCTCCGTAGCTCTTGGCTTGCTCGTTGTGGTCCTTCACAGCTTCTGACAGAACAGTGGCGGAGACTGCGGTGCCGAGTACCTTCCACTCTGGTTCGACAGGGACGGCACTCGGATCGTCGATCTTGGCGGTGAGAGCGGCCTCGACGAGTTCAAGACTTTCCACGCGTGCATCGACGTCTCCGCGCGCTTGCTCCATCGCTTGTCTGTAGACAGCCTGCAAGTCGCTAGCGAGATCCGACGGATCAGGCATCGAGCCCAGCCAGGCCTTCAGCTCTCGCTTGCGTCCGGTCACTACTTGGTGGAGCTGCTGCGCCGCGCCTCGGATCTCCAGCCAGCTCTTGTCGAAATGCTGCGCGAGCTGCGTTCGCCTCGCGGCCGACACTTCACTGTCGCAGAACAGGCAATTGTCTCGCCCCTCATGAAGCCCAAGACCCTGCTCGACCCATGACTGAGCACGCGGGTCGGCCTCGAGAGCTGCCAGCGCGACGCGCGTCGGCGTGCGCTCCAGGACAGTTCCGAGCCCTTTCAGCTCGTCGTTCAGCGCCTGCGGCGGGCTCGCAACTTCTGCAACAGCAGCGGGCGCTTCCTCGCCCAGCCGCACCAGTGCATCCGCGTGGGCCCCATCGTCTGGAAAGTCAGTTCGGGGAATTCGCAGAAACTCGCCGACTTTCACCACCGAGTAGCGGTTCCGGCTGTAGTGGTTGTAGTCGAACCGTTGGAGCTCGCCGACGATGCGGTCCTGCACGTCGCGGGCGAGTTTGCTTGCCTTCTGCTCCAGCTTCTTCTTCAGGGCGGTCGCATCCTCCGCTTCACTGCGCAGCCTGGCGATCTCCTCCTCGAGACTCTTCTGCGTCTCCTTCGAGTCGATGGCTTCCTGGCCCAGAGTGACGATGGCGTCAGCATTCTCGCCAGCCAGGAACTCGGAGAGATTCGCTTGGACCCACGCGCGTGTGAAGACAGCCATTGCCGGCGAGGGGCTATTTCCCCCAGCTGGGACATTGACCTTCGCTTGATCGCTCTTCTCCCACACGACTCCGGTGGCCGCCTGTCCTTCACCGAGACTCAAGAGCAGCTCGGCGAGAGTGGACTTGCCACTGCCATTGTGGCCGTACACCACGGTCGCACGTCCCAGGGGACGATCGTCAGGCCAGAAGCCGCTCTCGAAAGATCGCCATTGTTCTTTCACTTCAAGTCTGCGGAGCATGCTCTCACCGTAGCGGCGGCAGTCGCTCGCCCACGCAACTCGCCTATTCGCTGCATGCAGGCTTCGGCAGTGGTTTGGAGACCGATGCTGTCGATCAGTAGTTACGGGCGCGCCAACGCGGCGTCGTGCACACAGCGATGTCGGAGCTCGACCCTAGTCTGCGATCATGACCACTTCAGACCTGATCCAGCTTGCCGCCGTTCTGGCAGCAGTAGCTGCCGCGATTATCGCTCTGATCATCTCGGGACTCGACCGCAGGAACGCGCGCCGGATCGCTGACGCAGACAGGGCAAGCGCACTTCGGCACTCGCACCTGATGTTCGAGCTCGAAGCGCTGACACGACTGACCCAGAATCTGAATCGCGGCGGGTCAACTGATGATCTCGAGCGAGCGCAGATGGGCGCGGAGGCACTCACGCTCGTTGGAGTCCTCAGCCCTGATCGGGTCCCTGAGCTGTGGGAGCGGAAGGTGGGCAGCGATGACCGGTTGCGTGCCGCGTTCGCCGACCCGGAGATGCCGGAGTACAAGAAGGAAGCGCTTGAAGCACAGCTTGCGATCAGCGCTGTTCTCCGCGAGATCCGCGAAGAGACCAGGGCCGCCTGATGGAGATCGCCGCTCTTGCCATCGCAATCCTGAGCCTTGTCCTGGCAGCGCTCGCTCTGGGCTGGCAGATTGCGGCCTGGGCTCTGGACGGACCACGTCTTCGCGCCACGCTCCAGCACGGAGTCCTGGGCCGCGGCGGCGTTGTCGTCTCGACCGTCGGCCGCAGCAGCAAGCTGAGGGACATGTCCTCGATGCGCGAGCAGGGCTGGAATGGGCCGGACGTTGTTGCGATCCTTGTCACCAACCATGGCAGGTCGCGTGCGAAGATCACTCGCTTCGGCATCCAGCTGCAGCGAGGCGGAATGAGCGCGCAGTACCCGGAAAGCAACGCATGGTCACCGCAGCTCCCCTACTGGCTCGAACCAGGCGAGTCGGCGACATGGCACGCCGAGCTGCAAGATGCGAAAGCGCTGATCGATGCGACCCGTCAGACGGTTCGGGCCGACGCCGGTGGCGTGTTCATGACGATCGAGACCGGGACAGGCAAGACCGTCCGCACTCGTCGACTCTTGGAACTTCCGTAGCGGAACTCACACGTTGAATCAGCGGAACTCCACCGCATGCCGGTCGGGAAACCGGGTCATGATCACCTCGACGCGATCGATTCGGCACGCGTGGCTGAGCGACCTGATCGGGCAGATCCACGAGTCCTCCTATGGCACGTACGGGCGAATGCGGATCCGTGCGGAGTTGCAGAGGTCCCATGAGGTCACGGTCGGCCAGAACACCGTCGCACTCCTGATGCGTCGATCCGGGCTGGTCGGGCTCCCGTTACGTCGCCGCTCCAAGCGCGTGCCGCACCAGGTCACCGTCACCGATCTCGTTCGTCGCCGCTTCCACGCGGACGGACCGGACCGGCTCTGGGTGACCGATATCACGGAGCATCCGACACGAGAGGGAAAGCTCTATTGTTGCGTCGTACTCGACGTGTTCAGCCGACGGGTCGTCGGGTGGGCAATCGACACCGAGTAGTGAAAGTCCTCCAACACGATAAATTTAGGCGTCTCTGCGGTCGTCAACCCGGAGATGATGTCGTTCACATCGGCCGGATCGAGTTCAAGGCTACGACCCTCAACGGTCTCTTCGTCGTGATGTCCCATATCTGTGCCGCCACCACCGCCAGCCTCGGCGAATGGAACTTTGAATCCCGCTTTGAACTCTGCCCGGATTTTGAAGTCTCCGCCGACGGTTTTCGTTGTGGTCCCTTCGACCACGTATCCGGCGGCCTTGAGGATCGCCGTGTGCAGGTCGCGCAGCATCCACTTGTTGGAGCATGTGACGACCAGGTACTCACCGTCGTCCAGGTTGTACTTCCGCAAGACCAGATCTTTTATTGCCTCGAGAACGAGATCAGGGACATGATCGAGTCGCAGCTGGAAGAGGCGCACGGGGAAAGCTGGTGGGACGACCATTGCCCCGAAAACGTAAAAGTGTCTGTCGTGAACAATAAGAAGCGGGAACAGGACAACGGAGTAATCCTCCGCTCTTCTCACCCGATTGACTACACCACCTTTGGCGAACTGGGCGAGATACTGAAGGTGAACTGGGACATCTTCGGCGCGACGTTCAACAGCAAACGTGGCGTCGAGAAGGTTCTGAGCAGTCTCAACCTCCTCCGCGGGCCGATCGCCCACTGCGCACCCCTCGCAGAAGACGAAGTCGTCCGACTCCATCTTGCGGTCCGCGACTTCTACCGGCTGATGGAGTAGCTCAAGGCACTGGCGGAGCCCTTCTGGAGTCCTCCGAGGTTTGCCGATATGCAGAAGGCCCGGAACCTCTGTTGAGATTCCGGGCCTCTCCCGGTCGGGATGACAGGATTTGAACCTGCGACCCCTTGACCCCCAGTCAAGTGCGCTACCAAGCTGCGCCACATCCCGGTCCGTTGCCCTCGCGGACAACTCCCCTATCCTACCCGGTCGGCGGGCCGGCCGCGAACCGCTACGGGGTTCCGCGTGTCCGACCTCGTCGCTACCCTTCCGGCATGACCGAGATCACGATCGAGCCGGCCCGGGCCGACCGCTTCGCCGACGCGGAGCACGCGCTGACCGGTGGCGGCGACGGCGCGAGCTGCTGGTGCCAGTGGTGGATGCTGGTGCCCAAGGACTTCGACGCGGTCACGACCGACGAGAAACGCGAGCGCCTGCGCAACGACCTCGCGGCACCGATCCCCTCGGCGCTCATCGCCTACGTCGACGGTGAGGCCGCGGGCTGGGTGAAGGTCGCCCCGCGACCCGATCAGCCACGGCTCGCGCGGACCCGGAGCGTGCAGAAGTCTCCCGAACAGATGGACGACCCCGACGTCTGGGCGATCACCTGCTTCGTCGTGCGGAAGGAGCATCGGTCGCACGGCCTCGCGTCACGTCTGCTGGACGCCGCGATCACCCACGCGCAGGCGAACGGCGCCCGCGTGGTCGAGGCATACCCCGTCGACACCGGGGTCAAGCGCTTCTCCCCGAACGAGCTCTACCACGGCACCCTCTCGAGCTTCCTTGCGGCCGGTTTCACCGAGACCGCCCGCCCCGGCGCCGCCCGCCCCATCGTCGCGAAGCAGCTCGCGTGACCCACATCACCGCAGTCCGCGGCGACATCACCCAGCAGCAGGTCGACGCGGTCGTCAACGCCGCCAACCGCGCCATGCGCGGCGGCGGGGGCGTCGACGGTGCCATCCACCGGGCCGGTGGACCCGACGTCCTCGTCGACTGCATCGCCCGCTTCCCCCACGGACTCGCGACCGGGGATGCCGGGTGGACCACCGCGGGCGACCTCCCAGCTCGGTGGGTAATCCACGTCGTCGGACCGAACTTCACTGCCGGAGAGCGCGACCGCGGGCTCCTCACCTCCTGCTACCGCCGTGCTCTCGAGGTCGCCGACGAACTCGGCGCCGCGACCGTCGCGTTTCCCCTCGTCAGCGCCGGCGTCTATGGCTGGCCCCTCGACGACGCCGTCGACGCCGCCGTGTCGACTCTCACCGATACCCCGACCCGCGTCACCGAGGCCCGTCTCGTCGCCTACGACGACGCGATGCTCGCCCGGCTCGAACGGCGGCTCGCGGCCTCCTGAGCCGACCTACGATGGATCCACCGGACGGGAGGAGAGGGACATGGCGGATGCCGTCCGTGTGGACTCCTGGCTGTGGGCCGTCCGCGTCTACAAGACCCGGTCCGCAGCGACCACCGCATGTCGCGCCGGGCATGTCCGCGTGAACGGCGAGAAGGCCAAGGCCGCCCAGCAGGTGCGACCGGGCGACGAACTGCGCGTGCGCATCGCGGGGTTCGACCGCATCCTCGTCGTCCGCCAGCTGATCACCAAGCGCGTGGGCGCACCGCTCGCCGCCGTCGCCGCGGAAGACCGCACCCCCGAGCGGGAGCCCGTCGCGCTCGTCGCCGTCCGCGACCGCGGCGCCGGCCGCCCCACCAAACGCGAGCGACGCGACATCGAACGTCTCCGCGGACGCGACTCAGACTGAAGCCGGGCGCCGGCGCGCACGGCGCATCGCGGCATCCGTCACCGCCACGAGCACCACCGTCACCGCGTAGACGAGCAGGTCGCGCGCGTCGAAGACGGTGCCGAACATCAGCACGATCGGCGGCCACTCCCCCGCCCACCGCACCGGCAGGCCCGTGAGCTGGAACAGCTCCACCCCCACGCACCACACCAGCACGACGGCGCCGACGACCCACGACGACCATCGCGGAAACAGCGCCACGAGTCCGCCCCACACGGCGACCACGTAGAGCGCATCTCCCGCGATGTCGGATGCCGCGCCCTCCCCTGCCCCGAAGTGCACGGCCAGGCCGGCGGCCACCGCCGCGAGGACGGTGGTGACCCCGACGATCCGGCGCGTCACGCCACGTCGCGCAACCACGACGCGCCCCGCACGCTCGCGCCGATCGCGACCGCCCGCTCGCCGAGCGCGCGGTCGCTGGTCACGAGCAGGACTCGCTCTCCGTCGCCGACGCGCCGCTGCGCCTCGGCGACGAGCGTGTCGTCGCCCGCGGCATCCGCGCGCACCACCTCGACGAAACCCGATCCGTCGGGAGCGCTCCGCGCCTCGCCCTCGAGCACCGCGACGACTGTCGGGTACCAGGTGTCTCCGGGGAGGGAGAACTCCGCTGCGGCGACACCCGTCCGCGAGAAACCATCGAGCCGACCGAGCAGACGCGATGCGGCGCCGGCCCGGTCACGCCACCACCCGTCGGGCACCGAGCCGACGACGTTCGCCGCGTCCACGAGGACGGTCGGACGGACCGCGAGCAGATCCCGGAGAGGTCGCCACGAGTCAGAGAAGCCGGGGTGCAGAGGCAGCGCATCGACCTCGTCGAGCGGCACCCACTCGAGCGCGTAGCTCTCGGGGTCGGCGATCACCGGTTCGAACGGCCGGACCACGTCGGCGACCAGGGTCGTGTACGACCAGACGTCGAGATCGAGCACGCTCGTGAACCGGGGGCGCAGCGCCTCGGCCGGAACGCCTGCCTCCTCGTGAGACTCGCGCATCGCGGCATCCGTGGCGCTCTCGCGCTGATGCCGCGCGCCGCCCGGGATGCCCCACGTGCCGCCGTGGTGACTCCACGCGACACGATGCTGCAGCAGCACTCCCCGCGCCGGATCGTGCGCGAGTAGACCCGCGGCGCCGAACCTGCCCCAAAAGCGATCCCCGGCGTCGGTGACCACCCAGGCGTCACCCGGATCGCGGTGCGCGGACAGGGGCGGAGGCCCTCCGGACGGCTCCTCGATCCTCATGCCCCCAGCCTCTCACGCAGCCGAGCCGCGGGACGCGGCATCCGTCACGTCCCGGAACAGACCCAGCTTCATCCGCAGACGAGAAAGGAGATGACGCCTCGCGAGGGCCGGTTCGACCGGATGCCTCCTCGCGACGTGTCATCTCCTCTCGAAGCGACGGGGCCGAGCGTCAGCGCTGGCGACGCTCGCGCACTCGCATGTTCGTGATGATCGGCGTGCCCTCGAAGCCGAAGATCTCGCGCAGGCGACGCTGGATGAACCGGCGGTAGCCCGGGTCGAGGAACCCCGTCGTGAACAGCACGAATGTCGGCGGACGCGTCGACGCCTGCGTCCCGAACAGGATGCGGGGCTGCTTGCCGCCGCGGAGCGGATGCGGGTGCTCGGCGATGAGTTCGGCGAGGAACGCGTTGAACTTGCCGGTGGGGATGCGCTGATCCCACGACTCGAGCGCGGTCTCGAGCGCCGGGACGAGCTTCTCGAGGTGGCGTCCCGTGCGGGCCGACAGGTTGACGCGCGGCGCCCACGTGACATGTGCGAGATCCTGCTCGATCTCCCGCTCGAGGTAGCGGCGGCGATCGGCGTTGTCCATGTCGTCGTCGTTGAGGCGATCCCATTTGTTGAACGCGAGGACGAGCGCACGCCCCGATTCGAGGACCAGGTCGATGATGTTCAGGTCCTGCACGCTAATCGTCTCGGTGACATCGAGGACGACGACGGCGACCTCCGCCTTTTCGAGGGCGGCACTGGTGCGGAGCGATGCGTAGAAGTCCGCGCCCTGCTGGAGGTGCACACGACGACGGATGCCGGCGGTGTCGACGAGACGCCACAGCTTGCCGCCGAGCTCGACGACCTCGTCCACCGGGTCGCGCGTGGTGCCGGCGAGGTCGTTGACGACGACGCGCTCCTCCCCCGCGGCCTTGTTCAGGAGCGAGGACTTGCCGACGTTCGGGCGGCCGAGGATCGCGACCCGGCGGGGTCCGCCGAGCTCGTTCTTCGCCACTGCCGAGATTTCGGGCAGCACCTTCATGACCTCGTCGAGGAGGTCGGCGACGCCGCGACCGTGGATTGCCGACACCGGGTGCGGCTCGCCGAGACCCAGGTTCCAGAGCGCCGCAGCCTCGGGCTCGTGGCGGGCGTCGTCGATCTTGTTGGCGACGAGGAAGACCGGCTTGTCGGTCTTCCGGAGCATTCGAACGACCTGCTCGTCGGTCGCCGTGGCGCCCACCATGGCGTCGACGACGAACATTACGACGTCGCAGAGTTCGATCGCGATCTCGGCCTGCGCGGCGACGGAACGATCGATGCCCTTGGCGTCGTGCTCCCAGCCGCCGGTGTCGACGAGGGTGAACCGCCGGTCCATCCACTCGGCCTTGTAGCTCACACGGTCACGCGTCACACCGGGGGTGTCCTCGACGACGGCCTCACGGCGGCCGAGGATGCGGTTCACGAGCGCGGACTTGCCGACGTTCGGCCGTCCGACGATCGCCACCACGGGAAGGGCGGGCAGCAGCTCGACGACCTCGCCGCCGGCAGTGAAGCCGGCGAGGAGCTCATCGTCGTCCTCGTCCAGCTCGTAGTCGGCGAGCGACGCCCGGAGGGCGGCGGCGCGCTGTTCGGCGAGTTCCTCGTCGAGGTTGGCGAGCTTCTCCTCGATCCGGTCGGGGCCGGCTTCGTATTCGTAATCGTCTTCGGCGCTCATCGCGAGCCTTCCGTTCCCGACCGCACGACGTCCATGACGGCGTCGACGGTCTGTGCGAAGTCCAGGTCGGTCGAGTCGACCACCGTCACGCCGGGGGCGGCGGTGAGGAAGTCGACGACCTGGGAGTCGGATGCGTCGCGCTTGTGCAGCGCGGCGGCGACAGCCGCGGCATCCTGTGAGGTCAATTCGGCGCTGCGCCGGGCGGCGCGCACCTCGGGGGCGGCGGTCAGGAGGATCCGCACGAGAGCATCGGGGGCGACGACGGTGGTGATGTCGCGGCCCTCGACGATGACACCGGGACGGCCGGACTCTGCCACCAGGCGGCGGAACAGCACGTTCACCTGCTCGCGGATGACCGGCACCCTCGCGACGCCGCTCACAGCCGAACTCACGTGCGGCTCGCGGATCGCGTCGGTGACGAAGGTCTCGCCGACGCGGACCCAGTATTCGTCGGGGTCGAGCGAGATGGCGTAGTCGAAGTCGCCGGCCGCGTCGACGACCGCGGCGGCGTCCGACGTGTCCGCGCCATGCTGGAGCACGTGCCACGCCAGAGCGCGGTACGCGGCACCGGTGTCGAGGTAGCCGTAGCGGAGTCGACGTGCGGCCTCTTTCGAGACGCTCGACTTGCCGCTCCCGGCCGGACCGTCGATGGCGATCGTGATCGGGTCAGTCATTGAGGCTCGCAATCTTCCACCCGCGCGCCGCGAGACCGTCAGTGGCGACGGTGACGGCGGACGGGACGACACTGATCTCGCCGAGGCCGAACTGGGCTCCGGGCGAGTGCTCGAGACGGAAGTCCTCGACGTTGACCTCGAGCTCGCCGAGGTCGCCGAACAGGCGCCCCAATTGCCCGGGGGTGTCGTCGACCATGACGACCACCGTCTCGAATCGGCGGTTCTGACCGTGCTTGCCCGGGAGGCGTTCGACGCCTTCGTTGCCACGGCGGATGGTGTCGGCGACAGCGCGTCGCGCGCCAGGGGCGTCGGGATCGCGGAGCGCGCCGGCGACGGTGGTGAGGTCTGCCGCGAGGGCGTCGAGGACGTCGACGACGGGATCCGAATTGGCGCCGAGGATCTGAACCCACAGCTCCGGAGCGGATGCCGCGATGCGGGTCGTGTCGCGGACTCCCTGCCCCGCAAGCCGCAGCGAGGCGTCCTCAGCCCCGACGAAACGGCCGGCGAGAAGGGATGCTACGAGCTGCGGCACGTGGGAAACCAGAGCGACGGAGCGGTCGTGCTCCTCGGGCGTCATCTCGACGAGGCTCGCACCGAGGTCGAGCGCGAGGCCCTCGACGACGGCGAGATCGCGCGCAGACGTCTCCTCGTCGCGGCAGATGACCCACGGGCGACCGAAGAAGATGTCGGCTCGGGCGGAGATGGCGCCACCGCGCTCACGGCCGGCCATCGGGTGCGACCCGATGTAGCGGGAGAGGTCGACGCCGCGCTCGCGGAGCGCGAGGAGCGGGTCGAGCTTGACGCTCGCCACGTCGGTGACGACCGCGTCGGGAAAGGCGGTGAGCTCGCGCTCGATGACATCGGCGGTCACATCCGGCGGCACAGCGACGACGACGAGGCCGGGTCGGTCCT
The DNA here is from genome assembly GCF_001552475.1 of Microbacterium oleivorans NBRC 103075. Taxonomy (GTDB): domain Bacteria; phylum Actinomycetota; class Actinomycetes; order Actinomycetales; family Microbacteriaceae; genus Microbacterium; species Microbacterium oleivorans. The sequence continues at coordinate 114,702 of NZ_BCRG01000011.1, forward strand.
CATCGCGCGCGGCGCGCCCCGCGCCGTAGTCGACCGCGAGACGAAGCTGCGCGGGTGATGCGTCGGCGAGGACGACGTCGACGCCGAGGGCCCGCAACGCATGCCCGATGCTCGAGCCGAGCAGACCGGCGCCGACGATGCGGACGAGGCCGCTCGTGCGGACGGCGCGGGCGCGCGCGTCGATGGCGTCGGTCACAACTGCTCCTGAGTGGGGTCCCCGGGCGGGGTGTCCGCCTGGCGCGCGAGAGTCAACAGCGCACCACGCTCCACTGTAGTCAATTCGCGTGCCCGGCCCGCTGGGAGCGTGCCCAGGTGCAGCGGCCCGAACTGGCGTCGCACCAGCTCTTCGACGGGATGACCGACCGCGGCCATCATGCGTCGAACGATCCGGTTCCGCCCCGAGTGAAGAGTGAGCTCGACGAGGCTCGTGTCGCCGCTCGCGTCGAGCAGTCGGGCCTTGTCAGCCGCGATCGGGCCGTCCTCGAGCTCGATGCCTTTCGTGAGCTGGGCGATCGTCTGCGGCAGCACGCGCCCCGAGACCTTCGCGATGTAGACCTTCGTCACGCCGAACGACGGGTGCGCGAGAACGTGCGCGAGCTCGCCGTCGTTGGTGAGGACGAGGAGGCCGCTCGTCTCGGCATCCAACCGCCCCACGTTGTAGAGGCGCTCGGGCCAGTCCGCGGTGAAGCGGCGCAGATCGGGGCGACCCTGGTCGTCCTTCATGGAGGAGACGACGCCGGTGGGCTTGTTGAGCACGACGTACCGCTTGCTCGTGTCGAGCTGGATCGCGGTGCCGTCGACGTCGACCTGGTCCGTCTCCGGGTTGATCCGCGAGCCGAGCTCGGTCACCACGACGCCGTTGACCCGCACGCGTCCCTCGACGATGTACTGCTCGCAGACGCGGCGAGAGGCGACACCCGCGTTCGCGAGGATCTTTTGCAGGCGGACGCGATTCTCGTCGGACTGGTCGTTCATCGGATGGTCTCTCCTTCGAATCCCGCGGAGCCGTCATCCAGCAGCGGGGAGATGGGGGGCAGCTCGTCGAGGGAGTTGATCCCCAGATGTCCGAGCAGCGCGTCGGTGGTGCGGTAGTTGATGGCCCCGGTCTCGGGGTCGGTGAAGGCTTCGGTGATGAGACCGCGAGCGAGGAGGGTGCGGACGACGGAGTCGACGTTCACGGCGCGGATCGACGCGACCTGGCTCCGCGAGACGGGCTGCTTGTAGGCGATGACGGCGAGGGTCTCGAGTGCGGCCTGCGACAGCCGCGACGGCGCCTGCCCGTTGACGAACTCGGCGACCAGGTCGTCGTGCTCGTCCCGCACATAGAAGCGCCATCCCCCGCCCACCTCGCGCAGCTCGAAGCCGCGGCGGGGCCCGGAGCGTTCCCCGTCGTAGTCGGCGACGAGTTCGTCGACGGCGCGGCGGACGGCGGCGACGGGCGCACCGACGGCGGCGGCGAGGGAGACGAGACTCTGCGGCTCGTCGATGATCATGAGGATCGCCTCGAGGCGGCGGGCGATGTCGCCGGGCTGCTGTGAGCGGGGCGGCGCCTCGGTCTCGGTCGCGTCATCGGTCATAGTCGGCTCCCAGTGTGGCGAGGTTCTCTTCGGACCACCGATCGGCTGTCCAGCGCAGCGTCAACTCGCCGAGCGGCTCCAGCTGCTCGAACGAGAGCGCCGCGTGGCGGTACAGCTCCAGTACGGCGATGAAGCGCGCCACGACGACTCCGGTCTGCGTGACGCCGGCGACGAGCTCACGGAAGTTGAGCTGGCCGGCATCCCGCAACAGCGTGACGACGATCGCCGCTTGCTCCCGGATCGAGACGAGGGGTGCATGGAGGTGGTCCAGCCCGACGTGCGGGATCTCCTTCGGCGCGAAAGCGAGCATTGCGATGGCCGCGAAATCGTCGGGCGACAGCGTCCAGACGAGCTCGGGGACAGCCCGGCGATGCTTCTCGTCGAGGCGCACGGCCCGGGTGTGACGCTTGCCCTCCCGGTCAAGGCAACGCGCGAACCACGCCGACACCTCCTTGAACGCCCGGTACTGCAACAGGCGAGCGAACAGCAGGTCGCGGGCCTCGAGCAGGGCGACGGACTCGGCATCCACCAGCTCGCCCTGCGGGAGGAGCCCGGCGACCTTCATGTCGAGCAGCGTGGCCGCGACGACGAGGAACTCGGATGCCTGGTCGAGGTCGGCGTCGTCGTCGAGCCCTTTGAGGTAGGAGATGAACTCATCGGTCACTTTGCTGAGCGAGACCTCGGTGATGTCGAGTTCGTGCTTCGAGATGAGGGTCAGCAGCAGATCGAACGGGCCGTCGAAGTTGCCCAGCGAAACGCGGAAACGATCGCCCGCGGCCTCGGTCGTCTCGGCCTGGGAAGGCGCAGCGGCGGCGTCGGGGCCTTCGTCAGGCGACGGCGCCACGGGAGACCAGCTCCCGCGCGAGGCGCAGGTACGCCTGAGCGGCGGAGTGCTCGGGAGCGAACTTGGTGATCGGCACTCCGGCGACGGAGGCGTCGGGGAACTTCACCGTGCGGCCGATGACCGTCTCGAGCACGTCGTCACCGAAGGCGTCGACCACGCGCTCCAGGACCTCGCGCGAGTGGAGCGTACGCGGGTCGTACATCGTTGCGAGCACGCCATCGAGCGTGATCGCCGGGTTGAGTCGGTCGCGCACCTTGTCGATGGTCTCGATAAGAAGCGCCACGCCACGGAGGGCGAAGAACTCGCATTCGAGCGGGATGAGGACGCCGTGGCTCGCGGTGAGCGCGTTGACGGTGAGGAGCCCCAGCGAGGGCTGGCAGTCGATCAGGATGACGTCGTAGTCACCGGCGACCTTGCGGAGCACACGGGCGAGGATCGTCTCGCGGGCGACTTCGTTGACGAGGTGCACCTCGGCGGCGGACAGGTCGATGTTGGCCGGGAGGATGTCGAGGCCGTCGACCGAGGTCGAGACGATGACCTCGTTCGGGTCGCGCTTCGGGTCGAGGAGCAGGTCGTAGATCGTCGCCGACTCGTGCGTCTGAACGCCGAGACCGGCAGACAGTGCGCCCTGCGGATCGAAGTCGACCGCCAGCACGCGACGCCCGTACGAGGCGAGCGCGGCCGCCAGATTGATGGTCGTCGTCGTCTTACCGACGCCACCCTTCTGGTTGCAGAGCGAGATGATGCGCGCCGGACCGTGTCCGTCGAGCTTCGACGGGGTCGCGAAGCCGTGGTAGGGACGACCCGTCGGCCCCATCGGGGTGTCGGTCGTCACCGCCGAATCGCCGTCCGCCGTGCTCCGCTTGCTCGCCACTGATCTCCCGCCTTCGCCGTGCTCACCCGAGTCTAGTCATCCCGCCGGGAGACGCCGTGGAGCGACTCCCCCGCAGACGGGGCTCGAGGTCATCTTGCCCGCGGATGCGACGTGAGATAGACGTCGCGGAGGGCGTCGACGGTCACGTGCGTGTAGATCTGCGTCGTCGCGACGGAGGCATGTCCGAGGAGTTCCTGCACGACGCGGACATCGGCGCCGCCCTGCAGCAGGTGGGTCGCGAAGGAGTGGCGGAGCGTGTGGGGAGACACGTGCGCCGTGATGCCCGCCCGCTCGGCGGCCTGCTGGATCACGAGCCACGCGCTCTGGCGCGACAGGGGCGCGCCCCGTGCACCGAGGAAAGCTCGCGGCGTCGCGCGCCCCCGGCGGGAGAGCTCCGGGCGTGCGCGTGTCAGGTAGGCATCGACCGAGGCCCGGGCGTAGGACCCGACGGGAACGATCCGCTCTTTCGACCCTTTTCCCCGCACGCGCAGCACATCGCCGTGCATGAGGTCGTCGACGTCGAGGTCGATGATCTCCGACACGCGCGCGCCGGTCGCGTAAAGGAGTTCCAGAAGGGCGCGGTCGCGGAGTCCGATCAATTCTGCGGGCGCCGCATCCGCGGGGGCGGGGCCAGCGGCATCCAGCAAGCGGACGACGTCATCGACGGGCAACGCCTTCGGCAGACGCATTGGCGCCTTGGGCGGACGGAGCTTCGTCGTCGGGTCATCGGTGACGATGCCCTCGCGCGCCAGGAACCGATGGAAGCTGCGAATCGCCGACTGCAGCCGCGCCAACGATGTCGAGGCCGGGGGCGGATCGGATGCCGCGCGTTCCGCCGCGAACGTCGTGACGAGCTCCCCCGTCACGGCCTCAGTGTCCTCGACACCGCGCTCGCTCAACCAGGTGAGGTATCCGGAGAGGTCACGCCGGTACGCCGACACGGTGTGCGCCGACAGGCCGCGCTCGATCGTGATGTGCCGGAGGAACGCGTCGACGGCGCGAGCGAGCCTCATGCAGCCTCAGCCCTGCGGTCGGTCCGCGCCCACGGGACGCGAACGCCCCGGCCACGGTGCATCCGCGGCGCCGAGCGTCGTCCACTCCCGTGAACGCCCGGCCGACGCGGCAAGAGCGGCGATGACGAGCGACGGGTTCTGCAGCTTTCGAGCGAGGACCGCGTCCACGACCTCGTCGAGGTCGACCCAGCGCACCTCGATGTCAGCCTCTTCCTCCGTGCGAGCGAACGCCTCCGGTGCCGCGGAGAGACTGCGCGCGAGATAGATGCGGATCGCCTCGTCACTGCCACCGGGGCTCGTGAAGAAGTCCGAGAGCACATCCCAGCGCTCCGCGGTCAGATCCGCCTCTTCGGCCAGCTCGCGCTTCGCCGCTTCGAGCGGGTCCTCCCCCGGCACGTCCAGGAGACCGGCGGGGATCTCCCACTCGCGGAAGCCGACAGGGTGACGGTACTGACGGATGAGGAGAACGCGCCCCTCGTCATCGAGCGCCAGAACGGCGACCGCGCCGGAGTGGTCGACGTACTCCCGCACGATCGATCCGTCGCCGTAGACGAACGCGTCGCGGCGGAGGTTCCAGACGTGCCCTTCGAAGACCGTCTCGGTCTGGGTCACCTCGACGGTGACGGCGTCGTCCTGGAGGGGCGCGGCATCCGTCATGCGTCAGTCCTCGTTCTCGACGTCGAACAGCTCGCTCGCGCGGTGGCGGTCGAGCGCTGCCGCGATGAGACCGCGGAACAGCGGGTTCGCCTCGGTCGGGCGCGAGCGGAGCTCGGGGTGCGCCTGGGTCGCGATGTAGTACGGGTGGACGTCGCGGGGCAGCTCGACGTACTCGACGAGGTCGAGGTCGGGGTTCAGGCCCGAGAACCAGAGGCCCGCATCCGCGATCTGCTGGCGGTACGTGTTGTTGACCTCGTAGCGGTGCCGGTGACGCTCGGTCGCACGGTCCGAGCCGTACAGCTCGGCCGCGAGCGATCCTTCGGCCAGCGCGGCCTCGTACAGGCCCAGACGCATCGTGCCGCCCATGTCGCCGCGGTCGAGGATGTCGACCTGCTCCGCCATGGTCGCGATGACCGGGTGCGTCGTGTCGGGATCGAACTCGCTCGACGAGGCGTCCTCGATGCCCGCGACATGGCGGGCGTACTCGATGACCATGCACTGCAGGCCGAGGCAGATCCCGAGGGTGGGCAGCCCCTGCTCGCGGGCGAACTTCAGCGCGCCGAGCTTGCCCTCGATGCCGCGGATGCCGAAGCCGCCGGGGATCACGATCCCATCGACGGCCGAGAGCGCCTTCGCGGCGCCCTCCGGCGTCTCGCAGAGATCGGAGGGGATCCAGACGATCTGAACCTTCGTCTCCTGGGCGAAACCGCCGGCCTTCAGCGCCTCGGTCACCGACAGGTACGCGTCGGGCAGGTCGATGTACTTGCCGACGAGGCCGACGGTGACCTCGTGCTTGGGGTTGTGGACGGCGTTGAGGACCTTGTTCCATCGGGTCCAGTCGATGTCGCCCGCCTTGGCGTCGAGGCCCAGGCGGCGCACGATGTACGCGTCGAGTCCCTGATCGCTGAGCGTCGAGGGGATGTCGTAGATGCTCGGCAGGTCGACGGTGTTGATGACCGCGTCCTCGTCGACGTCACACATGAGCGCGATCTTGCGCTTGTTGGACTCCGTCACGGGACGGTCGCTGCGGAGGACGAGCGCGTCGGGCTGGATGCCGATGGAGCGGAGCGTGGCGACCGAGTGCTGCGTGGGCTTGGTCTTCTGCTCGCCCGACGCGCCCATGAAGGGCACGAGCGAGACGTGCACGAAGAAGACGTTGTCGCGGCCCAATTCGTGGCGGATCTGCCGTGCCGATTCGATGAACGGCTGCGACTCGATATCACCGACCGTGCCGCCGACCTCGGTGATGATCACGTCGGGACGCGGCTCCTCGCTCGCCTGCAGGCGCATCCGGCGCTTGATCTCATCGGAGATGTGCGGGATCACCTGGACCGTGTCGCCGAGGTACTCGCCGCGACGCTCCTTGGCGATGACCTCGGAGTAGATCTGGCCCGTCGTGACGTTCGCCGCCTGGCTCAGCTCGATGTCGAGGAAGCGCTCGTAGTGGCCGATGTCGAGGTCGGTCTCTGCACCGTCGTCGGTGACGAAGACCTCGCCGTGCTGGAACGGGTTCATCGTTCCCGGATCGACGTTCAGATACGGGTCGAGCTTCTGCATGACGACGCGGAGGCCGCGTGCGGTGAGAAGGTTACCGAGACTGGCGGCGGTGAGGCCCTTGCCGAGAGACGAAACGACACCACCCGTCACGAAGATGTGCTTGGTGATGTCGTTGTTTTTGCGTCCCGCGCCCGAAGAGTCCGTCACGGGCTTTCACTCTATCAGCCCTCTCGCGTGCCCGGTCCGGCCCCCGCCCGAGTGTCGCTCAGCGAGCCCGACCGAGCGCGAGCAGTTCACGGGCGTGGTCGAGGGCGGCATCCGAGTCGGCCATTCCCGACAGCAGGCGCGCCATCTCCGCGGCTCGCTCGTCGCCCTCGAGTCGGCGGACGCTCGACGCCGTGACCGATCCGTCGTTCGACTTCACGACCGAGAGGTGATTGCCGGCGAAGGCGGCGACCTGCGCGAGGTGGGTGACGGCGATGACCTGACTCGTCTCGGCGAGCTTCGCGAGCCGCCGGCCGACCTCGATCGCCGCAGCGCCGCCGATGCCGGCATCCACCTCGTCGAAGACGAACGTGGGAACGGGGTCGGTCGCCGCGATCACCACCTCGATGGCGAGCATGACGCGACTGAGCTCACCGCCCGACGCCCCGCGAGCAACCGGACGCGGACTCGCTCCCGGGTGCGGCGCGAGCTGAATGGCCACCACGTCTCGACCGTGAGCCGCCTCCGACCCCGGTTCGACGGCGACCGTCAGCCGCGCGTCGGGCAACGCGAGGTGGCGGAGCTCCTCGGTGACCGCGTCGCCGAGACGGGATGCCGCCGCGAGCCGCGCGTCCGTCAGCTCAGCGGCCCGCGCATCGAGCTCGTCGCGGAGCCGGTCGCGCTCGGCGGTGAGTCGCTCGATCCGGTCACTGTCGTCGTCGAGCTCGACGAGACGGGCGGAGCCGGTGGCGAGCACCGCCAACGAGGCGTCGAGGGATCCGTGCACCCGGATGAGGCCGCCGAGAGCCGCGCGACGTTCCTCGACGACGGCGAGTTCGTGCGGGCCGCCCTCGTCGAGGTCTGCGAGGTAGCCGCTCAGTTCGCCGGCGATGTCGGCCACGCGGTAACCGATCTCCTCGATCGCTGCAGCGTGGCCGCGGAGCGCGCCATCGGAACCTGCGGCGCGCTCCAGAGCGCGGCGTGCTTCGGCGAGAAGAGTCTGAACGTCCGGAAGATCGTCTTCATTCGACAGCGCGGTGTGAGCGCTCGCTGCCGCGATCCGGAGTTCCTCGGAGTTCGCGAGGCGAGCCGCGCGTTGCGCAAGTTCGACGTCCTCCCCCGGTTGCGGATCGATGGACTCGATCTCGGCGATCGCCGCACGGAGTTCCTCCGCCTCCCGAGCCCGTGCGCTCTGCTCGGTCGTCAGGGTCTCGAGTTCGGCGGCGGCGGTGCGCCAGGCATCCCACACGGCGCGGTAGCCGTCGAGCGCATCGGTGACGGCGGCGCCGCCGAAACGGTCGAGCGCCTCGCGCTGCGCGGCTGCGGACGTGAGTCGCAATTGGTCGGACTGGCCGTGAACGACGACGAGCTGGTCGGCGAGGTCTGCCAGCACTCCGGCGGGGGCGGTCCTGCCTCCCACCGTCGCTCGGCTGCGGCCTTCGCTCGACAGGGTGCGGCCGAGGTAGAGCTCGGCACGTCCGTCGCCGATGGGTTCGATGTCTCCCCCGGCATCCCGCACCCGTTCGACGATGGGGCCATCCTCCGAGACGATCCACACACCGTCGACCGCAGCCTGATTCGCGCCGGCGCGCACCGCCCCGGAATCGGCACGCTGGCCGAGCAGGAGTCCGAGGCCGGTGACGACCATGGTCTTGCCCGCGCCGGTTTCACCGGTGATCGCCGTGAACCCCGGGCCGATCGGCAGGGTCGCCCCCGCGATCACTCCGAGATCGCGGAGACGGATCTGCTCGATCACAGCCCGGTCTCCGCGACTCCACGCCATCCGGCGATGGGCAGCTGGAACTTGCGGACGAGACGGTCCGTGAAGGCCGAGCGGTGCAGCCGGGCCAGCCGGACGGGCCGCCCCGAGCGGCGCACGACCACGCGCGCACCGGGGGGAAGGTCGTGGGAGCGACGCCCATCGCACCACAGCACGCCCAGCCCCTGGTTGCGTTCGAGTACATCGATCGACACGGACGTGTCCGGCCCGAGAACGACCGGGCGGGCGAAGAGCGCGTGGGCGGACAGCGGCACGAGGCAGAGAGCTTGCACCTCCGGCCAGACGACCGGTCCACCGGCGGAGAAGTTGTAGGCCGTCGATCCGGTGGGGGTCGCGACGACGACGCCGTCGCACCCGAACGACGACAGCGGGCGGTCGTCGATCTCGATCATGACCTCGAGCATCCGCTCGCGAGACGCTTTCTCGACGGTCGCTTCGTTCAGCGCCCACGTCGAGTACACGACACCGTCGTCAGCGTCGCGGACTTCGACGGACAGCGTCATCCGCTCGTGAATCTCGTAGTCGCGTGCGAGGGCACGACCGATCGCCTCGTCGACGTCGTCCGCTTCCAGCTCGGCAAGGAAACCGACGTGCCCCATGTTGACGCCGAGCAGGGGAACGGATGCCGCGCGCACCAGCTCGGCCGCGCGAAGGATCGTGCCGTCACCGCCGAGGACGATCGCGACCTCGATGTCTGCGACGTCGACGCCGCCCTCGCCGAGGACGACCGTGTCGAGGTCGCCGAGCGCCGCTGCGAGTTCGGGATCGTCGCCCGGGACGACGGGCTGCAGTCCGGCTGCGTGAACGGCCGCGACGACACGTCGAGCGCCGGCGACGGTGCTCTCACGCAGCGCGTGCGCCACCACGAGGATGTTGCGCGTCGCGTCGGTCATACGGCTCCCGCCAGTCGGTTCACGGTGTCCAACCATTGTGTCGGATTGACGTCGTCGCTCGTCCCGGGACGCAGGTGCGCGAGGAACTCGCGATTGCCGTGGGTTCCCGCGATCGGAGACGCGATCACCCCGTGGGTGCCGAGCCCGGCATCCCACGCCGCCCAGAGGACCGTCGCCACGGCGTCCGCCCGGCGCCCGGCATCCGTCACCAGTCCTTCTCGGACGCCGTTGCGCCCGACTTCGAACTGCGGCTTCACCAGCAGCACGAGATCACCGTGGGGATCGCAGACGGCCGCCACTGCCGGCAGAACGTGAGTGAGGGAGATGAAGGACAGGTCAGCGGTGACGAGCGAGGGCACGTCGGTGGAGCCGCTCTCCTCCGCCAGGGACTTCGGCGTCATGTGCCGGACGTTGAAGCCCTCCACCGCGATGACCTGCGGGAGAGCGGCGACGTCCGGTGACAGCTGCCCGTGTCCGACGTCCACGGCGATAACACGGCGCGCTCCGCGCTCGGCGAGCACCTGGGTGAACCCACCCGTGGACGCTCCCATGTCGAGCGCCACCCGTCCGGCCGGATCGACGTCGAAGGTGTCCAGGGCGGCGATGAGCTTGTGCGCGGCGCGACTCACGTAATGATCGGATGCCGCCACCTCGATGACCTGCTCGTCGCCGACTTTCGTCGACGGCTTCACGACGGGCTGTCCGTCCACGCTGACCAGGCCTGCATCGATCAGCTGCGCTGCGTGTGTGCGGCTGCGCGCCAGGCCGCGAGCGGCTACGGCCGCGTCGAGACGCGCGCTCATACGTTCGGGTCGCGGGGACCCGATTCGAGGCGCTTGGCGAGCTCGTCGTGGAGAAGCGCGTATGCCGCAGCCCGCTCCCCCAGCGGCTGATCCTCGATGACCTCGAGCGTCGAGAGCAGGTCTTCCCGGCGCACGTCGCCGTCCGCAGCATCCATCGACATGATCCCCACCCTACGCGGCCCTGTCGACGTCGGCCGTGAGCGGGACCGCGTGGTGATCAGCGGCGGTGGAAGGGGTCGGCGTACAGCCGCTCCGGTACGCGGAACCCGTAGATCGCCCGGCCGGTCGCCCAGATCGCTGCTGCGCCGGCACGGACGAGGTCAATGGGGCGATCGCCCTCGGAGACGATGTGCACGTCGGGCCCGTCGATCCGCACGGAAGCGCTTCCGACCGTCGTCACGTCACCCTTCACGATCGTCTCGGGGTACGGCTCGTGCAGTTCCCGGAGGTCACCCACGATGTAGGTCGGACGCGAGACGATCGGCGCGGCGAGGACATGCTTGGGCCGATCGATGCCGGTGAGCACGAGGACCGAATCGATCCCCGCCACCTGGGCACCGGCGATGTCGGTGTCGAGTCGGTCGCCGATGAAGAGCGGACGTGTCGCCCCGAACCGAGCCACCGCCTCATCGAAGATCGGACGCTCGGGTTTCCCTGCGACCGTCGCGAGGCGACCGACGGCGGTGTGGACAGCGGACACGAGCGTGCCGTTACCCGGTGCGATGCCGCGGGACTGCGGAATCGTCCAGTCGGTGTTGGTGGCGATCCACGGGATGCCGCCCTCATCCTCCGGGAGTGCGAGGGCATAGGCGGCCTCGGCGAGCTGTGCCCAACCGACCTCTGGCGCGAAGCCTTGGACGACGGCCGCAGGCCCCTCGTCGGCGCTCCGCGTGACGGTGTAACCCGCCTTCTCGAGCTCGAAGACGAGCCCATCGCCGCCGACGACGAGGATCGTCGCGCCGACGGCAACCCTGTCGCGCAGCAGGCGGACAGCCGCCTGCGGACTGGTGACGACCTCGTGCGGCTGCGTGTCGAGCCCCAGTTCGGTGAGGTGCGCGGCCACGACGCTGTCGCGGCGTGAGGCGTTGTTCGTGATGTAGGCCAGCGGACGGTCGGCGCGCGACGTCGTGAGGCTCTCGACCGCGTGCGGAATCGCGGAGTCGCCGGCGTAGACGACACCGTCCAGGTCCGCGAGCACCAGGTCGACGCCGTCGAGCGGTGTGGGCCGCGAGCGGGAGAAGAGTCCCATCAGGCGCGGTCCTCCGCGCCGTCCTCCCGATCGGATGCCGGGGCCTCGTCAGCGTCGGAGTCATCCGCGCTCACTGACGCTGCGGCATCCTGGTCGTCGACGTGTTCGTCCACAGCGCCAGCCTCATTGTCGAACCCGGCCTCGGACTCGCCATCGGCTTCGTCCTCGATCTCGACCTCGTCGATCTCGTCGACCTCGATCGTCTCCGTGTCCGCGTCGACCGCGCCGATCGCAGCCTCCGCGACGTCTGCACGTCGCTGCCACTTCGCTGCTTCGTCAATGTCACCGAGCTCCTCGAGAACAGCGGCGCGCGCGGCGAAGAGGCCCGGACTCCACGGATAGGCGGTGTCGGGATCAAGCTCGGGGATGTCGAGTTCCTGCAGTGCACGATCAGGCTGTCCCAGGTCCAGGCGGGCGCCCGACATGGCGATGGCCAACTCGACGCGCACGTCCGTGGGAAGTGCTGCGCGGTCAACAGCGCGTCCGACCTCGAGCGCGCGATCGGGTCGCCCGACGCCGCGCTCGCTGTCGACCATGAGGGCGATCTGGTCGTCGCGACCGGAGATGCGACGGAATGTCCGCAGTTCCCGCAGCGTCAGCGCGAAGTCACCGACCGCGTACGCCGTGATGGCGACCGTTTCACGGACGACCGCAATTCGGCCTGCGCTCCGGGATGCCGCCAGTGCGTGCTCGTGCGCCAGAGCCGGATCATCGTCGATGTGCAGTGCTGCCATCGCAAGGTGTCGCGCGACCTGCTCCGCGTTGTCCTTGCTGAGTGTCTTCAGCTCGTTGCGCGCAGCGCCATTGAGGTCGCGCGCTGTGATCTCGTCGGGTACAACGGGTCCCGCCGGCATGCTCCGGCGGTCGGAGTCCTGGGGCGGCCGCGACGATCGACGCTCCCCGTCGCGACTCGGGTAGGACGGCCGGTCGCCGTCACGACGCGGG
>NZ_BCRG01000012.1 GCF_001552475.1 Microbacterium oleivorans NBRC 103075
ACCGGCCGTCGCCTTCACCCCTGCCGCACCACCGACCACATCGGAACCCGCGCCGTTCTGATCGGCGCAACCCGTCAACCGACCGACGCGCACGCGACGCACATCGTCGCCTGCGGCCGGACCTCCATGCGCGCTGCGGGGATCTCGCGACCGCACCGTTCGCACACTCCATAGGTGCCGGCATCCACCCGCGCCAGCGCCGTCGCCACCTGAGCCAGCTCGTCACGCGTCGACGCCCTCAACGCATCGACACGCTGCCACTCGCCCGACAGCGTCGACCCCTCGGGGTCGTGTTCGTCGTCTGCGGTCGCATCCGATCGATCGACCCGCAACGCCGCGTCATCGGCGTCGAGTCGCGACAACTGGGCGCGCAGCTCGAGCTCCCGTGCCCGCAGACGATCGACCGCATCCATCCGGTCAGCGTAGGCCTACCCACCGACCCCGCCACCGTCAAGACCGTCGCCGGGCCGGCATCCCACCCGCAGAGTGGATCCCACAGAGCAGAACCACCGGAAGGAGCCGTCATGGCGGACAACGAAGGCACCCAGCACAACGACCCCGAAGAGATGCCTGACACGGAGGAACTCGAAGAGCCCAGCGTCGCGAAGGAGCCGGGCGAGGAGCCGAAGGCACCGCCGAAGCAGGGCGAGGAGCCCAGCCACCACGCCGTCGGCATCGGCGTCATCGACTCCGACCCGGACGACGCCGGAGCAGGCACTCAGGAGGACTGACGTCCGTCGTCGGCGGCACTGCCCTTCACGATCACGCCCTCGTCACCGATGAAGCACTGCACCATTCGATCCTTGTCGATGCCGTCCCATCCGCTTTCGGCCGGCGTGTAGAAGGAGTACTCGAGCGTGGAGTCCTCCCAGGGCTGTCCGACGAAGTCCTCGAAGGCCGGAAGACAGCCCTGGTCGGCCGCCTCCGCGGCCTCGTCCTCACCGGGATAGTCCCCGTTCGGAAGCACGAACACGTGGTACACCTCGTACGTGTGCGGGTCGACGCACGGGATCGCCTGCACGACGAACACCGAATCCTCCGTCGCCCGAGGACTGACGGCGTCCGACTCGTCGAAGCAATCCCCCGCGACGAGATCGAACACGTCGAGTTCTCCGCCGACGGTGATCTCCCCCGACGCATCGCGATAGACGGCGCCCGACAGCTGGTAGAGCACGGCCTCTGAGCAGCCGGACAAAAGGGGGGCGGCGACAACCAACCCCACGGCTCCGAGCGCAATCGAGCGCAGGCGACGTGTCGACATGAATCCCCCAGGAGTAAGCGCCGAACTGACGGCGTCAGCGTATCGGAGTCATCACGAGACAGAACGGCCGGAACCCGCGGCGCTGCCCGCGATGGTCCCCTCCTCGAGGCCGATGACGCATCTCGCCATGCGATCGCCGTGCGCCCAAGACTCCGCCGTCGGCAGGTAGTACCAGTACTCGAGGGTTGAATCCTCATACGATCCGCCGACATAGTCGGCGAAGGCGTCGTAACAGATCTCTTCCGCGGCATCGCTCACCGCCTCATCACCCGGGAACTCGGCAGTCGGCGACATCGCCTCGGGGAAGTGAGACCTGCCCAGGTCTCCCTTGGCGTACAGCTCGTACCAGTGCGGCTCCTCGCAGGGGATGAGGAGCATCGTCCACGCCCCCTCGCCCTCGCCCTCGCCCCCGTCGTACTCGTTCGGATCGTCGAAGCAGTCGCCGATCCGGAGGTACTCGAAGGCGATGTCGTTATCGACGTCGTCGGCTTCGGCCTCAGCCCCGGGCGAGGGCTGCGGCCGAGACGGCCCACCCCGCACCTCGAGGATCGTGCCCGCGACGACGGCCACCACCTGAGTGCATCCGGACAGCAGCGGCGTCATCGACGCGGCGACCACGACGGCCGCGAGAACGGCGCAGCGCCGCGAGTGAGCTGCCGACATGAATCCCCCAGGAGTGCTCGTCGAGCTGATGGCGTCAGCGTATCGGAGCGGTGCCCTCGCAGACACGACGGGATGCCGGTGGCCCGCCGATAGGATGGGGGCGTCCCCCGGCATCCCGAGTCTTGGAGCCCAGCCGCGTGAGCACCCCAGTCAGCCCCTCGATCGCAGACACCGTCGAGAACGCCATCGCCACGCCGGAGCGGGAACAGCCGTACGGCGCCCTCGGCCTGAAGCCCGACGAGTACGACAAGATCCGTGAGATCCTCGGCCGCCGCCCCACCTCGGGCGAGCTGGCCATGTACTCCGTCATGTGGAGCGAGCACTGCTCCTACAAGTCCTCGAAGATCTACCTCCGCCGCTTCGGCGACAAGGTCTCGGACGAGATGAAAGAGCGCCTCATGGTCGGCATGGGGCAGAACGCCGGCGTCGTCGACGTGGGTGAGGGCTGGGCAGTCACCTTCAAGGTCGAGTCCCACAACCACCCCAGCTACATCGAGCCGTTCCAGGGCGCCGCGACCGGCGTCGGCGGCATCGTCCGCGACATCATCTCGATGGGCGCGCGTCCCGTCGCCGTCATGGACCAGCTGCGCTTCGGCGACATCGACGACCCCGACACCGCCCGCGTCGTGCACGGCGTCGTCAGCGGCATCAGCTTCTACGCGAACTGCCTCGGCCTTCCGAACATCGGCGGCGAGACGGTCTTCGACAAGGTCTACCAGGGCAACCCGCTCGTCAACGCCCTCGCGGTCGGCGTCCTCCGCCACGAGGACATCAAGCTCGCCAACGCCACCGGCGCCGGCAACAAAGTCGTGCTCTTCGGCGCCCGCACGGGCGGCGACGGCATCGGCGGAGCGTCGATCCTGGCATCCGACACCTTCGCCGACGGCGGCCCCACCAAGCGTCCCGCCGTGCAGGTCGGCGACCCGTTCGCCGAGAAGGTGCTCATCGAGTGCTGCCTCGAGCTGTACCAGGGCGAACTCGTCGAAGCGATCCAGGACCTCGGCGCCGCGGGAATCTCGTGCGCGACGAGCGAGCTGGCCGCCAACGGCGGATCGGGCATGAAGGTCGACCTCGAGAAGGTGCTGCTGCGCGACCCGTCGCTCACGCCCGAAGAGATCCTCATGAGCGAGAGCCAGGAGCGCATGATGGCGATCGTCGCTCCCGAGAAGCTCGACGCGTTCCTCGCGGTCGTTCAGAAGTGGGATGTCGAGACGAGCGTCCTCGGCGAGGTCACCGGTGACGGCCGCCTGCAGATCTTCTGGCACGGCGAGCAGATCGTCGACGTCGACCCCTCGACCGTCGCGGTCGACGGCCCCGTCTACGAGCGCCCCGTCGCCTACCCGACCTGGATCGACGCCCTCCGCGAGAACTCGGCCGCATCCCTCGAGCGCAGCGACGACCCCGAGGTTCTCCGCGACCAGTTCCTGCAGCTGCTCGGCAGCCCGAACCTCGCCGACACGTCCTGGGTCACCAACCAGTACGACTACTACGTCATGGGCAACACGGCCCTCAGCTTCCCCGACGACGCGGGCATGATCCGCGTCGACGAGGAGTCGGGCCTCGGGTTCGCGATCGCGACCGACTGCAACGCCCGCTACTGCCAGCTCGACCCGTACGCGGGCGCGCAGCTCGCCCTCGCCGAGGCGTACCGCAACGTCGCCGTCACGGGTGCCGAGCCGACGGCCGTCACCGACTGCCTCAACTTCGGCAGCCCCGAGAACCCCGAGGTCATGTGGCAGTTCGGCCAGACCGTCGACGGCCTCGCCGACGCCTGCTTCGAACTCGGCGTGCCCGTCACCGGCGGAAACGTCAGCTTCTACAACCAGACCGGCGACCAGCCGATCTTCCCGACGCCGGTCGTGGGCGTCCTCGGCATCATGGATGACGTCTCGCGCCGCATCCCCAGCGGCTGGCAGGATGCCGGCGAGAACATCTACCTCCTCGGTACCACCGCGACCGAGCTCGACGGCTCGGCCTGGGCCGACACCGTGCACGACCACCTCGGCGGTCGCCCGCCGAAGGTCGACCTCGCCGGTGAGAAGACCCTCGCTGGCCTGCTGCAGGCGGCGCGTGACGAGATGCTCGTCTCGAGCGCGCACGACCTGTCGGCCGGCGGCCTCGGTCAGGCCCTCGCCGAGGCGACGATGCGTTTCGGCGTCGGCGCCCGCGTGTGGCTCCGCGAGATCATGGAGCGTGACGGTGTGGATGCCGCGACCGCCCTCTTCAGCGAGTCGACCGGCCGCGTCATCGTGTCGGTGCCCCGCGAGGAGGACGTGAAGTTCCGCGGCCTGTGCGAGGGGCGCGGCTACCCCGTGCTCCGCATCGGCGTGACCGACTCGGCCGCCGAGGGCGAGGTCGCCTCGCTCGAGGTGCAGGGCGTCTTCACCGTTCCGGTCCCCGAGCTGCGTCGGACTTCGAAGGCCACTCTTCCCGCCGCCTTCGGCGCGATCGTCGACGAGGTCACCGCGTGAGCGACGATCCGGAATACGCCGAGTTCGTCGGTCGCAAGCGCGCCCGCACGAAGGTCGTCGCGTGGACCGTCATCATCGCGATGGTGCTCGTCGGCGGCGGCGCGACCGTCCTCACGCTGCTCTTCGGCTGACCCCCGACATGGATGCCACCGCTCCTGCCCTCTCGGGTCGTGCGGTGTTGCAGCAGCGCTGGAGCGGAGCGTGCTTCCTGCACTGGCGGGTCGACCCCGCGCAGGTCGCACCGCTCCTGCCGCCGGGAACCGAGCCCGACGTGTTCGACGGGTCGGCGTGGGTGGGCCTCATCCCGTTCGTGCTGAGCGAGTTCCGCTTCCTGCCGTTTCCCCCCGTCCCCTTCGTGGGTCGGTTCGTCGAGATCAACGTCCGCACCTACGCGAAGGATGCCGACGGCCGCCGCGGCGTCGTCTTCCAGACCCTCGAGGCTGAGCACCTGCTGCCGGTCCTCGGCGCTCGTGCCGTCTTCGGCCTGCCGTATCGGTGGGCGAAGGCAGCGGTTCGGACGGACGGTGACGCGCTCGACTACGCGTCCCGCCGGCATCCCGGCTTCGGCGACCGGGTGCGCACCCGCATCCGCGTCGTCCCTGGAACCGAGGTCGTCGACGATCCGCTGAGCCGCTTCCTCACGGCGCGCTGGGGCTTCCACGAGCGGCACCTGGGTCGCACGATCTGGGCCGCGAACGAACACGAGCCGTGGCCGCTGGTCCGCGCCGAGGTCGAGCGTCTCGACGACGGCCTGCTGGCAGACGCCGGTTTCCCCGGTCTCGCCGACCACGCGCCGGACTCGGTGCTCGCGATGCCTGCGCGGCATCCCGGCGTCATCACGCGCTTCTCAGCCGCCCAGCGGGTCCGCTGACGGAGGTCAGGCGGGGAGCGCGTCGCGCAGCCGCGTGAGGGTCGCCCGCCACTCGTCGATCTCGTCGCTCTCGGCCCAGAGTTCGGCGAGCTCGGAGTCCCCGCCGACCTTGTCGAGCGCGGCGCGTGCCAGGGCGACGACGGATGCCGGCGGTGCGCCGACGCGCGCGAGGAACCCCTCCACCGACTCGGTGTCCTCCTGCTCGGACAGCGCCAAGCCGGCCCCGTGCGCGACCACCGCGGCCGCCGCGACGGCGATCGCGTCGACATCCTGGTCTTCCTCGCCGCCCGCCGCGTAGCTCTGGAGGACATCGGTGACGAACGCCCACGAGTCAGCCTCGTCGAGTTCCCACGCCCAGTCCGCGGCGGTGTCGTTGCCGAACGGTTCTTCGCTCCATGCGCCCATGGCCTCGAGCGTAGCGACCACGCTCGACATCGGGTCAGGCGAGCGCGCCGTCCCAGCCTCGCCGGAGCGCCCGGACCATCACGGCCGCTCCGAGCGCGACGAGGATCGCCGCCAGCGCGATGCCGAGGACGGTGACGACCTCGGCCAGCGGACGCGCGACGTACGCCCACGTGCCGTGCGTGGCATCCCACATCATCGTCTCGACGCCGTAGACGGCGACGAGCCACACCGCCGCCAACGCGCCGACCAGGCACGCGGCGCCGGCCACCATCGACCACACCGGCGAGTCGACCCAGGTTCGTTCTTCGATCCCCATGCGGCGAAGGTGCCACGTCGAAGCGTCTCTCGGGTGAACGGCGGGCGTCCAGATCGCGCACCGCCGGGGAGCACGACCACCGTGCGCGGATAGCATGGCGACATGCAGCTCTGGATCGTGGGGATCGGAGCCGCTCTGGCGGAGTTCTGGTGGGTCGCCCCCGCCGCGGTCGGCGCCGGAGCGGCCGGCTTCGTCGGCGTCCGCCGCGGACGCACGACCCGTGCCCGTCGCCTCGGCCTCAAGGCCGCACAGCACGAGCTGCAGCAGGCGCGGGCCGACGCGATCGGCGCCCGTGCTGCGGCACGCGTCGCACAGGCCGAGGTCACGCGCGCCGAAGCCGAGCGCGCCGTCGGCCGCGCCCGCCCCGACGAGGTCCGCACCGCCCGGCGAGCTCTCGAGACCGCGCAGCGAGCCAAGGCCGCCGCGACCGCGAGCATCCGCGTCGCCCGTGCCCGCGTCAGCGCCGAGCGCGCTGCCGTCCCCGCACGCGGCACCGATCCGCAGCACCTCCCGCTCGCTCGCCTGATGGCCGCACACGATGCGATCGCCGCGCGTTGGATGGAGTACGAGACGGATGCCGCCCGCCGCCTCGCGTTCCCCGCGCTCAGCGACGTGCGCGTCCCCGCCACGGCCGAGTTCCTGCGCCTCGAGGGCGTCGCCCGCGAGCACCGCCCGGCATCCGCCACGGCCAAGCTGACTCCCGAGCAGTTCACGATCTACCGCGCGGCCGTGGATGCCACGGGTCGCGCGTTCGCCGCCGCGGAGCAGGAGGCCTGGCGCTTGGCCGGCCACCGGCCCGAGGACGCTCCCGCCGACGACTCGGCGACGTCGCGCTGGACGATCGTCGCCTCCGAAGCCATCGCCCGTTCGGTCGACGGGATCACGAGAGCGGCCGAAGGTGCGGCATCCGCTCTCGACGCCTACCGCTCGCGTCGTGACGGTCGCGACCGCGACAGGCCCCGCCCGTAAGGTGTAGCGAGTGAACGATTTCTGGGACTTCGCGGGTCATTACTGGTGGCTCGTGTTTCCGCTCTTCGGGCTCGCCTCTGCGGCGAGCGGGTCGTTCGCCGCCGCCTCGAAGCGCCGCCACAAGCACCGCCTGGAGATCATCAAGGCCAAAGCCGAGCTCACCGCGGCCCGCGCGTCGGTGAAGCGGGGCATCGGGTCGGCCGCCGCGGCCGAGGTCGAGGCTCCCGCGCAGTCGCTGTCCGATCAGGCCGACGATCTCCGTGCTGTCCATGACGAGGTCACCCACCGCTGGCTGGATTACGAGCTCGACGTCGCCAAGCTCATCGCCTTCCCTTCGATGAGCAACGGCCGCGACCCGCTCACCGCGGCCTTCCTCCGCGCCAAGACGGTCGCCGACCGTGCCCGTCCCGCCGCAGGGTCGAAGCCGACGGCCGAGCAGATCACCGCGTACCGCCGCGCCGTCACCGATTTCGAGGTCGCCTTCGACCTCGCCGAGCGTGAGGCTCGTCGCGTCCGGGACTCGGGGTTGACCGACGCGGAGCGCAAGCGCCTCGCCACGGCATCCCGCATGCTGGCCGTCGCAACCGACGACGCCGCGACACCCGCCGAACGCCAGCTCGCCTACCGGCGCGTCCGAGAGGAGATCGAGGGGCTCATCGCCCTCTCCGACGACGCGGTCGAGGTGCTCGAGAAGAAGGTCGCGCAGCCGCTGACCGAACGTCCCTCGACGGAACCGCCCGCACCCGCCGCATGAACGACGAAGGGGATCCGGCCGCAGCCGGATCCCCTCAGATCACCGTGTGATCAGTCGGTGACGATCGTGTCGTAGGCGTCGGGGTTCTCCTTCAGCCACTCGTCGACGGCCTCGGGGTACTTGCCCTCGCCGTATTTGTTGACGACGGTGTCCTCGAGGCTCGCGTACTGCTCGTCGTCGAGCTTGATGCCCTTGATGAGCTCGGCCGCCTCGGGGTACTCCTTCGCGAACCCCTCCGAGCCGAGGAAGTGCAGGGCCTCCGCCTTGCCCATGGCACCCTTCGGGTCCTCGAGGTCCTTCAGCTTGTATTTGTCGTTGGCCCAGAACGGACGCCACGAGGTCACGACGATGTCGCGCTTCGCCGCCTCGGCGCTGTCGAGCTCGGTGAGCATCGCCGCGGTCGACGAGGTGACGAGCTGGAAGCTGTCGTCGAGGCCGTACGCGGGGATCATCGACTCCTGCGTCTGCTTCGTCAGACCCGCACCGGGCTCGATGCCGTAGATCTTCCCGCCGAAGCGGGCGGCGTTCGCCTTCAGGTCGTCGATCGAGTCGATGTCGACGTAGTCGGGCACCGCGATCGTGAGCTTGGCGCCCTCGTAGTATGCGCCGAGGTCCTCGATCTGGTCCTTGTACTGGTCCATGTAGGACTTGTGGGTCAGCTCGGGCCAGGCCGACGGGTAGATGTCGACATCGCCTTGGGCGAGACCGGCGTAGAGCGGTCCCGCCTCGGTGAGCTCCTGCATCTCGACGGTGTAGCCGATCTTCTCGAGCTGGTCCTCGAGCAGGTACGCCGTGCTGAGGCCGTCGGTCCAGGAGGGCAGGTAGCCGAGCGTGATCGTGCCGAGGTCGCCCTCGCCGCCCCCGTTCGAGCCGCCGCCGGCGACGTCGTTGCCGGTCGCGCAGCCGCTGAGAGCGAGGGATGCCGCGGCTCCGATCGCGAGGATGCCGGTCAGGTGTCGCTTGTTCATGTGTGCCTTCCGTATGTGATTACTGGTTCCGTATCGTGCGGGTCAGGGTCAGACGCGGGCGGGGGTGCGCTCCGCCACAGGTGCGTCCTGCTCGGCCGGCGCCGGGGCTGCAGCAGCTGTCGAGCGCGCGTCCTGCGGGCCGCGGCGGCGCGCGATGGCGCCGAGCAGCGAACCGCGCTGCGTCTTCAGGGCGCCGAGCGCGCCCGTCAGGCGGTCGAGGTAGACCGCGAGGATGACGACGCTCAGACCGGCCTCGACACCCTTCGCGATGTCGACGGTCGACATCGCCTGGACGATCTCCTTACCGAGGCCGTCCGCACCGGCGATACCGGCGATGACCGCCATCGACAGGGCCAGCATGATCAGCTGATTGACGCCCGCCATGATGCTGGGCATCGCGAGGGGCAGCTGCACACCGCGGAGGATCTGCGCGGGGGTCGCACCGAAGGCGTGTCCGGCTTCGACCGTCTCGCTGTCGACGCCGCGGATGCCGAGCTCGGTCAGACGCACGCCCGGGGGCAGCGCGAAGATGACGGTCGCGACGACACCGGGGACCACACCGATGCTGAAGAACACGATCGCGGGGATCAGGTACACGAACGCCGGCATGCTCTGCATGAGATCGAGCACGGGTCGCAGGATGGCGCTGAACGTGTCGTTGCGGGCCGCGGCGATGCCGAGCGGCACCGCGATGACGACGGCGATCAGTGCTGCCACGAGGACGAGGGCGAGGGTCTGCATCGAGTTGACCCACTGGCCGACGCCCAGGATGAGGACGAAGCCGACGATGGTCCCGATGGCGAAACGCCAGGAGCGGAGCAGCCAGGCGAGCGCGGCGAAGATCACGATGACCGCGACGATCGGAAGCGACAGCAGACCGTTCGCGAGCGTGTCGACGAACCACCCGACGACGGCTGAGACGCCCGAGAGCAGCCAGCCGAGCGTGTCACGGATCCAGGCGACGCCCGCTTCGGCCCACTCGCCGATGGGAATACGGAAACCATCCATCAGCGGACCTCCTCTTTCTCGGCGGCGGGGCCTTCGCCCGCACCACCGGCCTGCTCGTCGGTGCCGGCCCGGCCCTCAGTAGCGAGGGCCGCATCGATCTCGGCACCCGGGACGGGGTCGAGGATGACGGGGATCTCCGTCGTCTCGGTCGTCACGGGCCCGAGCGCGGTGAGCAACGTGATGCGCGGGATGACGCCGACGAGTCGACCCTCGTCATCCGTCACGGCGAGCGGCAGCGGCGACTCGGCGGCAGGGACGAACAGGTCGATGAGCACATCGTCGCGACCCACGGCCTGCGGGACCGGGCGGATCAGCGTCGAGATCGTGGTCGACCCGCGGCGGACGAGCTTGAGCGCATCGCGGTCGCTGATCATGCCGAGCAGCTTGCGGCTGCGGTCGGTCACGTAGACGGCCGCCATCCGAGCGTCGCGCATGGTGCGAAGCGCGGTGCGGGGACCGGCGGCATCCGTCACCGCCACCGAGCTGGGACGCTCCATGACGTTCGCGGCCGTGAGGACGCGGGCGCGATCGACGTCCTGCACGAACTGCTCGACGTAGTCGTTCGCCGGGTCGGTGAGGATGTCCTCGGGAGTGCCGATCTGCACGATGCGGCCGTCGCGCATGACCGCGATCCGGTCGCCGAGGAACATCGCCTCGTTGAGGTCGTGCGTGATGAAGATGATCGTCTTCTGCAGCTTCTGCTGCAGCTCGAGCAGCTGCTCCTGCATCTCGCGGCGGATGAGCGGGTCGAGAGCGCTGAACGCCTCGTCCATCAGGAGGATGTCGGTGTCGGCGGCGAGCGCGCGGGCGATGCCGACGCGCTGCTGCATGCCGCCCGAGAGAGCCGAAGGCAGCTTGTCGCCCCAGCCCTCGAGCCCGACGAGCCCGAGGATCTCCTCGGCCTTCGCGAGGCGCTCGGCCTTGCCGACGCCCTGCAGTTCGAGCGGGTAGGCGACGTTCGCGGCGACTGTGCGGTGCGGCAGCAGAGCGAAGTGCTGGAACACCATGGCGATGCGCTCACGACGGATGCCGCGGAGTTTGGCGGCGGGGATGCCGGTGATCGGCTCGCCGTGGACGAGGACCTCGCCACCCGTCGCGTCGTGCAGCCCGTTCAGCATGCGGATGATGGTGGACTTCCCCGAGCCCGACAGGCCCATGATCACGAAGATCTCGCCCCGTTCGACGCGGAAGCTCGCGTCGATGACGGCAGCGGTTCCGGAGTCGCGAACCTGGTCTCGGGTTTCCCCGGCCTCGAGGCGTTTGACCGCCTGGCCGGGATTTCGCCCGAAGACCTTGAACAAATTCTTCGCTTCGACAGCGGCAGTTGTCACGTGCTTCCCTCGGCGGGCGCGCACGCGTCCGCATCGGTAGCGCCCGGGTGGCGATCACCGGCATCCGCACGAGCGAAGTGTCACTCGAGTGCGCTGCTCCGGCGACGAACATCGGGTTCATCGCCCAGACCGCCGACCATACGTCTGCTCGTCGCCGCACCGTGAGGCGCCGGGTCGAACGGCCGCGGACTGGTCGTCGAGGGCACGAGGCCCACCTTCGACGGTAACGAGGTGGTTGACCCCGATCAAATCGACCTAGCCCCTTGACGCATCGCGCATCCCTCGGTATTTCGCGCGCGGGCGGCGCGGGCATCCGAAAAATCGTCGTTGACACGAACGAGGTTCGGTGGTTACCTACTCATGTAACTAACCCACTAACGAGAACGCGGAGTCGGAATGGTCGACGAAGGACGCCCGCTCTTCCTGCAGATCGCAGAGAGCGTCGAGGACGCGATCATCGACGGCACCCTGTCCGAACAGGAACAGGCGCCCTCGACGAACGAACTGGCGGCTTTCCACCGCATCAATCCGGCCACCGCGGCGAAGGGAATCGCGATGCTCACCGACAAAGGCGTGCTCGTCAAACGCCGCGGCATCGGCATGTTCGTCGCCGACGGCGCCCGCGAGCTCCTGCTCACCGAACGGCGCTCGGCGTTCGCCGACCGCTACCTCGACCCCCTGATCGCCGAAGCCCGAAAGCTTGGCCTCGGCCCCGATGACCTCGCCCGTCTGCTGACGGAGCGCGCCACCACCACGACCACGAAGGGAACGACACGATGACCGCCGTCATCGAGGTGAAGAACCTCACCAAGCGTTACCGCGACACCACCGCTGTCGACGACATCTCGTTCACGATCGAACGCGACGCCATCTACGGCCTCCTCGGCCGCAACGGCGCCGGCAAGACGACCGTCATGTCGATCCTCACGGCACAGAACTTCCCCACCGCCGGCGACATCCGCGTCTTCGGGGAGTCGCCCTACGAGAACGCCGCCGTGCTCAGCCGCATGTGCTTCGTCCGCGAGAGCCAGAAGTACCCCGACGATGCGACGCCGCTGCACGCGTTCCGCATCGCGCGCCTCTTCTACCCCCAGTGGGACCAAGCCCTCGCCGACCGGTTGATCGCCGAGTTCCGCCTGCCGGTGAAGACCCGCATCAAGAAGCTCTCGCGCGGGCAGCTCTCCGCCGTCGGCGTCATCATCGGCATCGCCGCACGCGCCGAGGTCACCTTCTTCGACGAGCCGTACCTGGGTCTGGATGCCGTCGCCCGCCAGATCTTCTACGACCGCCTTCTCGAGGACTACGCCGAGCACCCGCGCACGATCATCCTCTCCAGCCACCTCATCGACGAGGTCTCGAACCTGCTCGAGAAGGTCATCGTCATCGACGGCGGCCGGATCATCATGGACGAGGACACCGAGTCGATCCGCGACCGCGCCGCCACCGTCACCGGCGAGAGCACCGCCGTCGAGGCGTTCGTCACCGGGCGCGAGGTGATCCACCGCGAGAGCCTCGGGCGCGTCACGAGCGCCACCGTGCTCGGCGCGCTGAGCGCGGCCGACCGTGCCGAACTCGCGGCATCCCACCTCGACGCCACCCCGGTGTCGCTGCAACAGCTCATCGTGCGGCAGACGCAGCGTGCCGCCACCACCACCACCGACGAAGGAGCACTCCGATGAACCGCACCCTCAACGTCGTGCGCATGCAGCTCGTCAACCGCGCCACGTTCGTCTGGGTGCCGTTGATCGTGCTGGCCGGCACCGTCGTGATCAGTCTCGCGATCTTCGGCCTCATCTCGAGCGCCGGAGCAAGCGCGACGATGTTCGGGGGCGGCGCGCAGGCGCCCCTCTGGTACTTCCTCGCCGTGGGCGTCCAGGCGCTCACGCTCACCTTCCCCTTCTCGCAGGCGATGAGCGTGACCCGACGGGAGTTCTACCTCGGCACGCTCGTCACCGCGGCACTGACCTCGGCTGGCCTCGCCGTGATCTTCGTGATCGGCGGGCTCATCGAGGAGGCGACCGGCGGGTGGGGCATGAACGCCTTCATGTTCCGCCTCACGTGGATCTGGTCGCAGGGCCCGCTTGTCGCCGGGCTGTTCTTCTTCGCCCTCGCCCTTCTCTTCTTCATCGTCGGGTTCTGTTTCGCGACCGTCTACAAGCGGTGGGGCAACCTGGTGCTGACGGTCGTCTTCATCGGGCTGGGCCTGCTGCTCATCGCCACGATGTGGCTCATCGGTCAAATGCAGGCCTGGGGCTCGGTGTTCGCCTGGTTCGGCGCGCTCACCCCGATCGCACTGACGGCGGCGCTCGTGCTCGCCAGCGCCGCGCTGGCCGCGGTCTCGTACGGGATCCTCCGCCGCGCGATCGCCTGATCGCACCGCGCGCCTGATCGCTCAGAGCCCCAGTGCCGCTCCGCGTCTCCGCGGAGCGGCACTGTCGCGATACGATCTGCTCCACCCGACCCGACGCTGGGGAGCACCATGGCCCGTCTGACCACGCACTCGACCGTCGACCTGGACGTCGCCACCGCCGCCGCCGAGGCGGCGCTCGCCGGAACGGATGCCGGCTTCCGCGCGCGTGCGGCGGAGGTGCTGCCCGTGCTGCACGACCTCTTCACCCAGCTCTACGGCGAGCGCGAGGACGGACAGGAGGCGTTCGCGGCGGTCGTCACCGCCGCGGCGGCGAGCTGGCGCGAGCGACCCGCCGACCTGAAGCGTCTCGACGAGGAGCGCAGCGCCGACCCCGGCTGGTACCTGTCGGAGAAGATGCTCGGGGGTGTCTGTTACGTCGACCGGTACGCGGGGTCGCTCCGCGGCATCCGGGATCGCATCCCCTACTTCCAGGAGCTCGGCCTCACCTACCTGCACCTGATGCCGCTGTTCGCCGCGCCCGAGGGCAACAACGACGGCGGGTACGCGGTGTCGAGCTACCGCGCGGTCGACGACCGCCTCGGCACGATGGAAGACCTCGCCGCTCTGTCGGCGGACCTGCGCGAGGCGGGCATCTCGCTCGTCGTGGACTTCATCTTCAATCACACGAGCAACGAGCACGAGTGGGCGCAGAAGGCGATCGCCGGCGAGCCGGGCTACGAAGACTTCTACCTGATCTTCCCCGACCGCACGATGCCCGATCGCTACGAGGAGACCGTCCGCGAGATCTTCCCCGACGACCACCCGGGCTCGTTCGTGCAGCTGCCCGACGGCCGGTGGATCTGGGCGACGTTCTACCACTTCCAGTGGGACCTGAACTATGCGAACCCCGCGGTGTTCGCCGCCATGGCGGGCGAGATGCTCTTCCTAGCCAACCAGGGCGTCGAGGTGCTCCGCATGGACGCCGTCGCCTTCATCTGGAAGCGCCTCGGCACCGCCTGCGAGTCACTTCCCGAGGCGCACCTCCTGCTGCGCGCGTTCAACCAGGTGCTCACGCTCGGCGCGCCGTCGGTGCTGTTCAAGTCCGAGGCGATCGTCCACCCCGACGAGGTCATCACCTACATCTCCCCCGAGGAGTGCCAGCTCTCCTACAACCCGCTGCAGATGGCGCTCGGCTGGGAGGCTCTCGCGACGCGTGACGGCCGCCTGCTGCAGAAGGCGCTCGACGAGCGCCACGCCCTGCCCGCCGGCACCGCCTGGGTGAACTACGTCCGCAGCCACGACGACATCGGCTGGACCTTCGCCGATGAGGATGCCGCGACCCTCGGCATCGACGGATACTCCCATCGCCGGTTCCTCAACGACTTCTACGTCGGCCGCTTCGACGGCACGTTCTCGCGCGGCGTCCCCTTCCAAGAGAACCCGAAGACCGGAGACGCACGCATTGCGGGGACCACAGCGTCCCTCGCCGGCGTCGAAGCGGGTGACCCGGGCGGTGAGGACCGCGTCATCCTGGCGCATGCGCTCGCGCTGTCGACCGGCGGCATCCCGCTGCTCTACCTCGGTGACGAGCTCGGTCAGCTGAACGACTACACGTACCGCGACGACCCCGCCCACGCCGACGACAGCCGGTGGGTGCATCGACCCGCAGCGGATGCCGAGGCGTTCGCCGCGCGGCACGACACCACAACGGTCGCGGGCCGCATCCACGCCCGGTTGACGGCGCTGATCGAAGCGCGTCGGCGCACGCCCGACTTCGCCGACATCCCGCTCACGCCGTTCCACACGCCGCATCCGTCGGTCGTCGGATTCCAGCGCCCCGGCACGGCGAGCTCGGTGCTCGTGCTGGCGAATGTCGGCGACGACGCGGTGACGATCGATGCGGTCACCCTGTCGGGGTTCCGCGGCTCAGCGACCGACGTGGTAGACGGCACGACGGCCGACCTATCCGGGGGGCTCGAGCTTGCGGCCCACGGCTTCCGCTGGCTGCGCGTTCAGCCGGCCTGAGCGAAGTGGAGCCGTTCGATCGTCGGGCGTGACGCGGCCGACGCGAACGACTGCAGGACGCCGAGCGCGTCGTCCGGGTGCTGTGACGACCGGCTGACCGCGCCTGAGAACACCGTGTCGATCGCGCAGTCCGGAGGCAACGTTCCGAGGATCCGGATGCCGGGTGCCCCCGCGAGTTCGCTCAGCTGCTGGAGCCCCAGATCGACCTCCCGGTCTCGGAGCAGCTGGGCCACCGGCAGACCGGGCCGCGCCTGCACGAGACGGTCGCGGACGTCGTCGATCACGCCCCACGCTGTCAGCATCTCGAGGAACGCGGTTCCACTGGGACCGGTCGAGTAGCCGATGCGCGTCGCGGCGGTCACGGCCGCGCGCAGGCTCTCTGCATCCGGAAACGCCGGGCCGGCGGGAACGGCGGCGGCGGCACTCTCCCCGGGGACGGCGACCGCGACCTGCGACAGGACGAGCGGGGTCACGGTCTCGGGCTCCACGTGCCTCTCCTCGGCCAGGCGGCGCAACGCGCTGTCGGCGAGGAACACGAGGTCGACGTCTTCACCCGCGCGCACTCGCTCCGCGGCATCCACTCCCCCGATGGACTCGATGTCGAGCCGCGGATGACCGGATCGGGCCGCCTCCTCGGCGAGCGCACCCAGAACCGCTTTCGTCGCCATCGACGAGATCGCTTTCATGCCGCGTCGCCGAAAGACTCGGCATCCACCTCGGCGGCGTTCGTCTCGTTGTAGCGAGGTCCCGACACCGTCGCGGTGTCGATGAGCGCGCCCGCGCGGTCGAGCAGTTCGCGCGCGACGGTGAGCTCGGTCGCGGCCTCGTTCTCGAGCGCGTGCGCGGCGCTCGTCGTGCCCGGGATCGGCACGACGTGCGGGCCGCGGGACAGCAGCCACACCAGTGCGAGCTGCGCCGGGGTGCAGCCGGCCTCGCCGGCGAGCTGGCGCCAGGCGGGCAGCAGTTGCGCGTTCGTCGACCAGTGGGGCGGCTGGAACCGCGGCATCCCGCGTCGGATGTCCTTCTCGGGGAGGTCGTCGGGCGAGGCGACTCCGTCGGAGAGGAACCCGCGCGCGACGGGCGAGAACGCGACGAGCGGAACTCCGAGGTCGCGCGTGGCCTCGAGGATGCCGAGTTCGGGGTTGCGGCTCCACAGCGAGTACTCGTTCTGCACCGCCGCGATCGGCGCGACGGCGTGCGCCTCACGGAGTCGCACGACCGACACCTCGGACAGCCCGACGCCGCCGATCTTGCCGACCGCGACCAGCTCGGCGAGCGCGGCGACGCTCTCGCCGATGGGGACGCGCTTGTCCCACCGGTGCAGGTAGTAGATGTCGATGTGGTCGACGCCGAGACGACCGAGGGACGCATCGACCTGCGCGCGCAGGGTCTCGGGACGACCGTCGATGACCTTCACGCCGTCGACGATCGCCATACCGCCCTTGCTCGCCAGCACGACCTGATCGCGACGACCGCCGGCGAGCGCCCGACCGACGATCTGCTCGTTACTGCCCGCGCCGTAGAGCGTGGCGGTGTCGAGGAAAGTGACGCCCCGGTCGATGACCTCCTGGAGCATCGAGACACCCGCATCGGCGGCGGGAGGGATGCCATAGGCGTGGCTCAGCGGCATGCAGCCGAGGCCCATGCGGGGCAGCGTCATGAGAGCTGCTCCTCGAGCGCACCGAGCACGCGGTAGCAATCGATGACCTGGCGGATGGAGGAGTTCGGCTCCCGGCCCTCGAGGATCGCGGCGACGAACTCGCGGTCCTGCAGTTCGATGCCGTTCGTGCTGACCGCGACGTCCGAGACGTCGATGTGCTCCTCGCGGCCGTTCACCAGGTCGTCGTAGCGCGCGATGTAGGTCTCGCTGTCACCGATGTAACGGAAGAATGATCCGAACGGTCCGTTGTTGTTGAACGACAGCGACAGCGTGCAGATCGCTCCGGACTCCGCCTTCAGCTGGATGGACATGTCCATCGCAATGCCGAGCTCGGGGTGGATCGGACCCTGGATCGCGTTCGCCTGCACGATGCGCCCCGCCTGGTAGGCGAACAGGTCGACCGTGTGCGCGGCGTGGTGCCAGAGCAGGTGGTCGGTCCACGACCGCGCCTCACCCTTGGCGTTGGTGTTCGAACGGCGGAAGAAGTACGTCTGCACGTCCATCTGTTGTACGGCGAACTCGCCCGCCGCGATGCGGTTGTGGATGAGCTGATGCGACGGGTTGAACCGGCGAGTGTGACCGACCATGGCGATGCGGCCGGATGCCTCCGCCGCGGCCAGCGTCGCCTCGGCGTCTGCGAGCGAATCGGCGAGGGGGATCTCGACCTGCACGTGCTTTCGGGCGGCGAGGACCGCCTGTGTCTGCGCGGCATGCTGCTGGGTCGGGGTCGCAAGGATCACGGCGTCGACGTCGTCGCGTGCCAGGACGGCATCCAGTCCGACGACTGCGTTCGGGATGCCGTACTGCTCGGCGACGGCCTGCACGGACTCCGGCCGGGTACCGCTGACAACGGTCACCTCGGCCTCGGCGATGTTGCGGAGCCCGTCGAGATGCTTCATCCCGAACGCGCCGGCGGCGCCGACGACGGCGATGCGGACTTTTCCGGCTGTCACGAAGGGTCCTCCTGGGATGCGGTGGGGTTGGTCATCACCAAGTGTCCGACAGCCGTGTTCGATGCGGGCACGTGATAGAAACGGTGGTTCATCTCGGGGGTCTCGCCACCGAACTGATCATCCATCGCACCGCGGGCGATGAGCCAATCGACGAGCTCGATGCCCTCGGACCCGGCCTCATCGACGTACTCCATGTGCGGCCACTCGGTGAGGCCCAGCGGGTCGGCGATGAGGTGGTCGAGGAACGCGTTGTCCCACTCCTCGTTGATGAGGCCGGCGCGCGGTCCCTGCAGCTGGTGACTCATGCCGCCGGTACCCCAGATCTGCACGTTCAGCTTCGGGCCATCCCATTTGTCGAGCGCCCGGCGGATCGCCCGGCCGAGCTCGTAGCAACGCCGCCCCGATGGCACGGGGTACTGGACCACGTTGACCGGGAGCG
This sequence comes from Microbacterium oleivorans NBRC 103075, assembly GCF_001552475.1. Lineage (GTDB taxonomy): Bacteria > Actinomycetota > Actinomycetes > Actinomycetales > Microbacteriaceae > Microbacterium > Microbacterium oleivorans. The sequence continues at coordinate 18,445 of NZ_BCRG01000012.1, forward strand.
GGATGACGCGGCACGGCCACTCGTCGACGTCGCCGAAGACGAGAGAGAGGGGCACCGTCAGGCCGTGGTCGACGACCATCTCGTTGACGAGGGTCAGGTCGAAGTCGTCCTGGATGACCGACTGGGCGATGTGCGCGGCGAGTTCCGGGTACCCCTTCACGTCGGGCACCGGACGGGGTCCGTAGCCCTCGTCGGCGACCGGGTAGTGCGCACCCGTGCCGAGGACGAACGTCGGGATGATGTTGGAGTCGAACGCCGTGGCGTGGTCGTTGTAGACGAGGATGACGACGTCCGGCGTGTTCTCCTTCGCCCATCTGCGAGTCCACTCGTAGCCGTCGAAGACCTTCTTCCAGTACGGCTCCTCGGTCTTGCCGAGGTCCATCGCCGCGCCGATCGCGGGCACGTGCGACGTGAACAGCGCAGACGTGAACTTCGCCGGAGCGTCGGGGCGCATGACCTCGGACTTCTCCGTCGCAGGCGGAGCCCATCCGTCGAGGTCCTTCAGCCGGTTGCCCTCGGGGCGACGCCCGCCGCCGATCATCATGTCGCGGTACGCGGCCTCCGACATCCCGGTCATCGACCCGGCCATCTGCTGGAAGCTCAGCCCGTGGGTCGCCCCGATCTTGCTGAGGAAGTAGATGTTCCCGCCCTCGCGGATGCACGCGTTCAGATCGAGGTCGAGCACACCCTGGCGCTGAGCGGGGGTGAGCGGCCACTCGTCGAGGTACGCCTCGCGGTCGGCGAGGTACCGCTCGCGGTTCTCGGGCTTCATCAGCGACATCGAGAACTGGTTCAGGTGGTACCCCTTGCGGGCCTGATCCGCGTCGAAGATCGTCGTTCCCGGAACGTTCTTGTAGGGCTTATCGAGCGTCATGTCATGCTCCTTCGGGCCAGTACAGCCGTTGCGGGTTGTCGACGAGCAGCTTCTGCTGCAGCTCGGCCGTCGTCGCGATCTGCGGGATGAAATCGACCAGGAGCCCGTCGTCGGGCATGTGGTCCTTGAGGTTGGGGTGTGGCCAATCGGTGCCCCACAGCACGCGGTCGGGGAACTCCTCGACGACGCGACGGGCGAACGGCACGACGTCGACGTACGCGTGCTGCTCGCCGTCGAGGGCGCGGGGACCACTGGTGCTGAGCCGCTCGGGGCAGCTCACCTTGGTCCACGCATTCGGGTTCTCGCGCAGGAAGCGGAGGAACAGCGCGAAATCCGGTCCGTCCACCGCCTTGGTCACATCGGGGCGCCCCATGTGGTCGATGACGACGTCGGTCGGGATCGCCGAGAAGAAGTCGTACAGGCCGGGCAGGTCCTCGGCCTCGAAGTAGATGACGACGTGCCAGCCGCGGGGGGCGATCTTCGCGACGATCGCCTCGAGCGAGTCGGTGGGGACGCGATCGACGAGTCGCTTCACGAAGTTGAAACGCACCCCGCGAACGCCTGCCGCATGGAGCTCGTCGAGTTCGGCATCCGTGATGTCGGCGCGGACCGTCGCGACTCCCCGCGCACGGCCGTCGCTGCGGCGGAGCGCATCGACGAGCGCGCTGTTGTCGGCGCCGTGGCACGTCGCCTGGACGATGACGTTCCGTTCGAACCCGAGGTGGTCGCGAAGCGCGAAGAGCTGGTCGGCGGAGGCGTCGCACGGCGTGTATTTGCGGGCCGGGGAGTACGGGAACTCCGCGCCCGGGCCGAACACGTGGCAGTGCGCGTCCACCGCCCCGGCCGGGAGGCGGAACGTCGGCGTGCTCGGACCGTCGTACCAGTCGAGCCATCCGGCGGTCTTCTCAAAGCCGCCGCTGGTCGCGCCGTGGGGAGCGCTGTCGGTGAGCGTCATCGTCCGTCCTCCACGTAGGTCAGGCCAGCCGCCGCGAGCGGTTCGCGCATCTTGTACAGGTCGAGGCCGAGGACGCCGGCGCGGAACTTCTGGCGCTTCGACTCCTCGTTCGCCTCGCGGGCGGCGCACGCGCCGGCGACTGCACCGACGATGGCCTGCGGCACGACGACCACGCCGTCGACGTCGGCGACGACGACATCGCCGGGGGTGACGAGGGCGTTGGCGACGACGACGGGGATGTTGACCGAGCCGAGGGTCGCCTTCACGGTGCCCTTCGCGTTGATCGCACGGGAGAAGACGGGGAAGTCCATCTTCTCGAGGTCGGCCACGTCGCGGACGCCGCCGTCGATCACGAGACCGGCGCAGCCGCGCGAGGCGAGCGACGTGGCGAGGAGCTCTCCGAAGAAGCCGTCCTCGCTCTCGGTCGTGCAGCCGGCGACAAGGACGTCGCCCTCCTGCACCTGCTCGGCGGCGACGTGCATCATCCAGTTGTCCCCGGGCTGCAGCAGCACGGTGACGGCGGGGCCGCACATCCGGGCACCGGAGTACGCGGGCCGGACGTAGGGGCGGAGGAGTCCGACCCGCCCCATGGCTTCGTGGACGGTGGCGACGCCGAACTCCGACAGCTTCGCCACGTCGTCAGGATGCGGGCGGGTGATGTTCGTGCGGACGATCCCGAGATCGTTGAGTCGCTGGGTCATGGGTGCTCCCGGGTGTCTCAGAGCCCGCGGGACGCGAGCGCACGCTCGAGTCGGGGGTACACGCGACGCGCGTTCCCCTCGAACACCGCGGTGCGCTCGTCGGCGGACAGGTTGTCGGTGGCGTCGACGTACCGGCGGGTGTCGTCGAAGTAGTGGCCCGTGCGCGGATCGATGTCGCGGACGGCGCCGATCATCTCGCTGGCGAAGAGCACGTTGTCGGTCGGCACGACCGCGGTCAGCAGGTCGATCCCGGGCTGATGGTAGACGCACGTGTCGAAGAACACGTTGCCGAGCAGGTGCTCCTCGATCTCGGGCTTGCCGAGCGCCATCGCGAGTCCGCGGAAACGCCCCCAGTGGTACGGGACCGCGCCGCCGCCGTGCGGAACCACGAACTTCAGGTCGGGGAAGTCGCGGAACAGGTCGCCCTTGAGCAGCTGCATGAAGGCGGTCGTGTCGGCGTTCAGGTAGTGGTCGCCGGTCGTGTGGAAGACCGGCTTGCACGACGTGCTGACGTGGATCATCGCGGGCAACTCGTATTCCACGAGCTTCTCGTACAGCGGGTACCAGCTCTTGTCGGTCAGCGCGGGCGCGGTCCAGAGCCCACCCGACGGGTCGGGGTTGATGTTCACCGTCACGACGCCGAGTTCGTCGACGGCTCGATCGAGTTCGGCGAGGGTCGTCTTCGGGTCGACTCCCGGCGACTGCGGCAGCATCGCGCCCGGCAGGAACCGGTCGGGGAACAGCCGCGCGACGCGGGCGACCAGGTCGTTGCAGATCCGGGCCCAGGTCGCGCTCACCTCGAGATCGCCGATGTGGTGCGCCATGAACGACGCCCGCGGGCTGAAGACGGTGAGGTCGATGTCCCGGGCATCCATCAGCGACAGCTGGTTGGCCTCGATCGTCTCGCGGATCTCGTCATCGCTGATGTGCAGGTCGGCGACATCCGGGGCCTCGCCCGCACCCTCCGTGAACGCGATCTGGCGGTCTCGCCAGGCACCGAGCTGCGCGGGGGCGGTCGTGTAGTGGCCGTGGATGTCGATGATCAACGCGGGAGTCCTCGTCGTCGGGGAGCGCGGCCGGATGGTGCCGTTTCGTTGACTGTAGATCGGCGGTAGTCCGTGGTCCAATAGATTCGACAGCGCTTCCCGATAGATGGGATCTATGGATGCCGTTCGCCGATCTGAACCAGTTGCGGACGTTCGTGGTGCTCTACGAACTGCGGAGCCTCACCGCGGCGGCGGAACGCCTGCACGTGACCCAGCCGACCGTGAGCTACACCCTGCGATCGCTCCGCCAGCGCTTCAGCGACGATCTCTTCCACCGCCACGGACACGTCATGGTGCCGACCCCGCGGGCGCAGCAGCTGTTCGGTCCGATCCACGAGGCGCTCGCTCAGATCGACGCGACGGTGACCGCCCCCGAGGCGTTCGACGCCTCGTCGTTCGAGGGCGAGCTCTCGCTCGCGCTGACCTCGATCGGTGAGCAGACGTTCCTGCCGCCGATCATGCCGCTGCTCGAGCGCGAGGCCCCGCGCCTGCACCTCAAGGTCGAGCGCCTCGACGCCGACCAGGTCGAAGAAGGGCTCTTGCGCGGCACCGTCGACCTGGCCGTGACCGTGTCGCTCGTCGACTCGCAGCGGCTGTGGCGGACGCCGATCCGCAGCGTCGAGTACGTCGCCCTCGCCTCGAACGACCACCCGCTGCCGCCGACGGCCGACGACATGTTCACCGGGCGCCGGTTCGTGCGGGTGTCCGCACGCGGGGGTCACGTGTACCCGCTGCAGGCGATGATCGAGCGCGGTCTGCTCCCGCAGGTGACTCTGACCGTCGAGGAGTACGCGACGGTGCCCGCCGTGCTCGAGACGACCGACCTCGTGGTCCTGCTGCCACGTCACGTCGCCGAGGTGTTCTGCGGCTGGTTCCCGCGACTGCGCATCGCCGAACTCCCGTGGCCGGCAACAAGCACGCCCGTCTCGATCTACTCCCGCACCGAAGCGGGCCTGTCGCCCGCGCAGCGCTGGTTCCGCGAGCTCGTCTTCACCGCGGTCGCGGCAGGCGAGTACCGGGACCGTTAGGACGTGCGACGGTTCCAGCTCGCCTTCGCCGGCGCGAACGGACTGCGGACGTGGATCGACCACGTCGAGTGCGGGTGGACGGTCAGGATGGCGCGCTCGAACCACGCGCGGGCATCGTCGATCAGCGCGGGCAGCGCCGCGGCCTTGTCGGCGTCGTCCTCGGGCCGGGGGCGGAGGGCTTTCCACGTCAGCTGCACTTCGGGCGCGCCGGTCGGGATGCCGCCGACGTCGAGGACCGCGCGGTCCCAGGGCAGCTGCAGCCGCGGGTCGCGGCGATACATCCACACCTTCTCGGTGCCGTCCTCGATGTTCACCTGCAGCACCCAGGTGCCCGCACGGTCGTCCCGGATGCGGAGCGGTTGCAGGTCGGCATCCGGCACCGCGTCGGCGAGCGCGATCACGGAGTCCTCGCCCTCGGGAGCCCACACCGAGTAGCCCTCGGGCAGCGCGTCGACCAGCCGGGCGACGTCTCCGGGGAGGATGCTGACGTCAGTGTTCGCGCGGCCCCGGATCGGTGCGCCGAGCCAGTGGTCGAGCGCGGCTCCGCCCGACAGCCACCACCGCACGCCCACGCCGGCGAGGAGATCGGCCGCGGCCTGCACCGACAGCGGCGCCTCGGGCCACGACGCGATCAGCAGGGGCTCGGGCATGGACCGAGGGTACCGCCGCGGGACGCGTGCCATCCTGTCCCTATGGCCAACTCCCCCTCCGGCGAGTCCCTCACGGACCGCATCGTGCGGGTCTTGGAGACCTTCACGGCGGAGCGGTCGATGCAGTCCGCCGCCGAGATCGGCCGCCGTGCCGGGTTGCCGCCGTCGACAGCGCACCGGATCGTCGAGGAGCTCGTCGAGGCAGGACTCCTGGAGCGCGACGAGGACCGCCGCATCCATCTCGGCATGCGCCTGTGGGAACTCGCCCTCCGCGGCTCGTTCGCGCTGCGGCTGCGTCAGGCGGCGCTCCCGCACATGGAGGATGTGCAGGCGACGATCCGCCAGCACACGCAGCTCGCCGTGCTCGAGAACGATGAGGCCCTGTTCATCGAGCGGCTCTCCCACCCCGACGCGGGCGCCAACATCACGCGCATCGCGGGCCGCCTCCCCCTGCACGCGTCGTCGTCGGGGCTGCTCCTGCTCGCCCACGCCGCGGCGCCCGTGCGCGAGCGGGTGCTTGCGGGCCCGCTCCGCGCGCTGGCTCCCGAGACGGTGACGGATGCCGTGGTCCTCCGCCGCCTGCTCGCCGAGATTCGGCGGACCGGCGTCGTGATCGCGCCCGGCTCGATCGAAACCGTGTCGACCGGGGTGGCTGTCGGCATCCGGGACGCCGGTGTCGTCGCGGCCGCGCTGTCGGTCGTGCTGCCGCGAGAGACGGACCCGGCGGCGGCGGTCCGCGCCCTGCAGGATGCCGCGGCGCGCATCGAGGCGGACCTGCGGGGCTGAGTCCCGTAGTCCCATTCAATGGGAACTTGCCGTCGACGCACGGAACCGGGAACACACTGATCCCACACCCCCCGCCGTGCCCGTCGAAGGAGACGACATGACCACCGTCCGCACCCGCGTCGCGATCGTCGGAGCGGGCCCCGCCGGCCTCTTCCTCTCGCACCTGCTGCACCTCTCCGGCATCGAATCGGTCGTCATCGACCAGCGCTCCCGCGAGCAGATCGAGACCACGATCCGCGCCGGCATCCTGGAGCACGGCACCGTCGCCGCCTTCGAGGCGACCGGCGCGTCGACCCGCGTGAAAACGGTCGGCAACCAGCACGACGGCATCGAGCTCCGCTTCGACGGCGAGGGCCACCGCATCGACTTCGCCGACCTCGTCGGCCGGAGCGTGTGGCTCTACCCGCAGCACGAGGCGCTGAAGGACCTCATCGCGGTGCGCCTCGAACAAGGTCAGGATCTGCGCTTCGGGGTGACGGCGCTGCGCGTCGAGGACGAGGCATCCGATCAGCCCCGCATCATCGCCGAGGATGCCGACGGCGAACCCCTCGAGATCGTCGCGGACGTCGTGGTGGGCGCGGACGGCTCGCGGAGCGTTGTGCGCAAGGCCGTGTCGGGCACCCACTCGGGCTTCTTCCGCGAGTACCCGTTCGCCTGGTTCGGCATCCTGTGCGAGGCGCCGCCGAGCGCCGACGAACTGATCTACAGCAACTCGCCGGATGGGTTCGCGCTCATCAGCCAGCGAAGCGCGACCGTGCAGCGGATGTATTTCCAGTGCGCTCCCGACACCGATCCCCAGTCGTACAGCGAGGCCCAGCTGTGGGACGCGCTTCAGCTGCGCGTCCCCGGGACGACGCTGACCGAGGGTCCGATCTTCCAGCGCGACGTGCTGCGCTTCCGGAGCTTCGTGGCCGACGAGGTGCGGAAGAACCGGGTCGCCCTGATTGGCGACGCCGCGCACACCGTGCCTCCCACCGGCGCGAAGGGCATGAACCTCGCGATCGCCGATGTCATCGTCCTCGAGCGGGCCCTCCGCGCGCTCCTTCTGGAGAACGACGAGCGTCTCATCGAGCAGTTCCCCGAGACCGTGCTCCGCCGCATCTGGAAGGCGCAGCACTTCTCGTGGTGGATGACGAGCATGCTGCACGCCGACGAGAACGCCACCGACTTCGACCGTCGCCGCCAGGTCGGCGAGCTGCGCTCGGTCGTCGAGTCCCGCGCCGGCAGCACCTACCTCGCCGAGGCCTACACGGGCTGGCCGATCGACGTCTGAGGCCCCGGCCCGTCACGCTATGCAAGGGATGCCGCGCGGCGCGCCGCGGCATCCGTCGTGCCCCCGGCGTGTCGCCGAGGATCCCTTGCATCCGCTGACGCGCGGACCTCGCGACTCACCTCAGAGTTCGCCGGCCGCCTCGGTGTGGTGACGGATGACCTCGGCGACGACGAAGTTGAACCACTTCTCGGCGAACTCGGGGTCGAGGTCGGCCTCTTCGGCCAGCCGACGCAGTCGCGCGGTCTGCTGCTCCTCACGGGACGGATCGGATGCCGGCATCCCGTGCTCCGCCTTGAGGACGCCGACCTGCTTCGTGCAGCGGAAGCGTTCGGCGAGCATGAAGACGAGGGCGGCGTCGATGTTGTCGATGCTGGATCGCAGGATCTGCAGCTGGGCGTTCGGGTCGGTCATGGTTCCTCCGGCGATGAGCGTAGCGCGGTCCGTGATGAGTCTCAGCCGTGCAGGAAGTCCTTGCGTGCCGGCTCGTGCACGGGCTCGAGAAAGAGCTTCACGACGACGCCGACGGCGGACGGCGGCGTCTCGGGCAAAGTGACGCGGAGGGCGTCGGCATCCTGTGTCCACTCGGCAGCGCCGTGTCCCAGCACGGTCAGCTCCGCGATGCGGCGACCGAGCAGTCCGCTCGCCGTTCCCCACGAACGGATGCGGGCCACGCCGTCGTCCGGCCAGCGCAGGAGCGTCGCGTAGACGTAGTCGCCGGTGACGTCGGGGCGGGTCGTGAAGCGGACGTCCTCTGACGTGTACGGCGCGAACGCGTCATCGATCATCGAGCCGGCGACGACCTCGGTGGGCCCCTCGCCGGGGATGAGCCACGGTCGCGACCCGAAGATCGCCTCACCGTTGACCGTAAGCCAGTCGCCGATCCCCTCGAGCAGCTCGCGCTCGGCGGGGGCGATCGTGCCGTCTGCCGTCGGCCCGATGTTGAGCAGCAGGTTGCCGTTCTTTGCGACGACGTCGACGAGTTCACCGATCAGATCGTCGAGGCTCTTGTAGTCGTGATCCTCGATCCAGCCCCACGAGGTCTTGCCGACCGAGCTGTCGTTCTGCCAGACGTCGGGACGGATGCCGGGCATTGCCCCGCGCTCGATGTCGTAGACCGCGCTCCCCTCGGCGAACGCCGTCCATTTGTAGTTGATGACGACGCCGCGACCCCATTCGTGCGCGCGGTTGTAGTAGTACGCCGCGAGCTTTCGGATGTAGGGCTCGAACGCCGGCTGCTCGAGCCACCAGTCGAACCACAGCACCTGCGGTCGGTACTGGTCGATGATCTCGACCGTCCGAAGCAGCCAGTCCTCGAGGAACAGCTCGTTCGGTGCCGTCTCCTCACGCTGGGCGGGACCGTAGAAGTCCGAGAAGCGCGCATCGCGGACGTCGGAGTCGAACCGCATCCCGCCGTTCATGAAGAACCAGTGCTCGGCTCGGTGCGACGAGGCCCCGCGCACCATCCACGCGCCGTCGACGGCCGTCATCAGTTCACCGAACACGTCCTTGCGGGGACCCATCTGCGCCGCGCTCCACCGCGAGCGGGCGGTGTCGTACATCGCGAACCCGTCGTGATGCTCCGCGACGGGCACGATGAACTGCGCGCCTGCGCGGCGGAACACCTCGGCCCACTCGGCCGGGTCGAACCTGTCCATCGTGAACGACGGGATGAAGTCCTTGTACCCGAACTCGTTGTGCGGACCGTAGGTCTCGCGGTGGTGCTCGAACGCCCGATCGGCTTCGAGGTACATCGTCCGCGAGTACCACTCACCCTGCGCAGGCACCGAGGGGATTCCCCAGTGGATGAAGATCCCGAACTTCGCGTCGCGGTACCAGAGGGGCACCTCATACTCGCGGAGGGAGTCCCACGTCGACGAGAACGGACCGGCGTCGATGACGGCCTGCACCGCCGCGAGAGCGGCGGAATTGTCGCTGACGTCGACGCGGGGAGGGAGGGATGCCGGGTCGAGGGGCTCGAGGGGGGAGTCGGGCATGCCATTGATCCTGTCCCTCGTCCGGCGGGATTGCAACGTTGGAAATACCGGCTTCCAGCGACCCGCTCAGAGATCCACGCGACGGCCGAAGCTCCGCGGGCTTCGCGGGCGCGGCGAGCAGGTCGCCGCCGAGCGCAGCCGGACGATCTCGTGAGGCTGCAGTCCCGCCGCCTCTCCGAAGTCCTCGACCGAGAAGAAGCCGCCGTTCTTGGTGCGCACCTTCACGGCGCGACGAGCCTTGGTGCGATTGAGCCCCGGCAGGTCGGCGAGCTCGTCCGCGGTCGCGGTCTGCACGTCGACCGGCTCGACCGGCTCGGCGGTCTGTAAGAGATCGGATGACGACGCCCCGACGGTCTCCGCCATCCGGCGCGCCTCGGGCTCAGCTGCAGACGTCGCAGCAGCCGGCTGCGACGCGGGCTTCGCGCGCGACCCCCGACGGCGACGCTTCGGTGCCGCCGTCGTCGCCCGCGCGGCCTGGCTCGTCGACGCGGTGCGCGACGAACCGCGCTTGTCCGCCGCCGCGACGCGGCGCTCCCACAGCGTTCGCAGCCACCCGGGGTTGAGTGCCAGACCCACGATGATGCCGCCGAGATGGACGATGGCGCCGACGAGGTCGCTGAAGCCGCCCCACACCTCGGTCGCGACGGTGATCCCGAGGATGCCGCTGGCGGCCCCCGCGATGTACGCCGCCCGACGCCGCGACACCGCGCCGACGATGAAGAAGCCGATCCACGCGGTCGCCGGACCGATGAAGACGGCGACGAGCCATGAGCTGACGCCGATCAGCCAGCCCCATCCCGGAGCGGCCAGACGCGCGGACGAACTCACGCCTGGTCCCGCACGTTCAGCACCATCGTCACCGTGTCGTCCTCGTCCCGGGTCTCCGACACGAGCTCGAACCCGGCCTGGTCGGCGCGGGCGCGGATGCGGTCGGCGACGGCGCGCTGCACGTGACGGGCGTAGGCGGCATCCAGCTCCGTCATCACGGCAGTCGCCTCGGCCTCGGTCACCTCGTGCCCGTCGAGTCGCGACAGGTGCGCACCCCAGACGCCCTCCTCGGTGCGCGACATCACCACCTCGAGGCCGTCGAGCGTCGCCGTCAGCACGCCTTCGTCGAGCGAGGCATGTGTCGCGCCCAGATCGGCGAGCGCTGCGGCGAGCAGGTCGGGGTTCTTCATCCGCGTCTGCACGGCGACCGGAACGGCCTCGGACCCGCTGCTGCCGCGGTCGGTCTTCGCGCCCGTGTTCAGCGACAGAGCCCCGACGACGCCGGTCCCGCCGAGGGCGGCTGCGGCGGCGAGCGCCGCGGGGACGAGGATCAGCGAAATGCTCATCGGGGTGTTCCCTTCGTGAGGGATGCGGCGCGGTCTGCGCGCAAACCCAGATCGTCCAGAAGTTCTGCGAGGGCGGCATCCGTCGCCCATCCGTTGACGGCGACGACTCCGTCGGCGCTGATGCGCACCTCGAGGGCGTCGCGGCCGCCGTCGCGGGCGATGCGGTCGACCTCGGCGGCGTACCGCGGGGTGAGCGCACGGATCGATTGATTGCGCGACCCGATCCAGGGTCGGCGCGTGTCGGGGAGGTCGGCGAGGTACGGACCGTCGCAGAGCAGGTCGGTCGCGGCGAGGAGGCGGGCGATGTCGGCGCGCTCCTCTGCCCAGACCTGCAGCCGTTCGAGGGTGTAGCCGGAGAACGCCATGACACCGAGCCCCGCATCCCGGAACGCTTCCGCGACGACGGCGAGCGCGGCCGCCTGGTCGAAGGGCTCGCCGCCGAGCAGCGTCACGCCCTCTGCTCCGGCGGCGCGCGCGTCGGCGATCCATCTCGAAGCGAGGTCCGCGGGGTCGTCGAGGTGCGCACCGCGCGCGGCCCACATCTGCGGGTTGAAGCACCCGGGGCACCGGACCGCGCACCCCTGCACCCAGATCGCCGCGCGGACTCCGGGCCCCTCGGCGCCCGTCGCCGGCACGAACCGTGACCAGCGCAGGGCCGCGTCGGCGCGGGGAGGCGGCGTCGTGCCGAGGAGGCTCGCCTCCCCGCCGACACCGCGCGACTCGGTGACGATCACCGGTCCCGGTCCTCCTGCAGAAGCGAATCGGATGCCGCCGACGCGACGCGCGTGTAGTCCTCGGTGAACTGCGACGAGGTCGTCTCGGCGTCGAGCAGCGCTTCGAGCTGCTCGATGTAGTCGAGGCACTCGGCCCCCGTCATCCCGAACGTCTCCGCGGCAACCGATCCGTCCGGTCGCAACTGCACCACGAGCTTCTTCATCGTCGATTCCCGTTCCTGTGTGCCGGTCGATCAGTAGTCCACGGTACGACCGCCGCGACGCGACGACAGCGCCCCGTGGGTCTCCGTGCCGTTAGCGGCGACGTCGTGTGCGTCGAGGTCTTCGGCGCCAGTCGCGCCGACGGCGCGCTGAGCCGCCCACGCGCGGATGCGCTGGACCTCTTCGGCCTGGGTGACCGCAAGGGGGATCATCGTCGCGACGACGCGGTTCACGACATCCGCCGTGATGGTCTGACGACCACTGAATCCCTCGTACAGCGCGGCCACGACGGCCTGCTCGATCTCGGCGCCGGAGTGGTTCTCGCTCGCGGCGACGAGCGCGGCGACGGCCGCCACGTCGTTCGCGATCGCGTCGAGTCCGTTGGCCGGGGTCGCGTGGGCGGCGAGCTGCAGCGACCAGATGACCTCGCGTTCGACGGTCGTGGGCAGGTCGACGAAGAAGATCTCGTCGAAGCGCCCCTTGCGCATGAACTCGGGCGGCAGGGCGTCGATGTTGTTCGCGGTCGCGACGACGAAGACGGGATGCTTCTTCTCCTGCATCCAGGTGAGGAACGTCCCGAACACGCGTGCCGTCGTCCCCGAGTCGCCCTGGCCCGTGGTGTTCGAGAAGCCCTTCTCGATCTCATCGACCCAGAGGATGCAGGGTGCCACCGCCTCGGCGGTCGCGATGGCGGTCCGGAGGTTCTGCTCACTCGAGCCGACGAGGCCGGAGAAGATCCGACCGATGTCGAGGCGGAGCAGCGGCAGCCCCCACGACGCCGCCGTCGCCTTCGCCGTCATCGACTTTCCGCAGCCCGGGACTCCCGTGATGAGCACGCCCTTCGGCGACGGCAGGCCGTACTCGTGCGCGCTCGGGAGCCACGATCCGTTGCGACGCGCGAGCCAGCGCTTCAGGTTATTGAGCCCGCCGACGTCGTCGAGGTCGAGGTCGCCCGTGACGAACTCGAGGACGCCGGACTTGCGCACCACCTGGCGCTTCTCGTGCAGGACGACGCGGATGTCGTCGCCCGTCAACTTCCCGTCGTTCACCATCGCCTGCGCGAAGGCGTTCTCGGCCTCGGCCATCGTGAGGCCGAGGGCCGCCTGCACGAGCGATTCGCGGTCGGCATCGTCTGCGACGACGCGGATGTCTCCCGCATTGTTCTCGATCATCGTGTCGAGCAGGTCGCGGATCTCCGCCGCGGTCGGCAGGGGGAAGTCGAACAGGTGCGTCAACTCGTCGAGCTCGGGCGGGATCACCCGCACCGGCGCCGTCACGACGAGCGTCCGCGACACGTCGCCGTGGCGGAACTCGAGCGCCGTCTCCCGGACCGTGCGGACGATTGCGGGGTCCCCCGGTCGGTGCTCGCCGCCGAAGTAGGCGTGCAGGTCGCAGAAGATGAAGACGCTCGGGTCGGTGACCCCGGCGGCGTGCTGCAGGGCCCGCGCCGGGTTCGTCGTGTTCGAGATGCTCTTGCCGTCGGGATCGATGAGGCCGAGCGCCGACGTCCACGACCAGACCGCGCGACGGTTGCGCTGCGCGTGAGCGGCATCCGTGATCGCGGCGACCGCGCGCACCTCCTCGGCGGTCTCGAGGTACAGCAGCGGCAGGCGAGCTTTGAAAGCCGCATCCAGCGTGGCGTCGAAGGTCACGTCGGTTCCCTTTCGTGAGGTGGTCATGGTGTTCCGGTTGCCGGTTCGTCGAGCGTGATCTTCCAGGGGCCGGAGCCTTCGTCCGCCTCGACTCGGAAGATCACCCGACCCTTGGCCGGCCAGGATTGGCGGACGTCGACACTGTCGACGATGCGCACGAGGCGAGCGACCTCGCCGGGGAAGAGCGCGTCGACGATGAAGAAGCCCTCGCCCTCGAAGGTGAATCGTGCGCTCAGCGCATCACCCGTGTACGACAGCAGCGCGCTGCCCTCGCCGGTGGCGACGCCGTCCTCGATGGAGATCGGCGTCTCGCGGGTGAGGTCCGCTCGCCAGCCGTTCAGTCGCGGGGCGAACCAGACGCGCCCGTCGGTCTCTCCCGCGACGAGCACCTCGCTCGAGCGTCCACTGATGCTGCCGAGGTAGGCAGGCCGAGCGTCGCCCTCGGTCGATCTCGTGTCTCGCTGATGGTAGACGCCCACCGAGCGTTCCTCGCCCCCGCGCAGTGGCCCGACGACCCACACATCGTCTCCGGCCGACAGGTCGAGGTAGCCGCTCGCCGCCGTGCCGATGACCTCGCCGCCCTCCACCCGAACCTCCTGCGCGTCGGGGTCGGTCCAGGGGCGGTACTCGTAGTCGTTCGGGTTGTGCAGCAGGAGTTCGCCCGTGGCGGGATTGATCCCGACGAACGGGAAGATGACGAAGGCGAGCACGACGGCGACGGCCGACCCGCCCAGCCAGGTGATCGTCGAGAAGCGCCGGATCCGGGCATCCGCTGTGCTCACGGTGTCACCTCCGGCGAGGGCGACGCGGACGGCGTGGGAGACGGTGGGAACTCGATCCGCCACCCGGCGTCGTCCCACGCCGTGACCGAGAAAAGAACGAGCGGTGCGTCGCGCCAGGCGACGGACTGGTCGATCGGGGCGTCGCCCGAGAGAACCGAGTCCGTGCCCTGAGGCGTCACGATCTGGATGTCGACGCTGCCCTTGCCGCGCACGGTCACGCGCGCCGTCGATGCCTCGCCGATGTGGAGGAAGTCTGCGGAGGAGAAGGCGGTGACCACGTCGTTCGCGCGGTTGAGGCCGCCGGACGACACTCGCGCTCTCCAGTTCTCGTCGCGGGATCCATCGACCCACAATTCGACATCGGGCTGCTCCACGAAGATCGCCACACGACCATCGGCCAAGGGTCTGAACCGCGGCGGATCGCCTTCGTACTCGCCGGGCGTCACGATGCGTCCCTGGGGGCCGGTCACCCGCACGCTGCTGATGTACGACTCCCCCTCCGGGCTCACCACGAGGGGCTGGGTGACGTCGACGCCGCTGAGCCGGATGACGGCGCCATCGGATCCCTCGTAGACGCCCCCGCCGCTCTCCTCGGCCACGACGGGATCATCGCTCGTCCACGGCGAGATCGAATAGTCGTCGCTGCGCCCGACGGCGCCCACTTCGAACGTGCCGTCGTCCGCGTAGATGGCGCAGGTGATTCCCGCGATCACGAGGCCGATGATCCACACAAGGCCGGTGAAGCCGTCGATGTTCGGTCCCGTGGATCGTCTCGACGTCGTCCGTCCGCCCGCGCTCATGTTCCCCCTCCGCCGGGCCACGTTACCGGGCGCCGAGGTCAGCCCGGGAAGGCTAGGAGCGCGGTCGGCGACGGTGCTATTGTCCGGTGCCGCACGCGACCGGGAACGCCCGTCCGCTCGTCGATCGCCAATGACACGACCTCGTCGGCGCGCTGCCCTGCGACCAGGACGGTGTCGCGCTCGACGACGTGGTGGCGGGGCCAGACGGTACCCGATTCGGCGAGCGCGATCGGGTTCAGCGTCTCACCGCCGCCGCGGACCTTGACGGTCGCGATCGTGTCGCTGCCGCGAAGGCCGGCGTACAGGAAGACGCCATCACGCGACATCGCGAGCTCAGCCCCGGCATCCCCCGGATAGGCGCCCAACTGCGCGCCGCCGACGAGCCGCCACTCGCCCGACACGTCGGGCGCCAGGGCGAAAACCTCGCCGGAGTACTCGGTCACGACGTAGAGGTGTCCGCTCGGATGCGATCGCACGTGCCGCGGACCGGTTCCGGCCGGCAGCTCGAACCGCTGGATCTCTCGCCCCCCACGCCAGAACCGGAGGAGGTCGAGGCCGACGTCGGTCGTGACGATGAGCCCGCCCGGGAGTGAGGCCGCCTGATGCGCACGCGACGGGCGGGTCGAGGGAGCGGCCTCGGTGGCGGCATCCGCCTCTTCGGCTTCGGCGTGCGGCACGAAGTCCGCGTACTCGTCCCCGACGATCGCCCGGAGTGCCCGCGCAGCCGATGCGAGATCGGATGCCGGTGCCCCCTCGACGACGGCCGCCCACCGGCGTGCGGCCCCGGGCCTGCCGTCGGCCGCGAGACCCACGTGGACGACGCCGCCGTCGCCGTGGCACGAGACGATCAGCGCATCCTCGAGGGCGAGCACATTGCATGGGCCGTCGCCGACGGCGACCTCCGCGCCGAGCGGAACGAACGCGGTCTCGCCGGTCCGCCGGTAGGCACGCACGCTTCCCCGACCTTCGAGCGCCGCGTAGACGACGTCGAGGGTCGGATGCCGCGCGATCCACGACGGCGATTCCGCCGCGACGACGTCACGGCCGACCCCGAGCGGACCGCTCGCGAGCGGGGAGTCGGGGCCACCGGCATCCAGCAGTCCGATGCCCGTCGCCGACCCGCCCATGTCCGGGGAGTACCCGCCGAGCAGGAACCGCACGGATCAGTCGAGCAGGTCGTGGCGGACGATGACCGCGTCGCGCGCCGGGCCGACACCGATCACCGAGATACGCGTGCCGCTCATCTTCTCGAGGGCGAGCACGTAGGCCTGCGCGGTCTGAGGCAGGTCCTCGAACGTGCGAGCGGTCGAGATGTCCTCGTCCCAGCCCGGGAAGTTCTCGAGGATCGGCGTCGCGTGATGGAAGTCGGTCTGGTTGACCGGCACCTCGTCGAACCGGTCGCCGTCGACGTCGTAGGCGACGCAGACGGGGATCTCCTTGAGACCGGTGAGGATGTCGAGCTTCGTGAGCACGAGGTCGGTGATGCCGTTGATGCGCGTCGCGTACCGCGTGATGGGGGCGTCGTACCAGCCGACGCGGCGCGGACGGCCGGTCGTCGTGCCGAACTCGAAGCCGCGCGACCGCAGGAAGTCACCGCTCTCGTCGAACAGTTCCGTCGGGAACGGACCCGACCCGACACGCGTCGTGTAGGCCTTCACGATGCCGACGATGCGGTCGAGGCGGTTCGGACCGACGCCCGAGCCGGTCGAGGCGCCGCCCGCCGTCGCGGACGACGACGTGACGAACGGGTACGTGCCGTGGTCGATGTCGAGCATCGTGGCCTGGCCGCCCTCGAAAACGACGACATCGCCGGCATCCAGCGCGTTGCTGAGCATCAGTCCGGTGTCCGCGACCATCGGACGCAGTCGCTCGGCGTACGACAGCAGGTCCTCGACGACCTCGTCGACGGTGATGGCGCGGCGGTTGAAGACCTTCACCAACAGGTGGTTCTTCTGATCGAGGGCGCCTTCGACCTTCTGGCGCAGGATGTTCTCGTCGAACAGGTCCTGCACGCGGATGCCGGTGCGGTTGATCTTGTCGGCGTAGGTCGGGCCGATGCCGCGACCGGTCGTGCCGATCATCTTCTTGCCGAGGAACCGCTCGGTCACCTTGTCGAGCGTGCGGTGGTACTGCGTGATGATGTGCGCGCTCGCGCTGACCTTGAGCCGTGAGACGTCGAGACCACGGGCCTGCAGAGCACCGAGCTCGGCGAAGAGCACCTCGAGGTCGACGACGACGCCGTTGCCGATGACGGCGTTGACACCCGGCGACAGGATGCCGCTGGGCAGCAGGTGCAGGGCGTACTTCTCGTCGCCGATCACCACGGTGTGGCCGGCGTTGTTACCGCCGTTGAACTTGACGACCCAGTCGGTGCGCTCACCCAGGAGGTCGGTGGCTTTGCCCTTGCCCTCGTCTCCCCATTGAACTCCGACGATCACGATGCCTGGCATGGGCTCTCCCCCGTTTATCGGACGGTTACACCCCATCCTATCGGGCCGGGTCCGCGCGGCCCGATAGGCGGCATCCCTCGTCGCGCCCGCCGCGCGCTAGGGTTCGGTCATGCGTACCCGAACGTGGCCGACGGTGTGGTCGGTCATCAGGCTCGTCGCCGCCGCCGTGATCACGACCGCGGTCGTGGGACAGTTCATCACCACCATCCGCACGGCGATCGCGAACGACCGCGACATCCCCACCACGATCGCCAACTTCTTCAGCTTCTTCACGATCCTGTCGAACCTGGCGGGAGCCCTCGCGCTCCTCGCCGCGGTCATCTGGTTCTTCATGCGGCCTTCTCACGAGACCCGCGAACCCGCGGGGGTCGCGGTCGCCCTGGCCGCAGCCACGACGTACCTCTTCATCACCGGCGTCGTCTACAACCTGCTGCTGCGCGGGTATCCGACCGCCGACGACCACGTCGCCTGGGCCAATGAGATCGTCCACGTCGTCGCTCCGCTGTTCCTGCTGATCGATCTGTTCGTCGCCCCGACGCGCCGCGCCTTGCCCCGGCGGTCGGCTCTCGTCATCCTCGCCGTCCCGATCATCTGGATCGCCTACACGCTGCTGCGCGGGCCGCTCGTAGTCAACCCGACGACGGGCGTGGCCTTCTGGTACCCGTACCCCTTCCTCAACCCGAACGGAGTCAACGGCTGGGGTGGCGTGATCGCCTATGTGATCGGAATCGCCCTCACGTTCGCGATCGTCGCCTCGATCGTCGTGTGGGTCGGTCGTCGGCGCGTCCTCGCACTCAGCTCCGGGACGATTCCCGCACGATGAGGTGAGTCGGCAGGGGGGTGTCCTCCGTGAGTCCGTCGGGCTCCTCGACGGCGAGCAGCACCTTCTGCATCATCAGCTCACCGAGGGCGCGGAAGTCCTGCCGCACGGTCGTCAACGGCGGCGACAGATAGGCCGCTTCGGGCACATCGTCGAACCCCACGACGGCGATGTCGCTCGGCACCTGCAGGCCGCGGGCGCGAAGCGCGGAGAGCAGGCCGATCGCCATGTGGTCGTTGCCCGCGAAGACGGCGTCCCCCGGTGCCAGCTCGAGCGTCCGCCCGATCTCGGCACCGCTCGCCGCGGTCCAGTCGCCGTGATGGGGCTCCACGACCGCCAGCTGGTGCGACGCGAGCTCGTCGCGCCACCCGCGGATGCGCTCGATGGCATCCGGGTTCCGCGGCGGACCGGCGATGTGGAGGATGCGGCGGTGCCCCGACTCCGCGAGATGGCGCACCGCCGATCGGGCGCCCCGGTACTGGTCGATCGACACGAGCTGGGGGTTGCGGCGCTGAGTCGCGGCCGCGGCGACCATCGGCACGCCCAGGTCGAGGCCGCGGACGGCTTCCAGGACGCCGAGGTCCGTGACGACGAGCACGATCGCATCGACGCGCTGACGGAGCAGGCCCTCGACGACCGAGCGGATGCTGGCCGCATCCGTGTCGGGCGCCGTCACCGAATCGACGGAGTATCGCTCCGCGCGGGCCGCGACGTTGAAGTGCATCGCGATCGACGTGGGCCCGAAGTCCGCCGTCCCGGGCGTGATGAGACCGATCGTCCGAGTGCGCTTCGTGACGAGCGCACGAGCGGCCGGCGACGGGCTGTACCGCAGCTGCGCCATGGCCTGCTGCACGCGTGCGCGCGTCGCGGGCCGGACGTTCGGAAGGTCGTTGAGTACTCGCGACACCGTCTGGTGGGAGACACCCGCGAGACGGGCGACGTCGAAGATATTGGCGGACTTCGCGCCGCGCTCCTCGCTCACGAATCATCCTCCGGCCGCGCCACCAGGGCGAGCAGCGAGTCGACGGTGAGCGCGTCCGCCGCGATCGTCTCGACGAGTCGCCCGGCGCGCATCACGGCGATGCGGTTCGAGACACGCAGCACCTCTTCGAGTTCCGCCGAGATGAAAAGGACCGACAAACCGTTGTCGGCGAGGTCGGCGACGAGCCGCTGGATCTCGACCTTCGCCCCGACATCGATGCCACGGGTCGGTTCGTCGAGGACGAGCACACGCGGCGAGAGCGCGAGAAGGCGGGCGAGGAGGACCTTCTGCTGGTTGCCGCCCGAAAGGGTGCCCGCGGGACGGTCCGGATCGGCGGGCCGGATGTCGAGAGCCTCGATCCAGCTCATCGCCAACTCGCGACGTCGCGTGTTCGTGAGTCGGTGCAGGATGCCGCGGTCCGCCTGAAGCGCCAGCGTGATGTTGTCCTGCACGCTGAGGTCGCCGATGATGCCCTCGGTGCGACGGTTCTCGGACGAGTAGACGATGCCCTGGCCGATCGCGCGACGCGGCGACGGGAGATTCGCGGGCGCACCGCCGATCTCGAGCACCCCGGCATCCGGTCGGTCGACGCCGGTGAGCGCGCGCGCCAGCTCGCTCCGACCCGAGCCGAGGAGCCCCGCAAGGCCGACGACCTCGCCCTCGCCGATCTCGAGGTTCGCCTCGGTGAGCCCCCTACCCGAGGCGAGATCGCGTCCGGCGAGTGCGACCGGAACGGATGCCGCGGCATCCTCTCGCGGGTGAACCTCCATCTCGTCGGCACCACGGCCGAGCATCTTCTCGACGAGGTCGATGCGCAGGAGCTCGGCCGGCACGTACTCGCCGATGAGCCGGCCGCCGCGGAGGACGGTGATGCGGTCGCAGATCTCGTAGACCTGATCGAGGAAGTGCGACACGAACAGCACGGCGACGCCGCGCGCCGTCAGCTCGCGGATGACGCGGAACAGCTCGGCGACCTCGTCGAGGTCGAGGCTGGAGGTCGGTTCGTCGAGCACGACGACGCGCGCGTCGACCGAGATCGCGCGGGCGATCGCGACGAGCTGCTGCACCGCGAGCGAATGCCCCGACAGCCGCGTGCGCGGATCGATGTCGAGGCCGAGCGAGTCGAGGATCACGGCGGCTCGGCGGTGCGTCTCGCGCCAGTCGATCCCGCCGAGGCGGTGGCTCTCGCGTCCGAGCAGGACGTTTTCGCCGACCGAGAGGTTCGGCAGGAGATCGATCTCCTGGTAGACCGCGCTGATCCCCGCGGCGAGCGCATCGGCCGGCGAGGCGAAGTGCACCGGTTCGCCGCCGACGCGGATCGCGCCGGCATCCGGTCGCAGCGCACCGGTGATCGCCTTGATGAGCGTGGACTTGCCGGCGCCGTTCTCGCCCATGAGCGAGTGGACCTCACCCGGCAGCAGGCGGAAGTCGACGGCGTCGAGCACCGTCTCGGCGCCGAAGCGAACGGTCGCGCCGGTCACTTCCACGACCGGCGCGACCGCTGCTTCGCGCGCATCCATACGGACCATCATGCCCGCGGTGAGCCTCCCCCGAGGTTCACCGTGACGTTCGCGCCGTCCGCGCGACCAGCAGGCGCTGCACGACCACGAAGACGAGCAGCAGCGTGCCGATCGTGATGCGCGTCCAGGACTGGTCGACGCCGAGGAACGAGATCGCCGTCTTGATGGTGCCGTAAACGAACACGCCGATCATCGAGCCGAGGACGAACCCGCTGCCGCCCGTGAGCAGCGTGCCGCCGATCACCACGGCGGCGATGGTGTCGAGCTCGGTCCCGATGCCGTTCAGCGGGTAGGACGCCCCGGTATACGCCGTGAAGACGACACCGGCGAGCCCCGCGCACACCCCGCTGATGACGTAGGCCAGCAGCTTGGTGCGGACCACCGGCAGACCCATGAGCCGCGCCGACTGCTCGTTGCCGCCGATCGCGTAGATCGTGCGTCCGAATCGGGTGAACTGCAGGATCAGGATGCCGACGACCACCACGACGAGGGCGAGGATGCCGGTCGGCGTCAGGTAGAAGCTGCCCGGCCCGCCCTGCATGCGCGTCGACTGCAGCCAGAGGATCGCGGGCTCCTCGACGCGGATCGACGACAGGCTCACCATGAATGCGAGCCCGCGGGCCGCGAACATCGCCGCGAGCGACGCGATGAACGGCTGCACCCCGAAGTACTGCACCAGGACTCCGACGAACAGACCCATCAGCGCACCGAGGACGAGCATGACCGGGATGACGATAGCGACCGGTGTGCCCTGACTCAGCATGCTGGCCCCCAGCATCCCGGTGAACGCCATGACCGCGCCGACCGACAGGTCGATGCCGCCGGTGAGGATGACGAAGGTCATGCCGACCGCGAGGATCAGCAGGTACGCGTTGTCGAGCAGAAGCGCCGACAGCACGCGCGGCGTGACGAAGTTGCCGAAGTAGGCCTGCGCCCCGATCAGCATCGCGACCAGGATGACGACGGCCGCGAAGACGGGCACCCACGAGGCGTGCCGGCTGCGGAAGCGCTGGATGGTTTCGGCGAAACCGCCGGTCCGGCTGACATCTGCGGTTACAGCGCTCACGAGGCGACCTCCACGGTGCGACGGCCGCCGCCTCGGACGGCCTCAACCGCCTTGGCGAACAGCGAGCGGGTGCGCGGCGACTGCACGAGCACCACGATGACGACGACGATCGCGAGGAACAGGGGGCTGACCGCCGGCGGGACCCCGAGGAAGGTGATCGTGGACTTGAGGGTCTGGATCGTGAAGACACCGACGACGGTGCCCGCGATCGTGAACTTGCCGCCCATGAGGCTCGTGCCGCCGAGCACGACCGCGAGGATCGCATCGAGCTCGATGTAGAGGCCGGAGGCGTTGGCGTCGGCAGCCATGATGTTCGACGAGTAAAGGATGCCGGCGAACCCGGCGAGCAGGCCGCTCGCCGCATACGCACCCCAGATGATGCCGCGCGAACGCACTCCGGCGAGGCGGCTGGCCTCGGGGTTGATGCCGACGGCCTCGGTGAGCACACCCAGCGCCGTCCGGCGCTGCAGGACCGCGACGATGACGATCGCGACGACCGACATGTAGAAGGCGAATGGCAGGCCGACGAGGTATCCCTGCGCCATGAAGCGGTAGGGAGCGCTCGTGATGGTCGTGATGAAGCCGCCTGTGATGAGGAGGGCGACGCCGCGGCCGGCGAGCATGAGCACGAGGGTCGCGATGATCGGCTGTACCCCGACGACGGCGACGAGGAACCCGTTCCAGATGCCCAGCAGCAGCGCGACGAAGACGGCGAGCGCGATCGCGATGAGCACCGTGGACAGGTCCTCCGGAGCGGGCGACGCGGAGATGTAGGTCAGGGCGACCGCGCCCGAGACCGCCATGATGGCGCCCACCGAGAGGTCGATGCCGCGCGTCGCGATCACGAGCGTCATGCCCAGGGCGACGAGCATCAGCGGCGCACTGTTGCGAAGGATGTCCATCAGCGGGCCGTACAGCTGGCCGTTCTGCACCGTGATCGAGATGAAGGATGGTCGCGCGATCGTGTTGACGATCACGAGCACGAGGAGTGCGGCGATCGGCCAGACGAGGCGGTGCGCCAGGAAGCGCTTCAGGGTCGGGTTCATGCCGCTGTCTCCGGGTTGAGGCGAGACGACGTCGTCTCGCCGGACTCTTGCGCGATGAGGGCGACCAGATCGTCGACCGTCACGTCGGTGGCGTCCAGTTCGCCGATCTTAGAACGGTCGCGGAGCACCACGATGCGCTGGGCGATGCGGACGACCTCCTCCAACTCCGAGGAGATGAAGACGACCGACAGGCCCTCCGCCGACAGCTCGGCGACCTTGCGCTGGATGTCGGCCTTCGCACCGACGTCGATGCCGCGCGTGGGCTCATCGAGGATGATCAACTGCGGCGCCGTGGCGAGCCATCGCGCGAGCAGGACCTTCTGCTGGTTGCCGCCGGAGAGGTTGCGCACGAGCGCGTTCGGGTCCGCAGGACGGACTCCGAGGGCGGTGATGTACTCCGAGACGATCGCATCGCGCTCGGCGCGGCCGATCGGGCGCATCGCGCCGCGCTTGGCCTGGATGCCGAGGACGATGTTCTCCGCCACGGTGAGGTCGGCGATGATCCCCTCGGCGCGGCGGTCCTCGCTCGAGAAGGCGATGCGCTTGTCGATCGCGTGGCGCGGGTTCGTGATGCGGGCGGCATCCCCTCGCACGGCGTGCGTGCCGGTGTCGGCGCGGTCGGCGCCGTAGACGAGGCGCACGAGTTCGCTGCGTCCCGAGCCCAGGAGGCCCGCGATACCGACGATCTCGCCCTCGTAGACCTCCATGTCGACGGGTTCGATGACGTTCTTGCGGCCGAGGCCGTCGATGCGGAGCACCGGTGTCGCGGTGCGGTCGATCTCGCGCTCGGACGTCCGGGCGAGCGCCTCGAGCTCGTCGAGCTGGCGACCGATCATCTTCGCGATGAGTTCGCCGCGGGGCAGCTCGGCCGGCAGGTACTCCCCCACCAGCTGACCGTTGCGAAGAACGGTGAGCCGGTCGGAGATCTCGTATACCTGGTCGAGGAAGTGGGTGACGAAGAGGATGGCGACACCGCGGTCGCGGAGTCCGCGGACGACGGTGAACAGCTGCTCGACCTCGCTGCGGTCGAGGCTCGAGGTCGGCTCGTCGAGGACGAGCACGCGGGCATCGGCGACGGTGGCGCGGCTGATCGCCACGAGCTGCTGCACCGCGATGGAGTGAGACGACAGCGCAGAGCGCGGATCGATGTCGAGGCCGAGGGCCGCAAGGTAGCGCGTCGCCTCCCGGTGGGTGGCCCGCCAGTCGATGAAGCCGGCTCGCCGCACCTCGCGGCCGAGCATGACGTTCTCGCCGACCGACAGGTTCGTGCAGAGGTTGACCTCTTGATACACGGTGGAGATTCCGGATGCCTCGGCATCGGCCGTCGAGCGGAAGACCCGCTGCTCACCAGCCACCTCGATCGTCCCGCCGTCGATCGAGTAGACACCCGTCAGCGCTTTGATGAGCGTGGACTTGCCCGCTCCGTTCTCACCCATGAGGGTGTGGACCTCACCAGCGCGGAGCGTGAGGTCGACCCGGTCCAGGGCGAGGACCCCGGGGAAGCGGATCGTGACGTCCCGCATCCGCACGACCTCGTCATGCTGCGGGGCGGTGGCCGGGGACTCCGGCGTGGCTGCGACATCGACCATGAGGCGCGCCTTTCCGTGATGACCGCCGGGGACCGGAGTCCGGTCCCCGGCGGTGTTCGGTGACCCCTCACTCAGCGGAGAGGGATCGGGAGGGTCTGTCGATCAGTACGGACGGGAGTCCAGAACCTCGGCGGCCTGCTCCTGCGTGAACGACTGGTCCTCGACGATGGTGCGCTTCTCGACCGTCTTGCCGTCGACGACGTCCTTGACGAGGGCCGCAGCCTTCTCACCGAGCAGCGGGTTGCACTCCACGATGAAGTTGAACTCGCCGTTGGCCAGAGCCGTCATACCGTCCTTGACCGCGTCGATCGTGACGATCTGGATGTCCTTGCCGGGGGTCAGACCCGCTGCCTTGATGGCATCGAGAGCGCCCAGGCCCATGTCGTCGTTGTGAGCGAAGAGGACGTTGATGTCCTTGCCGTACTTCTGGAGGTAGCCCTCCATGACCTTCTTGCCACCGTCACGGGTGAAGTCACCCGTCTGCGAGTCCATCACCTTCACGTCCGTGCCCTTGATGGCCTCATCGAAGCCGGTGGCGCGGTCGAGGGCGGCCGACGAACCCGTCGTGCCCTCGAGGACGACGAGGTTCGCGCCCTTACCGTCGAAGTTCTCCTTGACCCACTCGCCGGCAGTGCGACCCTCCTGCTCGAAGTCGAGGCCGACCCACGAGGCGTACAGGTCGTCGCTCGCCGAGACCGTGCGGTCTTCGAGGATGACGGGGATGCCGGCATCCTTTGCTTCCTTGAGGACGTCGTCCCAGCCATCGACCGTGATGGGGGCGATGACGATGGCGTCCACTCCCTGGTTGATGAAGTTGCGGACCGCGGAGATCTGCGCCTCCTGCTTGTTGTCGGCGGCGTTGAAGGTCAGCTTGAAACCGTTCTCCTCAGAGAAGGCCTTCTTCATCGACTCGGTGTTCGCTGCGCGCCATCCGGACTCGGAGCCCGTCTGCGCGAAACCGACCGTGATCAGATCGCTGCCACCGCCGTTGCCACCGGCGCCGGGTGCGCCACCGCCGGCACAACCTGTCGCGACCATGGCCAGCGCTCCCAGCATGGCGGCTGCCGCGAAAATGCTCTTCTTCATCCCTAAACCTCCTCGTTCGGGTCCGGCCGAGGGCCGGTGACCGTCGCCGCCATGGCGATCGGTTGCTCGAATGTTAGCCTTCACATTTCTCTCAGCACCAGGTTGTGAGCGATAACATTTCCGTAACGCGGGCTCGTCGGAGGCGATCGGAACTCACGCGGCTCGCCGGGCAGCCGCAGCGATGTGAGCATTCACATCTCCCGCACGGTGTAACCGGGCGGGGATCGGCGTGGGCCGGTCGATAGGATTGGGCGCATGTCGAAGGTCCTTCAGTCCCTGCCCGTCGGCGAGCGCGTCGGCATCGCCTTCTCGGGGGGTCTCGACACCTCCGTCGCGGTCGCCTGGATGCGCGATAAGGGCGCCGTCCCGTTCACCTATACCGGCGATCTCGGCCAGTACGACGAGGACGACATCGCGTCGATCCCCGGCCGCGCCCTGCAGTACGGCGCCGAGGGATCCCGCCTCATCGACTGCAAGCCGATGATGGTCGAGGAGGGCCTCGTCGCCCTCTCGTGCGGCGCCTTCCACATCCGCTCGGGCGGACGCACCTACTTCAACACGACGCCGATCGGCCGCGCCGTCACCGGCACGATGCTCGTTCGGGCCATGAAGGAGGACGGCGTCGACATCTGGGGCGACGGCTCCACCTACAAGGGCAACGACATCGAGCGGTTCTACCGTTACGGCCTGCTCGCCAACCCGTCGCTGCGGATCTACAAGCCGTGGCTGGATGCCGACTTCGTCACCGAGCTCGGCGGCCGCACCGAGATGAGCGAGTGGCTCGTCGCGCACGGCTTCCCGTACCGCGACTCGGTCGAAAAGGCGTACTCGACCGACGCGAACATCTGGGGCGCGACCCACGAGGCGAAGACCCTCGAGCACCTCGAGGTGTCACTCGAGATCGTCGAGCCGATCATGGGCGTCCGGTTCTGGGACCCCGCAGTCGAGATCGAGACCGAAGACGTCTCGGTCACCTTCGAGGCGGGACGCCCCGTCGCGATCAACGGCGTCGAGTACTCGGATGCCGTGGCCCTCGTCATGGAGGCGAACGCGGTCGGCGGGCGCCACGGCCTCGGAATGAGCGACCAGATCGAGAACCGCATCATCGAGGCGAAGTCACGCGGCATCTACGAAGCGCCCGGTATGGCGCTGTTGTTCATCGCCTACGAGCGCCTGCTCAACGGCATCCTCAACGAGGACACCCTCGCCACGTATCACGAGCAGGGCCGGCGCCTCGGGCGCCTCATGTACGAGGGCCGCTGGCTCGAGCCGCAGTCGTTCATGCTGCGCGAGTCGATCCAGCGCTGGGTCGGCTCCGCCATCAGCGGCACCGTGACGTTGCGCCTGCGCCGCGGCGAGGACTACACGATCCTGAACACCGAGAGCCGCAACCTGTCGTACTCCCCCGAGAAGCTCTCGATGGAGCGCGTCGGCGACGCCGCCTTCGGCCCCACCGACCGCATCGGTCAGCTGACGATGCGGAACCTCGACATCGCGGACTCGCGCGCCCGCCTCGAGCACTTCGTGTCGCTCGGCATGATCGGCGGCGCGACGGCCGAGCTCGTGGGCGAACTCGAGCAGGGCGGCGCTGCGGCCATCACGGGAGGCTCTGGTGATGTCGACGAGCTGGCGGGTGCCATCGACGAGTCGAGCGACTCGGCATCCTTCGACTTCGGCGCCGACTGAGAGCTCGCTGAATTAAGTTGCACACCGATGTGCAACTTCGTATGATCGTGAGGTGACCACGACCGCATCGCCGCGTCGTCCGCGAAAGGATGCCGCGTCGAACCGCGTCGACATCCTCGCGGCGGCAGCGGCCACCATCGCCCGCGACCCCCACGCATCGATCGACGCCATCGCGCGCGCCGCCGGCCTCAGCCGCCGCGCGCTGTACGGGCACTTCGATGACCGCGATGCGCTCCTGCGCGCCATGATCCTCGGCGGCGCGGAGCGCTTCAACGCCCTCGCGGACGGCGTCGAGGACGCCGGTCCCGCACCCGTCGCGCTCGCTCGACTCGCCTCGACCCTGTGGGACGGCGCTGCGGGCGTGCAGTTCGCCGCGGCCGTCGCGCTCGACGATTCGCACATCGCCGAAACCGCCGCCGTACTCACACCCGTCCGTCAGCGGGTCCTCGCGCTCGTCACACGGGGGCGCGAGGAGGGCACGATCCGCACCGACATGCCCGCCGTCACCGTCGCGCGCCTCATCGAAGAGGCCGCTCGCACCGTCATCACCCGTCTCGACACCAGCCGCCCCGAAGCCGCCTCGGTGGCGGTCCGCGCGATCCTCGGTGTCGCCGGCCTCAGCTGGCGCGAAGCGGACAAGATCCTGGACGAGGCCGCCGCATGAAGATCGCACTCACCGCCGTCTCGAAGGGCCGCGCCGGCGGCATCGTCCCGCTGACCGACCTCGTCATCGAGTCCGGTCGCGTCACAATCACCACGGCGGAGACCGAGCAGCGCCCCTCGGTCCTCGGCCTCATCGCCGTGGGCCGCATGCGTCCGGACTCCGGCACCGTGACGATCGACGGCGCGCGCAGCTCCCGCCGACTGCGGAAGGTCGCAGCCCTGGTCGACGCTCCCGACGTCAACGACCCCGCCCCCGACGTGACCGTCGTCGGCGTCGTCGAAGAGGAGCTCATGTTCGCCGGGCGTCGCGCCGACCCGCTCTCCGCCCGCCGCTGGCTCGATGAGCACGGTTGGCGCCGGCTCGCCCGCACCCCGTTCGGCCAGCTCGAAGCCGACGACCGCATTCGCATGCTGCTCGAACTCGCCGCCCTCCGCCGCGGTATCGAAGCTCTCGTCCTCGTCTCGCCGGACCGCCACGGTGGCGACCCGCGTCACTGGCGACGCATCGCCGACGGCTTTGCGGCCCGCGGCTTCGCCGTCCTGGTCATCGCCGGCACCGCCGCCTCGACAGCCCTCGACGGGCACGCGCCGACCCCTCGCGCCCGTATCGGTCGCCCCCGGATCCGGCGCAGTGCCACGGTCCGCCGCGCGCGGCCTGCGAGCGCGGCGCCACTCGGCACCCCTCCTTCCCCGACCGGAGGCATCCTCTCGTGAAGATCCCCGCCCTGTTCGCAGCGGAGCTGCGCCGCCTCACCTCGACCCGGATGCGGGTCATCGCCCTGATCGCGCTCATCCTGGTTCCCGTCCTCTACGGCGGGCTGTACCTGTGGGCCAACCAGGACCCGTACGGCAACCTCTCCGAGGTGCCCGTCGCCCTCGTCGTGCAGGACAAGGGCGCGACGCTGAACGGGACCGACCGGAACCTCGGCGACGAGGTCGCCGACTCGCTCCTCGACGACGGCAGCTTCGACTGGCATGTGGTGGATGCCGCCGGTGCCCGCACGGGCCTCGATGACGGCGCATTCGACTTCGCCGTGACTCTACCCGGCGATTTCACGTCAGCGGTCGCCTCGATCTCATCGTCCACCCCGCGTCAGGCCGAGATCGACCTGACGACGAACGACGCCAACAACTACCTCGCCTCGACCATCGGGACCCAGGCGGTCCAGCGCATCCGGACGACGGTGACGGAGAAGGTCGTGCGTGAAGCCGGCCTGACGATGCTCGACGCGCTCAACACCGTGCGCGTCAAGCTGATCGACGCTGCTGACGGAGCCAGCACTCTGACCGATGGGCTCGGCTCCGCCGGCGACGGCGCCGACACCCTCGCCGACGGCGCAACCACCCTGGCGACGGGAACGACGAAGCTCACGACGGGCGCGAACTCGCTCGCCTCCGGCGTCGACACCCTGGCGGGCGGGCTCCGCTCGCTGACCTCCGGCGCCGAGCAGGTCTCCGGTGGAACGGCGAAGCTCCGCAGCGTCGCCGACCGTGTGGGATCGGCTTCGGACCGCGTCTCGACGGCCGTCCCGACCCTGCGCAAGGACCTCACCGCCGCCCTCACGAAGCAGGGGCTCGACGCGACCCAGATCGCCGATGTCCTCGAGGTCATCGACCCGATCGGCGCCCGCGTCGAGAAGCTCGACTCCCGAGTGCAGCAGGCCGTCGCGCAGATCGACAAGCTCGACGACGGCGCCGCTCAGGTCGCCAGCGGCAGCGCGAAGCTCGCGACGGGTGCGGCCACCGCCGCGACCGGCGCGCACACTCTCGCCGATGGCGTGAAGAGCGCCGACGCCGGTGCTCACAAGCTCGACAACGGCGCTCACACCCTGGCCTCCGGCATCCACAAGCTCGACGATGGTGCCGCGAAGCTCCGCGACGGCCTCCGCGAGGGAGCGGCGAAGCTGCCCGATGACAGCGCGAAGACACGTGCTGCGCAGGCCTCGACGCTCGCGGACCCCGTCGGGATCACGGCAGACTCGGTCACCGAGGCCCAGAACTACGGCGCCGGTCTCGCCCCGTTCTTCGCCGCCCTCGCCGGCTGGATCGGCATCTACGCGCTGTTCCTCATCGTCAAGCCGATCTCGCGCCGCGCCGTCACGGCGCTCCGCTCCCCCATCCGCGTGGCGATCGCCGGCTGGCTCACGCCCGCCGCCCTCGGCGCGGTGCAGATGATCTCGCTGTTCGGCGTGCTCTCCATCACGCTCGGCTTCTCGTTCACGCATCCGCTGCCGACCCTCGGCATCCTGCTGCTGGCTTCGGCGACGTTCGCCGCGATCATCCTCGCGCTCAACGTGTGGCTGGGTTCCGTGGGCCAGTTCGTCGGCCTCGTGCTGATGGTCCTCCAGCTCGTCACGGCGGGCGGCACCTTCCCGTGGCAGACGCTGCCGGCACCGCTCGCGGCGCTCCACCACGTGCTGCCGATGGGCTACGTCGTCGACGCGATGCGGCAGGTCATGTACGGCGGTGTCGCCGGCCGGGCGTGGACGGATGCCGCGGTGCTCGCGACGTGGTTGGTCGGCGCACTGCTGGTCGCCATCGTGGGCGTGACGCGCATGACGTTCCGCCGGACGATGCGCGACCTCCAGCCGAGCCTCATCGGCTGAGAGTCAGCCGCCGGCTCCCGGCGGGGTCTCCTTGGCATCGGCCAGCTCGTCGACGTGCAGGTGACGGCGGTCGATCGTGCCGTTGCGGTACGCCTGCCGCCCCACCATGTGCGCGGACAGCGGCGCGGTCGCGAACTGGATGAGCAGCACCGGGACGAGGAAGGCCACGACGGCCCACGACTGCAGCTCGAGCCCGACGGCGATCGCGATCAGCAGAAGACCGAGCACCTGCGGCTTGGTCGCGGCGTGCAGCCGGGTCGGGACGTCGCGAAAACGCAACAGACCGATCGCCGCGGTCAGGCAGAGGAGCGACCCGGCGAGGATCAGCACGAGGGCCACGACGTGGAGGAACTCGGTCATCGCTCGGCTCCCCCGTCTCGACGGGCGACGAAGCGCGCAATCGACACCGACCCGAACACCCCGACTGCGGCCACGATGAGCAGCACCGGCAGTGAGCGAGTGTGGTGGTTGATCGCCATCTCGGCGCCGAGGGCGCAGATGAGAAGAGTCAGGAGGACGTCCGAGGCGACCGCGCGGTCGAGGATAGACGGGCCGATGATGATCCGCCAGACGGTGAGCAGCGCCGACACGCCGAAGACCGCGCTGATCACGATGATGAGGACAGTGGTCACGATCGCTCCCCCTTCACGGTGGTCCGGACATCCACCGCGCCGGTGCGGGCCTTGCGGACCGCCTCGAGCTGCGCGCTCGAGCCGACGGCGCGGACGAGGCGCGCCTCCCAGCGCTGCACCATCTGCCGCTGCGTCTCGACCTCAGCCGTCGTCGAGGCGCCGAGGACGTGCAGGTACAGGATCCGACGGTCACGGTCGGTCTCGAGGACCAGTGACCCCGGAATGAGGGATGCCGTCACTCCGACGTGAGCCATGATCAGGTCGTCGTCGGTCACCAACGGCACCGCGACGACCGAGACGCCTGGCTGACCGCGCGGCGAGACGACCTGCCACGCCACCACGAGCGATCCCTTGATGACGGCGCCGAGGAACTGGACGAGGAAGACGAGCAGCCACCAAGGGTTCAACCGCCCCGAGAGCTCGACGGGCGGCAGTCGGAACACACTCGTGACGAAGACTGCGACGACGGTGCCCGTGAGGAAGGAGAGCACCGTGAACTGTCCCCACAGCAGCATCCAGAGCGCGATGAGCCACAGGAAGAACGGCAGCTGCCGCCAGATGCCGGTCAGCGCGCTGCGCTGCGTGTCAGTTCCCATCGTTCACCTCGTCCTGCAGCTGGGTGAGGCTCACGGGGTAGGGCAGCGCCGCGCCGATGCTCGCACACAGGTGGTACAGCGGTCCCGCGAAGACGGTGAGGGCGATCGTGACGGCAACCATGCCGGTCGTCGAGGCGGTCATGATGCGCGGGATGACGCGACGCTCGGTCTGCACGCCGGCCGCCGGAGCGTCGTCGAGATACGAGATTCGGTCGACGACACCGGACTCCTCGGCGTGGTCTTCCTCCTCTCGCCAGAACGAGAGGTTCCACGCGCGCATGAGTGCATACAGGGTGAGAAGAGACGTCACGATTCCGGCGACGATCAGCGCGTACATGATCGGCGTGCCGACGGCGGCAGCAGCATCGAAGAGGGCGTACTTGCCGATGAACCCGGAGAACGGCGGCAAGCCACCGAGGTTGATCGCGGGGATGAAGTACAGCACCGCCAGCAGCGGCGCCGCCCTCATCAGACCCTTCACCTTGAGGATCGACGTCGAACCCGCTCGGCGCTCGACCAGTCCGACGGCGAGGAACAGGGTCGTCTGCACCACGATGTGGTGGACCATGTAGTAGATCGTGGCGCCGAGAGATGCGGGGGTCGCGATCGCGAGCCCGAACACCATGTATCCGATGTGGCTCACGAGGGTGAACGACAGGATGCGTTTCAGCTCGGCCTGCGCGACGGCGCCGAGGATCCCGACCACCATCGTGGCCAGCGCGACGATGAGGAGCAGTTGGTTGACGTCATTGTCGCGGAAGATCTGCGTCTCGGTGCGGATCATCGCGTAGACGCCGACCTTGGTCAGCAGGCCCGCGAACACCGCCGTCACGGGTGCCGGCGCGGTCGGATAGGAGTCCGGGAGCCAGAACGACAGCGGGAAAACGGCGGCCTTGATGCTGAAGGCGAGCAGCAGCATGAGGTGGAGGACGAGCTGCACCTCATCGGGGAGCTCCCCCATCCGGTCGGCGAGCTGCGCCATGTTGACGGTGCCGAGAGCGCCGTAGATCGCCGCGATTGCCGCAAGGAAGAGGATCGACGACACCAGCGACACGACGATGTAGACGACGCCGGTGCGGATACGGGACTCCGTCGAACCCAACGTGATGAGGACGTACGAGGCGACCAGCAGGATCTCGAACCCGACGTACAGGTTGAAGAGGTCACCGGCGATGAACGCGTTGAAGATGCCCGCGGCGAGGATCAGGTACGACGGGTGGAAGATCGAGACCGGCGTCTCCTCATCCCCGTCGGCCGCACCCTGCCCGACCGAGAACAGCAGGACGGCGAGAAGCACGATGCTCGAGACGAGGACGAGCAGGGCGGCGAGCCGGTCGACGTAGAGGACGATGCCGAACGGGATCGGCCATCCGCCCACCGAGACCGCCAGCGGCGCTCCGCTGAGGTCGACGTAGTAGAGCAACACGGCGGCGATCGCGGCCGCAACGGTGAGCGTCACGATCGAGACGCCGACCTGCACCCGACGGCGGCGGCCGAAGATCAGGGCGATCCCCGCGCCCAGCAGAGGCAGGGTCACCAGAAGGGGGACGAGCGCGTTCATCGCTGACCCCCCGGCCGGTCGAGGCCCGCGTCGTCGCGCAGTTCGGCGATGTCCTGCGCGTGGAGGATCACGATGGGCGAGGTCTCCGTCCCGATGAAGTCGGTCGTGGCGTCGTCATCCTCGTCGGTGATCTCGTCGTCCATCGTCTCCTCGTCGCGCGCGCCGCGCTCGCGGACCTCGCGGTCGGCCTCGTCGTCGGCGACCGTGTCTGCCTGACCGAGCTGCCAGGAGCGGTAGATGAGCGCGAGGAGGAACGAAGAGATCGCGAAGGTGATGACGATCGCCGTGAGCGAGAGAGCCTGCGGCAGAGGGTCGCTGAAACGCTCGCCGTCCTCAGCGCTGCCGGAGAAGGGCGCGATGCCGGGGGCGCCCATCACGACGAGCAGGAAGAGGTTCGCCGCGTTGCCGAGCAGGAGGAACCCGATGAGGACGCGAGTGAGGCTGCGTTCGAGCATCGCGTAGACGCCGGCCGCGAAGAGCGCACCCATGATGATGACGAGGACGAGCGAGACGGTCATGCGCTCACCCGATCCCGCAGCGCCTGCGTCTGCCGGTCGACCTCGGCGCCGAGCGAGCGCAGCACATCGAGGACGAGCCCGATGACGACGAGGTACACGCCGACGTCGAAGATCGTCGACGTGACGAACTCGACGTGGCCGATGACGGGGATGTCCGCCTCCCAAAATGTGCTGGTCAGCGGGTCGACACCGAAGAAGAGGGGAACGATCGCGCACGAGAGGGCGAGGACCATGCCCGCGCCCAGAAGCCGACCGGCATCCGTCGGCGCAGCGGCACCCAGCTCGTACCGTCCGCCCGCGACGTAACGCATGACGAGGGCCATGCCGGCGACGAGGCCGCCGGCGAAGCCGCCACCGGGCAGGTTGTGTCCGGAGAACAGCAGGTAGACCGACACCACGATGATCGAGTGGAAGAGGACGCGGACGATGACCTCGAGCAGCAGCGAACGGTTCTCGGGCTTGACCTTCAAACCCCCGACGAGCCATGCCTGGCGCGTGGATCCCGGCGCTGTCGAGCGGGGCCGCGGACCGTCGGCCGTCTCGACGAGCGGGCGACGGCTGCGGCCGGTGCTGGTCGGAAGCGACGGCAGGACGCGGCTGTCGGAGCGGTTCGTCACGAACACGAGGGATGCCACGCCGGTCGCCGCGAGGATGAGGACCGACAGCTCGCCCATCGTGTCCCACCCGCGCAGGTCGACGAGGGTCACGTTGACGACGTTCATACCGTGACCGATCTCGTAGGCGAGCTCGGGGAACGGACCGGAGACCGGGTCGGCGACGCGGGCACCGGTCGCGATGAGGGCGATGGCCGCCATCGTGACGCCGACACCGATGCCGAGGACGGCCCGGACGATCGGCAGTACGGAGGCATTGTGGTCGCCGAGGCGTGCGGGGATGCGGCGGAGGACGAGGGCGAAGGCGATGAGGGTGACGGTCTCGACGAGGATCTGCGTGAGGGCGAGGTCCGGGGCGCCGCTCGTGGCGAACAGCAGAACCATGCCGAGCCCGGTGACCGACACGAGCACGACACCCGTGTAACGCTTGCGCGCGCGGATCGCGACGAAGCCGGCGAGGATCATCACGGGCGCCGCGAGCAGCTGCGCGGGACTCTGCCAGGCGTCGACGGCGATCCGCCACTCGGTCGAGGCCAGCAGAGCGGTGGCTTCAGCGGCGATGAAGACGACGAAGATCGTCCCGACGTAGAACGGCAGCGAACCGCGCTGGGTGAGCGACGTCGTCCAGACCGAGAGGCGGGCGATGCCGCGGAGGGTCAGGTTGTAGACGTCGTTCGCCGTGAACGGGAGCATTCGCTGCGCGACGGGACGGCGCTGGGTGATCCAGAACAGCGCGGCACCCAGAGCGATCGACCCGAGGGAGAGGAACAGTGCCGGCTCCCACCCGTGCCAGAGCGCCAAGTGGTACGCCTTGCCGCCCTCGTCGAGCGGGATGCCGTCGGCGTAGCCCGCGAGACCCGAGTCGAGGAACGGCGCCGTGAGACCCGCGACCATCGTGAGCCCACTGAGGACGACCGGGGCCACGAGGAAGCCGATCGGCGGGTCGGGCCATTCGGTGCGCTCGCGGGGGACTCCGGCGGCATCCTTCTTCGTCCAGTACGCACCCCACACGAACCGGATGCCGTAGGCCGCGGTCAGAGCCGATCCGAGCAGGATGCCGATCAGCGGGATGAGCGCCGCCGGCGAAGCACCGCCTTCGAGGAACGACGTGAGGGCCGCCTCTTTGGCGACGAAGCCGACCGTCGGGGCGACGCCCGCCATCGAGGCGATCGCGATGATCGAGAAGGTGGCGAGGGTCGGAGCCTGCCGGCCCACCCCCGACAGCTCGTTGATGTCACGCGTGCTGAGCTGGCGGTCGATGACGCCGACCACGAGGAAGAGAGCGGACTTGAAGAGGGCGTGGCCGACGAGAAGGGCGAGGCCCGCGAGCGCACTGTTGCGTTCGCCGTATCCGAGGACGACCGTCAGCATGCCGAGCTGGCTGACCGTGCCGAACGCGAGGATGCGCTTGAGGTCGGACTCCCGGAGGGCCTGGTAGCCGCCGAGCAGCATCGTGAAGATCCCGAGCCCGATGACTATCGGTCGCCACGGGTCCGTTTCGGCGAAGGCGGGGGCGAACCGCGCGATGAGGTAGATGCCGGCCTTCACCATGGCGGCGGCGTGGAGGTACGCGCTCACCGGGGTGGGAGCGGCCATGGCGCCGGGCAGCCAGAAGTGGAAGGGGAAGATGGCGGACTTGCTGAGCGCACCGACGAGGAGCATGACGATCGCGGCATTCAGCGCGACGGCCTCGCCTCCCTGGAAGACCGGGCCGGTCTCGATCATGGTGGTGATGCTCGTCGTGCCGTAGAGGACGACCAGCATGACGACGCCGATCAGCATGACGAGGCCGCCGAGCGTCGTCACGAGGAGAGCCTGCAGCGCTGCGCGTCGGCTCGCACCGCGTCGGTGATAGAAGCCGATGAGCAGGTACGAGAGGACGCTCGTGACCTCCCACAGCATGATGAGCACGACGATGTCATCGGTGAGAACGAGACCGTACATCGCTCCGGCGAAGGCGAGCAGTACGGCCGAGAAGGTCGCGAGGCCCTCGCGCTTGCCGGCGAAGTACCAGCGGCAGTAGAGCATGACGAGCGCGCCGACACCCGTGACGATGAGCGCCATCACCCACCCCAGGACGTCCATCCGCATCGACAGCTGAACCTTGAGGTCGGGGATCCAGACGTATGTCTCGAACGGGATATCCCCCGCCAGCACGCGCGGAGCCTGGAGCGCTGTGTGCACGAACGCGGCGATCGGCACGAGGGCTGCGACCAGGAAGGTTCGAGAGCCCAGGCGCGCGACCAGCGTCGGCAACAGGAGAGGCACGAGCGCGAACGCCGCGAGGAGGAACAGCAACCTGGCCTCCTCTGTGCAATCGCGGGGGTCGAGATGTTCAGTCTACCGGCTGAGACAAAGGCGGCGCCCGGCCACCTCCCAGGTCAGACCGATACCGGTGCCGTCGTGTTCCCTCGTCGGAATGTGCAGGTGAGGGTGAGGGATGCCGGTTCCCGCCCCTCCAGCATCGCGACGACCGCTTCGCCCGCCGCGCGTCCCTTCGCGATCGCATCCTGCGCGAGCGTCGTGAGGGCGTAAGGGGCGAGCCCGTCGACCGTGATCCCGTCGAACCCGGTCACGCTGAGGTCCTCGGGCACGCGCAGCCCTGCCTCCTCGGCCGCGCGGATGACCCCCGCGGCGAGCAGGTCGCTCTGCGCGATGATCGCCGTCGGTCGGCGCCCCGACAGCAACACGCGCCCGGCGGCGAGCCCCTCGTCGATCGAGCTCGCTCCGACGGCGTAGGCGGGCGCGTCGGGGAAGACCTCTCGCGCGCCGCGCACTCGATCGCGCGTGACCTCGACGGTGATCTGCGCGGGGTCGTCGATGAAGCCGCGCGGGCGAGCGGCATCCTTCGTCAGCGTCACGAGCGCGACGTCCTCGTGGCCGAGGGATCGGAGGTGCTCGGCGGCGGTCCGTTGCGCTTCGACGTTGTCGAGGAGAACGCGCGGGACGTCGGGGCCGGCATCGCCCTCGATCACGACGACCGGGATGCCGCGTCGCCGGAGGATGTCGATGGACGACTGCAGGATCTCGTTGCAACCCAACAGGATCGCCGCGTCGAGCGGGGCTGTGGTCAGAGTGGGTGCGGTCTCGGCCGGTCCGTCTTCATTCAGGAGCAGGATGCCGGCTCCGATCGGACCGATCGCATCGCTCAAGCCGTCCATCATGGCGGTCGTCACAGGGTCGCGGAACGCGGTGCCGAGGCGTTCGCGAAACAGTACGGCGACGACGCCGGCGCGTCCGGTGCGAAGGGAGGCGGCGCGAGGATCCGGGCCCGTGTAGCCGAGGGCATCCGCCGCCGCCATGACCTTCGCGCGGGTGGCGTCAGAGACGGCGACCTTGCCGCTGAAGACGACGGATGCCGTCGACGCCGACACTCCGGCTTGGCGCGCGACGTCGGAGATCGTCGCTCGGCGGCTGCTCATGCCTCGATCGTAGCCGCCCGGATTCGATTGTCGAATCGATTCGGAGATCCCGCTAGAGTGACCGTCATGACCCTCGAGCTCACCGCCTCCCGCCTGTGGACATGGCGTCTCGCCGTGTTCGCGATCTTCACCGCGAGCGGTTTGAGCATCGCCACGTGGGCGTCTCGCGTGCCTTCGATCAAGGCCGCGCTCGACATCGACAACGCCACGATCGGCCTCCTGCTGCTCGGCATGGGCGCCGCATCGATCGTCGGGTTGTCCGTGGCCTCCCTCATCGCGGCCCGACTGGGCACGCGCCTCGGGATGCTGCTGATGATGGTCGTCTTGTCCGTGGGCCTCTTCTTCATCGGCATCGGCACCGATGTCACCCCCTCCCTCCCCCTCGTCCTGATCGGGCTGGCGCTCTTCGGCTTCGGGAACGGCACGCTCGACGTGCTGATGAACGTCGACGGCGCGGCGATCGAGGTCGAGGTGAAGAAGACGATCCTGCCGCTGTTCCACGCGTTCTTCAGCCTGGGCACCGTCATCGGCGCCGGCATCGGCGTCTTCGCGGCGGGCGCGAAGATCGCCGTCTTCCCGCACACCGCGGTCATCGCGATCGCGATCGTGGTGCTCGCCGTCGTCGCGTACCGCTACGTCCCGCGGCGGGAGTTCACCTCTCCGGATGATGTGCCCACCGGCTGGCGCGCCCGACTCTCGACGGCGCTGTCCGCGTGGCGAGAGCCCCGCACCTACGTGCTCGGCATCGTCATGCTCGGTATGGCGTTCGCCGAAGGCGGCGCCAACGACTGGCTGGCTCTCGGCGTCAGCGAAGACCACGAGGGGGGATTCGCGCTCGGCGCAGCCGCGCTCACGGTGTTCTCGATCGCGATGACCGTCGTCCGCGTCTTCGGCGGACCGCTCGTCGACCGCTTCGGCCGGGTCGCGACGCTGCGGGTCCTTGCCGCGACGGCCGTGGTCGGCATCCTGCTGTTCATCCTGGCGCCGAACCTGCCGCTCGTCTTCGTGGGCGCGGCGCTGTGGGGCATCGGCGCCTCACTCGGCTTCCCCCTGGGGATGTCGGCCGCGGCGGACGATCCCGCGCGGGCGGCCGCGCGGGTGAGCGCAGCGGCGACGATCGGCTACGTCGCGTTCCTCTGCGGACCGCCGGTCCTCGGCCTCATCAGCACCCACATCGGCCTGCTGCCGACGCTGTTCATCATCGCGGCGCTGGTCGCGGCATCCGGTTTCGCCTCCGGCGCCGCGAAGCCCCTGCCGGGCACCCGCGGCACCAGCCACTGAACCCGGGGGCGAGAGGCGCGAATCAGAAGAGGCGGGGCGCCCCCGACTCGATGCCCTTCATCTCGTCGTAGTCCAGGGTCACGCAACGGATGCCGCGGTCGGTCGCGAGCACCTTCGCCTGCGGCTTGATCTCCTGAGCAGCGAAGACTCCCGTGACGGGGGCGAGATGCGGGTCGCGGCCCAGGAGCTCGAGGTACCGGGTGAGCTGCTCGACGCCGTCGATGTCGCCGCGACGCTTGACCTCGACGGCGATCGTGCCGCCCTCGGGGTTGCGCAGCAGCAGGTCGACCGGACCGATCGCCGTCGGGAACTCACGGCGGACGAGCGTGAGGTTCTCGCCGATCACCCCGACCTGCTCGGCGAGCAGTCGCTGCAGATCCGCCTCGACCCCGTCCTTGACGAGGCCCGGGTCGACCCCGAGCTCGTGCGAGGAGTCGTGCATCACCTCGTAGATGCGGATGGTGAGCTCGTCGCCGGTCTTCGCGTGCGTGACGCGCCACTTCTCGACCACGTCGATGTCGTCCTCACCGGGTTCGATCACCGTGAGGGTGCAGGGCGGGCTCATCCAGTTCAACGGCTGGTGCTGGATGTCGCGATGGAACGCGACAGTGCCGTCCGCCTTGACCATGATCAGGCGGGTGGCGGGGGGCAGATGCGTGTTCAGGCGACCGGTGTAGTCGACGGAGCAGCGGGCGATGACGAGACGCACGGCGACGAGCCTACCCGCGGCATCCGTCCCCCTAGGCTGGACGCATGACGACACGCTCCCCCTGGTCCTGCATCCTCTGGGACGTGGACGGCACCATCGTCGACGCGTCCGTCGGCATTCTGAGCCGCCTCGACCGCTGCCTGACTCACTTCGGTTACGCGGCGCCGACGCGCGGCGAACTGGTTCACTGGATCGGGCCGCCGATGTACGACTCGTTCCAGAAGAACGTCGGGATGACGCCGGAACAGGCGACCGAGGCAGTGTCGTACTACCGCGCTCTCGGCAAGGCCGACGGGTACACCGCGAACGTCGAGCTCTACCCGGGCGTCGGGGAACTCATCGCGGATATTGCCGCAGCGGGAATCCCACAGGCGACGGCGAGCTCGAAGCCCGAAGTTCAGGTCGTCGCGCTCATGGAACATTTCGGGCTGTCGGAGCACATGCAGGCGATGGCCGGCGCGACGCCCGACGAGATGACCCTGGCCACGAAGGCCGACATCGTGGCGGAAGCGCTGCGCCGACTGAAGGCGGCGGGTGCGGACATCAGCCGTCCGATTCTCATCGGCGACCGCCACCACGACGTAGACGGGGCCGCCGCGAACGGCGTCCCCGTCATTTTCGTACGGTGGGGCTTTAGTTGGCCCCACGAGAGTGAAGGTGCGCAGGCGGCGGTCGACACGATGGTCGAGCTCCGCCGCCTGCTCCTCACAGCTGAGGTGTGAAACCTCAGACGGGGCGAATGTTCTCCGCCTGCAGGCCCTTGGGGCCCTGGGCGATGTCGAACTCGACTCGCTGGTTCTCTTCCAGCGAGCGGTAGCCCGAAGATTCGATGGCTGAGTAGTGGGCGAAGACGTCGGCGCCGCCTTCATCGGGGGCGATGAACCCGAAGCCCTTTTCCGAGTTGAACCACTTGACGGTACCGCTGACGCTCATGAACTGCCTTACCTCGTTGATGCCGACGACACGTGCGCCGGTCCTTCCCCAACCTAGCCGTCATGGCGCCTGCTGTCTCCCCCTGTGACCTAAGGTGACACAAACGTTGCCCGCAGGCCCCGTCCCGGTAGTCAATATGACAAGCAGAAGACACGTTGCGATACCCCTGGGGGTATCTTCGGATGTGTGCGCACCATCATCATCGGCGGCGTGGCTGCCGGGATGTCCGCGGCCACGCGCCTCCGCAGGCTCGACGAACAGCGCGAGATCGTCGTCTTCGAGCGAGGTTGCTACGTCTCTTTCGCGAACTGCGGTCTCCCTTATTACGTCGGCGGCGTGATCGAGGATCGATCTGCGTTGCTGCTGCAGACCCCGGCATCCCTCGCTGCGCGCTTCGCCCTCGAGGTGCACGTACAACACGAGGTCGTCGCGATCGACTCAGCCGCCAAGACCGTCACGGTTCGCGACCTGGCCTCGGGCGCGGAGCGGGTCGAGGAATTCGACGACCTGGTGCTGGCCATGGGGGCGACGGTCACCGACGGCATCCCGGGTGAAGGTGTTCCCGTCATCAGTCTGCGGAGCGTCGAAGACGTCGACGCGATCACTGAGGTTCTCGCAGGGGCCACCGCTCCGCGTGCAGTCGTCGCGGGCGGCGGGTTCATCGGGGTTGAGGCCGTCGAGAATCTCGTGACGCGAGGCGCACACATGACCCTCGTGCAGCGGGGAGCGCAGGTGCTGAGCCCGCTCGATCCCGAGATGGCGTCGCCGGTGCACCGAGCGTTGACGGATGCGGGGGTCGACTTCCGCGCACGTACGACGATCGAGCGGGTCGATGCGGGAAGGGTCACGCTGTCCGACGGCACGGAGGTGGCCGCCGATCTCGTCGTCGACGCGCGCGGGGTGCGTCCCGACGTCCGCATCGCAGCTGCGGCCGGCGTCGGTCTCGG
The DNA here is from genome assembly GCF_001552475.1 of Microbacterium oleivorans NBRC 103075. Taxonomy (GTDB): domain Bacteria; phylum Actinomycetota; class Actinomycetes; order Actinomycetales; family Microbacteriaceae; genus Microbacterium; species Microbacterium oleivorans. The sequence goes on from NZ_BCRG01000012.1 coordinate 59,982, forward strand.
TCCGACCGGCGGGATCGCGGTCGACGATCGGCACCGCACCGACGTGCCGGGGATCTGGGCCGCGGGTGACGCGGTCGAGAAGACCGACCACCTCGACGGCCAAGCGACTCTGGTCACGATGGCGGGGCTCGCGAACCGCCACGGACGCGCGGTGGCCGATGACATCGCCGGAGTCGCGACCATCCCCGCGACTCCCGCCTTGGGCACCTCGATCGTCGGAGTGCTCGGTGTCACGGTGGGCCTCGTCGGTTGGAGCGAACGTCGCCTCGTCGCGGCGGGACACGCCCACCGCGTCGTGCACACGCATCCGTTCTCGCATGCCACGTATTACCCGGGTGCCGAGCAGATGGCGATGAAGCTGCTGGTCGACCCGGAGACCGACCTCCTCCTCGGTGCGCAGCTCGTGGGGCGGGCCGGCGTGGACAAGCGGCTCGACGTCTTGGCCGTCGCGATGGCGGCGGGGCTCACGGCATCCGCTCTTTCCCAGCTCGAGCTGGCGTATGCGCCTCAGTACGGTTCGGCGAAGGACGCGATCAACATGGCGGGGTACGTCGCCGAGAACCTGGCGACCGGAACGGACCGGACCATCCAGTGGCACGAAGTGGATGCTGCACGGGTGGCCGGCGCGGTCGTCGTCGACGTGCGGACGAACGGCGAGCATGAGGCGGGCGCGATTCCCGGATCGATCCTCCTGCCGCTCGACGACCTGCGCGAGCGCCACGGAGAACTGCCGGATGCGCCGCTCATCGTCCACTGCAAGGTGGGTCAGCGCGGGCACACGGCCAGCCGCATCCTGCAGCAGCTCGGTCACGACGTCCGCAATCTCGACGGCGGGTGGCTCACGTGGTCCGACGGCGTCGACGCCGACCTGCGAGAGAAGGGATGACGGGGATGCCGGACGCAGTGCACGACGCGGATGTCACCCGCCGGGTCGCGAACCGCCTGAAGCGCGCGCATGGTCAGCTCGCCGCGGTGATCGCCGCTGTCGAGGACGGCGGCGACTGCCGAGCGGTCGTCACGCAGTTGGCGGCCGTGTCGAGCGCGATAGACAGGGCCGGGTTCGCGGTCATCGCGACGGCCATGCAGGAGTGCCTTGCCGAGGACGACGGCGACGAGGGACGCGTGCGCATGGCGGAGCTCGAGAAGCTGTTCCTCTCGCTGAGCTGACGGGCGAGAGGCGGCATCCGCCCTGTTCAGGGGTGGTTTCGGGGTCTACCGTGGGCGGATGACCGGTCTCACCCCGTACCTGCACTTTCCCGGCTCGGCGCGAGAGGCGCTGACCTTCTATCACGGGGTGTTCGGAGGTGATCTGACGCTGCACACCCTTGCGGACTTCGGACGCACGGACGGTCCCGCGGACGGCATCGCCCACGGTGAGCTGACGGGACGCGTGCAGCTGTTCGCAGCGGATGCCGGGCCGGACGACCCGTCTTTGGAGCTGCGCGGCATCCTCTTCTCACTGCTCGGCACCGCCGAGCCCGCCGAGCTCGATAGCTGGTTCACCGCGCTGGCCGAGGGGGGTCAGGTCGTCGACCCGCTCCAGCTGCGCCCATGGGGCGACCACGACGGCACGGTGGTCGACCGGTTCGGCGTGACCTGGCTCATCGGCCACGTCGGGTGACTGGTGAGGCTCGGCCGCGTGACCGTCCTCGGAATCGGCGGAGTGTTCTTCCGCAGTCGTGATCCTCAGGCTCGCGCGGCCTGGTACCGGCAGCACCTCGGCATCGAGGCAGGCTTTGACACCGCGCCCCTATCGGTGCAGAACGCATCGCGGAAGATCTTGACGTACGGCTGATCTGCCGATGGTGTGTGCTCATGCAGATGGGGAGCCTCTTCGCCGATGCGTACCTCGCGGAGATCATCAACGCGCGCGATGCCGCCCGCCGCCGTGCCGCGATCCATCGCCTCATCCACCCCGACATCCGTCACATGAGTTTCGACCGGCTCGTGCACGGACGAGAGGCATTCGAGCTCCGGGTGAATGAGCTGGTGGCGCCGATGACACCGCGAATGCGGGTGTCCCTGCGCGGCGAGCCGGAAGCCGTCGACAACACCGTCTTCTTCCGGTGGCAGATGTCGGAGGACGATCCGGTCCCCCTCGCGAAGGGCGGTGCGTTCGTGGTTCTCGACGAGGGGATGGCGACGTGGTTCTACGCCACGGCGACCCTCACGAGTCCGGTCGATCCTTCGCTCCCGCGAGCGGACCGCGGGGGCTGAATCCGGCGGGACTCGACCTCGCACGGCAGCTCAGCAGCGGAACGATGCCCAGGGTTTCGACGTTTCCCGACCGTAGCTCTGCAAGCGAAACGCGCGCGAGCGCCGGGAGCGGCTAGCTGCTGGGGGAGCGCCCACCCCGCCGCACGATCGCCGAAACCACGGCGACGACGGTGCCCGCAACGATCCCGAGGAGGGTCTCCCACAACCGATCGGTCAAAAGGACCGCGACGGTGGTCGGAGCCGCGAGCTGGACCATCAGGAGGGCGAGCGGTGTGATGAAGATCATGGCGATCGCGTAGTTGCGGCCGACGAACAGTTCGGCGCCCACCTGCAGCGCCACGGCGATGAGGATGACGGCAAGCGGGGGGACGCCCAGCGCCAGCACAGCGGCCGCGACCAGGACGCCCAAGACCGTCCCGACCAGTCGCTGAAGGCCGCGGATGACACGCGCCTTCACGTGGGGTCCGCTCACGGCAGCGACGGCGCCGACCATCGCCCAGTACCAGTGCGAGTCGAGGAGGAGCAGACCGGCGATGCCGGCCAGGATCGTCGCCGCCGCGACGGTGATCGCCATCTCCGCGGCCACCGCCCCCACGGGAATGCGGTTCTTCGACCGGGACAGACGCGGGAGGGCTCGGGCCGTCACGGATTCGTAGACGAAGGTGACGATCAGGGAGAACACGACGGCCGCCAGTCCGACGCCGAGCACGCTGCCGAGACGGGATGCGTCCGCGGGAATGGATGCCGTCGCGCCTGCCGCAAACACGGCGAACAGCCCGCCCGGTGGATGCCATTGCGCCGCGTAGGCGAGCAGAGTCACCGCCGAGGCGACAGCGGCCACGACGACCACGGCCCACACCGACGGCAGGTGGGCGACCGAGACTGCGGTCCCGATGAGCATCGAGGCGACCATCACGGCCCCGGCGGCCAGTTGCATCCTGATCCGGTCGCCGATCGGATCCGTGCGGCCGTACAGGGCGGCGAATGCGCCGAAGCTGGCGTAGATGCTCAGGTCAAGACGGCCGATCGACCACAGGATGAGCAGCGGAACCCCGACACTGATCGCGGCGCGGATCGCCACCGTGTGATCACGGTCGTACGGTCCCACGCGGATGACCCCGGTCCAGATCCGGCCGCGCGAGGTGTTCACTCCTCGAGACTACGAGGGTGTGCACCGTCGTCGTTACGGACGAACAACCGTTGCCGAGTGGATAGTGAATCTGCTTCACTACACCGATACCCATCAGTCAACGCCAGATGACGACACCAGCCGAAGGCGGATCCCCGCATGACCTACGTCATGATCCTGCCCAAGAACGAGCACGCTCAGTCGCGGATGACCGAGGACTGCGATGCCGCCATGGACTTGCTGTTCCTCGCCGTGAAAGAGATCCTGCAGATCCCGGACAGCGACATCATTCTCGAGTTGACCCGATGCACCACGGTCGCTTTCAACCGATCGGCCGTAGATGCTGCGGTTGCGCCCGATGTCGTCCTGACGTTCGCGACCAGCGATCGGGACCTACAACCTCGATTCGACACCCTCTGCGACCGGGTGTTGAGCGATTGGAACGACCGGTTCGGAGACCTGAAACTCGAAGTGTGGGTGAGCCTTATCGACGCCTGGGCCGCCAACACCGAGGCGTGACCGCGAAGGAAGCGATCTCAGCGGAAGATGCCCTTGATGAGGATCGGATGGTGGTCCGACCCGAGCGGCGTGACGAATCGGCCGTTCTTCATCTTCCCGGCCTGCTCCCACGACGTCACGATGGTCCGCGACGGCTTCACCATGACTTTGTCGACGTGAGCGCCCCACGTCACCGAGACGACCGGCTTCGCGCTCATTTTGGGGTTGGCGGAGTTGTAGTGCTGACCGGTGAGGCTGCGCGCCTGGTCGAACGCGTCCGCCCATCCCCGCTTGAGAAGGACGGATGCCGTCGCGTCGCCCTCTCGGCCCTTGCTGACATTGAAGTCACCGAGCAGCACCGGCGAGGCGCCTCGAAGCGCAGGGTTGGACTTCCCGAGCTGGTTCATCGTCTGATTGACGAACGTTGCGAGCTGGTCCGCCTCATACTGACGCTGCTTCGTCGACGCCTTCGAGGTGCCGACCACGAGGTGCGTGTTGAACACGACGACGTACTGACCTGAGCTGTGCCGGAGGGCTGCCCACGCGACGCCCTTGCCCGACGAGGCGTACCTGCTGGCGAACTTCTTGGTGCCCGTGGTTTGCACCTTCGCTCTCACAGGGACCTTCGCGAACGTGCCGTTTCGGACCAGGATGTCGTTCTGCCCGTTGAGGGCGAAAGAGTAGCCGGCCGGCGCCTTCGTGTACTTCGATGCCTCCTGAAGTCCGACGATGCCGGGAGCGAGCTCCCGGATGCGCGAGTCGATGATCGGCTTCCGCTTCGCGATTCCGGAGCATGCGTTCGAGCAGACGTTCCACGTCATCACTGAGTACGCCTTCGCCTTGCCGGGGCTCGTCTCCGCAGCGATCGTCCGGTGCGCGACACGGGCGGACCCGACACCGGGACCGACGTTGTTGGTCGGGACGACGCGGACGAAATAGTCCTGCCCCTTGCGGAGCTTCGTGAGGGTGGCTTTGGAGGAGCGGACCGTCATGGTCGGCGTGGTCATCTTCCCGGCAGCGTCGAAGGACGTGGCGGCGAAGACGTTGTACCCGGTGGCGCGTTTCACGTCGCCCCAGTCGATGGTCAGCGTCGCGCCGGATTTCTCGAGGGACGCTCCGACGAAGGTCACGAGCCCGGTCGCCTCCGGCCGGGAGGTGTACCAGGGGTATTTCATGTCCGACTGTGTACGAGTGGTGTGCGGGATGCGGTTGGCGCTCTGACCGCGGCCGAGGTTGTTCCGAGCGGCGACACGGATCGTGTACTTCACGCCGGGCTTGAGGCCTGTGATCTCGGCCGTCGAGCGACTGACCTGCTTCGTGGGGGTCGTCATCGTGAAGACACCATCGAAGCTGGTGGACACGAACACGTCGTAGGAGTTGGCGCGAGCGACGTCGGCCCAGTCGAGCTTCATCGTCGAACCGGACGGCGTCCACGAGGCGCCGACGACAGTGACCTGGCCAGTGGCGGCGGGGGCGGAGGTGTACCACCGCTCGCCCTGCGCAAGTGTGATCTGTCGGATGCGAGCAGACCCGACCCCGCGTCCGGCGCTGTTCACGGGTACGACGCGGAACGTGTACTCCTTGCCTGCAGCCAAGCCGCTCACCGTGGCAGTCGCTGCCGTCACCGTCTTGGTGGGCGTCGTCATCGTCGGGATCGCATCCCACTCGCGCGAGGCGAACACCTCGTACCGCGATGCTCCGGCCACCTTCGGCCACGAAAGTGTCACCGTGGAGCCGGCCGATGTCCACGTACCGCCGACGACGCTGACCACAGACATGGCTTGAGGCCGGGCGGGGGCAGTGGCCGCGAGAGTTGCCGCGGTGGGAGCCGCGGCCTGGGCAGCGGATGTCGGAATGACAAGGGCAACGACGAGCAGCACGCAAGCGCCGACTCGAACGGCGCCGTGACGGAGGCGATGGGTCGCGGACATGAGACGCCTCCTGGTGATCTGTGCAAGGGTACAGCCAGCCGCACGTCGCGAACCAGTGCCCGAAATGTCGCCCTCGCTCGCGCAAACGACGAAGCCGGTCGGGGGTTTTCACCACCGACCGGCTTCGATTCGCACTGTCTGTGCGCGAGGGGGGAGTTGAACCCCCACGCCCTTTCGGGCACTGGCACCTGAAGCCAGCGCGTCTGCCTATTCCGCCACTCGCGCGAACCCGTGTCGCCACGGGATCAACTTTCCGAGGATATCATGGCGCGAGCCTGCCGGAGAAACGGCCGCAGCCTTGTTCCCCAGACCCTGCCAGGGTCGACAACTAGCATGTGAGCACCGGTCCAGACTGCCTAAGGAGCCCCGTGGGACTACTTGACAGCTTCGAGAAGGGGATCGAGCGCGCCGTGAACGGTGCGTTCGCTAAAACCTTCCGCAGCGGTGTGCAGCCTGTCGAAATCGCCTCTGCACTGCGATCCGAACTCGACACGAAAGCAGCCGTCGTCTCGCGCGACCGCATCCTCGTGCCCAACACACTTGTCGTCCGGCTGGCTCCGGCCGACCACGAGCGGATGGGTGCTCTCGGCCGAACTCTGCACGACGAGCTCGTGCAGCTGGTCGAGGGTCACGCCAAGGCGCAGCAGTACAGCTTCGCCGGCCCGGTGTCGCTCGCCATCAACTCCGACGAGTCCCTGACGACGGGTACCGTCCGGGTCGACTCGCAGTCGGCCGGCACCGAAGACGTGTCGTGGCACGGCGTCGTCGAGATCGACGGCCACCAGCACCCCCTCGCTTCCAGCCGCACGATCATCGGACGAGGAACGGATGCCGACATCACGATCTCCGACGCCGGCACCAGCCGCCGGCACGTCGAGATCCTGTGGGACGGGCGTCGCGCGATGGTCCGCGATCTGGGCTCCACCAACGGCACGCAGCTGAACGGCCAGAAGGTCTCGGAGGCGGCTCTCGAGCCCGACTCCGTCGTCACCATCGGCCGCACGCGCATCACGTTCCGTGTCGTCGCCCAGGCATCCCGCATCCCTCCGCGGCCGCAGGATCCCGCGACCCGCTTGTTCGACCTGGGAGGCCAGGCATGAGTGAACTGACTCTTCTGCTGCTGCAGATCGGGTTCCTGATCCTGCTGTGGTTCTTCGTCTTCGCAGTTGTCTATTCGCTGCGCGCCGACCTGTTCGGCGTCAAGGTGCGGAAGATGCCCGAGCCGGCGGCGGCAGCGCCCGGTCCGATCGCCACGGCGTCGGCGAATGCCGAGACCTCGATCGTCTCGCCCATCATCAGCCGGCCCGCCGCCCCCACCGGTCCGCAGAAGGCGACGACCCACACCGTCTCACGCATCGTGATCACGAGCGGTCCCAAGGCGGGGCTCGAGCTCCCCCTCGGCGACGAGCCGCTGACGATCGGGCGCTCGAGCGAATCGGGACTCGTCATCCGTGACGATTACACCTCGAGCCACCACGCCCGTCTCGTCCTCTGGGGCGAGCAGTGGATGGTCCAGGACCTGGATTCGACGAACGGCACCTGGCACGACGGCGAGCGCGTCGCTTCCCCCGTCCCCGTGATCGTCGGCGCGCCCATCAAGGTCGGCGCCACGACGTTCGAGCTGCGGAAGTAACGGCCCGCACCGATGGTCTTCGAAGGCTCGAGCGCCGCGATCTCCCATACCGGGAAGGTCCGCTCCAACAACCAGGACTCGGGCTTCTCGGGCTCGAACCTGTTCGTCGTCGCGGACGGCATGGGCGGTCACGCCGGCGGTGACATCGCCTCGAGCATCGCCGTCCACCACCTCGAAGGGCTCGACCATTCGTTCCCGACGCCCGCCGAGGCGGAGCGCGAACTGCGTGAAGCGATCGTGGATGCCGCGCACGTCCTCGTCGACACCGTCGCCGAGCGTCCGGAGCTGGCAGGCATGGGAACGACGGTCAGCGCCGTCCTCATGGTCGACGACTACGCCGTCATCGCCCACATCGGCGACTCGCGGGTCTACCTCTTCCGCGACGGTGTCTTCACGCAGATCACGACCGATCACACCTTCGTCCAGCGCCTCGTCGACTCAGGCCGCATCACGCCCGAAGAGGCGCGCTATCACCCGCGTCGCTCCGTCCTCATGCGCGTGCTCGGCGACATGGGCACCGATCCCGAGGTCGACGCGTTCATCATGCAGACCCAGCCGGGTGACCGCTGGCTGATCTGCTCCGACGGTCTCTGCGGCGTCGTCGACGATGCGCAGAGCGCCAAGGTGCTCCGCCAGGACCTCGCCCCCGGCCGCACGGCCGACATGCTGCTGAAGCTGGCGCTGGATGCCGGGGCCCCCGACAACGTGACGATCGTGCTCGTCGACGTGGGCGGCCGGCATCCGATGTACAGCGGAACCGCGACCATCGTCGGCTCCGCCGCGACACCGAAGGGCATCGAGGTCCCCGTGGCACGGCCGGCGCGCACCGGCTGGTTCCAGACCGGACGCCAGGCGGCGAACGAGCCGAGCCACTTCGAGCCTGCGGCCGAGTACCTCGAGGAACTCATCGAAGAGGACCGCCGGCGGGCGCGTCGCCGCCGTGTGTGGTGGATCGTCGGCTTCATCACGATCGTCGCGGTCATCGCGGCGGGTGTGTTCGCCGGCTACGCGTGGACGCAGACCCGCTACTTCGTCGGTCCCGACGACGACAGCGTCGTGATCTACCGCGGCATCCAGCAGGACATCGGCCCGATCTCGCTGTCGACGCCCTTCGAGGACACGAACATCCTCCTCGCCGACCTCCCCGCCTACCAGCGGCAGGCGGTCGAGCAGACCATCTCCGCCCGATCGCTGTCAGATGCGGAAGCGATCGTCGACAACCTCCGCCAGGGGACCCCATGACAGCCTCGGTAGAGACCGACACCACGGTCATCAAGGCGCTTCGCAAACTGCGGATGCCGGCCACGCAGCGCAACCGCGAGCTCGGACTGCTTCTGTTCGCCACCGTCGTCACGACCGTCGCGGTCATGCTGGTCCAGCTCGGTACGCGCGGCGAGATCGACCCGACGTTCCTGTCGTACTGCGGCGGGCTCGCCGGCCTCGCCCTCGCCCTCCACATCGTGACCCGCATCTGCGCCCGGGACGCCGACCCGTTCGTCCTGCCGATCGCCACCCTCCTCACCGGCCTCGGCATCGCGATGATCTACCGGTTGGACATCGCGAAGGACCGCATCGGGTGGGGATCGCTCGGTTCCCGCCAGCTCGTCTGGGCCGCGATCGCCATCACGGGGGCGATCCTCATCGTCATCTTCCTTCGCAACTACCGTGTGCTGTTCCGCTACACCTACGTCTTCGGACTCAGCGGCATCCTGTTGCTCCTGCTGCCCTTCGTGCCGGGTCTCGGCATCAAGGCGGGCGCCGACGTGTGGGTGTCGATCGGCGGCGTGTTCTCGTTCCAGCCCGGTGAGCTCGCGAAGATCTGCCTCGCCGTCTTCTTCGCCGGCTACCTCGTCCGCACCCGAGAAGCGCTCAGTTCAGTCGGCACCCGATTCCTCGGGATCACCTGGCCGAAGGCCCGCCAGCTCGGTCCGCTCCTGATCATCTGGGGCGTTTCACTCGGCATCATCGTGCTGCAGCGCGACCTGGGTACCGGCATCCTCATCTTCGGCATGTTCATCGCGATGCTCTACGTGGCGACGGGCAAGGCGAGCTGGGCGATTCTCGGCGTGCTCCTGGCCGCCGCGGGTGCCCTCGTCGCGTCGCAGATCCTGCCCTACGTCGGCTCCCGCTTCGCCAACTGGCTCGACGCGTTCAACCCCGAGTACATGAACGGCAGCAGCTACCAGCTCGTCTCCGGCATCTTCGGTCTCGCCCATGGGGGACTCATCGGCACCGGGTGGGGCCTCGGCCGACCCGACCTCACCCCGCTCGCGCAGAACGATTACATCCTGCCCAGCCTCGGCGAGGAACTCGGCCTCGTCGGTGTCTTCGCGGTCCTCGCGCTGTACATGGTGTTCGTCAGCCGCGGCATCCGCATCGGCATCGCCGGTCAGGACGACTTCGGCAAGCTCCTCGCAACCGGCCTGTCGTTCACGCTCGCTCTGCAGGTGTTCATCATGGTCGGCGGTGTGACCCGCGTCATCCCGCTCACCGGTCTGACGATGCCGTTCCTCGCAGCAGGAGGGTCCTCGCTCATCGCGAACTTCCTCATCATCGCGATCCTGCTTCGGATCTCCGACGCGGTTCGCTCCAGGCCCCGGGTGGTGATCGGATGACCAAGCAACTCCGCCGACTGAGCGTCGTCGTGCTCCTGATGTTCCTCAGTCTGTTCGCTGCGACGAGCGTGATCCAGGTCGCACTCGCCGGTCAGCTGAACGAGAATCCCGAAAACCGTCGCACTCTGTACGACTCGTACGAGGTGCAGCGCGGCACGGTCTACGCCGGCAGCACGGCGATCGCCTCGTCGGAGCCGAGTGACGACGTCTACAGCTGGATCCGCACGTATCCGGATGCCGAGATGTGGGCGCCCGTGACCGGGTTCATCAACCCCGTGCTCCGCTCTTCGACCGGACTCGAGTACGCGATGAACGCCGCTCTCGCCGGAACCGGCAGCCAGCAGTTCCTCACGCGCCTCGACCAGATCGTCAGCGGCCAGCCGCCGCGCGGATCGAACGTCCTCCTCTCGCTCGATCCGAAGCTGCAGAAGGTCGCCTACGACGCGCTCGACGGTCTCGAAGGCTCCGTGGTCGCTATGGAGCCCGACACCGGCCGCATCCTTGCAATGGCCACGAGCCCGAGCTACGACACGAATCTGCTCGCGTCGCACAACAGTTCGGCGGTCAAGGAAGCCGACCAGAAGCTGCAGGACGACCCGCTGCGTCCCCTCACCAACCGGGCGACACGCGAGACCGAACCTCCGGGGTCGACCTTCAAGCTGGTCGTCGCCTCGGCAGCCCTGTCCTCGGGCAAGTACACGCCCGAGTCGACTTTCGACAACCCCGCGACATTCACACTCCCCGGTACCGACAACGTGTTGCACAACTTCGACCGCGGCACCTGCGGACCGGGCGAGAAGACGACGCTCGAGACCGCGCTACGACTGAGCTGCAACATCCCGATGGCCGAGCTCGCACTCGAACTCGGCACCGACGCGATCCGCGAGCAGGCGCAGAAGTTCGGGTTCAACTCGGGCTTCGAGATCCCTCTCGACGTGACCGCATCCAGCTACCCCGAGGGCTTCGACGCGCCCCAGACCGCACTGAGCGGCATCGGGCAGACCGATGTGCGCGCGACGCCCCTGCAGATGGCGATGGTCGCGGCGGGCATCGCGAACGACGGCGTCGTCATGAACCCTCGCATGGTGGACCGGGTCGTCTCGCCGAATCTGACGGTGCAGGACGAGCCGGCCGACACCGAGTTCGGCCGCGCGGTCACCCCCGAGGTCGCCGAGACGATGACCAAGATGATGACGGGCAATGTCAAAAACGGCGCCGCCTCGGGTGCGAGAATAGATGGCGTCGACGTCGCCGGGAAGACCGGAACGGCGGAGCACAACCCGGGCGACCCGTACACGCTGTGGTTCACCGGGTTCGCGCCCGCTGAAGACCCCAAGGTGGTCGTCACGGTGATGGTGGAGAACGGTGGTGGGCTCGGCCAGAACGGAACGAGCAACGGGATCGCGGCCCCGATCGCGAAGAAAGTGATTGAGGCGGTGCTGAGCGAATGAGACCGACGCAGGGTGTGAGCTTCGGCGGACGGTACGAACTGGACTCGCGGATCGCCATCGGCGGTATGGGCGAGGTCTGGGAGGCCACCGACCACGTCATCGGCCGTACGGTCGCGATCAAGATCCTCAAAGACGAGTACATGGGCGACCCCGGGTTCCTCGAGCGCTTCCGCGCCGAGGCCCGTCACGCCGCACTCGTCAACCACGAGGGAATCGCCAGCGTCTTCGATTACGGCGAGGAGAACGGCTCCGCCTTCCTCGTCATGGAACTCGTTCCCGGTGAAGCCCTGTCGACGGTCCTCGAGCGCGAGGGCGCTCTGTCGACCGACAAGACGCTCGACATCGTGGCGCAGACGGCGTCTGCTCTGCAGGCGGCGCACGCTGCCGGTCTCGTCCACCGCGACATCAAACCCGGCAACCTGCTGATCACGCCCGACGGTCGCGTGAAGATCACCGACTTCGGCATCGCCCGCATCGCCGACCAGGTGCCCCTGACGGCGACCGGCCAGGTGATGGGAACGGTCCAGTACCTCTCGCCTGAGCAGGCCTCGGGACACGCGGCATCCCCCTCGACCGACATCTACTCGCTCGGCATCGTCGCGTACGAGCTGCTCGCAGGACGTCGCCCCTTCACGGGCGAATCGCAGGTAGCGATCGCGATGGCGCAGATCAACGACACGCCTCCGCCGCTTCCCGACACCGTGTCGGAGCCGGTGCAGCGCCTCGTGATGAGCATGATCGCGAAGAAGCCCGACGACCGGCCCGCGTCGACCTCTGCCGTGGCTCGCGCCGCCGGCGCCCTCCGCCGCGGTGACGTGGCAGGGGCGGCTGCGATCGTTCCGGCGATCGCCGGGGCCGCGTCGTCCGACGCGTTCACGCAGCTGCTCACCTCGAACACGGGGTCGGATGCCACGACGCGGCTCCTCCCCTCCGGTGCCGCCGCTGCGGCCGGGGCTGGAGCGGGCGTCGGTGTCGGCACCGGTACCGCTGCCCTGTCGACCGAGCAGGCGGTGGGCGATCAGCCCGCCAAGAAGAAGCGGAGCCCGTGGACGTGGCCGCTGGTGGCGCTCATCGCGCTGCTCGCGATCGTCCTCATCGGCGCCGTGATCGCTCTGGTCCTGCCGAAGGACGCCGGCAACACGACCCCGCCGACCGCGAGCAGCCCGCCGCCCAGCTCGAGCGCGCCGCCGGCCTCCTCGGCCGCGCCGACTCCGAGTACGCCTCCCGCCGAGACCCGGGGCAACCCCGCTTCGCTCAAGCTCGAGGGCAAGACCTGCGACGAGGCGACGAAGATCCTGAACGACAACGACTTCGAGAACGTCGTGTGCTCCGACGGGGACGCTGCGCCGACGGACGACCAGGTCGGCACGGTCTACCGGGTGAATCCGACCGGCAACGTCGAATTCACCAGCCCGGTCACGCTCACCGTGTACACCGAGACCGCGCCCATGGCGACGCCCGCAGCACCCTCCATCCAGGGTGGCAACGCCGACGGAACCGTGACGGCGGGCTCGACCGTTCGGATCATGTGGGACAGCTACACCTGCCCCGCCGGTGCGCCCCAGGCGACCAGTTACACGATGACCTTGTCCGGTGGACGTTTTGAAGGAAACGGCGAGACCACGGCGAGCTTCGGCATCAACGAACGCCCGCAGAATGTCCTCGTCGATCCCATCGAGGAGAGCCAGGCGCTGTCGGTGACCTACACGGTGACCTGCAACGGCGACAACACCGAGCGCGTCTCGGGAGAGTCGGCCGAGGCTGCGGCATCCATCACCCCGGCGCAGGAAGAGACGCCTCCGGCTGACGGCGGCACCGACGACGGGGGCTCCGACAACGGCGGGGGCGACGGCACCCAGGGCTGATCGCAGGGGCTTTCAGCAGGCTTTCGAGCGCGGTCGGTTAGGCTGTCCGGGTTCCACTCCGGGGAGTAATGTGTCCGTTCAGTCACGCGTGCTATCGGGCCGCTACCGTGTCGATGACCTCATCGGCCGGGGCGGCATGGCTTCGGTGTACCGCGGGCAGGACCTGACACTCAACCGCCCGGTCGCGATCAAGATCCTCGAGGCCGATCTGGCCGCCGACGGTGCGTTCCGCACCCGATTCCGCCTCGAGGCGCAGTCGGCGTCGCGCATGTCGCACCCCGCGATCGTCCGGGTGTACGACGCCGGCGAGGAGACCCGGACGGATGCCGCGGGCAACCCGCACCCCGAGCCGTACATCGTCATGGAGCTCGTCACCGGGCGCCTGCTTAAGGACATCATCGGCGAGGGCCCAGTTCCGCTCGAAGACGCGCTGCGGTACACCGACGGCATCCTCGAGGCTCTCGAGTACTCGCACCGCGCCGGTGTCGTGCACCGCGACATCAAGCCCGGCAACGTCATGGTGACGGATGCCGGTCAGGTGAAGGTCATGGACTTCGGCATCGCCCGCGCGGTGTCCGATTCGTCGTCGACGGTCGCCGAGACCACCGCGATCATCGGTACCGCCTCGTACTTCTCGCCCGAGATGGCCAAGGGTGACCCGGTCGACGCGCGCGCCGACATCTACTCGGCGGGCATCGTGATGTACGAGCTCCTCACCGGACAGCCGCCGTTCCGCGGCGAGAACCCGATCGCCGTCGCCTACCAGCACGTGTCCGAGGCGCCGGTTCCGCCGTCCGAGGTCGTCGAAACCTCGCCGCGTTCGCTCGACGCCCTGGTCCTGCGCGCCCTGGCGAAGGACCCGTTCCAGCGCCCGCAGACGGCTGTCGCCTTCCGCGACGCCCTCGCCGCCACGACCGGTCGGAAGGCCCCGAGCAAACGCCGGGTCGAGTCGCTCAGCAATGAGCTGTACGGACCCGACCCCAAGGCTGCTGCCGAGACCGCTCGATCGCTCCGCCAGCTCACGAGCGACGACACCATGCGCCGCACCCAGGCCGGTCCGCCGGTCGCCTGGGTCTGGGCGGGAATCGCCATGCTCGCGGTCCTGCTGGTCTCGGTCTTCATCTGGGTGAACACCATCCGTCCGGAGGAAGGCTCGGTCACTCCCAACGCGCTCACCGTCCCCGACGTCGTCACCATGACCTGGGATCGCGCCGAACAGGTCCTCGGCACGTCCAAGCTGCAGGCTCAGGAGGTCGACGAGACGAGCGCCGACGTTCCCGAGGGCGCCGTCGTCCGCACCGACCCCGCCGCGGGGACCACGGTCGCGCCTGGCGACCAGGTGACCGTTTACGTCTCGAAGGGCGTCGAGAAGGCGACGGTTCCAACCCTCGCGAACCTCACCGTGGCAGAGGTGACGACCGCGCTCGACCAGGCGGGTCTGACACTCGGTTCGGTCACACGGCGGAACGACCCGAAGCTCGCCGCCGATGTCGTGATCAGTGGCTCCGTCAACGGTGCGCCGGTGACCGATGGGGAAGAACTCCCGAAGGGCACGTCGATCGACCTCGTCGTCGCGACGGGTACCGTCACGGTCGAGGACTTCGCTCTGAACTACACGGTCGACAAGGCGGTCGAGATCCTGAAGTCGGACGAGTACGGCCTCAACCCGGTCGTCGAGGAGGACCCGTCGTGCCCCGCCACGGATCCGCGCATGGTGAAGGTGCAGTCTTCGATCGGTGAGGTGCCGGTCGGTTCCGACATCACTCTGACCACGTGCAGCGGCTGATCCTCCGGAGTCAGCCGACCGAGCGGTGGGGTGACAGTTCCGCGCCTCGCGTCGCGGCATCCGTCATTCCGATGCCCTGCAGCCAGGTGCCGAGCAGGAGATAGCCGCCCTCGGTGAGGACGCTCTCGGGGTGGAACTGCACACCCTCGATCGGCAGCGACCGGTGCGCGAGTCCCATCACGGTTCCCGACTCGGTCCACGCGGTCACCGCGAGCTCCGGCGGGATCGACTCCCGCGACACCGCGAGCGAGTGATAGCGCGTGGCGGTGAACGGCCGCGGCAGCCCGGCGAAGACACCCTCACCGTCGTGATGGACGGGCGACGTCCGCCCGTGCATGAGATCCGCGGCGTGCGACACCACCCCGCCGAAGGCCACCGCGATCGCCTGGTGTCCGAGGCACACACCGAGGAGGGGCGTCGCCGATGCCGCGCACCTCCGCACGATCTCGATCGACGCGCCGGCGTCCTCCGGCGTCCCTGGCCCCGGGGAGACGAGCACAGCGTCGACGGAACCGATGCGGTCGAGCGCGTCAGCGGCATCCGATTCGACCATGTCGACCTGCGCACCGAGCTCGACGAGGTAGCCGATCAGGGTGTGGACGAAGCTGTCGTGATTGTCGACGACGAGGACACGGATGCCGTCGGTCACCCGCCGCCGCCGATAGTGGACTCCTCACTCGGCCATACCGTCTGGAAGACCCACGGGAAGGCGTAGAAGTACAAGAGGTACAGGATGACGGCCGCGAGGACGAGGAGGATCAGGACGCGGACCCACCACGGTCCCGGGAGCACCCGCCAGAGTGCTGCGTACATCAGGCGCCCACCCCGCCGGTCAACGACGCGGGCGGACCATCGGCGGTCGGGGTGAACTCGTCGAACACGGCGTAAGCGATGATGCGCTCCAGGGAGTTCAGCTTCGGCGCGCAGCTCGTCAGAGTCAGGTAGCGGCCGTTCGCGGCGACGCCCTCCTCGTTGGGTACGGGAAGCAGCACCTGGATCTGGGTGTCCTGCACGTACTCGAGCGAACGGAAGCGGTAGGTGTACCAGCCGGCCTTCGTCTGGATGACGATGGCGTCGCCGATTACCAGGCGGTCGATGGGGTCGAAGGGGGCGCCCGACGTCCAGCGGTGCGCCGCATACACGGTGTTGCCGACCGCGCCGGGCATGCTGGTGTCGGGGTAGTGCCCGATCTCGCCGCGATCGAGGATGTCGGGGCGGGAGATGCCGGAGGCGATCTTGAACTGCCAGTCCGCGCCGAAGCGGGGCACCTTCATGATTCCGAAGACGGCCGCGTGCTTCTGATCACCCAAGACGGGGATGACGGGCTCGTCGTTCGGAGCCGGGGTCGCCGGAGGGGATGCTTCGGGCTGGTCGTCGTTCTCATTCGCCCACTGATCGGCCAACGCCTGAGCCGCGGCGTGCTGCTCGCCCTGCACGATGGCGTCGCCGATCCACGTGTGCCAGGACACGTAGAGGAGCATCACCACCCCGACGGTCAGCAGGATCTCGCCCATCACACTGAGGACGGTGGCGCGGCGACGAGGGCGGGGTCGACGCGAGCGTCGAGTCTGCTGCTCCGTGCGCGAGGAGTCGGTCACGATCGGAGTTTAGCCAGCGAAGGCTGAATCGAGGCTGGCAGGTAGACTTCTCCGCATGGCACGCGGAGACAACGACGAGGACCGTCTGGTTCAGCCCGAGGGCGAAGCCGCCCCGAACCCGGTCTGGTTCAAGCCGATCATGATCGGTCTGATGCTCATCGGACTCGTCTGGATCATCGTGTTCTACCTGAGCGGCCAGGCTTTCCCGATTCCCGACATCGGCCCCTGGAACCTCGCGATCGGTTTCGGCATCGCCTTCGTCGGGTTCTTGATGACCACGCGCTGGCGCTGAGCCGAGGCATCCCCCCGAACGGAATTACACCGGTGTGATTCATCCCCAGGCTGGGGATGAATCTGTGGATAACTCAGAGGTACAGCAGTCCCGGCACGATGACGGTCACGGCGATGATGCCGACACCGACCGCTACGAGGAGCGCCGCCTGTAGGCCTTGGCGTTTCTGTGCGCGTGTCTTGGAGAAGATGTAGCCCACCAGGAGCCCGACCAGGCCACCGCCGATGTGGGACTGCCACGAGACTCCGGAGCCGACGAACGAGAACACCAGGTTGATCCCGAGCAGGATCGCGATCGGCAGGATGTTCACGCCGAGGTGGCGCCCGATGATGATCATCGAGGTAAGCAGACCCCACACCGCGCCCGATGCGCCGACGACGGCGCTTCCGGGGGCGATCAGCGCGACCAGCGCGGAGCCGCCGATGGCGCTCAGTACATATAGGGCAAGGAAGCGCACTTTGCCGAGCGAGGGCTCGAGACTGCGCCCGAGCGCCCACAGCGCCAGCATGTTGAGGGCGACGTGGAAGGGCAGCGGTGTCGAGTGCACGAAGGCGACGGTCAGCATCCGCCACGGTTCAAACGGAGCACCCGACCCGGGCACGACGTACGCGGGCGCGAACGCAAGCGCGCTGGTGATCGTGCCGCCCACGACAGGGATGAGTTGCAACAGGTACACCGCGATCGTGACGATGACGATCGCGTAGGTGACGACAGGGCGGTCGCTGCGGAGCTTCCGTGCGAACCGCCCCGGCATCCGCTTCACCTCAGCCGACCGCGCACCCTTCTGCTGCTCTGCCAGGCACTCCGGGCAGATGACACCCACTGGGAGCGGGGTCTGGCAGGCCGGGCAGATTGTGCGCAGGCACCGCTGGCAGAGCACGAAGCTCTGACGGTCAGGATGCCGGTAGCAGAAGTTGTCCGGGTTGGTGCGGGGGTCGGCTGAGGTCACGAAGAGGTCAGGCCTCGGTGATGTCGATCGACGAGATCACGACGGGCTCGACCGGACGGTCCTGGGCACCGGTGGGAACCGCGGCGATGGCGTCGACCACGGCGCGCGAAGCGTCGTCGGCGACCTCACCGAAGATGGTGTGCTTGCCGTTGAGCCACGGAGTCGGGTCGGTGGTGATGAAGAACTGCGAGCCGTTGGTGCCCTCGGCCTTGCCGGTGATCGCGTTGCGGCGCAGGCCCGCGTTCGCCATGGCGAGGAGGTAGGGCGTGCCGAAGGTCAGCTCGGGGCTGATCTCGTCGTCGAAGTTGTAGCCCGGTCCGCCGACACCCTGACCGAGCGGGTCGCCGCCCTGGATCATGAAGCCGGGGATGATGCGATGGAAGATGACGTCGGTGTAGAGGGGGCCCTCGCCCGGCTTGCCTGTGGCGGGGTGCGTCCAGGCCTGGGAACCGTCGGCCAGACCGACGAAGTTCTTGACGGTGCGGGGCGCCTGGTCGCCGAACAGGTTGACGACGATGTCGCCGTGGTTGGTGTGCAGTGTCGCGACAGCGGAGTGAATCGGCATACTCATCATCCTCTCACTTGCAACCCCCCGCGCAGCCTGAATGCGTCTGGCAGTATGGACCCACTACGTCCCCGGATGAACCCCGAAAAGGGAG
This sequence comes from Microbacterium oleivorans NBRC 103075, assembly GCF_001552475.1. Lineage (GTDB taxonomy): Bacteria > Actinomycetota > Actinomycetes > Actinomycetales > Microbacteriaceae > Microbacterium > Microbacterium oleivorans. Next base: position 78,605 of record NZ_BCRG01000012.1, read on the forward strand.
GGCCCCGTGAGCCTCAACCGCAAGACCAAGAAGGAACTCCGCAAACTGCAGAAGCAGGCCGCGAACCTGTGGGAGTCACAGCAGGTCCTCGTCGGTCAGGCCGGTGACGTCGCCCGCGAGGCGGGTCGCCAGCTCGGCAAGTACAACCAGGACCACATCGTGCCGACCGCGAAGCACTCGTACGAGAAGTACGCCGCACCCTACGTGGACCGCGGCGTCGAGACGGGACGCAAGGTGCTGAACGGCGCCGTCGTTCCCGCCGCAGGCGCCGTCGTCGGCACCGCGATGTCGGTGTGGGATGTCGCGAACGACCAGCGGCACCGCCTGTCGCACGGAAAGGGCCTCGGCGGGTTCGATGCCGACTCGTTCCGCAAGAACGCGGCCAAGGCCGGCAAGAAGGCGACCAAGAAGCTGTCGGTTCCGCAGAAGAAGAAGGGGCTGGGCGCCGGCGGCGTCCTCGCCATCATCTTCGGCGTCGCCGCCACCGCTGGTGTCCTCTATGCCGCGTGGCAGACGCTGCGGGCAGACGATGAGCTGTGGGTGGCGGACGACCCGCTGCGCGCACCGGATGCCTGAATCCACGCCTGAACCATCGGAGCGCGTCGCGGAAGCGGCGCGCTCCCGGTCTTTGCCGGTGGAGTTCGTCGCCCGCCCGGCGGCGGCCAGTCTCGACGAGGCTGCGACCCTGCTCGGGCTGGCGGCATCCGACATCGTCAAGACTCTCGTCGTGAAGCGCAGCGACGACACCTACCTCTTCGCGCTGATCCCGGGGGACCGGGCGATCTCGTGGCCGAAACTGCGCGCTGTCGTGGGGGTCAACAAGCTGCGACTTCCCGAACCGGAGCTCGCCCTCGCCGCGACGGGATTCGAGCGGGGCACGATCACACCGATCGGCAGCACGACCGATTGGCCTGTCTACGCCGACGCGTCGATCGTCGGACGGCGGATCGCCATGGGTGCCGGCGCGCACGGGTTCAGTCTGTTCGTCGACGCCGACGCTCTCATCCGTTCCTACGACGCCACCGTGGCGGACATCTCGCAGCCGATGCCGGAGCGTCGCTGACGCACGCGCGAGGATGCGGCGGGGTGAGGGTGTCAGCTCACGCGGTGGCGAGCCCCGCCATCCTCATCGAGGTGTCGACGAGACCCACGCGCGTCAACGACGCCACCTCGTCGATCCGGAACCACGCGGCCTCGTCCGTCGATCCCTCCTCTTCGTTTCGGAGTTCGCCGCCGACGACATGAGCCCGGTAGATGATGCGGAGTGCCTGGATCGGTCCGACACCGTGGATACGGTCCTTCGCAGCAATGACCTGGGAGTCCGTGCCGAGGATGCCGTCGAGTTCCACGTGGAACCCCGTCTCTTCCAGGACCTCCCGGACCGCAGCATCCATCGGATCCTCTCCGGGGTCGAGCCCGCCGCCGGGCATCGTCCACGCCGGTCGGGTGGGGCTGTTCCAATGGGCGAGCAGAATGCGATCTCCGTCGGTGATGACGGCATACGCAGCGACGCGGATATCCACGGGTTCACCCTAGCGGGAGGTCGTCCCGGCGAGAGGGCGAGGAGACTGCCTGGGACGCGGGTTCCCCAACCGCGCGCCCCAGGCCAATGTCGCGAGCACGCCCCCAGAGGGTTCCGCTGCCCTCGCGGAACCGGTGCTCATCGCGGGAGGCGAGTTTCGGGTGATCGTCTCCGTTGGCGACAGAGATATCGTTCCGCCCTCAGCACAACGAAAGCGCAAGCCAACCGCAAGAAACACGCAAGATCGGGCAACGAAACGATCACGAGAGGCTGAATCTCTCTCCGCAGCCCTCGCCGAGACCTCGTGGACGAAGAGAACGCCGGATCCTCTGGGATCCGGCGTTCTTCCTGACTGTGGAGCCTAGGAGATTCGAACTCCTGACATCCTGCTTGCAAAGCAGGCGCTCTACCAACTGAGCTAAGGCCCCCGGTGCGGTGACGGTGGGGCTACCAGGACTTGAACCTGGGACCTCTTCATTATCAGTGAAGCGCTCTAACCGCCTGAGCTATAGCCCCGTCGCTGCCGGCTTGCGCCTGCAACCTCCAAGACTTTACCCGACGATGGCGCCGTTTGACGAATCGAGACGGGAGGAGAACCGCGGCATCCTTTCGTTCTGGTTCACTTGCCTCATGAGCGCGACCACCCACACCGAACCGCACGCCTCGAACATCGGGCAGCGACTGAATTGGCTACGAGCGGGAGTGCTCGGGGCGAACGACGGCATCGTGTCCGTCGCCGCCGTCGCGGTGGGTGTCGCCGGAGCGACGACGGACCTCGGCCCGATCCTCACGGCATCCTCGGCCGCGCTCGTCGGTGGGGCGATCTCGATGGCGCTGGGCGAGTACGTGTCGGTCAGCAGCCAGCGCGACACCGAGCGCGCCCTCATCGAGAAGGAGAAGCGCGAACTCGCCGAGATGCCCGAAGAGGAGCTCGCCGAACTCGCCGAGCTCTACCGCGCGAAGGGGCTGTCGGAGGAGACCGCCCTCACGGTCGCGAAAGAGCTCACCGCGCACGACGCGCTGGGCGCCCATCTCTCCGCAGAGCTCGGCATCGACCAGGACGACCTGACGAGCCCGTGGCAGGCCGCGGTGTCATCTGCGATCTCGTTCACCCTCGGAGCGCTGTTGCCGTTCCTGGCGATCATCCTGCCGCCGGCCGAATGGCGCGTGCCGACGACCTTCGTCGCCGTCCTCATCGCCCTCGTGCTCACCGGGACGATCTCCGCCCGGCTCGGCGGCGCGGGTCGACGCCGCGCCGTCCTGCGCCTCGTGGTCGGTGGGGCACTCGCCCTTGCCGTCACCTGGGCGTTGGGATTGCTGCTCGGCACCTCGGTCTTGTGACCGGATGCCGCGGCATCCGACTCAGTTGGAGGTGAAACCGACGAGCAGGCCGCCGGTGACCTTGACCATGAGGTTGTAGATGCCAGCCATGACGGCGCCCAGCACGGTCACGACGATGAGGTTGAGGATCGCGACCACGGCGGCGAACGCCATCACCTGCGGGAGGTTGATGACCGACGCGAGCGTGAAGGTGCTCTCCCCGTTCACGGCGCCCAGGAGCTGGTCGACCTGTCCGATGAGTCCCGTCGAGCTGATCACGAGGTAGATCAGCAGCGTCGACACGACGGTGACGATCGCGAGGGCGACCGCTGCGAGGAACGACAGCTTCACGGCCGACCAGAAGTCGAGGTAGACCAGGCGGAGACGGACCTGCTTCGCGGTCGTCCGGCTCGAGGACTTCTTGGCCAGTTTGTCGGCTACGGAGCTCATGCGTCACTCTCTTCGGTGGTCTCGGGAGCCTCGGCGGCCTCCGCAGCCTCTGCACTCTCAGCCAGTCCCCGTTCGCCGTTACGGGCGATGGCGAGGATCCGGTCGTCGTCGTCAGGCCGGGCGAAGACCACGCCCATCGTGTCGCGGCCCTTGGCGGGCACCTCAGCAACGGCCGAGCGTACCACCTTGCCGCTGGCAAGGACCACCAGGACCTCGTCGTCCGCGTTGACGATCAGACCGCCCGCCAGTTCGCCGCGATCGTCGTGCAACTTGGCCACCTTGATGCCCAGACCACCGCGTCCCTGAACACGGTACTGGTCGACCGAGGTCCGCTTCGCGAAGCCCCCCTCGGTCACCACGAAGACGAAGCTGTCATCCCGGACGACGGATGCCGACAGCAGGCTGTCGCCGTCGCGGAACGACATGCCCTTCACTCCCTCGGTCGAGCGTCCCATCGGACGCAGCGAGTCGTCGTTCGCTGTAAAGCGCAGCGACATGCCGAGGCGGGAGACGAGGAGGAGGTCGTCGGTGGAGTCGACCAGCATCGCGCTGACCAGCTCGTCACCGTTCTCCTCCTCCTGACCGCGCAGACGGATCGCGATGATGCCGCCCTGGCGGTTGGTGTCGTACTCGGTGAGCGCGGTCTTCTTGATCTTGCCGTCACGCGTGGCGAGGACCAGGTACTCGGCCGTCGTGTAGTCGCGGATATCGAGGATCTGCGCCACGTCCTCGCCCGGCTGCAGGGCCAAGAGGTTCGCGACGTGCTGACCCTTGGCGTCGCGGCCGGCCTCGGGGAGTTCGTACCCCTTCGCCCGGTACACACGGCCCTTGGTCGTGAAGAACAGGAGCCAATGGTGGGTCGTCGAGACGAAGAAGTGCTCGACCACATCGTCGGCGCGCAACTGCGCACCCTTGACGCCCTTGCCACCGCGGTGCTGCGACCGGTAGTTGTCGCTCCGGGTGCGCTTGACGTATCCGTTGCGAGTGACGGTGACGACGATCTCCTCTTCGGGGATCAGGTCTTCCATCGACATGTCGCCGTCGTACCCGTGCAGGATGTGCGTACGACGCTCGTCGCCGAACTTCGCGACGATGTCGCCCAGCTCGGTGGCGATGATCGTGCTCTGACGATCACGCGACGCGAGGATCTCGTTGAGGTCGGCGATCTTGAGTTCGAGCTCGGTGGCCTCTTCGACGATCTTCTGGCGCTCGAGGGCGGCGAGGCGACGCAGCTGCATCGAGAGGATCGCGTCGGCCTGGGCGTCGTCGATCTCGAGCAGCGTCTTCAGGCCGTCGCGGGCCTCGTCGACGGTGGGCGAGCGGCGGATGAGCGCGATGACCTCGTCGAGCGCGTCGAGCGCCTTCAGGTATCCACGCAGGATGTGCATGCGCTTCTCGGCCTCGCGCAGACGGTACTGCGTGCGCCGGACGATGACCTCGAACTGGTGCGTCAGCCAGTAGCTGATGAATCCGTCGATCGGGAGTGTGCGGGGCACCCCGTCGACGATCGCCAGCATGTTGGCGCCGAAGTTCTCCTGCAGCTGGGTGTGCTTGTAGAGGTTGTTCAGCACGACCTTCGCGACGGCGTCGCGCTTGAGGACGATGACCAGGCGCTGCCCGGTGCGATCGCTCGTCTCGTCGCGGATGTCGGCGATGCCGTTGAGCTTGCCCTCGCGGACGAGTGCGGTGATCTTCGCCGCGACGTTGTCGGGGTTCACCTGGTAGGGGAGCTCCGTGATCACCAGGCAGGTGCGGTTCTGGATCTCTTCGACGTTGACGACGGCGCGCATCGTGATCGAGCCGCGACCGGTGCGGTACGCCTCGCGGATGCCCTTGGTGCCGAGGATCTGCGCGCCGGTGGGGAAGTCGGGACCGGGGATGCGCTCGAGAAGTGCCTCGAGCAGCTCCTCACGGGAGGCATCCGGATTCTCCAGAGCCCACATCACGCCGTTCGCGACCTCACGGAGGTTGTGCGGCGGGATGTTCGTGGCCATACCGACCGCGATACCCACCGAGCCGTTGACGAGGAGGTTCGGGAACCGCGAGGGGAGGACGACGGGCTCGCGCGTGCGACCGTCGTAGTTGTCCTCGAAATCGACGGTGTCCTCGTCGATGTCGCGGACCATCTCGAGGGCGAGCTGCGCCATCTTGGTCTCGGTGTACCGGGGAGCTGCGGCGCCCATGTTGCCGGGGGAGCCGAAGTTGCCCTGGCCGTCGGCGAGCGGGTAGCGCAGCGACCACGGCTGCACGAGGCGGACGAGCGCGTCGTAGATCGCACTGTCGCCGTGCGGGTGGTACTGACCCATGACCTCGCCGACGACACGGGCGCACTTCGAGTAGCTCTTGTCGGGACGGTATCCGCCGTCGTACATGCCGTAGATGACACGACGGTGCACGGGCTTCAGGCCGTCTTCGACCCGCGGGAGCGCGCGACCCACGATGACGCTCATCGCGTAGTCGAGGTAGCTCCGCTGCATCTCGACCTGGAGGTCGACCTGGTCGATGTTGCCGTGCTGGTAGCCGGCGTTCGGGTCCGGACGCTCTTCGTCAGCCATGTTCTCTCAGTCTTCGTTCGTCGTCGGAATGCTGGGGCGGGATGCGGGTGGACTCAGATGTCCAGGAACCGCACGTCCTTGGCGTTGCGCTGGATGAACCCGCGTCGCGCCTCGACGTCCTCGCCCATGAGCACGGAGAAGATCTCATCGGCCGCCGCGGCATCGTCGATGGTGACCTGACGCAGCGTGCGCGTCTCGGGGTCCATCGTCGTCTCCCACAGCTCCTTGGCGTTCATCTCGCCGAGACCCTTGTAGCGCTGCACGCCGTTGTCCTTCGGGATGCGGCGGCCCGCAGCCAGCCCATCGCGCATCAGCGCGTCACGCTCGGCGTCGCTGTAGACGTACTCGTGCGGCGCGTTCGACCACTTGAGGCGGTAGAGCGGCGGCTGCGCGAGGTAGACGAACCCCGCTTCGACGAGTCCGCGCATGTATCGGAACAACAGCGTCAGCAGAAGCGTCGTGATGTGCTGCCCGTCGACATCCGCATCGGCCATCAGGACGACCTTGTGGTACCGAGCCTTCGAGACGTCGAAGTCGGGTCCGATGCCGGCGCCGAAGGCCTGGATCATCGCCTGGATCTCGGCGTTGCCGAGCGCCCGGTCGAGGCGTGCCTTCTCGACGTTGAGGATCTTGCCGCGCAGCGACAGGATCGCCTGGCGCTCCGGGTCACGACCCGACACCGCCGAACCGCCGGCGGAGTCACCCTCGACGAGGAAGATCTCGCTGATCGAAGGGTCCTTGCTCGTGCAGTCCTTGAGCTTCTCGGGCATGGATGCCGACTCGAAGACGCTCTTTCGACGTGCGGTCTCGCGCGCCTTGCGGGCGGCCATGCGAGCCGTCGCGGCCTCGATGGCCTTCGTGATGATGAGCTTCGCCTGTGCGGGGTGACGGTCGAGCCAGTCGATGAGCTGGTCGCCGACGACCTTCTGCACGAACGCCTTGGCCTCGGTGTTGCCGAGCTTGGTCTTGGTCTGACCCTCGAACTGCGGTTCGGCGAGCTTCACGGAGATGACGGCGGTGAGACCCTCGCGGATGTCCTCACCGGCGAGGTTCTCGTCCTTCTCCTTGAGAAGACCCTTCTCCTTCGCGTAGCGGTTGATGTACATCGTCATCGCCGCACGGAAGCCCTCTTCGTGGGTACCGCCCTCGTGCGTGTTGATCGTGTTCGCGAAGGTGAAGACGTTCTCCGTGTACCCGGAGGTCCACTGCATCGCGAGCTCGAGGGAGATGTGGCGGACGGTGTCCTCGGATTCGATCTCGATGATCTCCTCGTTGATGACCTCGGCCTTGCGCACCTTGTTCAGGTATTCGACGTAGTCGACGAGACCGCGCTCATAGAGGAAGTCGTCGTGACGCTGCACCGTGTCGGAGCCGCCCTCGGGCAGATCCACCACATCGAGGGCCTCGGCCCGCTCGTCGGTCAGGGTGATGCGCAGACCCTTGTTGAGGAACGCCGTCTGCTGGAAGCGGGTGCGGAGCGTGTTGTAGTCGAAGTCGGTGGCCTCGAAGATCGTGCCGTCCGGCCAGAACGTGATCGTCGTGCCCGTCTTGTCGCTCTCTTCGCCCTTGGCGAGCGGTGCTTCGGGCTTACCGCCGCCGGAGAACGTCTGGCGCCAGATGTGGCCCTGGCGGGCGATCTCTACCTCGAATCGCGTCGAGAGCGCGTTGACGACCGACGAACCGACTCCATGGAGACCGCCGGAGACCGCGTATCCGCCGCCGCCGAACTTTCCGCCGGCATGGAGAACCGTGAGCACGACCTCGACGGTCGACTTGCTCGGGTCGGACGAGTGCGGGTCGACGGGGATGCCGCGACCGTTGTCGACGACGCGGAGACCGCCGTCGGCGAGGATCGTGACATTGATCGTGTCGCAGTACCCCGCGAGGGCCTCATCGACCGAATTGTCGACGATTTCGTAGACGAGGTGGTGGAGGCCGCGCTCACCGGTCGAGCCGATGTACATGCCGGGACGCTTGCGAACCGCTTCGAGACCCTCGAGAACCTGGATCTCAGACGCGCCGTATTCGGCGGGAATCCGGGCTTCGGTGGGGGTTTCGGGTTCTTCGGGAACGGTGTCGGGGGTTTCTGACGTCATCGGTTTCGTGCGCTCCACATCCATCGTTCAGGCCTTCTTCCCAGTCTATCGGAAAGGAGCCGTCAATAGCGGCTGAACGGCGCTGTGAGCCCGTGAAAGCTCCCCGGAGGGTCCCGGACGTGCCTCACCCGTAGGTATCGCGAGGGCCCCGCCCTGGAACGGCTCTGGGGCCCCATTTCCACGAGGGGACGTCCGGTCCCACAAAACGGACGGATTCGACACCCGCCTCGGGAAAGCGTCGGATGAGCTCGGTCACGATCGTCGCTCGCATCAGATGCAGATTCTTCGCCCACGCGGTCGAGTCGCACTGGACCGTCAGGACGCCGTCGCTGAGCGCGACGGGATCCGCGTGGCGCGCCGTCTCCTCGCCGGCGACCTGCGCCCACTGGAGGACGAGGTCCTCTTTGGCCAGCTGGACGTCCCACCCCGACTGACGGGTGAGGTCGGCGAGCAGGTCGCCCATCCCCTTCGGATCGCGGCCAGCCGTGAACGGCTGGTTCTCGTCGTCGTCGTTCCGGCGCTTCTTCCGGCGCTTCTTCGCGGCCGAAGGCTCGAGTCCGCGCAGTCGCATGTACGTCGCGACCGTCTCGGGGATGCCGGCGGAGTCAGACATCGGCATCCGTCACGATCGCGCCCGCCTCGACCCGCACCGTCCGCACGCGCAGTGCCTCGGGCACATCGCCCTCGACCGCAGCGGTCACGATGACCTGTTCGAAATCTGCGACGACGCCGGCCAGGCGAGCCCGGCGCTCGGCGTCGAGTTCGGCGAACACGTCGTCGAGGATGACGATCGGGTCGCCGAGGCGCAGCTGGTCGCGGAGCAGCTGCGCCGACGACAGGCGGAGCGACAGCGCGGTCGACCACGATTCGCCGTGCGATGCGTAGCCCTTGACCGGCAGTCCACGGAGCCGAAGCAGCAGATCATCGCGGTGCGGACCGACGAGGGTCACGCCCCGCTCGAGTTCCTGCGCGCGCTTGGCGGTGAGTCCGGCGCGAAAAGATGCCGAGATCGCCTCGGCTCCGACGGACGAACCGGTCTCGGCCACGGCGGATGAATCGTCTTCGGGATCGGCGCCGTCGACCGTCAGCAGCCACTCGAGCTGCGGGTCGTGATCCGCGCCGGCGATCGCCTCGTATGCGTCGCGCATGGGCTGAGCCAGATCCTCCGCCAACCGGAGGCGCGCCAGGATGATCTCGGTGCCGAGCGAGATGAGCTTGTCGTCCCACACGTCGAGGGTCGTGAGCTGATCGGCTTTCAGGCCCCGGGCCCGCGCTGACTTCAAGAGCGCGGTCCGCTGCTTGAGCACGCGGTCGTAGTCGCCGAGCACCCCTGTCATCCGCGGCGCACGCTGGACGAGCAGCTGGTCGGCGAATCGTCGCCGTGAGGAGGGGTCGCCCCGGACGATCTGCAGATCTTCGGGAGCGAAGAGCACGACCTGCGCGTAGCGGGGGAGTTCCGACGTGCGAACGGGCGATCCGTTGACCCGGGCCTTATTCGAGCCGGTGCGGTTGAGTTGCGCTTCGAGCTGGATGCGACGCTCTCCGTAGCCCAAGCGGGCGCGGACGAAAGCGGCATCCGCTCCATACCTGACCATCGGAGCGTCCTGCGACACACGGTGCGAGCCGAGAGTCGCGAAGTAGCCGATCGCCTCGGCGAGGTTCGTCTTCCCCTGGCCGTTGCGCCCGACGAACACGTTCGGTCCCGAGACCAGACTCACCTCGGCCGCCGCATAGTTGCGGAAGTCGACGAGACTCAGATGCTCCACGATCACCAGATCACCCTCCTTCGAGGCACCGACACGCCTCGATGTGGACGGACGCCGGGGTCAGCGCAGCAGGAGGTTCGGCTGCAGCAGGTACTTGAAGGTCTCGGGTGTGCCCGAGGTCTGCGGGGTGATGAGAACCGGGCTGAGCTTGTTCGCGTTCTCGCTCGAGGTGAACGTCACGCGCGTGAACTCGCTCTTCACCGCTCCGAGCGCCTCGAGGAGGTACTGCGGGTTGAGCCCGAGGGTGACCTCGTCACCGGCGAGCGTCGCGTCGACCGACTCGGTGGCGCGAGCCTGCTCGGTGCCGGCGGCATCCATCGACACGCCCTCGTCCGAGAAGGTGAACCGCAGCGGGGCGGACCGGTCGAGCACGAGCGACACGCGGCGGACCGCTTCGGCGAGCTCGGCGGTGTTGACCACCGCGTAGTGCTCGGTCTGCGCGGGGAACAGGCGGCGGACCGGGGGGAAGTTCCCCTTGATCAGGAGCGACGTGACCGTCTTGTTGCCCGCCGTGAACGCGATGATCTCGCGGTCGCCCGACCCCGAGAACGACACCTGGATGTCACCGGAGTGGGCGAACGTCTTGCCGACCTCGGTGAGGGTGCGGGCGGGGACCAGAGCAGTGGTGGATTCTTCGCGGGCGACGGCGCCGCTGTCGAAGTTGATCTCACGGAGCGCGACGCGGTAGCGGTCGGTGGCGACGAGGCTCAGGTCATTTCCGGTGACCTCGAGCTGAACTCCGGTGAGGACGGGGGTGACGTCATCGCGGGATGCCGCGAAGGCGACCTGTGCGATGGCCGTCGAGAAGTCGTCGCCCGGAACGAGGCCGGAATCGCCGGAGACCTCAGGAATCGCCGGGTACTCGGCCACCGGCATCGCAGCGAGGGTGAACCGCGCGGATCCGCACGTCAGCACGATCTCGCCATCGGCGTCCTGCGTGATCTGGATCGGTGCGTTCGGCAGACGGCTGGCGATCTCGGAGAGGAGCCGGCCGTGGACGAGGATCGTGCCCGGTTCGTCGACGGTGGCTTCGATGCGCGTACGAGCGGATGCCTCGTAGTCGAACGCGGCGAGGGACAGACCCTCGTCCCCGGCTTCGATGAGGACACCGGCGAGGATCGGCTGCGGGTTCCGCTGCGGGAGCAGTTTCACGACGAACGACACGGCTTCGCTGAATACATCGCGGTTGACGTGGAACTTCACTGATGCTCCCTTGACGGCGAGATGGGCCCTCTCATGCTAGTGCCCACGACGAGCGGCTCCGGAAGCAGAGCCGATCGATCGCTCGAGCCGGCCCGCACCCCGTGGGTGTGATCGGATCGGCTTCTCATTAGATAGTTCTCTGTCTTCTTGTTAACAGGTGTGGAAACTGTGGATAAGTCGGCCGATCCCAGTCGCGGAGCCGGAACCACATCCGTGTAACTTGTGCACGGGTTGCGGAAACACGCGTGACAACGTCGATCCCGTGGAACGGCGGTTCAGAGCGTCATCCACAGGTTGTCGTCATTCGTTCACATTTCGAGGCCATCGCCGCACAGTTATCCACAGGCTTTCCACACTGTGGGAAACCGCATTGTGAGGGTGGGCCCGGACGGCTGTCAAGTACGCCCGACGGCTCGGGCGTGTGCGGCCGTCAGCGTGCGGAACGGCCCAATTGCGACGTGATCTCGGAGACCTGGTTATAGATCGAGCGACGTTCCTTCATGAGCTCGCTGATCTTCTTGTACGCGTACATGACGGTCGTGTGGTCGCGATTGCCGAAGAGTTGACCGATCTTCGGCAGCGACAGGCTCGTGCGCTCACGGCAGAGGTACATGGCGATCTGTCGTGCCGTGGCGACGGACTGCGAGCGGCTGGATCCGTAGAGGTCGTCGACGGTCAGCCGGAAATACTGCGCTGTGGCGGAGATGATGTCCGTCGGAGAGATCACATTGGCGTCGTCCTGGTCGACGATGTCGCGAAGGACCGTCTGCGCGAGCGAGATGTCGAGATTCGACCGGTTCAGGCTCGCGAAGGCGGACACCCGGATGAGAGCGCCCTCGAGTTCGCGGATATTGCTCGACACCTTCGTGGCGATGTACTCCAGCACCTCGTCGGGAACCTGCAGCCGCTCGGACTGAGCCTTCTTCCGAAGGATCGCGATGCGCGTCTCGAGGTCGGGCGCCTGGACGTCGGTGATGAGCCCCCACTCGAAGCGGCTCCGCATCCGGTCTTCGAACCCGGTCAGGTGACGAGGCGGCACATCGCTCGTGATCACGACCTGCTTGTCGTGGTCGTGCAGCTGGTTGAACGTGTGGAAGAACGCTTCCTGCGTCTCGGCGCGACCCTGCAGGAACTGAATGTCGTCGATGAGGAGGATGTCGACGTCGCGGTACCGAGCTTGGAAGGCGGACGCGCGGTTGTTCACGATCGAGTTGATGAAGTCGTTCGTGAACTCCTCACTCGAGACGTAGCGGACCTTGATGCCCGTGTAGAGGTTGATCGCGTAATCGCCGATGGCGTGGAGAAGGTGGGTCTTGCCCAGGCCGGAGTCGCCGTAGATGAAGAGCGGGTTGTAGGCCTTGGCCGGTGCTTCGGCGACGGCCACCGCTGCCGCGTGCGCGAACCGGTTGGACTGGCCGATGACGAAGCTGTCGAACGTGTACTTCGGGTTCAGCCGGGTGTCGTTGCGGGATGCCGGGGCCGCCTGCTCCGCGTAGTCGTCGGCGCCCGGTCGGGTCGGCGCCGACGAGGTCGGTGCCAGCGCGGACTGCACGGGGACCGGCGCCGTCAGGTGGGCGTCGCCGAGTTCGGGGTTGACGACGACGCGGAACGTGCTCGCGGCGGGCTCGGCGTCGACCTGCGCGAGGGCTTCCATGATGGGACCGCGGAGCCGCTTGTTGAACTGACCTGCCGTGAGGTCGTTCGGGACGTCGAGGTACAGGGTCCCGCTCATCACGCCCTGGGCGACGGCCAGGTTCACGAAGCCGTGCAGCTGCGGAGTGACCCGGTCGTCCTGGGCCAGCACGTCGAGCACAGCGCTCCAGACGGGGACATCTGGAAGTTCGTGCTCGGACATGACCCTCCCGGGGTGTGGACAATGGTGTGTACGGGCGTGGGTGTGTATGGGCCTGTGCACAACCTGTGGATAAGTGTCCGGATCACGCTAGCCATCAGGGCTGCACAAGGCAAAACCCACTGTAGAACCGGCCCGCGTGTCGTCGCCAGCACGGTTCCGAGGCCGGTGGATAATGGCCGGTCGGTGTCTCAGTTTGGGATCTCGGAGATCTCGACGTATCCTAGGTCGGTTGACTTGTGCCTTCCGGTGCGAGTCCCCCATGTACCTGTGTCCCCGGTCCGAGCATTCGGGTGACCCCGCCCATCCGGAGTGATCTTCATGAGCAAGCGCACGTTCCAGCCCAACAACCGCCGCCGCGCCAAGAAGCACGGCTTCCGTGCTCGTATGCACACCCGCGCTGGCCGCGCCATCCTTTCGGCTCGCCGCGCCAAGGGGCGCACCGAGCTCTCGGCCTGACACCACACGGTGCTGGCGCGCGGGAACCGAATCACGCGCGGGGCGGACTACCGTTCCGTCGTCCGCGGAGGTTCTCGTTGCGCCGCAGCGCACAGTGTGACCCATGTGGTCAGCACGTCTGAGCAGCGCCCCCCACGCTTCGGCTTCATCGTGAGCAAACAAGTGGGGGGCGCTGTTGTGCGTAACACCGTACGTCGCCGGCTGAAGGCCATCTGCGCCGAGGCCCTCCCGGACGTCCGCACCGGGGCCGATGTGGTCATCCGCGCGTTGCCGGCCGCGGCATCCGCTGATTTCGCGACGCTGCGTGCGGAAGTCGTCCGCTGTCTCGAGCGGAAGGCCGCCGCATGAGTTCCGCACCGCTTCCCTCGTACACACGGGGAGACGCCGTGATGGATGCTGCGTCACTGCCGACAGCGGTCGCCCTTCTCCCCCGCAATGCCGCCATCGGTCTCCTGCACGGATATCGGGCCACCATCTCCCAGGTGTACGGCGACGTGTGCAAGTACTATCCCTCGTGTTCGGCGTATGCGCTCGGCGCAGTGCAGCAGCACGGTGTCATCAAGGGTTCGGCCCTCGCGGCCGCCCGTCTCGCTCGATGCCACCCGTGGGCAGCGGGCGGGATCGACGATGTCCCCGCACACACGCACTTCCGGCACGACCTGACTTCGCACGGCTTCGTCGTGCCCCGCAGAAAGGACTGATCCTTGTTGGATCTCTTCGCCGCCGCGACTCTCGAGCCGCTCCCCAACCCGACGACTCCTCGTCCGGGAGGGCTGGACTTCTTCAGCACGATCCTCTGGCCGTTCAAGTTCGTCGTCGAGGCGATCCTGGTCTTCTGGCACTGGGTCTTCACTTCGATCGGTCTGCAGCCGGATGCCGGTCTGACCTGGGTTTTGTCCATCGTCGGACTTGTCATCGTGGTCCGCGCTGCCCTGATTCCGCTGTTCGTGCGGCAGATCAAGAGCCAGCGCAAGATGATGGAACTGGCGCCCGAGATGCGCAAGATCCAGGAGCGCTACCGCGGCAAGCGCGATCAGCTCTCTCGCGAGGCTATGAGCCGCGAGACCATGGCGATGTACAAGAAGCACGGCACATCACCGCTGTCGAGCTGTCTTCCCCTGCTCGTGCAGATGCCGATCCTCCTCGGCATGTTCTACACGCTCAGTGAAGTCAAACGCCACGCGGAATGGGGCGTCGGCGGCACCGGGCTGCTCAATCCGGTCCTGACTCGCGAGTTCTACAACGCCGAACTCTTCGGCGTGGCACCGCTGCACGTCAACATGATCGACGCGATCAACACGAATCAGACCGCCACAGTCGTGATCCTGGTGATCCTCGTGATCCTCATGATCCTGTCGCAGTTCTTCACACAGCTGCAGATCATCTCGAAGAACCTCTCCCCCGAGGCCAAGACCGGCCAGGCGTACCAGATGCAGCGCATCATGCTCTACGTCCTCCCGCTCGCCTTCATCTTCTCGGGTGTCTTCTTCCCGCTCGGCGTCGTCATGTACTGGTTCACGTCGAACATCTGGACCATGGTTCAGCAGTTCATCGTGATCCGGAATCTGCCCACGCCCGGCTCCGAGGCGGCCAAGGCCCGCGAGGAGCGACTGGCGAAGAAGGGCAAGGCGCTCGATTCCAGCGGCAAGGTCATCCCGATGGCGAAGTACGAGGCCGAGCAGCAGCGTCTGCTCGAAGAGGCCGAGCGTGCCAAAGCTGAGGCCCCGAAACGGCAGCAGCCCGTGGGGAAGAACCGCGCGAAGAAGCAGGCTCAGAAGGGCAAGCAGGACGGAACGTCCTGACGAGGACCGAAGGATTCACTCATGACCACGACTGAACAGAACCCCAGCGCACGCCCGACGCCGACGGTCGACGAGCTCGAGCAGGAAGGCGACATCGCCGCGGATTTCGTCGAGGGCATCCTCGACATCGCCGACATCGATGGCGACCTCACGCTCGACGTGCGCGCCGGCCGCGCGTACGTCTCCGTCGAGAATGAGCAGCCCGCTGCGCTTGCGCTGCTCGCCGACCCGGATACCGTGCAGGCACTGCAGGAGCTGACGCGCATCGCGGTTCAGACCAAGACGGGGCGTTTCTCCCGTCTGATCCTCGACGTCGGTGGATCGCGTGACGCGCGAAGAGGCCAGCTGCAGAAGCTCGTCGAGCGCGCAGTCGAGCGCCTCGACGACGGCGCATCGCAGGCATCGCTCCCCCCGATGTCCAGCTACGAGCGCAAGCTCATCCACGATATCGCGGCCGAGCACGGCCTCGTGTCGGAGTCGTACGGTGAGGGTGCGGACCGCCACACGGTTCTCCGACGTGGCTGACGTTTCACGTGAAACACCCGAGGCGGAACCGGCTGCCGCGGTATCCGTCTTCGGCGCTCGGATCGATCTCGCCCGTCGCTTCACCGACGCCCTGATCTCACAGGGAGAGGAGCGGGGCCTCATCGGCCCACTCGAGCTCCCCCGCATCTGGACACGTCATGTTCTGAACAGCGCCGTTGCGGCTCCTCTGTTCACCTCGGGGTCCCGGGTTGGCGACATCGGATCGGGTGCGGGTCTGCCGGGTCTGGTGCTCGCCATTGCTCGGCCGGATGTGCGGTGGGTGCTCATCGAGCCGATGGAACGTCGCGTCGCGTGGCTGACGGAACAGACGGACGAACTCGGCCTCGACAATGTCGAGATCGTGCGTGCCCGCGGCGAGGAGTGGGCCGAGGGAGCGGTATTGGATGCCGTGACAGCTCGCGCCGTCAGCGCGTTCCGGACCTTGATCCCGATCACCGCGCCGTTGGTGCGCAACGGCGGTGAGTTGGTCCTTCTCAAGGGAGCGAACGCCGCGAACGAGATCACGGCTGCCCAGAAGGTCATCCGCACCTTCCGATTGACGAAGGTTCGCGTCGAACCTGTCGGCGAGGGTGTCATTGGCGAGCCAACCCGCGTGATTCGCGCGATCGTTCGATAGCGCTGACGCTGTTTCACGTGAAACGCAGCGCCGTATAGGTTCGGTCGATCGGCGTTTCACGTGAAACGCCGTGCCCGACGGCGCCCGTTTCACGTGAAACACGCCGACGACTCGGGGCTGGGGGATGCCTCGACTACAGTGAGATGGTCCTCGACACGACAGGAGTAACAGGTGCCGGATTCGGAGAACACAACCTCTCCCGCACCCTTCTCATTCGACGACAGTCCGATCGCCCGCGAATTGGCCGATCTGACGTCGCGTCGAAAAGCACTGGCGGGGGTGCAGGTCGAATTCGACGGCACAACGCGAGTGGTGACGGTGTCGAACCAGAAGGGCGGTGTGGGGAAGACGACCACGACGGTCAACCTCGCCGCAGGACTCGCGTCGATCGGCGCTCGCGTCCTCGTCATCGACTTGGATCCCCAGGGAAACGCGTCTACGGCACTCGGTATCCCGCACAGTGCGGACGTCGCGAGCATCTACGACGTCTTGATCGACGAGGAACCGCTGGCGGACGTCATTCAGACGAGCCCGGAGTCGGAGAACCTGCTCTGTGCGCCCTCCACGATCCATCTGGCCGGCGCGGAGATCGAGTTGGTGTCGCAGGTTGCCCGTGAGCATCGTCTCAGGACCGCTCTGGACACATACCTGAGCGAGAATCACGTCGATTTCGTGTTCATCGACTGCCCACCCTCGCTGGGACTGCTCACCATCAACGCCTTCACTGCCGCAACAGAGGTTCTCATCCCCATCCAGTGCGAGTACTACGCGCTGGAAGGACTGAGCCAGCTTCTCGGCAGTGTCACCATGATCCAGAAGCACCTGAACACGTCGTTGCACTTGTCGACGATCCTGCTGACGATGTACGACGGACGCACGCGATTGGCGCAGCAGGTCGCCGATGAGGTGCGAACTCACTTCCCTGAACGCGTGTTGACGACGGTCATCCCGCGTTCGGTTCGAGTTTCCGAGGCGCCGAGCTTCGGGCAGACGGTCATCGCCTACGACGGGCAGTCCGCGGGCGCGGTCGCCTACCGCGAAGCGGCGGTGGAGATCGTTCGACGCGGTCACGAGCAGAAATCACACGAAGGAGCCCGTTGATGGCTAAGCGAACCGGACTGGGCCGGGGCATCGGTGCCCTCATCCCCACGCAGGACCCGTCGGAGGCGCGTCCTGTCGACGTCTTCTTCCCCGGCGCATCCCTGGCTGAGGGGTCCATGGACGCCATGGAGTCGGCGGATGCCGCTGCCGCGGCCGAGTCCACCTCGGCGCAGGATGATCTGGTCGCTGTTCCAGGGACCCGACTGATCGAGATCGATCCGAATTCGATCGTCCCGAACCCTCGCCAGCCGCGCTCGAACTTCGACGCGGACGATCTGGCGGAACTCGTGCACAGCGTGCGCGAGTTCGGTGTCCTGCAGCCCGTCGTCGTGCGTCGCAACGACGAGGGCGAGTTCGAGCTCATCATGGGCGAGCGCCGCACGCGCGCCGCGCGCGAAGCGGGTCTTACCGCGATACCCGCCGTCCTGCGTGAGACGGAGGACGAACACCTCCTCCGTGACGCGCTGCTCGAGAACCTCCACCGCTCTCAGCTGAACCCGCTCGAAGAGGCGTCGGCCTATCAACAGCTTCTCGAGGACTTCGGTATCACGCAGGAGGAGCTCGCGACTCGGATCGGCCGCTCGCGTCCCCAGATCAGCAACACCATCCGTCTCTTGAAGCTCCCGGTGCCCGTGCAGCAGCGCGTGGCCGCCGGCGTTCTCAGCGCCGGGCACGCGAGAGCGATCCTCTCGGTAGAAGATGTCGACACCATGCAGCGTCTCGCTGACAAGATCGTGAACGAGGATCTGTCCGTGAGGGCGGCGGAGGCAGCGGCCAAGACGATCGGCAACCGGGTACGTCCGCTGCCGAAGGCGGGCACTCGCCGAGCACACCTCGACGACGTCGCGGAGCGTCTGGGGGACCGCCTGAACACCAAGGTCAAGATCGCTTTGACCGCCCGTAAAGGCCAGATCAGCATCGATTTCGCTACAATTCAGGATCTCAACCGGATCCTCGGTGAGCTGGGTGAGACCGAGTTCGGCGCGTCGTGAATCCCGGTCGCTCCGACCTTGAACCCAGGGTGCGCGCGTAGGCTTGTCGGGTGAGTGATCGCCCCCATCTTCCGCGTCGTGCCAGCCTTGAGGTGCTGCGGGCTGAGGCATCGGATGAGCTCTCCGTGATCGTCGAGGAGCGTGTGCTCCAAGGCGAAGACCCATGGGCATTCATGGAGGACCTGCCGACGGTCGACGAACTCGTGGTCCTGACGTTGCGCGCGGAGAACATCGCCGCTGACGGCGGTCAGCAGCCTAACGAGGCGCGGAACTATCGAGTGCTGCGCCAGATCTCCCTCGACTATCCCCCACTGAGCGCGGCTGTCTGGCGACTTCTCGGCAGCGAGCCGCACCGGACCTGGGATGTGTCGGTCCGCGCGTCCTGACCGTTCCACGTGAAACATCCGCGTTCACCGGACGGGGTTACGGTCAAGGCATGCACCGATCGGTTCAGGGCGCGTCTCTTGTCATCCGCTCGTCTGTCGGTCCGACTCGCGAGGTTGTCGCCGACGCGATGAAGAGGCGCAACGTCCCGGCGATGGTCGGGATGGCGAACGGGCGGCCCATCGTTCGCGTCGCACTCGACGCCTCGGGCGAGCTGATTCTGGCGCGGGACGATGGATCGCTCATCGCGACCGCACCTCAGCCCGTTCTGGCGTCGCTGGCCACGGAATGGGATGCGGACGTCACCCTCGACAGCGCAGACTTCTTCGTCTCGGCATCCGCTCGTGAAGAGTCCGAACCGGAAGGACCGATGCCGCAGCCGGCGGCACGGCGGGTGTACGTCATCGGAGGATCAACCGCGATCGATCCCGGGCACCGGCAGAACCTCTCTGCTCAGCTGGAAGCGTCGATCAGTGTGGTCCCGGCGGGCGATTGTCTTCTCCTGCAGGCTCGGGGCGACGTCCAGGAGTACTGGCCGCCCGCACAGCGACCGGTCGTCGCGGTGACCCTCCGCGACGACGCGCTCACCGTCGAGGTGTACAGCCGGGCGGCTTTGGGTGCGTCGGGTGAAAGGGCGGTGATGCGCGGCATCCCGGACCTCACGCTTTCGTGGCCGACGTGGTGGCGTGCGGTGCTCGCAGAAGAGGGGGAGGTGGGTCGGGTGCAGCGGATGCTGGCGCGCGGCCAGCTGACGCCGACCACGCTCGTGGGCGGCGAGGATCAGAGCCGGATCGCGCTCGCTGAGCTCGGCACGGACCTGAACGCCGTAGACGTGCTCTTGGATCGGCCCAACCACGAAGGACTCGTGGATGCCGTGGCCGCCACCCTGGGTCTACCGCGAGAGGTGGTCGAGCTCGTCCAGGGGACGATGACCGTCGACGATCTGCCGGGTTCGGAACACGTCGAGCGAACCGCGGCGGGTCGGATCGTGTGGAAACAGATTCGTCGGGACGAGACACCAAAAGGGTGGTGGCGCCGCTTTTTTCCCAGATGAAGCATAAGAAACGACGAAGGACCCGGCGACCGGGGTCGCGCGGGTCCTTCGTGAAGTACGGGTCTCAGCCGATGTAGTCGGCGAGGTCCTGCTGGAGGGCGAACTTCGGCTTCGCACCGATGATCGTCTTCTCGACCTCACCCTTGTTGAACACCTTCATCGCGGGGATGGAGGTGATCTGGTACTGCATGGCGAGCTGCGGGTTCTCGTCGACGTTGAGCTTCAGAACCGTGATCTTCTCGGGGTTCTCGGTCTGGATCTCGTCGAGGATGGGGCCGACCATGCGACAGGGTCCGCACCACTCGGCCCAGAAGTCCACCAGAACGGGGCCTTCGGCGTCGATGACGTCCTGCTGCCAGGTGCTCTCGCTCGTTGCCTTGGCGGTCATATGTCTGTCTCCTTAGTGGTCGACACGATCGTGTCTGTGAGGGGAAAACGCGGCGGATGCCGGAATTGTTCCGCGGTCAGGCGGCGTCAGCTTCGGCGTCGTGACGATCGTCGATGACGGCGGCGTCTTGCGCAGGAGCACCCGCGTCGCCACGAGCGGCGAGGTAGTGCTCGAGGTCGAGGGCCGCGACCGTGCCGCTGCCGGCGGCGGTGACCGCCTGGCGGTAGGTCGGGTCGATGACGTCTCCTGCGGCGAAGACGCCCTCGACCGACGTCTTGGAGGTGCGGCCGTCGACCCAGACGGTGCCGTGCTCCGTGATGTCGAGCACGTTGTGCACCAGGTGGGTGCGGGGGTCATAGCCGATCGCGACGAAGACGCCGTCGAGTGCCAGGTCGCGCTCGGAGCCGTCGACGGTGTCGCGGAGACGGACGCCGGTCACGGCATCCTCACCCAGCACGTCGATGACCTCGCTGTTCCAGACGAATTCGATCTTCTCGTTGGCCTGCGCGCGGTCCTGCATGATCTTGGAGGCGCGGAGCTCGTCGCGGCGATGGATCACGTAGACCTTCGAGGCGAACTTGGTGAGGAACGTCGCCTCTTCCATGGCGGAGTCGCCGCCACCGACGACGGCGATGACCTTCTCGCGGAAGAAGAACCCGTCGCAGGTCGCGCAGTAGGAGACGCCACGGCCGGAGAGGCGGGTCTCACCCTCGATGCCGATCTTGCGGGGAGCGGAACCGGTGGCGAACACGATGGCCTCGGCCTCGTGGGTCACGCCGCGGCCGAGCGTGACGGTCTTGACGTCGCCGGAGACGTCGAGCGACACGACGTCGTCGTAGACGACCTCCGCGCCGAACTTCTCGGCCTGCTCCTGCATCTTGGCCATGAGGTCGGGACCCATGACGCCCTCGGGGAAACCGGGGAAGTTCTCGACCTCGGTGGTGTTCATCAGCTCACCGCCGGCCTCGACCGAACTCGCCACCACGAGGGGCGACAGGTTCGCGCGGGCAGCGTAGATGGCCGCGGTGTACCCCGCGGGGCCCGAGCCGATGATGATGACCTTGCGCACGATGAATCCCTTCTCAACCGGGGCGAATACCCTCGCCCCGACACGTCCAACCAATGCTAGCCGTGTGGCATTCCACGCCGCCTGGGCGGGGCGGATGTCTCAGCGACCGGGGAGGAAGCGGCGAAGCGCCCGCCCGGCCATCGTCAGCTCAGGAGTCCGGAATACGGCGAGGATCGCGGCGTAGACGACGAGTGTGGTACCGCCGATGAGTGCAGCGCCGGCGAAGCCGAGCAGGCGCTCGGACACCGCCCACCCGTCCACGCCGCCGAAGAGGGCGAAGACTCCCCATCCGGCGACAGCGGCGGGGATGGCCGCGAGGAGGAAGCGAAGGATGCCGCGGAACGCGCCGCTGAGCCCGAGAGGCCCGATCTTGCGGCGCAGGAGCGTGATCGCGAGAGCGAACTGCACGATGTTGGCGACGGACTGCCCGAGGGCGATCGCCACGGCCAACCACTCTCTGGAGAGGACCCCCGCGCCCAGGAGAGCGGATGCCGTGAGCGCGGTGGCGATCACGATCGCCGCCTGTACGAGCGTGTACACGAAGGGGGTGCGGGTGTCCTTGAGGGCGTAGAACGTCCGCTGGAGGCCGAACTGGAATGACAGCGGCAGCAGGGCGACGAGGTAGGCGACGAGCACCCACGCGAAGGCGACTGCCTCACTCGGATCGGTGGTGAACAGGCGGGCCAACGGCACTGCCGCCACGATCATCGCAGCGAGGACGCCGACCATGAAGATGCCGACGGTCCGGGTGAGGGAAGACAGGTCGGCGGTGACGGCATCCGTCCGTCCTTCGGCCACGTGCTCGCTGAGCCGCGTGTAGTACGGCGTTCCCAGCGATAGGACGATCACGGAGAACGGCAGCATGAACAGGAGCCAGGCGTTCTGCAGGGTCGCGCCCGCAGCGTCGGTGCCGGAGGCAGCGCCAACGATGTTGACCTGGACGGCGCCGGCGATCTGCCCCGCGACGACCATGAGGAACGTCCAGCCGGCCAGGCGACCGATGTGCCGGAGGCCGATGCCCCGCCAGTGGAAATCGGGTCGCACGTGCAGGCCTGCGCGCCGCCAGAAGAGGAACAGGATGCCGGCTTGAACGACGATGCCCAGGGTCGCGGTGCCGCCCATCAGTGCGATCATCCCGGCGGTCCAGCCAGTCGCTGCCTTGTACGTCCCGAACAGAGCGATGAAAACACCGAATCCTGTGATCGAGATGACGTTGTTCACGATGGGCGACCAGGCGAACGGACCGAAGATTCGATTCGCATTGAGGACCTCGCCCACGAGCGCATAAAGACCGTAGAACAGCAGCTGCGGGAGGCACCAGTACGCAAGTGCGAGAGTGAGGGTCTTGGCCTCTTCGGTGAACTTCCCCGCGTAGATCTCGACAAGCAGCGGGGCCGCGACGACCGCCACCGCCGTGACGACGAGCAACGCAAGGACGCCGAGCGTGAGGAGCTTGGAGACGAATGCGCTGCCGCGATCGTCGTGGGTCTTCACCGCCTTGACGATCTGAGGGACGATCACGCCGGCGAGGAGGCCCGAGGAGATGAGGGCGAAGACCGAGTTCGGAAGCTGGTTCGCGACGGCGAACGAGTCGGCGGCCCTCGCTCCGACGGTGCCGATCGCGACCGTCAGCACGATGTTGCGGATCAACCCCGTGATGCGGGACGCCATGGTGCCGACGGCGACGGTGGCGCTGGCGCGGTCGAGCCCGGCCATCAGGCGTCCACCGGCATCCGTCGGCGTCGCCGGACTGTGCGGACGACACCGAACACGAGAAGAACGCTCACGAGGACGCTGAGGATGATGATCGAGACCGCCTCCCACTCGGCACGCACCGAGACGTTGATGGTCTCGGTCGGGCCGATCTCGACGCCGGCGGGGGTCCGCAGCTTCAGGTCGACGGAGG
Organism: Microbacterium oleivorans NBRC 103075; assembly: GCF_001552475.1. Classification (GTDB taxonomy): domain Bacteria; phylum Actinomycetota; class Actinomycetes; order Actinomycetales; family Microbacteriaceae; genus Microbacterium; species Microbacterium oleivorans. The sequence goes on from NZ_BCRG01000012.1 coordinate 101,686, forward strand.
ATTCCCCGCTGCCGACCAGAGCCGAGACCGGGATGGCGACGCGGCTCGTCTGCTGGGCGCCGATCTCGACCTCGGTGGTGGATTCGATCACGAGGCGGGCGTCGTTCGGCGCGGCGAGGAGGTCCACGCGTGCAGGCCAGGGGAGGTCGTTGCGTACCGTGAAGACAAGCGGCGCGGACGTGCCGGCGAGGGTGATCGGCCCGCCCGGGACGAGGGCGACGCCGTCGGTCCAGGTGGCGATGCGTTCGCGCTGTGTCTGGACCGCGGCATCCCATCCGTCGGGGTCGCCGAGCCAGCCGTTGCCGAGCAGCTGCAGTTCCGTCGCGCGCTCGGACGAGGCCAGCTGCGACGGGTCATCGAGAACCCCGGCGATGCGGGAGAGGCCGGGCTGCGCCGCGCGGAACTCTTTGAGCACCGCGACGCGGTCGGCATCCGGCGTCACAGACACCGGCCGGACCGAGGCGGGGTCGGCGGCGAGCAGCCCGTCGAGGCCGGTGGTGGTCCACCCAGGCAGCGCCGTTGCCCCCCGGATCGCATCACGGAGCTCCGCCTCGGACCGCCCGTTCGCCCGATCGACGGTGACGAGGAGGGGGCCGGCCGGATCGATCAAGGTGGCCCGCGCGGTGGCCTCCGCGAGGGCGCTGGCGCGTTCGGTCGCGTCGCCCGTGGTCGAGGCCTGGGCGAGGAGACCGGAGAGGTCCTCGTTGTAGACGAGCAGGTCGGCATCGCCCGCGGTCGCGTGGGCCGCGGCATCCGATCGGGCGAGGGAACTCGGCAACAGGGTGACCGGGGTGTCCTGCGTGCCGGTCACGGCGCTGAGTGCGGTCGCGGTCTCGGCACCGGCGGTGCCCGTCGCGGGCCAGTACACGGCATCGCGGTCAGCGCCGACGTCGAACAGCGCGTCGAGTGACGGGAGCGCCACCTGGCCCGGAGTGGGGCTCGGGGCCGGGGTCGCGCCGGCAGCATCCGTCGTCACCTCGAAGTTCGCGGCGTCGAGGTAGGCCGAGAACGAGGTCATCCGGCCGGGGGATGCCGCTCCCGCGCCGACCTGCGCGGCGAGATCGGCGTCGCCGTACTGCAGCGCGAAGCGCTCGTTCGGAAGGGACATGAGCTCGTCGAGCCACGCGACGGCGTCGGCCGGCGCGCTCTTGCCCAAGGCACGGATCGACGCGGCGATCGCCGGATCGACCGCGAGGATCGCGTCGGTGCCACTCACCGCGTCGAGCTGTTCGCGGAGCGCACCTCCGTCGGCCGTCAGCTCTCGGAGGACATCTGCTCCCAGCGCCCCGGTCGTCTGAGGCCCGGCAGTGATCGGAACGATGACACCGACGCGCTGCGTGGGTTCCCCCGTCCGGGGCACGACGACGACCGTCCGCGCACGAAGGGTCTCGTCACCCGTCGTGTACGCGACGCGTACGGGGTAGATCCCCGGCTCGAGGTCTTCGAGCGCGGCGTCGTCGGGGGCGACCGAGACCGAGACGGATGCCGACTGCTGACCTGCGACTTCGGGGACGTCGCTCTCGCCGACCGCATCGAACGGGACGGCCGCAGCGCCGCTGTCGAGCCAGGAGTCGAGTGAGCCGCGCGTCGTCAGGGCGCGCGTGCCGAACTCGAAGGTCGCCTCACCCGCGGCGAGGGCGGTGGCGGTGGGGTTGTCAGCGGACAGGGTCAGCGTCAGCGGGGCGGATGCCGAGAGTACCCCGTCGTTCGCCGGCGCGAGGACGGCGGTGGCCGCCTCACCGTCAGCCGGATCGTCGACCGCAGCGAAGGCGGCCGGCACCGGGGAGGCCAGCGCGAGGACAGCGCTCGCCGCCGTCGCCGCACACAGCCAACGGGATCGGCGCGGCGGACGTCGGCCCGGAACAGGCGAGATGAAGGTCATGAAGAGGTCGATTCCTGTGCGATCCATGACCGCACCATCGGGAGCGATTCTAGGGTCACCGCCCTGCGGAGCCCCTGATTGGGCGCGAGGGCCGGTTGAATGGAGGGGTGAGCGACTCCCGGCATCCCGACCCGTCAACCGTTGCCGCGCTCCGCGCCGACCTGGCCGCGGCGGGGTACACCGCCGGTGCCGTGCGCGCCGCGTGGGGTGGGCTGGCGGACGATGCGATCGGTCGGGGCCTGCTCGCTCCCGCCCGTCGCGCGCTCGGCGGGCGAACCGATCCGCTCGCCCTCCTGAGTCGCACCCTGTTCCTCGGCGACGCCGCCGGGGTCGCCGACCTCGACGCCGCGCTGCCGACCGCGGGCGCGGCGGGCCTGGCCGCCCTGGGGCTCGCCCGCATCGACGGCGACACCGCGACCCCGACCGTCCTCGTCCGGCCGCAGGACTACACGGATGCCGCCGGCTCGGGCCACTGGTGGATCGTGAGCGACCTCGACGAGGCGGCTCTGGGCGGCCCGCTCCCGACCGGTCACGTCCTCGGGGTGGGTGGCGCTTCGCTCACCCTCGCGGGTCTGCAGCTCGACACTCCGGCGCAGCGCGTCCTGGACCTGGGAACGGGATGCGGCATCCAGGCCCTGCGTGCGCGCCGGAGCGCCCCCCACGTCGTCGCGACGGACGTGTCGGAGCGTGCTCTGGAGCTGACCGTGCTGAACGCCGCCCTCAACGACGTCGACGGGATCGAGGTGCGCCATGGCAGCCTCTTCGAGCCCGTCGCGGGTGAGGAGTTCGACCGTGTCGTCTCCAACCCGCCGTTCGTCATCACGCCGCGCGTCGCCGGCGTTCCCGAGTACGAGTACCGCGACGCGGGATTCGCGGGCGACGACCTCGTCGCGGCCTTCGTGTCGGGCGTGGGCGACGTGCTGGCCCCCGGCGGCACGGCGCAGCTGCTCGGGAACTGGGAGTACCGGAACGACCGTGACGGTCTCGACCGCGTGCGCGACTGGGTCGCGGCATCCGCTCAGCCTCTCGACGCGTGGATCGTGGAACGCGAGCGGCTCGACCCGCTCGCCTACGCGGAGCTGTGGGTCCGCGACGGCGGCACGACCCCCGGGAGCCCCGACTACGCGCGGCTCATCGACGCATGGCTCGCCGATTTCGACGCCCGCGGGGTGACGGCCGTCGGGTTCGGGTACCTGCTGCTGCGCCGCACTCCGATCGGGATGCCGCCCCTCGCCCGCTACGAGAAGATCTCCCAGCCGGTGGGCGGCACCCTCGGCACGCACCTCGCCTCGGCGCTCGCCGCCTGGGACCGGCTCGGGCTGCTCGACGACGACGCGCTCGCCGAAGTGACCGCCGTCGTGAGCGCGGATGTCACCGAGGCCCGGCACCACCGTCCGGGCGCCGAGGAGCCCTCGGTCATCGAGCTGCACCAGGGCGGCGGCTTCGGTCGCGTGCTGAACGTCGACCCGGCGCTCGCGGCCCTCGTCGGCGCGTGCGACGGCGACCTGCCGCTCGGCGTGCTCATCGACGCGATCGCCGACCTGCTCGAGGTCGACGCGGTCCCGCTGCGCGCCGACCTGCTCCCGCGCGTCCGTGAGCTCGTGTTCACCGGGTTCCTGCGCCTGGGCTGACCGGCCGGCGTTCGGGGGCGTGCGCCGAGGCCAGGGATCGGCGGCGACACGCCGATGACGGATGCCGGGGCGCGGGGTATCGCGCGGCATCCACTGCATCCGCATAGGGTGCGGGGCCCCCGCCGAAGCCCCCGGCGCACGTCGGTAGGCTCGTTGTCATGCTGAACATGGCCGAGGGTCTCGCGCGCCTGGGCGCGCTCGCGGAGGCCCCCGTGTCGGCCGCGCTCGCCCGCGCCTTCTCGGATGCCGGGTTCGAACTCGCGATCGTCGGGGGCCCCGTCCGCGACGCGCTGCTCGGCCGCACGGTGAACGACCTCGACTACACGACGAACGCGCGCCCCGACGACATCCTGCGGATCGTGAAGCCGCTCTCGACGGCGACGTGGGACATCGGCCGCGCCTTCGGAACGATCGGCGCCAAGGTCCGGGGTGAGCAGGTCGAGATCACGACCTATCGCGCCGACAGCTACGACGGCACGACCCGCAAGCCGACCGTCGAGTTCGGCGACACCCTCGAGCAGGACCTCGCCCGGCGCGATTTCACGGTGAACGCGATGGCGCTCCGCATCCCGGGGCCCTCCCTCGTCGACCCGACCGGCGGTGTCGAGGACCTCGTCGATATGACCCTCCGCACTCCCACCGATCCCGACGTGAGCTTCGGTGACGACCCGCTCCGGATGCTGCGCGCCGCCCGATTTGCGAGCCAGCTCCGCGTGGAGGTCCATCCCGCGACCCTCGAGGCGATGAGCCGGCTCGCGCCGAGCCTGTCGATCGTGAGTCCCGAGCGGGTGCAGGGGGAGCTCGTGAAGCTCCTCTCGACGGAGGCGCCGGACCGCGGCATCCGTCTGCTGGTCGACACCGGTCTCATGGAGCTGTTCCTGCCCGAGGTCCCCGCTCTGCGGCTCGAAGTCGACGAGCACCACCACCACAAGGACGTGTACGAGCACTCGCTCACGGTCCTCGCGCAGGCCATCGAGCTCGAGAAGCAGCGACACCCGGGCCAGGCGCCCGACGTCACGCTCCGCCTCGCGGCGCTCCTGCACGACATCGGCAAGCCGGCGACTCGCAAGCTCGAGCCCGGTGGCGCCGTGAGCTTCCACCACCACGACGTCAAAGGCGCTCGGATGGCGCGCAAGCGCCTGCAGGCCCTCAAGTTCGACGGCGCGACGACGGATGCCGTGTGTCAGCTCATCGAGCAGCACCTCCGCTTCTTCGGCTACGCCGAGGGCGCGTGGACCGACTCCGCCGTCCGCCGGTACGTGCGTGACGCCGGCGAGCAGCTCGAGCGGCTGCACATCCTCACGCGCGCCGACGTGACGACGCGGAACAAGCGCAAGGCCGGCCGGCTCCGCAGCGCGTACGACGACATCGAGGCGCGGATCGCGCAGCTCGCCGAGCAGGAGGAGCTCGAGTCGATGCGCCCGGAGCTCGACGGCAACCGCATCCAGGAGGTCCTCGGCATCCGTCCCGGCCGTGAGGTCGGCGAGGCGTACCGGTTCCTGCTCGACATCCGTCTCGACGAGGGTGTCATCGGACCGGATGCCGCCGAGCAGCGCCTCCGCGAATGGTGGGCGTCGCGCGCCTGACCTGCCGGCTGATCTGCCCCGAAGCGCTCATTCCCCGTCGGGCTCGAACACGCTCTCGATCGTCGTCTCGAACAGGCGGGCGATGCGGAACGCGAGCGGCAGGCTGGGGTCGAAGCGACCGCGTTCGATCGAGATGATCGTCTGGCGAGAGACGCCGAGCTCATCGGCGAGCCGTTGCTGCGACCAGCCGCGATCCTGACGGAGTGCGCACAGCGAGTTCTGCACGGTCAGCCCCGACGCCGCGCGATCAGATAGCGGATGCCGCAGCTGCCCATCGCGACGACGAGCACGCCGATCAGGGCGATGAGCATGTCGATGCGGATGTTGGTGATGGCGAAGAAGGTCGTGCCGAGTCCCGTGATCAGCAGCGTGTCCGAGAACGCCCCCTGCGCGGCCTTGTCGTACCAGGCGCCCTCGATGGATTCCTCGGGCCGGTCGATCGCGCCGCGGAGGGTGTCTCGATCGACGAGGAACACCCACACCAGACCGACGAGCGCCGGGAGGGTGACGACCGTGAAGCCGATTCCCACCACGAAGGGCGGAGTGGGGGCATCCCACATCGCGGCGGCGATGACGCCGACCACCACGGCCAGCACGAGGCCGGCCGGGATCGCGATCGCCATCGCGGGGGTACGGCTGCCGCCGCGGAGGCGACCCCACCGGGTGCGGTCGAGTTCCGGCGCGGTTCCGTCGGTGTCGGTCATGGTGCCCTCCCAGGTGTCAAGGTCGCTTTACTGTAAAGCAACCTTGACACAGCCGAGGCGAGCGGCGCAAATGCGACGTCAGAGGCGTCGCGCCGCAGTGAGGTCGATGATGAAGAGCGCGGCGCCCTGGATGACGATGGCGAGACCGTGTCCGCGGGCATCCGCGGGACTCAAGCGGCCGCCGAATGAGGGCGTCCGCGCGGCGAGGTGCCCCCCGGTCGCGACGTAGCCGACATCGAGCGCCGAGTTCACCAGGAGGATGCGTCGCAGCATCCGCTTCTTCGGAACGTTCTGCTGCCGGCGGGTGAACGCCGCGAGGCCGGCGTCGATCGCCCCCCACATCAGCGTCTGCACGCCGAACGCGCGGGTGCGGGGGAACAGCGCGAGCGCGCCCCCGATGATCACGGATGCCGTCCCCCACCGGGTCAGGCGGTGGACGACGGTGCCGGTGACGCTCTTCGCGGATGCCATGGCTCCATGATGAGGGAGCGCCGGTGCAGAGAGGCGGTTCGCCCGTCACGATCTGCACCCCCGAGCGGCGCGTCGTGACGGGCGAAGCGGGACTCAGGCGGCGCGGGATGCCGCGAGGGTGCGCCCGGCGTCGATCGCGGCCTGCTCGGCCCCGGCCTTGAGCTCAGCAGCGGCGTCCGTGAAGGCGTCCAGCGCCGGGTTGACCCCGACCAGGGTGAACGGGCGGTGGACGACGGTGAGGTCGAGACCCCAGACATCCTCGAAGACCCGGCGGAGCCACCCGGTCGAGTGGTCCCAGCCCTCGCGCGGGCTGCCGGGCTCGTAGTTGCCTCCGAGGACGGTCACCAGCGTCGCCGGCTTCCCGCGGAGCGCCGTTCCCTGCGGGTCGATGCGCGGGTCGGTGTACGCGAGGTCGAACCAGGTCTTCACGTGCTGCGAGACGCCGTAGTTGTAGAGCGGCACGGTGAACAGCAGCGCATCGGCGTCGATCAGTTCGTCGGCGAGACGCGCGCGCAGCGCGATCGCCTCGCGCTGCCCGTCGGTCTGCTGGTCGGCCGGCGTGAAACCGGAAGTCACCGAGTCACGCCACGCGGTCGCGACGATCGGGTCGGCGGCGACGTCGCGCCGGACGACGGTCGACGACGGGTGGGCGGCGAGCCACTCCGCTTCGACGAGGTCGCCGAGCTCGCGGCTGGCGGACGTGGCGGGCAGGATGCTGGCATCGAGGCGGAACAGGGTCATGTGCTTCTCCGATCAGAGTGACTATGGAAAACATAGCGGCTTCGGGAACGCTAGCACGCCTACGATGGAGGCATGGCCGATGATCACGACGCGCGACAGTGCGATGCCGCGGTCTCGCACGCGTTCTCGGTCCTCGGCAAACGCTGGAACGGCATGATCCTCGACGTTCTCGGCGAAGGGGAGCTCTCGTTCTCAGGAGTGCGCCGTGCCGTCTCGGGCATCAGCGACGCCGTCCTCTCCGACCGGCTCACCGAACTCTCCGACGCCGGCCTCATCGCGCGTCAGGTCGCACCGGGGCCGCCGGTCGCCGTCACGTACGCGCTCACCGAGGCCGGGTGCCGTCTCGTGCCGATCCTGAACCAGCTCGGCGAGTGGGCAGAGGGCAACCTCCTCCGGCGTTGAGCCCTGTCGCTCTCCGGCAGGCCGACCTAGACTGACCGGCACCGCTCCTTCGACGCTGATCGGAGCCTCATGACGTCGCCGTGGTCCGTCCGGACCGAGGTCGCACCCGCCACCTCGCGCCTGCTCATCGAGCGTGCGCACGAGGAGTTGCTCGCCGGCAACGCCGGGGATCCCCGGTTGGCGGACGTCCGCCCGCTCGTGCGCGAGTCGTGGCGTCGGTCGCTGGCCTCGTCCGCCGCCGCCGAAGGGCTTCCCCGACTCGACATGACGGCCGACGAGCTCGAGGCCTACCGTCGCGCGCACCCGCTGGCCCCAGTGATGGAGATGGTGCGATCCCTGTTGCTCCCTGGATCGGCCGAGGACTCCGGGGTGGTCGTCGCGGTCGGGGATGCCTCGGGCCGCCTCCTCTGGGTCGAGGGAGATCGCGGCATCCGCACCCTGACGGGCGACATGGGCTTCGTCGCGGGCGCGGACTGGGCCGAGGCATCCGTCGGCACCTCAGCACCCGGCACCGCCCTCGCTCTCGATCGCGCCGTGCAGATTCGGCAGGCCGAGCACTTCAACCGATTCGTACAGCCGTGGTCGTGCACCGCTGCGCCCGTCCACGACCCCGAGACCCGACGGCTGCTCGGCGTCATCGACGTGACCGGCGGGTCGGAGGCCGTGACCCCGCAGGCGCAGCTGCTCGTCGATGCCACGGCGCGCGCGGTCGAGAGCGAGCTGCTCGTCGGTCGGCTGCGCTCGCGTGCCGCGGCGCCGAGGCGAGCAGCCCGTCGGCCGGCGCACTCGCACGCGGCTCTGCGCGTGCTCGGACGCGACCGCGCCCTGCTCGAGACGTCGGGGGATGCCGCGGCATCCGTCGTCGAGCTCAGCGCGAGGCACGCCGAGATCCTGCTCATGCTGGCGACCCACCGGGAAGGCCTGTCGGCGGAGGCGCTCGCCGCGCTCGTCTACGGGGAGGCGGCTGTCGAGACGCTCCGGCCCGAGATGGTGCGGCTGCGGAAGATCCTCGAGAAGCGCGCGCCGCACCTCGTGCCGCTGTCGCGGCCGTACCGGCTGCCCGCCGACCTCGAAACCGATGTGCAGCACGTCGTCTCGCTGCTCGGTCGGGGAGCGCACCGCGTCGCACTCGCCGCCTACCCCGGAGCGGTGCTGCCCGAATCGGTCGCGCCGGGAGTCGAGGAACTGCGGGCCTCCGTGCGGGCCGCTCTCCGCGAGACGCTCCTGGCCGAAGCCGGCGTCGACGTCCTGCTCGCCTACGCCGACACAGCCGAGGGCGCGGAGGATGCCGAGGTGCTGCGCCTGTGCCTGGCGATGCTCCCCGCTCGCTCCCCGCGCCGGGCAGGACTCGTCGCCCGCATCGAGGCGCTCGGCGCCTGACCCGGCTTCCGCTGTCGCCATCGGCGGGGCGGCGCGGCGTGTTGTGACAGGGGGCGAGGGGATGCCGGGGCGCAACCCGATGCAACGTCGGGCGGCGTAGCGTGCCGGGCATGCCGACTGCGGCGAGGACGCCGCATCCATGTCCGTCGAAGGAGACAGCATGACCATCGTCGAAGAGGGCGTCTCGAGCGCCTACGCCGCACCCGGCCAGCGAGGAGCCGTGGCGGAATACCGCGCGCGGTACGGCCACTACATCGGCGGGGAGTTCGTCGAGCCCGTCAAGGGGCAGTACTTCGAGAACATCACCCCCGTCACCGGTAAGCCGTTCTGCGAGGTCGGCCGCGGCACTGTCGAGGACATCGACCGCGCCGTCGAGGTCGCCTGGCAAGCGTTCGCGTCGTGGCGTAAGACCACGCCCGCCGAGCGTGCCGTCATCCTCAACAAGATCGCGGACCGCATCGAGCAGAACCTCGAGAAGATCGCCGTCGCCGAGACGTGGGAGAACGGCAAGCCGGTCCGTGAGACCCTGGCCGCCGACATCCCGCTCGCGGCCGATCACTTCCGCTATTTCGCGGGCGTACTGCGTGCCCAGGAGGGCACCCTCAGCCAACTCGATGAAGACACCGTGGCGTACCACTTCCACGAGCCGCTCGGAGTGGTGGGCCAGATCATCCCCTGGAACTTCCCCATTCTCATGGCCACGTGGAAGCTCGCGCCCGCGCTGGCGGCGGGCAACTGCGTCGTGTTGAAGCCGGCTGAGCAGACTCCGGCATCCATCCTGTTCCTCTTCGAGATCATCGGCGACCTGCTGCCCGCGGGAGTCGTGAACATCGTCAACGGGTTCGGCATCGAAGCCGGCGCCCCACTCGCCTCGCACAAGCGCATCCGCAAGATCGCCTTCACCGGTGAGACGACGACCGGCCGCCTGATCATGCAGTACGCCTCGCAGAACCTCATCCCCGTCACCCTCGAACTCGGCGGCAAGAGCCCGAACCTGTTCTTCGAGGACGTCGCCAGCCGCACCGACGACGCCTACTACGACAAGGCGCTCGAGGGCTTCACGATGTTCGCTCTCAACCAGGGCGAGGTCTGCACATGCCCGTCCCGGTCGCTCATCCAGCGTTCGATCTACGACTCGTTCCTCTCGGACGGTCTCGAGCGCGTCGGCAAGGTCGTGCAGGGCAACCCGCTCGACCCGGCCACGATGATCGGCGCCCAGGCATCCAACGATCAGCTCGAGAAGATCCTCAGCTACATCGACATCGGCAAGCAGGGCGGCGCGAAGCTCCTCACCGGCGGGGAGCGCGTCGACCTGGGCGGCGATCTGAGCGGCGGGTACTACGTCGCTCCGACGGTGTTCGAGGGGACGAACGACATGCGGATCTTCCAGGAGGAGATCTTCGGCCCGGTCCTGTCGGTCACGAGCTTCGACGACTTCGACGACGCCATCTCCATCGCCAACGACACGCTGTACGGGCTCGGCGCAGGTGTCTGGAGCCGCTCCGGCACCACCGCGTACCGAGCGGGACGTGCCATCGAGGCGGGCCGCGTCTGGACGAACACGTACCACCAGTACCCCGCTCACGCGGCGTTCGGCGGGTACAAGCAGTCCGGAATCGGACGTGAGAACCACCTCAAGATGCTCGACCACTACCAGCAGACGAAGAACCTGCTCGTGTCCTACGCCGAGGGCGCGATGGGCTTCTTCTGAACCGACATCCCATGACCGACACCACCTACAGCAGGGTCGCCGTCTCCGACGAGGCGGCGGCTCTGCTGCGCACCCTGACCGCGCAGTACGGCCCGCTGATGTTCCATCAGTCGGGGGGATGCTGCGACGGCAGCTCTCCCATGTGCTTTCCCGTCGGTATGTTCCTGATCGGACCGGGCGACGTGAAGCTGGGCGACATCGACGCGGGCCTCGACGATCCGATCGAGGTGTACATGTCGGCATCCCAGTTCGAGTACTGGAAGTACACGCACCTCACGATCGACGTGGTCCCGGGCAGGGGGGCGGGGTTCTCGGTCGAAGGACCGACCGGGATGCGGTTCCTCATCCGTTCGCGCATGCTCACCGCCGACGAGCTCGTCGCCTTCGGACTCGCCTGACCCCGCACACGAACGCGCCCCCCGTCCGGTGGACGAGGGGCGCGTTCGTGTGCGGGTGAGGTCAGGGTGCGCAGACCTTGGAGATCTCGCCTGCGGCGTCAGTGAACGCCGTGATGCCGTCGTTCAGGCCACCGGCCGCAGCCTGGATGCCGGCCTGGTCCTTCGAGTCGATGGCGTCGCTCAGCTCGACGAAGACCTTCTCGAAGTCGCTCCACGCGGTGGAGTAGGACTCGAATGCAGCGGAGACCTCGGGGTTGGTGATCTTGCCGGAGATGCCGTCGATCGTCGTGCCGATCTTGGTGAAGGTCTCGCGAGCGGCCTTCGTGTCGCCCGACTGGACCGACTCGGACAGCTCACCGCTGGCACTGTTGATCTCGGTGCTGAGCGAGGCCAGGTCGGACTGCAGGATGTTGCAGGCGTCGGCGGTGCTCTGGTCGCCGGCGGGTGCCTCGGCCTCGGCGGACGGGGACTGCTCGGCGGGCGCGGAACTGACCGGAGCCGGCGTCGTCGTCGTGCCGGACTCGGCCGAGCCACAGCCGGTCAGAGCGAAAAGTGCCAGGGTCGCGACGGCGAAACCGGCCGAGATGGTCGAGGTGCGTGACATGTGTGGGTCTCCTTGGTGAGCGACGTGCGGGAAGCACCAGGACACGCGCCCCCCGACGAACGATCACGATAGCCGAGAGAGCGCCGATGTCCAGAGTCGTGGACCCCGACCGGCCCACTGTGCTACTCCGGTGCGGCCGCTGTGCACCGACAGCGTCCGTTCACCCTCGCGCCACCTTCCGGACACGCCCGCTTGTTTGGATCACGGCGTGTCCTCTCCGATCGTGACCGTCATCCTTCCGGCGAAAGACGCGGGCCCCTACATCGGCACGACCGTCACGACGCTCGGACGGCAGTTCCAGGATCCGGGGCGTCTGCGCCTCGTCGTCATCGACGACGGGTCGACCGACGACACGCGTGCGCAGGTGCAGCACTTCGCCCGTGAGATGCCGCACGTCGAGATCATCTCCAACCCGCAACCGGTCGGTCTCGCCGCCGCGCGCAACCAGGGCCTCGCGCACGTCGACACGGAGTTCTTCTGCTTCGTCGACGGCGACGACTGGATGCACCCCGAGCGCCTGGAGAGCCTCGTCGACTCGATGCGCCGATTGGAATGCGACTTCGTGCGCACCGATCACGTCACCGACACGGACGGCCGCCGTCGTCTCATGAAGGCGCCGCACGCCTGGCGCGGCCGTGTGGTCTCGCCCCGCGACGCGATCCTCCCGGCGGACGAGACGACCATGGTCGACTACCCCTATGCCTGGGCGGGGATGTTCCACCGCCGCATCCTCGACCAAGGGCTCGCTCACTTCGAGCCCGGCCTGTTCACGGCGGAGGATCGGCCCTGGATCTGGCGTCTGCACCTCCGCGCCTCGACCTTCGCGGTCGTCGATGCACCGGCCATCCTCTACCGCCGCGGGGTGACAACCTCGCTGACGCAGGTGCTCGACCGGCGTCAGCTCGACTTCCTTCCGGCGTTCGCCGAGGCGATCCGCGTGGTGGAGGACGATCACGAGGCGGAGCGCTTCCTCCCGAAGATCGCCACCACCACGATGTCGGTGTGCGCGTACCACCTCTTCCGGGCGCGGGCGATGTCGACGGCCGATCGCACGGCGCTTCGCAGCGGCATCCGTGATCTCCTCCGCGCCATCCCGGGCGACCAGATCGACCCGGCGTTGTCCCGACTGTCGGATCGTCGACGGCGCATCCTTGCGCGCCTCGTGCGCGAGGTCCGCAGCGCATGACGCAGATCTTCGTCCTCAACTCGGCGTACGGCCTCATGACCGCGGTGGCCGCGATGGATGCCGGGGCTGTCCCCGCCTCGACGTCGGGCCGCATCCTCGTCGCCGTGAACGCGGCGATCATCCCGGAGGCCGGCGACGGCATCGTCGACGCGCCACACCTCGCGAGCTTGCGTTCCCGCTTCGACCGCGTCGTCGACCTCAACGAGCTGCTCGCGCCGGAGCGGCCCCCGCACTGGAGAGTCACGACGGGCCAGGCTCCCGTCCTGCAACGCCTGCTGCGCCAAGCGTGGGAGATCGGCGACGGCGAGGTCGAACTGTTCCTGCAGAGCCCGCAGGTCGCGCCGTCCCGCGTCTTCATCGACGTCTTCACCGGAGCGCCGGTGTCGATCGTCGGCGACGGCCTCATGACGTACTCGCCCATCCGCAACCGGTGGCCGCACACCGTCGCCGGACGCGTCGTCGGCGTGGTCTACGCCGACACGGTCCCCGGCGTCGAGCCGCTGCTGTTCGCCGGAACGGAACGGCTGCCCGTTGCGCCCGAGGCGCTCCGTACGGTGATCGACGAGGTCGCCGACGCCACCGACGATCCCGACATCGACGCACTCACCACCCTCGAACGTCCCGCGCTGATCCTGGGGCAGTACCTCTCCGCGCTGAAACTCATCACACCGGACGAAGAGCTGCAGATGCAGTGCGAGATGATCGACCGGGCCCTCGAGTGGTCACCCGGTTCGATCGTGTTCAAGCCGCACCCGTCCGCGGCCCCTGCGCTCATCGACGACCTCGCCGCGCACGCCGCCACCCGCGGCGTGGCCTTCGCGGTGTTCCGGGGCGGCACGCCCGCCGAGGTGCTCGCCCTGCGGCTGCCGTTCGTCGGAGCGGTGGCGGGGTTCTCGACCGCGCTTCCCACACTGCAGGCGCTGACCGGACTGCCCATCGCCGCCGTCGGAACCGAACTGCTGCTGCAGCGACTGCGCCCGTACGAGAACGGCAACCGCATCCCGGTGACGATCATCGACGCGCTCACCCGGCCCGACTCGCCGTACCAGGGCGAGCGGATGCAGCATCTCGTCGACGCCGTCGGGTACGCGATGCAACCGGTCATCGCCGCGCACCTCCGTCCACGGGCCGAGGAGTTCCTGGCGGTGGCCTCGGCCGGGGAGCGGCACCGCTACTTCGCCCACACGCGGCTGAGTTCGCTCGGGCTCCACGGCGGTACCCGCCCCGGGTTGCTCGCCCGGGCGCTGGGTCCCCGCGACGGTGCGAGCCGCATCACCGAGATCCAACTGGCGATCCGCGGTGCGCGGCGTCGAGGCAAGCGGGCCTGGAAGGCCATTCGAGGAGGATGACCGTGGCCGCCACCGTCGAGACGATCGCCATCATTCCCGCCCGGGGCGGGTCGAAGGGTGTGCCGGGCAAGAACGTGGCTCGCGTCGGCGGCATCCCGCTCATCGCCCGCGCGGTCCGCGCGGCCCTCTCGTCCGGCGTCATCGATCTCGTCGTGGTCTCGACCGACGATGCGGTCATCGCATCCGCCGCTCGGACAGCGGGTGCCCGGGTGGTCGAGCGGCCCACCGAGATCTCGGGAGACACGGCGAGCTCCGAGAGCGCGCTGCTGCACGCCCTCGACACCCTCGCCGCGGACGGCATCGCCCCGCGAGTGACGGCGTTCCTGCAGGCGACGAGCCCGTTCATCCCCTCCGACGCGCTGCGCGACGCCGTCGCCGCTGTCCGCGACGGTCGGGCCGATAGTGCGTTCTCTGCGCGGGAGAGCTACGAGTTCGTCTGGCGACGGGATGCCGACGGTGCGGCAGCGGCCATCGCCCACGACGCCGCGCATCGCCCGCGCCGACAGGACCGCGACCCGCACTTCGTAGAGACCGGCGCCTTCTACGTGTTCACGACAGCGGGCTTCCGCGCCGCGCGACACCGTTTCTTCGGACGCACCGAGATCGTCGAGGTACCGGAGGCGACCGCGATCGAGATCGACGACCCGGGCCAGCTCCGTGCCGCGCAGGCGCTCGCCCCCCTCGTCGATCCGCCCGAGCCGCTCGCCGCGAGAGTCGTCGTGACCGACTTCGACGGCGTCCACACCGATGACACCGCCTGGGTGGATGCCACCGGCACCGAGCACGTGCGGGTCAGCCGCTCCGACGGCATGGGCGTCGCTCTGCTCCGGCGGGCCGGGGTGCCCGTGCTGATCCTGTCGACCGAGCAGAACGCGGTGGTGCGGGCGCGCGCCGAGAAGCTGCAGGTCGAGGTGATCCACGGAGTCGACGACAAGGCATCCGTCTTGCGTCAGTGGGCCGCGGACCGCGGTGTCGATCTTGCCGAGACCGCCTACCTCGGCAACGACGTCAACGACCTCGCCGCCATGGCGCTCGTCGGGTGGCCGGTCGCCGTCGCCGACGCTCGGCCCGACGTTCTGGCTGCCGCTCGGGTCGTCCTGGCGCGCGACGGCGGCGACGGCGCAGTGCGCGAACTGGCCGACCGCGTGCTCGCCGCCCGCTGAGCGCACGCATCCGACAGCCAGTCGTCCGGTCCTCGCCATCCGGGGTTCATCCGTCATTCACAGTCCGAACCCACGCTGTGAGAAGTACCGACGAAAGGACTCGCCATGACGGTGACCATTGGAAACCACGTACTCGGCGGCGGACACCCCGTGTACGTCATCGCCGAGATCGGCCTCAACCACAATGGTGATGTCGAGCTCGCCAAGCGGCTGATCGATGTCGCTGCGAACGCCGGCGCCAACGCCGTCAAGTTCCAGAAGCGCACGCCCGAGATCGCCACCCCCGTGCACATGCGCGACACCCCCCGCGACACTCCGTGGGGCACCATGACCTACCTCGAGTACCGCTACCGCGTCGAGTTCAACCGTGAGCAGTACGTCGAGATCGGCGACTACGCGACCATGCGCGGCCTCGACTGGTTCGCCTCGCCGTGGGACGTCCCGAGCGTGGACTTCCTCGAGGACCTGGGTGTCGTCGCCCACAAGGTCGCCTCGGCGAGCCTCACCGACGTCGAGCTCCTCGAAGCCCTGCGGGCCACCGGTAAGCCCGTCATCCTCTCGACCGGGATGTCGACGATCGACCAGATCGACCGCGCGCTCGAGGTCCTCGGCACCGACCGCACGGTCCTCATGCACGCGACGTCGACCTACCCGATGGAGCCGGAAGAGGCGAACATCAAGATGATCGCGTCGCTCCGCGACCGCTACGCCGGCATCCCCGTCGGCTACTCGGGTCACGAGCGGGGTCTGCAGATCTCCCTCGCTGCCGTCTCCCTCGGCGCCGTCGCGGTGGAGCGTCACATCACCCTCGACCGCACCATGTGGGGCTCGGACCACGCGGCTTCGCTCGAGCCCGCGGGCCTCGAGCACCTCGTCCGCGACATCCGTGTCATCGAGACGGCTCTCGGCGACGGCGTCAAGCGCATCTACGACGGTGAGCTGGCTCCGATGGCGAAGCTGCGCCGCGTTCCGGCCTGATGATGCACGGTGACCGTCCGGGACGCATGCGCGTCGTCGCGATCGCCGACGCCGACTCCTTCGTGAAGTGGTCGGCGGCGCTCATCGACTCCGCGCCGTCGGTGGACCCGCACCTGCTGCTCGTGCAGACGCCCCTTGTGGTGAGCGTCGCTCAGGAGCACGCAGCGCTGGCGGGCACCGGCATCCGTCCCGAGGCGGTCACCCGCGTCGGCCACGACGACATCGCCGAGTGGCTGTCGCGAGACCGCCCCGACGTTGTCGTCATCGGCGGTCGCGGCCCGTTCGTGCGACTCGTGATGCGTCAGATCGACCGTGTCACCCCGCGGCCCGTGGTCGTCTCGGGGCTTCCCGGGGTGTCGATCCCCGCTCAGCGCGGCGCGGCGCTCTACCGCCGGCACTGCGACCTGATGGTGATCCACTCGCGGCGCGAGCATCGCGCGTTCACGCAGCTGGCCGACCGGCTCGGGATCACGCTGCCGCTGGGTCTCGCCACGCTGCCTTTCGCCCGCCCCGCGCACGAGAGCGCCGGTGGCACCGACCTCGTCTTCGCCGCGCAGGCGATCGTGCCGCGCGAGCCGGAGGAGCGCCGGGCACTCGCCGAGATCCTCCGCGCCGCCGCGCTCGCCGACCCGAGTCGTCGCGTCGTGCTCAAACTGCGCTCGCGCCCCGAGCTCGGTGAGACCGAGACCCACTTCGAACGCACCGAGCTCACCGACCTGCTGCGCGACCGCCCCGACAACCTCGTCTTCTCGCACGAGCCGATGTCGCGGGCGCTCGAGACCGCCGAGGGTCTGGTCACGGTCAGCTCGACGGCCGCCATCGAGGCGATGGCGATGGGCGTCCCCGTCATCGCGCTCACCACCTTCGGTGTCTCGAAGAGCCACCTCAACACGGTCTTCATCGGCAGTGGGGTGCAGGGGGATGCCGCGGATGTGATCGCGCGGCGGTTCCGGCATCCTCACCCCGCCTGGCTGGCCGACAACTACTTCCACGACCCGAGCGAGTCCACCTGGTGGTCGGACGTCGAGCGACTGGTCGAGCTCCGGCGCCGCGAGGCGCTGCCGCCCCGGTTCGTACCGATCGCCCGCGGCGGTGCGCTGCACGAGGCGTGGCAGCGCAAGGCCGTCCTCGGGGCGGAGGACCGCACCCTCACGGGCGCCGTCGCGTTCGCCGTCGGCACGCCGCTCGTCTGGTCGATCCTCACGGCGCGCAAGGTGCTGGGGCGGCGCGGAGCGGAGTCGTGGTTCGACTCCGACAGCGACATCACGGTCACGACCGCGAGGTATCAGGACCCGATCGTCCGTCCGCGCCGATCGGTCCTCGCCACCGTCATCGATTGAAGAGCACGCCGAAGAACCCGCTCTGCGCGGCGAAAACGAGCGCGACGATCAGGACGATGACGATCGACGCCCACGGGATACCCGCCTTCAGCCGTCTCCCGCGGGGCGCGACGCCCGGCGGCGGGCGCAGCGCCTCGACCGGTGCCGTGAAGGGCAAGGGGGCCGCAACGCCACCCGTCGGAACGGATGCCGGGGCCGCGGCATCCGTCAGCGCCAGTCGGTCGTCGCGCCACCGTTCCCACTGACCGAGCTTGTCGAACAGTGCGCCGACGACGGAGAACAACCACGCCCACGTGCGCGGGTCGAGGGTCGAGAAGTCACGTTTGGCGTAGAGGAAGAGCCAGTCGTCGACGATCTCGACGTCGAGTTGAGCGGCGTTGTCGATGAAGCGCGCCATGATGTCGGGCGTGAAGAGGTAGAGCGCGTCCTGCTCGTACCCCTCGGGGCAGTAGAGCGCGAAGTGCTTGTCGAAATCGCCCTCGAGTCGCAGCCGCTGGCTCCTGTCGAACGCCTGCGGGAGATTCGAGCCGAACAGGGCGTTGTTGCCCTCAGCGTCGAGCACGATGTGCGGCAGCGGGGTCCCGAGGCGGATGGCGACGTAGCCCCAGCGATGGGTCGTCTGGTTCTTGCCCGACCCTGTGGTGTACCGGTAGTTGGCGAACTCGACGAGCCGGGGCTTCTCGCCGCGGAGGATGTCTCTCGCCTTGCGGGAGTGGCCGTGCGAGAAGATCATGCCCGGAAGAGGCGGGGCGGATGCCTCGGGGTACCAGGTCATCCCGTTCGCCCGCGCGAAGTGGTCGAGGCGGTACGCGCGCTCCGCCGAGCCGCGGACGCCGCGGACGATGAGTGCCGCCGCGGCCACACCGATCACGCCGAGGATGACGAACGAGCCGACCGCGCCCAGGGTTCTGCTGCCGTCGGCCACCATCGCGGTGACGAGGCCTCCGACCAGGGTGATCGCGAAAGTCGCGAAGATCGCGGCGACGACGACACCGATGACGATCGCGATGACGCCCGAGCCCCCCGGCGCCCGCCCCGACGCGGCGAGCTGCTTGCGATATGCGGCGACGGTCGCGCGATCGACCGGATCGGTGAGGGGGCGGGCGTCGAACTCCATGCGGCCACGGTATCGAAAGCGCCACCCCGCGCAGGGATCGACCTCGCGGGGTGGCGCGGGGAGCCGGTTTCTGTCAGGCCTGCGCCGCTCGCACGTCGACGACCCACGTCACACCGAAGCGGTCCGTGAGCATGCCGAAGCCGGCGCTCCACGGCGGGCAGCGAGCGGCTCGATGACGGTCGCGCCGTCGGCGAGGGCGTCCCAGCGGGCCGAGACCTCATCGAGCGTGTCGCCCTGGAGCGAGACGAAGAACGCACGGTCGGTGATCGTGGCGCCGTTCTCGCGGCGGGTCGACCCGGCGACCGCCGCAGCGCCGCGTGTCTCGCGCGGTACGTCGTACGCCATGAGGCGGAAGCCGTCGGCCGCGACGAGGATGCCGAACACCACCTTCTCGGCGCCGGGGGCCTCGGCGGGCATGCCGACCTGTGCGTAGGTCGTCGTCGAGACGGTGCCGTCGAACACCCGGCCGTAGAACTCGAGAGCGGCGCGAGCGTCGCCGTGGAAGTTGAGGTGCGTTGTCGTGGAGAGGGTCATGATCGTCCTTCGGTCGGGGGCTGACTGCCTGAGACCACTCTTCGCGTCGTACAGGACCGTTTCTGTCCGCTTCTCCCGCAGGATGGAGGAATGTCGTCACCGTCGCACCGGATGCTGGATCTGCTGTCCGTCCTGCAGTCCCGCCGCGACTGGGGAGGGCAGGAGTTGGCCGACCGGTTGGGGGTGACCGTCAGAACCGTCCGCCGCGACGTCGACCGGCTGCGCGACCTCGGCTACGCCATCAGCGCGGCGAAGGGTCCCTACGGCGGGTATCGCCTCGCGCCCGGTGACGAACTGCCACCCCTTCTCTTCGATGACGAGCAGGCGGTGGCGATCGCCGTCGCGCTGCAGGCGGCATCCGGTGTCGACATCACGGATGCCGCGGCCCGGGCCCTCGCGACGATGCGGCAGGTCATGCCGTCGCACCTGCGGCACCGGCTCGACGGCATCCGCTTCGATTCCGGGGCGCCGGCCGCGCCGGTCTCGGTCGATGCCCTCGAACTAGTGAGCGTCGCGACCCGTGAGCGCAGAACGCTCCGTTTCGACTACGGCGACGAGACGGACGCTCCCGCTCGCCGAGCCGAGCCCCACGCCGTCGTCGCGCGGGATGGCCGCTGGTACGTCGTCGCCTGGGACCTGGATGCCGAGGACTGGCGCATCCTGCGCCTCGACAGACTGCGCCCGCGATCGGGTGGCGGTGTTCCGTTCGCGCCGCGCGCGATTCCGACCGGCGATGCGCGGACGTTCCTCTCGGCCCGGTTCAAGGGTTCCGAAGCGGGCGACCGCTGGCCCGTGACGGGCGAGATCGCGCTGCCGCTAGCGGCCCGGCGGATCGCTCCGTGGCTGGGCGACGCCGAGCTGGAAGAGCGAGCCGACGGCACCTGCCTCGTACGCGTCGGCTCGTGGTCGTGGGCCGGAGTGCTCGCCTGGGCTGTGCGGTTCGACGTGCCGTTCGACGTCGTCGGGCCGGCTGCGCTCGTCGACGCGGCCACCGAGATGAGCCGTCGGATCGCGTCGTCGGTGGAAGGGACCGCCATCCGCTAGACTGTTGTGGTTGTCCGTCTGCGCTCATGCGCGGAATCACCGGACACGTGCATCAACCCTCCTGATGCCGGGAAATGCTCGGCATCCGTTCTAGTCCGAAGGAGGTGGGTTAGTGACGCACATCCACCAGTACGAACTCATGGTCATCCTCGACCCCGAGATCGACGAGCGCCAGGTCGCTCCCAAGCTCGACGGTTTCCTCAAGGTCATCACCGCAGACGGTGGCACCATTGACAACGTCGACGTCTGGGGCAAGCGCCGTCTCGCCTACGAGATCCAGAAGAAGAACGAGGGCATCTACGCCGTCGTCAACTTCACCGGCACCAGCGACGCCACGAAGGAGCTCGACCGTCAGCTCAAGCTGAACGAGCAGATCATGCGCACCAAGGTTCTCCGCGCAGAAGAGGCGATCGCTCTGGTCGCCGCCGAGAAGGAGCGTGCCGACGCCAAGGCCGCCCGCAAGGCTGCGAAGGCCTAAGGCTCATGGCCGGCGAGACCATCATCACGGTCGTGGGAAACCTCACGGCGGACCCCGAGCTGCGGTACACGCAGAACGGCCTCCCCGTCGCGAACTTCACGATCGCATCGACGCCGCGCAGCTTCGACCGTCAAGCCAACGAGTGGAAGGACGGCGAAGCGCTGTTCATGCGCGCGTCGGTCTGGCGCGAGTTCGCTGAGCACGTCGCAGGCTCGCTCACCAAGGGCATGCGGGTCGTCGCGACCGGTCGCCTGAAGCAGCGCTCCTACCAGGACCGCGAAGGCAACAACCGCACCGCGATCGAGCTGGAGGTCGACGAGATCGGCCCCTCGCTCCGGTACGCGACTGCCCAGGTCACCCGCGCCGCGTCCAGCGGTGGCAATGGTGGCGGCGGCGGTGGCGGGAGCTTCGGCGGCGGTCAGCAGCAGTCGCGTCCGCAGGTGCAGGCAGACGAGCCCTGGGCGACGCCCGGGACTTCGGCGCCCGACGCCTGGAGCGCGCCCGGGACGAGCTACGGCGACGACACCCCGTTCTGATTCGAATTCCGGATGCCGCGGGCTGCGGCATCCACATCTCTTAAGGAAGACACATGGCTGGAAAGGCAACCGGCGATCGCCGTAAGCCGCGGAAGGGCGCGAAGAACGCCGCTCCCGCGAAGGCGATCCGCGTCGGCGTCATTGACTACAAGGACGTCGCAACGCTTCGCAAGTTCATCTCGGAGCGTGGAAAGATCCGCGCCCGTCGTATCACCGGAGTCTCGGTGCAGGAGCAGCGTCTGATCGCGAAGGCGATCAAGAACGCCCGCGAAATGGCGCTCCTGCCCTACGCCGGCGCTGGCCGGTAAGGAGCACCGACATGGCAAAGCTGATTCTCACGAACGAGGTCACCGGGCTCGGTAGCGCCGGTGACGTCATCGAGGTCAAGAACGGGTACGCCCGTAACTACCTCATCCCCCAGGGCTTCGCAGTGGCCTGGAGCCGCGGTGGCGAGAAGCAGGTGGCGTCCATTCGCGCCGCCCGCGAGTCCCGCGCGATCCACGACCACGAAGAGGCTGTGGCGCTCAAGAACACGCTCGAGTCGAACACGGTCAAGCTGACCGTCAAGGCCGGCGCTGAAGGCCGTCTGTTCGGTTCGGTCAAGACCGGCGACGTCGCTGACGCCGTCAAGGCCGCTGGTTTCGGCGACCTCGACAAGCGCAAGATCCACATCACCTCGCCGATCAAGGCCGTGGGCGAGCACGAGGCGACCGTTCGCCTGCGTGACGACCTCACCGCTGTGATCACCCTGCAGGTGGTCGCCGCCAAGTAATCCTGGCGCGCGGTTCGGATGCCGCGGTTCCCCCTCTCCGGAGGGTGGGACCGCGGCATCCGTCGTTTGTGCCGCGAGGTGTGTGCGGATGCAAGGGATCCGAGGGGACACGCCGGGGTCATTCACCTGTGGCCGGGGCGTCGCGCCGAATCCCTTGCATCGGCGCACAGGTGGGGCGGATGCCGCGGGTGGGGGCCCACGGCATCCGCCCCTTTCCTGGGGGAGTCAGACGGTACGGCGGCGCAGGGTGAGCAGCGCTCCGGCGGCGAGCAGCGCCAGGGCGAGCGCGGGGAGCCACGTCACTGCGACTCCGCCGGTCTGTGCCAGCGTCCCGACCGGGGTGCTCGCGCTGGCCTGGGGGGCCATCGGAGCGGCGCCGGCGCCGGGGATCTGGTCGTCTGTGCCCATGCCCGGAGTGTCACCGGGGACCGTGCCCGGGTTCGCCGGGTTGGTGCCCGGGTCCGTCGGGTCGGTGGGGTCCGTGCCGGGGGTCACCGGATCGACCGGGTCGGTCGGGTCCACAGGGTCGGTCGGGTCGACCGGGTCGGTCGGGTCCACGGGGTCGACCGGGTCGGTCGGGTCCGTGCCGGGGTCGGTCACCGTGCTGTCGCCGATGATGGAGACCGCGGTGTCGCCGATGGTGACGGGGATGTCGATCGGCAGCAGGATCTGCGTACCGCTGCCGACCCCGTTCTCACCCGAGGTGACCGGGGCGCCGGGCGTGGTGCCCGTGCCAGGAGTGCCGGACGTGCCGCCGCCGA
>NZ_BCRG01000013.1 GCF_001552475.1 Microbacterium oleivorans NBRC 103075
ACCGGCCGTCGCCTTCACCCCTTCCGCACCACCTGTTGCCGGAGAACCCGCACCGTTCTGATCACTCCGCGGTCGCCCCCCACCCATCGCCTCCGGGCACCCGTCGCGTCGTGACGCGCGTCACCATGCAGCGCCCGCGTCACTCCTCCAAGATCCGCTGGAACAGCAGATGGTCCTGCCACCGCCCCGCGATCCGCAGATACCGCGACGCCACGCCGATCTCCGTGAACCCGCACCGCCGCAGCACGGCCTGTGATGCGGCGTTGTGCAGCAGCGTCGCCGCCTGAATGCGATGAAGCCCGAGCTGATCCCGAGCGATGTGGGCCGCGGCATCCACCGCTGCGGTCATCAGCCCGCGGCGACCGAACTCGTCATCGATCCAGTAGCCGAGATTCGCGCTCTGGAACGCGCCGCGCACGATTCCCGACAGGTTCAGTCGGCCGACGATCCGCGCACCCGCGGCGAGCACGAAGGGAGCAGCGAGCCGCGCGTCGCACTCCCGCAGTACCGCGTCGACATCCGCGGCCTGACCGGCCTCGGTGAAGAAAGACGGCACGCGCACCGGCTCCCACGACGCCAGCCGCTCGCGGTTCCGGCGGTACGCCTCGGCGAGCGCCGCAGCATCCGCCGACGCGAGCTCCCGCATCACCACCCCGTCGCCGAGCGCGACCTCCGGCATCAGTCGAGCAACTCCGCCTCGATGACGTCATCGCCAAACGAATCCGGCGGTGTCTGCCCGCTGCTCGTCAGCACGAGTTGCGAGCCGTCGACCGACACGTCCACGCGCACCAGGTCGCCGTCATGGACTCCGCCCGACAACAGCGCCATCGCGAGCCGGTCCTGGATCTCCGACTGGATCAGCCGGCGCAGCGGCCGCGCACCGAACAGCGGGTCGAACCCGCGCTCGGCGAGCCACGCCCGCGCATCCGGCGTCACTGCCAACGTCAGCCGACGAGAACGCAACCGCACCTGCAGCGCATCCACCGCCAATTCGACGATCTGCGCGAGATCCGACTCGGTCAACGGCGAGAACATCACGACGTCGTCAAGACGGTTCAGGAACTCCGGCCGGAACGCTTGACGCACCATCGCCATGACCTGTTCCCGCTTCTTCTCGTCCGTCAGCGTCGGATCGATCAGCACCGGCGACCCGATGTTGCTCGTCAGGATCAGGATCGTGTTCGTGAAGTCGACCGTCCGCCCCTGACCATCCGTCAGCCGGCCGTCGTCGAGCACCTGCAGCAGCACGTCGAACACCTCGGGGTGCGCCTTCTCGACCTCGTCCAGCAGCACCACCGAGTACGGCCGACGCCGCACGGCCTCGGTCAGCTGCCCGCCCTGCTCGTATCCGACGTATCCGGGAGGCGCACCGACGAGCCGCGCCACCGCGTGCTTCTCGCCGTACTCGCTCATGTCGATGCGCACCATCGCGCGCTCATCATCGAACAGGAACTCCGCCAGCGCTTTCGCGAGCTCGGTCTTACCGACACCCGTCGGACCGAGGAACAGGAACGACCCCGTCGGCCGGTTCGGGTCGCTGATCCCGGCACGCGAGCGACGCACGGCATCCGACACCGTCTTCACGGCCGCCTTCTGCCCGATCAGGCGCTTGCCCAGCTCCGACTCGAGGTGCACCAATCGCGCGCTCTCGCTCTGCAACAGCTTTCCCACCGGGATGCCGGTCCACGCCGCAATGACCTCGGCGATGTCCTCGTCGGTCACCCGATCGCCCACCATCCGCTCGGCACCCTCGCCGATCGCGCCCTCAGCCATCTCCGCCTCGGCGAGCTTGCGTTCGAGCGCCGGGATCTCGGCGTACAGCAACCGCGACGCGCGCTCGAGATCACCCTCGCGCTGAGCCCGCTCCGCCTCGACACGCAACGCATCGAGACGCGTCTTGAAATCGCCGACGGCGTTGAGCGATGCCCGCTCTCGCTCCCACCGCGCCTGCAGATCGTCAAGCTCCTGCTGCGCCTTCGCGAGTTGATCGCGAAGCGCCGCGAGGCGCTCCTTCGACGCGTCGTCCTTCTCCTTCTTCAGCGCGAGCTCTTCGAGCTTCAGCCGGTCGGCGTGCCGACGCAGCTCGTCGATCTCGAGCGGCGCCGAATCGATCTCCATGCGCAGCCGCGACGCTGCCTCGTCGATGAGGTCGATCGCCTTGTCGGGCAATTGCCTCGACGGGATGTACCGGTTCGACAGCGCCGCCGCAGCCACGAGCGCGCCATCCGAGATCGCGACCTTGTGGTGCGCCTCGTAGCGCTCCTTCAGCCCGCGGAGGATCGCGATCGAATCCTCGACGCTCGGCTCGCCCACGTACACCTGCTGAAAACGCCGCTCCAGGGCGGCATCCTTCTCGATGAATTCGCGGTACTCGTCGAGCGTCGTCGCGCCGATCAGGCGCAGCTCACCGCGCGCGAGCATCGGCTTCAGCATGTTGGATGCCGCGACCGACCCTTCGCCGCCGCCTGCGCCCATCAGGGTGTGGAGCTCGTCGATGAAGGTGATCACGCGGCCCTCGGACTCGGTGATCTCCTTGAGGACGCTCTTCAGCCGCTCCTCGAATTGCCCGCGGTACATCGCACCGGCCACCAGTGCCGAGATGTCGAGCGCGATCAGTTCCTTACCCTTGAGCGACTCGGCGACGTCGCCGGCGACGATGCGTTGCGCGAGCCCTTCGACGACGGCGGTCTTGCCGACTCCGGGCTCACCGATGAGAACCGGGTTGTTCTTCGTGCGCCGCGTGAGCACCTGGCTCACCCGGCGGATCTCGCTGTCGCGACCGATGACGGGGTCGAGCTTGCCCTGACGCGCACGGTCGGTGAGGTTGATGCCGAACTGCTCGAGGGCGCTTCCCTGCTCCCCCTGTCCGGATGCCGGTTGTGCGTTCATCGTCCACTCCTGAAGGGTCGATCAAAACTTGAGTCCGTCAGGCTCAACTTTATCACGAGGCCATGCCGGGGGATCCGGCCAGCTCGGGCGCGCAGGCGAACCGGGACCGGTATGCCGTCGGCGTCGTCCCCAGCACCCGCGAGAAGTTCTGGCGGAGCACCGCTGCCGACCCGAACCCGCATTCGTACGCGATCGCGTCGAGGCCGAGGTCGGTCTGCTCGAGCAGCCGCTGCGCGTGCAGGATCCGCTGGCGCGCGAGCCACGCCGCCGGTGTCGTGCCGTAATCGGCCTTGAACCGACGGGCGAACGTGCGCGGCGACATGTGCGCCTTCCCCGCCAACTGGTCGACCGAGAGGTCGAGACGGAGGTTCTCCAGCATCCATTCGGTCACGGGCGTCAGCGAGAGCGACGTCGACACCGGGAGCGGCGAGGCGATGAACTGCGCCTGCCCGCCGTCGCGCTGCGGCGGCACGACCATCCGGCGGGCGATCGTGTTCGCCGCTTCGGCCCCCAGCTCCAGTCGCAGCAGGTGCAGGCAGGCGTCGAGTCCCGCCGCGGTCCCCGCGCTCGTGATGATCCGGTCCGACTGCACATAGAGCACGTTCGGGTCGACCTCGATGTCGGGGTACATGCTCGCCATCGTCTCGGCGTACCGCCAGTGCGTCGTCGCGCGACGACCCGACAGGACACCGGATGCCGCGACCGCGAAGGACCCGCTGCACACCGTCAGCACCCACGCGCCGCGATCGACGGCCCGCCGGATCACGTCGAGCACGCGAGGATCCACGTTCGTCCACGCCTCACGCGGGATCGGCGTCACGATCACCAGGTCCGCCTCGTCCGCGAACGACAGGTCCGCGTCGACGTTGATCGAGAACGACAGGTTGCTCGGCACGGCGCCCGGGTCGGGCGTCACGATGCGGAAATCGAAGTTCCGGATGCCGTCGTCAGTCCGATCGAGCCCGAACGCCTCGCAGGCGAGTCCGAACTCGAAGGGCGCGAAACCGGGCTGCACGAGACACGCGACGGTGGTGAGCATGACGACCCCCAAAGAGGTGAAACCGAGTTGGCAGGATTCCTGCGGGCAGTGTCCCAGCGGCCACTAGTGGCAGGATGAGGGCAAGCATAGCGTTTCTGCCATGACCGCCGCACTGCTTCTTCTCTTCCTGGTCGTCGTGATCGTCAGCGCCGCCCTCGCTGTCGTCCGAGTTGTCGCCCTCGATGGCTATCGCCGCCAGCCGACCCGGACGCTCGGGTCCCGCTTCCCGTGACCCGCCTTCCGCCACTGAGAGGCCCGCCCCTAGACTCGGGGTCCCGCGAGAGGAACCCTGATGAGCGAACCCGTCCCGCCGTACCCGCCGCAGCAGCAGCAGCCCGGCTACCCGTACGGCACTCCGCCCGCACCGGCCGGCGCGGGTCGTGGCCTCGCGATCACCGCCGTGATCATCGCCGCCGTCCCGGTCCTGCTGGGCGGCATCTGGCCGATGATCACGATCCAGCTCTACCGCATGGCCTCCGACCCCACCCTGCTCGGCATCGCCAATGGCTTCTCCGCGGTCTTCACCTGCGCGCTCGCCCTGGTCGCCCTCATCCTCGGCCTCGTCGCCGTGAAGCGGGATGCCGCTGTCCGCCTCCTCGGCGGCATCGCGATCGGTCTCGCCGCAGCCACGGTCGTCGGCACGGTGCTGGGATTCCTGTCCTCCACGATCGCCAGCGGACTCTTCTGACAGGTGCGCCCGCGAGCTGGATCCGGCTAGGTTGAGGACATGGAATACGGTTTCGCAGCTGTCGTCGTCGGGATCATCGCCGCGAGCCTGTTCATCGCGAACCGTCGCGCGCGTCGCGACCGATCGGTCACCGACGAGGAAGGTCGCGGCGCGGCTGCCCGTCGCGCGATCGATTCCGAGGCACGCATGGCCAAGGCCACCGCGACGTACGTCGACAACCGGAGCAACGCCGGCGGCGCCGGCGGGATCTGACCCCGCTCAGCTCCGGCTGAGGTCCTTCGCCGCCGCCAGCAGGATCTGCGCGGAGCGAGCCCAGTCGAACGAGCGGATGTGGCTCGTCCCCGCGTCGACGAGGCGCTCTCGCACGCCCGGCTCATCGAGTGAGCGCACCGCGCGCGCCACATCGTGCGGATCGAGCGGGTCGACGTACAACGCACCGTCACCCGCGACTTCGCGGAAGATCTCCATGTCGGTGACCACCGCGGGAACACCCAGCTCCAGCGCCTCCGCCACGGGGAGTCCGTACCCCTCGTCGAGGCTCGTGGTCACCAGGGCGGCGTCGTCGGCGAGGAGCGCCGCGTAGGCGGCATCCGTCACCCCGTCGTGGAAGACGACCGACGCGCCGCCGGCCAGGGCCGTCAGCTCGGCGCGACGCTCGGGCGTGATGCGCGACAGCAGGTGCAGCGTGTGCTCGGGAAGCTCCCGCATCGCCGTCACGAGAGTTTCGACGTTCTTGTACGGCATGAACGAGCCCATGTAGACGAGGTTCCGCACGGGACCCGCACCGACGGCCGTTCCCTCCGGCAGCAACTCGGCGAGACGCTGCGGCGCGTTGGGGATCACGACGACCGGGCGCTTCGTCAGCCGCACGCGCGCGAACTGGCGCGCGCTCGTCTCACTGACCGTCGCGACGAGATCAGCCGCGTTCAGGGTCCACCGCTGCGGCCAGTACGACAGGTGGAACACCCGCCACCCGAGCCGCACGTACCAGGGCAGCGCACGCGGCGGGGTGCGGTGGCGGTAGTAGATCGTGTCGTGCAGCGTGAGGATGAGGCGGAACCGTCGACCGGCCGACCCGATGGTCTGCATCGGCGAGAACAGCACGTCGGGTCGGTGCCGGTTCAGCAGCAACGACGAGAGCGGTTCCTTGGCCGACGTCGGCGAGTGGATCGTCAAGGTGATTGCGCCGTCGGGCAGGAAGGCGCGTTGCCGCTCGTCGTGGATCACATACGTGACTTCGGCCTGATGGGCGGATGCGGCATCCGCCACCGCCTGCGCGAGCTCGGCCGAGTAGCGGCTGATGCCGTCGTGGAAGTCCGTGCGGATGTAGCGCGCGTCGAAGAACAGACGCATGTCAGCGGTCGAGCGGTTCGCCGCGGTACAGCTTCTCGAACGTGTCGAGGGTGCGCTCGATGTCGTGGATGACGACGCCGTCGAGCGAGGCCTGCTGCATCCGCGAGTATTCGGCCTGGTCGGCGGTGAGCACCGTCCGGAGCTTCTCGGCGAGCTCATCGGCGTTGCCGGGCTCGAACAGGTAGCCGTTCTCCCCGTCGTGCACGAGGTGAGGCAGTGCGACCGCGTTCGCGGCGATGACGGGCAGACCCGAGGCCATGGCCTCCATGGTCGCGATCGACTGCAGCTCGGCGACGGAGGCGATGACGAAGACATCGGCGCGCGTGTACGCCTCGCGGAGCTCCTCTTCGGACACTCGTCCGAGGAAGGTGACGCGGTCCTCGAGGCCGAGGCGCTGGGTCACCTGCCCGAGACTCTTGCGCTGATCACCGCCGCCGACGATTTCGAACTGCAGGTCGAGATCGGGCAGCTTCGAGATCGCCTCGAGCGTGACCTCGACGTGCTTTTCGGTCGTCAGTCGCCCGACGAACAGCACGCGACGCCGCTTCTCGCGCGGCTCGAGGTTGGGCGTGTAGTTGCTCTGGCGGATGCCGCAGCTGATCGGCACGACGCCGGAGATGTCGATCGTGTTCTCGAGGAACTCAGCGGCCTTGCGTGTCGGCGTCGTCACCGCGCGCGACATCTTGAAGGTGCGCTCCGCGTCGGCCCACGCGACCTTGAGGAAGATGTCGTACAGGAACTTCGGCAGCAGCGTGAAGTCGAGGATGTTGTCGGCCATGATGTGGTTCGTCGCAACCACAGGGATACCGCGCTGATGCGCGATGCGGGTCAACGCGCGACCGATGACGATGTGCGACTGGCTGTGCACGACGTCCACGTCGACCTCGTCGAGCAGCTGACGCGAGTAGTGCTTGGCCCGCCACGGCGCGACGAACCGCAGCCAGTCGTGCGGGCGGTAGCGCCACCCCGGAAGGCGGTGGACCGTCAGCGGCTGACCCTCGATGACCTCGGTGAAGACGCCGTGGTTACGGTGGGTGACACTCGGCGTGACGACGTGCACGTCGTGGCCGCGCGCGGCGAGGCCTGCGGAGAGGCGCTCGGTGAATCGGGCACCGCCGTTGACGTCGGGGGCGAACGTGTCGGCCGCCACCATGATGGTGAGGGGCCGGTGCTCGGCGGCGGGATCGTCCGGGGGCGTCATGGTCACGGGGTGCGGGCCAATCTGTGCGTCGGGGGCGGGAGGGCGCTCTCGCCTGAGGGGCGCAGGGATGTGCGGGGCGCCGGGGCTCGATTCTAGCCCGGGACCGGGTGGTCCTCCGCTGGGAGAGCGGCGCGCCCCAGGCTCAGGATGGTCCGAGGCGCCGCAACCTACGCTGGTCGATATGACGCGCATCTCCGCTCAGGCCGACCCCGCACACTGGGTTCCGATCACCGGTTCCTTCGGGTTCCGCGGGCGTCGCGCCCGCAAGAAGGCGATCGGGATGCTGCTCGCCCAGGCGAACACCGCCTTCGGTCGCGAGCAGCCCGGCAGCAAGGTCGCCGCGTGGGCGATGAGCCAGGCGATCCCCGCCCTGATGCGCCGTGCCGACGGGCGTCTGCTGGCGTGGGTGTGGAAGGACGACCCCGAGCTGCTCGTCGCCATGGCCCAGGTGCAGGAGCTCACGCCGCAGCTGCGCACCCTGCGCGCGAGCATGCCGATCGAGTACGACGACACCGTCTCGTTCACCGGTTCGCCGCTCGGCGTCGGCGAGAAGCTCGAGATGCCGCTGCCCCCGAACCCGCGTCAGACTCCGTTCGCGTCGTACACGTGGGACACCGGCACGCACCTCGTCACGCTGACCGCAGTGATCTCCGACCGCGAGCGGTTCGGCACCGTCATCCCCGCCGTCGACGCACTCGCCCGTTCGCTCCGCCTGGTCAGCGACCTGACCGTCGGCGAGGGCCCCGGCACCCTCCGCATCGACCCCGCCTGACCGTCGCTCGACCCCCGGCATCCGCTTCGTTTCGTCGACCCGTCGCAGATGGTCACTTCCGACCCCGCTCGGCGACCATCTGGGACGGTTCGGGGTGCCACCCCCGTTCCAAAAGGGTGGTTCGGACCCGTTCCAGGATCCACCGGCGGGCAGTGCCACGGTGTGAGCGATTGACGCGGATGACGCGCCACCCCGCGGCCGCGAGGTCATCCAGCCGCTCGACGTCGCGGGAATACTGACGGTCGTCGAGGCGGTGCTGTTGCCCGTCGTACTCGAGCAGCACCTTCGTCGGCGCATGCACCAGGTCGCCGTAGGCGAGGAACCGGCCGTACGCATCACGGATCTCGGCGTTCACCTCGAAGGGCGGCAAACCCGCGTCCCGCGCGTCCAACCGCAGCAGAGTCTCCGCGACGGAGTCGGTGCGCGGCGCCGCGGACTGCAGCGCGCGTCGCAGTCGGCGCACCTCGCGCGTTCCCGGGCGGGCAGCCACCTCGTCGAGCAGGTCGTCGAGCCCGAGTACGGGGTTGTGGCGTCGCATCAGTGCATCCGCGGCGACGATGAGTTCCCGATCACTGAGAAGGGATGCCGCCTGGCACCACGCCGCGGCCGGGGTGGACACCGGCAGCCCTTCGACTGCTTGGATGCGAGCGGTGGTCAGCTCGTGGCCGCGCACCCCTGCCCCGCGCGCCCGAACCGTCGGCGGGATTGCGGTCACATCGACCGCACGATGCAGCCTGTCGGGAGCCCAGCCACCCACGAGGATGAGCGCGGTTGCGTGAGAGCAGTGCTCCTGTCGCCGGAGCTTCGGCACATAGGCGAGGGCGAGCGCCCGGACATCATCGCCGCGATCGCGCGAGCGCACGCCATAGAACGGCGCGGCCAGCGACAGGTTACGGAGACGGCGGCGTGAGACGCCCGCGTCGAGCGCCTGGGCTACGTGGAATCGGTCGGGAAGGTCCGGGGGCAGAGTCAGCGGCATCCGCCCACCGTCCCCTCGTCGGGGCACCCGTCGTCGCGTCAGACCCCTCTCTGTGGACTGTTCTCGCCGCCCGCCACCGGGGAGGAGTCGCGAAACGTCTCAGATGGTCGCTTTCCTCGCCATCGAACGACCATCTGCGACGGCTCGACGCCGCCGGTCAGTCGTCAGACGACGGGCGCCAGAGGACCACGTCGGTCGCGCGGCGGACGCGCGTGCCCTGCCGGAGCGTGACGACCGATCCGGTCGCGCCGGCGGCGAACACCCGGGCGCCGCGGCGCGCGGCGACCTCGTCGCGCAGGCGCGCCTGCAGTCCCGACACCTCGCGGCGCAGCATCCGCACCTGGTTCTCGAGCTCGATGATGCGCGAGATGGCCGGCAGACTCACACCGTCGGCCGACATCTGCGCGACTTCCCGCAGCTGCGCGACGTGCCGGAGGGAGTACCGGCGCGACCCGCCACGGGTGCGCGCCGGTACCACGAGTCCCAGCCGGTCGTACTGACGCAGCGTCTGCGGGTGCATGCCGGCGAGCTCGGCGGCCACCGCGATCGCGAGGATCGGGGCTTCTTCGTCGACCTGCTCGTTCGCCATGCCTCTCACCTCACTCGCGCGCCTTGGCCATCAAGTCGGCGCGGGGGTTCTCCTTGGGCTCCAACTCGTGGAACCGTTCGAGTGCTTCGCGGGCCGGTCCGTCGAGGTGGGTCGGAACCGCGACCTGCACCTCGGCGAGGAGGTCGCCGGTGCCCTTCGCGGTCTGAACCCCGCGACCCTTGACGCGCAGCACACGACCCGACGGGGTTCCCGGCGCGACGCGCAGCTTGACGCTGTCGCCGCCCAGGGTCGGCACCTCGATCGTGGCGCCCAGCGCGGCCTCGGTGAACGTGACCGGCACATGGATGCGGAGGTTCAGCCCTTCCCGCGTGAAAACCGGATGCGGGCGGACCCCCACCGTCAGGACGATATCGCCCGACTCCCCACCATCCGGCGAGGGACGACCTCGACCGCGCAGCTTGATCTTCTGGCCGTCCGAGACCCCCGCGGGGATCTTGACCTTGATCGGCTTGCCGTCGTCGCCCTGGAGCGTGATCGTCTCGCCACGGACCGCCGTGGTGAAGTCCAGCGTCGTACGAGCGGTGACGTCGGCTCCGCGCTGCGGGCCGCCGAAGCCGCGGAATCCACCGCTCGGCTGCCCGAAGCGACCGGAGCCGAACCGGCCCCCGCCCTGCTGCCCGAACATCGCGAAGAGGTCGTCGAAGTCGGCCTGCTGGCCGCCCGCGCCGCCGGGCTGGAACCGGCTGAACACGTCTTCGAACCCGCCGCTCGCCCCGGGCTGGAAGCGTGCACTCCCCGAGCCCATGGCGCGCAGCTGGTCGTACTCGGCGCGCTGCTCCTTGTCGCTGAGCACCGAGTACGCCTCGCTGACCTCTTTGAACTTCGCCTCGGCCGTGGGGTCTCCCGCGTTCGAGTCGGGGTGATAGGTGCGCGCCAGCTTGCGGTACGTCTTCTTCAAGTCGGCGTCGGAGACGTCCTTGGACACCCCGAGCACCTTGTAGAAGTCCTTATCGAACCAATCCTGACTGGCCATCGATGCGCTTCCTCACTCAGCCGGAACGGCGACCACGACCTTCGCCGGACGCAGCTCGAGATCCCCGAGGCGGTAACCGACCTCGACGACCTCGAGGATCGTCGGCTCGGTCGTGCCGGGGGTGGGCGCCTGGAAGATCGCCTCGTGCTGCTGCGGGTCGAACGCGTCGCCCGCAGCGCCGTAGCGCTCTACTCCCAGCCGTGCCACGACAGCACGCGTCTTCTCGGCGATCGCCGCCAGCACGGTGCCCTCTTCGAGGTCGCCGTGCTTCTCAGCGCGATCGAGATCGTCGAGCACGGGCAGCATCCCCTTGGCGACCGCACCCTTGGCACGCGCGATCTCCACCTCGCGCTGGTCCTCGGTCCGGCGACGGTAGTTGGCGTACTCCGCCTGCACCCGCTTCAGGTCGAGGAGCAGATCGTGCTCCTCCTCCGGGGCGTCCGCGACGGCGGCCTCGTCGGACTGAGCCGCGCCGAGGATGTCGTCGACCGTGAGCGCGTCCGGCTCCGTGTCGGCATCCCCGGCGTGCTCGGCCGACTCGTCGGCCGGCGTTGCGGCGACGTCGTCGCCGTCCTCCGGCTTGTCGAAGTCCTTGTCCGCCATGGTTACTTCTTCTCGTCCTCGTCGTCCACGACCTCGGCGTCGACGACATCCTCATCGGAGGATGCCGGCTGCTCGCCGGCGGGCGCGTCGGTCGGGGCCTGTGCGGCGTCCGCCTGGCTCGCGGCGTAGATCGCTTCGCCGATCTTGCCCTGCGAGGCGTTCAGCTTGTCGAAGGCGTCCTTGACGGTGTCGTCGTTGTCGCCCGCGAGCGCCGTCTTGAGCGCGTCGACGTCGGCCTGGACCTCGGTCTTGACGTCCTCGGGCAGCTTGTCGGCGTTCTCGCTGAGAAGCTTTTCGATCGAGTACGAGAGCGTCTCGGCCTGGTTGCGGACCTCAGCGGCCTCGCGGCGCTTCTTGTCCTCAGCCGCGTGCTCCTCGGCCTCGCGCACCATCCGCTCGATGTCGTCCTTCGGCAGCGACGAGCCGCCGGTGATCGTCATCGACTGCTCCTTGCCGGTGCCCTTGTCCTTCGCGGAGACGTGCACGATGCCGTTGGCGTCGATGTCGAAGGTGACCTCGACCTGCGGGATGCCGCGGGGTGCCGGCGCGATGCCGGTGAGCTCGAACGTACCCAGCGGCTTGTTGTCGCGGGTGAAGTCGCGCTCGCCCTGGAAGACCTGGATGGCGACGGACGGCTGGTTGTCGTCAGCGGTCGTGAAGGTCTCGCTGCGCTTGGTCGGGATGGCCGTGTTGCGCTCGATGAGCTTCGTCATGATGCCGCCCTTAGTCTCGATGCCGAGGCTCAGCGGGGTGACGTCGATGAGGAGGACGTCCTTGCGCTCGCCCTTCAGGACACCGGCCTGCAGAGCGGCACCGACGGCGACGACCTCGTCGGGGTTGACGCCCTTGTTGGGCTCCTTGCCGGCTTCCTTCTTCACGAGCTCGCTCACGGCGGGCATACGCGTCGATCCACCGACGAGCACGACGTGGTCGATGTCGGCGACCTTGATGCCGGCTTCGCGGATGACGTCCTCGAAGGGCTTCTTCGTGCGGTCGAGGAGGTCCTTGGTGAGGTCCTCGAACTTCGCGCGGCTCAGCGTCTCGGACAGCGAGACGGGGCCCGAGTCGGTCAGCGACAGGTACGGCAGGTTGATCGAGGCCGACTGCGAGCTCGAGAGCTCCTTCTTCGCCTGCTCGGCAGCTTCCTTGAGGCGCTGCAGGGCGATCTTGTCGCTCGAGACGTCGACGCCGGTCGTGTCCTTGAACTGCTTGATCAGGTACTCGACGACGCGCTGGTCCCAGTCGTCTCCACCGAGGCGGTTGTCACCGGCGGTCGAGCGGACCTGGATGGTCGAGAAATCGTCGTCCTTGCCCACCTCGAGGAGGGAGACGTCGAACGTTCCACCACCGAGGTCGAAGACGAGGATGAGCTCATCTTCCTTGCCCTTGTCGAGGCCGTAGGCGAGCGCGGCGGCGGTCGGCTCGTTGATGATGCGGAGGACGTTGAGGCCAGCGATCTCGCCGGCTTCCTTCGTGGCCTGACGCTCGGCGTCGTTGAAGTAGGCGGGGACCGTGATGACGGCATCCGTCACCGTGTCACCGAGGTACTGCTCGGCGTCGCGCTTGAGCTTCTGGAGGATGCGCGCCGAGATCTCCTGCGGCGTGTAGTTCTTGCCGTCGATGGCCTGGGTCTTCCAGTCGGTGCCCATGTGGCGCTTGACGGAGGTCAGGGTGCGGTCGACGTTCGTGACTGCCTGGCGCTTCGCGGTCTCACCGACGAGCACCTCGCCGTCCTTCGTGAAGGCGACGACCGACGGAGTCGTGCGAAGACCCTCGGCGTTGGCGATGACCTTCGGCTCGCCACCTTCGAGGACGGCGACGACCGAGTTGGTCGTTCCCAGGTCGATTCCCACTGCACGTGCCATGTGATGCTCCTTCGTGTGACGTTCGCGTAGATCTGAAGTCTTTCCGCGGCGTCGGGTGGAACCTGAGCCGCGATGACTCAACGTTACTCCGACCGACGTCGAGCGTCAAACCAACTTGAGCCGACTCATATCAAGTTTGCAGGCTGGCGCCGAGGTTAGCGTGAACGGATGCCGATCCGCTTCACCCCACTCGACCCCACCGGCGCCGACCGCGACGCACTGATCACCTTCATGACGTCGCAGACGTTCCCGTTCCACGTCCGCACGAATCCGACGGCAACGCAGATCGCGGACGCGATCGACGACGGCGCCTACGCGGATGAGGACCACGCCTCGTTCTGGATCGACAGCGACGAGGACGGCCGCCTCGGTTTCTTCCGCCTGGAGGACCTCAGCGACGATGCGCCGCTGTTCGATCTGCGCCTGGACACGGCCCACCGCGGCCGGGGGCTCGCCGCCGAGGTGCTCCGCGCCGCGACCGACTACGTCTTCACGACCCTGCCGGACGTCAACCGGTTCGAGGGGCAGACCCGGGAGGACAACGTCGCGATGCGACGCGTGTTCGTCCGTTGCGGGTGGGTTCAGGAGGCCTACTACCGCGAGGGCTGGCCGACCGACGACGGGCGACTGCGGGCATCCGTCGCGTACAGCATCCTCCGCCGCGACTGGCGTGACGGCACCGTGACGCCCGTCGTATGGGACCTTCCGACGCAGGGGTGACGTCGCGACACCGAGTTGTCCCGCGGCGGGGGTAGTGTGCGGCTCATGACGCGTTCCAGCGGCGGGACGCCCGAGATCCCCGCCACCGCCGACAGCGGCGCCCTCCCCGTGATGTTCCAGGACCTCGAAGAGCGCCCCGTCGCGCGCAGGAACGTCGTGTCCTGGGCGATGTGGGACTGGGCGACCCAGCCGTTCAACTCGGTCATCCTGACCTTCGTCTTCGTGTCGCTGTACCTCGTGTCCGACACGTTCCTGCCGGCCGACATCGCCGCCCTCGCCGATGACGACCCGGTGAAGCAGTCCGCTCTGGCAGACCTGTCGAGCGGCTACGGACTGGTCTCGACCATCGCCGGACTCGCGATCCTGCTGCTCGCGCCGATCCTCGGGCAGGTCGCCGATCGAAAGGGGCGCAAGAAGCGCTGGCTGCTCATTGCGACCGCGCTCCTGGCGCTCCTGCAGTTCGGCCTGTTCTTCGTCTTCGCCGAGCCGTCGTACTTCTGGCTCGGCGCGATCATCGTCTCGTTGGGCGCCGTCGCATCCGAGATCGCGGGCGTCAACTACAACGCGCTGCTGGTGAGCGTCTCGACCCCGCGCACGGTCGGCAAGGTCTCGGGGCTCGGCTGGGGGCTCGGCTACATCGGCGGCATCCTGGCCCTCGTGGCCGTCGTCATCCTCAACGCGGTCGAATGGTTCGGGCTCGACACCTCGGATGGCCTCGCCTACCGGCTGATCGCGGTCGGGTGCGCGGTCTGGACCATCGTCTTCGCGATTCCGCTGTTCCGGAACGTCCCCGAGCCGCCCGCACCCGCCGGCGAGCCCCCGCTGGGGTTCACGGCCTGGTTCCGCGCCTTCTTCCGATCGATCCGCGAGCTGTTCCGCTCGCACCGGCCGACGGCGTGGTTCCTGCTCGCGAGCGCCGTCTACCGCGACGGGCTCGGCGGAGTCTTCGCGTTCGGTGGCGTGCTCGCTGCGGTCGCGTTCGGGTTCTCACCCAACGAGGTCATCCTCTTCGGCATCGCCGCGAACCTCGTCGCCGGAATCTCGACGGTCATCGCCGGCCGCCTCGACGACCGCTTCGGCGCCCGGGCGATCATCCTGACCTCGCTCGTCGGCCTCGTCGTTGCCGCGCTCGGGGTGTTCCTGCTGCACGACGCCGGGAAGCTGCCGTTCTGGATCCTCGGGCTCGCCCTCTGCGCCTTCGTGGGCCCGGCGCAGGCGTCGACGCGGTCGCTGCTCGCGCGCATCACGCCGGAGCACATGCAGGGCGAGGTCTTCGGGCTCTACGCGACGACGGGCCGCGTGGTCAGCTTCCTCGCTCCGGCGATGTGGACGCTGTTCATCACGGCCTTCGGCGCCACCTACTGGGGCATCCTCGGCATCGCGATCGTGCTCGTGATCGGCCTCGTGCTCATGCTCTTCGTGAAACTGCCGCGGCCCGCGCATCTGCGCTGACCGCGGCAGTTCACCGAGGGGACCGATCCGAGCGGATGCCGGGGCTCAGCGCTCGGCGCGGGCCAGGTTCGCGCGCAGCTCGTCGGCGGTCTGCCGGATCACGTACGCGGGCTGGTCGCGCTCGACGCGCCAGCTCTCATCGAGAGGTCCGACGTTGACGGTGTCGAAGCCGAAGTCGTCGTAGAGCTTCGTGATGAAGACGATGGCGTCATCCGAGTCGCTCGAGGTCGCCAGCGCACGGCGATCCGCCGCACCGGCGGGGGCACCGTCGGTGGTGATGTCGGCGGCCGGGATGTGGTTGAAGCCCTTGACGACGGTCGACTCCGGCAGGCGGTCCTGCAGCATCCGCGAGGTCGTGGTCTTCTTCTCGTCGAGCTCGGCGATGTGGCCGTCGCGCTCCCAGTAGTAGTTGTTGGTGTCGACGACGATCTTGCCGGCGAGCTCGACGACCGGCAGGTCGTCGATGTTCTTGAGCGGGATGGTGACGACGACCCACTCGCCGAAGGCGGCGGCATCCGCTGCCGTCATGGCGTGGGCGTTCTCACCGAGTTCGGCGACGAGATCTGCGAGCGTCTCGGGTCCGCGCGAGTTGCTGATCGCGACCTGGTGTCCCTGCGCGACGAGTCCGCGTGCAACTGCCGAACCGATGTGACCTGCTCCGATGATTCCTACGTGTGTCATACCTCGGGAAACGCATCGGCCCCGCGTCCATTCCCGGCGGAAGCTGCGCAAAGCCGATCACTCGCCGATGAGCGCACTCCACGCGTCGCCGAGAGTCGCGTCGATCTCCCGGTCACCGGCCCGGAAGGCGTGAGCGCGGTGCGCCGAGGCGACGCGCGCCCGCGCGCGGGCCGAGGTCACCGTGCCGGCATCGTCCCACGCGAGGTCGAGTTCGATACCGGGACGGGCGACGAGA
The DNA here is from genome assembly GCF_001552475.1 of Microbacterium oleivorans NBRC 103075. Classification (GTDB taxonomy): domain Bacteria; phylum Actinomycetota; class Actinomycetes; order Actinomycetales; family Microbacteriaceae; genus Microbacterium; species Microbacterium oleivorans. The sequence goes on from NZ_BCRG01000013.1 coordinate 16,061, forward strand.
CCGCGCACCGATCCGGCTCCGAGGACGCCGGGCCAGGCCGGCAGGAGCACGATCGAGTCGCCGTGCGAGTGCACGAGGCACTCCGCGATGCCCGCGGTGTAGCCGAGGTTGCCGTCGATCTGGAACGGCGGGTGCGCGGCGAGCATGTTGTCGTAGAGTCCGCCGGACTGGTCGCCGCGGTCGACCGACATGTCGCGGAAGACGAGCGAGAGGAGATCCGCGACGCGCTCGGATTCGCCGAGGCGCGCGCGGAGGGCGATCTTCCAGGCGAGCGACCACCCGGTCGATTCGTCCTCACGGAGGTCGAGGAAGCGGGATGCCGCCGCCGCGAGCTCCGGGGTGAGGGGACCGGTCCCTGGGTATGCGAACACGAGCGGCGACAGGTGTCGGTGGTGCGGGTCCACGGCCGTGCGGTCGCCGGGCCACTCCGCGATCGAGCCGTCGTCATCGAGCGGGATCTCCGGAAGCTGCGCGCGCGCCTCCGCCGCCTCCGCCACCAGCGGGTCGTCGTCGTGACCGAGCAGGTCGGCGAGGCGGAGGAACTCGTCGAGGTGGGCGCGCAGCAGCACGAGGTCGAGCGTCGCCGACTCCGAGACGGCCGCCGACCCGCCGCCGGCAGTGCGGAACACGTTCTCGGGAGAGGTCGAGAGAGCGGTGCCCCATTCGCCCGATTCGGTGCGCATCGCCCAGGCGAGCGCGAACGCCGTCGCACCGCGGAGCAGTCGGAGCGCGCGGCGGCGCTCCGCCCCATCGGCGACACCGAATGCGTCGCGTTCGGCGAGGTGGCGACACAACCAGAGTCCTGCCATCGGCCAGAACGCCCAGGCTGCATCGTGCGCACCGTCGCCCACGGGCTGGGTGTAGCCCCAGGCATCCGTGTTGTGGTGCGCGACCCACCCGGGGGCGTCGTACAGCCGGCGCGCCGTCTCGGCGCCGCTGTCGGCGAGGGCCTCGATGAGGCTGAGCAGCGGCTCCTCGGTCTCGCTGAGGTTGGTCGTGTGGGCGGCCCAGTAGTTCATCTCGACGTTGATGTTCGTCGTGTAGTTCGAGCTCCAGTCGGGCCGGAGGTACTGGTTCCAGATGCCCTGCAGCGTCGCGGGCAGGCCGCCTGGACGCGACGAGCATATGAGCAGGTACCGGCCGTAGTGGAACAGCAGCGCCGCCATGCCGGGATCGCGACGCACGTCGACGCCGCCGTCCGCCGCGAGATCACGAAGACGCTCCGCAGTATCGCGGTCAAGGTCGGCGTCGGTCGCTCCGGCGAGCGCCAGCTCAGCACGGTCGTACAGGGCGGCGTGGTCGCGCACCTGCGCAGTGCGGACATCTTCGAGACCCGCGGCGATCGCAGCGTCGACGAGTCCGGCTGCGCGGCGAGAGGCAGCACGTTCGGTGCCGGCCGGCATCCGTCCCATGGCGGTGAAGGTCGTCGCGCTGGCGAGCACCACGGTGACCCGGGTCGCGCGGAGCACACGTCCGCCGCGCACGGGAGTGCCGTCGGTGAGGATGCGGGCGTGAAGCGCACCGCGAACCGAGGCGGCGCCCTCCTCGTAGACGACGGGCTCGTCGACCTCGTCGTGCGGTGGCGTCACGTCGGACGGCGCCTGGATGAGGAGAGTCGTGGCGGTGTCGTTCTCGACCCGGCCGAGTTCGCGCAGCTGAGTCTCGAGCTCGACGCGGACGTCGATCGGCTCGTCGCTCTCGAGCTCGTGCACCAGCACGCCGTGCGGAGCGCTGATCCAGGTGCGGTGACGGAGGCCTCCCCCCGCCCACAGGCCCTCGGCCGAGTGGGTCGCCGTACGGAGGTCGAGCTCGCGACGGTAGTCGGCGACGTCGGCGGCGTTCGCCCCGTCGATCCTCACGCGGAGGTCGGCGAGGGGGAGGAAGGACTGCGCGTGGCGGTGCTGCAGTCGACGGACGTGCTGGTCGGCATCCTCTTCGCGTCCGTCCGCAACGGCGTCACGGGCGGCGGCGAGTGCATCGCGGGCCTCCTCGGCGGTGACGACGGGCGCCACGAGTTCGCTGGCGGGGCTTCCCGACCACATCGTCTCGTCGTTGAGACGCAGGAGCGCATCGGTCACGCCGCCGAAGCACATGGCGCCGAGGGCGCCGTTGCCGAGTGGGAGGGCCTCGTTCCAGGTCTCCGCGGGGCGGCGGTACCACAGGACGTGCTCAGTCATCGTTCTCCTTCGGGCGCGAAGCCCTCTGCATCTGGGGGGCCGCGCCAGAACTCCTCGGTCGGATGCCGGTGGGGGGAGTAAAGGGCAGCGACTCGACGATAGACGGCTTCGGTGGTGCTCCCCTATTCGTCGCTCTTGCGCGGGGGGCACCCGTCTGCTTTTATCTCAGAGTAAGACGAAAAGGTCTCGAGGGGAATGATGAGCGGCGAGCGCGCAGCGAGCAGGGGCACGGCGACCAACGCCGACGTCACCCGCATCAACCGCACCGCGATCCTCGACGCCCTCCAGAACGGCGGTGCACTCACGCGGGCCGAGTTGATCGAGGCGACCGGCCTGGCATCGGCGACGGTGCACCGGCTCTGCGCACGCATGGTCGCCGACGGGCTCCTCGCGGTCGAGCGCGATGCGAGCGGCATCGGACGCCCGACCCACCGCTATCGCCCCCTCGGTGAGGCCCGGACGGTCGTCGCGATCGACGTCACCACCGCCGTCGCCCGCGGCGCCCTGATCGACTTGAACGGCGACATCCGCCACGAAGACCGCGCGTCGCTCCGCGATGCCGCCGGGCTACTGTCGGCATCCTCTCGGCTCGAGGGGATCGGGGTGCTCGCCGACCGACTCATCCGCACCGCCGCCGAACTCGGCACGCCGGCACAGGGCGTCGGCCTGTCGGTGCCCGGGGTTGTCGACGCCGACGGTGCCGTGAGCGACTCGGTCGAACTGGAGTGGAACGGCGTCGCTGTCCGCGATCTGATCCAGGCGCGCACGGGGCTCGGGGTCGTCGTCGAGAATGACGCCAACGCCGTCACGATCGGCGAATGGACCCGGGGCGCGGGGCAGGGCACCGGCGACCTGGCTGCCCTCGTGTTCGGCGTCGGGGTGGGCGCCGGCATCGTCTCGGGCGACCGCCTCCTGCGCGGCGCGGGCGCCGCGGCAGGCGAGATCGGCTACCTCATCACCGACCCGACCGCCTTCGAGAAGCCGCGCCGGACCGGCGGCGATCTCGAGACCCGCGTGCTCTCGCTCGGGGCCGCCGACGTCGATGACGCCTCGAGCATGGCGGTCCTCGACACAGCGGACGCCGGTGCCGAGGCATCCGAGCGTGCCGAGCGCCTCCTCGACCACATCGCGATGTCGGTCGCGGCGCTCGCGGTGATCCTCGACTGCCGGGTCGTGATCCTCGCCGGACGCCTGCCGCGGCGCACCGACCTGCTCGTCGACGGCATCAACGAGCGCCTGACGGGCCGCATCCCGCGTCCGCCCGCACTGGTCGTCGGCGCCCTTGGCGAGGACGCCGCCCTCGTCGGCATCGGCCAGCTCACGATCGACCATGTGAAGGGGGCGGTCTACCTTGCCTGACATCCTCGACCGGGAGCCGGCGTCCGGAGCGCTCGTCGGCGTCGATGTGGGCGGGACGAAGACCCACCTGCGCGCGATCGTGGACGGTGCGCTCGTCGACCGCATCGTGCCGAGCGACCTCTGGCGCCAGGACGCGATCTTCGACGACGTGCAGAACTTCGACCGCCTCGCGCAGCTCGTCACCGAGACGGTCGGCGCGGCACCCGCCGTGACGGTCGTCGGCGCTCACGGGATCGACAGCACGCGTCAGCGGCACCAGGCGACGGCGCTCCTCGGCGAGCGGATGCCGGGGGTCGTGGCCGTCGTGAACGACGCCGTCCTCCTCGCCCCGGCGATGGGACTCGAGGCCGCCGTCTGCGTCATCGCGGGAACGGGCTCGGCCGTCGTCGGCTTCGATGACACCGGCGAGCCCGTCACCGCCGACGGCTACGGCTGGCTCATCGCAGACGACGCGAGCGCTCCCGGTATCTCCCGCCGCGCGGCCGTCGCCCTCCTCCGTGCAGTCGACCGCCGGGGCACCGAAGCGATGACCGATCCGCTGGCGGCGCGATTGCTGGCCGCGTTCAACGCCCTCGACCACGTCGACCTCGCGCTGCGATTCCAGGCCGATGCGAGCGAGGCGTCGTGGGGCGGGTTCGCCCCCGAGGTGTTCGCGGCAGCCGCCGCGGGCTCGGCGATCGCACACGAGGTCGTCGCGGCATCCGCTGCTCATCTCGCCGATGCGGTCAGCGCCGTCCGCGCGCGCGGTGCGCGGGGTGCCGACGTCATCGCGGCCGGCGGTGTCATCACGGCGCAGCCCCTCCTCGCCGACCTCCTCCGGGCGGATCTGCAGCGCACCGACGGCACGCTCCGCTTCCACGTGCTCGACGAACCCCCCGTCGCCGGCGCGCTCGCTCTGGCGGTCGCCCACTCCGACGCCCCCTCCCCTCGAAAGGTGCTCTCGTGAGGATCCTGCTCTCCCCCGATGCCGCCGGCGCCGGCGAGATCGCCGCCACGCTCGTCGCGGCCTCGCTTCGCGACCTGCCCGCTCCCGTCCTCGGCGTGGCCACCGGCTCGAGCCCGCAGCCGCTCTACCGCGCGCTGGCTGCGCGCGTGCACGCGGGCCTCGACCTCTCCCGCACGACCGCGTTCGCGCTCGACGAGTACGTGGGTCTGCCGGTCGACCACCCCGAGAGCTACCACGCGGTCATCGCGCGCGAAGTCACCGCACCCCTCGGCCTCGACGCGGAGCGCGTGCACGTTCCGGAGGGTGCCGCGGCCGATCCCGTCGCAGCAGCAGCCCGGTACGAAGCCGCGATCGTCGCGGCCGGGGGCGTCGACCTGCAGATCCTCGGGATCGGCGCGAACGGCCACATCGGCTTCAACGAGCCCGGGTCCGACGCCGACTCGCGCACCCGGATCGTCGAACTCGCGCCGCGGACCGTCGCCGACAACAGCCGCTTCTTCGACGGCGACGCCGGTCGCGTTCCGACCCACGCGTTGACCCAGGGGATCGGCACGATCCTCGCCGCCCGCGAGATCGTCCTGGTCGCGTGGGGCGAGTCGAAGGCCGACGCCGTGGCACGCGCCGTCGAAGGACCCCAGACCGCGGAGCTGCCGGCATCCTTCCTGCAGCGCCACGCCCGCGTCACCCTCGTGCTCGACCACGCCGCCGCCTCCAAGCTCAGCCCGAACTCTCTCCCCGTGGAGGTGGCACGATGACCGCGCCCGTCTTCGACGTCGCCCGCATCGGCCCCGGCGAGGGCTCGATCGACCCGCGGACCCGGCTCCGCACCGACGCCCCCAGCCAATCTCTCGACGGCTGCTGGAGCTTCCGCCTCTCGCCCTCGCCCGCGCTCGCGCCGCACGACGAGTGGACGCAGGGCGAGACAGAGGGTTGGGACGAGATCACCGTCCCCGCGCACTGGAACATGAGCGGCTTCGGCACCCCGGCCTACTCGAACGTGCAGTTCCCGTTCCCGATCGACCCGCCCTACCCGCCCGACGAGAACCCCGTCGGGGACTACGTGCGCCGCATCGACGTCGACGCGGAGATCCGACGGGTGATGGATGCCGGGGGCCGCGCGCTCCTGCGCTTCGACGGGATCGAGTCCGCCGCCGACGTGTTCGTCAACGGCATCCGTCTCGGGTCGACCCGCGGCAGCCGGCTCACCCACGAGTTCGACGTGACCGACCGACTCACCGGCGCGGGCGACGTGATCGCGGTGCGCGTCGCGCAGTTCTCCGACGGGACGTACCTCGAGAACCAGGACATGTGGTGGCTTCCGGGCATCTTCCGGAGCGTCACCCTGCTCGCCCGTCCCGTCGGCGGCATCGACGACGCGGTCCTGACGGGCGACTTCGACCACGAGACCGGACACGGCGCGGTCGCCGTGACGACGACGGCCGGTGCCGTCCTCGAGGTGCCCGAGCTCGGCATCCGCGTCGACGTGGCTGCCGGCCGCAGCACGGTCGACGCCGGGGCGGTCGAGCCCTGGTCCGCCGAGACGCCGCGACTCTACGACGCGACCCTCGCCACGGCATCCGAGACCGTCTCCGTGCGGCTCGGCTTCCGCCGAGTCCGCGCCGACGACGGCGTCCTGACACTCAACGGCCGCCCGATCATGCTCCGAGGCGTGAACCGTCATGAGCACGACCCCGACCGCGGGCGCGTGCACACGACCGAGCTCGCGCGGCGCGACCTCGTGCTCATGAAGCAGCACAACATCAACGCCGTCCGCACGTCGCACTACCCGCCGCATCCCGAACTGCTCGACCTCGCCGATGAACTGGGCCTGTACGTCATCGACGAGTGCGACCTCGAGACCCACGAGTACGAGTACGTGTCGTGGCGCGGCAACCCGAGCGACGATCCGGCGTGGGAGGCATCCTTCGTCGACCGCATCCGCCGGACTGTCACACGCGACCGCACCCACCCGAGCGTCATCATGTGGTCGCTCGGCAACGAGTCGGGTGCGGGCTGCAACATCCGCGCCATGGCGCGGTGGGTGCGCGAGAACGACGCCACGCGCCTCATCCACTACGAAGGCGATCACTCCAGCCGCGACACCGACGTCTACTCGCGCATGTACGCCTCGCACGACGAGGTCCGCCGGATCGGCGAGGAGTCCGACGAGATCGCGCCCGCCGGCATCGGGGCGGCCGAGCTGCGGCGCCGGTCGCTGCCGTTCGTGCACTGCGAGTTCGGCCACGCCATGGGCAACAGCCCGGGTGGCGTCAAGGAGTACTGGGAGCTGTACGAGCGGTTCCCGCGCCTGGCCGGCGGGTTCATCTGGGAGTGGATCGAACACGCGATCGCCATCGAGGACGAGCACGGCCGCCGGGCCTTCCGCTACGGCGGCGACTTCGGCGAGTCGGTGCACGACCACAACTTCGTGATCGACGGCCTGATCAGCGCCGACCGAGACGTCCGCCCCGGCCTCGTCGACTACGCCGCGATCATCGCGCCCCTCGTGATCACCGTCGAGGGCGACCGTCGCGGCATCCGTCTGGAGAACCGCTACGACCACGTCGACACGAGCCACCTCGCCGTCATGTGGCGTCGCGAGGTCGACGGCGTCGTCGTGGCGCAGGGCGAACTCGACGTGCCGCCGATCGCGCCGCGACAGCGCGGCGTCGTGCCGCTCCCCGCCGAGGCACGCACGGTGTCGGCGTCGAGCGTCGCCGATGTGCTCACGATCGTCGCCGCGCTCCGCGACGCGACGAGCTGGGCGCAGCGCGGCCACGTGGTCGCGACGGGCCAGCGGGTGGATGCCGGGGCTCCCCGCCTCGGCGCAGCTGCGGCACCCGACCAGGGCGAGTTCGACCGGCGCGGTCGGCCCCTGCGACTCGGTTCGCTCGACGTGGTCGAGGGTCCTGGCATCGGGATCTGGCGCGCTCCGACCGACAACGACCTCTTCCCCGGGTGGGACGAACCGACGCTGCCGCCGATGGCGGAACGGTGGGCACTCGCGCGGATCGACCGGATGCAGACCCGCGTCCGCGGCATCCGACCCGAGGCGACGGCCCTCGTCGTCGACACGCGCGTCGGCGCGCCGTCGTTCGACAGCGGCGTCGATGCGCTGTGGCGCTGGTCGGACCTACCCGAGGGCCGACTCCTCGAACTCGACCTCCGCAGCATCGGATCGTGGGACAACGCCTGGATCGAGAAGGCGCCGTTCGCGTGGACCGTCGACTGGGCCCGCCTCGGCATCGACGTCACGCTCGCGGGCGCACCCGTCGGTATGGAGTTCGCGGGCTACGGTCCAGGGCCGAGCTACCCCGACACCGACTCGGGCGTGCACTTCGGCTGGTTCGAGGCCGGCGCCGACGAGCTCGTCACGCCGCACGTCCGGCCGCAGGAGAGTGGATCACGCCGGGGTGTCCGCACCGCCGTCATCCGCACCTCCGAGGGTGCGGTGCGCGTGAGCGTCGTCGGCGGCGAGGCACTGGACGCCGGGGTTGCGCTCACCGTGTCGCCGTGGGATCGCACGACGCTGAGCACGACGTCGCACGCATCGCTCCTGCCTGCACCGACCGCCACGCACGTGTCGATCGACATCGCGCAGTCCGGCGTCGGCACCGCCACCTGCGGGCCCGGCGTGCTCCCGCGGCACCGCCTGCCCGCGCGCGACGCGTCGTTCGCGCTGCTGTTCGAGACGGTCTGAGCCCGGACGGGCCGGAGCGGGTCAGTCGACCCGCTTCCGGCCCCAGGGCAGTCGGATGCCGCGCTCGTTCTCGGATTCGACCTCGAGGCCGTAGTGCTCCCCGATGTGGTCGAGCAGCTGCGCGCGCTCGGCTTTCTCGTAGATGCGTCTCTCCCGCTGGAATGCGACGACGGTCGACCAACAGATCAGCAGCATCACGATGCTGAACGGCAGAGCGATGATGATCGCCGCCGTCTGCAGGGCGGTCAGGCCACCCGCGATGAGCAGCGCGATCGCGAGGAGCGCGGTGATGAGCGTGAAGAGCGTGCGCACGGGCTTGCTCGGCTCGGGGTCGCCGCCCGTCGCGATCATGCCCATGACGAGCGCGCCCGAGTCCGCCGACGTGACGAAGAACAGGGCGATGAGGACAAGCGCACCGATGGTCAGCAGGAGCGGTGCCGGAAGGTGCTGGAACAGCTGGAACAGCGCGCCCTCGACGTTCACCGACCCGTCCGCCTGCGTCATCACGCCGGGCTCATCGACCTCGAGCTTGATCGCGGAGCCACCGAGGACGGCGAACCAGAGCACGCCGACGAGTGTGGGAACGATGAGCACGCCCATGACGAACTCGCGCACGGTACGACCGCGGCTGACGCGCGCGATGAAGATGCCGACGAAGGGCGCCCACGAGATCCACCAGCCCCAGTAGAACGACGTCCACGTCGCCTGCCAGGCCTGGCCCTCCGCGCCCTGGAATGCGCTGACGCTGAAGCTCAGACCGACGAAGTTCTGCAGGTAGGCGCCGATCGACTGCACCCACTCCCGCATCAGGTAGAACGTGTCGTTCGTGAACAGGACGAACAGGAGCAGAAGACCGGCGAGGATCAGGTTCAGAGACGACAGCCACTTCATGCCGCGGGTCACACCCGACAGCACGGAGAACAGAACGGCCGTCGTGATGACGGCGATGATGATGACCTGGACCATGAGGCTCGGATCCTTGATGATGCCCGCACTGTCGAGGCCGGAGCTGATCTGCAGCACACCGAGGCCGAGGCTGGTGGCGACACCGAAGAGGGTCCCGACGAGGGCGACGGCGTCGATCGCGTTGCCCCATCCGCCTCGGACGCGGCGACCGAGGATGGGCTCGAGCGCCCACCGGATCGACAGCGGACGCCCGCGGCGATGAATCGCGTAGGCGAGGGCGATGCCGACGACGACGTAGACGGCCCAGGCCTGAACACCCCAGTGCAGGTAGGTCTGCGTCAGCGCGGACTGCGCGAGCTGCGCGGTCGTCCCCTCGACCCCGGGCTTGGGATCGACGAAGTGGCTGAGCGGCTCACTGACGCCGTAGAAGACGAGACCGATGCCCCTACCCGCGGCGAAGAGCAGCGAGAACCAGGCTCCCGTCGAGAACTCGGGCTTGTCGTCGTCCTTGCCGAGACGGATGTCGCCGAACCGACTGAACCCGAGGAACAGGCAGAAGGCGACGAAGAACGCGGTGATGAGGACGTAGTACCAGCTGAAGGCGTCGATGATCGCGCCCTGGATCGTCCCGAAGAACGCCTCCGCCTGGGCGGGAAGCGCGATCGCGAAGGCGCTGAACGCGATCGCCACGATCGCCGCGGGCGCGATCACCCACACGCTGGCTTTCGCCCGGGGTCCTGCGGCGGTCGATCGGGTCTCTGACGGTGGGGCGCTGTCGGACATGCCGCCAGGCTACTGACGCCCCGGCATCCGCTCATCTTGTTGCGCGACGCGGGGGTGGGAAGGTAACGGGGTCAGTCGCGGGGCCAGGATGCCGCGAGTTTGCCGAGCAGGCGGACGAGTTCGGCGCGCTCCGCGTCGCTGAAATCGGCCAGCGCGGCAGAGAGCCGCTCGCGCCGCTCGCCTCGGAAATCACCCGCTCGTCGACGGCCCTCGGAGGTTAACGCGATACGCGTGCGTCTGGCGTCGTCGGGGTCGGCCTCGCGCTGGGCGAGTCCGAGCTCGACCGCCTGCTGCACGAGGCGCGAGGCGCGAGGCTGGTCGACGCCGATCGTTTCGGCGATTTCGCTCACCGACAGTGGCTGCTCCGCGTGCACGAGTGCGTCGAGCAGGCGGATGCGGGCGGGAGCGCCCGCGAGGCGCGCGCCAGGTCCGAAGGCGCGGTCGCCCCGCATCCACGGCGGCCCGGGCATATCCGAGTGCGGACCGTGCGCGTGCGGTCCGCCCGGGTGGTGGCGGCGATGCGGACCACCGCGGCCGCGCATCTGCGCGAACGCGGCCAGGAGGGCGTCGAGGTCGCCGGTCGGGTCGGTCACCTCTCGACGATACCGCGTCAGCCCGATTGCATGTCACTTGACATGCGACCCAACTGCATGTCACACTGCATGTACTTTCGCAATGACATGCAATGGTCATCACGGACAGTCCGTCGGTGACAAGACGTCCCGGAAGGACACCCCATGAACACCTCCATCAACGACACCCTCGGATTCCGCCTCAAGCTCGTCCACCGCCTCCTGGCGCGCGAGCTGCACGACAAGCGGGTCGAAGCCGGCGCCGACGCACGACGCGACGAGATCGTCGCCGCCGTGCAGGCCCGCGTCTCGGCCGCCGTCCCCGACGAGGACTACGACACCCTCCTGCGCTCGCTCGACGCGATCGCACGGGAACTCGGCTGGGACGAATCCCAGCCCATGCCTCCCCGCCCTGATCGCGGCCACCGGCGCGGTCCCTTCGGACGCGGCTTCGGTCGCGGGTTCGGCCCCGGGTTCGGTCCCGGGCACCGGTTCGCGCACTCCGACGCGGAAGACGACGAGCACGCCGAGCACCACGGGCACGGCCACCACGGCCACCACGGCCGCGGCTGCGGCGAGCGGCGCGGATTCGCGCAGCATCCCGCCGTCGCCGAGGCCTACGAGCGCGGCTTCAGCCGCGGATACGAGCAGGCGCAGCGCGACTGAGCGCGGTCAGTTCCCCTTCGCACCGGCGTCGGATGTTCCGACGTCGGTGCGGTGGAAGTTCTGGAACGAACGGGATGCCGTCGGCCCCCGCTGCCCCTGATACCGGTTCTTGTACGAGCCGGTGCCGTAGGGGTTCTCGGCGGGCGACGTCAGGCGGAAGAAGCAGAACTGCCCGATCTTCATGCCCGGCCACAGCTTGATCGGCAGCGTCGCGACGTTGGCGAGCTCGAGCGTCACGTGACCCGAGAAGCCGGGATCGATGAATCCCGCGGTCGAGTGGGTGATGAGGCCCAGCCGGCCGAGCGAGCTCTTGCCCTCCAGCCGTGCCGCGACGTCGTCGGGCAGCGTGATCTGCTCGAACGTCGCCCCCAGCGCGAACTCGCCCGGGTGGAGGATGAACGGCTCATCGGGCGCGACCTCGATCAGCCGAGTCAGTTCGGGCTGATCCTCGGCCGGATCGATGAACGGGTACTTGTGGTTGTCGAACAACCGGAAGTACCTGTCGAGCCGCACGTCCACGCTCGAGGGCTGGACCATCGCCGGGTCCCACGGGTCGAGGCCGATACGGCCACCGTCGATCTCGAGTCGGATGTCACGATCGCTGAGCAGCACGCGGCCAGCCTACTGGCCGCCCGTCAGCGCGCGCTGCGGACGACCGAGACGCTGCGCGGCGGGACGACGACACCGGATGCCGCAGCCTCCCCGACGAGCACGTCGCCGACCACCGGCGCCACGACCTCGTCGTCAGTGCGGTTCGAGAGGAACACGTACCGGGCGGCGGCATCCCCGCGCTCGATGACATCGAGCCGGCCGCCGGCGGACCGCGGGTCACCGGCAAGCGCCTCCAGCCCGAGGCCCGCGAGCACCGCGCGGACGCCGTCGCGGCCGATGTCGGCCGAGACGTACGTCGCACTGCCACCGGCCGCAAGGCGACGCCGGGTCACGGCGGGCGCGTCGGCGAGGTCGCCGTCGGCGTAGGTGTCGAGCACCTCGACGTCGTCGCCGACGTGGACGATCCGCTCGGTCCAGCCGTGTGCCACGGCTCCCGAGGCGAGGGCGATGCGCTCCGCGGGCAACAGCGGCACGAACTCCTCGACCACGACCCCGAGCAGATCGCGCAACGCGCCGGGGTATCCCCCGAGCCAGACGCGGTCGTTGCCGTCGACGATGCCGGAGAAGTACGTCGTGACGAGGTGGCCACCGGCATCCGTATACGCCTCGAGGCGGGACCGCAGGGCGCCGGGCATGACGTGCAGCATCGGCGCGACGAGCACCTCGTAGTCGTCGAACGACGCGCCCACCGGGATGACGTCGGCGCGGATTCCCAGGTCGAGCAGGGCGCGGTACCAGGCGAGGGTCTCGTCGTCGTAGGCGGGTGAGTCCGACGGGTGGGCGTCGCGCCCGCTGACCCACCACGACTCGTAGTCGAAGACGATCGCGACGCGGGCCTTCTCGCGGCGCGAGCCGTGGACAGGCGACAGGTCGCGGAGCGCGCCGCCGAGCGCCACGACGTCGCGGAACACGCGGCTGTTCTCACCCGCGTGCGGGACCATGCCGGAGTGGTACCGCTCGCCGCCGGCGCGCGACTGGCGCCACTGGAAGTAGCAGACCGCGTCGGCGCCGTGCCCGACGTGGGTCAACGCATCGCGGACGAGCTCACCCGAACGCTTGGGCGGATTCACCTCGCGCCAGTTCACGGCGCTCGTCGCGTGCTCCATGAGGAACCACGGCAGGCCACCGGCGATGTTGCCCGTGAGGTTCGCCCAGAACGACAGGTCGTCTCGACCGTGCTCGCCGGGGCGCAGGTAGTGGTCGTTCGAGACGAAGTCGACGTCGGGCACCCAGGAGGGGTAGTCGATGTCGCGGACGTTCTGCGCGACCATGAAGTTCGTCGTCAGTGGGATCTCGGGCGTCAGGTCGGCGAGCACGGCGGCTTCGGCGCGGAGGTGGTCGCGGACGGCATCCGACGAGAAGCGCTCGAAGTCGAGCTGCTGCCCGGGGTTGCGGATCGTCGGTGCGCTTCGCGGCGGCAGGATCTCGTCCCACTCCTCGTAGTGCTGCGACCAGAACGCGGTGCCCCACGCGTCGTTCAGCGCGTCGATCGTGCCGTAACGGGCGTGCAGCCAGAGGCGGAACGACCGTGCGGCGTCGTCGGAGTAGTCGTAGAGGTTGTGGCATCCGAGCTCGTTCGAGATGTGCCACGCGACGACGGCGGGATGGTCGCCGTAGCGCTCGGCGAGCGCGCGGACGAGTCGGAGCGCGTACTCGCGGAAAATCGGCGATGTCGGGCGCCAGTGCTGGCGCGCACCGGGCCAGAGGGTCGTGCCGTCGACGGTTTGCGGCAGGATCTCGGGATGCCGCCGGGCCATCCACGAGGGCGGCGAGGCCGTCGCGGTGGCGAGGTCGACGTCGATGCCGTTCGCGTGCAGCAGGTCGATGATCTCGTCGAGCCACGAGAAGTCCCACTCGCCGGGGCGCGGTTCGAGGAGTCCCCACGAGAAGATGCCGAGCGAGACGATGTTGACGCCCGCCTCGCGCATGAGCCGGACGTCGTCGTCCCAGACCTCGCGCGGCCACTGCTCCGGGTTGTAGTCGGCGCCATAGCGCATCGTCCCGGGCTTCTGTGAGCCGTCTTTGACCCAGCGGTAGTTCTCCATCCGATCACGGTAGCTCAAAAGCGTGCATGTGCACGGTTTCAGGTGTTCTAGTGTTCGTCTATGACCGATGCACCCGGCCGCGGACCTTACGCGAAGTCCGCCGCCCGGCGCAGTGAGATCATCACGACCGCGACGGCCGTCTTCGGCACGCACGGCTACCGCGGGGGATCGCTCAGGCAGATCGCGAAACAGCTCGACCTCGGCCTGACGACCGTCATGCACCACTTCCCCACGAAGGTGTCACTCCTCGCCGCGGTCCTCTCGCAGGAGGATGCCGCTGACACGGACTTCCTCGACAGGTCCGCTCGTGACGGCTTCATCCCGACAGTGCTCGCGATCGTTGAGCGGAACATCGGTCGACGCGAGCTCGTCCGCATGTTCACGGTCGTGCAGGCGGAGGCAACCCACGCGGACCACGAGGCGCACGCGTGGTTGCAGGAGCGCTACGCGTCGGTGATCCCCGACTACCGCGATGCGATCGAGCACGACCGGTCACTCGGTCGCCTGGCGACGACGCGCGACGCGACGATGCTCGCCGATCTCGTCATCGGCACGTGGGAGGGGATCCAGGTGCGCTGGCTCGCCGACGGCACCGATCCGGTCGCCGCGATGCGCGTCGCACTCGAGGCGCTGCTCGAGCCGATCCGGCGCTGACAGAGGTCAGCGGCGCGGATCGATCATCGTCATCCCGGCCGGCGACGCCGAATCCATGACCGGCAGGAGCTCGGCCGCCTGCTCGAGCGACACCGTCCGCTCGATGAGGTCCTGCGGACGGAGCGTGCCACGGGCGATGAGCTGCAGCATCCCGGGATAGTCCTCGGCCGCCATGCCGTGGCTGCCGAGGAGGTCGAGCTCCCACGCGATGGCGCGCGCGAGCGGTGCCGGCGTGAGACCGGATGCCGAGGGCAGCAGCCCGACCTGCACGTGCCGACCCCGGCGGCGGAGGCTGTGGATCGCATCGGCGCAGGTCTGCTCGCTGCCGACGGCGTCGACGGCGACGTGCGCGCCACCGCCGGTGAGCGCGTGGACGGCGGCCGGCACGTCGCTGCCGTCAGCGACGATGACCTCGTCTGCGCCCAGCGATCGCGCGACGTCGAGCGCCGCGGTCGAGCGATCGACAGCGACGACCTTCGCGCCGAGCGCCGTCGCGATCATGACGGCACTGAGCCCGACGCCGCCGGCTCCGACGATGACGACCCACTCGTCCGCTGTCAGACGGGCGCGCGCGGTGAGCGCGCGATAGGCGGTGGCGAAGCGGCATCCGAGCGCAGCGGCGGAGGCGAACGAGATCGACTCGGGGACGGCGACGAGGTTGCGATCGGCGGCGTGGATGGCGACCCGCTCAGCGAACGATCCCCAGTGGGTGAACCCGGGCTGCTTCTGGTCGGGGCATACCTGCGCGTTGCCGCTGAGGCACCACTCGCACCGACCGCATCCGCAAACGAACGGCACCGTCACGCGATCACCGACCACCCAGTGCTCGACGCCGGCGCCGACCCGGACGACGATGCCCGCCAACTCGTGACCCGGCACGTGCGGCAGCGCGATGTCGTCATGGCCCACCCAGGCGTGCCAGTCGCTGCGGCAGAGGCCCGTCGCGTGCACCTCGATGACGGCGCCGCCGTCGGGGGCGGTCGGTTCGGGCACGTCGGTCACGACGAGGGGTCCTGCGATCTGTTCCATCACCATCGCGCGCATGCCTCGATTCTGCCGGGCGGTGGGTGGTCCTCCGTGCGGGTCAGGGTCGGGTCAGGTCGACGAGCACGGCGATGACGTCGTCGAGAACCGTCGGGCGCGCGCCCGGCCGGAAGACGACCCCCATGTCTCGCGCCGCCCGCGGGTCGTCAATGGGGCGCTGCACGCAGCCGTCGAGCGGATGCGGCACCTCGGGGCCGACCGCGATCCCGAGGCCCGCGGCGACGAGACCGTGCAGGGTGCGGATGTCATCGCCCTCGAACGCGATGTCGAGCGCCGCACCCTCCGCGGCGAACAGCTGCTCGAGGGTCCGGCGCAGCCCATAGCCGGGCTTGAGGGTGACGTGCGTCTCGCCGAACACGTCGGCGAGTGTGATCCTCTTCGCCGTTGCCAGTCGATGGTCGGCGGGCACGACGACGACGAGCGGTTCGTCGTAGAGATGCACGCTCTGGTGGGCGGGATGAGTCGCCGCGGCACCCGACACGATCGCGAGGTCCGTGCGACCCGAGTCCAGCTCGGCGAGGCACGCGTCGCGGGCCCCTTGCCAGAGCTCGATCCGGATGTCCGGCCGCTCCTCGCGCAGCCGACGGACGAGCCGCGGGACGAGGTGCTCGCCGAGCGAGTTCTGGAAGGCGAGGCCGACGGTCGAGCGCGACCCGTCGAGGGAGTCGAGCGCGTCCTGCGCCGCGCGGAGCGAGACCCGGACGGCGGGCAGCATCCGTCGAGCGGCCTCGGTGAGACGGATGCCGCGACCGTCCGGGATCACGAGGGTCACGCCCAGCCGCGACTCGAGCTGCCGCAGGGCTCGGCTCACGGTCGGCTGCGGCACCCCGAGTGCCTCCGCCGCGCGCGTGACGTGCTCGTCTTCGCCGAGCGCGTCGAGGAGAGGGAGATGCGGGAGGAGGTCGGCCAGGCGATCGCGACTCATGCGCGAATGCTATCGGTGTACGCGGATTGCTATTAGATCTGTATCTAAGGGATGCCTACCGTAGAGCGAGTGACCACCGTCGACATCCCTCCCCTCACCGCGTCACCGCGCCGACTCGGCGCAGCGATGTGGACGACGGGAATCGCGACATTCGGCGTGCTCTACGCGCCGCAGGGGCTGCTGACCGGCATCGCCGACGCCTACGACCTGACGGCCGCCGACGCGTCGTGGGTCGTCTCGACGGCAACGCTCGGCCTCGCGCTCGCGATCCTGCCGTGGGCGCTGGCAGCGGACCGCTTCGGTCGGCGACGGATGCTGCAGGTCGCCGCAGTGGCCGCCGCGGTCATCGCCATCGCGTCGCCTCTGCTGCCGGGGTTCGCGGGGCTGCTCGTCGGGCGGTTCCTGCTCGGAGCGGCGCTCGGCGGCATCCCCGCCCTGGCGGTCGCCTATCTGCACGAGGCCGCCGGCCCGCAGCGGGCGGGGGTCGCGGCCGGGGCGTACGTCGCGGCGACGAGCGTCGGCGGACTCGCGGGCCGATTGGTCGCTGCGCCGGTGGGCGAGCTCGTCGGGTGGCGATGGTCGTTGGAACTCCTCGGCATCCTCGCTGCAGCGCTGACGATCGTGTTCGCGGTGCTGCTGCCGGCGACCGAGGAACATCGACCGGTGCCGCTCCGGCGGAGCCTTCGGATCCTGGGGCGGCAGGCCCTGAACGTGAGGGCGCTGCCGTTGTATGCGATCGGTGCGCTGGTCGTCGGCGCGATGGTCGCGGTGTTCAACGCCCTCGGGTTCCGCCTCGAAGCCGCCCCGTTCTTTCTGAGCTCGACAGCCGTCTCGCTGGTGTTCCTGACGTATCTGTCGGGCACCGTGACCTCGCGACTGTCGGGCGCCCTCGTCCAACGCTTCGGAACCAGGATGCCGCTGGTGGCCGGCGGTCTCGCGATGACAGTCGGGGCGGCGGTGACGCTCGCGAACAGCGTGGTCGTCATCGTGCTAGGCGTTCTGTTGATCACGGCGGGGATGTTCCTCGCGCACGCGACGGCGAACGCCGCGACCGCGCGCGCTGGCGGATCGGGGCGTCAGCACGCCGTCGCGCTGTACAGCGTCGCGTACTACATCGGCTCGAGCGTGCTGGGAACGGTCGGCGCGGTGGCCTGGACGGCGGGCGGGTGGTTCGCGCTCGCTGCACTGGTCGCCGTGGCGGGGGCTCTGGTGGCGGTCGTGTCGGTCAAGGTGCGGGACTAAAAGCGTTGCCCTCGCTACAGTGCCAGGCATGGACAGATACGGAGACTTCACAGGGCTCGGCGTCGGGATCATCATCCTGATGATGGTCCTGTACCTGGGCACTCTCGCCCTGGCACTGTGGGTCGGCTACGTGATTCAGCGCACCGCAGTGAAGAACGGGATGCTGCGGGCCATGCAGGAGAGCGGGATGACCTTCGCTCCGCGACCCGGACCGCAGTACCCCGGCTCCGGACGCCCAGGTGCGCAACCGCCGTATCCCGGCCAGCCGCCGGTGCCGCCGGCCACTCCCCCGCAGGCACCTCCCGGGCCGTCGTCGAACGACTGACGGACTCGCGTCCGGGCGGGCACTCCCCGAGCTTGCTAGGCTTGCGTGGCGCCTCCGGGCGCATGGGGCTGTAGTTCAATGGCAGAACTTCTGCTTCCCAAGCAGATAGCGCGGGTTCGATTCCCGTCAGCCCCTCCATTGTCACTTCTCGCGCGGGTGCATTTTTCGATCCGAGTGGCACTCGTTCACTTCCAAGCGGGTTTCACGCGACTGGCCTTTCTGCGGCACGAAGGCGATCCGCACCCGGCCGCCTCGTGCTAGCCGAACCTCGCCTCTTCGACATCCGAAGAATGCCACCCCGCAGCGAGTCGGGTGCGAGAGGTGCCCCTGATGCCTGCTACCGCAGCTTCGGCGACCGTGGGTCGGTCCGCTTCGGCGGGCCGACCCCCAGTCACGTCAGTACGTCATCACCAGCGAATTCGTGACGCTGATGATCGTCACGATCGCTGCGTTGAGGAATCCGGCGATGTACGGGTTGTTGGTCTCCCGATAGATCTTGCGGCTGATGACCGCGGCGACAGCCAGGATGACGACCACCGGGAACAGCCAGATGCTGAAGATGCCACCGAAGCCGTCGATCGTCTCACCGGTGATGAAGAACGTCGTGTACTGCGCGACGACCAGCACGATTGGTCCAAGCGAGTTGAACAGCGCGAGCAGTGCGGTGTTCACCCATTCGCGTCCCCGCAGCGTGAAGCGGTTGAACGAGTTGATCGCCACCGAGTTCGCGATGAAGTAGACGAGGAACAGCGGCAGGACGATCAGGGAGTACCCGATCATCTCGGGGTTGAACGCCTTGACGGCGATCACCCAGAACCGGAAGTCGGTCTTGAAGAAGTAATCCAGCACGAAGACGATGCCGAATGCGGCGACGGTCGTCGTCAATGCGAGAGCCACTCCGAGACCGAAGCGCCGCCAGCCCGGGAGGACACCGACGGCCCGCAGGTCCTGACCACTGCGGCGACCGAACAGCAGGTACGAGACGATCATGATGACGAGACCGGCGACACCGTTGATCGCGGCCCAGATGCCGATGAACCACGGCACACCGGGGGCGATGAGGTTCACCGAACCGAACGCGATCGCTCCGGCCCACTCGGCCTGGCTGAGCAGCACGTAGCTGAGGATCGAGAAGACGGCCGTGACGACCAGCCCTCCCCAGAACCAGACCAGACCGCGGCGCGTGTTCGCCACCGCCGCGATCGGCTCCGAGACGCGCACCCCCGCGAAGGCTCGGGTCCCCAGCAGCGCGCGCGTGAACGCGACGAGGAAGATGCCGAAGCCGATCAGACCGAACGTCGTGAGGACTTCCTTGAGCTGCCAGTTCTGGTCGCCTGCCGCAAGCGGGTTCGGTGCGCCGAGCGACTCGTCGAAGAAGTCGACCAGGTGCCCGACGGCCGTGCTCGAGATCGTCGACCATGGGTGCGTCTGCGGGAGAGACCAGACCACGCGCATCGCGTCGGCGCCGTCGACGTCCTGGGTGTAGACCTGGCCGGCCTCCCGCACGTCCGTCGCTTCGGACGGGTCCTGCCCGAAGTGCAGGAACGACTGGGCGTTGGGAGTGGAGAGGTATTCGCGCGGCGGGGTCAGCGCGTTGCCCTCGGCGTCGTAGCTGCGGAAGAAGAACTCGTCATACTGCGCCTGGATCACTCCGGTGTCGCGGCTTCCGTAGATGTTCGTGAATGCACCCGCGTCGTCGACGTAGACGGGGTCGTTGTCGACGAGCAGAACAGAGGCGATGAGGGGAGTCTCGGCCTGGTTGTCGAGCGCGACCGAGAAGTTCGCTGCACGTGCGCCGTTCGAGTGACCGGTCACGCCGATCCGGCTCGGGTCGACATAGGGAAGGTCGGCGATGAGCTTCACCGCGTCGTACATGCCGGTTCCACCGACGGCCTCCTGGCCGGCGGGGAGCGGGTCGGAGTTGCCGTGACCGTACATGTCGATCGACAGCACGACGTAGCCGCGTCGGGCGAGCTCGACGTAGTTGGCGTCCTGCATCTCGCGGTTGTTCCACCAACCGTGGCTGACCACGATCGCCGGGCGCGGGTCTTCAGCAGAGACGGCAGCCGGCTTGAACAGCAGGGCACTCATCTCGCGACCCGAAGCGGCCTCCCAGCGCATGTCCTCGACGGCGACGCTGCCACCGACGGTCTGCACGAGCGAGGCACCGATGCTGGAAACCAGCATCAACACCAGAGACAAGGCCAGCCAGAAGCTGTTGCGTCGGAAAGTTCGTCGCGTCATTTAGGGGGTGCTCCTTCACACACGGACCCCTCATCGGGCCCGACCTCTGCAGTGGGCTCGTTCCCGCTGCGCGACCGCCAATCTACGGTCGCAACGGCCGACACCCTGCGAAATGCACACGTGTGCACCGCCGAACCCGCACGCCTGAACGGTGCGCACCGTGTCATTTCTCCCGCGAGAGCGAGTCAGAGGTAGCTCACCACCGCCCCGACGGATTCGGCCGGCTCGGACACCATGTGAAGTCCCGAAGCGCTGTTGGCTGTGCGCGATAGCGACTCGAGCCAGGCATGGTTGATCTTCGGGGCACGGCTCCCGTGGAACTTGAAGTCGAGGGCGGATGCGGGATGAATCCACACCGAGTGCCGCCCGTCTCCCAGGGAGGCGTCGTCGCGCCAAGTGAAGAAGAACGGTTCACCACGCTTCAACTTGTTGCCGATCACGATCTGCATGTGAGCGAGCGCGCGGTCCTCGATGTCCGTTCTCACGGCGTTGCCATAGCGAAAGCTACCCATGGTCGACCCTCCGACCGGGAGTCCTGCGAACACACCGGCAGAGCCGACGATGCGGAATCCGCTGGACCTCATCCCTCTGCTGAGACTCCTCCGGCCGTGACTGGTCGACAAGGGGATGGCGCACATCGCGTTCACGTGCTTCGGATTCGGTCTGTCAGACGAGACTCGCGATCAATCCTTCGACGCGACTCCGAATATCGTCGCGGACCTCACGGACGACGTCGACCGGCTGGCCGGCGGGGTCGGTGAGCTGCCAGTCCTCGTAGCGCTTGCCGGGGAAGATCGGGCATGCGTCGCCGCATCCCATCGTGATGACGACATCCGCGTGGCGGACAGCATCGGTGGTGAGGATCTGGGGGACGGCATCGGCCAGGTCGATACCTTCCTCTGCCATGACGGTGACGGCCTGGGGATTGACAGCGTTGCCCGGCTCACTGCCGGCGGAGAAGACATCGATGCGGTCCCCGGCGAGTGCCCGGAGGTAGCCTGCGGCCATCTGCGATCGTCCGGCGTTGTGCACGCAGACGAAGAGGACGGCGGGCTTGGTGGTGTCGGTCATGGGTGCTCCTACTGAGTGGTGTCGGGGGAAGGGGGAACAACGGCCCGACCGATGATGCGGGGAGCCGTCGGGTAGAGGACGAGAAGGAGTGCGAGTCCGGCTGCGGCACCGACGAGTTGCGCCGCGATGAACGGCATCACGGACGCCGGCGCGATTCCGGCGAAGGTGTCGGTGAAGACGCGAGCTATCGTGACGGCGGGGTTCGCAAACGATGTCGAGCTGGTGAACCAGTATGCGGCGCCGATGTAGGCCCCGACCGCGGCGGCGGTGACGGCCACCGTGGTCGTGCGTGCGAGGGCAAAGATCAGCAGCACGAGTCCGGCGGTGGCGACAACCTCTCCCACGAGGTGCCCGAGGGTGGCTCGCTGGTGGGTCGAGAACGCCGGGGCGACGTCGAACATGACGCCCGCCAGGAAGGCGCCGGCGATTCCGCCCGTGACCTGAGCCGCGATGTACGCGCCGAGGTCGGCGGATGAGCGAGCGCCGGGCCCGCGTCGGCTGAGTGCCCAGTCCACGATGGAGACGACGGGGTTGAAATGCGCTCCTGACACGGGGCCGAGCATGAGGATCAATGCGGCAAGGCCGAGCGCTGTGGCGAAGCTGTTCTCGAGCAGTTGCACGCCGACATCGTTCGGGGAGAGTCGCTGAGCGGCGATCCCCGAACCGACGACGACGGTGACGAGCATCCCGGTCCCGAGCAACTCTGCCAGCAGTCGGCGCATCAGCGGTGGTCGCGCCCACGATGGCGGGAGCGGTTGAGCGCCCACGATTCAGACGGATGCCGGTGCGAGGCCGGCCTGCAGGGGCGGGGCGCAGCACGCACCGCTGCGAGAGGCGCCGTCCGCACCGATCACGATCACGGGCAACACGTTCTCCACCGGAGCCTCCCCTATGCATCGACGAAACTCGATGGATTGAGAATGCCCCGTCGCATCGACAGATGTCAATACGACGTGAGAGGATCACGGCATGCCCCCACAGCTCCCGCTTCTCCGTCCGAGGGACGGCGCGGCGTGCTGTGGCACCGTTATGGGCGGTCTGATCTCGGTCGAGGACGCTGAGCACTCGGCACGGGTGTTCAAGGCGCTCGGCGACCCCACGCGCGTTCGGCTGCTCTCACTGATCGCTGCTTCCGAAGGCGGGGAGGCCTGCATCTGCGACCTGACCGAGCCGGTGGGCTTGTCGCAGCCGACCGTCTCTCATCACATGAAGCAGCTCGTCGATGCTGGACTAGCCACCCGTGAGCAGCGCGGCCGGTGGGCCTTCTACCGTGTCGTCGCCGACACCCTCGACGCGGCATCCCAGACTCTCCGCCCGTGACCGGCACGACCATCCGGGCCATGAGGGGGGACGACTGGCCCCAGGTGGAATCGATCTACCGCGAAGGCATCGCCGCAGGAAACGCCACGTTCGAGAGCGACCCCCCATCCTGGGATGACTTCGACGAAGGAAAGCTCCACATCGGCCGGCTCGTCGCAGCCGACCCCACGGGTACCGTTCTCGGCTGGATCGCCGCTTCCCGCGTATCGACCCGAGAGGTCTACCGAGGCGTCGTGGAACATTCCGTCTACGTCGCCGATCGCGCTCACGGCCGCGGCGTCGGCACCGCCCTGCTTTCCACTTTCATGAGCGAGGCCGTTCGGGCCGGGGTATGGACGATCCAAGCGAGCGTCTTCCCCGAGAACACAGCGAGCCTGACTCTGCATGAACGAGCGGGCTTCCGCCGCATCGGCCACCGCGAACGCATCGCCTATATGACTCATGGGCCCTGGGCGGGTACCTGGCGCGACACGGTCCTCGTCGAGCGTCGCCTCAGCTGAATCGCGTCGAAACCCACGCGGCCACGGGGAGCGACAACCTGGGCGGCTCACCGAGCCGACTCACTGGGTGAGTTCGCGATCCAACCGGTCGAGCAGGAGTTCGAGGGCGATTTCGAACTCCTCTTCGCTGTGGTCTTCGCTCAGCAGATCGCGGAGCCGACGAACCTCCGGCGCATCATCCAATGTCTCCTGGCCATCCGCGTTCGGGATGGAGGCGTTGCCTTCATCGAGCGGAACATCGTCGGGGCCGAACTGGGCCCCTCGGACGGTGGTTTCCAGCAACAGCTGACCGAGGAGGAAGCTACTGAAGGTCCGATAGGCGCCGACCGCCTGCACATCCGTGAACCCTTGGGCGATCAGCGCACGGAGGAATGTGTCGACGACGGTCACGCTTCGGAGCGGTGGGCGGAGCCACGGCGCCGCCGGGTGGCGTGTCGCGATCAGGGGAAACGCCTTGGGGTGTGCGATCGCCACATCGCGGACGGCGTGCGCGACATTCTGCAAGAAGGCCTGCCAGTGCTGTCCCGCTTCACGTTCCATCGTGGTGGTGAGATCCGCCATCAGGGCGCTGACGACGCCCTCCAGCAGATCCTCCTTGCCATGCACGTATCTGTAGAGGGCCATCGCCTCGACGCCCAGCCGCAGCCCGAGGGTGCGCATCGACAGTCCCTGCGGGCCGGACTCGTCCAGCGTGGCCAGGGCCGTCGCGATGATCGCCTCGCGAGTCAACTTCGGGGATGTGGTGGTGTCGGACTTCTTCATGAGGTGGCCTCCACCTCGATCTTCCCCTGCCCCGGCAGATGTGTGGGGGTCGAGCTGCTCCGGCGACGGTGTTTACACCGTAAACTTGACCGTCGACGTGAGGACCTGCGGTCGCAGCAGCACCGTCTCGCTCGAAATCACAGCAGCTTCAAACACGAGGAAAGCGAGAGGGCGGCATGGGGCGCCTCACGATCGGAACCGACGCGATCACCTTCGACGACCACACGCTGGCGCACCTGGACGCGGTGATCGCGACCAAGCTTCGCCGCCAGGAGCCCTTCTCGTTCACGTGGGTCATCGATGCCAGCTTCGGAAGCGGACGAATGTCGAGGTGGATCAGCCCGGCGACGAACTGGAGTGTTCGTTACGACGACCGCTACCCCGCCGCCCTGAACCCGGCATGGCTGCAGCAACTCATGAAGGCAGCAAACTCTCCCGAAGGTCTTCGAGTGATCCCCGAGCCGGCGGACCGACCGTCCGAAGGTCGAGCGGGGTCGGCGACCGCCGCGGATCCCCGCTGACCCCCGGTCTCTTCGCCGCCACCGCATGACACGCTGGGACCGTGATGGGGAAAGACGAGCTCATCCGCGCGGTCGAGGCGGCGGCATCCGTCGACGGGTTCTCCCTCGATTCGGCTCAGCGCGCTGTCCTCGATCGCCTGTCCATGCTCGGCACCGAGCCGGCCGGCGCGGCGCGCAGCGTCTACGTCCACGGTGAGTCCGGCCGGGGAAAGTCCTGGTTGGCGGATGCCGTCTACACAGCTCTCCCCCTTCGTGAGAAGAGTCGCGTCCACTTCCACGGGTTCTTCCACGAGTTGCACCGCAGCATCCAGCGGCACCGGGGCGAGCCCGACGCGGCGGACCGGGCGATCGAGGATGCCATCGGGAACAGCAGGCTCCTCTTCTTCGATGAGTTGCACGTGCACGATCCCGGCGACGCGCGGCTTCTGACCCGGCTGCTCGATCACGCCTTCACCCGGAAAGTCACCGTGCTCGCGACCTCCAACTACGCACCCGACGACCTCCTCCCCGACCCCGACTGGCACCACATCTTCGAGCCCGGCATCGCCCTCATCACGGCGAACATGGACGTGCTGGCACTTCGCGGACCCACCGACTACCGCACGGTCACCGACGACCACACGCGAGGATTCGCCTCGGGCATCTGGTCGACTCGGACACCGCCGCGCACCACTGCTTCGCCGTCCAGCCTCACACTCAACGGCCGGGTGTTCCCAGCGACGTCGACGGACGACGGTCAGCTGAGTGTGACGTTCGACCAGCTCTGCCGCACCCCGACATCGACGATCGAATACCTGCGATGGGCCCGCGACTTCGGCAGCTGGACCGTAACGGATGTGCCTCGCTTCGACGCCGTCGATCCTCCGGCGCAGCAGCGATTCATCAACGCGATCGACGTCCTGGTGGCCGAGGACGTCCCCGTCGACTTCTATGCCCACGTCGACCTCGACGAGTTCCTCGAGGCTGCCTCACGGCGGCCCGATGCGTCCCGCATGTCCAGCCGGATGCGCCTCCTGGAGACGGTGAGTGGCGAACCCGTCATCCCGAAAGCCTGATCCGCGGACGGTCCCCGACTCTGCGGCATCCATTGACGCAGAAGGGGCGGGACCCGCGGCCCGCCCCTTCTGTCAGCGCGGTCAGTTCTCGCTGATGGTGCTCCGCGCTTCCTGAGCGCGATCGGTGACGGTGCCCGCAGCGTCGGCGCCGTCCTCCTTGACGGTCTGGACCGCTTCCTGGGCGCGATCCTTGACCGCACCGGCCGCCTCCTGCGCGGGCTCCTTGAGGTGACTCGCAGCATCCTTCGCCACCTCGCCGAGCTCGTCGACGAGCGGCTGCGCCTGCTCCTTCGCGGTCTGGGCGAGCTCCTTCTCCTTTGACGACGCAGGGATGAGCGACGCGGCGAGAAGGCCGGCGCCGAACGCGATGAGGCCGACAGCGAGGGGATTACCCTCGGCCTTCGCCTTCACGTCGTGCGCGACACCGGAGGCCGACCCGGCGAGGTCGTGCGCGGACGAGCCGGCGCCATCGGCCGCGCCCATGATCCGGTCGCGGACCGAGCCGACGGCGCCCGTGATCTTGCTCTTCTGGCGGTCGACGATCTTCGACGGGCTGACCTTGTCCGCCAGGGCGTCGACGTCCAATCCGAGTTCGGCACGCGTCCGCTCGATGTCGGCACGTATGGCGTCAGGTGAATCACTCATCGGTTCTCCTCGTTTCTCTTGAATGTCTCGGGAATCTCTTGGAGCGTCTCCACGGTCTGCGGGGCTCCCTGCACGTTCTTCAGTTGCTTGCGTCCGGTCACGTACAAGACGGCCGCGATGATCGCCCACAGGACCGCCACGATGACCCCCGACCAGCCCCAGCCGACCAGGGTCGCGAGCGCGGCCCAGAGAGCGAGGGACAGGAAGAGGACGACCATGGATGCCGCGTACCCGGCGCCGCCGAGCATGCCGGCACCCTTGGCCGAGGTCGTGGCCGACTCCTTCAGCTCAGCCTTGGCCAGCGTGATCTCCTGACGCATCAGCGTCGAAAGGTCCCGCGTCACTTCACCGAGGAGGTCGCCGAGCGAGGTGGTGGTGGCTTTCTGCTCAGAAGGAGTCGCGTCGCTCATCCGTGTCCCGCCCTTCAGTGCCGCGGAGGGCGCCCGCCGACTCGTCGTAGAGCGGTGTGCTCGACGACGGCAGTCCAGCGGTCGGGTTGGTCGCGATCGGGTCGAGGTACGACGGCTCGTCTCCGCCCACAGGTGTCGCAGAAGCGGATGCCGGCACGCCCGCGCCCGCCGGAGTCGGCGTGATCGAGCGGCCCGCGGTCGCGGTGCCAGCGTCGTCGTGAGACGCCATGGCCCGGACGAGGCGTCCGGCGACGATGCCCACGACTGCGGCACCGGCGATGAACGCGACGGGGCGGCGCCGCGCGAACCGCTTCACCTCGTCGAGAAGCGCCGCGGGGTCGCGGTCGCCGAGCCACGTCGCGGCGTCGGCGAGGCGCGTGGAGAGCTGCTGCACGAGGTCGGTCGCGACGCCGCCGCCCTCGGAGTTCCGGGCCATGGACCCGAGTTCCTCGCCCACGGATTTCAACCCGCTCGCGACACGCTCCTGCTGCTGCGCCGCCTGGCCGGACAGCTCCGACCGACTCTGCGAGTAGAGATCCTTGAGTTGCGTCTTCGCCTCGGTCGCGACGGATGCCGCTTCGTCCTTCGCGGTGTGCGCGACATCCTTCGCGGCATCGGTTGCGGTCCCCGTGACCGCGGATGCCTCCTGCTTCACGGTCTCGGTCGTGCCCGAGTCTGCCTCGGCTCCACCGGTACCGGCGGGTCCATTTCCGACTGACATGGTTGCTCCTTTGCTGAGGACTCGTGTCCTGGGAGCGCAACTGTGCGACCGGTTGTGGTGTCGCGAGACGGGGGTTGCGCGCGGCCCCGATGACGGGTAAACGCGAGACCGTCTATCAGGATCGGCCCGCGTAAGATGGGACCGGCGCGTCGGGAAGTCTGGTCGACATTTCTGTCTGTCGACCCTTCCGGAGGACCAGCCCGTGAACACGCCGAGCACTGACCGCACCGACCTGCGCGCGCCACGCTGGCGCGGCTACACCGAAGCCGCCCGTGTGTCCGAGATCCTCCGCAAAGAGGCCGTCGGAGGAGTGCTGCTCGTGATCGCCGCCGTCGCAGCCATCGTGTGGGCGAACGCACCGGCATCCGACAGCTATTTCGCCCTGCGCGACTTCCGTGTCGGTTACGAACCGTGGCATCTCGAGCTCTCCCTGGGCGCGTGGGCGGCCGACGGCCTGCTGGCGATCTTCTTCTTCCTCGTGGGGCTCGAACTCAAACGCGAGCTCGTCGTCGGTGATCTGCGGCGGTTCAGCACCGCGGTCGTCCCGGTGACGGCGGCGATCGGCGGCGTGGCCGTGCCGGCCCTGATCTACGTCGCCGTGGTGCGCGGGCAGGACGGACTCGCTCAGGGGTGGGCGATCCCCACGGCGACCGACATCGCGTTCGCCGTCGCCGTCCTCGCTCTCGTGGGTTCGCACCTGCCGAGCCCGCTCCGCATCTTCCTGCTCACCCTCGCCGTGGTGGACGACCTGATCGCGATCGGCATCATCGCCGTGTTCTACACCGAGGACATTGCCGTCGTTCCTCTCGTCGTCGCCGTCGGCGTGGTCGCGGTCTACGGCGTCATCGCGCAGCGCTACCGGTCTCTGTTCGCCGGACATTCGCTCGCGGCGTGGCTGGTGCTCCTGCCGATCGGCCTCGTCGCCTGGGCGTTCCTGCACGCGTCGGGCGTACACGCGACCATCGCGGGCGTCGCCCTGGCCTTCACTATCCCCGTGAAAGCGGCCCGCGGCGCGACCGACGGCCCCCGCGCAGCGGACCTCGCCCATGAGTTCGAGCACCGCTTCCGCCCGCTGTCGGCCGGCTTCGCCGTGCCCGTGTTCGCCTTCTTCGCCGCCGGAGTCGCCGTGGGCGGCACCGACGGCATCCTTCGCGCAGCGACCGACCCGGTCGCAACCGGCATCGTCGCGGGACTCGTGCTCGGAAAGCCGATCGGCATCCTCCTGGCCGTCCGCACGCTGACCCTGGTGACGAAGATCCGGCTGCACCCGGAGCTGCGGTGGGTCGACCTGCTCGGAGTGGCCCTGCTGGCCGGCATCGGCTTCACCGTCTCGCTGTTGATCGCCGAGCTCAGCTTCCCCGCCGGCTCGACCGAGGGTGACGACGCGAAGATCGCCATCATGATCGCGTCCTTGCTCGCGGCGCTGATCGCGTCCGGCATCCTCATCGCTCGCAACCGCCGTTACCGCCAGATCGCAGCGGAGGAGACCGTAGACGAGGATGCCGACGGCACGCCCGACATCTATCAGGATGCGCCTGCGCCCACATCGCGGCACGAGGGGTAACCTCGCCTGCGCACGAGAATGGCGAGCCGGGAAGTCTGGTCGGCAGCGGTTGCTCGACCGTTCCCTTCGAACGAAAGCCAGTGATGGAACACCCCGCATTGACACTCGGCGACACGGATACCGCTGTCGCCCGCGGCATCACCGCCCGCCGACCCATCGACGGCGAGGAGGTGATCCGCCCGCGCGCGGTCCTCGCCTTCGCCGATCTGCGCGACTACTCCCGCGGGACCGGCAAGGATCGCCTCCGTGCGCTCGCGACCTTGGCGGCTGTCGAAACGAAGCGGCATGTCGGGGTGCGACAGGTCGTCTTCGCGGTGATTCTCGCGCCAAGACATGCGCTGGCGTTCGACCGGGTCGCATCCGCGCTGGGTGCGCGTGTCCACGCAGAGCTGGAGCGCGACAACGCGCGGGACGTCGAGGTCACGTTCCTGGACGTCAGCGAGTGCGGAGACGTCCCGGCGCTGACGGAGCGCCTGCTCGACCGTTGCGCGGACCCCGTGGGCCAGCACGGCGTCGTCGTGCTGGACTGGGACGACATCCGCGAACACTCGATCCGGCGGGCCGCGCGCGACCAGTACCTCTGACGTCCACCGTGCCGCGCTGAGCAGGAATGCTATCGCCGGGCAACCGTTGTATTCGTGTGCATGGCGTCGGCCGCGAGAGTCACGGCGTCGACAGCAAGCACGCCCTCGTCGGGCTGACCAAGGTCGCAGCCCCTCGAGTACGCGGCGCAGGGCGTTCGCACGAACGCGGTCGGCCCCGGCTTCATCGACACCCCGCTCGTCCGTGCGAGCCTCTCGGGTGAGGCGCTGTCCGCCCTCGAGAAGGAGCACGCGGCCGGGCGCCTCGGGACGGATGCCGAGGGCGCCGCGCTCACGCGGTTCCTGCTCAGCGACGACGCGTCGTTCATCTCGGGCAGCTACCACCTCGTCGACGGTGGATACTCCGCTCACTGACGCCGGCGCTTCGCCCCGACGACGATCGTCGTCCGGGGCGGAGCCTGCGGGCGGATCAGGCTGAGGGCGCCGCTTCGATGTGAGCAACCGAACGGACCTCGAGGTACCCGCACAGGTCGGCGGCGGTCGCGAGCTCGGCCACGAGCGCGCTGGTCTCCTCAGCCGAGAGGGCGACCTCGTCGAGCTGCGGTTCGAACACGACGCGCCAGCGAACGTCCTCGCCCATGGGCGGCCGGACGTAGACCGTCGTCGATGCGTTCCGCAGTGGCACGACGACGAGCCCGCCGTCATCGCCCCAGGAATCGTCCTGGATGACGACCTTGATCAGGTCGCCGTCTTCGCGAGCGGCGGTGAAGTCGTCGAGCCACGTCTGCAGAGTGGTGCGGCTGCGGTACGGCATGTGTTCGTCCTTCTCGCGCGAGACGATGCCGATGGACCCGGCGGAACGATGTCATGCGCTGTCGTGAGGGTAACACCCCCCGCCGACCTCGTTCCGCCGGGTATCCGGACTCAGTCGCGCAGCGTCTCGATGTCGATGACGAACCGGTATCGCACGTCGGAGCGCAACACGCGCTCATAGGCGTCGTTGACCTCGTTGACGCCGATCAGCTCGGTCTCGGGGACGATGCCGTGCTCGGCGCAGAAGTCGAGCATCTCCTGCGTCTCAGCGATCGATCCGATGCTCGACCCGGCGAACGACCGGCGGTTGCCGAACAGCGTGAAGACGCGGAGCGGAAGCGGCTCGGGCGGGGCCCCGACGTTGACCATCGTGCCGTCGAGGCGCAAGAGGCGCAGGTACGAGTCGAGCTTCAGCGGTGCGCTGACCGTGTTGACGATGAGGTCGAACGTGTTGGCGAGGGTGTCGAACGTCGACTCATCACTCGTGGCGAAGTAGTGCGTGGCACCGAAGCGCTTTCCGTCCTCCTGCTTCGAGAGGCTCTGCGAGAGGACCGTCACCTCGGCGCCCATCGCAGCGGCGATCTTGACGGCCAGGTGGCCGAGCCCGCCCATGCCGACGACGGCGACCTTCGAGCCGGGACCGACCTTCCAGTGCGCGAGCGGCGAGTAGGTGGTGATGCCTGCGCAGAGGAGCGGTGCGACCGACTCGTAAGGGATCCCTTCGGGGATGCGGAGCACGAAGTCCTTGTCGACGACGACGTGCGTCGAGTAGCCGCCCTGCGTGACGGTGCCGTCGCGGTCGATCGAGCCGTAGGTCTGAGTGTTGCCCTTCAGGCAGTAGTTCTCCATGCCGGCGAGGCAGTTCTCGCACTCGCGGCACGAGTTCACCATGCAGCCGACACCGACGCGGTCGCCGACAGCGAAGTCGGTCACCTCGGAGCCGACCTCGACGACCTCGCCGGCGATCTCGTGACCGACGACCTGCGGGTAGGTCACCGGACCCCAGTCGCCTCGGACCAAGTGGATGTCGGAGTGGCAGATGCCGGCATAGCGGATCGCGATGAGGACGTCGTGGGGCCCGGTCTCGCGACGTTCGATCGTCGTGCGAAGAAGTGGATCGGACGAGGATGGTGCGGCGAAAGCGGCGACGGTAGGCATGTGGTCTCCTTGCTGATCGATAGACGGATGCCGCGGGTCGACGCATCCGTCGAGAACGACGCTACGCCCGCCAGGTGATGAGTCTCGTCTGAGCCGACCCCGCGTCAGACGGTGCTCGTGAAGATGTGACCGCCGCCGTGGACCTCGACCACTCGACCGTCGGGCAGCACGATGTCAGCTGGAACGCCGTCGGGGAGGGCGACGTCGAGGGTGAGCCCCCCCCGCCTCGACTCGCCAGGCGACGCTCACGTACCCCTGTCGCGTCTCGAGCGAGGTCTCGGCCCACTCGATTCCCGGCCCCGGGCGCGGCTCGATGCGGATCCGCTCATACCCCGGTGCCGCAGGGCGGAGCCCTCCGACGACCTGGTAGACCCAGTCGACGACGGCGCCGAGCGCGTAATGGTTGAAGCTCGTCATCCCGCCCGGGTTGATCGACCCGTCGGGCAGCATCGAGTCCCATCGCTCCCACACGGTCGTGGCGCCCATCGTGATCGGGTACAGCCAGGACGGGCACTCCCGTTCGAGGAGCAGCCGGTAGGCCTCGTCGAGGTGCCCGGTCTCGGACAGCGCCCACGTGACGTACGGCGTACCGGCGAATCCGGTGGTCACCCGATAGCCGGAGTCGCGCACGATCTGAGCGAGACGATCGGCAGCCAACCGCCGCACGTCGCCGGTGAGGACGTCGAACGCGATCGCCAGCGCATAGACCGTGGCGCAATCCGAGGCGACAATGCCGGCCTCGGTGACGTAGTGGCGGATGAAGGCCGTGCGCGTGCGGTCGGCGAGGGCGCGCCAGCGTGCGGCGTCGGTTTCCTTGCCCAACGCCGCTGCAGCGTCGGCGGCGAACGAGGCTGACCGGTAGAGACACGCGGTGGCCACGACGGCCGGATCGGCTTTGGCCGCTGCCGGGTCCTCCGGCGGCGCGTCGGGATCGAGCCAGTCGCCGAACTGGTTGCCGTGCTCCCACAGCCCCCGTTCCGAGATGAGCGGTTCGACCGAGGAGAGGTGGAGCACCATCGCGGGGTAATGAGCGGCGAGGCGGTCGAGGTCGCCGTACGCGTACCAGAGGGCCTGCGGCACCCACACTGCCGCATCGCCCCAGACCGCCGTCGGACCCGACCAGCCGCTCATCATGTCGGCGGGGAAGTTCGCGTACTTCAAGATCGCGGGGATGACGAAGGGCACGGCGCCGTCGGGAGCGTGCTCGGTCTCGAGCAGCAGGTCGTTCAGCCAGCTGTCGAGGAAGTCGGCGGAGTCGAACGCGAACGCTGCGGATGCCGCGAAAGCTGCGATGTCGCCGGTCCACCCCAGGCGCTCATCACGCTGCGGGCAGTCGGTCGGGACACTCAGGAAGTTGCCGCGCTGACTCCAGACGGAGTTCTCGACGAGCTGCGTGACGAGCGGCTGGGAGCACGCGAATCGTCCCGTCCGCGCCATCTCCGAATGGACCACGACGGCCTCGAGGTCTCCCGAGCAGAGCTCGCCGGGCCACCCGTCGACCTCGGCGTAGCGGAAACCGTGGAACGTGAAGGTGGGCTCGAACGCGTCGACCCCACCCGAGAGAACGAACTCATCGGTCGCCTCCGCGTTGCGGAGCGGCCGGACGCCCAGCTCGCCGTCCTCGAGGACCTCTGCGTGACGGATGCGGATGACGTTCCCGCGGGCGCCCTGCACCCGAAACCGGAGCCAGCCCACGAGGTTCTGCCCGAAGTCCACGAGAACACGACCCGCCGGTGAGCGCCAGATCCGCTGGGCCGGGAGCGCCTCGTGCCGCAGGACCCGCGGCGACGTTTGCGGCGCGAGCGCGGTGCGGTCGACGTCGCACTCGCGAACGGCGAGCGACGGAGCACCCTCGCGCAGGCGGGCGTCGATGGTCTGCCCTCCGTAGAGCGAGTTCCGGGTGACGTCGGATGCCGCGGCGTGCCAGGCATCCGATGTCGAGATCCGCTGCACCGTTCCGTCGCGGGAGACGATCTCCAACGTCGCCGCGACCGCGATCTCGTCGCCGTAATCGGCGAGCGCCTCGCCGAAGCCCAGCTGTCCCCGCCACCATCCGTTGCCCAGCACCAGCGCGAGCCGCAGGTCACCGCTCGCCGCACGGATCGTGGAAGTCACGTCGAACGACTGGTATGTCAGCCGCCACTCGTAGGCGGTCCAGCCGGGGTTGAGCACCGACTCCGTCGCTGGCACCCCATCGACCTCAGCCTCGTATACGCCTCGCGCCGAGGCCCAGAGAGTCGCAGACGCGACCTCATCCCGGGGTGCAAAGAGCGGAGTCGAGAAGGTGAACCGGAGGGCGACCCCACTCTCGGCATCAGCGGTCAGGAAGGCCGCATCCGTCAAGGGTGACGTCGTTACCGACATGAGGGAGCCCCTTCGCTCAGACTGAAATCGCGCTTCAGCCTAGGGGGACACGACTCAGCGCGGTCCGAACCCGTCGAGGTCGGGATCCCAGAACGTCTCGGGCTCGACGTCGTAGGCGATGTCGCCGGAGGCGCCGTCCTCGCGGGGGAAGAGCGGGTGGTGACGCAGCTGCGCCGCCGCGAAGGCGAAGTCGGGCTCGGGCCCCTCCCAATCCGTGGCGACGGACAGGACGTCATTACCCACTCCGATGACGAGGGATGCCTCGCCGATCTCGCCGTTCTTTTCGAAGACGATGGGGATGGTGATCGCGTCCGCCCGCCCACGTTCCGCGATGGCGGCTGTCAGGGTGATGAGAGCCTCCGCCACGTCATCGGACGTGACCACGGTCTCGCCGGCGTAGGTGATGCATCTCATACGACCACTATGGAACGTCCCACTCGTTTCGGCGGAGTAGTTGCGCTACCGCCTCGAGCCAGGTACGGCGGGTGCCGGGTCAGACGTCAGCGACGACCGGGGCGACATCGTCGACGGCATCCGACATCCGACGCAGGAAGTCGACGACGTGCTCCTGCGCTTCGGGCGTCATGCCCGCCGCGACGTCGTACATGAGGCCGTGCATGCGGCCGAGTGTCTCGCGCACTTCGTCGTCGGCATGCGAGGTCGCCTTCACGAAGATGCTGCGGCGGTCCGTCGGATTCGCGACGCGCTGCACGCGTCCCGCCTTCTCGAGGCGGTCGAGCATCGTCGTGATCGACGCCGACGTCACGCCGAGATACTTGACGAGTTCGGCGGGTCGAGCGGCGTGGTCGGGCTGGCGGAGCAGGAAGCGGAGCGCAAGCATCTCGTTCTCGCCCATCGACATCGAGTCGCGCGTTCGGCGCCGCATGGCCGACTCGGCGGCACGGTAGGTGCGGAGGGCCTCGAGCACCCGGCGAGCCCGCTCACGATGGCCGGGCGCCTCGTCATACCAGTACCCCACCGGTTCCGACGTGCCGTCACTGGTTATCGCGTCGGCGTCCGCCACATCCACTCCCCGCTGATGACGCCGATTGCGGCGATCTCGTCGAGAATAGGGGATGAGAGAGGGTGCCGACCTGCCCGTAGCCCCGTGTCCGCGGATCCGATACCCTCGCGCCGATCCCCAGAGGAGTCCCGATGCCGTTCCGCAGTAAAGAGACACTCGAGAGCTGGGTGTCGGATTTCCACGACGCACGCGGAGCCGGCGAGCGCATCAAGGTCATCGTGCAGGACGGCTCCGACGGCTCCGACACCGGCCTCGTCATCGTCCCGCTGGAGAACGCCACCGTGTCGATCTCGATGGAGCCCGTCTCGATCGGCGACTCGTCGTGGCGCGTGACGTTCGAACCGCAGCCCGACACCACGATGCTCAACAGCCACCAGCTCCACGGCATGGCCGCAGAGCTGGCCGTGGCGGCCGAACTCTGCGCCTACCTCGAGGGTCGCTCGGTGGGTCACGACGAGTCCGACGAGTAACGCCCGGCACCCTTCTCACATCGCGCCTTCCCTCGAAGAGAGGAAGAGGTAACCAAAGCAGTCGATCCCCGTGCGGTCGGGGAAACACCCGCCCTTTAGCGTCGAGCCTCACACCCGGCTCCACGACTGAAAGGCACTGCGATGACCTACGTCAAGCCCACCGAGCTCGTCCAGACCGTGATCGACGCCGGCGCGTCGAAGGTCATGCTCTCGACCCGCGACACCCTCATCCGCTCGATCATGGGCGGGGCGATTCTCACACTCGCCGCCGCCTTCGCCGTGACGATCAGCGTCACCACCGGCAGCCCGCTGCTGGGCGCCCTGCTGTTCCCGATCGGGTTCATCATGCTCTACCTGCTCGGCTACGACCTGCTCACGGGCGTCTTCGTCCTGGCGCCACTCGCGTGGCTCGACAAGCGCCCGGGCGTCACGCTCGGCGGCATCCTCCGTAACTGGGGACTCGTGTTCCTCGGCAACTTCATCGGGGCCTTCGCGATCGCCGTCCTCATGGCCATCGTCTTCACGAACGGGTTCTCCACCCCGCCGAACGAGGTGGGCCAGGCGATCGGCCACATCGGCGAGGGACGCACCGTCGGCTACGCCGAGCACGGGGCAAACGGGATGCTGACGCTCTTCGTCCGCGCCGTGCTCTGCAACGCGATGGTCGCCACCGGCGTCGTGCTCGCGATGGTCTCGAAAGACGTCATCGGCAAGATCGTCGCCATGTGGATGCCGATCACGCTCTTCTTCTTCATGGGCTTCGAGCACTCGATCGTGAACATGTTCCTGTTCCCGTCGGGTCTCCTCCTCGGCGGCGACTTCACGATCGGCGACTACCTGATGTGGAACGAGATCCCGACGGTCGTCGGCAACCTCGTCGGCGGGCTCCTGTTCGTCGGACTGCCGCTGTACGTCACATACGGGCGCCCGGCTGCACCCCGTCGGCTCCGCCCTTCGCGCCGCGAGACGGCTGCGGCACGCACCGCGTCCACGGACGCGCCCGTCGCCGCTCGGTGATCACCGTGGCCCGCATCGTAAAGAGCCCGCAACACGGCGGGACCGCCCACGCAACGTCACCCGCCTACGTTCGCGACATGAGCTCCACCGGCCCCACCCCGCCCCATGTGGTCGTGGTGGGAGCCGGGATGGTCGCCCATCGCTTCGTCGAGAGCCTGCTGAGCCGCACCGACGACGCGTGGCGGGTCACCGTGATCGGTGAGGAGCCGCGGTATCCGTACGACCGGGTCGGTCTCACCTCCTTCTTCGCGGGGGCGTCCGCCGACGACCTCGCCCTCGACGCGTCGCCGCTCGCGGACGACCGGGTGCGCTTCCACCGCGGCGTGACCGTCACCCGCATCGACCGCGACGCCGCCGAGGTCGTGACCGACCGCGACGAGCGCATCGCGTACGACCGGCTGGTCCTCGCCACCGGCTCGTACGCCGCGCGGCTCGCCGTCGACGGCTACGACCACGACGGATGCTTCGTGTACCGCACGATCGAGGACGTCGAGGCCCTCGAGGCTTTCGTCGAGCGACGCTCAGCCGAGCTCGGCCGGCGGCTCGTGGGGACGGTGATCGGCGGGGGGCTCCTCGGGCTCGAGGCGGCGGGCGCCCTGCAGGGGCTCGACGTCGACTGCACGGTCATCCAATCGTCGGACCGCCTCATGTCGGCTCAGCTCGACCTGCCCGCGGGCGACGCGCTTCGGCGTCTGATCGAGGAGCGCGGCATCGGCGTGCGGACCTCCTCGCTCACCACCCGACTCGACGCCGACCGGAGCGGTCAGGTTGTGGGCCTCGAGTTCCGGGACGGGTCGTGGGAGAAGACCGACGTGGTCGTCTTCACCGTCGGCGTGCGTCCCCGCGACGAGCTCGCCCGGTCGGCCGGGTTGACCGTCGACCCGCGCGGCGGGGTCGTCATCGACGCCGCGTGCGACACGTCCGATCCGCAGATCCTCGCGATCGGCGAAGTGGCGAGCTTCGACGGTCAGTGTGTCGGACTCGTCGCGCCCGGCTACGCCATGGCGGAGGTCGCGGCGGCTCGCCTCTTGGGCCTCGAGGCATCCTTCGCCGGCTTCGACGTATCGACCAAACTCAAGCTCTCGGGTGTCGATGTCGCGAGCTTCGGCGACGCGTTCGCCGAGACGCCCGGCGCTCTCGACGTCGTCTACGCCGACCCGATCGCCGGGGTCTACAAGAAGCTCGTCCTCTCGGACGACGCGAAGACGCTGCTCGGCGGCATCCTCGTCGGAGACGCGTCGGCGTACGGATCGCTCCGTCCCCTCGTCGGCGGCACCCTGGGCGGCGACCCTGTCGCATACCTCATGCCGCAGGACGGTGTCGCCGCCCCGACGGGCGAGCTGCCCGACGAGGCGCTCGTGTGCTCCTGCAACAGCGTGACGGCCGGCGGCATCCGGTCGGCCGTGCACGACGAGAACTGCACCGACGTGAAGGGCATCAAGGCGTGTACCAAGGCGGGGGCCGCGTGCGGGTCGTGCGTCGGGATGATCACGAAGCTCCTCGGCAGCGAGCTCGCGAAGACCGGTGCCGCCCTCAGCAGCTCCCTCTGCGAGCACTTCGCGATGTCGCGGCGCCAGCTCTTCGACGCCGTCCGCGTCTCGGGACTGTCGACCTTCAGCACGGTCATCGAGCGCTTCGGCACCGGCCGCGGCTGCGACATCTGCAAGCCCGTGCTCGCCAGCATCCTGTCGACGCTCACCGGGCGTCACGTGCTCGACGGCGAGAACGCGACGCTGCAGGACACGAACGACCACGTCATGGCGAACATGCAGAAGGACGGCAGCTACTCCGTCGTTCCACGCATCCCGGGCGGCGAGATCACCCCCGAGGGGCTCCTCGTGATCGGCCAGGTCGCGCAAGACTTCGGGCTCTACACGAAGATCACCGGCGGCCAGCGGATCGACATGTTCGGCGCCCGCCTCGAGCAGCTGCCCGAGATCTGGCAGCGCCTCGTCGACGCCGGCTTCGAGTCCGGCCACGCATACGGCAAGTCGCTCCGCACGGTGAAGTCGTGCGTCGGCTCGACCTGGTGCCGCTACGGCGTGCAGGACGCGGTCGGTATGGCCGTGCAGCTCGAGCTCCGCTACCGGGGGCTCCGCTCGCCGCACAAGATCAAGCTCGGCGTCTCGGGCTGTGCGCGCGAATGTGCGGAGGCGCGGGGCAAGGACGTGGGTGTCATCGCGACCGAGGCGGGCTGGAACATGTACGTCGGCGGGAACGGCGGGTTCACGCCGCGCCACGCGGTTCTGCTGGCCGAAGGCCTCGACGACGCCGGCCTTCTGCAGGCGATCGACCGGTTCCTCATGTACTACGTCTTCACCGCCGACCGGTTGCAGCGCACCGCTCCCTGGTTCGAAGACCTCGAAGGCGGCATCGACGAACTGCGCCGCGTGGTCTTCGACGACTCCCTCGGAATCTGCGCCGACCTGGATGCCGCCATGGCACGCCACCTCGACACCTACGAGGACGAGTGGAAGGCGACCCTCGACGACCCCGAGAAGCTTCTCCGGTTCGCCTCGTTCGTCAACGCTCCCACTACGCCCGATCCCTCTCTTGCCTATACGGCGGAGCGCGGCCAGGCCCGCCCCGCGACCGCCGAGGACCGCGAGGCGGGCGTGCTCATCGCCGGCACCACCCTGGAGGTGCGGCGATGACGATCCTGACCCCCGAGACGGATGCGCTCATCCCCGTCGGCTGGACCGCGGTGTGCGCCCTGGCAGACCTCGAGGTGGAGCGAGGGCGCGCAGCACTTCTCGGTGACGTCCAGATCGCCCTCTTCGTCACGCACACCGGACGCGTCCACGCGGTGCAGAACCTCGACCCGTACAGCGGCGCCCACGTCATCTCGCGCGGCATCGTCGGGACGCGGGGCGACGTCCCGACGGTCGCGTCGCCGATGTACAAGCAAGTCTTCGACCTCCGCACGGGCGCGTGCCTCGAGACGAACGGCAAGGAAGCGAAGGCCCTGCGCGTCTGGCCTGCGGCCGTCGCCGACAGGATCGTCTGCATCCGGGAGGAGCAGCCGTGACCACCATGATCGGACTCTCCATCACCGGCCGGCGCGTCGTCTTCGTCGGCGGTGGCGCTGTCGCCGCCCGGCGCGTGGGACGCTTCCTCGACGAGGGCGCCCTCGTCACCGTCGTCGCCCCCGAGCTCGGCGCCGCGATGCGCGCGCACGTCGACGCCGGGCACGTAGCCTGGGTCGCCCGCACGGCCCGCGAGGCCGATGTGGCGGATGCCTGGTTCGTCCACGCGGCGACCGCGCAGGCATCCGTCGACGCGGCCGTCGCCGCGTGGTGCGAGTCAGCTCGCGTGTTCTGCGTCAACGCGTCCGACGGGGCTCACGGCACCGCCCGGCTGACGGCGGAAACCCGCTCGGGCGACGTCATCGTCGGCGTCGCCTCTGACGCCGGAGTAGACCCGCGTCGGTCTGCCCGGTTGCGCGACGCGATCGGGGCGGCTCTCCGCGACGGGATGCTGCCCCTCCGCCGTCGACGGAAGGCGGCCGGACGCGTCGACCTCGTCGGCGGCGGCCCCGGCCCCGCCGACCTCATGACCGTCCGCGGTCGGCGGTTGCTCGCCGAGGCAGATGTCGTCATCGCCGATCGCCTCGGGCCCACCGATGTGCTGAGCGAGCTCGACCCCGACGTCGAAGTCATCGATGTCGGCAAGGCGCCGGGCCATCACCCCGTGCCGCAGGAGGAGATCAACGCCCTGCTCATCGCGCACGCCCATGCCGGCAAACGCGTCGTCCGCCTGAAAGGCGGCGACCCATTCGTCTTCGGCCGGGGCGGCGAAGAGGTCGCCGCGTGCCTCGCCGCGGGTGTACCCGTCGAGGTCGTGCCAGGACTGACGAGCGTCGTCTCAGTTCCCCAGGCCGCCGGCATCCCCGTCACCCACCGCGGCACCGCCGCGGGCCTTCACGTCACCATCGGTCAGGGTCCGATCACCGCGGCCACGCGCGCCGCCCTCGCGGACGACACGATCACGACCGTCGTCCTTATGGGCGTCGCCGCGCTCCCGAAGCTCGTCGCGGCCGCTCTCGCGGCCGGCGCGCCCGCGCACCGCCCGGTGGCGATCGTCGAGCGGGGGCACACGCCCACGCAGCGGACGACCCGGACGACCCTCGCCGCCGCGGTGAAGGATGCCGCGACCGCCGGAGTGAGCAACCCCGCCGTCATCGTGGTGGGGGACGTCGCCGCCGCGGGACTGCTCCTGCCTGCAGCGACAGCGGCAGCCGCCCCTGTGGGAGGAGGCGATCCCTTCCGGTGACCACCGCCCGCCCCGCCCTCTCCGCCGCGCTCGGCGGCTGCACGATCGTCATCGCCGTCGATCGTCGGTCCGCCGAGCTCGCGTCGGCGCTGGAGCGGCACGGCGCGACCGTACGACACGCCCCGGCTCTGACGATCGTGTCGCACATCGACGACGAGGCTCTAATCACGGCGACGCGGGAGCTCATCGACGATCCGCCGGACATCGTGGTGGCGACGACGGGTGTCGGTTTCCGCGGCTGGATGGAAGCTGCCGATGAAGCAGGACTCCAGGGCGCACTGCACGATGCGCTCGAGGGGGCTCAGATCGTCGCTCGCGGCCCCAAGGCGCGCGGCGCGATCCAGCAGGCGGGCCTCACCGCCGACTGGGTCGCCGAATCCGAGACGTCGGAAGAGCTCGGCGCCTTCCTTCTCGCCGAGGGCGTCGCCGGTCGCCGCGTCGCCGTGCAGCACCACGGCTCCGGATCGGATGGGCTCGACGAGCTGTTCAGCTCCGCCGGCGCCGACGTCGTCAGTCTGACCGTCTACCGGTGGGGCCCGCCGCCGGATGCCGCAGCCGTCGCCCGCTCGGTCGCCCAAACGGCGCACGGCGACGTCGACGCCGTCCTGTTCACCTCCGCGCCCGGTGCCGCCGGGTGGCTCGCCACTGCGCGGCGCGAGGGCGCGCTCGACGAAATCGTCCGCCGCTCGGTCGCGGGAAGCCTCCTCCTCGCCGCCGTCGGACCGATCACGGCAGGACCGCTCGTCGACGCCGGGGCGACACCCCTCATCGCCGAGCGCGGTCGGCTGGGATCGCTCGTCCGCGCCGTCGTCACCCACTTCGGCGGCGGCGGTGCCCCCGCGCTCGACACCACGGCCGGGCGCCTCGAGCTCCGCAGCGGCGCGGCCGTGCTCGACGGCACCCTCCTGCCCCTGTCGCGGACGTCGGCCGCCATTCTCGCGACCCTGTTCGCCGCGGGTGGGGGTGTCGTCGGCCGCACCGAGCTCGCCGCGGTCCTCCCCCGCTCCGGAGCATCCACCGGTGACGGTGCCCACGCCGTCGACGTGGCGATCGCACGCACGCGCGAAGCCCTCGGCATCCCCACCCTCATCCGCACCGTCGTGAAGCGCGGCTACCGCCTCGACGTGACCTTTCCGGAAGGATCCGCGTGACCCCCGTCCTCATCGCCTGCTCGCACGGCACCAGTTCGCTCGACGGCCGCGCCGCCATCTCGGCCGTCGTCGAGAAGGTCCGTCACCTCCTCCCCCACGTCGCCGTCCATGAGGCCTTCGTCGACGTGCAACAACCCGAGATCGACGACGTCGTGCGGTCGACCTCGCCGCGGCCGACCGTCATCGTGCCGCTCCTTCTGTCGACCGGATTCCACACGAAGGTCGACATCGCCCGAGCGGTGACGGATGCAGGGCCCCGCGCGACCGCGACCGTCGCCCTCGGCCCGCATCCCCTCCTGGCCGACCTGCTCGCGGCCCGCCTGCACGACGCCGGACTCGCTCCGGGTGACGCGGTGGTGCTCGCCGCTGCGGGGTCGAGCGACCCAGCGGCATCCGTCGACGTCGCCGGGATGGCCGGCGTGCTGCAGGACCGCATCGCGGCGCCGGTGTCGGTCGGCTTCGCCGCGGGCGCGGGAGTCCGCATCGGCGAGGCGGTGGCGATCGCGCGAGCGAACGGGGCGAGGCGGGTCGTGGCCGCAAGTTACGTCCTCGCGCCGGGATTCTTCGCGGATGTCATCGGGCGGTCCGGCGCCGACCTCGTGACCGCTCCGCTGGCTCCGGACGACGCGGTCGCGGCGGTCGTCGTCGAGCGCTACCTGAATGCCGTGGCGAGCGTCGCCCGCGCAGCCTGAGCCCGGTCAGCCGACCGGCTCGGCAACCTCGTCGGCTCGACGGCCCGCGGTGCGGACGGCACCGATCGACGCGACGATGACGAGGGCGATGCCGAAGAGCTCCACGACGGTGAGGTGTTGCCCGAGCAGCAGGAATCCGGCGAGCGCAGCCGTCGCCGGGGCGAGTGCCATGAGAATCCCGAAGACCGCCGCAGGAAGGCGTCGGAGCGCGATGAGCTCGAGTGCGTAGGGAATGGTCGACGACAGCAGCGCGACGGCGGCGCCGAGCGCGACGAGGTCGATCCGCAGGAGCGCCGCCCCCGCGTTGGCGATTCCGAAGGGCAGGGCGATGACCGCGCCGACCGCCATGGCGAAGGCGAGCCCATCGAGCTTCGGGAAGGCCGCTCCCACCTTGGCCGACGCGAGGATGTAGAACGCCCAGCTGACCGCGGCACCGAGCGCGAAGAGGACGCCCAGGAGGTCCAGCCGGTCGAGGCCGCCGCCGCCCAGCGCGACGACGCCGACGAGTGCGAGGCCCGCCCAGAGCCAGGCCGAGGCCCGCTTGCTCGCGATGATCGAGAGGGTGAGCGGTCCGAGCACCTCGATCGTGACTGTCACCCCGAGGGGGAGCCTCTCGAGCGCGAGGTAGAAGAACCCGTTCATGACGGCGAGCGCGACGCCGAGCTGCACGACGCCGACCCACGAGGCACGACGGTGCCCCCGCCACGACGGGCGGGCGATGAGGCCCAGGACGATCGCCGAGAACACGAGCCGCAGCATCACCATGCCGAGCGGGCCGACCTCGGGGAAGAGGATGACGGCGAGGGAGGCACCCACCTCCTGGCAGCAGAGACCGACGACGACCAGGCCGGTGGCCGTCGTCGACGTGCTGCGGGCGGTCACTCGCCGCAGATGGCGTAGCCGTCGAGCTGCGAGCTGAGGCTGTCAGCGGTCCAGGGGAGGCCGATCTCGGGAGCCGTACGCCCGTCGGCGGCCGGTGCCTTCGATGCCAGCGCCGCGAGCTGCCACGCCAGGAGGCGGGCGACGTTCGCAGAGGCGCGCGAGTCGTTCAGCACGACGACGACCGACATGCCCGTCTCACGATCGGCGAAGGCGGCGACCATGTATCCGGGCAGCGAGCCGTACTGGCCGATGAGGCTGCCGGCCTGGAACGTGCCACCGCCCGTCGTGAACCAGGTCGGCTGCTCGCCGTTCACGGGTCGCGGGTTCTCGAAGCGCTTGTCGGTGTCATACGGTCGCGCGCCGACGGCCAGCGACCGGACATAGGTCGACAGGTCCGAGACGTCGGAGACGACTCCCGCCGATGCCGCCCCGATGCTCGAGGTGAGGTCGGTCATGTCGGTCGGCGCGCTGCAATCGGGCTTCTTGTTCTTGCCCGTGACGAGGTAGGAGCCCTTGAGTCGGTCGCCCCCGCCAACCCCCGCAGGGTACGTGCTGGAGGTCATGTCGAGGGGGTCGAAGACGTACTCGTCGTACAGCTCGGCAAGCGGCTTTCCGGCGGCTCGCTCGAGCACCAGTCCGAGCAGGACGTAGCCGGTGTCGGAATCGCCGTACCGCGCTCCGGGCTCGAAGGCCGCCGGCTGCCCGATGCCATAGGCGACGAGTTCCCGCGGGTTCCACACGCGCTCGGGCGTCGCGCGAACTCGGGAGAAGACCGAACCAAGGTAGCTGTGGAGGCCGCTCGTGCTGTCGCAGAGCTGGCCGAGGGTGACCTTGCTCTGGCCCGGATAGGCATCGAGCCACTCGGTGACGCTGTCGTCGAGCTTCACCGTGCCCTTGTCGACCAGGGCGTAGAGCAGATCGCACGTCATCGGACGCGTGACGTTGACCGCTTTGAACGTCATGGAGGGGTCGACCTTCGGTCCGCCGGCACCAGAAGTCCCGACTCCTGCGACCCACTCGCCCGACCACG
The DNA here is from genome assembly GCF_001552475.1 of Microbacterium oleivorans NBRC 103075. GTDB lineage: Bacteria > Actinomycetota > Actinomycetes > Actinomycetales > Microbacteriaceae > Microbacterium > Microbacterium oleivorans. Next base: position 60,245 of record NZ_BCRG01000013.1, read on the forward strand.
GGACCGAGACCGAGACGATCGCGCCGCTGGCGCCGATCGAGGTCATGGCCTTCTCGGTGAGGGCCTGCATCTGCTTCGTCATATCGGACGGGAGCGACCCGTCGACCTGATCGACGCCGATGTTGATCTTCTCAGGCTCGGGCGCACACGCACCGAGACCCATCGCGAGGCCGAGCGCCGTCACTGCAGCGACCACTCGTCTGGACACCCGTCCTGCCACGCGCAGATCACCCCCGTCTTCCGTTTCAACGATTACAACACACCGGTTCGCACCTCCCCGTCACCCACGGCGCGGGTGACGGATCCGGCGGCTCATCCGGCGTTCTGCGCGGCCCGCACCCCGGCCATGAAACGCCGCACGTCACGGTCGACCAGGATGTCGGCGGGCCGGAGAGGCCGCGAAAGGTACAGCCCGTCGAGCGTCGTCAGCCGCGACAGCGCGACGTACGTCTGCCCCGGCGCGAAGGCACCGTGGCCGAGGTCGATGATCGCGCGGTCGTAGGTCTTGCCCTGCGACTTGTGGATCGTGACCGCCCACGCCAGTCGCAGCGGGAACTGCGTGTACTCCGCGACGATCTCGCGGGTCAGCTTGCGGGTGGCCGGATCGTACGCGTAGCGGAACTTCTCCCACACGGTCGGCTCGACGTCGTGCTCCTCGCCGTCGAGCTCGACGCGCACGGTCCCCCCGGCGATGCGGCATACGGTCCCGATCGAGCCGTTCACCCAGCGCGGACCGTCGCCGCCGAACCCGCCGATGTCGTTGCGGAGGAACATGACCTGGGCGCCGACCTTGAGCTGCAGCTCCTGATCGGCGGGATATGAGGCGTCGCCGCGACCGAAGTCACCGCTGATCTCCGCTCGCGCCGTCTGAGCGGGCCCGGGAAGCGCGTCGAGGTGACGCTGGTTGATTCTCGACACGATGTCATTGCGGGTCGCAAGGGTGATGATCGGCACCTCGCCGACGGCCGGCTCGGGCGGTTTCCGCGCGCCGGCGGTGTTCAGCGCCTCCGCGATGTCGGCGGTCACGATCCCGTGGCGCACCGCGTTGAGCATCGTCTTGAACGAATCGTCGGACTGCCGGTGGATGTTGCGGAGCTCGGCGATGTGCAGCGGAGCGCCGACGCGGCCGAGATCGAGCAGCCCGTCGGAGCGGATGGCACCGGCATCTGCTCGGGGACCCGACCACACCTGCGCGTCGAAGAACCAGAACGAGCGGTAGTGGTCCTGGATGTAGCGCAGCTCGTCGCCGCGGGGCGGGACGGGCGAGAGCTGGTACGGGTCGCCGAACATGACGACCTGCACGCCGCCGAATGCCTCGGCGCGCTTGCGACGGGCCTGGCGGAGCGAGCGGTCGATGGCATCCATCACGTCGGCGTTCACCATCGAGACCTCGTCGATGATGAGCGTGTCGATCGCATTGAGGATCTTGCGCGTCGCCTCGGTCTGCTCGATCTCGCTGTCGGCGATCAGTCCGATCGGAAGCTTGAACAGCGAGTGGATCGTCTGGCCCTCGACGTTGAGCGCCGCGACTCCCGTGGGTGCGCAGACGGCGATCTGCTTCTCGGTGTTCCAGGAGAGGTGCTGCAGGAGAGTGGACTTGCCGGTTCCCGCGCGACCGGTCACGAACACGTGCTCGCGGGTGTCTTCGATGAGACGGAAGAGCGCGTCCTGTTCGGGAGACAGGGGCGGCAGGGTCACCGGAACCATGCTAGCTACCAGCCGAGCTTTCCTAGACTGAGCGTGTGGAACACGATGGGGGCGATGTGACGGCAGAAGCCCCTGTCGCGCGCACCCGCACCGCGACCGTCGCCGGTCCGCGGCGCCGACGGAAGCTCGCGGCCGATCTGGCGGCGCTGAGTGTGGTCGGCATCCTCCTCGTCGGTGCGATCGGTGCGACCTCCGCGGTGCTCTACCGCCAGCTCTACAGCCCGACCGCGTTCGTCCTGGACTACCTGCACCTGCTCGCCGACGGCCGCGCGACCGACGCGCTCCTCGTCCCCGGGGTGTCGGCGTCGTCGAAGACCCTCGCCGCCGCCGACCTGCCGGAGGACGCGAGCGGAGCCCTCCTCCGCAGCAGCACCCTGACGCCCCTGTCCGACGTCGAGCCGGTGTCGGAGAAGACGGATGCCGACGGCACGACCACTGTGACGGTGACGTATCGCGTCGGCGGTCACGCCGGCGCGACCTCGTTCCAGGTGGAGCGCGACGCGCAGGACGACGGGATCCTTCCCCGCTGGCGTTTCGCGAAGAGCCCGCTCGCCGTCATCGAGCTCGCCGTCAAGGGATCGATGCAGTTCGAGGTGAACGGCTTCTCGGTCGACAAGCGTCAAGTGTCCCCCGACGGCAACGAGGCCGATCCGCTCGACCCGATCCCGATGCTGGCCTTTTCTCCGGGGCTGTACTCGATCAAGGTCGACACCGCCGCGACCACGAGTCCCGGGGTCGCCGTACTCTCGGACACCCCGCTTGCCGAGATCCCCGTTTCGTTCCAAGCCGAGCCGACGGACAAGTTCATCGGGGTCGTGCAGAAGCAGGTCGATGGCTTCCTGGCGCAGTGCGCGACGCAGAAGGTGCTGCAGCCGACGGGATGCCCCTTCGGCTACTACGTGCGCAACCGCATCGTCGAGCCGCCGAACTGGAAGATCGAAGAGAACCCTGTCGTCACCCTCGAACCCGACGGCGCCGGCTGGGCGATCACCCGCACGCAGGCCGTCGCGAAGATCGAGGTGCAGATCCGGTCGATCTTCGACGGATCGGTCTACAACGTGACCGAGCTGGTGCCGTTCTTCCTCACGGGCAAGATCACGATCCTGCCCGACGGAACCGCGTCGATCGCGGTCTCGGCCGCAGACTGATCGGATTCAGCGCGCTGCGTGGCGCTCGGCATCCCGTTCGTCACGGGCGGCGATCTCGGCCAACCGCGCGTTGTACGCCTCGAGTTCCGCGTCGCCACTGCGATCGGCCTGACGGTCGCCGCTGCGCTGACTGCGCTCGTCGGAACGGTTCCACTGCACGGCCACGACGATCGCGAGGATGAGCGTCGGGATCTCACCGATGGACCACGCGATGCCGCCGCCGGTGTACTGGTCGGAGAGGGGATCGAGACCCCACTCGCGACCCATCGACCCGAACCACTCTGCGACGAACAGTCCCGACGACATCATGATCGCAATGCCGAAGAAGGCGTGCATCGCCATGACGCCGATGAGGGTCAGCAGGCGGCCGGCGTGCGGCAGACGGTACGGCACCGGGTCGATGCCGACGAGCGACAGCACGAAGAGGTACCCGACGGTGAGGAAATGCACCACCATCCACTCGTGGCCGAGGTGCTCGTAGAGCGTCCAGCGGAAGAGGTCGGTGTAGTAGAACGCCCAGAGCGACACGATGAACAGTGCTGCTGCGACGAGCGGGTGCGTGATGATCTTCGCGTAAGGGCTGTGCACTGCCCAGAGAATCCACTCCCGGCCCCCGCGCGTACCGTCGTCGCGCTTGCGGATCGCGCGCGACGCGAGCGTCACGGGAGCGCCGAAGACGAGGCACATCGGAATCGCCATCGAGAGCAGCATGTGGCCCACCATGTGCATGCTGAACAGGTAGTCCTGGTACGCGTTCACCGGTCCGCAGGTGACGTAGAACAGCAGCGCGAGACCGATGCCCCAGAAGATCGTCCGCCCGACGGGCCATGCGTCGCCGCGTCGAACGAGGCGGCGGACGCCGGCGAAGTAGAAGAACAGGCCGAACCCGACGGCGAACGCCCAGATGAGATCGATGTCCCACGAGGTGACGAAGCGGTCGAGGGTCAGTTCGGGCGGCAGAGCGGACCCTGTCAGCACCTCGGCCGGTGTCCGGTCGAGCGGGAGTGTGGTGTCGACGGGAGGTGGCGTCAGCGAAAGGGCGACAGCCGCGCCCGAGGCGATGCCCATGAACACGACCTCGACGGCGACGAGGGTCCAGAACCGGGCCGAGACGGCGGTCTCACGGATGCCCGCGATCAGGCGACGGCGATAGACGGCACCGAGCACTCCCATCGCCAGAAGGGCGACGACCTTCACCATGAGGAGAGCGCCGTACGCCGAGAAGAGGTTCTGGAACGTCAGGATGCCGACGGCCGCCCGCGCGATGCCCGACAGGGTCACGACGACGAAGGCGGCGAGCGCGATGCTGGAGTACCTCTGCAGGACGTTCGCGACCTTGCCGCGGTCGAGGAGCGGCCGCAGCAGGATCATGAGCAGGAGGCCGCCCAGCCACGCAGCCGCGGCGATGATGTGGAGCGCGAGCGACGTGACCGCGATGTTGTGGTTGGCCTCGCTGCCGGTGTGACCGGCGGTCGCCATCGGCACCATCGCGGCGATGGCGAGGATCGCCACGAAAAGGGTCGCCAGCCACCCGCGTACGGCGAAGGCGAGGACGGTGAGCGCGGCGCCCGCAACGGTCGTCATGAGCCAGGCGCGGCCGGGGTCGGTGTCGACGAGGAAACGCCCGAGCTGTTCGCCGAACGCGGCGTCGGCACTCGGTTGCGCGTTCAGGACTTTGAGGAAGGTGAGGTACGCCGTGGTGCCCGCGGAGACGGTGAGGATCGCGGCGCCGGCGGATGCGGCATCCAGTGCAAGATCGAATTCCTTCGACCCGGACGCGAGCGCGAACAGCGCCAGGACGAGCGAGCCGACGAGCAGAGCCGCCGACAGGTTCACCGTGAGTTCGGCGACCGGCAGGACCCACCGGACGACGGGACCGGGGTCGCCGATCACGAGGGGTTTCGCTCCCCCGCCGTAGGCCAGTCCCAGGAGCAGGGCGACGAGACCGGCGCCCGCGAGGATCGCCGGCCCGGCGAAGCGGAGAGCGCGCGGATTCACCCCTTCAGCCTACGCGCGGGCAGGTGGGGGAACGCCGAAGGGGGATGCCTCGCGGCATCCCCCTTCGTACGACTGCAGCGTCTTACTTGACGGCAGCCTTCAGCTTCGAGCCGGCGCTGACCTTGACGCGCTTGCCGGCGGGGATGTTGATCTCGGCACCCGTCTGCGGGTTGCGGCCGGTGCGAGCGGAGGTCTCAACCTGCTCGAACGCGATCCAGCCCGGGATCGAGACCTTCTCGCCCTTGGCGACAGCCTCGGACACGGACGCGAACAGGCCGTCGACGACGCGCGAGACGGTGGCCTGGCTTTCGCCGGTGGCGCTGGCGATGCTGGCGACGAGTTCGGTCTTGGTGATGGCCATGGTGCTCCTCCAGACGGCGGATCGCCGTCTTCAGTTACTCGGACCGACGGGATGACCGTCGGTTGGTCGTTGCGACCGGTCCCGAATATACCCACGAACCGCGTTTTTCCGCGGATCTTCGGCCACCTGAGCCGTAATCCACCGGCGTGTCGCGTGTCTCGAGTGACTTTTGGGGCAGATGAGGCCCTTTCGGCCGGATTCCGCGTAATTCCGCGGAGGGGGTTGCTTTCGCCGCCCGTTCTCCGGATGAACCCCGTGCGCGGCACCGGGTCGGGCTGTCCGGAGACCATCCGTCCGGAGAACGGGCTCAGCCACGGGCGAAGCGATCGGCCGCCGCCGAGGCGATCGCGACGGCGCCGGGACCGCCGTGCCCCTCGTCCTCGAGGATGTGCAGCTCGCTCCCCGGCCAGGCGCGGTGCAGGCGCCACGGGGTGACGGCAGGGCCGCTGACGTCGAGCCGGCCGTGGATGAGGACGCCCGGGATGCCGACGAGCCGGTCCATCCGCTCGAGGATGGGCGCGTCGAGGAAGCAGTCCTGTGACCAGTAGTGGGTGACGAGGGTGGCGAAGTTCGCCCGCATCCGCTCGTCGTCGTGGAGGGGGCCGGGACCTGCCCAGGGCGAGAGCGCGATGTGCGCGGACTCCCAGGCGTCCCACGCGTCCGCGGCCCGGGCGCGGACTGCCGGATCGGGGTCGCGCAGCATCCGCGCGTAGGCCTCGACCACCCGCTCCCCCGGCGGGACCAGCGCGGCGAGCTCCGCCCACGCCTCGGGGAAGATGCGGCCGACACCCTCGGTGATCCAGTCGATCTCGTCGCTGGCTCCCGAGGTGACGGCGAGGAGGATGACCTCGGTCACCCGCTCGGGGTGCGCCTGCGCGTACGCGAGGGCGAGGGTCGATCCCCACGAGACGCCGTAGACGAGCCAGCGGTCGATGCCGAGGTGCTCACGGAGCGCCTCGATGTCGGCGATGAGCGCACCGGTCGTGTTGGTGTCGAGGTGCTCGAGGTCGTCGATCGCCCAGGGGGTGCTGGCGCCGCATCCGCGCTGGTCGAACCCGACGATCCGGTACCGCTCGGGGTCGAACACGCGCCGGTAGCCGCCCGGCCCGAGGCCGCCGCCGGGCCCGCCGTGGAGGTACAGCGCGCCGCGACCCGCGTCGGATCCGGACACCTCCCAGTGGAGGCGGGCGCCGTGGGGGCGGTCCAACATTCCGGACGCGTGGGGCTCGATCGGGGGATGCACGCGGGGCACGCTACCAGCCGGGTGCGGCGCGGCATCCGTGCGCCGGATTCGGAGATCAGAGCCGGATTCGGATGCGGCACCGGTTGCTCATCCGAATCGGAGGCACATCTCCGAATCTACGACGTGGGTCAGAGCCGGCGGAGGGCGGCGACGACCTCGTCCTCCCAGCGGCGGGCCGCGGGAAGCGCGCCGACGTAGATCGGGGTGTCGTGGGTCACACCGAGGTAGCGCGTGGCGCTCGCGTCGACGCCCGCCTCTCGGAGCTTTTTGGCATAGGTCGCGCCGTCGCGGCGGAGCGGGTCGTACTCGGCCGTCAAGACCACCGCCGGCGGCAAGCCCGCGTGCGAGGCGGCGCGCATGGGCGACGCGTACTGCTCGTGCGCGCGACTCCGGTCGCCGAGGTACGTGCGGGCGACGGAGCGGAGCTCCCGCAGCGCGACGAGGGCCGGGATGCCGAGGGCGTACGTCGCGCGCAGGTCGATCCACCGCCCGGTGAGGTCGGTGACGGGCACCTCGAGAATCTGCAGGGTCGCCTGTCGCGTACCGCGATCGCGGTTGAGGAGGGTGAGGGATGCCGCGAGGCATCCCCCCGCCGACGCACCGTTGAGGCCGATCCGATCCGGATCGATGCCGAGCTCGGCGGCGTGCGCGTGGAGCCATACCCACGCGGCGTGCGCCTGCTCGATCTGCGTCGGGTACCGGTGCTCGGGCGCGAGCGAGTAGCCCACGGCGACCAGCACGACGCCTGAGCGGTCGGCGCGACGGCGGCAGGAGGCATCTGCCGTCGGGTAGTCGATGCCGCCGATGCGGAACGCTCCGCCACCGATCACGAGGCACGCGGGGGCGGGTATCGGCGCGGTCGCGGGACGGTAGATGCGAAGGCGGACGTCGGGATGGCCGTCGACCGGCACCGTGACGTCGGTGGTCTCCATGTCGGGACCCGGGATGCCGGCTGTGCGCAGCTCCATGCGGTCCCAGTTGAGCGCCGCTCGGCGGTGGCGCTCGCGCGGTGTCAGCGCCTTCTTCCCCGAAGCCGAGGCCGATGCCGTGGCTGCCGGCTTCTCGGGGCGGAACCGCGCGGTGAGGTCCTGCCACGCCTTCTTCGCCAGGTAGCGGCGGTGCGTCCGCAGACGCTCACGGAAGAACGGATCCAGCGGCATGGGCCTCCCCCTCGTCGGTTCGAGCGTATCCCCGCCGGGAACGACGAAGCCCCCGTCCGAGGACGGGGGCTTCGCACGAGTGCTGAGTGCTTACCAGCTCGACTTGGTCACGCCGGGCAGCTCGCCACGGTGTGCCATCTCGCGGAAGCGGACACGCGAGATGCCGAACTTCGACAGGTGGCCGCGGGGGCGTCCGTCGATGGCGTCGCGGTTGCGCAGGCGAACCGGCGACGCGTTGCGGGGAAGCTTCTGCAGGCCGACACGAGCGGCCTCGCGGGCCTCGTCGGTCGCGTTCGGGTCCACGAGGGTCTTCTTCAGCTCGGCACGCTTCTCGGCGTAACGGGCGACGATGACCTCGCGCTGGTTGTTGCGCGCGATCTTGCTCTTCTTCGCCATGCGATCAGCGCTCCTCTCGGAATTCGACGTGCTTGCGGATCACCGGGTCGTACTTCTTGAGCACGATGCGGTCGGGGTTGTTGCGGCGGTTCTTGCGCGTCACGTAGGTGTACCCCGTGCCGGCGGTCGAGCGCAGCTTGATGATCGGACGTACGTCCTGAGCCTTCTTGGCCATTAGAGCTTCACACCCTTCGCAAGGAGGTCCTTCACGACCGACTCGATGCCACGGGCGTCGATGACCTTGATGCCCTTAGCCGAGACGTTCAGCGTGATCTTGCGACCAAGCGAAGCGACGAAGTAGGTCTTCTTCTGCACGTTCGGGTCGAAGCGGCGCTTCGTCCGGCGGTGCGAGTGCGAGATGTTGTGACCGAAGCCGGGAACAGCTCCAGTCACCTGGCACACTGCTGCCATAGTGATTTCTCCTTAGTACCGTGACACCGGACGGTGCCACCCAAGATCCCTTGTCTGCACCCCGCGCCCGGACACGGCTGTAGGCCGTCTTCTGAGAGCGGGATGCGAACTGCGTGCTGGAGTGCGCGCAGACGAAGAGTCAGTCTAGCACGGCCGGGCGTGTCGGCTTGACTCAGCCGGCATCCGACACTGCCGCCACGACCTCGTCGTAGGTCGCCTCGGGGTCGTCCATGAGGCGCGCGGTCACCGCTGCGTGCGCCCGCGTGTACGGACCGCCCGTCGCGAGCGCCCACTCGACCTGCGGACGGCCGGGCTCGCCGATCGTCGCGAAGGCCTCGCTCAGGCTCCGCCGGGTGTCGTCCTCGCCGCGCGCGAACTGCGTCGCCAGGGTCGTCGCGAGAGCGGATGCCTCGCCTGCCGGCACGTGCCGAGCTGCGGTGCGCCACGCAACGCGCGCGACGGAGTCGTCGGCATCCGTCAGCAGTTCGCTCGTGATCGCGGGCCAGACGCGCGGTCCACCGATCTTCGACATCGTGTGCAGCGCCTGCGCGCGGATCTGCGCCCCGCGGGAGCGGAGTTCAGCGATGAGCTGGTCGAGGACCTCGTCGGCGTCGTGGCGGGTCAGCGCCCACGTCAGCATCTCGCGGACGAGGAACTGCGGCTCGATGCGGCACTGGGCGACGAGCACCGGGACGTACTCCGGCTGCGGGTAGGTGCCGGCCGTCATCGCCGCCTGCACGCGCGACGATGGGTCGAGCGAGGTGAGCGCCGCCTCGAGGCGGTCTGCGGCAGAAGTCTCGGTCACGGTCACCTCACGGGGTCAGGGGGGATGCGGCATCCCACATCTTCGGCAACGTCAGGGCCCGTGCGGGTGTTCCCGAGCCGGCGCCCGAGCGGATATCGGCGCTCCCGCGGACGAATGCGCCCGCCATCCCCGCGCGCACGCAGATCCCCGCGCGCACGCAGATCTCCGCGCGCACGCGACCTCAGCCGGCGGCGTCCTGCGCGCCGCGGCCCCAGCGGAAAGCCGATACCGTCGGGTCGCCCGGGATCCAGAAGCGCCACGGGAAGGCATCCGTCCCGGCGACCCCCGCTACGCCGACGCGGGGCCCTGTCGCTATCTCGGCCAGCGGCTCCGCGGGCAGAAACAGCCGCGCACTCGCGCCCGCCCGCTCCTCCCCCGTGATCGCATCGATGCCGTCGTGGACGGGATGCCGGAGCCCCACCGCTTCGCCGAGGCGTCCCGGTCCGCGGGCCAGGTCGCGCGCGGTGCGCGCGGCGGGCCGGCGGATGTGCGCGGCATCCGCACCTTCGACGATCTCGCCGCCGCGCAGCAGGATTCCGCCCGCCACGCCCTCGGGACCGCACACGACGTTGACGCACGAGTGGATGCCGTGGCTCAAGTACACGTACAGATGCCCGGGCTCGCCCCACATCGTCGCGTTGCGGGCGGTCTGCCCCATCCGCGCGTGCGAACCGGGGTCGGCCAGGGGGCCCGTGCCCTGCCCGTGATAGGCCTCGACCTCGGTGATCCGGACGGCGACGACGCCGTCCGTGGTCGTCACCCGCAGCTCACCGCCCAGCAGCGTCGGCGCCACCTCGGCGGGCAGGCCGGCCAGCGCCTCCCGCGTCGCCGGACGGGGCGCGGTCACAATGACGGCGCCTTCCGACACCACGCCACGTCGAAGCCGTCGATGGTCGTGATCTGCTTCCCGTCGAGCCCGTAGATCCGGGTTTCGAGCTTCTTCGGCAGGGGCAGCGTGTACCCGTCGTAGGGGTTGTCGACGACGTCGGGCGCGACGACGAGGGCGGCGTACCGACCGCTCGGCGACACGCACGTCTGCAGGAGGCCGTCCGCCGGGTCGACCTGCGCGACGACGCTCGTCGTGCCGGCGGCATCCACCCGCGTGACGGCCGTCGCGAGAGGCGTCATCCCGTCGAACGGGGTGAGGGCGCGGAGCGTCGACCCGTCGGACAGCGCCAGGACCGATCCGGTCTGGCCGAGCTCCGCGGGAGTCGGCGGCGGGGCCTTCTCCTTCGCCGAGGCGAGGTCGATGACCGCCGGCCCGTCGATGCGCTCGATGTACGCGGTCGTGCCCGAGATGTCGTCGATGCCCGCGGCGTTCCCGAGCTCGACGGGAGGGGCGCCCGCCGACGAGACGAGGCTCAGCGCACCGTCGAAGGTCAGCATGAGGATGGTGTCGGTCCCGGGCACGAAACGCCAGTCCTCGACGCGCGGGTCCGCGCCGGTCACCTTGATCTCGGCGGGCTTCGCGGCCGGATCGGCCGTCGACCCGGTGAAGAGGAGACTCTCACGACCACCGGATGCCGAGATGTCGGCATCCGTGAAGGTGTAGCCGATCGTGTTGCCGCGCTCCGCGCTCTGCAGGTTCGTCACGACACCCTTGCCGGGCAGAGCGAGCTCCTGCGGTCCCGACCCATCGGTGCGGGTGACGATCAAGTGCGAGACGCCGTCCTTGAGCGTCGAGACCACGAGGTGCGCCGCCGTCGCACGGAAGTCCTCGATGTGCTCGTTCTCGAAGACGGGCTCGTTGTCGCCGTCGAGACCGACTCGGTAGATCTTGTCGCCGCCGGAACTCCGCTCCAGGACGTACGAGTGGAGCTTCGGCGTCGAGAACGACTCCTCGACCGTCGAGGTCGGCCCCCCGCCGAGACCCGCCAGCCGGTCGATGCGGATCGAGTAGGTCGTCTGGTCCCACAGCGGATCGGTGAAGCGGATGCCGACGCTGCGCCCCGAAGTATCGACGGTGAACTTCGCCGCCGGCGTGACGGTGACCTGTGCGGCATCCACCTTCTTCAGCGACTGCGTCGTCTCCAAGATGAGCCGGGAGCCGGACGAGCTGACAGCCGCCGCGACATCGGACTGCACGGAAGTGACGCGCGGTCCCTGCAGCGTCGTCACGACACCGCCCGCGAGCGCCACCACGCCCAGCACCGCCACCACCGCGAGCACGCGCACCGAGAAGCCGCGCGCCTTCCGCCGTTGGCGTTGGGCCCGCCGCCCGTCAGAACTCATACGGGTCCTTGGGCTGGGCGACGGGCTTCACCGAGGCTGCCTTGACCTCGAGCTGGCCGTTCACGTCGCGGATCGTCCCCGTCACGGTGACCCACTGGCCGTTGCTCGGAACGTCGTCGGCCGCGATGGGCAAGCTCGCGGGCTGCGCGTCGATGACGCAGTGCGTGATGATGAGCCGCGTCAGGTCGAACCCGCCCTTGCCGGGTGCGACGAAGCCCGTCAGCGAGATCTCGGTGCCGTCGAAGAGTTCGGGGTCGGTGGCCGTGGCGAACACGCTCGCCCAGTCGCCGATCCCGAACGAGGCGGTGTCGCCCGTGATGGCGAGTGCGACCGTGTCGGAGCCTTGGAAGAGCGGTGCTGCTCCGGTCGTGCGCGAGGCCGCGAGCTCCGCCGAGAGGGTCGCCGGCGGCACGACGAGCATGGTCCCGGCGACGCCGAGGGCGAGCACACCGCCCGCGATGGTCGCGGCGGTGCCGACGAGCTGACGCGGGCTCCGCGGCGCGTGATGGTGGGGGTCGTGGTCTTCGGTGCGGGAGTGCGCGTGCTCTCGTTGCGAGCGGCGCGAGCCGGCGGCATCCGCGGCGGATTCGGAGATGTGCGCCGGATTCGGATCGAAAGTGGCGCTCGGGTCCGAATCCGCAGAGGATCTCCGAATCCCCGGCGCGGCGGGTGCCGGGGCATCGCCGTGATCGTGGCCGTGGTCCTCCGCCGCGCCCAGCGGCAGCAGAAAGCTCAGGACCGAGCCGACGAGCGCGAGAACGGCCATCGACACCGCGAACCACGACGACTCCGGGTTGATGTAGAGGCTCAGCCGGTCGGTCAGCGCGAGGGCGATGGTCAGGGCGGCGATGGATGCCACGGCCCCGACGCCCAGCATCCGGAACCACACGGTGTCACGCAAGGAGGTTCACCACCCCTCCGATGGCCGCCGCCGCGAGGACGACTGCGGCCACGAGGACGCCGAGCACCCGGCCGCGGAAGGTGGTGCGGAGGAGCGCCAGCATCTTCACGTCGACGAGCGGCCCGACGAGGAGGAAGGCGACGATCGCGCCGGGCGTGAAGGTCGACGCGAACGACAGCGCGAAGAACGAGTCGACATTCGAGCAGATCGACACGATCATCGCGAGCATGATCATGGCCGCGATCGACAGCGCCGGGTTCGAGCCGATCGACAGCAGCACGTCGCGCGGCACGATCACCTGGACGGCGCCGGCGACGGCCGAGCCGATGATGAGGGCGGGCATGACGGCGCGCAGCTCGACGACGAACTGGGCGAGGCTCCGCCGCCCGCGGTCTCCGGTCACTCCCTGCTCGGCGAGGCACGCGTCGCGGAAGCGGTCGGTGATCAGAGCGTCGGGGTCGGGATGCCGGCTGTACAGCCATCCGATGACGTTCGCGATGAGGTACCCGCCGAGCAGGCGGGCGACGAGGATGCCGTCGTCGAAGCCGAACGCCTGGTGGGTCGTGATGATGACGATCGGGTTGACGATGGGCGCCGCGACGAGGAAGGTCAGCGTCTCGGCGACCGAGAAGCCGCGCATCATCAGCCCGCGGGCGAACGGGACGTTGCCGCACTCGCACACCGGGATGAGCATGCCGAGCAACGACAGGACGGCGCGACGACCCCAGGGGTTCCGCGGCATCCAGCGTTCGATGACGCCCGGCGGAACCCACACCTGCACGACGATCGACAAGATGACGCCGAGCATGACGAACGGCAGCGACTCGATGAGGACGCTGAGCGCGAGGGTCAGCCCGTCCTGAGCGCGGGTGGGAAGCTCCGGCGACGGGCTCCAGAGCGCAACCCCGACGAGCGCGAGGACGGCGATGAATCCGAGGCCCAGCGCGAGAGCACCTCGGCCGGCCGACCCCCGCACGGGGCCGGACGACGAGCGAGGTGCCGCGGGGCGGACCTCAGTCCGCACGAGCCCCGGGCGCCGCGGGTTCGCGCCCCGCAGCGTGCGTCGCGAGTGCCGCGCACTCCGCGCAGGTGCCGAAGATGTCGACCACGTGCTCGGCGTCGGTAAATCCGTTCGCCGCTGCGGTGCGCTTCGCCCAGGTCTCGACCTCGTCGGCCTGGATCTCGACGGCCTTGCCGCACACGCGGCAGATCAGGTGGTGGTGGTGGCCGGTGCTGGCGCACGCGCGGTAGATCGCTTCGCCCTCGGGCGACTGCAGCTGGTCGGCCTCTCCGCTTGCGGCGAGGGTGGCGAGGGCGCGGTAGACGGTCGCGAGACCGATGCCGGTGTTCTCATCGCGGAGCGCGGCGTGCAGATCCTGGGCGCTCACGAATCCCGGGGCGTCGGACAGTGCGGAGCGCACGCGCTCGCGCTGCCAGGTGTTGCGCTGGGCCATGGCCGGATTCTACGCGCGCACGCTAGCGACCGGCTGGGTGCGGCGGGAGGCATCCGTCCGCTGCACCCGACCCCGGCGGTCGCCGACGATGCGGCAGACGAGGTAGATGACGAACGAGATCGTCGTGATGTACGGGCTGACGGGGAGGGTGCCCGCGACGGCGAGCAGGATGCCGCCGACCGCCGAGACGAACCCGAACGTCGCCGCCAGTAACGGCACCGCGACAGGACCGTTCGCGATGCGCACGGCTGCGGCGGCAGGCGTCACCAGCAGCGCGAGGACGAGGAGCGCGCCGATGATGTGCACCGCGACGGCGACCGCGAGCCCGAGCAGCAGCATGAAGGCGAGCGAGATCAGCCCGGTGGGCACGCCGCGGGCGGCGGCGGACTGCGGGTCGAGGGAGTCGAACCTCAGGGGCCGCCAGATCATCAGCAGCGCGACCAGCACGATCGCCGAGATCACGACGAGCCAGGTGAGCTGGTCGGACTGCACCGAGACGATCTGGCCGGTCAGCAGGCTGAACCGGTTGGCGCTCCGCCCGTTGTAGAGCGCGAGGAAGAGGATGCCGAGGCCCAGGCCGAACGGCATGAGGACGCCGATGATCGAGTTGCGGTCCCGCGCGCGGGCACCGAGCCATCCGATGAGGGCGGCGGCGATCATCGAGCCGACGATCGAGCCGGTGACGACGTCGGCGCCGACGAGGAGGGCAGCGGCCGCTCCCGCGAACGAGAGCTCGCTGATGCCGTGGACGGCGAACGCCATGTCGCGCTGCAGCACGAAGACGCCGATGAGCCCGCCGACGAGACCGAGGATGGCGCCGGCCCAGACCGAGTTCTGCACGAGCGCGAGGATCTGCCCGTACACCGGCACCCCGCCGAACATGGCGTCGGCGATGTCGTCCCAGTTCATGCGTGGTCCTCGTGGTGATGGTGGGATGCCTCGGCATCGGGGGCGCCGACGACGACCAGGCGGTCTCCCGCCTCGAGCACGAAGACCGGTGCGCCGTACAGGTCGGTCAGCACCTCGGACGTGAGCACGTCCTTCGGCTTGCCGAGGGTGAAGCGGCCGTTCACGATGTAGAGGATCCGGTCGACCTTGTCGAGGAGCGGGTTGATGTCGTGGGTGACGAGGAGCACTGCGGCGTCGCTCCGGCGGTGTCGGTCGATGAGCCCGACGACGGCTTGCTGGTTGGCGAGGTCGAGGCTCGTGAGCGGTTCGTCGCACAGCAGCAGGCGGGGGTCGTCGGCGAGCGCCTGCCCGACGCGCAGGCGCTGCTGCTCTCCGCCCGACAGGATGCCGACGGGCCGGTCCGCGAACTCGGTGGCACCGATCGCCGCGATCAGCTCGTTCACGCGTTCCCGGTCCTTGCGGCGCGGGATGGGCGGACCGAAGCGGTGACCGTTGACGCCGAGGGCGACCAGGTCGCGCCCGCGGAGCGCCGTGTCGCGCGGGAGCGGCCGGGTCTGCGGCAGGTAGCCGATGCCCCGGTTGCCGGCGCGGTGGACACGCTTGCCGTCGACCTCGATCGTTCCCTCGCTGAGGTCCTCGAGCCCGAGGATCGCGCGGAGGAGGGTCGTCTTGCCCGAGCCGCTGGGCCCGAGGACCGCGATCAGCTCGCCCGGTTCGACGGTGAGGTCGAGTCCGCTCCAGAGCTCGCGCCCGCCGCGACGGAGCGCGGCACCCCGGATCTCGAGCGGAGGTGTTGCGGGCCGGGTCACCGGGTCAGCGTACCCGCCAGCTCGTCGATGTTCTGCTGCATCCACTCGACGTAGGTGAGCCCATCGGGAACCAGCTCGGTGAACTTGAGCACCGGGATGTCGTTGGCCTTCGCGAGCTTCTCGACCTCGGTCGTCTCAGCCCCACCGGTCTGCGCGTTGACGATGACGGTGCGGACGTCACCGGACTCGAGGATCTTGGTCGCTTCGAGGAGCGTGGCGGGCGGGACATCCTGGCCCTCCTCGACGGCTTCGCTGAACGCCTCGGGGGTCGCGTTCTCGAGGCCGGCGGCAGCAGCCAGGTAGAGGGGCACGGGCTCGGTCACGAAGACCTTCTCGCCGGCGTACTTCGCCTTGAGGCCGTCGAGCGAGGTCTCGAGACCGGAGATGCCCTTGATGAGGGTGTCGGCGTTCTTCGTGAACGTGTCGGCCTTGGCGGCATCCATCGTTCCCAGCTCCTTCGCGACCGCGGTGATGAACTCCTCCATCGTGTGCGGGTCGTACCAGACGTGCTCGTTGAAGCCCTCGATGTGGCCGTGACCGTGGTCGTCGGCGTGGTCCGGGTCGGCCTCTTCGTAGGCGTGCGAGTACTCGACGGCGGTGAGGACCGGCGCCTTCGCGCCGCTGGCCTCGACCAGGGAGTCGAGGAAACTGTCGTACCCGGCGCCGTTCTCGAGGATCAGGTCGGCGTCGGAGATGGTCAGCTGGTCACGAGCGGATGCCTCGTACGAGTGCGGGTCCTGCGAGAGCGAGTGGACGATCGAGGTGACCTCGACGTCCTTGCCGCCGATCGCCTCGGCGATCGAACCGTAGACGTTGGTCGACGCGACGACCTTCAGCGGCGTCGCGTCACCGGAGGAAGCCGCAGGGCTGGTCGCCGTGGCGCAGCCGGCGAGGACGAGGACGGATCCGGCCGCGAGGGCGAGGAGAGCGGGCACACGAGAGGTCATGCGCTGAGTGTACGTCCTGTTGATAACGGTTCTCAAACTCAGCGGTCGACCTACAGCGAATACATCACCGCAGACTCTCTCCCAGGGGTTCCGCAAGAGGCGGATGGGCTCTTGCGCCGGTGTTACTCTCATCGGACCGGCTGGCATCCGAACCTTCCGGCGTCTCATACCGGGGAGCTCCAGCGTGACCGATCAGCTGACCTTCATCGCTTACGCGAGCCGCGCGGCGGATCCCTTCGATCACGCGCGCCTGGTCGAACTCCTCACCGAGAGCCGGGCGAACAACTCGCGCGACGGCATCACGGGCATGCTCGTCTACAGCGACCCCGACTTCATCCAGATCCTCGAAGGACCGGATGCCGCAGTCCGCGCTCTCTTGGAGCGCATCGGCCGCGACCCCCGCCACACCGACGTCCGCGTCCTACTCGACGAGCCGGCGACGGAACGCAAATACTCGACGTGGTCGATGGGCTACGAGCCGACCACCCCTGGGGACGGTTCCGACGACGCCATGGCGTCGATCCAGACGGCGACCGACGAGGCGTCGACGCGCGAGTCGGCCGACGCCCTCGGCGGCTGGTTCAGGGACCAGGCGGGCGCGGACCGCATCTGACGAGCCGCGAGCCATCGCAGCTGCGATACCACCCGCCGCCCGCCCTCGTCGTGTCAACTGCGGGAGGTTCTCCTCGCCGGCCGCTACGAGTCCCGCGGGAGGGCGGAGCGGGCGATGGACACGAACGCCAGCCCCGAAAGGTTGATGATCACGTCACGCGGCGTGCGGACGACGACCGCGAGCACCCCGTGGCAGGCCTCGCAGCGGGCGACGACACCCATCGCCGTCACATAGGCGTGCGCCCTCGCGAGCTCGGACCGGTGGCGGCATCCCGAGCATTCGCCGGTCGCGTCGGTCGAGTCGATGCCCAGGACGTCGACGAGCGTCCCGGCGAGTGCGTTCCCGTCCACGTGCGTCATCCGCTGCCTCCGAAGCGCTCGGCCCGTATCCGCGCGGGGTCATGACCGAGCTCCGAGAGCCAACCCGAGACGGTCTCCACGAACGGCGTGGGTCCGCATACGAAGATGCGCGGGACCGCTTCAGCAGGGAAGGTCAGCTCGGCGAGTGACTCCCGGGTCAGTCGGCCGGGGCGACGCGGTGCCCCGGCCGCGGAGCGACGCGTGTAGACCATGTCGACCCGCGTCTTCGCCAGCGCTGCGAGGCCGTCGGCGAAGAAGACGTCGTCAGGCGTCCGCACCGAATACAGGAGCCGGAAGTCCGCCCCCTGCAACTCCTGCTCCCGCGCTGACGCCATCGCGAAGAGGGGCACGACCCCGGAGCCGCCCGCGATCAGCTGCACCGGCGCGGGGTCGGCGTCGTCCGGCGTCCAGACGAAGTAGCGACCCAGCGGTCCGTGCACCTCCAGCTCGTCCCCCTCCCGCAGATCGTGGACGAGGTACGGCGAGACCTCACCCGAGGGGACTTCGTCGACCGCGAGGACGACCTGCGTGGTCGGTCCCGACGAGGCGATCGAGTATGACCTCGACGCCTGATACCCGTCGGGCGCGGTCAGTCGGATGTCGAGATGGCAGCCGGCGTGATTGCCCGGCCACGTCGGGACGTCGATCGCGAGGCGGACGGCCGACGCGGCCTCCGGGCGTCGCGAGGCGACGCGGCCGACGTGCCAGCCCGCTCGGAACCGTTCCGTCACCAGTAGCGTTCCTCGCGCCACGGATCGCCGCGGAGGTGGTAGCCGTTCTGCTCCCAGAATCCCGGCTCGTCGGTGGGCATCATCCGCATCTCGGCGACCCACTTCGCGCTCTTCCAGAAGTACAGGTGCGGCACGAGCAGCCGCGCCGGTCCGCCGTGCTCCGCCGTCAGCGGCTCACCGTCCGCCTCGGTCGCGATCCACGCCTGCCCTTCGAGCAGATCGTCGAGGGGAACATTCGTGGTGTACCCGTCATGCGTGCGCACCATGACGAAGTCGCAGGAGGTCTCGACATCCTCGAACAGCCGATCCACGGAGACACCGCGCCACGACATGCCGAGGCGCGACCAGTGGGTGACGCAGTGGATGTCGGTGACGATGTCCTCCGCGCCCGCGTCGTGGAGGGTCGTCCAGTCCCAGCGATGCTGGACGCCCGCCTCGGTGGTGATCGTGAACGACCACTCGTCCGTGGAGATGTCCGGAGTCGGGCCGGCGGTGAGAACGGGCCAGTCGTCGACGAGGGTCTGACCCGGCGGCAGCCGCGGATCGCTCGTGCCGCGCCGACCGCCGAACCCGCGATTGATGATCGCCATGGGAGATCTCTACCGCGTCCGGCATCGTCTCGTCAACGACGGCGCGAGCAGCGCGTTCAGTCGAGCAGGAGCGCCGGCTCCTCGAGCACCGACGCGACGTCGGCGATGAAGCGGCTGATGCCGTCGCCGTCGATGACGCGATGGTCGAACGATCCCGACACGGTCGTCACGAACCGGGGGCGCACCTCGCCGTCGACGACCCACGGCTTCTGCCGGATCGTGCCCATCGCGATGATGCCGGATTCGCCCGGATTGATGATCGGGGTCCCGGCATCCATCCCGAAGACGCCGATGTTCGTGATCGTGAACGTGCCGCCCTGCTGGTCGGCGGGGGTCGTCTTGCCGTCGCGCGCCGTGGCGGTGAGCTTCTCGAGCGCACGAGCGAGACCGCGCATGTTGAGGTCCTGCGCGTCCTTGATGTTCGGGACGAGCAGGCCGCGCGGCGTCGCCGCGGCGATCCCGAGGTTGACGTAGTGGCGCACGCGGATCTCGGCGCCGTTCTCGGTCTCGACCCAGGCCGCGTTGATCATGGGCGTGCGGCGGAGGGCCCAGATGACGGCGCGGGAGAAGATCAACAGCGGCGAGATCTTGACATCGGCGAAGTCGGGCGAGGCCTTCAGCCGCTTCACGAGCTCCATCGTGCGGGTCGCGTCGACGTCGGTCCACACCGACACGTGCGGCGCGGTGTACGCACTCGACGTCATCGCGTTGGCGGTCGCCTTGCGGACGCCCTTCACGGTGATCGCCTCTTCGCGCGCATCCGCGGGCGGGGCCGCCGGAGCGGTGACGGATGCCGCCGGTGCCGCGACCGGGATCGACATCTCCCGCTCCTCGGGGAGATCGGGGGTCGCGATGTTGCGGAACACCGACGCCTGCTCGGCGTGGCGGACGACGTCCTCGCGGGTGACCTCACCGGCGGTGCCGCTCGGCGACACGTCGGCCAGATCGACGCCCAGATCGCGGGCGAGCTTGCGGATCGGGGGCTTCGCGACGACGCCGACGGCGCGGGTCACGGGCTTCTCAGCGGGCTTGCGGCGACGCGACTTGACCTCGCCACCGGTGCCGTAGCCGACGAGCACCGAGCCACCGGGCTCCTCGGCGGGCTTCTCGCCGTGCTCCGAGCGGCCGATGTCGGCATCCGGCTGACCCTCGCCCCCGGCGATCGTGATGATGGCCGCGCCAACCTCGACGGTCGTGCCCTCGGTGGCGAGGATGTCGCCGACCGTGCCACTGAACGGCGACGGCAGCTCCACGAGGGACTTGGCCGTCTCGATCTCGACGAGGACGTCGTTGACGTCGACCGCATCGCCGGGCGCCACACGCCACTGCACGATCTCGGCCTCGGTGAGTCCTTCGCCGACGTCCGGCAGGTGGAAGGTCTGCGTGCTCATGTCATCTCCATCCCCGCGAGACTGCAGACGCGCGTCGAGACAGCGGCGTGACACCGCAGTCTCGATGCACATGTGCAGTCTCGCGGACGTGAGGGGGTCGCGGGTAGGGGGGCATCGTCGGGGGGTCAGTAGGCGAGGACGCGGTCGACGGCCTCGAGGATGCGGTCCGCGTCGGGGAGGAACTGGCCCTCCAGCTTGGCGGGCGGGAACGGCACGTCGAAGCCCGACACCCGGAGGACCGGTGCCTCGAGGGCGTAGAAGGCCCGCTCCATGACGGTCGCCGCGACCTCGGAGCCGACCGACACGTTGCCGGGCGCCTCCTGCGCGTAGATCATGCGGCCGGTGCGGCGGACGGACTCGAGGATCGGCTCGTAGTCGATCGGCGCGAGCGAACGCACGTCGATGACCTCGCACGAGGTGCCCTCGCCCTCGGCGAGCGCGGCGGCCTGCAAGAGAGTCGTGACCATGGCGCCGTGACCGACGAGGGTCACATCGGTCCCGCGGCGGACGACGCGGGAGGCGTGGAGGGGAAGAGCGCGCTCGGCGACATCCACTTCGCCCTTCATCCAGTACTTCGCCTTGGGCTCGAGGAAGATGACGGGGTCCGGCGAGGCGATGGCGTCCTGGATCATCCAGTACGCGTCGTTCGGCGTCGACGGCGAGACGACCCGCAATCCCGGGGTGTGCGCGAAGTACGCCTCGGGGCTCTCCTGGTGGTGCTCGACCGCGCCGATGTGCCCGCCGTAGGGGATGCGGATGACGACGGGGAAATTCGCGGTGCCCTCGTGACGGTTCGTGAGCTTCGCGAGCTGCGTCGTGATCTGGTCGAAGGCGGGGAAGACGAACCCGTCGAACTGGATCTCGATCACGGGCCGGAACCCGGCCATCGTGAGGCCGATCGCGGTGCCGACGATGCCGGACTCGGCGAGCGGGGTGTCGAGCACGCGCTGCGAGCCGAACTCGGCGTGCAGGCCCTCGGTCACGCGGAACACGCCGCCGAGCGGGCCGATGTCCTCGCCCATCAGCAGGACGTGGTCGTCCGCGGCCATCGCCGCCCGGAGGCCGGCGTTCAGGGCCTTCGCGAACGGCAGGGTCTGGATGTCGCTCACGCGTTCCCCTCCTCGAAGGATGCCTCGTACTCGGCGAGCCAGCGCTGCTGCTCCTGCACGAGCGGGTGGGCGTCGCCGTAGACGTGGTCGAACATGATCTCGGTCGGGATGTCGCCGAGCGCGTTGGTACGCACGCGCACGTCGTCGGCGTACGCGGCGGCGGCGGCATCCACCTCGTCGAAGAAGGATGCCGAGGCGCCGCGGTTCTGCAGGAAGGCCCGCATGCGCGCGATCGGGTCGCGCTCGGCCCAGGACTCCTCTTCGTCGCTCGTACGGTACTTCGTCGGGTCGTCGCTCGTGGTGTGCGCGCCCATCCGGTAGGTCAGCGCCTCGATCGCACGCGGGCCGGCGCCGGAGCGGGCCTCATCGAGCGCGAGCTTGCTGACCGCGTAGCTGGCGAGCACATCGTTGCCGTCGACGCGGACCGACGGGATGCCGTAGCCCTCGCCGCGGCGAGCGAGCGGCACGCGCGACTGCGTCGAGACGGGCACCGAGATCGCCCAGTGGTTGTTCTGCAGGAAAAAGACCTGCGGGGTGTTGTAGCTCGCCGCGAAGACCATCGCCTCGTGGACGTCGCCCTGGCTGGAGGCGCCGTCGCCGTAATAGACGATGACCGCCTCATCCTTCTCGGGGTCACCGGTGCCGGTGCGTCCGTCGAAGACGAGGCCCATGCCGAGGCCCGTCGCGTGCAGGGCCTGCGCCCCGAGGACGAGTGTGTAGAGATGCGTGTTCTGGTGATCGGCCGGATTCCAGCCGCCGTGCGTGAGGCCGCGCATCAGTCGGATGATGTCGATCGGATCGACACCGCGGGTCGTCACGACGACGTGCTCGCGGTACGACGGGAAGACGTGGTCGTGGGTGCGGGCGGCCCGCACCGAGCCGACCTGCGCTGCTTCCTGCCCGAGGGACGGCGGCCACAGCGCGAGCTGGCCCTGCCGCTGCAGGTTGGTCGCCTGCCGGTCGAAGGCGCGCACCACGACCATGTCGCGGTAGAACGTCTCGAGCTCAGCGTCGGTGAGCGCGTCGATCAGCGGGAGGTAGCGCTCCGCCGTCGGGGAGGGGGCGTACGAACCGTCGGCGGCGAGGACGCGGACGACGTCGGATGCTTCGGCCGGAGCCTCGAACGAGGGGGTCACCCTCCCACGCTAAACCCCGACGCATCCCCCGTTCTGCATGAGGTCGACAACGGATGCCGCGATTCGCGGTGCGGTCGGGACAACAGCGGCAGGCGAGAGGCCCGCTTCAGCGCCGCTTCAGCGTGGGCACGACACACTGGGCGCATGCGAGTTCTGGTGGTCGACGATGAGGTGCGCCTGGCCGACGGCGTGCGACGAGGCCTCGAGGCTGAGGGGTTCGCGGTCGACGTCGCGCACAACGGCGTCGACGGACTCTGGCGCGCCCGCGAGACGACCTACGACGCGATCGTGCTCGACCTGATGATGCCGGGGATGAGCGGCTGGAAGGTCTGCGAAGCGCTCCGCGCGGAGGAGAACTGGACGCCCGTCCTCATGCTCACGGCGAAGGACGGCGAGTGGGACCAGGTCGACGCCCTCGACGCCGGGGCCGACGACTACGTCACGAAGCCCTTCTCCTACCCGGTGCTCGTCGCACGGCTTCGCGCCCTCATCCGGCGCGGCGGGGTTGAGCGCCCGGTCGCCCTCGAGGCGGGCGACCTGCACGTCGATCCGGCCGCGCGACGCGTGCGACGCGGAGACACCCCGATCGAGCTGACCTCGCGCGAGTTCGCGGTGCTCCTGCACCTCATCCGCCATAAGGGCCAGGTCGTCTCCAAGCGCGACCTCATCGCAGGCGTCTGGGACGACGACTTCGACGGCGACCCGAACATCGTCGAGGTCTACGTCGGACATCTTCGCCGCAAGCTCGACCGGCCGTTCGAGCGGACCGCGATCGAGACCGTGCGCGGCGCCGGATACCGGCTGGCGGCCGACGGTGGCTGAACGGATGCCGCTGCTCAGATCCCTCCGGGCGCGTATCACGGCCGCCGCGACCCTCATCGTCGCCGTCGTGATGGTGCTCGCGTCGATCGGGTTCAGCGCCGTGCTCAGCTCGGAGGTGCGGGATGCGACCGCTCGCGCGGCGGAGACCCGGGCGACCGAGCTCGCGCAGCGGGTCGAGGCATCCGGAACTGCCGGCATCGCCGACCTCGACGACGACATCGTGCAGGTGGCCGACGCCTCCGGGCGGGTGGTCGCCGCCTCCGAGGACGCCGACGACGGCACCCTTCCCGCCGATCGCGAGGGGCAGGTCGTGACGTACGACGGCGATCCCGTCTTGATCATCGTGGAGGACGTCGACGACGATGCGGACACCCGGATCGTGCTCGCCGCCTCGGTCGACGGCGATGACGCCACGCTCGCCACCGTGGCGTGGCTGCTCGCGGCATCCACTCTCCTCGTCGTCCTCGTCGTCGCGGCCGTCACCTGGTGGGTCGTCGGCCGCGCGCTGCGGCCGGTCGGCCGGATCCGTCGTGAGGTCGACGACATCACCGCCGATCGGCTCGACCGGCGTGTGCCCGAACCGTCGTCGGGCGACGAGATCGCGGCGCTCGCGATCACGATGAACCGCATGCTCGACCGGCTCGACGCGTCCGCGACGGCGCAGCGGCGATTCGTCTCGGATGCCTCGCACGAACTGCGCTCGCCTCTCGCCACCATGCGCCAGCACGCCGAACTCGCGCGGGCTCACCCCGACGCGACGACGCTCGACGATCTCGCCGAGGTGGTCGCCGAGGAGGGCGTGCGGATGCAGGACCTCGTCGACGGCCTGCTCGTGCTGACCCGCCTCGACGAACAGGGTTCGCAGCGCCGGGGACCCGTCGACCTGGACGATCTCGCCCTCGCCGAGGTGTCGCGCCTTCGCGCCGCGGGCCTCACCGTCGACGGCTCCGCGATCAGCGCCGTGCAGGTCACGGGCGACGAGCGTCTGCTGGGTCGGATCGCCCGCAACCTGGCCGACAACGCGGCCCGACACGCGGCATCCCGGGTCGCCATCAGCGTCGCCCGTGACGGCGCCCAGGCGGTGCTGACGGTCGATGACGACGGCAACGGCATCCCGCCCGAGGAGCGCGAGCGCGTGTTCGAACGCTTCGTGCGCCTCGACGAAGGACGGGCGCGGGATGCCGGGGGCAGCGGCCTCGGCCTCGCGATCGTCGCGGGCGTGGTGCGAGCCTCGGGCGGCACGGTCTCGGTCGGCGAGTCGCCGCTGGGCGGCGCCCGCTTCACCGTGCGACTGCCGGCATCCGACTGAACGGATCCGACGTCAGTCGGCGTGCTCCGGAGGCCAGACCACCGCGAAGCGTTCGAAGACGATCTCGTCGGCTTCCGACCAGGTCGCGCCGCGCGCGGCGGCTACGCGGGTGAAGTAGCGGCGGTGCTCGCGCTGCCAGCTCTCCAGCGACCGGTCGTCCTCGCCCTCGTCGGCGGCGAAGGCAGCATCCGCACTCGCGAACGGACCGATGCGCAGTTCCGTGCTCCTGATGATGATGCGGGGCGTGCCGCTGCCGTCGCAGGCGATCCAGTGCGAGCCGACGCGGGGAACAACATCGCCGCGCGCCAGGAAGTCGGCGACGAGCTCGGAGGTGGCGCGTTTCGGACCCGTCAGGACGGCGTCGAGCAGCTCGTCCGCGAGCCGCACACTGTCGCCGAAGTGCTCGACGGTGTACTCGGGTCCGGCGGCCGCGGCCTCGGGGCGGGCGTCCCGGTACGCCGCCCACATGCGATCGGCGGCGGCGCGGTCGAGCGGGAGGGCGGCGGATGAGGTGCTCTCTGGCATCGAACGATCCTCGCACCCACCGGCATCCGAGTGAACCTGAACGGCGCTTCAGGTCGCTTCAGGTCAGCTTCAGTACCCGCTCGGCACTCTGGGGTCATGAGCGAGAACAACACCACCCCCGACCACACGCCCACCACCGACGCGACCGTCCCGATGACGCCCGTCGCCGATGCTCCGGTTGCCGCTCCGAAGCGGCGTGGACGCTCCGCCCTCGTCACAGGCGGCGCTGCGCTCGGCGCACTCCTCCTGATCGGCGGCGGCGTCGCCGCAGGCTCCGCCCTGGCGGACGACCGCGACGACCAGGTGGACAGCGTCTCGTCGAGCCAGCGTTCCGACGTGGCCTCGACCGGCAGCACCTCGACGGCCGAGGTGTCCGACGACACCCGGAGCGACGACGACGTGCCCGCGACGGCATCCGGTGACTTCGGCGCCGCGAGCGCGAGCGACCTGTCGACGATCGCCGACGCCGCGAAGGGTGTCGCGAAGGGCGCCCCGACCGGCATCGACGCGAACCGCGACGGCAGCTGGGACGTCTCACTGACCGCTGCCGACGGCGCCGAGACCGAGGTGCTCGTGCGCGCCGACGGCACCGCCGTCGTGGCCGAGGCCGAGCCCGCCGAGGCCGACGACCGTGCCCCCCAGAACGTCCTCGACGCGAAGACGCTCTCGACCATGGTTGACGCGGCACTCGCCGAGCGGCCGGGACGCGTCATCGACATCGACGCGGACGACGACAACCGGTCGCCGTTCGACGTGTCCATCCTCACGGGCGACCGCCAGATCGTCGAGGTCACCCTCGACGCTTCCGGGAAGGTCCTGGCGACCGAACTCGACGACTGATCGGATGCCGCCACGCGGCATCCTCGCTCCGGGCGCGGCTCCTTCGGGATCCGCGCCCGCGCGTGTTCCCGGTGGAGTTGCCGAGGGGATCCCGTTGGATCCAGCCATGAAAGCGCCCCGGTCGACCCGGCCGCATCGGCCCGGATGCCACGATGAATGCCGCGCCACCCTCGCGCGGTCTCGGAAGGATGCGGATGCCCGACCTGTCACCCCACGTCACCCTCACGACGGGCACCGTCGCCGGCGCCGAGACGGACGGGATCCGCCGCTTCCTCGGCATCCCCTACGCGGAGCCCCCGTTCGGAGCGCGCCGCTTCGCCGAGCCGGTCCCGGTACTGCCCTGGGAGGGGGTGCGCGACGCGACGTCGTTCGGGCCCACCGCACCGCAGAGCCCGTACCAGGGCGAGGCGGCGAAGCTCTTCGGTAGCGTCGAGATCCCGGGCGACGACATCCTGACCGTCAACGTCTGGGCCCCTGCCGATGCAGAGTCCGCGCCCGTCGTGGTGTGGGTGCACGGTGGTGCCTTCGAGCGTGGCACCTCCGCCCTCGAGGGATACGACGGAACGACCTTCGCCCGAGACGGAATCGTCTTCGTGTCGCTGAACTACCGCCTCGGCGCGGAAGGGTTCTCCGTGCTCGACGGCGTCCCCCGGAACCTCGGCCTCCTGGACGTCGCAGCCGCTGTCGAGTGGGTCTACCGTGAAATCACGGCATTCGGCGGCGATCCAGAAATGGTCACCCTGATGGGCGAGTCGGCGGGGGGTGCCCTCGTCGCGGCCGCCGTGTCGCTCCCCCGCATCGGTGAGCGCGTCCACGGGGCGATCATCCAGTCCGGCCCGCTCGATGCGTCCTCACCGGAACGCGCTGGCCGCGTCACCCGGGCTATCGCGAAGCACCTCGGCATCCCGGTCACGCGCGATTCGTTCGCCGCGGTCAGCCCGCAGCGGCTCGTCGACGCGCGGCTGGAGATCGCGCGGAAGTCATCGCCGGTGCCGACAGGTGGCTTCGCGCTCAGTCTCGACCCCGATTCGGTGCCCCGTCCTCCGGAAGAGGCACTCACGGATGCCGCGGCTCCGGTCCTCATCGGAACCAACACGGACGAGTATCGGCTGTGGCTGAGCCCCACTGCGATCGCCGAACTCGGGCCCGTCAAGGTGGCCGGCCTCGCCCTGCTCGCGCGGATCCCGGTTGGAGCGATGCGCTCAGCGCGGGCCGCAGGGTTCCGCGGTGCGGAGGCGCTCGGCCAGGCCCTGAGCGACAAGATCCTCCGCGCACCGGCGACCCGCGTCGCGAACGCCCGACCGGATCGGACATTCGTCTACGAGTTCGCCTGGCGAAGTCCAGTCCGCGGCCTTCTCGCGGCGCACGCCGTCGAGATCGCGTTCGCGTTCGGTCGTGTGAACGGCCCCGACGCGGAGTCGCTTTCCGGAACCGGTGCTCCGCAGACCCTCGCCGACGAAATGCACAGCGCGTGGGTGTCTTTCATCCGGACGGGCGACCCTGGCTGGGCGCCGTTCGGTGGGTCTCGCACGACACGCGTGTTCGATGAGGTGTCGGAAACGACGCCGCAGCGCCGTCCCGAGGTCGTCGACGCGTTCCGCTGAGCGGATGCCGCCGGTCGCTCAGCCGCGGATGGCCGTCGCGACCCGCTCGACCACGGCATCGATGTCAGCCGCTGTCGCCCCGGCATCCGCGTCGTACACGAACTCCGTCACGCCGCGCTGGATGCCGCAGTAGTCGAGGATGCCGGTGCCGATCTGCGTCTCGAGCGAGACGTCGTACCCGCGGCGTTCATAGAGAGGCGCGTCCGATCCGGCGAGGAGTACCAGGTGCGCCGTCAGATGACCGAGTCCCGGACGGATACCGCTTCCCTCCCCGACGCCGAAGGCCCATCCGTTCGTGAACACGCGATCGATCCACC
The DNA here is from genome assembly GCF_001552475.1 of Microbacterium oleivorans NBRC 103075. Taxonomy (GTDB): domain Bacteria; phylum Actinomycetota; class Actinomycetes; order Actinomycetales; family Microbacteriaceae; genus Microbacterium; species Microbacterium oleivorans. Next base: position 88,072 of record NZ_BCRG01000013.1, read on the forward strand.
CCTTCAGGAGCGCCGGCATCGACCACCAGAACACGGGGAACACCAGAACGAGCTGTTCCGCGCGCTCGATGCGGGCGATCTCGGCGACGACATCGTCGGGGTACTCGCCCGCGACGCGATAGGAGTGCCGATCGCCGAGGGTGAACCGGGGGTCGAAGCCCTCGGCAGCGAGGTCGGCGAACTCGACCTGATCGGGCGGCAAGGCGGCCGCGAGCCGCTCGGCGACGCGATGGGTGAGGGACGACGGATCGGGGTGGGCGACGACGATCAGCATGGACATCCTCCCATTCTTCACCGATCGGAGGGCGGAGAAAGATGTGGGGGGAAGGTTGTAGCACATCGCGCTTGTCCCCCGAAAGGGGGACAAGAAAGGACGTGGGAGCGCATAGATTGTGCGTTGCTGTAGACCAACAGTTGGGGAGCTGGATTGCCCGCACCCGGCTGGTTTCTGGGGGATTCCAGGCGTTCCCGCGTGCGGGCCACGCTACAGCGCGACGACCCGGCTGGGGTCTGGGGGAGACTCCACTCCAGCCGGGTCCGTTATTTCCGGGGCTTCCGTCGTCAGGATGACCGGCGTATCGTTCCCGGCAACCCAGCCCCGGGTGTCGGTGCGGAATCGCAGACCCGTTCATCACGGCGATGCATCCGAGAGCCCCGGACCGTCGAGCCGCCCTCCCCCCGCAGCTCCGGCCCGGGGACTCACCCGTGTCCGTGGCAGGCGTGAGGATGACGGGGTGCCCGACTCCCTCCCCTCACCATGCCGCGTCTGCCGGGGCGACTCCGGCGCGAGGCGGGGCGACGCCTGGTACTGCAACCGATGCGGGTGGCGGCTCGGAGACGCACCCGACGCCGACCTCCCGCGCCCGCACATCGACGTCGTCTACTACCTCCGCTATCGCGACCGCGTGAAGATCGGAACGTCGGCGACGCCGCGTCGCCGGCTGGCCGCCATCATGCACGACGAGCTGCTCGCCTTCGAACCCGGCGATCGACACCTGGAGCACGAGCGCCACGTCGAGTTCGCCGACCTGCGCGAGGGCGGCGAGTGGTTCACCCTCACCGGCCCGCTCATCGCGCACGTCGACGCCGTGCGCGCTCGGATCGGCGAGCCGTGGGCAGCCTACGACCGCTGGCTCGGCGACGCGTATCGCCGCCTGTCCTCGTGATCGCCCGTCAGCCCTTGTCGAGGAAGACCCCCACGCGGTCGCCGTCGAGGACGAACTGGATCGCGCGGCCGTCGGGGAGGTCCGCCTCAGGAGCGCCTTCGCCGGTCAGAGGAACAGCCGCCGACGCAGGGAAGGCGCCGACCGCGCAACCACCCCAGATGTTCCCGTCGTAGGACCAGCCGTCAGCGTCGTTGAATTCCTGCGAATCCGGGATCAGCCGGGTCTCGAAAACCTGGATGCACGATCCGCCCTCGGCACTGCCGCTGTAGAAGCCGTACGTCGTCCGGACGACGGTGAAGCCCTCGTACTGGAACGCAAGCCCGTCCTCCTCCCATCCGAAGTACCCGGGTGGGATCTGCGGTGTCGCAATCGGGCTCAGGGTCTCGATCTGCTCGGCACCCGACGATGTCGACACCGGTGCCACCGCGACCACGGAGTAGGTGAGGCCTGCACCGAACAGGGCGGCAATGACCACGGCCGCGGTCCACACCGCGGTGCGGACCCGCGGGCGACGCCAGAAGGTCGGCTCGACTTCCGCAGGCGGGACGACATCGGGCTCGCTCGGTGACGCAGCGGCATCCTGGTCGGGGGCGGGTTCGTCGACGGGAGGCAGCACCGGGGCCTCCTCCACGGCCGTGCGCCGTCCCGCCTCCTCGAGTTCCGCCAACCGGCGCATCGCCTCCGGATCGAGGTGGATGTCGGCGGCCGGGCTGTACGCGCGGGCGCGCAGCGCGCGGAGTTCGTCACTGATCGGAATCCCCATTCGAGCATCGTGGCACACCGGGCATCCGTGACCTTCGCAGGGCCGTCGAGGCCGTCCATTACTCCATTTTGCGACTCGCGCAAGTCCACCCTCGACCTCCGCGGGCAGGGGTAACGTCGTCCCTCATGAGCACTACCGGCACGATTCCCGCGGACGCATTCTCGATCAAAAGCCCTTACGGGCGGCGAGCGATCGGGCTCTCGATAGCCGCGGCGGTCGGTGGCTTCCTGTTCGGCTTCGACTCGTCCGTGATCAACGGTGCTGTCGACGCGATCGAGGGCAATTACGAGCTCGACAAGGTGCTCACGGGCTTCGTCGTGGCCGTGGCGCTCCTCGGCTGTGCCGTCGGCGCCATCCTGGCCGGCACCCTCTCCGACCGCTGGGGCCGCCTCAAGACGATGATGCTCGGCGCCGTCATGTTCCTCGTGTCCTCGATCGGGTCGGGTCTGACCTTCAGCGTCCCGGACCTCATCGTCTGGCGCGTCATCGGCGGCATCGGCATCGGCATCGCCTCGGTCGTCGCCCCCGCCTACATCGCGGAGATCGCGCCGCGACAGATCCGCGGCAGCCTCGCCTCGCTGCAGCAGCTTGCGATCACCCTCGGTATCTTCGCGGCCCTCCTTTCCGACGCTGTCCTCGCCAACAGCGCGGGCGGCGCCTCCGAGCAGCTGTGGCTGGGACTCGAGGCCTGGCGCTGGATGTTCCTCGTCGGCATCGTCCCGGCGGCGGTCTACGGCATCCTCGCCTTCACGATGCCCGAGTCGCCGCGCTTCCTCCTCGCGAAGGGGCGCAACGACGAGGCCCGCGAGGTCTTCTCCCGACTCGTCCCCGAGGCCGACCTCGACAAGTCCGTCAACGAGATCCGCTCGGCGATCGACGAGGACCGCAAGAGCAAGAGCGCGTCGCTCCGCGGACCCGTCCTCGGCCTGCAGGGGATCGTCTGGGTCGGCATCATCCTGTCGACGTTCCAGCAGTTCGTCGGCATCAACGTGATCTTCTACTACTCCACGACCCTCTGGAAGGCCGTCGGTTTCGACGAGAGCAACTCGCTGACGATCAGCGTCATCACCTCGATCACCAACGTCGTCGTCACCCTCATCGCGATCTGGCTCGTCGACCGGGTCGGCCGCAAGCCGATCCTGCTGACCGGTTCGGTCCTCATGACCCTGTCGCTCGCGACCATGGCCCTGGCCTTCGCATTCTCGGTCACGGTCGACGGCGAGGTCTCGCTCCCCGGTGCATGGGGCCCGATCGCGCTCGTCGCGGCGAACCTGTTCGTCGTCGGATTCGGCGCCTCGTGGGGGCCGCTCGTCTGGGTGCTCCTCGGCGAGATCTTCCCCAGCCGCATCCGCGGTAAGGCACTCGGCGTGGCTGCCGCCGCGCAGTGGATCGCCAACTTCCTCATCACCGTCTCGTTCCCGGCGATGTCGGGCTGGTCGCTGCCGCTCACCTACGGCATGTACGCCCTGTTCGCGGGGCTGTCGTTCGTCTACGTCGCCTTCCGGGTGCCCGAGACGAAGGGCATGGCGCTCGAGCAGACCGAGACGCTGTTCGTCCGCAAGCAGAAGGACAAGGCGCCGCGCTGATTCGGCACCGGTTCCGGGGGCGCGTATCGTCGCCCGACCGACCGCAGAGCGACACAACGCGCCCCCGAAAGCCCACCTCAGGGCTCCGGGGGCGCGTTCGTATACGGCGTGGTCAGGCCAGAACGGATGCTGCGACGGCTACGACGAGCTCGATCGACTCGTCCTCACCCACCGAGACCCGCACACCGTCGCCGGCGAACGGCCGGACCACGAGGTCGGCCGCCTCGAACGCCGCCGCGACCTCGAGCGATCGATCGCCCGCCGGCAGCCAGACGAAGTTGCCCTGCGCGGTCGGGACGTCCCAGCCGATCTCCCGCAGCCGCGTGACGAGTCGGTCGCGGCGCTCCGCGACGACCGCGACGCGCTCGCGCAGCTCGTCCTCGGCGTCGAGGCTCGCGAGAGCTGCCGCCTCGGCCTGCGCCGTGACGGAGAGAGGGATGCCGGCACTCCGCGCCACGTCGAGGATGCGGGGGTGCCCGACGGCGTAGCCGATACGCAGTCCCGCGAGTCCGTAGGCCTTCGAGAAGGTGCGGAGGACGACCACGTTGTCGTGACCGGCGGCGATCACCCGCTCGCCGTTGACGGCGGAGGCATCCGTCACGAACTCGACGTAGGCCTCATCGAGGACGATCAGGACATCGGAGGGGATGGCCGCGACGAACGCGTCGAAGTCCGCCTGCGAGACGACGGCGCCCGTGGGGTTGTTCGGGGTGCAGACGAACACGGCCCGGGTACGCTCGGTGACGGCAGCGGCGAGCGCGGGCAGGTCGACGGCGGCGGCATCCGTCAACGGCACCATCACGGGGGTAGCGCCGGTGACGGTCACGATGCCCGGGTACGCCTCGAACGACCGCCACGGCAGAACGATCTCATCGCCGGTGGATGCTGCGGCCTGAGCGAGCTGGTACAGGATCGAGACCGAGCCGGCGGCGATGTGGATGCGGTCATCCGTCACCCCGAACCGATCGGCGAGCCGGGCACGCAGTCGGCCGGCGAGCGCGTCGGGGTAGCGGTTGAACGCGACCGCATCGCGCACAGCGGCGACGACGCCGGGGAGCGGATCGAACGGGTTCTCGTTGCTGGAGAGCTTGTACGCGGTGGCGCCGGCCTGCTTGCCCTGCTTGTACGAGGGGAGCGCGGCGATCTCGGGGCGAACCCGGACGGGGATGTCGGTCACGCGATGAGTCTACGAGCGTGCGGTCGGACGGCGTGGAAGACTGCGAGCATGCGCTTCTTCATCCGCGTCGTGATCAACGCGTTCGCGATCTGGGTTGTCACCCTCATCGAGCCGCTGCGCGTCGACGTCACCCCGTTCGCCCCGGGCGAGACGCTGCAGCTCGTCCTGTCGCTCCTGGCAGTCGCCGCGGTCTTCGCGATCGTGAACACCGTGATCGGCACGATCCTGAAGATCGTCGCCTTCCCGCTCTATATCCTGACGCTCGGACTCATCTCCCTCGTGATCAACGGGTTCCTGTTCTGGCTGACCGGCTGGTTCACCGCTTGGTGGGGCTGGGGCCTCACGGTCGAGTCGTTCTGGCTCGGCGTCGTCGCAGCGCTGATCATCTCGATCATCAACTTCGTCTTCGGGATCATCCTGCGTCCGCAGACGAAGGCGTGACGCCCTCCTCGGTGTCGTAGACGAACACCTCGACCGATTCCGCCCGGCTGATCTCGGCCAGGCGCTGCCGCACGGCATCCATCCGCGGATCCGATGAGTCGTCGAGCATCTCGGCGGTCTTCGTGTAGGCGTCCATCTGGTGGGAATCGATCCCCGGCCACGGACTGACGTTCCGCTCGACGACCATGCTCCCGGTCGCGCCGATGGAACCGTCGTGTCCTCCCGCGGCCAGGAGCGGCACGAGGTCATCGCTGTGGCGGAAGTCGATCTGGAGTGTGTCGGCTCCCACGTCCGCCTGCACCGGGTTTCCAAAACCGACCAGCATGGGCACCTCATACTCCTCCTCGAGTGCGAGGCGGCTCGCGATCATGGCTCCCTGTGAATGACCGCTGACCATGACGGAGTCGCCCGGCTTCGCGCCGGCCTTGTCGAGGGCGATGCGCGCGGACTCGTAAGACGACGACGCGGCCCCGAGGTACAGCGGCACATTCGACGGCATGCCGAAAGCCCCGACGTCGCCCGTGGTCCGGGTTCCCGAGACGTAGAGCGCGAACCGATGCTGACCGCCGGGCATCGTGTACCGCTCGACTCGGATGTCGCCGGGGCGCTCCGTGGACGGTTGACGCCGGGCGAGGGCAGCCATCGAATCGGGCGCCGTGCCCTTGCGGAACGCGATCAGCTCGACCGTCGGCGTCCTGGGCGTTCCCACGAGCCTGCTGCCGTCAGGGATCGCCCCCTTCCCTGCGGAGCGGATCACGCGCGTCCCCGCGCCGTACAGACCTACCACCGACGCGCCCAGCGCGCCGAACAGAAGACTCGACCAGGTCAGCTCGTCACCCACCGTCGCGAACGGGTTCGGAGCCTCGGCGAATGCCTGATCCGCGAGCTCGGCGACTGCAGGAGAGGATGCCTCGAGTTGCCCGATCCGGCGGGTGAGGAGGACGGCGTCTCGGCGATCACCCGCATCGCCCAGGGCAGCGGCCGCCTGCTGCGCCCGCAGTTCGACCAGCTCATACGCGGTCGCGGTGTCACGCAGGGCGCTCACCAGCATCCGTCCCCGCTCGCCCACCGTCGCGGCCGCCGTCACCGGATGCGCAGCCGTGCCCCCGATCAGGGTGATGCCGAGCAGCTGGTCGGCGTGGCTGAGCGTGGCGTGAAGCGTCTCCGCGCCGGCGACAGCCAGCTCAGCCTGCGCCGCCGCATGGCGGAGCGTCTCCGTGTCAACGGCGACGACCCGCCCGCTTCGGATCTCGAGGTCGCCCATCAGCCGACCGCCTCCATCCAGTGCCGATCCTTCTGCGTCTGCTGGATCGCCCCCTCGATCGCCGACACGAGCTGGGCGAGCTCGTCATGCCACGCGTCGACAGCGGCACGGAATGCATCGGCAGCCGTCGCCTCCCAGTCCACGACGTGCGCCAGTCGCCGGACCTCGTCGAGCAGGACGAGGGCCTGATCGTCGGCCTGTCGCAGCAGAGCGAGCGCCTCATCGAGGGTCGCGAGCCGCTCCTCGAGAGGGGCGCCCCACAGGTATCGGGACGGCGCGAGCACATCGGACATGCGTCGACTGTGAGCCGCGGCATCCGGTTCGACACAGCGCCGGGAACCGATGGTGGATGCCGCAGGACCGTCTCGCACTGTGCAGAAGGCGCTTGGATCAGCACAATGGAGTGGTGCCCGCGCCCGATGATGCTTTTCGCGTGGTTTTCGTGTGCACCGGGAACATCTGCCGCTCCCCGATGGCGGAGGTCGTGTTCCGGTGGTTCGCCGATCAGGCGGGACTCGGCGACCGCGTCGTCTCGACGAGCGCCGGCACGGGCGAGTGGCACGTCGGCGAGCGGGCGGACAGCCGCACCCTCGACGCTCTCGACCGACGCGGGTACGACGGGACCCGGCACCGGGCGCGACAGTTCTCCCGTGACGACTTCGACAGCAACGACCTCGTCATCGCCCTCGACCGATCACACGAGCGGATCCTGTCGGAGTGGGCGCGGAGCCCCGCAGACGTCGACAAGCTCGCGCTCCTGCTGAGCTTTGACTCGCGCGGCGACGGCGTCCTCGACGTGCCGGACCCCTACTACGGGGGACCCGCGATGTTCGACGAGGTGCTCGGTATGATCGAGAGCGCCAGCCGGGCTCTGTTCCGGCAGCTCGAACCCGCGCTTCGCCGGTGAGCGCATCCCCCACCGAACGGAGTCGCGTGTCCTCCCTGCCCTCGATGTCGCTGAGCCCCCTCGACGGGCGCTACGCACCCGCTGTCGCCCCCCTCGCCGAGTACCTCTCCGAAGCGGGCCTCAACCGGGCTCGCGTCGAGGTGGAGGTCGAGTGGATCATCGCGCTCACCGACCGCGGCCTGTTCGGGTCGTCGGCGCTGACCGACGCGCAGAAGGAGTCGCTCCGCGACCTCTACCGCGACTTCGGCGCCGAGGAGATCGGCTGGCTCGCCGAGAAGGAAGCCGTCACCCGCCACGACGTGAAGGCGATCGAGTACCTCGTGCGCGACCGCCTCTCGTCGCTCGGACTCGGCGCCATCGCCGAGCTCACGCACTTCGCCTGCACGAGCGAGGACATCAACTCCGCGTCGTACGCCCTCACGGTGCAGCGCGCCGTGGAGCGGGTCTGGCTGCCGAAGCTGCAGTCCGTGATCGCCTCGCTGACGGCTCTCGCCGAAGAGCACCGGGATGCCGTCATGCTGTCGCGCACGCACGGGCAGCCGGCGACGCCTTCGACGATGGGCAAGGAGCTCGCCGTCTTCGCATGGCGCCTGCAGCGGGTGGCCGACCAGATCGCCGGCGGCGACTACCTCGCCAAGTTCTCGGGTGCGACGGGCACCTGGTCGGCGCACCTCGCCGCCGAGCCCGACGTCGACTGGCCCGCGCTGTCGCGCGAGTTCATCGAGGGTCTCGGCATCGGCTTCAACGAGCTGACGACGCAGATCGAGTCGCACGACTGGCAGGTAGAGCTGTACGACCGCGCACGTCACGCCGGCGGCATCCTCCACAACCTCGCGACGGACGTGTGGACCTACATCTCGATGGGCTTCTTCGCCCAGATCCCCGTCGCCGGTGCGACCGGATCGTCGACGATGCCGCACAAGATCAACCCGATCCGCTTCGAGAACGCCGAGGCGAACCTCGAGATCGCGAGCGGCCTGTTCGCCACGCTCGCCGCAACCCTTGTGACGTCGCGTCAGCAGCGCGACCTCACCGACTCCACGACGCAGCGGAACATCGGCGTCGCGTTCGGGCACTCGCTGCTCGCCCTCGACAACCTGCTGCGCGGCCTGACGGAGATCTCGCTCTCGCGCGACGTGCTGCTGGCGGACCTCGACGCGAACTGGGAGGTCCTCGCCGAGGCGATCCAGACCGTCGTCCGTGCCGAGATCGTCGCGGGCCGCTCGCAGATCACCGATCCGTACGCGCTCCTGAAGGACCTCACGCGCGGCCGTCGGGTCGGCGCGCCCGAGCTCGCCGAGTTCGTGCAGGGTCTCGACATCGGGGATGCCGCGAAGCAGCGCCTGCTCGCGCTCACGCCCGCGGGCTACGCGGGACTCGCCGACCGGCTGGTCGACCTGCTCGGCTGAGTCGGGCTGGGGCGCGGGTAGCGCGCGGCGCCGGGGTCAGTGCCCGGACGGGGGGGCGTGGCCGCGACCGGCGCCGCCCTCGCTCGCGTCGGACGGGGTCTCGTCCTCGGGGTCGAGCAGCAGGCCGCGATCGACGGGCCGGCTGGCCTTCACAGGGTCGACGGCGAGGAGCGACAGGGCCATGATCACGAGCGTCGCGATGAACGTGATCCCCGCGACGATGCCGGCGACGACCCAGGCGCGGAGGTGCTGATCGACGGTGCTTCCCGGACGCTGGTCCTGCAGGACGCCCATCGAGACGAGGGTGACGACACCGGCGAACACAGCCGCCAGCAACGCGAAGCCAAGCAGGTGGACGGGACGCATCAGGTCCCGACGGGTGGGGTTCTTCTCGCTCATGAGTGGCCTCCAGCGGCATCCGTGTCAGCCGTCTCGACGGCAGCCGCCGCGTCGGGTCGGGGCGAGAACGCCGCGATTCCCAGGTATACGGCGACGATCGCCGCGTAGCCGCCCAGCACACCGACGCCGATCGTGATGCCGGTCAGGGTGAAGGATCGCCGCGCCTGGTCGATGTAGTACTCGAGCAGGTAGTCGCGCGGAATGAAGGTCAGGGCGACCCCGAGGATGAGCGTGAGCGCCCCGACGAAGATCGCCTCGCGCGCGGCCGCATTGCCACGGCTCCGTTCGCGGATACCGATGATCAACTCCGCGGAGCCGGTCACGAGGGCCCACACGAGGACCGTCGTGAAGAAGCCGTCGTCGGTGCGCAGCGCCGGGAAGCTCGCGATCATGCCCGCCACGAATGTGAGACTGCCGAGGAGCACCGCCTGCCAACGATCGCCGGCGGGGAAGACGAGCCACACCGACAGCAGGAGGACGAGGGCGGTCGCGATGGCGAAGCCGCTGAAGACGGCCATGCCGACCTGCGCCGAGTGATCGACGGAGAACGTGATCATGATCGCCGCGAGCGCCGCGAAAAGGGCGCGACCCATCTGCAGGTGTCGCACCTCGAAGGTGCGGGGGGCAGCGTCAGACACAGGCGTGTTTCTCACAGACAGGAACGGGGATGCCCCCAGTTTAGGTCGTTCGCCTGATGCCGTCCTCCGCGGGCCGGGATGCGGTTGACTGGGTGCATGTCCTCGCGTCGCCGCAGTGCCTCCTCGATCACCGGGGCGGGCATCGCCGCGGCCCTGCTCTTGAGCGGATGCTCGGCACCGGAGGAACCCGCCGCCGAGTCGCCGACCCCGTCGCGGACGCCCTCCGCGAGCCCGACCCCGCCGCCCACTCCCACACCGACGCAGACGCCGTCGCCTGCGCCGAAGACGCCGCGGACGGTCGCGAGCGGGCTCGAGGCGCCGTGGTCGATGTCCGTTCTCGGCGAGACCGTCTTCGTGAGCGAGCGCGACTCCGCCCGGATCCTCGAGGTGGCGCCCGACGGCGAGACCCGCGTCGTCGACACGGTGGACGACGTCGTGCACAGCGACGAGGGCGGCCTGTTGGGGCTCGCGACCGACGGGGACGCTCTCTACGTCTACTCGACCGCCCGCAGCGGCAATCGAGTGGAGCGATACGTGATCGCGGGCGAACCCGGCTCGTACCGACTCGGCGAGCCGACACCGGTGATCGACGGGATGCCGGCGGGCACCCATCACAACGGCGGTCGTATCGCGTTCGGACCCGACCGCATGCTCTACATCGCGAACGGCGACACGAGCGACGAGCCCGCCTCGCAGAACCCGCGTTCGCTGGCGGGCAAAATCCTGCGGATCGCGCCCGACGGCTCCATCCCGACCGACAACCCCGACCCGCAGTCGCCCGTCTACAGCCTCGGTCACCGCAACGTGCAGGGGTTCGCCTGGGCTGAGGACGGCACGATGTTCGCGAGCGAGTTCGGTCGCAACTACCGCGACGAGCTCAATGTCATCGAACCGGGCGGCAACTACGGCTGGCCGTACGTCGAGGGCACCGGCGGCGAGGACGATGGTTTCATCGATCCCGTGCAGACCTGGTCGACGGATGCCGCCAGCCCAAGCGGCATCGCCATCGTGGACGACACGATCCTCATCGCAAACCTCCGCGGCCGAGTGCTGCGCGCGGTGCCGGTCGCCGATCCGTCGTCATCAACCGAGCTGTACGCCGGCGAGTACGGGCGACTCCGCGACGTCACGGTCGGCCCCGACGGCACGGTCTTCGTCCTCACGAACAACACCGACGGACGAGGATCGCCGCGCACGGGCGACGACCGGATCGTCAGTCTCGCGGTGCCGCAGCCCTGACGAGTTCGCGGATGCGCTGCTCCACGGCATCCGTCATCTCGATCACCGCGAACGAGACGGGCCACATGGGGCCGTCGTCGAGCTGCGCGGTCTCGTCGAAGCTGACGGTGCCGTAGCGCGTCTTGAACTTGGATGCCGGCTGCCAGAAGACGACGACCTTGCCGTCCTTCGCATAGGCCGGGAAGCCGTAGAACGTCTTGGGGTTCAGATGCGGCGCCTCCTCGAGCACGATGACGTGCACCCGCTCGGCGATGATGCGGTCGGTGCCCTCGAGCGCCTCGATGGCGTCGAGGCAGGCCTGATTCTCCTTCTCGATCTTTGCGAGGCCCTTGAGGCCCTTCATCGCCTTGAGCTCGTCCGCGCGCTGCTTCATCGCAGCCTTCTCGGCGTCGCTGAATCCGGCGCCCTCGCTGGTCTTGCCTGCCATGGTGTCGTTCCTTCCGGGGTTCTGTTGCCGATGTTGCCAGGTGCGGGGGTCCGGGGCGAGGGGCCCGCGCTATTCCGGGGACGCGAAGTTTCGGGTGGCCCGGCTCGCCCAGCACGTGGCGTCCCCGGAGGATCAGAGCGCGCGGTAACTGCGCCCGTGCGGATGCGTCAGCGCCACGGGCTCACCGTCGACCGCGAGGACGAAACGGTGCCGCTCCCCCGGCGGCACGATGCTCTCGAACTCGGGGAACACCCCGAGCCCCTCGTTCGAGAGCCAGACCCCATCCGTATCGGTCATCGTGCGGCGGAACCGGTCCCGGTCTTCGGGGCTCAGATAGGCGAGCACCGCCGTGTGGAACACGACGAGGGTCGCATCGTCGGGGGCGGATGCCGCGGCATCCGCGATCAGGTCGTTGAGGTCACCGGCGCGGATCGGAGCCGGGTCGGATGCCGCCACCGCGACGGCGGCGCGGAGCCGGGCGCGCCGGTCGTCGTGCTCGGGCCACACGAGCGCGTCGAGCCACGCGAGCGTCTCGGGGTCGGCCGGATCGAGCGGGTTCAGGTCGATGCCGCCTCGCCAGACGACCTCGGGAAGGCCGGCGGGCGGCGCGGCGTTCTCGATGCGACAGTCGATCACGACGCCGGTCGGGGCGGCGGGGTCGAGCGAGGTGACGGTGCCGTCGTCGCCGGTGTACCGGTACGAATACCGGTCGGGGTAGAGGCAAAGACCTGCAGAGGCGCCGACTTCGAGGAGAGCGAGCGGTCCCGGTATGCGGGCCAGCTGCGGCAGGAGTACGGCGCAGCGCGCGGCCTCGTTCGTCTGCGTCGCGTGCGTGAGCGCGATGTCGCGGATGCGCGGCCACTGCGCGATCGCGTCACGACGGGCATCCGTCCACGGTGAGACGGGCACGCCGGCGACGCGCATCGCGGCGAAGACGAGGTTCGCCTGGCGCTTCGTGCGCGGGAGCTCGTCGATCAGCGCGAGCATCTCGGCGTCGTCCGCGACCCCCAGCGCCCAGTTCTCGTACACGGCGGACGAGCCGGGAGCCTCGAGCGCGCCGAAGGTGCGGTAGTGCTCGGCGGTCGGCGAATCGGACGCGACGCCCCACGACGAAAGGTCTGTCATGGGGTGAGCGTAGTGCGGCGCCGCAGATTCGGAGATGTGCTGCGGATTCGGATGCGTCAGCGCTTGCGCGTCCGAATCCGGCGCCGTTCTCCGAATCCGCGAGGGGTGTGGGACGCCGCTGGGTGAGGCGCACCGCGCCGCACCGCTGGGCGCGCGGAGCGGGGCTCGCGAGGCGCGCGCGGCGCGCGGCGCGCCTCCTACTCCGCGAGGAACGCCAGCGCGGCCTCGCGGAACGCGCGGGAACCGGGCGCGTTGAAGTGGTGCCGGTCGGGGATTTCGACGAAGCGGCCGTGCGGGGTCGCGGCAGCGAGCGAGCGGGAGCCTTCGATGATCCCGTCCTTCGTCCCCGTCGCGAAGAGCACCGGCTGACCGGGAGCCTTGCCGGGGTCGGGGTCGACGGTTCCGGTCGCGCGCATGCCGCGGGCGATCGCCAGCAGCGCGCGCAGGTCATTGCCGGGCACCCGCTCGGTGAGGGAGATGTAGTTGTGGGTCACGGCATCCGTCACCGGCGTGCCCTCGTCGACGTACGCCTGCACCTGGTCGAGATCGAGCCGCCCGAGCGGCACGCCGTCGGGAACGCCGCCGAGGACGACGCGCGGGATGCGGGGCTCCAGGTCGCGAGCGACCTCCCACCCGACGCGCGCGCCGAGCGAGTAGCCGACGTACAGCGCTTCGTCGACGAGGTAGGTGTCGAGCACGGCCTCGACGTCGGTGACCATCGTGCGGAGGGCGTAGGCCTCGGCCACGTGGGGCTTGTCGCTCGCGCCGTGACCGCGCTGGTCGACGGCGAGCACGCGGTATCCGGCGCGCAGCAGGTCGCGCACCCACCCGGTGTTGACCCAGTTGTCACGCGCGCTCGAGGCGAACCCGTGCACGAGGAGCACCGTCGGGGCATCCGCCAGTCCCCACTCGTACGTCGCGATCCGATACCCGTCGCCGACCATGACGAACTGCGGATCGGGAGTCTCGGTGAGCGCGGGGAAGACGGTGGTCATCCCCCGATTGTGCACCCCTCAGGTTCCTCTCAGGAACCGGCGTCGCCGAACCGTTCTCCCGAAACGAGCTCCTCGGCGACGCGACGGAGGGCCAGGAGCAGGGGTTCGACGAGCACCGTCCCGAGCACGACGTAGCGCACCGCTGCATCCGACGACGTCGTCGGGATGGCGTCGATCTCGGCCTCGACCATGCGCCGGATGCCGGCGAGGTAGGCATCCATAGTGGTCTCAGGCACGGTGAATCCGGCTCGATCGAGGGTGCCGAGGGCGCGCGCGACGCCGGCGACCTGCTGCGGATCGCAGGACTCGGGCTGCCATCCCCATCGCGAGATCAGCGCGGCGGCAGCGGTCAGGTCGAGGGCGGCGTCGACGGGCGGCGACACAGCGGTGTGCGCCATGCCGAGGAGGTGGCTCGGGTTGGCGGGCGGATCGTCGAGCGCCGTGATGACCCGGCGGGAGGCGGCGATGCCGACGCCCGAGTCCGCGAGCGCGCGGATCAGCCGCAGTCGCTCGACGTGTGCGGGGCCGTAGACGGCTTGCGTCGCGGAGGTCCGCTCGCCCTCGGGGAGCAGCTTCTCGCGCAGGTAGTACTTGATCGTCGCCACCGGGACGTCCGTCTCGGCGGCGAGTTCTGAGATCCGCATCGATTCCCCCTTGACATCGATAGTACCGCTATCCATTCTAGATAGCGACACTATCGAAAGGCATCGACATGGCTCGGATGACCCACTCGCACGACGGCGAACTCGTCGTCTTCCACCTCGGCATGACGATCAAGAAGTGGTGGCGCCCCGACGTGTGGATGCCGATCTCGGCCGCCATGCCGAGGATGCTCGGCGAGCTGTTCAGCGACCCGGAGTCCGGCCTGCTCGGCTCGACGATGCTCGTCGGACGGCGCGGCCCGTACCTCGTGCAGTACTGGTCGTCGCTCGAGAAGCTCTACGCCTACGCGTCGGCACCCGAGCAGGCGCACCGTCCCGCCTGGACAGCCTTCAACCGCAACGCGCGCAAGCACCCTGGCGCGATCGGCGTGTGGCACGAGACCTATCGGGTCGCCGCCGCCGAGTCGATCTACGTCGACACTCCCCCGATGGGTCTCGGTGCCGCGACCGGACTGGTCGAGATCGGCCGCCGCCACGACCGGGCGCGGGCACGCCTGGACGACGGCGCGACCGCGTGAGCCGCTGCGGGGCGGGTGGGGCGCCCGCGAAGTGGCGTCACCGCGAGGCCCCGATCGGGCCGGGAATGGCGGTCGCATCCCCGGCCGGAATGGGACCTCAGCTGCAGCGGGAGCGCGCGACACCGCGGCACCACCGCGCGAACCCCGACGTCAGCGCTTGCGCGTGAGTCGCCGAGCCGAGCCGGAGCGACGGCGGAGGACCTGACGCATCCGTGACGGGTATGCGGGCAGCGGCACCGGCTGGGTGACGACCGTCTCGACCGTCATCGATCCGTCGACCGGTCCGATGACCGCGATGGGTGTCGTCGGCGTGATCGTCATCGGAGCCATCGGCATCGTCGCGAGCCGCTTGTGCGCGCGGATGTACGACGGGATGAGGATGACGGCGGCCGAGATCCACGCGAGCGGGTTCGACCAGGCAACGCCGATGAAGCCGAAGAGCGACCCCAGCAGGATGGCCGCCGCGGCTCGCGCGATGAGCTCGACGACCCCGGTGACCGTCGGGATGACGGCGTTGCCGAGACCCTGCAGCGCACCGCGCGTCACGAAGAGCACACCGAGCGCTGTGTAGCTGAGGCCGTTGATCACGAGCATCGAGACCGCGAGGTGCACGACCTCATCCGCCCCATCACCGACGAAGATGCGAACGATCGGCCCGCCGAACGAGATGAGCAGGATGCCGAGGGCCACCGCCGTGCCGATCGCGATCCACGTGGCCTGCACCACACCGCGACGGATGCGGTCGGGGCGGCCGGCGCCGTAGTTCTGCGCCACGTACATCGAGACCGCGAGCGACATCGACTGGAGCAGCGCGACCGCGAGACCGTCGACGCGGGATGCCGCGGTGTACGCCGCGATCGCCTCGCCGCCGAGCGTGTTGAGCGCGACCTGCACGGTGAGCGCGCCGATCGCGATGATCGACGCCTGGAAGCCCATCGGCAGGCCGAGGCGCAAGTGGCGAACGATGTCGACGCGCGTGATGCGCCAGTCCTCGCGGCGGAGGTGCAGTTCAGGGATGCGGCGGCGAACGAACTCGAGACACAGGAGGACCGACACAGCCTGCGCGATGACGGTGGCGAGCGCGGCACCGGCGACGCCCATCCCCAGCCACGCGATCGCCGCGATGACGAGGACGACGTTGAGGCCGCACGAGACGATGAGGAAGATGAGCGGTGTCCGCGAGTCGCCGATCGCACGAATGACGGCGGACAGGAAGTTGAAGAACATCAGCGCGCCAGCGCCGAGGAAGCTGATCTGCGTGAAGATCGTCGCGTCGGCCAGGAGCTCGGGCGGCGTCTGCAGCAAGACGAGCGCAGGGTGGGCGAGCAGCGGCGCGCCGACGGTCAGGAGGATGGTCGTGATCCCGCTGAGCACGGCGCCGGTTGCGACGGACCGGCGGACACCGGCGGCATCCATCGCTCCGTAGGCCTGCGCGGTCGGGATCGCGAACCCGGAGGTCAGACCCCACGCGAAGCCGAGCAGCAGGAACAGCAGACTGCCCGTCGCGCCCACGGCGGCGAGCGCGTCCACGCCGAGCAGCCGGCCCACGACGATCGTGTCGGCGAAGTGGTACATCTGCTGCACCACGTTGCCGATCATGAGCGGCAGGGTGAACAGGAGGATGACGCGCCAGGGGCGGCCCGTCGTCAGGGAGGTGGCCATGCGGGCTTTCGGGGATTTCGAATCGATTCGAGGACGATCGATTGTACCGATCCCCACCTGAGTGCCGAAAGGGGGTCAGACGAAAAAGAGGGGCACCGATTTCTCGGCGCCCCTCTCTCGCGGAGTGGATCAGAACGTGGCGGTGTCCGGGTCGGCACCGACGCGCTGACCGCGGTCGAGTGCGCCGATGGCCGATACCTCGTCGGCGGTCAGCTCGAAGCCGAACACGTCGAAGTTCGTCACGATGCGCTCCGGGGTGGAGGACTTGGGGAAGACGATGAGGCCCTCCTGCAGGTGCCAACGGATGACGACCTGAGCCGGGCTCACGCCGTGGGCGGCGGCGGCATCCGCCACGGCCTTCTCGCCGAACAGGTCGTACTTGCCCTGGCCGAGCGGACCCCACGACTCCGTGAGGACGCCCTTCGGTTCCTGGAAGGCGCGAAGCTCACGCTGCGCGAAGGCCGGGTGGAGCTCGATCTGGTTGACCGCAGGCACCGTGTCGGTCTCGTCGAACAGGCGCTGGAGGTGCGGCTGGTGGAAGTTCGAGACACCGATCGAGCGCGACAGGCCCTCAGCCTGGAAGGTCTCGAGCTGCTGCCAGGTCTCGACATAGCGATCCTTGTCGGGGCGCGGCCAGTGGATCAGGTACAGGTCGACATAGTCGAGCCCGAGCTTCTCGAGGCTCGACTCGATCGCCGGGCGAGCGGTGTCGCGGCCCTGCTCGGAGTTCCACAGCTTCGTGGTGATGAAGAGCTCGTCACGCGGGACGCCGGAGGCGGCGATCGCGCGACCGACACCCTCTTCGTTGCCGTAGACGGCGGCGGTGTCGATGTGGCGGTAGCCGGCTTCGAGGGCGACGCTGACGATGCGCTCGGCCTCGGCCGGGTCGACCTGGAAGACGCCGAAGCCCAGCTGGGGAATGGTGTGTCCGTCGTTGAGTGCGAGTGTGGGAACGGTCATGGCTTCAGCCTTCCACCGCTGGATGAGCGATCCCTATGCCTTGACGAAACGTGACGGATGCGGCAACGGGCGCGGCGGCGAGCAACAAAGGTTGACAAAGCGGACGCCTGTCAACCAAGGTTGCTTTCATGAGAAGTCCCGGTGCTATCGAGGTCGCGAGCGACACCTCCGACCCGAAGGCAGGGCTGCGAGCTGTTGCTTCACTGCGGGTCTTGGCCGACACCCTCGAGCTCCGGCAGGTCGAGGCGGCGCTCCGAGCCGGAATGACTTGGCAGGGCGTCGCCGATGCACTCGGGGTCACGCGCCAGGCCGTGCACAAGAAGTACGCGAAGCGGATCGACCCGTCCATCGAGGTACCCCGGAGGCGAGCATGAGCAAGATGACGACCGCGATCGGGAACGCGCATCGACTGACGCAGCACGCGATGGAGGAGGCATCCCGCGTCGACCGTCGCGAGCTCGGTGTCGAGCATCTGCTCCTCGCCCTCACCCTCGACGCGTCGGATGCCGGCCAGGTGCTGCGGGCGTCCGGAGTGACCGTCGCCGCGGTTCGCTCCGCTGTCGCTGCCGAAGAGGCCGAGCAGCTCTCGTCGCTTGGGATGACCGGCGCGCAGATCACGCCCGGACCGATTTCCATAGGCCCCGGAGCGGGCTGGACCTGGACGCCTGTCGCCGAGAAGCTGCTGACGGCATCCGGCGACGGGACGACCGCCGGCATCCTGCGTCGCGTGCTGGCAGAGCCGAGCGGAGCCATCGCATCGCTGTTGCGTCGGATGGACGTGTCGGCGGAGGAGCTGCGGGACCGTCTGGACGCTGCAACCGCGCTGCCGCCCGCGGTATCGGTTCGACGGCCGCACCCGCTCGCCCGATCCGCCGCCGCTTTCGTCGCAGCATCCATCCACGACACGTGGGCGCTCATCAGCAGCGCGGAACGCCTGCCCGAGTGGGAGGAGTCGGTCGGTCATGTCACCGGAGATTCCGGGGGTGGGTGGATCGGGTCCCCTCGCGACGAGGTGACGGCGAAGCCCGCGTTCCGCCGTCTGCAGATCGCGCGGACGAGGAATGTCGACGCGCACCGCGTCAGCTGGACGTTCCGCTACCCCGACGCGCCGCGGGCCAACGAGCGTCGCATCAGCCTCCGGCTCGAGCCCGCCGCGGGCGGGACGATGGTGCACATCGACTACGCCTGGGAGCGCCCGCAGCGCCGACGGCGAGCTGCGCTCGGACCGGTGATGGCGCCGGTGTACCGCCTCGTCGTGGCCATGCAGGTGGCACGACTGGGCGCCTCCATCGGCGCGGCGTTGCGCTGACAACAGGTGAAGCGATTCACATGAATGGATTCGCCTAGCACTGCGTCCGCTCCTCGGCAAGCGTTCGTGGCCGAGCCTGCGAAAGCGCACCATTCAGTCATGTCGGAAACACCCGTGTCCGCGACGGATGCCGAGCTGGTGCGACTCCTCGCCCAGACGGCAACCGGTGACGTCGCCTCATTCGCCCGCGTGTACGACGCGACATCGGCGGCGGCCTTCGGCCTCGCCGTGCGCGTGACGGGCGACCGAGATCTCGCCGAAGACGTCCTCCAGAAGGCTTTCGCGTCGGTGTGGACTGACGCGCGGCGGTACAGCGCGCGCCGGACGCCGCCTCGCACGTGGATCCTCGCGATCGCGCACCGCCACGCGGTCGAGCGTCTGCGCGCAACCCGTGCGGAAGCCCCAGGGGCATCCGCGGTGCACGAGCCGAACCGCACCGCCGCCAGCCACCGGCAGCTGCGAAAGCTGCCCGACGACCAGGAGCGCGCGGTTTCGCTCGCCTACCTCGGCGGGTACACCCAGCCCGAGATCGCCGCGATGACCGAGGCTCCGCTGAGCACCGTGAAGTCGATGACCCGCAGCGCCCTCGATCAGCTGCGTGACGCCGCTCGGCCGGTCACGGCCGCGATCCCCCTGCCGCCGACGGGGTCGTTTCCGATCCAGCCGCCGCCCACGGGAGCGGTCGCTTAGCGGCATCCGTCAGCGTAGCGGCATCCGTCGGCGCTCGCCCGTCGCGAACTGCGGCACCTGACGGCGTGTTGCGACAGCAGAGCACGCGCGGCGCCTAGACCGCGCCTGCCATCGCGCGGCCGGCGGCGCGTCCGGAGAAGATGCACCCGCCGAGGAAGGTCCCCTCGAGCGCGCGGTAGCCGTGCACGCCGCCGCCGCCGAAGCCGCTCGCCTCGCCCGCGGCGTACAACCCGGGGATCGGCTCCCCCGACGCGGCGAGCGCCCGGCCGGACAGATCGGTCTCGATGCCGCCGAGGCTCTTGCGCGTGATGATGTGCAGCTTCACCGCGATGAGTGGCCCCGCCTTCGGGTCGGCGATCGGGCCCGGCGTCGCGACGCGCAGCAGCTTGTCGCCGCGGTATCTGCGCGCCTGGCGCACCGCAGTCACCTGCGCGTCCTTCGTGAACGGGTTCGTCATCTCGCGGTCGCGCGCCTCGAGCTCGAGCCGCACGCGGTCGACGTCGAGAAGAGGGGATGCCGCCCGCATCCGCTCGAGCAGGTGCGGAACCGTGTCGGCGACAATGAAGTCCGCGCCGCGCTCCTTGAAGGCCTCGACCGGCGGAGTGGCCCGGCCGGCTTTCAACCGCCCCGCGAGGAGCTTCAGGTCCTTGCCCGTGAGGTCGGGGTTCTGCTCGCTGCCCGACAGGGCGAACTCCTTCTTCAGGATCGCCTGGTTGAGCACGAACCAGCTGTGATCGTGTCCGCCGCGAACGATGTGCTCGAGCGTGCCGATCGTGTCGAACCCGGGGAACAGCGGCGTGGGCAGGCGGTGACCGGTGGCATCCAGCCACAGCGATGACGGCCCGGGGAGGATCCGGATGCCGTGGCGCGGCCACACCGGGCTGTGGTTCTGGATGCCCTCGACGTAGTGCCACATGCGGTCGCCGTTGATCAGGTGGGCGCCGGCGGTCCCGGCGACCCCCAGCATCCGTCCGTCGACGTGCGCGGGAACGCCGGAGAGCATCGACTCGGGCGCGCGACCCATGCGGGCGGGCCACTGTGCGCGGACGAGGTCGTGGTTGCCGCCGATACCGCCGCTCGAGACGAGGACCGCCCCGGTGCGGAACGAGAACTCGCCCGTCTCGTCGCGGTTGCTCGGGGCGCCGCGCTCGGCGGAGTCGGGCGCGAGCACGGCGCCGCTCACGCCGACGACGGCGCCGTCCTCGACCTCGAGCCGGTCGACACGATGCCGGAACGCGATGCGCGCGCGGCCGGTCGCAACCCCCTCGAGCACGCGGCGGACGAAGGGGTCGAGGACACCCGGACCGGTGCCCCACGTGATGTGGAACCGCGGCACGGAGTTGCCGTGCGCCGTCGCACGATCGCCGCCGCGCTCAGCCCATCCGACGACGGGGAAGAAGCGGATGCCGCGCTCCCGCAGCCATGCCCGCTTCTCACCGGCGGCGAACTCGAGGTACGCCTCCGCCCACGCGCGCGGCCAGCGGTCCTCGGGGCGGTCGAAGCCGGCCGAGCCGAACCAGTCCTGCCGCGCGAGTTCGAGGGAATCCTTGACGCCGAGTCGGCGCTGCTCGGCCGAGTCGACGAGGAACAGTCCGCCGAACGACCACCAGGCCTGACCACCGAAGCTCGCCTCGGGCTCCTGCTCGACGATGAGAACCCGCTTGCCCGCGTCGAGGAGTTCGGAGGCGGCGACCAGCCCGGCGAGTCCGGCTCCGACGACGATCGCGTCCGCGGCATCCGCTGTCATGCGCTGTCTCCTTCGACCGGCCCGTCCACCGTGACGAGCGCTGAAGCGACTCTAAGCCGCCGCGACGCTCCCGACGCCGTGACAGATGCACGACCGCTGGGGCGGGTGACCACTCGCGGGCCGCCCGAAGCGACTCCTGCACCAACAGTCGTGCAAACGTCACCCGGAGCGCCGTTACAGACTGAAGCCGCCGTCGCTCGTGAGCACCTGACCGACGATCCAGGCGCCCTCGGCGGTCGAGAGCCAGCCGATGAGCGCCGCGGGGTCGGTCGGCACGCCGACGCGGCCGAACGGCGTCGAGCCGAGCCACTCCTCGATCCCCGACGTGTCGCGGTCGGCGGTGTCGGGATCCATGTACCCGGTGTTGACCGGCCCGGGATTCACGGTGTTGAGGACGATGCCGAGCTCGAGCAGTTCCGCTGCGACCGTGCGGGTGATGCCCGCGAGCGCCGCCTTGCTCGTCGCGTAGGCGACCTCGCCGCGCATCGCGCCATGGCCCTGCCCGGACGTCATCCAGAACACGCGGCCGGTCGGCTCCGCGTAGGGCTTCGCGCCCTCGATCACGTCGCCGGGACGCCGCTGCCCGGACTGCGGCGGAGCCAGGCGGCGAGCGAACTCCGCCGTGAGCAGCAGCGTCGAGCGGGCGTTCGTGTCCCAGAACGCGTCGAGGCGTTCCGCGGTCATGTCGAGGATGCTGCCGTCGTCGCCGCTTTTGGCGTGATTGCAGACCAGGATGTCGAGGCGCCCCGTGAGGGCAGCGGCGGCGTCGATGAGGCCCGGGATCGCCGCGGCATCCGTCAGATCCACCTCGGCGTCACCGAACATCGCCTCTCCGATGAGCGATGAGCGGATGCCGCCACGCACAGCGCCGAGGTCGTCTCCGCCCCACGGCTGATCGAGGTCGTGAGGGCGCCAGTGCTGCACGAAGACGCTCGCGCCGAGCTCGGCGAGGCGGGATGCGACGGCGAAACCGATGCCGCGACGGCGCGAGACGCCGGTGACGAGAGCCGTCTTGCCGGCGAGGGGGAAGGTCATTTATTCGGCCTGACGGTGAGGGATTGGACGACGGAGCCGACGACGCCGCGCTCGTCGTGGAGGACGGTGTGCGTCATCCCGAGGCCGGTCGCGCCGAACGTGACGGTGGTGTCGAAACCGATCCAGCCGACCTCGGGCCCGCGCACGAGATGCAGGGTGAGGTCGAGGTTCGGGAACGCGACCTCGCACGGGTCGGCGCGCGGGGTGACCCCGTTGGCGATGTCGATGAGCGAGGCGAGGCGGGCGGTGGTCGAGACACGTTCGCCGTCGAGGAGCGGGATGGCGGGGAGGATCCACGTCCACGCCCGGCCGGGCTCCTCCTGGCGGCGGCGCACCTCGCCTACAGTCGCGATGAACTCGCCCGGCCACGCCGACGAGGGGTCGACCGGTTCGAGAGCGTCGCGCGGCGGCATCGCCGGGTGCCCGGAACCAGCAAGGGCGTCGGTGTCACGGGTGTGCAGCAGCCAGGCGCGCGCGATGAGCGCGGGTCGGCCGGCCTGCGCGAGGGTCGCCTCGACGAGCTCGATGCTCCGTCCCGGTCGCAGCACCCGGCAGATGACCTCGACGTCGTCCATCGCGATGACACCGAGGATGTCGACCGACAGGCGCGACAGCTGCATCCGCTGCGGGCTGCGTGCGGCGTGATCGACCTCGATCGCGTGGGCGAGGAGGCCGATCGGCGGTGCGACGTGCAGCTCGGCGACGTTCCAGGCTCCCCCGGTGAGCGGGGTCGGCCGGAACCTGGTCGCATCAGCGCGATCGAAGTAGGGCACGAGTACGGATGCTACCCGCGCCCCGCACAGGGCCGCAGAGTTTCAACGCCGCGGTGGTTCAATGCGCAGTGGGTCAGCGGCGCAGGAGCTTCACGACTCCGGCGAGTGCCGCGACGCCGGCGACGGATGCCGCGGAGTACAGCCCGCGCCGGTGCCGCAGTGCGCGGGTCTGGATGCTCTCGCCGCGCGCCCGGTCGTCGAATGCGCCGTGGGCACCGTGGTCGCCGGGCACCGGCTCCCACAGGTTCGGGGGCGTCGTCGACGAGCCCTTGTCGGGCGCGAACTGGCCCTCCCACGCGTTCTTCGCGAGGTACCAGTCCATGAACCGTCCGGCGACGCGGGTGCCGAGCACGAGGCCGACGGTCGACTCCCCCACCCAGGTGCGGCGGCGCGGCTTGTCGGCGACGTCGCCGACGGCGCGTGCGCCGACCTCGGGCTGGTAGATCGGGGGCACCGGCTGCGGGTGCGTCGAGAACGGCGACTTCACCCAGCCGAACTGGGTGGTGTTCAGCGCCGGCATGTCGACGATCGAGACGGCGACGGCGCTGCCCTCGTGCGTGAGCTCGGAGACGACCGAGTCGGTGAAGCCGTGGACGGCGTGCTTCGAGCCGCAGTAGGCCGCCTGAAGAGGGATGCCGCGGTGCGCCAGAGCCGAGCCGATCTGGATGATGTGTCCGCGGTCGCGCTGCCGCATCCGGGTCAGGGCAGCCCGGGTGCCGTTGACGGTGCCGAGGTAGGTGACCTGGGTTGCCCGCTCGTAGTCCTCGGGGGTCGTGTCGAGGAAGGTCGCGATGGCGCCCGACATGACGTTGTTGACCCACAGGTCGATCTCGCCGAGCTCCGCTTCGACCTCGGCCGCAGCAGCGTCGACGGCGGCGTGGTCGGCGACATCGACGGAGACCCCGTGGGCGCGTCGACCCTTCGCACGGACCTCGGCGGTCGCGGCATCCACACCGTCACGGCCGCGGGCGAGGACGGCGACATCCCAGCCGCGGTCGGCGAGTTCGCGGACGATGGCCCTTCCGAGTCCTGCGCTGCCGCCGGTGACGACCGCGACGCCTCGGGATGTGGGGTTGCTCACGTGGACTCCTCCGCGGGATCCCGACCGGAGCTCGGTGAGCCCGCGGATGTCGAACCTCGACCGCTCAGGCCATCTTTCGGTCGGGACGGAAGGCGGGGTATGCGGTTGCCAGGGGTGCGGGGATGGGGTACAGGCGCATGCGCATCTCGTTGGCGAGCGCAACCCCGAGCCCAGACATCCTCTCCCGGGGTTAGCGTCCCCGCATGAAGAGCTCAGAGATCCGCTGGAATGACGAAGCGCACGCGAAGATCCTCGACGACGCCGATCGGGTTCTCCGAGAGGCCGTGGTGGAACTCGCGTCCTCCGGGACGGAGATGACCTCGGACGAGGCCTTCGCCGCCCTGACGGGCAAGCTGAAGGACCGGTTCATCGACTGGGAGCCCGGACCCGACCTGCGCACCTACGCTGACGCCATCGCGAACGGCGACGTGGAGACGGACGCGGCGTAGGCGGCCGACTCAGGTCAGGGGCGCGACGCCGGCGTAGTCGCATTGCAGGATGCCGCGGCCGTGGGTGCTCACGGAGAGCGAGCTGGCCCTGCCTCTGCGCGCCCGCGGGAATCGCCGTTCGCCGGCGCACGGCGACGGCGAACGGGACAGCGCCCACGGTGGATGCACCAATGGGGTTGGGGACGCTGGCACGGATCCGGCTGACGGCCCCTCCGAGCGGGCCGGTCGGGGGGTGCCGAGTCCGATGTCGATGTCGGAGGTTGGTGAGAGAGTCGAGGCATGACGGAAGCGACGGAAACCCCCGGTGGCGAGAACTATCTCGCCACTCTGGCGGGCATCGTCGCGGACGCCTCGGACGTCGCGCGCCAGGTCGCTGCCGCGCAGATCGCCGAGCTGCGCGTACTGGCCGCGGCCGGGCGTCTCGCAGAGGCGCAAGCGATCTCCGCGAACGCGAAAGTCCGACTCCACGACATGGCCTTGCGGTCGATCGCGGCCGAGGTCGGTGGAGTTCTCCGGACCACCGATCGCACGGTGCAACGGCGGATAGGTGAAGCGCGGACGATCATCGAGGGGTTTCCTGCGGCGGTTGCTGCGTGGGAGTCGGGGCGGATCGTGCGGGAGCATGTGCGGGCGATCGTGGATGCGGCCGGGGTGCTGCCCCAGGAAA
>NZ_BCRG01000014.1 GCF_001552475.1 Microbacterium oleivorans NBRC 103075
GGCTCGGCATCGCCGCCAAGGCCCGGGAGGTCCGCGGCGTGCCCCGCGTCGTCGTGCGCGACGGTGAGGCGATCCGCGCGACGCTGCTCATGATGGGTGCGCAGAAGACCGCAGCGGCGTGGGAGGAGATGCGTCAGCGCCGGGAAGTGCGCGCTGGCGTGAACCGCCTCGTCAACTTCGATGACGCCAACCTCCGCCGTTCCGCGCAGGCCGCCGTCGCCGCGTGCGCGCGCGTCGAACGCGCACTCGAAATCCTGGGCGACACCGTTCCCGATCACCTCAAGCAGGCGGGCGATCTCCGTCTCGCGCATCGTGACGCGAGCCTCGACGAGCTCGGCCACCACGCAGATCCGCCCTTGACGAAGGATGCCGTCGCGGGCCGCATCCGTCGTCTTCTCGCCATGGCCGACAAGAAGGCTGCGCAGGACGGCATTCCGGACACGGAGTCCGCTGTCCCCGCCGGCCTCGAAGACTGACGGGATACATCGCCTCTTCCCGGGAAGCAACCGGGTGCCCGGTGGGTTGGCCCTCAATAGGATGAATCCGACCGGCTGCGCCGTGTGCGCGGCACCGACAGAAGGAAGAGGACATGGCGAAGTACACCCTGCCTGAGCTCCCGTACGACTACTCCGCGCTCGAGCCGAGCATCAGCGGCAAGATCATGGAGCTTCACCACTCGAAGCACCACCAGGCGTACGTCACGGGAGCGAACACCGCCCTCGAGCAGCTCGCTGAAGCCCGTGAGACCGGCAACCTGGCGAACGTGAACAAGCTGGAGAAGGACCTCGCGTTCAACCTCGGCGGACACGTCAACCACTCGATCTTCTGGACCAACCTGGCCCCGGCGTCGCAGGGTGGCGGTGGCGAACCCGAGGGTGAGCTCCGCGCCGCCATCGACGAGTTCTTCGGTGGGTTCGACAAGTTCCAGGCGCACTTCGCCGCCGCCGCTACCGGCATCCAGGGCTCCGGCTGGGCCGTCCTCAGCTGGGACCCGATCGGTGAGCAGCTCATCATCCAGCAGCTGTTCGATCAGCAGTCGAACACGGCTCAGGGCACCGTCCCGATCTTCCAGCTCGACATGTGGGAGCACGCCTTCTACCTCGACTACCTCAACGTCAAGGCGGACTACGTGAAGGCCGCGTGGAACATCGCCAACTGGCAGAACGTCGCCACGCGTCTCGACGCTGCCCGCGAGAAGACGGTGGGCCTGCTCTAGTAGTAGGGTCGTTCACAGGTGAGGATGCCGGGCTCCTCCCGGCAACGGGGGCTGAGCCCCGGCATCCTCTCTCTTTTCCAGCACATCGCGATCGACCCCTTCCTGGGGCGTGCGCGACGAGAAACGGGAGACAACGTGTCTGTCAAGATCGGCATCAACGGCTTCGGCCGTATCGGACGCAACTTCCTCCGCGCGGCGCTCGCGCAGGGAGCTGACCTGGAGATCGTGGCGGTGAACGACCTCACCGACAACAAGAGCCTCGCTCACCTCCTCAAGTACGACTCCGTCGGCGGGCGTCTCGACGCTGACGTCTCGTACACGGAGGACTCGATCACCGTGAACGGCAAGACCATCAAGGTCTTCGAAGAGCGCGACCCCGCCAACCTTCCCTGGGGTGACCTGGGTGTCGACATCGTCATCGAGTCGACCGGTCGCTTCACCAAGGCGGAAGACGCCAAGAAGCACATCGCCGGCGGCGCCAAGAAGGTCATCATCTCGGCACCCGGCACCGACGTCGACGGCACGTTCGTCATGGGCGTCAACGACGGCACCTACGACTCCGAGACGATGCACGTCATCTCGAACGCGTCCTGCACCACGAACTGCCTCGCCCCGATCGCCAAGGTCTTCAACGACAACTTCGGCATCGAGCGCGGCTTCATGATGACGGCCCACGCCTACACGGCCGACCAGAACCTCCAGGACGGCCCGCACAGCGACCTGCACCGCGCGCGCGCTGCGGCGATCAACATCGTCCCCGCCGCGACCGGCGCGGCCAAGGCCATCGGCCACGTGCTGCCCGAGCTCAACGGCAAGCTCAGCGGCTCGTCGTACCGCGTGCCCGTTCCCACCGGCTCGATCGTCGACCTCACCGTCGTCACCCCGACCGAGGGTCTGACCGTCGAGGCTGTCAACGCCGCGTTCGAGAAGGCCGCCTCGGAGGGCGAGCTCGTCGGCTTCCTCAAGTACAACTCCGACGCGATCGTCTCGAGCGACATCCAGCTCGACCCGCACTCGTCGGTCTTCGACGCAGGCCTGACCAACGTGTCGG
Organism: Microbacterium oleivorans NBRC 103075; assembly: GCF_001552475.1. Classification (GTDB taxonomy): domain Bacteria; phylum Actinomycetota; class Actinomycetes; order Actinomycetales; family Microbacteriaceae; genus Microbacterium; species Microbacterium oleivorans. The sequence continues at coordinate 2,268 of NZ_BCRG01000014.1, forward strand.
GCAACCTCGTCAAGATCTCGTCCTGGTACGACAACGAGTGGGGCTACTCGAACCGTCTCGTCGACCTCACCGAGCTCGTCGCCAGCAAGCTCTGACGATGGCTCTGCGCACCCTCGATTCGCTGGGTTCGCTCGCAGGCAAGCGCGTCATCGTCCGTGTTGACTTCAACGTCCCCCTGAAGGACGGCGTCATCACGGACGATGGGCGCGTGCGTGCGGCCATCCCCACGCTCCGCGCGTTGGTCGAGCAGGGGGCGCGCGTCGTCGCTGTCTCCCACCTCGGCCGCCCCGACGGAGCGCCGGACGCGAAGTACAGTCTCGCCCCCGTAGCGACACGTCTCGCGGAGCTTCTGGACCAGCCGGTGGCCTTCGCGACCGACACCGTCGCTGACTCGGCGCGGGACACCGTCGCCGGTCTGACCGACGGACAGGTCGCCGTTCTCGAGAACCTCCGCTTCAACGCGGGCGAAACCGCGAAGGACGACGCGACGCGTCGTGCCTTCGCAGAAGAACTCGCCGCTCTCGGCGATGTCCTCGTCTCCGATGGTTTCGGCGTCGTCCACCGCAAGCAGGCGTCGGTCTACGACCTCGCCGACTTGCTGCCTTCGGCGGCGGGGCTCCTCATCGAGAAGGAGGTCGACGTCCTCGACCGCCTGACCGAGCGTCCCGAGCGCCCCTACGCCGTCGTCCTCGGCGGGTCGAAGGTCAGCGACAAGCTCGGCGTCATCGAGCACCTCCTGCCGCGCGTGGACAAGATCCTCGTCGGTGGCGGCATGCTCTTCACCTTCCTCGCGGCCCAGGGCCACAAGGTGGGAAAGAGTCTTCTCGAGGTCGACCAACTCGACACCGTCCGCCGGTACATGGAGACGGCGCGCGAGCGTGGCGTCGAGCTCATCCTGCCCGTCGACGCGGTCATGGCCTCCGGGTTCGCCGCTGATGCAGATCACGTCGTCGCACCCGCCGATGCCCTCGAAGACACCGACTTCGGTGCCGACGGAATGGGACTCGACATCGGTCCGAAGACGGCGGAATTGTTCGCGGACGCGATCCGCGGCGCGAAGACGGTCTTCTGGAACGGTCCGATGGGCGTCTTCGAGATGCCTGCCTTCGCGGCGGGCACGAAGACGGTCGCGCAGTCGCTGACGGAGGTCGACGGCCTGTCGGTCGTGGGCGGCGGTGACTCGGCCGCCGCTGTTCGTCAGCTCGGCTTCGCCGATGACCAGTTCGGCCACATCTCCACCGGTGGTGGAGCCAGCCTCGAGTTCCTCGAGGGTAAGAAGCTGCCCGGATTGGAGATCCTCGGATGGGAAGCGTGACTCGCAAGCCCCTCATCGCCGGCAACTGGAAGATGAACCTCGACCACCTGCAGGCGGTCGCGTTCGTCCAGAAGCTGCACTGGACGCTGAAGGATGCCGCGCACGAGACCGATTCGGTCGAGGTCGCCGTATTCCCCCCGTTCACCGACATCCGGACGGTGCAGACGCTGATCGACGCCGACAAGATCCCGTTCGCCCTCGGCGCGCAGGATCTGTCGACCAAGGATTCCGGCGCGTACACCGGCGAGGTTTCGGGAGCGTTCCTGAAGAAGCTGGCCGCGGACTACGTGATCATCGGTCACTCCGAGCGTCGTGAGTACCACGCCGAGTCGGACGAGGTCGTCGCGGCGAAGGTCCAGGCCGCGCTCCGGCACGACCTGGTCCCTGTCATCTGCGTCGGTGAGACGCTCGAGCAGCGTGAGGAGTCCGGTCCCACTGCCGTCGCCGTCGCACAACTGCGTGCCGCTCTCGAGGGCGTTTCGGCAGATGCCGATGTGGTCGTGGCGTACGAGCCCGTCTGGGCCATCGGCACCGGTCAGGTCGCGTCGCCCGAGCAGGCACAGGAAGTGTGCGCTGCGCTGCGTACCGTGATCTCCGAGTCGCTCGGGGATGCCGCGGCGGAGCGCACACGCATCCTCTACGGCGGATCGGTGAAGTCGGGCAACATCGCCAGCTTCATGCGCGAACCTGATGTCGACGGAGCCCTCGTCGGCGGTGCCAGTCTCCTGGCCGACGAGTTCGCCGCCATCATCCGATACCAAAAGCACGTCGGCGTGTGATCTCGAGCGGTGCGGCGCCTCACGGCGCCGCACCGCTCAGCCGGTATACTCGTGCGAGCGCTGAGCACCTCGGCGACCCGAAAGGCTTTCAACAACTGTGGACATCCTTCAGCTCGTGCTGCAGGTCTTGCTGGGACTCACCAGCCTCCTGCTCACGCTCCTCATCCTCTTGCACAAGGGGCGCGGCGGCGGCCTCTCCGACATGTTCGGCGGCGGCATGAGCTCGGCGATGGGGTCCTCGGGCCTCGCTGAGCGCAACCTCAACCGCTTCACCGTGGTGCTTGCCCTCGTCTGGTTCGTCTCTATCGTGGCGCTCGGTCTCATCACGAAGTTCCAGAGCATCTGATGGCTACCGGGGGAAACGCTATTCGCGGCACTCGCGTGGGCGCGGGGCCCATGGGGGAGCAGGATCACGGACACCACGCTGATCGCGTCGCCGTTTCGTACTGGGATGCGCACGGCAATGAGACAGTGCGCTACTTCGCGGCAGGCATCTCGGAGGAAGAGATCCCCGAGACGATCGATTCGCCTCACTCCGGACTGCCTGCGGGCCGCGACAAGGCGAACCCGCCCGCGCTCTCGAAGAACGAGCCCTACAAGACCCACTTGGCATACGTGAAGGAACGGCGTACGGACGAGGAAGCCGAGTCGATCCTCGGTGACGCTCTCCAGCAGCTCCGCGATCGACGCGGCCAGAGCTGAGCGGCATCCGCTCACTTCGATAGACCCCGGGTTCTCTTAGAACTCGGGGTCTATCAGTTCTTCCGGAACTCCCTGCGCGGCGGCCTCATCGACGAAGAAGACCGTCTGCTTGCGACCCTTCGCTCCGGCAGCGGGCACCGAGTGGTAGCTGGCGCCGGCGAGAGCGAGCCCCAGGGCTGACGCCTTGTCGGTGCCCGGCAGGACGAGCCAGACCCGGCGCGAAGAGTTGATCACTGGTCGGGTCAGAGTGATGCGCTCGGATGGCGGGACCGGCGACTCGCGCACGGCGAGGACGGCGTGTTCGGTGTCCGCGATCTCGCTCCGGTCGGGGAAGAGCGACGCGATGTGACCGTCCGGTCCGACGCCGAGGAACGTGACCGTGAAACGCGGCCACGCCTGCTCGTCGGTTCCGAACCTCGCGAGCTCATCGGCGTAGTCGGCTGCTGCTTCGTCGTGGGTGCGGCCACTGTCAGCAGCGGCGATCGGGTGGATGTTCGCCTCGGGGACGTCGATGCGCGACAGGAACGCCTCCCTCGCGGCGGTCTCGTTGCGGGCGGGATCGTTCGAGGGGACGAATCGCTCGTCGCCCCACCAGAAATGAACCCTCGACCAGTCGACCTCATGACGCGCGTCGCTCTCGCCGGCGGCCTGCAGGACAGCTGTTCCCGCCGTGCCGCCGGTGAGAAGGACGTGCGTCGTCTTCCCGTCGGTCGCGCGTGACGAGATCCGTTGGAAGAAGCGCTTCGCAACACCTTCGGCCAGTGCCCGGGCATCCGAACTGACGACGACGCGCTTCTCCGCGCGGAACTCCGACATACGACTCCTACCTCGTGGGAGGGTCGAGGAGCTCCCACCCTTCGGTGATGACTCGACCATACAAGAGGTCGGGATCGAGGCGGCGCAGCTCCTCCGCGAGGCACTCGCGCAGCGAGCGACGCGGCAGCACGATGTCGTGCGTGGGCTGACCGGGCTGGGTGAGCGTCGCGTCAGTCGCACTGGTGCGCTCGAGGACGATGTCGCCGGACGCACGCGACAGGGTGACCGAACGGATGCCGTGGGCCCACTCGTCGGAGTCGGTGTAACGCCACTCGACAGCGACGTCCAACTTGAGGCGCAACCATGCGGCCAGCAGCCCCGTCGAGGGGGAGCTGCCTGCCCCGACGACGGTGACGGCTGTGACGGGCTCGAACGGGGGCTGGTCCAGGACAGCGGCGAGCTGCTCGCGCCAGTTCGTGAGACGCGTCCACGCGAGGTCGGTGTCGCCGGGAGCGTACACCGAGCCGAGCTGGGCGAGACGGTCGTGTGCGATCGGCTTGGTCGAGGCATCCGTGATCCGTCGCTGCGCCATGCGCCCGATTGGGGACTCTGCCACGTCGACAGGCGGATCTTCCGGCCACCAGGCGACCACGGGTGCGTCGGGCAGTAGGAGGCCGTTGACGAGGCTCTCCTGGTTGCCGGCTGCGGCGCCGCGGGCGCGGAGCACAACGACCTCGCTCGCGCCGGCGTCGCCGCCCACGCGGATCTGGGCATCGAGGCCCGTCGGAGCGTCGGGTTCGATGACGAGCACGATAACCCGCATGGGGTGCTCACGAGAGGCCGCGTTGGCGGCGTCGATCGCTTCCTCGTCGAATCCTCCGGTCGAGACGATCACCAGCGTGAGCACGCGACCGAGGGCGACAGCGCCGCCCTCTTCGCGCACACTCACGAGCTTCTTCGCGATCGTGGACACCGTGGTGTCGGGCAGATCGACGATCATGGGCGCCTCCAGACGCGGCCGTCGCGGGCCAAGAGCTCATCGGCGGAAGGGGGACCCCACGAACCGGGGGAGTATTGCTCGAGCGCCTCGTCCTGTGTGGCCCAGAACTCCTCGATCGGATCGAGGATGCGCCACGAGAGCTCCACCTCTTCGTGACGGGGGAACAGCGGCGGGTCACCCAGCAGGACGTCGAGGATGAGGCGCTCGTAGGCCTCGGGGCTCGACTCGGTGAAGGCGTGACCGTAGCCGAAGTCCATCGTGACGTCGCGCACTTCGTTGCCGGCACCGGGAACCTTCGAGCCGAAGCGCAGGGTCACGCCTTCGTCGGGCTGGATGCGGATGACGAGGGCGTTCTGTCCGAGCTGCAGGGCCTGCGAACGCAGGAACAGCAGCGGGGGCGTGTGCTTGAACACGACGGCGATCTCGGTGACACGGCGACCGAGACGCTTGCCGGTGCGCAGGTAGAACGGCACGCCGTTCCATCGACGCGTTGCGATCTCGAGCTTGACGGCGGCGTAGGTCTCAGTGCGGGACTGCGGGTCCATACCGTCTTCGTCGAGGAACCCGGTCACCTCTTCACCGCCCTGCCATCCACCGGCGTACTGCCCGCGGGCGGTGGCGGAGGCGAGGTCCTCCGGCAATGTGACGGCGGCGAGCACCTTCTCCTTCTCGGCGCGGAGGTGCTCCGCGTCGAGGGAGATCGGCTCTTCCATCGCGGTGAGGGCGAGGAGTTGCAGCAGGTGGTTCTGGATGACGTCGCGAGCCGCGCCGATGCCGTCGTAGTACCCGGCCCGACCGCCGACGCCGATGTCCTCGGCCATCGTGATCTGGACATGGTCCACGTAGTTCGCATTCCACAGCGGCTCGTACAGCTCGTTCGCGAAGCGCAGCGCCAGGATGTTCTGGACCGTCTCCTTGCCGAGGTAGTGGTCGATGCGGAAGATGGCGTCGGCGGGGAACGCGACTTCGAGAGCCTCGTTGAGCTCGCGGGCGGTCTGCAGGTCGCTGCCGAACGGCTTCTCGATGACGACTCGGCGCCAGGTGTCACCCTTGGCCGTCTCGTCGACGAGACCGGAGTCGCGCAGCTGCCGCGCCACGACGGGGAAGTCCTTCGGCGGGATCGACAGGTAGTACGCGTGATTGCCCATCGTGCCGCGCTCGGTGTCGAGCTTCTCGACCGTCTCGCGGAGGCGGGCGAAGGATGCGGCGTCGTCGAACTCGCCCTGCACGAACCGGATTCCCTGAAGAAGCTGATTCCAGGTTTCCTCGCGGAAGGGCGTCCGCGCGTGCTGGCGCACGGCGTCGTAGACGACCTTCGCGAAGTCCTGGTCCTCCCAGTCGCGCCGTGCGAACCCGACCAGAGCGAACCCCGGGGGCAGCAGGCCGCGGTTGGCGAGGTCGTACACCGCCGGCATGAGCTTTTTGCGCGACAAGTCTCCCGTCACGCCGAAGATCACGAGCGCGCTCGGACCCGCGATGCGGTTCAGGCGACGATCGTCGGGGTCGCGGAGGGGGTTCTTCCCCCGCGAGATCTCAGCAACCATCGGTCAGCGTGCGCTGTCGAGAGCAGTCTGCACCGTGCTCTGCAGATCGTGCCAGGAGACGATGAACTTCTCGACACCTTCGTCCTCGAGCACCTGCGTGACATCGACCAGGTCGACGCCGGCAGCGGCCAGCTGGTCGAAGACGCCGTGGGCGTCCTCGTAGGCACCGGTGACGGTGTCGCCGGTGACCTTGGCGTGGTCGAAGGTCGCTTCAAGCGTCTTCTCAGGCATCGTGTTCACGGTGCCCGGGGCGACCAGCTCGGTGACGTACAAGGTGTCGGGAAGCGCAGGGTCCTTGACTCCCGTGGAGGCCCACAGGGGACGCTGCACGGTCGCACCCGCGGCGATGAGCTCGACTGCCGCCGACTCTGCGAAGCGCTTCTCGAAGAGCTCGTAGGCGAGACGAGCATTCGCGATGCCCGCCTTGCCCTTCAGAGCAGCCGCCTCGCTGGTGCCGATCGCCTCGAGGCGCTTGTCGACCTCGGTGTCGACGCGCGACACGAAGAACGATGCGACCGAGTGGATCGTCGAGATGTCGTGACCGTTCTCCTTGGCCCGGCGGACACCTTCGAGGTACGCATCGATGACCGCGGCGTAGCGCTCGAGGCTGAAGATCAGGGTCACGTTGACCGAGATGCCTTCGGCGAGAACGGCGCTGATCGCGGGCAGACCGGCCAGCGTGGCGGGGATCTTGATGAGCGCGTTGGGTCGGTCGACCTTCGCCCACAGTTCCTTCGCCTGAGCGACGGTGGCGTCGGTGTCGTGAGCGAGGTCGGGGGAGACCTCGATCGACACGCGTCCGTCCACGCCGTTCGTGCGGTCGAAGACCGGGCGGAAGATGTCGGCGGCGTCGCGCACGTCGGTCGTCGTGATCTCGAAGATCGCGGTGTCGACGTCGGCGCCCTGGCCCGCGAGGGTCTGCAGGGGCGCGTCGTAGGAGTCGTCTTCCTTGTTGCCGATGGCGGCCTGGAAGATCGACGGGTTGGTGGTGACGCCGACCACGTCGCGCGTCTCGATCAGCTGGGCGAGGTTGCCCGTGTCGATCCGCGATCGTGAGAGGTCATCGAGCCAGATGCTGACGCCGGCGGCGGACAGGTCCTCGGTGGGGGTGCTCATGCGTTCTCCTTGACGGTTGCGCGGGCCGCTTCGACGACCGCTTCGGCAGTGACGCCGAACTTCTCGAACAGGGTCTTGTAATCGGCGGAGGCGCCGAAGTGGTCGATTCCGACGGTGCGTCCGGTGTCGCCGACGACCGCCTTCCAGAGGCCGGTGGCCCCGGCTTCTACCGAGACGCGCGCCTTCAGGGCGGCGGGAATCACGGACTCGCGGTAAGCAGCATCCTGCTCGGCGAACCACTCGAGGCTGGGAGCGGAGACGACGCGAGCGCCGATCCCCTCCGCCGCGAGAGTCTCACGTGCTGCCACAGCGAGCTGCACCTCGGAGCCGGTTGCGATCAGGACGACATCGGGCTCGCCTTCTGGCGCGTCGAGGAGGACGTAGGCACCCTTCGCGACGCCCTCGGTGGTGGCGTAGCCGTTTTCCCCACGCGGGAACACCGCGATGTTCTGGCGGGTCAGGGCGATACCGGTCGGCCCGTCCTGTCGACGAAGGATCTCGAGCCACGCGGCGGCCGTCTCGTTCGCATCCGCGGGACGCACGACGGTGAAGTTCGGGATGAGGCGTAGCGTCGCGAGCTGTTCGATCGGCTGGTGCGTCGGACCGTCTTCGCCGAGGGCGACGGAGTCGTGCGTCCAGACGAACACCGAGGGGATGTTCATGAGGGCCGCGAGGCGCACTGCCGGTCGCATGTAATCGCTGAAGATCAGGAACGTCCCGCCGAAGGGCCGAGTCGGTCCGTGCAGCTTGATGCCGTTGATGATCGCGCCCATGGCGTGCTCACGGATGCCGAAGTGCAGGACGCGCCCGTAGGGGTCGCCCGACCATTCGTGCGTCGACCACTCGGACGGGATGAAGCTCTTCGCGTCCTTGATCGTCGTCAGGTTCGATTCGGCGAGGTCAGCCGATCCGCCCCACAGCTCGGGCAGCTCGGCGGCCAGAGCGTTGATGACGAGGCCGGATGCCGCGCGGGTCGACACATCCTTGCCCGCCTCGAACGCGGGAAGGGCGGTCTCGATGCCGTTCGGCAGGGTTGCGGCCTCGAGACGGTCGAGGAGGGCTTTGCGCTCCGGGTTCGCAGTGGCCCAGGCGTCGAAGGACTCCTGCCACGCGGCCCGGTCGGTCGCAGCGCGCTCGGCGAGCGAACGGGTGTGCGCCAGCACGTCGTCGGCGACGGCGAAGTGCTCCTCGGGGTCGAACCCGAGCACCTTCTTCGTTGCGGCGAGTTCGTCGGCTCCGAGGGCTGATCCGTGGATCTTGCCGGTGTTCTGCTTGCCGGGAGCCGGCCAGCCGATGATCGTCCTGAGGATGATGAGAGAGGGCTTCGACGTCTCCGCCTTGGCAGCCTCGATCGCGGTGTGGAGAGCGGCGACGTCTTCGACGTACTCGCCGGTCTTCTTCCAGTCGACGGTCTGCACCTGCCATCCGTAGGCCTCGTAACGGGCCTGGACGTCCTCGGTGAAGGCGACGTTGGTGTCGTCCTCGATCGAGATCTGGTTGGAGTCGTAGATGGCGATCAGGTTGCCGAGCTGCTGGTGACCGGCGAGGGAGCCGGCCTCGGAGGTCACACCCTCCTGCAGGTCGCCGTCCCCGGCGATGACGAAGACGTGGTGATCGAACGGGGAGGTGCCGGCATCCGCCTCGGGGTCGAACAGGCCGCGCTCGTAACGGGCGGCGTAGGCGAAGCCGACGGCGGAGGCGAGGCCCTGGCCGAGGGGGCCGGTCGTGATCTCGACGCCCTTGGTGTGGCCGTACTCGGGGTGGCCCGGAGTGAGCGAGCCCCACGTGCGAAGCGCCTTGAGATCGTCGAGCTCGAGACCGAAGCCGCCGAGGTACAGCTGCACGTACTGCGTCAGCGAGGAATGTCCCGCCGACAGGATGAAGCGGTCGCGACCCAGCCAGTGGGTGTCGGCCGGGTCGTGGCGCAGGACGCGCTGGTAGAGGAGGTACGCAGCCGGTGCGAGGCTCATCGCGGTTCCCGGGTGGCCGTTACCGACCTTCTCGACAGCATCTGCCGCCAGCACGCGTGCGGTGTTGACCGCGCGTCGATCGATCTCGTCCCAAACCAGCTCTGACACCAGGAAACCTTTCGTCGGTGAGTCCGCGCGGACGACCGCTGGTCTCGAAAGAGGAGGGAAGTCCCACGCCGGGGATTTTCAGCATATCGATCCGGGCACCTCGCCGAGGCCGGGCGGCGCTCTGTGACGTGCGCTGTGAGCGAAGCGCGGGTGATGGCACGGCGAAGCGTGGCTGATGGCGCGGGAGAGACTGCCTCTGATGGATGCCGTAGACTCGACGGAACGATCTACACGGCAGGGGCGATGGCACTCACGGACACCGGCGCGCGCGTATCCGCGCCCGCTCGACAGTCGTTCGGCCGAACCTTCCGCGCCTACGTCCAGTTGACGAAGCCTCGGGTTCTCGAGCTTCTGCTCGTCACGACGATCCCCGTCATGTTCCTCGCCGAGGGCGGCCTTCCCGATCTGTGGCTCATCCTCGCGACGGTCGTCGGCGGTGCCATGAGCGCCGGCTCGGCGGCATCCTTCAACATGTACCTCGATCGCGATATCGACGCGCACATGAAGCGGACCGAGAATCGACCCCTCGTCACGGGTGAGGTCTCACCCCGTGGCGCTCTCGTCTTCTCGTGGACCCTCGCCGTCGTCTCGACGCTCTGGCTTCTGGCCTTCACGAATTGGGTCGCCGCTGCGCTGAGCGCGACTGCCATCTTCTTCTACGTCGTGATCTACACGATCCTGCTGAAGCGCCGCACGGAGCAGAACATCGTCTGGGGCGGAATCGCCGGATGCTTCCCCGTCATCATCGGGTGGTCGGCGGTCACCAGTTCGCTCACGTGGACCCCGTTCATCCTGTTCCTGCTCGTCTTCCTCTGGACCCCGCCGCACTATTGGCCGCTGTCCATGAAGTACAAGGGCGACTACGCCGAGGTGGATGTGCCGATGCTGGGCGCGACCCGCAACGGTGCGCAGGTCGGTCTTCAGGTCATTCTCTACGCATGGGCGACCATCGCGAGCTCACTGCTCTTGATCCCGGTCGCCGGTATGGGGCTCGTCTACACCGTGTCGGCTGTGGTGTTCGGCGGCTGGTTCGTCTACGAGTCGCACATCCTCTACGCCCGCGCGGTGCGGGGCGAGAAGGTCCAGCCGATGCGAGTGTTCCACGCATCCATCACCTACTTGACGCTGCTGTTCGTCGCAATCGCGATCGACCCGCTGCTGCCGTTCTGACCGCAGCGGGCCGATCGACCGGTCAGCGCGTAGCGCCGTCGAGGACGGGCTGGTCGGTCGTGTCGAGCGACTCGTCGTCTGCTGACGGGATCTCTGCGGCGGTGACGTCCACATCCTGCGCACGCGGTGCGACGGCGAAAGCGCGCAGGGCGCCCAGCGAGAAGGCCAGCAGCAGCCCGGTCACGCCGACACCGATGAGGATCGCGCCAAGGATGGCCCAGACCTGTCCGACGTAGACCTCCACACCGGTCGCTGTGCCGGCGTTGAGCGCGGTCTCCATCGTCCCGAGCTTGTCGATCAGGACGATGGCGCCGGCGGCGCTGGACGCGAGTGAGCCTGCGACGAGCACCCAGAACGGGATGCTGCGGGTCAGGCGGGGGCGGGTGTTCATCGAATCTCCTCCGGGTCGGAGCCGCCCGGTCTCGGACGGCCCGGGCCACTGTTCCCGACGCACCCGGGCAGGAGTGATGCGGACCCTATGAGATCTCAGTGAGACGCGACGGCCGCGTCGGGTACCGGAGCCTTCATGCGGAGGATGACGACGGTCATGGTGGCTGCCGTCAATGCGGCGAGCACCATGTGGATGCCGACGGCGATCTCGGGGAGGCCGTTGCGCGCCTGATAAAGGCCCACGGCGATCTGGACCGCTTCGGCCCCGAGGAGCACCGTCACCCAGGTGCGCGGGCGCAGTCCGCGCGTCCAGGCGACCGCGACGAGGACCAACGTCAGCGCGAGGAGGGTGTAGCCCGGCCACGCATGGATGTGCTCGAGGAGCTCCGCGTTGAATCCGTTGCGACCCGCGGCTGCGTCACCCGAGTGGGGCCCTGCGCCGGTGGTCAGGACGCCGAAGGCGATGGTCACGGCGAGGACCGCAGTTGTCAGATGGGCCAGTCCTGCATACCAGGACGGGACGACTCGGACTCGGGGTGCGGCCGTTTCTTTCATGCGCACCAGGAAGGCGGCGCAGACGCACACGAGGACCAGTGATACGACGTAGTGGAAACCGACGATGAAGGGGTTGAGGCCCGTCAACACGGTGATCCCGCCCACGATGGCCTGGGCGATGACACCGCCGAGGACGATGAGCGCGAGCGTGAACAAGTCGCGTCGGGCGCGGCGCATCCGCCACACGAGGACGACCACGACGAGCGCCAGGATGCCGACAACGCCGGTGAGCGTGCGGTTGCCGAACTCGATGACACCGTGAAGGCCCATTTCGGGCGTCGCGACGAGCGACTCCGGCGTGCACGTCGGCCACGTCGGGCACCCGAGCCCCGAACCGGTGAGGCGCACGGCTCCACCAGTGCCGATGATGAGCGTCTCTGCGATGAAGGAGAGCCACGCGACGACGCGCAGCAGTCGCGGCATCCGGATCACAGGCGGAGCGGTCGGTGTCGACGCGGTGATGAGCATTGGGGTCGCCTCCGGGCGAGGGGCCGGCACGCCGCGGGGGACGGCCGTGCCTGTAGAATGAAGCAGTCGGCGAGCGCGATCCCCATCGCAGCCCGCACAACGATTCTAGGCGCGGTATCGCGTCGTCAGAGCGGCCAGTAGCGGCATCCCCCTCGTGCACTCCTCTCACGGGAGGGAATGCCGGAACGGATGACACCGTTGCCGCCCGTGAGGAGGAAATTCATGTCGGATGTGCTCATCGACCGTCCCGAACTCGAAGGCCTAGGGGTATACGAGTTCGGCTGGCACGACGCGGATGCCGCCGGTGCCATCGCCCAGCGAGGTATCAACGAGGACGTCGTCCGTGGGATCTCCGCTCTCAAGAGCGAGCCCGAATGGATGCTGAAGACCCGTCTGAAGGGTTATCAGCTGTTCGGTCGCAAGCCGATGCCGACGTGGGGCGCAGACCTCTCCGGCATCGATTTCGACAACATCAAATACTTCGTGCGCTCGACCGAGAAGCAGGCTCAGACGTGGGAGGACCTCCCCGAGGAGATCCGCAACACGTACGAGAAGCTCGGGATCCCCGAGGCGGAGCGTCAGCGCCTCGTCGCCGGCGTCGCCGCGCAGTACGAGTCTGAGGTCGTGTACCACCAGATCCGCGAGGACCTGGAGCAGCAGGGTGTCATCTTCATGGACACCGACACGGCTCTGCGCGAGCACCCCGAATTCTTCGAAGAGTACTTCGGCACCGTCATCCCGGCCGGCGACAACAAGTTCGCTGCGCTGAACACCGCGGTGTGGTCGGGCGGATCGTTCGTCTACGTCCCGAAGGGCGTCCACGTCGAGATCCCGCTGCAGGCCTACTTCCGCATCAACACGGAGAACATGGGCCAGTTCGAGCGGACCCTGATCATCGCCGACGAGGACAGCTACGTCCACTACATCGAAGGCTGCACGGCACCGATCTACAAGAGCGACTCGCTGCACTCCGCCGTGGTCGAGATCATCGTGAAGAAGAACGCCCGCGTTCGTTACACGACGATCCAGAACTGGTCGAACAACGTCTACAACCTCGTCACGAAGCGCGCCGTCGCCCATGAGGGCGCGACGATGGAGTGGGTCGACGGCAACATCGGCTCCAAGGTGACGATGAAGTACCCGTCGATCTACCTGATGGGCGAGCACGCGAAGGGTGAGACGCTGTCGGTCGCTTTCGCGGGCCCCGGTCAGCACCAGGATGCCGGCGCGAAGATGATCCACATGGCTCCGTATACGCAGTCGTCGATCGTCTCCAAGTCGATCGCCCGCGGCGGCGGTCGTGCGGGTTACCGCGGCGAGGTCCGCGTGGACGCGAATGCGCACCACTCCGCCAACACGGTGCGTTGCGATGCGCTCCTGGTCGACACGATCTCGCGGTCCGACACGTACCCCGCCATCGACATCCGTGTGGACGACGTGCAGCTCGGCCACGAGGCGACCGTCTCGAAGGTCAGCGAAGAGCAGCTGTTCTACCTCATGAGCCGCGGCATGCCCGAGGACGAGGCGATGGCGATGATCGTGCGCGGCTTCATCGAGCCGATCGCCCGCGAACTGCCCATGGAGTACGCCCTCGAGCTGAACAAGCTCATCGAGATGGGCATGGAAGGATCCGTCGGCTGATGACGACAGCGACTCAGGCCCCCGCATCCGATGCGAAGGGCCACATCGACCCTGCGGCGACACTGACCGGCACGGCCGCGGTCCCGGTGCAGACCCGATCGGCGCGCCCGTGGTCGTTCGACCCGGACGACTTCGGAATGCCCACCGGCCGCGAGGTCAACTGGAAGCACACGCCCCTCGACCGCGTCGCTTCGCTGCTGGCCAACGAGCCGGCGCCGCACGACGTGATCGGCGTCGAGGTGATCGGCCCGGATGCCGTGGAGCACCGACGTCTGCAGAAAGACGAGGGACCCCGCGGCGAGGTGTTCCGACCTGAGGACGTCGTGAGCGCGATCGCATGGACGCAGGAGCCCGAGGCTCCGCTCATCCGCATCCCCGCCGACACGGAGATCGACGAGCCCGTGATGGTCACCCTCACCGGTCGAGGCGGCGTCGCACACGCGCACGTCGTCATCGAGGCCCAGGCCAACTCGCGCGGCACGGTCGTCCTGCGTCACGAGGGATCTGCCGCACAGGCCCAGAACGTCGAGATCATCGTGCGGGACGGTGCGTCGCTGACCGTCGTGTCCGTGCAGCGGTGGGACGACGACGCCGTGCACCTTGCGGCGCACCAGGCGCGCGTCGACCGCGACGCGACCCTCACCCACATCGTCGTCAGCCTCGGCGGCGGCCTCGTGCGGGTCAACCCGTCGGTAGAACTCGCCGGGTCCGGAGCGCGGGGCCGCCTTTACGGCCTCTCGTTCGCCGACGCAGGCCAGCACCTCGAGAGCCAGGTGTACCTGCACCACAAGGGCGATCACACCAACGGCGATGTCCTGTACAAGAGCGCGCTGCAGGGCGCGTCGGCACGGACGGTCTGGATCGGCGACGTGCTGATCGGACCGGATGCCGTCGGCACCGACTCCTACGAAGCGAACCGCAACCTCGTCCTCACCGACGGGGCGCGTGCCGATTCGATCCCGAACCTCGAGATCGAGACCGGTGACATCGTCGGCGCGGGCCACGCCAGCGCCACCGGACGCTTCGACGACGAGCAGCTCTTCTACCTGCAGGCGCGCGGAATCGACGAGGAGCAGGCGCGACGCCTGGTCGTCCTCGGCTTCCTCGCCGAGATCGTCCAGAAGATCGGCATCCCCTCGCTCGAAGAGGAGTTCATCGACGCGATCGAGGCCGAACTCACGGGCGGTGTCCCGGCATGAGTGCGCAGAAGGTCCTCACCCTCAGCGAGCTGACCCAGGACGAGGCAGTTCGCGTCGAGGTGAATGGTGTGCCGATGGCTGTCGTTCTCGATGCCCAGGGCGAGGTGCACGCGATCGGCGACACCTGCACGCACGGTGACATCTCTCTCGCCGACGGGTTCGTCGAAGGCGAGTCGCTGGAGTGCTGGGCCCACGGGTCCGCCTTCTCGCTGCGCACCGGCCGCCCCCTGAATCTGCCGGCCTACGAGCCGGTGCCCGTCTATGAGGTCACGATCGAGGGGGACGACGTCCTCATCGACCCCGCCGTGACCAAAGCCGTGAACTGAAGAAAGAAGCTGACATGCCTGTCCTCGAGATC
Source organism: Microbacterium oleivorans NBRC 103075 (assembly GCF_001552475.1). Classification (GTDB taxonomy): domain Bacteria; phylum Actinomycetota; class Actinomycetes; order Actinomycetales; family Microbacteriaceae; genus Microbacterium; species Microbacterium oleivorans. The sequence continues at coordinate 17,339 of NZ_BCRG01000014.1, forward strand.
CGCGACCTCCACGTGACGGTCGAGACGGAAAACGGCGAGACCCCCATCCTCAACGGTGTCACGCTCACCGTCCGCACCGGTGAGACGCATGCCATCATGGGCCCCAACGGCTCGGGTAAGTCGACGCTCGCCTACACGATCGCCGGTCACCCCAAGTACACCGTCACGGGCGGCACGATCACCCTCGACGGCGTGGACGTGCTCGCCATGTCCGTCGACGAGCGTGCGCGCGCTGGTCTGTTCCTGGCGATGCAGTACCCGGTCGAGATCCCCGGGGTGACGGTCACCAATTTCCTCCGCACCGCGAAGACGGCGATCGACGGCGTTGCGCCTTCGATCCGCTCGTGGACCAAAGACGTGAAGGGCGCCATGCAGAACCTGCGCATGGATCCGAAGTTCGCGGCCCGCAACGTCAACGAGGGCTTCTCCGGCGGCGAGAAGAAGCGCCACGAGATCCTGCAGCTGGAGCTGCTCCAGCCCAAGATCGCCATCCTCGACGAGACCGACTCCGGTCTCGACGTCGACGCTTTGAAGATCGTCTCCGAGGGTGTCAACCGGGCGAAGGAGCAGAGCGACATGGGCGTTCTGCTCATCACGCACTACACCCGCATCCTCCGTTACATCCAGCCCGACTTCGTTCACGTGCTCGTGAACGGCCGGGTCGCAGAAGAGGGCGGCCCCGAGCTCGCAGCACGACTGGAGGATGAGGGTTACGACCGTTTCCTCGCCCCGGTCGGCGGCGAGCAGGCCTAGGATCTTCGCATGACCGACACGCTCGCACCCGAGAAGTACGACGAGGTCACCGAGGCCCTGAAGGATGTCATGGACCCCGAGCTGGGGGTCAACATCGTCGACCTCGGGCTGATCTACGACCTGGGATGGGATGACGAGAACGACGCACTCGTCATCCACATGACGCTGACCTCCGCCGGCTGTCCGCTGACGGACGTCCTCGAAGAACAGACCGGTCAGGCGCTCGACGGCGTCGTGGATCGTTTCCGGATCAACTGGGTCTGGATGCCGCCGTGGGGTCCCGAGAAGATCACCGACGACGGCCGCGACATGATGCGCGCGCTCGGGTTCTCGATCTGATCTGACTGCGGAAAGCGGTGCGACGATGTCGCACCGCTTTTTCAGTTCTCCGAGCGGCCCAGCCGCCAGTACCCCATGAACGCGACGGCGCGGCGATCGACGCCGACCTCGCTCACCAGGTGGCGTCGCAGTGCCTTGATAGCGGATGCCTCACCGGCGAGCCACGCGTATAGGGGAGCGCTCTTGAGAGCCGCACCACCCTTCGCCGTGCGCGGGACCTCCCACAGGATGTCGTGGTCTACGTCGATCTCCTCGACTTCGGCTCCGATCCCGCGGGGAGCGAGCCGAGAGGCGACCTCGGTGACCGCGGCGATGAGGTGATCGTGGCGGCAGTGCTCGCCTTCCCGCGCTGCCGTGATGAGCTCGAAGCCGGGATGCGCGGGGAGGTAGGCGATGTCGTCGGGATGCGGGACCTCGAGGACCACGACACCGCGGGCGTCGGCGGGCAGCTGCTCCAGGATGCGCGCGATCGCGGGCGCGGCCGTCTCGTCTCCGGCGAGGAGGATGTTCTCGGTTTTCGCCGGGGGCACGAAGTCGATGCCGTAGTTGACGCCGGTGTGGGCTGTCGTCGGTGCGAGGATCAGGACTTCGTCGCCTGCCTTCGCATCGGCGATCCACGCCGAGGCGGGGCCCATCACATCGTGGGCGACCATGTCGATGTCGACCTCGTGGTCGGCATTACGCACCGCTCGGGTCGTGTAGGTCCGCATGACGGGACGGGCGTCGTCGGGGAGGGCACGCCATTGGTCGTACCAGTCTTCGCCGGTCGGCATCGACTCGATGGGGGCGGTGGGTGTGGGGAAGAGGACCTTCACCCGCTGATCGAAGCCGGGGTCACCGTAGACCGACAGTGCCGTGTCTTTGAAGGTGAATCGACGGAAGCTCGGGGTCACGTCGGCGACGGACGCCACCGGTGCGCGGAAGAAGGCCATGGTGCTCTGGGTCATCGGTCACTCCGTGGATCAGCGGGCAGCGCCGTCGAGCGGCGCGGGGACGTGGTGGCGACCGATGGGAAGAACCAGCGGTCGACCCGTGAGCGGATCGGGGATGACACGGCTGTCGAGGCCGAACACCTCCCGGACCGTCTCGGCGGTGAGTACGTGCTCGGGCTCTCCCGAGGCGAAGATGCGACCCGCTGACATCGCGACCAGGTGATCGGCATAGCGGGCGGCCAGGTTGAGGTCATGCAGCACCATGACGATGGTGGTGCCGCGGGTGTGGTTCAGGTCGGTCAGCAGATCGAGGACGTCGATCTGATGGCTGACGTCGAGGAACGTGGTCGGCTCGTCGAGGAGCAGGACGTCCGTCTGCTGGGCGAGCGCCATCGCGATCCAGACACGCTGGCGCTGGCCGCCGGAGAGCTCGTCGACGGGCCGATCGGCGATCGCCACGATGTCGGTCGCTTCGAGGGCCTCGGCGACAGCGGCATCATCGGCGGGGGTCCACCGCGCGAGCGGGCCGTGGTGCGGGGTCCGGCCACGGCTCACCAGGTCGGACACCGCGATGCCCTCGGGTGCGATGGGCGATTGCGGCAGCAGGCCGAGATCGCGCGCGACCTGCTTCGTCGGCATCCGATGGATGTTCTTGCCGTCGAGGAGGACCTGTCCCGCTTTCGGGGAGAGCAGGCGCGCCATCGCCTTGAGGAGCGTCGACTTGCCGCAGGCGTTCGCGCCGACGATCGCCGTGACCTTGCCGGCGGGAACGGTGAGATCCAGTGTGTCGACGATGATCCGATCGCCGTACGCGAGCGAGATCCCCTCCGCGGTGAGGGTGCGGTGGGCGGTCATAGGGTGCCTCCCGAGCGGCTGCTGCGGATGAGAAGGAAGATGAGGTACGGCGCGCCGAGCACACCCGTGACGACGCCCACAGGCAGGCGGAGTCCGAGGAGGTACTGCCCGACGAAGTCGGCGACGAGCACCAGGAGGGCACCGAACAAGCCGGCGACGAGGACAGGGGAACCGACGGGTCCCAGCATCCGTGCCGCGATGGGGCCCGCCAGGAACGCCACGAACGAGATGGGTCCGGCCGCGGCGGTCGCGAACGCCAGCAGGGTCACGGCGGCGACGATGAGCATGACGCGCCGGCGCTCGACGGGCACGCCGAGCGCCGCGGCGGTGTCGTCGCCAAGTCGCATCAGCTCGAGGTCGCGCGCGAGCCAGAGGATGACGGGGACTCCGATCACCACGACGACGGCGAGGGGGACGGCCTCGTTCCAGGACGCGCCGTTGAGGTTGCCCGTGATCCAGCGCATCGCTGCCTGGAGATCCCACTCCGCGGCTCGCGACAGGACGTATGCCACGACGCTGTTGAAGATCGCGGCGACGCCGATTCCGATGAGGATGAACCGTGCGCCCGCCCCGCCGTCCTTGAACGCCAGGAGGTAGATGGACAAGGCGGTGACCAGCGCGCCGACGGTGGCGATGATCGCCACCGGGGTCTGATCGAGCGAGAGGAAGACGATGCCGACGACGGCGGCGGCGCTGGCGCCCGCGTTGATCCCGATGATGTCGGGGCTGGCGAGCGGATTGCGGAGCATGGTCTGGAACACCGCACCCCCGATGCCGAAGCAGGCGCCTGCGAGCAGGCCGACCGTCGAGCGGGGGAGTCGGAGCTCACCGACAGTGAACGAGGCGCCGGGGACGAGCTGACCGGTGATGACGCCCCAGACCTCGGCGAGGGAGTAGAAGGTCTGTCCCACCATCAGCGACACGAGGTAGGTGGCCGCGACCGCGATCACGAGGATGCTCGTGACGACCACGCGTCGCCGCGCCCTGCGGGCTCGGCCGCGCGTGACGAGGTCGAGTGTCGACGGCTGAACGGATGCCGCGGTCACAGTGCACGCATCTTCTGTCGACGCACGATGGCGATGAAGAACGGGGCCCCGATGAGCGCGGTGACGACACCGACCTCGACTTCCTGCGGCGGCGCGATCACGCGGCCAACGACGTCCGCGATGGTGAGGAGGCCGCCACCGACGAGGGCGGAGACGGGCAGGAGCCACCGATGATCGGGTCCGACGAGAAGCCGGCAGACGTGCGGGACGATGAGGCCGACGAACCCGATGGGCCCCGCGACGGCGGTCGCCGCTCCGCAGAGGATGACGGCTCCGACCGCGGCCAGCAGCCGTGCCGTCTGCACACGCTCGCCGAGGCCCGCGGCGAGGTCGTCGCCGAGGGCCAGAGAGTTCAGACCCCCGGCGGACGCGAAGCAGATCACGGCGCCGACGAGGAGGAACGGGATGACGAGAAGGATCTTGTCGGGGGATGCCCCGCCGACTCCGCCGATCTGCCAGAACCGGAAGACGCTCATGACGTCGATGCGAGGGAGCAGGATGGCGCTGATCAGCGAAGTGAAGGCGACCGCGGTCGCGGCGCCTGCCAGTGCGAGCTTCAACGGGCTGGCGCCGCCCCGTCCGAGAGATCCCACGGTGTAGACGAACACCGCGGCGACGGCGGCGCCGAGCATGGCGAGCCAGATGTAACCGAAGGCATCCGTGATGCCGAAGAAGGCAAGCCCGACGACGACGGCGAGGGAGGCGCCCCCGTTGATCCCGAGGATCTGCGGGTCCGCGAGGGGATTCCGCGTCACGCCCTGCATGACCGTTCCCGCGATGGCCAGGGCCGCTCCGATGAGCAGGGCCAGGAAGGTCCGAGGCACGCGCTTCGCGACGGCGGCCGCGGATGCTGTGTCGACGTTTCCGGACAGCCCCGCCCAGATGTCGTTGATGCTCACCGACCTCGCCCCCAGCGTCACGGACAGAACTGCAGCCACCGCCACGAAGGCAACGAGCACAAGCAGCCAGATCACACGCCGACGCCGCGGTCGCCGTCGAAGAGACGGGACCGCGGCGGCGGTGGGAGTGAGGGTGGTGGGCACGTCGATGGGACCGGAAGGGCTCAGGAGGCCTTCTTCGCCGCCTCCGCGAGCATCTTGATGAACTCGGAGGTGTGGGGATCGGTGATCGAGAGCGGGCTCGGGTTGGCTGCCGCCGCGAGCGAATCGTTCACCGACGGCAGGACCACGACGGCACCGTTCTTCACCGCGGGGATGCGGGACAGGAGCGGGTCCGCCTGCATGGCGGCGAGCGTGGAGTCATCGCCGTACGTCACCAGCACCTGGAGGTCGCTGAACCGCTCGATGTCCTCGGTGCTGTTGACGATCCAGAACTCCTTCGAGCTCTTCGACTGCTCCTCGACGGTGGTGGGGGGAACAGTGCCGAGATCCTTCAAGAACTTCGCGCGGGGGTCTTCCAGCGTGTAGAAGCCGATCTGGCTGAGGTTGCTCGGGTCGAAGGAGCTGAACATCGCCTTCTTTCCCGCGATCTCGGGGTACTTCGCGACCTCGTCATCGAGGGTCTTCGTCAGCGTCGACACGAGGTCTTCCGCCTGGGTCTTCAGGCCGAGCGCGGTGCCGTTGGTGATCGTCATGTCCTGCCACGTCGTGCCCCACGCGACCTTCGGGTAGGCGACCACGGGCGCGATCTTGCTCAGCTTGTCGTAGTCCTCGCGGGTCAGTCCCGAGTAGGCGGCGAGGATGACGTCGGGCCGGGAGTCGGCGACTCCCTCGAAGTCGATGCCCTGAGCCTCGTCGAACAGGGTGGGCGTCTTGGCGCCGAGCTCCTTGAGCTTGTCCTCGACCCAGGGAAGGACACCGTCTCCGTCGTCATCGCCCCACGTCACCTTGGGCATGCCCACCGGCACGACGCCCAGGACCAGGGCGGCCTCCTGGTTGCCCCACGCCACCGTGGCGACGCGCTCGGGCTTCTTCGCGATGGTGGTCTCGCCGAACGCGTTCTCGATGGTGACGGGGAATGCACCGGCGGCACCTGCAGTCGATGAGCCACCACCCGCGGCCGGAGCGGCGTTGGTCGCGCAGCCGGTCAGGACGAGGACGGATGCTGCGGCGAGGGCGAGTGCAGTGCGGATGCGAGGCACGGAGGTCTCCTGAGGAAAGTGATTAGGGTCGCCTAACCTTACCCCGAGTGCAGCGGCTCCGGAAACCAGAGGTCACCTGTGAGAGGCAACCTTGGGCGTCGTCCGCCGGCCGAACGCTCGCATCGTTTGCCGAGCCGTGAGAGTGGGCAGGTAGGCGCGAGCCAGTGCCAGCCCGATCGCGGGAAGGGCGAGCGGGTCGGCGTATACCAGGTGCAGTCGGCGGAATTCCGGCCGGAACTTCGTCTTGAACCGCAGGAGCGAACGGAACCCGTAGACCGGTTCCAGCGATCGGCTGAGAACCGCCAAGATGGCGCGCAGCGAGGCCGACTGGCCGTCCGGATCCACGTCGACCGCGAGGGGAGCCCCTGACAGGCTGACGAAGTCGAGACTTTCCTCACCGGCCTGCAGGATCGTCCGCGCGATCAGGAACTCCATGACCCCGTTCATGCTGTCGGGTGCCCGCCGCATGAAGTCGAGGGTCCAGCCTCTGACTCGACCGTCGTGGAAGGTGGGAAGCCAACTCGTCACGGCGTGGACCCGGTCGTCACTGTCGACCGCGATCATGAGCATGACGTCGCTGTCGAGCAGTTCATCGAACCCACCGAGGGTGAACCCCATCTCGGGGAGGTCGCGTTCGGCGACCCAGAGCTCGGAGATCTCGCGCACCTGCGCGGCGTGACGAGCGGGGAGGTCGCGGAATCGCATCCAGGATGCCGACAGCCCTTCTTTCTCGGCACGATTGATCGCCGTCCGGATGTCCTTCATCTTCCCGCCCTGCAGCGACCACCCGGTGGGACAGATGACAGTCTCCTCCGCGACGGCGATGGATCCGTATCCGCGAGCGACCAGCTCGCCGCGCAGGTCCTCGGTGACGGAGTAGAAGGCGACCGTCCACCCGTGGTGAGCGCAGTAATGGGCGAACGCTTCGGCGACGGCGGCCTCGCCCCCGGCTGCCACGATCGGGTCGCCGGTGGTGATCGCGACATTGTTGATCACCCGGTAGGCCACGGCGCCCCCGTCCGGCGCGAACCAGTAGTCGTTCCCATCCCACGTCGCCATCCACGAGAGCGTGCTCACCGAGCCTGCCTTCAGCAGTCTCAGGACGCGGGTGCGCGCCGAACCGTGTGCGGTGTCGATAGGCGAGCTGTTCTGCATGCCCCGATAGGCGATGACGATCAGGATGACCCAGAACAGCGGTCCGACCCCTTGTGAGGCCGCGATCGCGACCGGGCCCGTAGCCACCATGTCCACCGGCTCGAAAGCCAGGAAACCCACGGGGATGAAGTGCTCAGGCAGGTCAAGGATGAGCGCCGCGAATGATGCCGTGGGTGCGAACTGATCTCGAGCCGCCCACGCCACGGCGAGGAACGCGCCGGCCGTACCCACGAACGTCAGGAGTCCCAGCCCGACGAAGCGCAGAGCCACGCGGCCGGCACTCGAGGCCGGGAAGAGCGGGCGCGCAAGGACCAAAACGATCGCGAGTCCCGCAGGTACCAGGGTCGCAACGAGGTCGAATGCTCCGAACTCCTCCGCGGCGGCCGACTGGAACCGCGTGTACTGGGCCGAGGCCAGGAGGGGGAGGAAGCCGTAATAGACGGCGGCAAGCACCGCGAACAGGACGTTGAGGGCGATGGCCAGATAGAGACCGACGCGGCGGCCGCGGTAGATGCCGCGTGCGGCGAGGAGCATCGCGACGAGAGGCAGCACGGTGACGAGGACAGCACCCGGCCCGTCGAGTCGGGTCAGGGCCACGGCATCCAGGCACTGCCTTGTGAACTCACCGGTCTCGCACCTGGCCGCGACGAAGGCAGGATCGTGCAACGGGTCGCGGAAGAGCGAGCCCAGGGGGTTGAGGACCCCGGTGCTGTGAGGCGCGAGGATCGAGACGACAGGGCCGAGTGCGGTCACCGCGATGACCGCCGACAGCAGTGTGCGCGCCTCGCGTCGACTCGCGCGCGGGCGGGTGATGCCGGGGCGGCGATGCGCGAGCAGGACGCCGGCGAACACGCCGGCGATACCCGCCCCCAGGCGGTACTGGTCCGCCGGCGCACCCGCGTACAGGACCAGCACCGCCAGGACGGCGAATCCGATGATCCGTACCCGTCGACGCAGAAGCGGACGCGCGAACGCGCTCGCCGCCATGATGGTGCCGGCGACGGCGATCGTCGGGTCGAAGACGTGGTGACCGCGTGTCGCCTGTGCACCGTAGAGGTTCGAGACGAGACCGAGCGCCTGCGCCGACAGCCCCAGCGTGACCCCGATCACGGTGACGGCGGCGAACACCGCGAGAGTGCGGAGGTGGCCCATGCGCCGTTCGCTCCAGCCGAGGCCCAGAATCACGGCAAGCAGGGTGGGGAGGAGGCCGCCCGGCTTCGGGACGAAGAAGACCGCGGTGAACACCGACAGCCAGTCGTGGCCCAGGAGAACGGTGTCGAACCCGGTCGATGCGATCGCATCGAGAGTGCGGCGGAACTCCCCGTCCGGGCGCGTGAAGCGGTAGACGCTCGCGAGGGCGACGACGGCGGCGATGGCCCACGTGACCGGGACCGTGCGAGCGATCCGTGTCGCGGCATCCCAGGTCGCGCGGTACCGCCCGGCAGTCGGCGCGGCGGTGGTCGCGGGCGATGTCATCGGTCCAGTCCCCAGTGATCGGCGATGAGAGTGAGGCCCCGAGCGAAGATCTGCCTCCACGCATGGGAGTCGTGGGCGGTGTTCGGCACCTCGATGTAATGGGTGGTCATGCCGGCCGCGCGGGCGTCCGACGCGAGTGTCTCGATGCCTGGCTTGAAGCGGACATCCAGCGCTCCGACGCCCAAGACCGCGATCGTGTCCTTGTAGGGTGCGTGGGCGGTCATGATCGCAGCGGGCGCGGCAGCGGCGAAGGCTGCCGCGTCGCCACCGAAACCCTCCGCGATGGTCTTCTCATCGGAGCCCAGCGAGGGGTGCAACTGACCGGACGCGTCGAGGATGGCATCGAACAGTTCGGGATGTTCCGCCCCCAGCTGACTCGCGCACGTTCCGCCCTGGGAGAGCCCGCCGACACCCCACGAGCCGGGTGACAGCGTGGCGTTGAGGTGCGTCCGTATCCAGTGCGGGACGTCGACCGTCAGGTACGTGGCGGAGTTGCCCGCGCGAGCGGAGTCGATGCACATCGGATTGATATCGGGCGATCCCAGCTGGTCGGGTGAGACGACGATCGGGGCGAGACCGCGGTGCTCCGCCGCGTAGGCATCGAGGTGTGCGCCGAGACGATCGACCACGAGGGGGTTCTCCGGGCGGCCCGGCTGACCCGACATCATGATGAGGACGGGAAGGCGAGGAGGGTTCCGGGTGAGCGCTGCGGGCGGCAGGTAGACCACGGCGGGTCGAGCCCGAAATCCCGACACCGTCCCCGGGATGTCGACCGAGCCCAGCGCGCCGCGCGACGGCATGTCCGCGGGGGGTCGCCACGAGTCGATCGTCGGGGCGTCCGCTCCTGCCCGGGCCGTCGATGGGAGCCCCTCTTTCACGGAGCTGATGCCCAGGGCGCTTCCAATCGTCGGGTACTGGCCGAAGTCGACGTTCACTCCCATCGCGGCGGTTCCGACGAAGAGAGCCGCCGCCAGGACGCTGCCGATGGCCCGTCGCCAGGTGGAACGGATGATCGACGCCACGGCGAGGCCGACGCCGACGAAGCCCGCGATGATCCAGCCGCGGACGACGGGCGTCAGGTCGGCGTCGAACAGGTCGAGCCGATCGGACAGGAGCCAGGTCAGTCCGAGGCCGATCACCCCTCCGCCCACCGCCGACACCGCGGACACCGCCGCCCAGGACATCCGTCGCCAGCGTCGCGAGGGACGCCGGACGAGGAGCAGGACGAACGCGGCACCTGCGAGGAGATAGGTGACGATGACGACGGGTCCGTCGGTGATTCCGACTCCCAGCAGAACGTTCATGGTGCTCCTTCGCACCCAGTCTGGTTCCCGCGGGCCTCTGAACCCGACCATCGACGCCACATCGCGGCGATCTCATAGTCGAGGCATAGGAACGGGCGCGAACAGGTGCGGCCGGGCCGTGCATGCGGCCGCCGTATACTGGGGGTTTGGCCACTCGGCCGCCCTCCCTCGAAGAACGGACGTCTGCTGTGCTCGCCGTGCACGATCTTGAGATCCGCGTCGGTGCACGCACGCTCATGGCGGACGTGTCGTTCCGCGTCTCCCCGGGCGACAAGATCGGTCTGGTCGGACGCAATGGGGCAGGCAAGACCACCCTGACGAAGGTCCTCGCCGGTGATCTGATGGCCGCCGACGGCCGCGTCGACCGCACCGGAGAGCTCGGCTACCTGCCGCAGGACCCGCGGACGGGTGACCCTGAAATGCTCGCGCGAACCCGCATCCTCGATGCCCGCGGCCTCGGCTCCCTGGTCATCGGGATGCGCGAGACCGCGGAGCAGATGGCCTCGACGGATGCCGCTGAAGCCGATCGTGCCATGCGGAAGTACGGCTCCCTCACCGAGCGCTTCGAAGCTCTCGGTGGCTACGCCGCCGAGGCGGAGGCCGCGTCGATCGCGCACAACCTGTCGCTGCCGGACCGCATCCTCGATCAGCCGCTGAAGACGCTGTCGGGCGGTCAGCGCCGTCGTATTGAGCTCGCCCGCATCCTCTTCTCCGATGCCCAGACGATGATCCTCGATGAACCGACCAACCACCTCGATGCCGACAGCGTCGTGTGGCTGCGCGAGTTCTTGAAGGGGTACAAGGGCGGGCTGATCGTGATCAGCCACGACATCGAGCTCGTCGGCGAGACCGTGAACCGCGTCTTCTACCTCGACGCGATGCGTCAGGTCATCGACATCTACAACATGAACTGGAAGAACTACCTGCGTCAGCGTGCCGCGGACGAGGAACGGCGTCGCAAGGAACGAGCGAACGCCGAGAAGAAGGCGACTGCTCTCCAGCAGCAGGCGGCACGGTTCGGCGCGAAGGCCAGCAAGGCTGCCGCGGCGCACCAGATGGTCGCCCGGGCCGAGAAGCTCCTCGCGGGACTCGACGACGTCCGTCAGGACGATCGCGTCGCCAAGCTGCGGTTCCCGAAGCCTGCGCCATGCGGCAAGACGCCTCTCATGGCCAAGAACCTGTCCAAGTCGTACGGATCGCTGGAGATCTTCGCGGGCGTCGATCTGGCCATCGACCGTGGTTCGCGGGTCGTGGTGCTCGGCCTCAACGGTGCCGGCAAGACGACGCTCCTGCGCATCCTCGCCGGAGTCGACAAAGCCGACACGGGCGTCATCGACCCGGGTCACGGCTTGAAGATCGGTTACTACGCCCAGGAGCACGAGAACCTCGACGTCGGCCGCTCCGTCCTCGACAACATGATGTCGGCGGCACCGGACATCACCGCCACAGAAGCACGCAAGGTCCTGGGATCGTTCCTCTTCACGGGTGACGACGTCCTGAAGCCGGCCGGGGTCCTCTCCGGTGGCGAGAAGACGCGACTGTCACTCGCAACGCTCGTCGTGTCATCGGCGAACATGCTGCTGCTCGACGAGCCCACGAACAACTTGGACCCGGCATCCCGCGAGGAGATCCTCGGTGCGCTCGCGCACTACGAGGGCGCTGTCGTCCTCGTCTCCCACGACGAGGGCGCCGTCGAGGCGCTGAACCCGGAGCGCGTGCTCATCCTCCCGGACGGGGTCGAGGACATCTGGGGCCGCGACTACATCGACCTCATCACGCTGGCCTGATCACGGGAGCCGGCCCGGTGGTCGGGCTGCGCGAGATCAGCGGGCGTCGAGGAGCTCGTCCTCGGCATCCATGTCACTGTCGCGACGTCGACTCGGGGTCCGGCGCGACCGCTGACGCGTGCCGCTCTCCTCGTCCTCTCGGCGGTGTCGGATCTCTGTGCGGATCATGTACCAGATGAAAGCGAACCCCATGACGGCGAACAGGATCCACTGGATCGCGTAGGACAGGTACGGCCCCGGGTCTGCAGACGGGTCCTCGAGGGCGTTGGGTCGCTCCGCCGGTCGTGGTGTCTCGTCGGTCATGAGCACGTAGGCCGAATCGACCATCAGACCGGACTGGCCCGTTTCCTGGCCGATGAGCCCCAGGTCGATGGTGGGCACCTGCCCGTCGGCGGCGACACGTCCGTCTCGGGCGGCAGGTTCGCCTGCTTGAAGTCGTCCCGTCACGGTCACCCCACCCGAGGGAGGTGCCGGAATCGAGTCGGGTTCGGGCTGGTCGTCGCCCGGGCGGAGCCAGCCCCGGTCGACGAGCACGACGCGGCCGTCGTCGGTCCGGAGCGGGACCAGGACCTCGAAGGCGCTCGTGCCGCCGTGAGGACGGTTGCGGACGAGAAGCGTCTTGTCGGTGAGGTACTCGCCCGTCAGCTCGACCGGCCGCCACTCGTCCGCGGGTGAGAACGCGCCGCCTTCGGGAATCAGCTCGGCCAACGGCACCGCTTCGCGGGAGTAGTTGTTCTTCACCAGGGTGAGCTCGGCGTCGCGCTCCGCGTTGCGGGAGAACTGCCAGTTCGACAGCATTGCGCAGGCGATGGCGAACACGATGGCCATCGCGACGTACCCGCTCCAACGGAGCGCCGTCTCCTTGTTCATGAGGCGGACGCGGAGTCCAGCACCGCAACCTCAACCGGGAAGTTCCGGGAGGCGAGGTAGTCGCGGAGGAAGTCGACGTGCTCGGGGCAGGCCACCCACACCTTGCGCCGATCGGCGGAGTGGATGCGGGGGTTCCGCCACACGACCTGCCATTCGGCATCCCTGCGGCATCCCGCTCGGGAGCACTGCGCGACGGTCATCGATCCTCCCGCGGGGGGTTCTCCTGGATCCGGATGATTCCATCGTCGGTGGCCGGCGGGGCAGCGGGCTGGGAGGGCGGCGCCTCGATTTCGCGCGACGGGCGTTCCGCGACGATCACCTCTTCTTGGTTGCCGGTGTTGGCGACGACGACCGCGAGGTAGGGCAGAACGGCAGCGCCGGCCGCGAAGATCCAGGTCTGCCAGCCGTAGGGCGTCACCGTGACCATCAGGATGAAGCAGGCGACGCGGACCGTCATCATGATGATGTAGCGGCGGCTTCGGGAACGCGCATCGACCTCGGGTGCGGTGGCGAGTGAGGTCGCGGACTGCGTCCGGTCGTGCTTGGTGTGGCGAGACGTGAGAAGGCTCCTCAGGAAACCTGGGTGAAGGCCGGCGCGGACGCGGCGAACGCCACGATGAAGATCAGCCAGAAGGCGATGATAAGCAGCAGGATGCCTCCGCCGACCCAGCCGACGATGGTTCCGCCGAGAGCGAGACCACGGCCGTTCTCCCCGGAGGTCTTCAGCTGCTTGAGGGCCATGTGGCCGGTGATGATGCCCACGATCGAGGCCACGAACGGGAGGATCGTCAGCCCCGCGATGGAGGCGATGAGGGACACGATCGCCAGCACGTTGGTCGGCCGGGCCGGCGCAACGGCGTACCCGTAGCCGGGCTGTCCATACGCGGGCTGCCCGTAGCCGGGCTGCGGGTAACCGGGCTGAGAGTACTGCTGCCCGTAGACCGGGGCGCCGGGGGACTGCTGCCCGTAGACCGGGGCGGCGGGGGGCTGGCCGTAAGCGGAAGGAGCGTACGGCGGAGCGACCGAGGCGGACGAGTCAGGCGCGGGCGGCGCCGGCGGCACGTTCGAGGGCTGCGGCGGGGTGTTCGTGGCGTCGGTCACGTCCGTCTCCTTCAGGCGAGTTGGACCCCAGCCTACCGGTCGCCTGCGCCGCTAGGCTGGTGCGGTTCACCCGGCTCGGAGCAAGGAGAAGAATGTCCCGCGAGCGCGTCGTCCTGGTCACTGGAGGCAACCGCGGCATCGGCCGCGCGATCGCCGAGCGATTCGTCGCGGAAGGCTACGCGGTCGCCGTCACGGCCCGCTCCGGCGAAGGCCCCGAGGGGACGCTGACCGTTCGCGCAGATGTCACTGACGCCGCCTCGCTGGATGCCGCCTACACCGAGGTCGAGCAGCAGCTCGGCCCCGTGGAGGTCGTCGTCGCGAACGCTGGCATCACGAAGGACACGCTCCTGCTGCGGATGACGGAAGACGATTTCGACTCGGTTGTCTCGACCAACCTCGGGGGCGCATTCCGCGTTGTCAAGCGTGCGGCGAAGGGGATGCTGCGCGCCAAGTGGGGACGTGTGATCCTCATCTCCTCAGTCGTCGGCCTGTACGGCTCGGCCGGACAGATCAACTACTCGTCGTCCAAGAGTGCTCTCGTCGGGTTCGCGCGCTCGCTGACGCGCGAGCTCGGTTCCCGAAACATCACGGCGAACGTCGTCGCCCCGGGGTTCATCGAGACGGACATGACGGCCGCTCTCCCCGATGAGACCCAGGCCGATTACAAGAAGAGCATTCCGGCCGCCCGGTTCGGCGCCGCTGAGGAGGTCGCTGCCGCGGTCGTGTGGCTCGCGTCCGATGACGCCGCCTACATCTCCGGCGCCGTCATCCCGGTCGACGGTGGCCTCGGCATGGGGCACTGAGCCCGGTCAGCGCACCGCCTCGATGATCCGCCTGGCGAGCTCGTCCGGCGCGGAGAACTGGGGCCAGTGACCGGTGCCGAGCCGAACCACCTCAGCGTCGTCGATCGCCTCGAACTCCGCCGCGAAATCACCCCACGCCGTCACGACCTCGCGGAACGTCGGCTCGTCCATCGATCCCATGAGCATCGTGACAGGGATGCGGTGCCGCGCCGTTCCCTCCATGGGAAGCGGGTCGGTCGGCACACGCTCGGGCACGGATGCCGCGAGAGGCGCCGTGCGTGCGCGCGTCGCGTCGTCGAGGTCTGCGGTGTCCTCCGCGTCGAAGAAGTCCCACCCCGGGAACGGCACGACGCCGTCGTCGACGGGGAACTCCGAGATCGACGCACCGGGGGGCGGCGGCGTCGTGTCGACGAAGATGACGCGGCGGACGACGTCTGCGCGCTGCTCCGCAGCGGCCCAGGCGACGTTTCCGCCGCCGCTGTGTCCGACGATTACGACGGGGCCGCCGATGCGGTCGATCTCGGCGACGACGGCATCGATCCAATCGCTCAGGCCCGCGTCGGATGCCGCCTCGCCCACGCCGGGCAGGGTCAGCGGGTGAGGCGTGTGACCGGCGTCGCGAAGGGCGGGGACGACGTCGTCCCAGGAAGAGGCCGTCAACCACAGGCCGGGGATCAGGATGATGTTCATGTCGGGAGGCTACGCCGCCCTCCCGACATCGCTCAGGTCAGGGGAGGAGCGCGATCACTTCGGCCAGATCGACCGGGCCGACGACGAGGTCGGCGCGCCCGCGCACGGCGGGCTTGGCATTGAACGCGACGCCGAGGCCCGCGGCATCCATCATCAGCAGATCGTTCGCGCCGTCGCCGACCGCGATCGTCGCGGACGCCGCGACACCGTAGGCAGCCGCCCATTCCCGCAGGGCCGAGGCTTTGGCAGCCGCGTCGACGATCGGCCCGTCGACGGCGCCGGTGAGGATGCCGTCGGCCACCGCGAGCCGGTTCGCGCGCCACACGTCGACCCCGAGACCCGGCGCCACGGTGTCGAGGATCTCGTGGAACCCACCCGACACGACGGCGGCGACACCGCCGCCGTCGTGGATCGCGGCGATCAGCGCGTCGACTCCGGGTGTCGGTTCGATGCGAGACAGCACACGGTCGAACGACGCGACGGGTACGCCTGCCAGCTCGCCCACGCGCGAGCGCAGACTCGCCGCGAAGTCGACCTCGCCGCGCATCGCTGCCTCCGTCGCCGCGGCGACTTCCGCGCCTCGACCGGCCTCATCGGCGATGAGCTCGATGACTTCGTTACGGATGATCGTGGAGTCGGCGTCGAACACGACGAGGAATCGGGCGTCAGGCACGCGTCAACGCTATCGGCTGGACGACGACGCGCCCCTCAGGACGGAATGCGGATGTTCTTGCCGACGACGGTCAGTCCGCTGTCGGTGACGGTGAAGCCACGGGACAGGTCGAGCTCGCGATCCACTCCGACCGTCGCGCCCGGTTCGAGCACGACGTTCTTGTCGAGGATCGCGCGGTGAACGCGGGCACCCGCCCCCACACTGACGTGATCGAACAGGACAGAATCCGTGATCGTCGACCCGCCGCCCGAGAGCGTCCAAGGGCCGAGGACGCTGCGCTCGAGGTGCGTTCCCGACAAGACGCAGCCGAGCGACACGATCGAATCGATCGCATTGCCGATGCGGCCCACGCCATCGCGGACGAACTTCGCGGGCGGAGAGTTCACCGACTGCGAGCGGATCGGCCAGTCCATGTTGTAGAGGTTGAAGATCGGCAGCGCGGAGATCAGGTCCATGTGCGCGTCGAAGAACGAATCGATCGTCCCCACGTCCCGCCAATAGTCCCGGTCGCGATCGGTGGACCCGGGCACGTCGTTGCGCTTGAAGTCGTAGACCGCCGCCTCACCGCGTGAGACGAAGTAGGGGATGATGTCGCCACCCATGTCGTGGTTCGACGTGGGCAGTTCGCCGTCGGCTTCGACGGCTTCGATGAGCGCGTCGGTGTCGAACACGTAGTTGCCCATCGACGCGAGGACCTCGCCCGGGTTGTCGGGAAGGCCGGTCGGGTTCTGAGGCTTCTCGAGGAAATCGCGGATCGTGACGCCGTCGGCGGGGTCGACGTCGATGACGCCGAACTGGTTGGCGAGCCCGATGGGCTGACGGATGCCGGCCACCGAGGCCCGCGCACCGGAGGCGATGTGCGCATCGATCATCTGCTGGAAGTCCATGCGGTACACGTGATCCGCACCGATGACCGCGACGATGTCGGGCTTCTCATCGTGGATGAGGTTCAGTGACTGAAGGATCGCGTCGGCCGAGCCGGAGAACCACCGCTTGCCCAGGCGCTGCTGCGCCGGCACCGACGTGACATAGGCGCCCAAGAGGGCGGACATGCGCCACGTCTGGGAGACGTGACGGTCGAGGCTGTGAGACTTGTACTGCGTCAGGACGACGATCTGGCGAAGCTCCGAGTTGATGAGGTTCGAGATCGCGAAGTCGACGAGACGGTACTGCCCACCAAAGGGGACAGCCGGTTTCGCGCGGTCCTGGGTGAGCGGCATGAGGCGCTTGCCCTCGCCACCGGCGAGAACGATACCGAGGACCTTCGGGGATGCTGGCATGTGCTCACACTAAAGCGATTTGCGCTGACGGGGCGAGGACTTTGGTGCGTGTTCCGTGTGGCCTAGAGTTCGGTCCATGCGCGTCGACATCGTCACGAAGGAGTACCCGCCGGAGATCTACGGCGGAGCGGGAGTCCACGTCACCGAACTCGTGTCGGCGTTGCGTTCACGCATGGAAGTCCAGGTCCGAGCCTTCGGTGAGGCACGCGACGAAGCCGACACCACCTCGTACGCGGTGCCCGCCGGTCTCGCCGAGGCGAACGCCGCCGTGCAGACCCTCGGCACCGACCTCGAGATCGTGGGAGACGTCGCCGGGGCCGACGTCGTGCACAGCCACACCTGGTACGCGAACTTCGCCGGTTTCCTCGCTTCGAAGCTCCACGGCATCCCTCACGTCGTCACGGCCCACTCCCTCGAGCCGCTCCGGCCGTGGAAGGCCGAGCAGCTCGGCGGCGGCTACGCGGTGTCGAGCTACGTCGAGCGGACGGCCTACGAGAACGCCGCTGCCGTCGTCGCCGTCAGCGACGGGATGCGGCGCGACATCCTCCGCAGCTATCCCGCCCTCGACCCCGCCAAGGTGCGCGTCATCTACAACGGCATCGACGTCGACGCCTGGCAGCCGCGGGAAGACCCCGATTTGCTCTCGCGCTGGGGGATCGACCCGTCGCGACCGTCGGTCGTCTTCGTCGGCCGGATCACTCGTCAAAAGGGCCTGCCGTACTTCCTGCGCGCCGCCGAGCTCCTGCCGCCCGAGGTCCAGCTCGTCCTCTGTGCCGGTGCCCCCGACACTCCCGAGATCATGGCCGAGGTGCAGGGCCTCGTCCGGCAGCTCCAGCAGACACGTGAAGGCGTCGTCTGGATCGAAGAGTTCCTCCCGCGTCCCGACCTGTGCGCGATCCTCACCTCCGCGACGACCTTCGTCTGCCCGTCCGTCTACGAGCCCCTCGGGATCGTCAACCTCGAAGCCATGGCGTGCGGCGCTGCGGTGGTCGGGACGGCGACCGGCGGCATCCCGGAGGTCGTCATCGACGGCGTCACAGGCCGTCTCGTCCCGATCGACCAGGTCGAGGACGGCACCGGAACGCCGGTCGACCCCGATCGTTTCGTCGCCGACCTCGCCGCGACACTGACCGAGGTCGTCTCCGATCCCGAGAAGGCGAAAGCCTACGGCCGCGCAGGACGCGAGCGCGCCGCATCCGCGTTCAGCTGGGAAGCGATCGCGGATGCCACGGCAGAGCTGTACCGCGAGGTCGCCGCGACCGGCCGCTAGCGTCCCGGCACGGTCCCGGCCGGTCGATAGGCTGGGAGCATGCCTCAGGTGCTCGAACTCGCCGACGTCGTCGTCCGTCGGAACTCCCGCAACATCGTCGATGGGATCGACTGGACCGTCGACGCAGACCAGCGGTGGGTCGTCCTCGGACCCAACGGTGCAGGCAAGACCACGATCCTGCAGCTCGCGGCGACTCTCGTCCACCCGACGTCGGGTTCCGTGACCGTTCTCGATGAGGTCCTCGGCCGCACCGATGTGTTCGATCTGCGCCCCCGCCTCGGTTTCGCCTCGTCGGCCATGGCGAAGCGCGTTCCGCAGGACGAGACCGTCCTCGACGTCGTCCTGACGGCGGCGTACTCGGTCCTGGGCCGGTGGCGCGAGGATTACGAGGCCATCGACGAGCGACGCGCGCGTCGGGTTCTGGGGGAGTGGGGGCTCGCAGACCTCGCCGACCGGACGTTCGGAACCCTGTCGGACGGGGAGCAGAAGCGTGTCCAGATCGCTCGCGCCGTCATGACCGACCCCGAGATGCTGCTCCTCGACGAGCCGACCGCGAGCCTCGACCTCGGGGCCCGCGAGGAGCTCCTGAGTCTCCTGGGCGGGTACGCCCGGGAGGAGTCGACCCCCGCGATGATCATGGTCACGCACCACGTCGAAGAGATCCCGGTCGGGTTCACGCACGTCCTCCTGCTGCGCGATGGTGCCGTGGTGGCGCAGGGGCCGATCGGGGAGACGCTGACGGCCGAGAATCTGACCGAGACCTTCGGGATGCCGATCACGCTGACGTCGCAGGACGGTCGGTTCGCCGCGCGCGCGGCATCCTGATAGAATCTTGCGTTGGCGCTCTCGCGCCGCAGACTTTCACCCGCATCTGGCAAAATCCAGGGCACTTCGTGAGGAACCCAATGAAGACTGACATCCACCCCGAGTACCGCGCCATCGTCTTCCGCGACCTCGGCTCCGGCGAGACCTTCCTGACCCGTTCGACGGTCACGAGCGACAAGACGATCGAGCTGGACGGCGAGACCTACCCGGTCATCGACGTTGAAATCTCGTCCGCTTCGCACCCGTTCTACACGGGCAAGCAGCGCATCATGGACTCCGCCGGCCGCGTCGAGAAGTTCAACCAGCGCTTCAAGAACTTCGGCAGCAAGTAAGCAGCCGTCATCGAAGGCCCCGCTTCGGCGGGGCCTTCGTCGTTGATGGCCGGGGCGGTCTGCCCGGTGGCCAGCCGGGTCAGCGGATCGGCCAGCTCCCGTCGACGTCCGCGTCGAGTCGTCCGATGCGGACGAAGTACTCGCTGAGGCTCTCCGCCTGGGCACGGGCCCAGGCGACCTGCTGTACGTGCAGCTCGTCGGCGGAGGTCTCGAGGTCGAACCGCGCGGCGATGGCCTGCGCGACCCGTCCGGCCGCAATCGCGTCGGCGGCCGCATCGTGGGCGCCCTCGAGCGTCACCGAGTAGTGCGCGGCGACGACTTCCAAGGTGCGCTTCCCCCGCCGGTACCGGTCGTAGGTCCTGTCGACGACGAGCGGATCGATCACGGGCGACGGTTCTGCGATCGGGGTCACGCCGTGCCGCAATCCCTCGTACTTGAGGAGGGAGAAATCGAAGGGCGCGTTGTAGGCGACCACCGGGATGCCAGCGGCGAACAGATCCCGAAGAGCGTCAGTCACCTCCGCGACGACAGCGGCGGCGGGCCGCCCGTCTGCTCGCGCGCGTTCCGTCGTGATGCCATGGACGGCGGTGGCACCCGCCGGAATCTCGACCTCGGGGTCGGCGAGCCACGTGCGCGCGTCGATGACGGCGCCGGATGCGTCGAGTACGCCGACGTGCGCCGTCACGATCCGATCGGACCGGACGTCGATGCCGGTCGTCTCGAGGTCGAACACCCCGATCGGTCCGGCACACGGGCCGGAGGTGAGGGGAGCGGGCGGCGAGACGAGCGGGGCCGGTGAGGCGTCGGCCGCCGTGGCGTGCTCGGCGGCGACGGTGGCGACGATCGGGGGTGAAGATGCCTCACTCCACGTGTCGTCGTCCCACAGCGGAAGTTCCCCCCAGGTGCCCATCCTCCGACGCTACGGTCGACCGCCGACATCTCCGGGGACGACGCGCCGCCCGGGTGACGCGGACGCACCGCTCGTAGACTCGGAGGGTGAGTGCCGAAAATCCCTACGCCGCGCGGCTCGCCGCGATCCCTGCCGAGCGGCACGAGGTGGTCGTCGCGGGTGTGCGGACCGCCTATTGGGTCTACGGCCCCGCGGAGGCGGCGATGACGATCCTCGCGGTGCACGGATTCCGCGGAGATCATCACGGGCTGGAGCCCGTCGTGGCGTTCCTCGACGGTGTGCGCGTCGTCTCGCCCGACCTCCCCGGCTTCGGCGATACGGCTCCCCTGCCAAGAAAGCACGACCTCGACGGCTACGCGACCTGGCTCACCGCATTCGCGACCGAGGTCGCACCCGGAGCCGTCGTCCTCGGGCATTCCTTCGGCTCGATCGTCTCGTCCGCTGCCGTCGCGCGCGGCCTCGCAACGCCGCGACTGATCCTGGTGAACCCGATCGGTGCGCCGGCACTGGAGGGTCCGCGCGGCATCCTCACCCGGCTCGCGATCTTCTACTACTGGGCGGGCGCACGGTTGCCGAAGCGGCTCGGTGATGCGCTCCTGCGGAACGGCCTCATCGTCCGCGTGACGAGTATCGCGATGGCCAAGACGAAGGATCGAGGCCTCCGCTCCTTCATCCACGACCAGCACGACACCTACTTCTCGCGCTTCGCCGACCGTGACACGCTGCACGAGGCGTTCGTGACCTCGGTTTCTCACGATGTCCGGGCCGCGGCCGCCGACATCGTGGTGCCGACCCTGCTGATCGCGGCCGAGAACGACGACATCACCCCGCTCTCCGCTCAGCACGAGCTGCAGCGGATGTTCCGTGACGCAGACCTCGTCGTCATCCCGAAGGTGGGACATCTGATCCACTACGAGACGCCGCGGGCAGCGGCGATCGCGATCACGCGCTTTCTTCAGCCTTCCGACGGCGATACGCCATGACGTTCATGCGGTTGCCGCAGTTGCCGGTGTCGCAGTAACGCTTCGACCCGTTCTTCGAGTAGTCGATGTAGACGGCTTGGCAGTCGTCGGCCGAGCACACGCGCACGCGGTCGAACTCGTCCGAGCGGATGACGTCGACGAACGCCATGGCGACCTCCACGGTGATCCGCGTCGCGAGGGGTGCCGCATCGTCGGTGGCGTGGATGTGCCAGTCGTACCCGTCGTGGATCACCAGCTGGGGGAGCGCCTGACCCTCGCGGAGCATGGCGTTGACGATCGGCACCGCAGCGACGCGGTCGCCGGTCCACAACTGGCGCAGCTGAGACCGCGCGGAGCGGAGTTCGGAGAGCTCGACATCGTCCCGGCGGATCGTTCCCGAGTAGGGATACTCCTGCAGGAACGTGCTCAGGTCCTCGAGGGTCGCCAGGCGATCGATCCCTTCGCCGTCGATCTCGGGAAGGGAGTTCACGAGCGCCGTCGCCGCGCGCAGTGCGCTTTCGGTGTCATGAATGAACATGGTGTTGACTCCTGACGCTTTCGGTCGCTACTGTCACCAGTGTAATGACGCTTAGGTCATGACGAATCGATCTCGCCCTCGAGGACCGCTGATGACTTCTACGATGTCCGTCCAGCTTCCCGCACGTCCCACGCGCGGTGCTGTCCCGCCGAGCGGGTTGGTCCTTGCGGTCGCGAGCGCCCTGACGTTCTCGGTCAGTGGCCCCATCGCCAAGCCGCTGCTCGAAGGGGGTTGGTCTCTCGCGGCCGTTCTCGCGATCCGGATGGGGGTCGCCGGCCTCGTGCTCTCGCCGGCGCTCGTGCGCACCCTCATTCGACGCCCCGACTTCCTCCGCGCCCATGGGGTCTCGCTTCTCGCGTTCGGGCTCATCCCCGTGGTCGGATGCCAGGTGTTCTACTTCTCTGCGCTGCAGCGGATGCCGGTGGGCATCGCCCTCCTGATTCAATACCTCGCGCCGGTCATGCTCGTCCTCTTCGTCTGGGCGAGGACCCGCCGTGCTCCGTCCCGCGTCGTGCTCATCGGATCCGTCGTCGCGATGGTCGGCCTCGTCCTGGTGGTGGACGTCGCCGGCGCGCGGTTCGATCTGCTGGGAACTGCGTTCGCCCTCCTCGCTGCGGTGTGTGCGTGCGTGTACTTCGTGATGAGCGAGCGGACCGGCGATGATCTGCCGCCGCTGTCGCTCGCGGCGGGCGGTCTGCTCATCGGGACGGTGACGATCCTGTTGCTGGCCGCCGGGGGCATCCTGCCCCTGTCGGTCTCCGACGCGCCCGTGGAACTGTTGGGGATGACCGTTTCGCCGCTCGTCCCGCTGGTGCTGGTGGGGCTCTGCACGGCGACGGGCTACGCGCTCGGGATCGTGGCCGTTCCCCGGATCGGTTCGCGCCTCGCGTCGTTCGTCGGACTCTCCGAGGTGCTGTTCGCGCTGAGTTTCGCGTGGCTCCTGCTGGGGGAGGCGCCCGCGGTCGTGCAGTTCGTGGGCGGTGCACTCATCCTGGCGGGCGTCGTCCTCGTGCGCGCCGAGGAGCGGGCGCCCGTGGATGTCAGTTCCCCCGCCGAGCCGCTGCCAGGAGAGGTCGCACCCGGTACCCGATGACCTCGCCCATCGCGAGAGACGTCTCGGTGCGCTCGACGCCGTCGATTGCCAGGATGCGCGCGTCGATGTCGAACAGGTGCTGCGTGTCCCGGGCAGCGACGCGGACGAGCAGATCGACGGGTCCGCTCATGCCGTGGCATTGGACGACCTCGGGGATCTCCTGCAGTTCCGCGGTGATCCGCGGCAGGTCGGCCTGACGCACCTGCACGTGCAGGATCGCGTCGATCGCGTAGCCGAGAGCGGCGGGTGACATCGCCCGTTCGAAGGAGAGGAACACCCCCGAGCGCTCCAGCTTCGCCATCCGGGCCTGGACGGTGTTGCGAGACAGCCCGAGCCGCTCGGCGAGAGCGACCACGGTGGCGCGGTGATCCTCGGCGAGGGCGTTCAACAGCTCGAGATCCACGTGGTCGAGAGCGCTCATAGTGCCACACCATAGCAGGAGGCCTCTCGTGCGCTTACGCATCCTGCTCAATGTTCTTCGGGATGCTTGAGCGAGGTGCGATGTCGGCCTAGTCTCGCACCATCCGGCGACGAAGCCGGTGTTCTGCCCCGGTCGTCCGTCCACAAGACGCGCGTCCGCGATCAGAGAGGGACGACGATGACCGACACTCTGACACCCGCCACCGTGGTGGCGAGCGATACCGAAGACGTGGCCCGACTGCTTGATCACGAGGGTCGCCGTGTGCGGGACGAGCGGCTCGAACCGTGGGCAGCCGACGTGGACGCGCCGATGCTCCGTCAGGTCTACCGAGACATGTTCCTCGCCCGCCGGCTCGACGCCGAGGGAGTCGCCCTGCAGCGCCAGGGACACCTCGGACTCTGGGCACCGGCGCAGGGGCAGGAGGCCGTCCAGGTCGGCACTGCGTGGGCGTGTCACGATGACGATTTCCTCTTTCCGAGCTACCGCGAGATCGGCATCGAAGTCGTCCGCGGCGTGCAACCCCAGGATTTCGTCCTCGTCTGGCATGGCGCTCAGCACGCGAGCTGGAACCCGTTCGATGTCCATGTCGCCAACCCGCAGATCATCATCGGCGCCCAGAGCCTCCACGCCGTGGGCTACGCGATGGGCATACAGCGCGACGGTGGCGACCAGGTGGCCGTGGCGTACTTCGGCGACGGCGCGACGAGCCAGGGCGACGTCAACGAGGCCATGATCTTCGCCTCCTCCTACGGCGTTCCGGTCGTCTTCGTCTGCTCCAACAACCAATGGGCTATTTCCGAGCCCGTGGAGCTGCAGTCACGCACGCCCATCTCCCACCGTGCGCCGGGCTTCGGCATCCCGAGCCTGCGCGTCGACGGCAACGACGTCCTCGCCTGCATCGCCGCGATGCGCTGGGCCGCCGATCACGCCCGGAGCGGACGCGGGCCCGCCTACCTCGAAGCCGTGACGTACCGCGTGGGGCCTCACACCACCTCCGACGACCCGACCCGCTACCGCGACGCGGGCGAGGTCGCCTACTGGCGTGCCCGCGACCCCCTCACTCGGGTCGAGGCGTACCTGCGTTCCCTCGGCGCCTTCGACGATTCGTTCGCGCAGTCCCTGACCGCGGATGCCGGCCGGTTCACAGCGGCGATGCGGAGCGCCGTCGTGGGGGCCGTGGCCCCCGAACCCCTCCGGGTGTTCGACAACGTGTACGCCGAGCCGCACAGCGGACTCGATGAGCAGCGCGCTCGATTCGCTTCCTACCTCGACGGCTTCGTGGGCGGTGCGTCATGACCGAACTCACGATGGGCAAGGCCCTCACCGCCGCCATGCGCCGTGCTCTCGCGGACGACGATCGGGTTCTCGTCATGGGGGAGGACATCGGCCGACTGGGCGGCGTCTTCCGCATCACCGACGGCCTTCAGGAGGAGTTCGGTGCCCGCCGCGTGGTCGACACCCCTCTCGCCGAATCGGGCATCGTCGGAACAGCGGTCGGGCTCGCCTTCCGCGGGTTCCGGCCGATCGTCGAGATCCAGTTCGACGGCTTCGTGTACCCCGCGTTCGACCAGATCGTCAGCCAGGTCGCCAAGCTCCACTACCGCACGCAGGGTCGCGTGAAGATGCCCATCACGATCCGCATCCCGTGGGCCGGCGGAGTCGGCGCGGCCGAGCATCACTCCGAGTCGCCGGAGGCGTACTTCGTCCATACAGCAGGGCTCCGGGTCGTTGCCGTGTCGAACCCGCAGGACGCCTACACGATGCTCCGTCAGGCGATCGCGAGCGACGACCCGGTCGTCTTCTTCGAACCCAAGCGGATGTACCACGCCAAGGGTGACGTCGACCTCGAGGCCGACATCGCGGACGCGGCTCCGCTCGGGCTCGCGCGCGTCGTCCGCGAGGGCACCGACGTGACAGTCGTGACCTACGGCGCGCAGGTGACGACGGCGATGGATGCCGCGCTCGCCGCCGAGGACGAGGGCATCAGCCTCGAGATCATCGACCTGCGATCGCTCTCGCCCATCGACTACGGCACGGTCGCCGCATCCGTCCGCCGCACCGGCCGCGTCGTCGTGACG
The DNA here is from genome assembly GCF_001552475.1 of Microbacterium oleivorans NBRC 103075. GTDB lineage: Bacteria > Actinomycetota > Actinomycetes > Actinomycetales > Microbacteriaceae > Microbacterium > Microbacterium oleivorans. Next base: position 42,933 of record NZ_BCRG01000014.1, read on the forward strand.
CACGAGGCCTCCCGGGAAGCAGGCGTCGCTGCGGAGGTGATCGCGAGCATCACCGAGAAGTGCTTCCACTACCTCGAAGCGCCGCCCCTCAGAGTCACGGGTCACGACATCCCGTACCCGCCGGCGAAGCTCGAGCATCATCACGTGCCCGACCTCGATCGCATCCTCGACGCCGTCGACCAGGTCCTCGGACGCTCCTCGAACGTGCCGGAGGTGACCGCGTGATCACCGAATTCCGTCTCCCCGACCTCGGTGAGGGCCTCCGCGAGGCCGAGATCGTCCAGTGGCACGTCGCGGCCGGGGACGTCGTCACCCTGAACCAGACGATCGCCGAGGTCGAGACCGCGAAGGCCGTCGTCGAGCTGCCCTCGCCGTTCGCCGGCACCGTGTCCGCCCTGCACCACGCCGAGGGCGACATCGTCCCCGTGGGCGAGGTCCTGATCGCCTTCGAAGTGGAGGGGGCGGATGCCGCCGGCACAGACGCGCCGGTCGACGCCAAGCGAGAGCCGAACCTGGTCGGCTACGGTGCCGCACCGCGCAGTTCCGCGCGTCCCCAGCGTCGTGTCCGCGCGGGTATCGGTGGCGACGCTGTCGACCTGGCCGTCCGCGAGGCGGCACCTCACGATGCCATCGCGCCGACGGTTCCGGAGCACGAGCCGCGCGAGCGCCCGCGTTCCACTCCGCCGGTGCGCAAGCTCGCCCGCGACCTCGGGGTCGACCTCGACCTCGTAGCGGCACACGGCGTCGACGGGATCATCACGCGCGAGGACGTCGAGGCTTATGCGGCGGAGACGACCGCCGTGGCCGTCGCCCCCGCGCCGGCATCCGCACGTCCGGTGGCCGCGACGACGGACGACCAGCGGGTCCCGATCCGGGGGGTCCGCAAACACACGGCGGAGGCGATGGTGCGCTCCGCGTTCACGGCCCCGCACGCGGCGACATTCCTCACGGTCGACGTCACAGCATCCGTCGGGTTCGTCGCCGGTTTACGCGAAGACCGGCGATACGCGGAGCACCGCATCGGAATCATGGCGGTCGCGGCCAAAGCGGTCTGCCTCGCGCTACGCCGGACTCCCGAACTCAACGCGACCTGGGACGAGGCTGCCGGCGAGATCGTCCGGTTCGGGCGGGTGAATCTCGGGATCGCCGCGGCGACAGAGCGGGGACTCGTGGTCCCCTCGGTCAAGGATGCCGGCGCTCTGTCGCTCGTCGATCTCGCCGGGGAGATCCGCACACTCGCCGACACCGCGAGAGCGGGTAAGGCCACTCCGGCGGACCTGTCCGGCGGGACCTTCTCGATCACGAACTACGGGGTGTTCGGCGTGGACGCCGGAACCCCGATCCTCGTGCCCGGTGAAGCCGGGATCCTCGGACTCGGCGCGGTGCAGCGTCGACCGTGGGAGCACGACGGTGCCGTCGCTCTCCGCGACGTCATGACCTTGAGTTTGTCGTTCGACCATCGTCTGGTGGACGGGGCCGAAGCGGCCCGGTTCCTCACCGACGTGGCCGATGTCTTGCGTGAGCCGGGAAGGGCGATGGTGTTCGGATGAGTCTGCCGATGTCGGGATACAACCTCACAGAGGAGCAGATCGAGCTGGCCGGTCTCGTCCGCTCGTTCGCGGACGAGGTGGTCGCGCCCGCCTCGTACGAGGCTGACCGCACGAAGACTCTGCCGATGGACGTCGTGGCGCAGATGGGGGACATGGGGCTGTTCGGCCTGCCGTTCCCCGAAGAGGTCGGCGGCCAGGGCGGCGACTACGTCACCCTGGGCCTCGCCATCGAGGCGCTCGCCCGCGTCGATCAGTCGATCGCCATCACGCTGGAAGCCGGTGTGAGCCTGGGAGCGATGCCGATCTTCCGGTTCGGCACCGACGCTCAGCGGAAGGAGTACCTGCCCGACCTTCTGGCAGGCCGAGCGCTCGCCGGCTTCGGGTTGACCGAGCCGGAGGCGGGGTCGGATGCCGGGGCCACCCGCACGACCGCGAAGCTGGACGGCGGAGAGTGGGTCATCGACGGCGGCAAGCAGTTCATCACCAACTCGGGTACCTCCATCACCCGCTTCGTCACGGTCACCGCCGTCACCGGGAGCTCCGACGATGCGAAGCGCGAGATCTCGACGATCATCGTGCCCCGCGGCACCCCCGGCTTCACGGTGGGGCCGGCCTACGACAAGGTCGGCTGGCATGCCAGCGACACGCATCCGCTCGTCTTCTCGGGCGCGCGGGTTCCCGAAGCCAACCTGCTCGGCGAGCGGGGCCGCGGGTTCGCGAACTTCCTGCACATCCTCGACGAGGGCCGCATCGCGATCGCGGCGCTGGCCACAGGTGCGGCGGAGGGATGCCTCGAGGCGGCGGTCGACTACGCGAAGACCCGGGTGGTCTTCGGCGAGTCGCTCGGCAGCCGGCAGAGCATCCAGTTCATGCTCGCACGCATGCAGCAGCGTGTGCACGTGTCGCGGCTCGCGTGGCTGCACGCTGCGCGCCTGCGCGATGCGGGGCGGCCCTTCAAGACCGAGGCGGCGATTGCGAAGCTGACCTCGAGCGACGCCGCGATGGACAACGCGCGCGACGCGACGCAGATCTTCGGCGGCAACGGCTTCATGAACGAGTACCCCGTCGCGCGCCACTTCCGCGACTCGAAGATCCTCGAAGTGGGGGAGGGGACGACCGAAGTGCAGCTGCTGCTGATCGCCCGGTCGCTCGGCCTCGCCTGAGCGTCAGACGGGCAGCGCGGACGACGTCAGCAGTGACAGCCAGGCGTCCTCGACCCGGAAGGTGTGCGCAGAGCCGTTGGCCAGCTTGTGGCCGGGCTCCGGATACTCGCCGGACGTCGCGTGCGAGATCACGGTGCGGATGAGTGCGCCGTGGGCGACGGCGATGACGTGCGGGGATGCCGGTGCGACCAGTGAGCGCGCATCGGCGACGGCCTCCTGGATGCCCCGCAGTGCGCGGGTTGTCACCTCCGCCCAGGGTTCGGCATTCGGGACATCGGCCGTGTGCCATGGCCCCCACCGTTCGAAGACCTCGACGTCGGTGAGGCCTTCCGCATCCCCGTACCCGCGCTCGCGCAGCGCCGGATAGGTGCGGGGTGCCGGGAGGTCGAGGATCTCGGCGATGATTCGTGCAGTCTCGTTCGCACGCGACAGATCGCTGGAGACCACGACGCTCGGGGTGAGGGGATCGAGTGCCTCGGCGAGGGCGGTTCCCGCCGCGCGCGCCTGAGCGCGGCCGGTGTCGTTGAGGGGGATGTTGCTGGACCCCTGGATGCGGCGGGTGCGGTTCCAGTCGGTTTCGCCGTGGCGTACGAGGGTGATGATCGTCACCTCTCGAGCGTACGGCGACCGCATCGGTGGCTCAGACCGCGGCGAGCGCGTCGCCGAGGACAGTGAGCACCTCGGACGCGCCTGCGTCGATCTTCACGGTCGCACGCTTGTCGCCTCGGGTCTCACCACGGTTGACGATCACGACCGGGAGGCGGCGTCGGCGCGCACGGTCGAGGAGACGGATGCCGGAGTTCACCACCAGCGATGATCCGACGATGAGGAGGGCGTTGCTCGAGCGGAGGAGCTGTTCGGCTTCGCGGAACTTCTCGAGGGGGATGTACTCGCCGAAGAAGACCACTTCGGGCTTCAGCATCCCGCCGCAGACGGAACAGTCGGGAATGATGAAGCCGTCGCTCGCGCCGGGTGTCACGTCACCGTCGGGCCCGAGTTCGACGTTCTCGGGCACGGTGATCCACGGGTTGTCCCGTTCGATCCGCACCGCGAGGTCGCGACGGTCGAAGACCTGACCGCAGTGCAGGCAGGAGACACGGCGCATCGTGCCGTGCAGCTCGACGACGCGGCGGCTGCCGGCGCGGACGTGCAGACCGTCGACGTTCTGCGTGATGACTCCGGTGGCGATCCCCGCCTTCTCGAGGTCGGCGAGCGCGCGATGGCCCTGATTGGGGGAGGCGGCGGCGAAGGTTCGCCAGCCGAGGTGGCTGCCGACCCAGTACCGACGGCGGGAGGCATCGTCGGCGAGGAACTCCTGCGCCGTCATGGGGGTGCGGACGGGGGCGCCCTTGCCGCGATAGTCCGGGATACCCGAATCGGTCGAGAGTCCGGCACCGGTGAGGACGGCGACGCGATGTCCCGCGAGCGCGTCGATTGCGCGTTCCACTGCGGCGGTCGTCGCGGCATCCAGGTCCAGCACGCTCATGGCCCTCCTCGGTGATCGAGCCTACGCCGTCGTCGTTTCGCGGAGGTCACGTCGGCCCGCGTGACAGCATGGGGCCATGACGACGATCCGCATCGACGACCCCGCGGATCCGCGCCTCACGGACTACCGCGGCCTCACCGACACCGCCCTCCGGCGGGTGACGGAACCGGCCGGAGGTCTCTACATCGCCGAGTCGGCCAAGGTCATCACGCGTGCCGTCGAGGCGGGGCACCGCCCTCGCTCGGTCCTTGTGCAGGAGAAGTGGGTCGACGACGTGACGGCGCTCGCGGGCGACGCGCCCGTCTACGTCGTCCCCGACACGGTCGCCGAGCAGGTCACCGGTTTCGCCGTCCATCGGGGAGCGATCGCTGCCATGCACCGGCCCGTGCAACCCGCCCCGGAGGATCTCCTCGCCGAGGCGCGGACCATCGTCGTCCTCGAGGACATCGTCGACCACACGAACGTCGGTGCGGCTTTTCGCGCTGCGGCCGCGCTGGGCGCCGATGCGGTGCTCGTGTCACCCCGCTGTGGCGACCCGCTGTACCGGCGCAGCGTGCGGGTGAGCATGGGGACCGTCTTCCAGGTGCCGTGGGCGCGTCTACCCGAGTGGGATGCCGAGGGGTCGCTCTTCACCGACGCGGGGGTGCATCTTGCGGCGCTCGCGCTCTCCGACGACGCCGTCTCGCTCGACGTGTTCGCCGCCTCCCGCCCACCCCGCCTCGCCGTGCTCATGGGCTCGGAGGGCGATGGCCTGTCGGCAGCAGCGCTCGCCGCCGCGGACACGATCGTCACGATCCCGATGTCGGGCGGGGTCGACTCGCTGAACGTCGCCTCCGCTGCGGCCGTCGCGCTCTGGGCGCTTCGCTGACTCAGTCGCCGCGCGGGTGACCGGAGAACGGCAGCGCGTCAGGCCGCTTCGCGGTGATGTCGTCGCCGGAGGACTGGTGCCGAAGGCGCCGGAGGACCCACGGCACGAAGTGCGTGCGCGCCCAGACGAGGTCGTTCGCCCGCGCAGCGCGCCACGTCGTCGGCGGAAGCGCCTCGGGGGCCATCGGCTGCAGCTCGTTCGGCACGTTCAGGGAACGCAGCACCATCCGGGCGACCTCATGATGGCCGAGCACGTTGTAGTGCAGGCGGTCGTCGTCGAAGAAGCGCATGTCCTGCACCTCTTTGAGCGCCCACTGGTCGGCGACGATGCAGTCGTAGCGGTCGGCGATCGCGCGGATGTTCTCGTTGTAGATCGCGACGCGGCCCCGGATGCCGCGGAACACCGGCGTGAACTCCGTGTCGATGGCGGTGAACACGAGGAGCGTCGCGCCCTGGGACGACAGGCGGGCCACGGCATCCTCGAACAGCTCGGCGACGGCATCCGGATCTCCCTGGGGACGGATGACGTCGTTGCCGCCGGCGGAGAGCGTGATCAGATCGGGCTTCAGGGCCAGCGCCGGCTCGATCTGGGCGTCGACGATCTGGCGGATGAGCTTGCCGCGGATGGCGAGGTTCGCGTACGCGAAGTCGTCGACCTGCGACGACAGGACGGCGGCGACACGATCGGCCCAGCCGCGATGCTCGCCCGGGCGGTCGGGGTAGGGATCGCCGATCCCCTCGGTGAAGGAGTCGCCGATCGACACCATTCGCCGCCAGGGGTGGACGGTCGGATTGGGGATATAGGGCGACCGGTTCTCGGCCGCGCCCGGGGCGTTCTCGATCATGGCACCTCCACATCGAGGCTACCCGCCGGAGGTCAGTCGTCCAGATGCCGGCGGGGGTGACTGTCGGAATGCACGATTAGGGTGGATCGACGTGACGAGCGAGATGACGAGCGAAGAAGGGGCGGCTGCGGAGGAGCCCCACTTCGGGAGTTTCGCCGCCGAGCATCTTTCCCCGGCGTTCCCGCAGCGCGCCCCGTGGGGAACTGCGCAGAACCTCCGAGCCTGGCAGGCCGAAGCGCTCGAGCGGTACTTCGAGATGGACGGACCTGACGGGGTCGGGGGCGGGCCTCGCGACTTCCTCGCCGCCGCGACCCCCGGCGCCGGTAAGACCACCTTCGCCCTTCGTCTCGCGAGCGAGCTGCTCCGCCGTCGCATCATCGACCGCATCATCGTGGTCGCGCCCACCGAACACTTGAAGACCCAGTGGGCGGATGCCGCGGCCCGTGTCTCGATCCGCCTCGACCCGCGCTTCAGCAACAAGCACTTCACCCCGGCGCGGCACTACCACGGGGTCGCGGTCACCTACGCGCAGGTCGCCGTGAAGGCATCCGTCCATGAGCGGCTCGTCCTCGACTCGAGGGCGCTCGTCATCCTCGACGAGGTCCACCACGGCGGTGACGCACTCAGCTGGGGCGATGCGCTCCGCGAAGCGTACGGACGCGCAACCAGACGTCTGCTCCTGTCGGGGACCCCATTCCGCAGCGACAGCGCTCCCATCCCGTTCGTCGAGTACCACCCCAACGACAAGGGCATCCGGCTGTCGCGGACCGACTACAACTACGGCTACGGACGTGCGCTCGCCGACGGCGTCGTCCGCCCCGTCCTCTTCCACGTCTACGCGGGGCAGATGAAGTGGCGGACCAAGGCGGGCGACGAGTACGAAGCCCACCTCGGCCAGGACAACACGAAGGACATCAACTCCCAGGCGTGGCGGACGGCGCTGAATCCCGAGGGGGAGTGGATCTCGGCCGTTCTGCGCTCCGCCGACCGGCGTCTCACCGAGGTCCGCCAGGACGTCCCGGATGCCGGGGGCCTCGTCATCGCGACGGACCAGACGGCGGCGCGCGCGTACGCCGCGATCCTGCGCGACATCACGGGGGAGCCGACGACGGTCGTCCTCTCCGACGACAAGGCGGCCTCGGGCCGCATCGAGACTTTCGGTCAGTCGACGACGCGATGGATGGTCGCGGTCCGCATGGTGTCGGAAGGTGTCGACGTCCCCCGCCTCGCCGTCGGTGTGTACGCCACCAGTGCGTCGACGCCGCTGTTCTTCGCTCAGGCGATCGGCCGCTTCGTGCGAGCCCGCCGCCGGGGCGAAGCGGCATCCGTGTTCCTCCCGAACGTTCCGCAGCTGCTCGCCCTCGCGAACGAGATGGAACGTGAGCGTGACCACGCCCTGGACCGCGAGGAGACCGACGACGACGGCCTCGAAGACTCGCTGCTCGAAGAAGCGGAGCGGGAGGACAAGGCATCCGATTCGCTCATCGAGGAGGGTAGCTACCAAGCCCTCGGTTCGACCGCGCACTTCGACCGCGTGCTCTACGACGGCAAGGAGTTCGGGCAGCTGGCCGTGCCGGGAACCCTGGAGGAGGAAGAGTTCCTCGGCATCCCGGGACTGCTCGAACCCGAGCACGTGCACGATCTGCTCATGCAGCGGCAGTCGCGACAGACGAGGCACCGCCACGCGCGTGAAGCGCAGGAGAAGACGACGGCCGAAGCGACGGGTGAACCGGAGAACACGCTGCCGCCGGCCCTCCACCGCACGCTCCGTGAACAGCGCCAACTCCTCAACAGCCTCGTCGGGCTGTACGCACGGCAGAGCGGTGAGCCGCACGGAGCGGTGCATGCGGAACTCCGCCGGGTGTGCGGCGGGCCCGAGGTCGCCCGCGCCACGGTCGCTCAGTTGCAGGCCCGCATCGAGGTCCTGCGGCGCCGCGTCCACTCCTGACGCGTGCTCCTTCGGATCCCCGAAATGCTGGCAGTTCCAGCTTTCGGCCGATGGCGGCCATCGGCCCTGACTACCGTGAAAGGGACATGAACACCCTGAACGCGACTTCCGTGCCCGACGCCACGCCCCGAGATCGGCGGCGGTGGGCCGCCTACCTGGCGGACGAACGCGCCGAAGCCCGGGTGTATCGCGAACTCGCGGCACGACGGTCGGGGGAGGAACGCGAGATCCTCGCGGCTCTGGCCGACGCCGAGGGGCGGCATGAGGCTCACTGGCTCGGCCTCCTGGGCGGAGAGCCCTCGCGTCTCCCCCGCGCGTCGGTGCGCACTCGGATGCTGGCGGCCATGGCGCGCCGGTTCGGCTCCATCTTCGTCCTGGCGCTCGCGCAGAACGCGGAAAACCGTTCGCCGTACGACGACGATCCCCACGCGACTCCCGCCATGCGCGCCGACGAGAAGATCCATGGCGAGGTCGTCCGCGGCCTCGCGGCCCGCGGCCGGATGCGACTGTCGGGAACCTTTCGGGCGGCGGTGTTCGGCGCGAACGACGGTCTCGTGTCGAATCTCGCCCTGGTGATGGGTATCGGTGCGACGGGTGTCGCTCCCCAGTTCGTCCTCTTCAGCGGCGTCGCGGGCCTGCTTGCGGGAGCCCTCTCGATGGCGGCGGGCGAATTCGTCTCCGTGCGCTCGCAGCGGGAGCTGATCGAGGCGACGCACCCCAACAACGACACCGACCACGTCCTCCCCGACCTCGATGTCGACGCGAACGAACTCGCACTCGTCTACCGCACGCGCGGTCTCGATGAGGACGCCGCTCTCGCGCGGGCGCGGAAAGTCATCGCGACGGCGCAGGCGAGCGACCGGGCCACTCCGTACCGCCGCGCCGCGGAACCGCCGGCGGACCTCGAGTCCGTGGGGTCGGCGTTCGGCGCTGCGGCATCCAGCTTCGCGTTCTTCGCGTCGGGCGCGGTCATCCCCGTGCTGCCGTGGATCTTCGGGCTGTCCGGCTTTGCAGCCGTCGCATTGGCGTTGGCCCTCGTGGGGCTCGCGCTCCTGCTCACCGGCGCGACAGTGGGGCTGCTGTCGGGGGCTCCGCCGCTGCGTCGTGGGCTCCGCCAATTGGCGATCGGATTCGGTGCCGCAGCGATCACCTATCTGCTGGGTCTGCTGTTCGGCGTGTCCGCCGCGTAGCGGCGCTGACAGTGCTCTCGATTTATCGGTCCGCACAGAACGTGCTACTGTCGATCCTCGGTTGCGAAACCAAAATCCCGGCGGAAACAAAGGGAAAAAACTCTGCGCGGGTGGCGGAATAGGTAGACGCGCTAGCTTGAGGTGCTAGTGCCCGATAGGGCGTGGGGGTTCAAGTCCCCCCTCGCGCACAGAGTGGAAATGGGTCCCGATAGGGGCCCATTTCTCGTTTCCGGGCTGATGCGGCCTCACCGGAACGGCACCCTCCTCTCCGAGGGGGAGAGGCGTCATCCGCGTGGGGGAGGCGTGAAGGAGCGTCCTCGCGTGGAATGAGGGCATGGACACCGAGCCCGCCCTGACGCCCACGACATCCGGTGGTGATGAACCCGTGTCGGTGGTGTCGGTGAGGCAGCTGGCGAAGCGGTACGGGCGGCGCGCCGCCCTCGACGACATCGATCTTGACATCGCGCGGGGAACGGTCCTGGGGATTCTCGGGCCCAACGGCGCCGGGAAGTCGACGCTCCTGGAGACCATTGCCGGGTTGCGGGCACCGACATCGGGCGTGGTGTCCGTCCTCGGCGTCGATCCCCGGCGCGAGCGACGTCAGACGACCCGGCGGGTGTCGGTACAACCGCAGTCCGCCAGCGTGTTCGGGTACCTGTCGGTCCGAGAGACCGTCAGGTTGTACGCCTCGTTTCATTCCGAATACCGCGACGTCGCCGAGGTGATCGTCGATGTGGGCCTGGCCGAGCAGTCCGAGGTGCGCGCACGCGACCTCTCCGGCGGTCAGCTGCGGCGCCTTCTCCTTGCGGTCGCCATCGTCGGCATGCCCGAGATCGTCATCCTCGATGAGCCGTCCGCCGGACTCGACCCTGAGGCGAAGAGGCACCTGCTCGATCTCATCCGATCACTCGCCCGAGATGGCACCACTGTCATCTTCTCGACGCACGACATGGCGGAGGCCGCCCAGATCTGCGATCGAGTCGTCATCGTCGTCGCCGGGAAGGTCCGCGCAGACGGGGCGCCCGCGGATCTCATCACGGGCGGGCGCTCAACCCTGACCTTCGACGTCGTGACCGAGGAAGCTCTGACTCGGGCGAGGTCAGTGCTCTCTGCCGACGCCGTGACGTGGTCGCAGGATGCCCGCGGAATCCACGTCAGCTACGCGACCGCCGACCCGGATGCAGCGCTGGAGGTCTTGACGCGGGACAGTCAGATTCGTGGCCGGTCTTATCGCGTCGTGAGTCCGACGCTGGAGGACCTCTACCTGTCGATCGTCCGCGGGGCGCGTGAAACCGACGGAAGACGCGACGCTGATGCCTGACACCCTCAGATACGGTCCACACTCTGCATTCGTGGAACTGGCGACGGCGAGCGCCAAGGACCTCTGCCGGGACCGGAGAGGCGCGTTCTCGATCCTGTTCACCTTCGTCTTCTTCTTCCTCTTGATCATCGGGTTGAACTTCGTGATCAACGTGGGCGGACGAGTAGCTCCGGTGGTCGTCATCGACAGCAGTGTTGCGCAGGGCGCCGAGATGGCCGACGAACTCGATTCTGCCGGCATCATCGTGGTGGAAGACGGGAAGGATGCCGCCGCAAACGTCGCGATCGCACCGGCGAAGGGCGGCGTCGCCATCCTCCTCGACGCCGACGCGAATCCGGAGTGGTTGGCGGTCGCGGCTGCCGTGGAGCGCACCGGAACCACTTACACCGTCACCGACACGGACGGTGAGGTGTGGATCGACTTGCTCCGGGCGAACCTTGCGGCGCTGTCGTGCATCGGACTGCTGGCCATCACCTTCATCGGCACGTCCGTTCCGCTTACACGGATGCGCGAGAATGGCACGCTCCGCCTGCTCGGGACCACACCCGCGAGCAAGTTCACCGTCATCGCCGCCCTCACCCCTTCACGTGTCGTCTTCGCGCTGTTCGTGATCGCGACCATCCACGCGACCTCGGTGATCCTCGGGTACTCCCAGTTCTGGCAGCTCCTCCGACTCCTGGTCACGATGTTCCTCGGCGTCGCGATGTTCTTCGCGCTCGCATATCTGCTCGCGTCACGGACGCGACGCGCGGAGACCGTGAACAACGTGGCCGCCGTGCTGCCGGTGATGGCGATCTTCGCCTCGGGCTCCGTCCTTCCTCCGCAGCTCATCCCAGAGCCGGTGGCATGGGTGCTCAACTGTCTGCCGACGACCTGGTACATGCGTGCGGCCGCCGCGGATCTCGCGGGAGACGCGGCGAGCGAGGGGCTGCTGTTCCTGTACTGGGGGCTCATGCTGGCGACGACGGTCCTCGCCGCCGTCCTCGCCGCCCGACTGTTCATCTGGGACGACCGAGAACGTTGAGTCGGAGAACGCCGGGCGTGACCGCGCGGGTAGCGTGGGCGCATGTCTGTTCACGACGATCTGCCCGAGGTCGCCCGCGTCGCCCGCGACCTGATTCGGTTCGACACGACCAACTACGGCGAAGGACGCGCGAACGGCGAGCGTGAGGCCGCCGAGTACGTCGGCGCCTATCTCGAATCGATCGGGCTCACCCCCGAGTACTACGAGCCCGTGCCGCGGCGCACCAACGTGATGGCGCGGGTCCCGGGTCGCGATCCCGACAAACCCGCGCTCATCCTTCACGGACACCTCGACGTCGTCCCCGCCGTGGCGGCGGACTGGAGCGTCGACCCCTTCGAAGGCGTCGTGCAGGACGGGATGCTGTGGGGTCGCGGCGCCGTCGACATGAAGGACATGAACGCCATGATCCTCACCTCGGTGGCCGAGCTCCTCCGGTCGGGGGAGCGACCCGAGCGGGATCTCATCCTCACGTTCTTCGCCGACGAGGAGAACGGTGGGGTCGAGGGCTCTCAGCTCGTCGTCCGTGACCGCGCTGACTGGTTCGCGGGTGCGACCGAGGCGATCAGCGAGGTCGGCGGCTACTCCATCGGCGTCGGCGATCAGCGCGCCTACCTGCTGCAGGTCGGCGAGAAGGCGCTCATCTGGATCCGTCTGCACGCCAATGGCCAAGCCGGCCATGGCAGCCGCCACCATCCCGACAACGCCGTCACGCGGCTCGCAGAGGCCGTCGCGGCTCTCGGGCGCGTGGGGTGGCCGATCGAACTCACGTCGACCACCCGGCAGCTCGTGGGATCGCTGGCAGAGCTCTCGGGGACGTTGGCGGATGACCCCGACGCGATCGCCGACACGGCGGGCGCGGCATCCGCGTTCCTGCGTTCCACGTTCCGCACCACGACCAACCCGACCGGGCTGACCGCCGGCTACAAACACAACGTGATCCCGGATGCCGCGACTGCCGCGATCGACATCCGCACCCTTCCGGGGCACGAGGACGAGGTGCTCGCGCAGGTGCAGCGGATCGTCGGCGACGACATCCGGATCGAGGTCGTCCACCGCGACATCGGACTCGAAGTGCCGTTCGCGGGTGACCTCGTCGACGCGATGGTCGGCGCGCTGGGGCGCCATGATCCCGGAATCCCGGTCATCCCGTACCTTATGGGGGGAGGGACCGACAACAAGGCCCTCGCCGAGCTCGGCATCGCCGGGTTCGGGTTCGCACCGCTGCGATTGCCCGCCGATCTCGACTTCACCGGGATGTTCCACGGTGTGGACGAGCGCGTCCCCATCGACGCCCTCGTCTTCGGGCAGCGTGTGCTCACCGATCTGATCCGCACGTACTGAAAGGCCCCCATGTCGATCTTCGACGCCATCATCCTGGGTATCGTCCAGGGCCTGACAGAGTTCCTCCCGATCTCCTCGAGCGCGCACCTGCGCATCGTGGGGGAGTTCCTGCCCAACGCGCAGGACCCGGGGGCGACGTTCACCGCGATCACGCAGATCGGTACGGAACTCGCCGTCCTCGTCTACTTCTGGCACCGGATCGTGAAGATCATCGCCGCGTGGGCGAAGTCGTTGACCGGTCGTGTGCCGCGGAACGACCCGGATGCGCGCATGGGATGGATCGTCATCATCGGTACGATCCCGATCGGCGTGCTCGGGTTCTTATTCCAGGACGTGATCCGCGACACCTTCCGGAATCTCTGGCTCGTCGCGATCGTGCTGATCATCTTCGGACTCATCCTCGGTGTCGCCGATGCGCTCGGAAAGCGCGTGCGCACCGAGAAGGACCTGACGATCGGCCACGGGCTCACCCTCGGGTTCGCGCAGTCCCTCGCCCTGATCCCCGGCGTCTCGCGGTCGGGTGCCACGACGACGGCTGCCCTCGCGATGGGGTACACCCGTCCCGCCGCCGCCGAGGTGGCGTTCCTCCTCGCCGTGCCGGCGGTCTTCGGCAGCGGACTGTACGAGTTGGTCCAGGCGATCCGCGAGCCCGGTCAGTCGCCCTTCACCCTCGGTGAGACGGCCATCGCCACGGTCGTGTCGTTCGGTGTGGGCCTCGTGGTGATCGCGTACCTGATGCGCTACCTGAAGCGGGGCAGCTTCCTGCCGTTCGTCCTCTACCGCCTGGTGCTCGGCATCGTGCTGCTCATCCTGCTGGCGTTCGGGGTGCTGCAGGCGTACTGAGTCCGGCCAGGCTCAGCGGCGCGGGTCGTCCTTCGAGCCGCGCGGGCCGTCGCCGCGGCGGCGGAGATAACGCTCGAACTCCTGCGCGATGGCGTCGCCCGATGCCTCGGGGGAGTCCCAGGCGTCGCGCGCGGTCTCGAGCTGATGGATGTACTCCGTCATCTCCTCGTCGTCCGCAGCTGCGGCATCCACGGATGCCTCCCAGGCCAGCGCCTCCGCCGGCAGCACGCCGCGGGGGATCGTGGCACCGGTGATCTCCCCGAGCTTGTCGAGAAGGGCCAGGGTCGCCTTGGGTGACGGCGTGTGACCGGCGACGTAGTGGGGGATGCTCGCCCACAGGCCTGCGGTCGGGATACCGGCCGCCTCCCCGGCCGCGGCGATCGTGGAGAGGATCCCGACGGGTCCCTCGTACGTCGATCTCTCGAGTCCGAGAGCGCCGCGGAGCTCCTCGTTCTCCGACCCGGCGAACACCGAGATCGGACGGGTGTGGGGAACGTCGCTCATCATCGACCCGAGCGCGACGATGCCGGTGATGTCCTCGCGGAGCGCGGCGTCGATGAACTCGGCCGAAAAGGCTTGCCACGCGCGCGCGGGCTCGGTGCCGGTGAGGAGCCAGAGGTCGGGACCGTCCTGGCGGGGAGCCGCCGGCCGCCACAGGGTCGCGTCCGGCCAGACGAGGCGACGGGAACCGTCGGCATCCATCTGCATCTGCGGCCGCGTGTACTGGTAGTCGAAATACAGCTCAGGATCGACCTCGAAAGCTTTCTCGAAGGTTCCTGCCGCGCGCAGCTGTGCGGCCGCAGCCGTCGCCGCCTCGCCGGCGTCGTTCCAGCCGTCGACGGCGATCACGAGCACCCGCTGTCCCAGTCCCTGCACGGAGGTCCTCTCTGTCGGTACCCCCACGATACGCCGCCGCCCCCGGGGCGGGCGGAAGCCCTCGCGTAGCATTGACCGGTGATCTCCCCTCTCCCCGCCGCAGTCCTCTGGGACATGGACGGCACCCTCGTCGACACCGAGCCCTACTGGATGGCAGCCGAGACCCCGCTGGTCGAGCGGTTCGGCGGTACCTGGACGCACGAGGACGGCCTCGGGATGGTGGGACTCGGACTCGAGGACGCTGCTCGCATCCTGCAGGGCGCGGGGGTCCGCATGGAGGTCGATGAGATCGTCGCCCACCTGACCGCCGAGGTCATGCGCCAGCTCCGGGAGGATGGTGTCCCGTTCCGCCCGGGTGCGCGCGAGATGCTCCGTGAGCTCCGGGATGCCGGGGTTCCGACAGCGCTCGTCACGATGTCCATGAGCCGCATGGCCAAGATCGTCACGGAGCTCATCGACTTCGACGCGTTCGACATCGTCATCGGCGGCGATGACGTCGCCCGGCCGAAGCCGCATCCGGACCCGTACCTCCAGGCGTGCGAGTCGCTCGGCGTGGATCCTGCCGACACCGTCGCGTTCGAGGACTCGATCACCGGCGCCCGCTCGGCGATCGCCGCGGGCACGGTGACCGTGGGAATCCCGAACATGGTCTCGCTCGACGAGGTCGGCGCCCACGTCCTGTGGCCGACTCTCGAGGGCCGGACCGTCGCCGATGTCGCGGACGTCCTCGCTCAGGCGCGCCAGGGGGTCCGCGCATGAGCGTCGACCTTCGCCCCAGTGGCCCGTTCCGCCTCGGCGATCGGGTTCAGCTCACCGGTCCGAAAGGCCGGTTGCACACTGTCACGCTCCGCGAGGGTGGTGAGCTTCACACGCACCACGGCGTCCTTCGCCATGAGTCGATCATCGGTCAGCCCGACGGCTCGGTCGTCGCCAACAGCGGCGGGCACGAGTACCTCGCGCTCCGCCCGCTGCTGCGCGACTTCGTGATGTCGATGCCCCGTGGCGCGGCGATCGTCTACCCGAAGGATGCCGCTCAGATCCTTGCCTCCGCGGACATCTTCCCCGGAGCCACCGTCGTCGAGGCCGGCGTCGGGTCCGGTGCGCTGTCGATGTGGCTGCTGCGCGCGATCGGGCCCGCGGGGCGCCTCGTGTCCTTCGAACGCCGCGAGGAGTTCTCCGAGGTCGCCGAGGCGAACGTCGAGACGTTCTTCGGGCACTATCCGAAGTCTTGGCAGGTCGTCGTGGGTGATCTCGTCGAGCAGCTTCCTCAGGTGACGCAGGCGGGCACGGTCGACCGCGTCGTCCTCGACATGCTCGCGCCGTGGGAGTGCATCGATGCCGTCGCGGAAGCCCTCACTCCGGGTGGTGTCGTGCTCTGCTACATCGCGACGGCGACCCAGCTCAGCCGCGTCGCCGAGTACATCCGGCATTCCGGGCTGTTCACCGAGCCGGAAGCGACCGAGACGATGATCCGCGGCTGGCACGTCGAAGGACTCGCCGTGCGCCCCGACCACCGCATGGTCGCCCACACCGGGTTCCTGCTCACCGCCCGTCGGCTCGCACCCGGTGCGATGCCGCCCGATGTCCGCAAGCGCGCCCTCAAGAAGCCCTCGTACGCAGACGCCGATGTCGAGACGTGGACCCCCGGTGCGGTCGGCGATCGTGAGATCACCGACAAGAACCTCCGCAAGCGGGTCCGTGATGCGCAGCGCGCCGCCGAGGGTGCGCGGCAGGCTGCCGGGGATCGCTCCGACGAGACCGTAGACTGAACCAATGCGCCAGATTCCCGCTGCCGTGGCCGTTCTCGGCCTGACCGCCCTGGCCCTCGTCGGGTGCGCCCCGACCGGACCGACCGTCAGCGGCTGTGAGCGTGTCACCGCCCACGCGTCTTCGCTCGACCTGGTCGACGTGACCGGTGCCGAGGGTTCCCCTACGGCGAAGACGAGCGACCCCGTCTACGTGTCGCGCACTTCGTACAAGGACCTCGCGAAGGGGGAGGGCACCCCGATCACGACGAGCAAGCAGGACGTGCAGTTGAGCATCACTCTTCTCAACGGCGCAACGGGGCAGACGATCCTGTCCGCGCCGACGCGGCTCATCCAGCTCAGCGTCCTCGAGCAGTCCTTCCCGACCATCGAGAAGGCCCTCGACTGCGCCCGGCCCGGCGCCCGCGTCGTCGCAGGCATCCCGGCGAAAGACCTCGAGCCGGCGCTGGTCGACCAGATCGGTCTGAAGAAGGACCAGTCCGCCGTCCTCGTGATGGACGTGAACACGGTCTTCCTGCCGGCGGCGAACGGCGTCCCGCAGTACGTAGACGGCAGCAACATCCCGACGGTCGTCCTCGCACCCGACGGTACCCCCGGCATCATCGTCCCCGACGCGGCACCGCCGAAGGATCTGGTCGTCAAGACGCTGAAGAAGGGCGACGGCGAGAAGATCACGGCGACCTCGACGCCCCGCCTCGCGTACACCGGCGTGCTCTGGAAGACCGGAGAGGTGTTCGATTCGACCTGGCAGAACGGCAGCCCCGTGACGCTCGCGATGGACAAGGTCGTGAAGGGTTTCTCGAAGGCGCTCGAGGGTCAGACCGTCGGTTCGCAGGTTCTCGTCGTCATTCCGCCGGACCTCGGATATGGCGACAAGCAGTCTGGGAGCATCCCTCCCAAGTCGACTCTCGTCTTCGTGATCGACGTCCTCGGCATCGACACCAGCGAAGACGCCGGCACCACGACACAGTGAGTCCCCGCGGGGCCGCGAGCCGGTCCCGCGCCTAGGATTGCGATGTGTCCAACGAACCGATCCGCAGCGCGCCCGAGGAACGGCTCGTCAACCTCGTGGTGGCCCTGCTGGCCACGGAGCAGGGGCTGACGAAGGACACGATCCTGTCGTCCGTGTCCGGCTATCGCGAGCAGGCCGCGGCCGGAGCGTCGAAGGACGCGCTCGAGAAGATGTTCGAACGCGACAAGGACAGCTTGCGATCGCTGGGCGTTCCCATCGAGACGATCGGCGACTACGCCGACCCAGACGATCTGCGGGAGGCCCGCTACCGGGTTCCCACCTCCGAGTACTCGCTTCCCGTCGACATCGACTTCACGCCGGCCGAGATCGCCGTCCTGAACCTGGCGAGCGGGGTGTGGGGCGAGAGCTCGATGTCGGCGTCGGCGCGCAGCGGGCTGCGCAAGATCAGCGCCCTCGGCATCGAAGTCGACGCCCCGATCATCGGCTACGCGCCGCGGATCAGCCTCCGTGAGACGTCGTTCGCCCCGCTGCAGCGTGCGATCGAGCAGGGCCGGGTGGTCGAGTTCGACTACATCAAGGGCGGGTCGGATGCCGCGCACCGCCGCCGCGTGCAGCCGTGGGCGCTCGTGGAGTACGAGGGGCGCTGGCACGTCTACGGTTTCGATCTGCTGCAGGACGCCGAGCGCACCTTCTTGCTCTCACGCATCTCGTCCGACGTGGTTGTCACCCGCATCTCCTTCGATCTGGCGCTTCGTGACGGCGCGGGGGAGAAGGTCATCACCGGGTTGAACGCCCTCGCTGAACGCCAGCGGGCTCGGCTGCAGGTCGAACCCGGCACCGAGGCGGCACTCCGGCTGTCGCGCCGCGCGATCACCGCCGACGACGCGGGATGCCTCGTCCCCTACGTCGACGCGCAGATTTTCGCGGATGAACTGGCCTCTTACGGCCCTGAGGTGCGTGTGATCGATCCTCCGCTCCTGGTCGACCTCGTCGTGGCGCGTCTTCGCAGAGCACGCGACCTCCATGGGGTGGTGGCGTGATGAGCGCGCAGCCGCTGGTCGCGACCGACCGAGCATCCCTTATCCTCCAGCTCGTTCCCTATCTGATCTCGAAGGGTGAAGTCACCGTGGCCGACGCTGCGCGCGACTTCGACGTCGAGCCCGACGAGATGCGTGCCATGGTCGAGAAGCTGACCGTCATCGGTCTGCCGGGCGACGGGGGCTTCTGGCAGATGGCGAACGACCTCTTCGACATCGACTGGGACCTGCTCGACGAGCAGGACACGATCTCGATCACCAATGCCGTCGCGCTCGAGCGCACCCCTCGGCTGACCGCCCGGGAGGCCGCCGCCCTGCTGGCGGGACTGCAGCTCGCGGCGAGCCTGCCGGGTGTCGGCGACAGCGGTGTGGTCCAGAAGCTGCTCGCAAAGCTCGCCTCCGGGGCCTCCAGCGCCCCTGCCGAAGTGATCGTCGCGACCTCCGGTGTCGATGATGTGCGGACGACGGTCGCGGAGGCTGTACAGCGGGGGGTCGCGGTGTCGTTCGAGTATCGGGCTCCCGATGCGCCGGTGACGACGCGCACCGTGGACCCGGTCAAGGTCCACATCGCCGACGGCCAGTGGTACCTCCAGGGGTGGTGTCACCTCCGTCAGGCCGTCAGGACGTTCCATCTCGACCGGGTGTCGCACGTCGTCCTCAGCGACATCGCCAGCACCCACGGAGCCGACGCGCTGCCGGGCCTGTTCGAGCCGACCGAGACGGACGTCGTCGTCGAGCTCCGCTGCCGCAAGGACGTGGTTCCGCTGCTCGGAGAATTCGCCGCGCGTGCGGTCGTCCACGGCAAGGGGGAGTACCGCACGGTGAAACTCCGCGTCGGCGACGAGCGCAGTCTCAAACGACTTGCCGCGCGTCTCGGCGGAGACGTCGAGATCGTCACACCGCAGCCCGCTCGCGAGGCGGCGCGCGCGTGGGCCGAGGCGGGGCTCGCCCTGTACAGCTGAGGGTCCCCGTTCACCTGAGGCGGTTAGACTGACGTGAAACCCCGACCCAAGGAGCTTTTCATGGGCTTGCAAGGATGGCACCTTCTCATCGTTCTGGCGGTGATCCTGCTTCTGTTCGGTGCAGCGAAGTTGCCCGCACTGGCGAAGAGCGTCGGTCAGTCCGCCCGCGTCTTCAAGGGTGAGATGAAAGCGATGAAGGAAGAGGACGGACCGGCCGAGACGCCGGCCCATCAGCAGCCGCAGGCTCCCACTTCCGTCACCGGTCTGACGCCCCCGCCGGCGCAGGGCTCATCGCAGGGCCCCACCAGCTCCAGCTGAGTCGGTGACCACCACCGATCGGGACGCCGCGACAGGCGACGCCCCTCTCCGGGACAAGCGGATGTCGCTCGGTGACCATCTCCGTGAGTTCCGCAAGCGGCTCATCATCGCCGCGATCGCTCTGGTCGTGGGGATGGTCGTCTCCTTTGCGCTGGGAGATGCGATCATCTGGGCGATCACGGAGCCCATCCGTATCGTGGCCGAACGTCGAGGCGACGAGAACGCCGTCACCCTCATGTTCGCGACGGTCACGTCCGCCTTCGACCTGCGTGTGCGCATCGCCTTCGCGGTCGGCGTGCTGATCTCCGCCCCCGTGTGGCTCTGGCAGATCTGGGCGTTCCTCATGCCGGGGCTCACTCGCAAGGAGGTCCGTTACACGATCGGATTCGTCGCCGCAGCCGTCCCGTTGTTCTTCGCCGGGGCGTTCACCGGATGGCTCATCCTGCCGCACCTGGTCGAGCTGATGGCCGGCTTCACGCCCAACGGTGCGTCGAACTTCTACGACGCGAAGTACTACTACGACTTCGTGTTCAAGCTCCTGATCGTCGTCGGCGTCTCCTACGTCACTCCCGTCTTCCTCGTGGCGTTGAACCTCGCGGGCGTCATGACCGGCCGGGAGATCATGAAGGGGTGGCGCGTGGCGATCGTGATCGCGACCGTGTTCGCGGGGGCCGCCACGCCGTCCGCGGACGTCGTCAGCATGCTCATCCTCGCCGGCATCCTCACCGTCCTCTTCTTCGCCGCGGCGGGCCTGTCGATGCTCTTCGACCGCCGCAAGAGCAAGCGCGAAGCCGCGCTTCTCGGCCCGATCGCATGACGGACTTCGCCGCCCGTTACGCACGCGCACAGTCCGACCGCCGGCATCCGATCTCCGCATCTTTCGCCGACCTGCAGCGGTTCGATCTCGATCCGTTCCAGGTCGAGGGGTGCAACGCCCTCGAGGACGGTCGGAGCGTTCTCGTCGCGGCGCCCACCGGCGCGGGCAAGACGATCGTCGGCGAGTTCGCGATCCACCTCGCGATGCGTGAGCCGGGTGACAAGGCGTTCTATACGACCCCCATGAAGGCCCTGTCGAACCAGAAGTTCCGGGAGCTCCAGGAGGTCTACGGCGAGGACGAGGTCGGACTCCTCACCGGTGACACGAACATCAATGGCAACGCTCGCGTCGTGGTCATGACGACCGAGGTGCTCCGCAACATGCTCTACGCGGATTCGCCGGCCCTCCGCGGGCTGCGATACGTCGTGATGGACGAGGTGCACTACCTCGCCGACCGGTTCCGCGGGCCCGTGTGGGAAGAGGTCATCCTTCACCTCCCGCCCGCCGTGCGGCTCGTGTCGCTGTCGGCGACGGTGTCGAACGCGGAGGAGTTCGGCGACTGGCTCGACACCGTCCGCGGCGACACCGCCGTCATCGTCTCCGAGACGCGACCCGTTCCGCTGGAACAGCACGTGCTCGTCCGGGGCGACCTGTTGCCCCTCTTCGATGATCGCGCCGGCGTCGCGACCGCGCAGGTGAATCAGGAACTGACCCGCATCCGCTCACCGAAGGGTGCGACGTACGAGAACAACCGGCGCGCGTCCGAGTATCGGTCCCGCAGCGACCGCGAAGGGCGCCGACCGCACCGCGGCGGCTCCCGTCCTGTGCGTCCGTCTACGGCGGCGCGCATCGAGCGCATGGACCGTCCCCAGGTCGTCGAACTCCTGGGCCGCTCCAACCTGCTGCCGGCGATCTTCTTCATCTTCAGCCGCGTGGGCTGCGAGGCCGCCGTCCAGCAGGTGCGCCGTTCGGGAGTGCGGCTGACCGACACCGCCGAGCGCGACGAGATCCGCGCGATCATCGACGAGCGGCTGCGTCCCCTTCAGGATGAGGACCTCAGCGTCCTCGGCTACTGGGAGTGGCGCGAGAACCTCGAGCGGGGAGTCGCCTCACACCACGCCGGAATGCTGCCGGCCTTCAAGGAGGTCGTCGAGGAGCTCTTCCGTCGCAAGCTCGTCAAGGTGGTCTTCGCCACCGAGACGCTCGCGCTCGGCATCAACATGCCCGCGCGAACGGTCGTCCTCGAGAAGCTCGAGAAGTTCAACGGCGAGGCACGCGTCGCGATCACGTCGGGGGAGTACACGCAGCTCACCGGTCGCGCCGGACGCCGTGGCATCGACGTCGAAGGGCACGCCGTGGTCCAGTGGACCGAGGCGCTCGACCCGCAGGCGGTCGCCGCGCTCGCCTCGCGCCGCACCTATCCGCTCAACTCCAGCTTCCGGCCGACGTACAACATGGCGGTCAACCTGATCGACCAGTTCGGTCGCGAGCGGGCCCGCGAGATCCTCGAGTCCTCGTTCGCCCAGTTCCAGGCGGACCGCGCCGTCGTGGGCCTCGCCCGTCAGGTGAAGGATGCCGAGGCATCCCTCGCGGGCTACGAGAAGTCGATGACGTGCGACCGGGGAGACTTCGCCGAGTACTCCGGGATCCGTCGTGAACTCAGCGATGCCGAGAAGCTGAACCGTGCCGACCGAACGGCACCGGCGCGCATCCGGCAGCAGCGGCAGAACGAGATCCAGTCGCTGCGGCGGCGGATGCAGCGGCATCCCTGTCACAGCTGTCCGGACCGCGAGAACCACGCCCGGTGGGCGGAGCGGTACTGGAAGCTGCGGCGCCGTACCGATCGCACCCGCCGTGACATCGAGACCCGCACCGGTACCGTGGCGCGGATCTTCGACCGGATCATCGATGTTCTCGCCGAACTGAACTACGTCTCCTTCGACGATGGCGCCGCTTCCCTGACGGCGGCCGGGCGGACGATGCGTCGCATCTACGGCGAGCGGGACCTCCTCGTCGCGGAGTCGCTGCGCCGCGGGCTGTGGGCGAACCTCGACCCCGCCGGCCTCGCCGCCCTCGCGTGCTGCCTCGTGTACGAACCGCGCCGCGATGAGGCGGGGGAGTACCGCTTGCCCCGCGGCCCGTTCCGCGACGCCCTGACGAAGACGCAGGAGCTCTGGAGCCGTCTCGACGACCTCGAGCAGGAGCACCACCTGCCCGGTACGGAACCGCTCGCGACGGGACTCGCCCAAGCGATGAACTCCTGGGCCCGAGGCGCGTCCCTCGACGTCGTGCTGTCGGAGGCCGACCTCGCCGCCGGCGATTTCGTGCGCTGGACGAAGCAGACGATCGACCTGCTCGATCAGCTCTCGATCGTCGCCGATGCGGACGTCGCGGTGACGGCGCGGAAGGCTCTGGATGCCGTCAGGCGCGGGATCGTCGCCTACAGCTCGGTGTGAGCGGCGACGCGGTATGTGGAGGGGATGACGGGAATCGAACCCGCGTAATCAGTTTGGAAGACTGAGGCTCTACCATTGAGCTACATCCCCGACGACGCTGTAATCAGCGCCTCGACGAGTGTACCGGACATGGTCGGCTAGACTTACCAACGGCCGTTTTTCGGCGCCCGCCAGCGTGCGCGCCCGGGGCGTAGCTCAGCTTGGTAGAGCGCCCGCTTTGGGAGCGGGAGGTCGCAGGTTCAAATCCTGTCGCCCCGACCAACGGCCCCACGAACCCAGATCACCGAACGGACGCGCACGTGCGCGGCCGGACAAGGAGAACGACAGGCATGGTCACCAGCACCGTCGAGCAGCTCACCCCGACGCGGGTAAAGCTCCACATCACGGTCACCCCGGACGAGCTCAAGCCGAGCATCGCCCACGCGTACGAGCACATCGCGCAGGACGTCCAGATCCCAGGCTTCCGCAAGGGCAAGGTCCCGGCGCCGATCATCGATCAGCGCATCGGTCGCGAAGCCGTCCTCGAGCACGCCGTGAGCGAGGGCCTCGACGTGTTCTACCGCGAGGCAGTGACAGCGAACGAGGTGCGCATCGTCGGGCGTCCCGCCGCCGAGATTGTCGAGTGGCCGAGCACGAAGGACTTCTCCGGCGACCTCAAGGTCGAGGTCGAGGTGGACGTCCGCCCCGAGTTCGAGCTTCCCTCCTACGACGACATCACCATCGAGGTCGACGCTGTCGAGACCGATGAGGCCGCCGTCGACGCTGAGCTCGACAAGCTCCGCAGCCGCTTCGGCACGCTTGTGACGGTCGATCGTCCCGCCAAGGCCGGCGATTTCGTCGAGCTCGACCTCGTCGCCACGATCGACGCCGCCGAGATCGACCGCGCCGAAGGCGTGTCCTACGAGGTCGGCTCCGGCGAGCTCCTCGAGGGCATCGATGAGGCCGTCGAGTCGCTCACCGCGGGTGAGGACACCACGTTCCGTTCGAAGCTCGTCGGCGGCGACCACGCCGGTGAAGAGGCCGAGGTGGCCGTGACCGTCAAGGCCGTCAAGGAGCGCGAGCTTCCCGAGGCCGACGATGACTTCGCTCAGGTCGCGTCGGAGTTCGACACCATCGCCGAACTCCGCGAGAGCCTCGTCGAGCGCGTCTCCGAGCAGGCTGTGTTCACGCAGGGGTCCGCGGCCCGCGACAAGCTGGTCGACGCCCTCATCGAGAAGGCTGACATCCCCGTTCCCGCCAAGCTCGTCGAGGACGAGGTGCACACGCACCTCGAGGGTGAAGGACGTCTCGAGGACGACGTGCACCGCGCCGAGGTGACCGAAGCGAGCGAGAAGCAGTTCCGCACGCAGATGATCCTCGACAAGATCGCGGAGAAGCACGAGGTCCAGGTCTCTCAGGAAGAGCTGACCCAGTACCTCATCCAGTCGTCGGCGCAGTACGGCATGTCCCCGCAGGACTTCGTCAACGCGCTCCAGGAGGGCAACCAGATCCCGATGATGGTCGGTGAGGTCGCCCGCAACAAGGCTCTCGCCGTCGCTCTCGGCAAGGTGAACGTCGTCGACACCAACGGCAAGAAGGTCGACCTGGCCGGTTTCGCCGCCGAGGACGACGAGGCTGGCGACGAGTCCGCCGAGACCGCGGACGAGAAGCCCACCGCCACGAAGGCCCCGGCCAAGAAGGCTCCGGCCAAGAAGCCCGCCGCGAAGAAGGCGGATGCCGCCGACGACGCCGAGGCTTCGGACGAGAAGCCGGCCGCCAAGAAGGCTCCGGCGCGCAAGCCCGCGGCCAAGAAGGCTGACGCGGACGCCGCTGAGGAGCCCGTGAAGAAGGCTCCCGCCAAGCGCGCCCCCAAGAAGGCCGCCGACAGCGAGTGACCTCGGTGGAGGGCGGCGGGTGCCTTCGGGCCCCGCCGCCCTTCGTCGTTTCCCGACGTTTTCCGAGGGCCCGCGGGCGTTGATGCCGCCGCTGGTATGCCCACGGCGAACACGGGCGAGACGCTTCGAACGCGCCACTAGATTCGAAGCACGAACACGAATCCAGGAGAGCATCCATGGCTGAACCCCTTATGGCGACCAGTGTCTTCGACCGGCTGCTGAAGGACCGAATCATCTGGCTCGGTTCCGAGGTGCGCGACGAGAACGCGAACGAGATCTGCGCCAAGATCCTGCTGCTCGCGGCCGAGGATTCCGAGAAAGACATCTACCTCTACATCAACTCGCCCGGTGGCTCGATCACCGCGGGCATGGCGATCTACGACACGATGCAGTTCGTGCCGAACGACATCGTCACCGTCGGTATCGGCATGGCCGCGTCGATGGGACAGCTGTTGCTGACCAGTGGCACGAAGGGCAAGCGCTACATCACGCCCAATGCCCGCGTCCTGCTGCACCAGCCCCACGGTGGCTTCGGGGGCACCTCGAGCGACATCCAGACCCAGGCGCAGCTCATTGTCTCGATGAAGAACCGTCTCGCCGAGATCACCTCCGCGCAGACCGGCAAGACGGTCGATCAGATCAACGCCGACGGTGACCGCGACCGCTGGTTCACCGCTGAAGAGGCCCTCGAGTACGGCTTCGTCGACCACATCCGCGAACACGCTGCTGACGTCACCGGCGGCGGCGGGACCGAGAACTGAGCGTCGGAGGACAGACGACATGAACATTCCCACCTTCGGTCGCCCCCAGGGCGACATGATGCCCTCGAGCCGGTACATCCTGCCGCAGTTCGAGGAGCGCACCGCCTACGGCTACAAGCGTCAGGACCCGTACAACAAGCTGTTCGAAGACCGCGTGATCTTCCTCGGCGTCCAGGTCGACGATGCCTCCGCCGATGACGTCATGGCGCAGTTGCTCGTCCTCGAATCGATGGACCCGGACCGCGACATCATCATGTACATCAACTCGCCCGGCGGCTCGTTCACGGCCATGACGGCGATCTACGACACGATGCAGTACATCTCGCCCCAGGTCTCGACCGTCGTGCTCGGTCAGGCGGCTTCGGCGGCATCCGTCCTGCTCGCCGCCGGCGCACCCGGCAAGCGTCTCGCCCTGCCCAACGCCCGCATCCTGATGCACCAGCCCGCCGTCGGCGAGTCGGGCCACGGTCAGGCGTCCGACATCGAGATCCAGGCCGCGGAGATCCTCCGGATGCGCACCTGGCTCGAGGAGACCATGGCTCGCCACTCGAACCGTTCCGTCGAGCAGGTGAACAAGGACATCGACCGCGACAAGATCCTCTCCGCCCATGAGGCGCTGGAGTACGGTCTCGTCGACCAGGTCCTGACGTCGCGCAAGCGCACTCCGGCCGCCATCACGGCCTGATGACCGCACACGATGCCCCGCCGATTCGTCGGCGGGGCATCGTCGTCCACACTCGCGTCGCAATCCACCCCGTGTCGGGATCTGCGATTAGGCTCGACTCCACCGGCACGAATCCTGAGGGGGAACACCATGGCACGCATCGGTGAGAGCGCCGACCTGTTCAAGTGTTCCTTCTGCGGCAAGAGCCAAAAGCAGGTCCAGCAGCTGATCGCCGGCCCCGGCGTCTACATCTGCGACGAGTGCGTCGAACTCTGCAACGAGATCATCGAAGAGCGGATGGCGGAGTCGGGTGACGGCGAGGTCAAGGACTTCGATCTTCCGAAGCCGCGCGAGATCTTCAGTTTCCTCGAGGAGTACGTCGTCGGCCAGGACCCCGCCAAGCGGGCCCTCGCAGTCGCGGTGTACAACCACTACAAGCGTGTCCGCGCCCGCAGCACGATCCAGTCCGCAGAGCAGCGGGCTGATGAGATCGAGATCGCGAAGAGCAACATCCTGCTCCTCGGGCCGACCGGTTGCGGCAAGACCTACCTCGCGCAGACCCTCGCCAAGCGTTTGAACGTCCCGTTCGCGGTGGCGGATGCGACGGCGTTGACGGAGGCCGGCTACGTCGGTGAGGACGTCGAGAACATCCTCCTGAAGCTCCTTCAGGCCGCGGACTTCGACGTCAAGCGCGCGGAGACCGGCATCATCTACATCGACGAGGTCGACAAGATCGCCCGCAAGGCCGAGAACCCCTCGATCACCCGCGACGTCTCGGGTGAGGGCGTGCAGCAGGCGCTCCTGAAGATCCTCGAGGGCACCGTTGCTTCCGTGCCGCCCCAGGGCGGGCGCAAGCACCCGCACCAGGAGTTCATCCAGATCGACACGACGAACGTCCTCTTCATCGTGGCGGGTGCGTTCGCGGGCCTCGAGGACATCATCTCGTCCCGCGTCGGCAAGCACGGCGTCGGCTTCGGCGCCCCGCTGCAGGACAAAGAGCAAGAACTCGACGTCTTCCGCGACGTTCTCCCGGAAGACCTCCACAAGTTCGGCCTGATCCCCGAGTTCATCGGCCGGCTGCCCGTCGTGACGACCGTGTCACCGCTCGACCAGACCGCGCTCATCGAGATCCTCACGGGTCCGAAGAACGCCTTCGTGAAGCAGTACCAGCGCATGTTCGAGCTGGACGGCGTCGAACTCGAGTTCGAGGAAGACGCACTTCGCTCGATCGCCGACCTCGCTGTTGCGCGCAAGACGGGCGCGCGTGGTCTCCGAGCGATCCTCGAGGACGTCCTCGGCCCGATCATGTTCGAGATCCCGTCGGCGGAGGACGTCGACAAGGTCATCGTGACGCGTGCTGCCGTCGACGAGGGTGCACCCCCGACGCTGGTTCTGCGGCAGAAGCGCAAGAGCGCCTGACGCCCATTCACGCAACGAAGGGCGCCGCCTCCGGAGGGAGACGGCGCCCTTCGTTTCTCGCGGTGTCAGGCGGCGAGACCGCGCCGCTCGAGGAGCGGCTCGATGCGTGCATCGCGGCCACGGAAGTCGCGGTAGGCCTCGAGCGGGTCCTTCGACCCGCCGACGCCCAGAAGGCGCTGCCGGAATCGATCGCCGTTCTCGCGGGTCAGGCCGCCGTTCTCGCGGAACCATTCCACGGTGTCGGCGTCGAGGACCTCGCTCCAGATGTAGGAGTAATACCCGGCGCTGTACCCGCCCGAGAAGATGTGGGCGAAGTACGTCGATGAGTAGCGCGTGGGCACCGCGGGGTTGTCGAGGCCGATGTCGGAGAGCGCGGTCGCCTCGAAGGCGTCGACATCGATCCCGCCGGCCGTGTCCTCCGAGTCGAGGCTGTGCCACGCCTGGTCGATCCAGGATGCGGCGAGGTATTCGCTGGTGGCGAAGCCTTGGTTGAAGGCCTCCGAGTCGCGGAGCTTCTCGACCACCTCGGCGGGGAGCGGCTCGTCGGTGTCGACGTGGCGTGCGTAGGCTGCGAGCACCTCAGGCCAGAAGATCCACATCTCGTTGACCTGGCTCGGGAACTCCACGAAGTCGCGGAACACCGAGGTCCCGGCGAAGTGAGGATAGGTGACTGTTGCGAACAGCCCGTGCAGCGCGTGGCCGAACTCGTGGAAGAGCGTCGTGACCTCGTCCAGGGTCAGGAGCGTCGGGCTGCCGGGGGCGGGCTGCGGCACGTTCAGGTTGTTGACGACGATCGGCGCTGTGCCGCGGAGGGCGGACTGCGACACGATCGAGTTCATCCACGCACCGCCACGCTTGGAGTCGCGGGTGTACAGGTCGAGGATGTAGAGCCCGAGGTGCGAGCCGTCCTCGTTGCGGACCTCGAAGACCCGAGCGCCCGGGTGGTAGGCGGGAAGGTCGGCCCGCTCGGTGAACGTGATGCCGTAGAGATCGGTCGCGGCGCGAAAGACCCCGTCGACGAGGACCCGTTCGGCCTCGAACCACGGCCGGAGGGCGGTGCGGTCGAGGTCGTACCGCGCGGCGCGCACACGCTCCGTGTAGAACGCCCAGTCGTGCGCGGCGAGACGGAAACCCTCACCATCGCTGTCGATGATCTCCTGGAGTGCGGCCTGTTCCTGGCGCGCGTTCTCCGCGGCGGGCACGGCGAGACGTCGGAGGAGGGCGTGCACGGCTTCGGGGGAGCCGGCGGTTTCATCGGCCGTCACGTACGCCGAGTGGGAGTCGTACCCGAGAACTCGTGCCCGCTCCGACCGGAGCCGGACGATCTCGGTGAGGACCTCACGGTTGTCGTTCTCATTGCCTCGCCGCCCCCGTGAACGGGATGCCGCCATGAGGCGCTCGCGGCTCGTCCGAGAGGTGAGCGATGAGAGGTACGGGTGTCCGGTGAAGAGCGTCAGCGTGACGACGTACTTGCCGTCGAGGCCTCGGTCCGACGCATTGCGCGCCGCGGCGGACAGCTCGCCGTCGGTGAGCCCGTCCAGCTCGGCGGCGTCGTCGAAGACGACGGCGAGGTCGTTCGTGTCGGCGAGCAGATTCTTCTCGAACGTCGTCGTGAGCGTCGAGAGCTGCTGGTTCAGTTCCGTGAGGACGGTTTTGTCCGAGTCGTCGAGCCCGGCGCCGGCGTTCGTCATCTCGCGGTGGGTGCGCTCGACGAGGTAGCGGTCCTCGCCCTCGAGGCCGAGTTCTTCTCGACGGGCGAAGACGTCTGCGACGCGGGCGTATAGGCGGGAGTCGAGCGTCACCGCGTCGTGGTGCGCGGCCATGAGGGGTGCGAGTTGCTCGTCGATCTCTTGGATGGCTGCGGTCGCGTCGGCGGAGCTCACCGTGTAGAAGGTCCGCGCGACGCGACCGAGGGTCTCGCCGGCGCGTTCGAGGGCGACGAGCGTGTTCTCGAAGGTCGCGGCGTCGGTTGCGGTCGCGATCTCCTCGATCTCCGCCCGGTGCTCGGCGAACGCCTGCTCGAACGCCGGCAGGTAGTGCTCGGGCCGGATGTTCGGGTAGTCGGGGAGATCGAACGCGAGGGGCGAGGGGGAGAGGAGCGGGTTCAGAGCGGCATCCGTCATCGTCCCAGCGTACGACGCCGCTGCGCCGCTCAGCGCGACCGTTCGGGTGCAAAGAAAAACTTGCAAAGAAGTGCTTGCAAAGATATCTTTGGAGATATGACTGAGGCACCGACACGGCGGGACGACCGCAAGTTGGATGCCGGTGCGCTCCGCGCGCTGGCACATCCGCTGCGCGTGCAGCTCTTCGACATCCTGTCCCAGTACGGGCCGCAGACGGCCAGTTCGCTCGCGGAGCGCACAGGGGAGTCCTCCGGTGCGACGAGCTATCACCTGCGCGCGCTCGCGAAGCAGGAGCTCATCCGTGAGATCCCGGACCGGGGGTCCGCCCGGGAACGGTGGTGGGAGCGCGCCGACAAGGCCGTCTCCTTCGACAGCCCCGAGGCCCTGGCGACGCCATCGGGCAAAGCCGCGACTCAGATGATCATGAATGAGTTCCTGGGGAGACGGCAGCAGCAGCTCATGCGTCACGTGAGCGAGCAGATCGCTGCGGGCGACCACGCCGACGACGGCACCTCGTCCATCACGACCGCCCACATCCACCTCACGCCCGAGCAGGCCAGGGACATGATCCGACGCCTGTCCGCCGTCGTCGACGAGGTCGTCGCCGGCGCACGCGGTCACGAGCAGGAACCCGATCGATCGCCGTTCACCGTGCGCGTGGACGTGTTCGCACTGCCCGAGGACGGAGACGGACGATGACCACCATCACGATCCCGACGCTGGATGTCAGCGCACGGCCCACACGGCTCGAGGCCGCACTGTGGCGTGCAGCGGCATCCGTCCAACACGCCGTCGCCGCCAGGATGCTGCGCCGCGTCGACCAATCGACCGCACGATCAGCCGCGACCGAGTACGCCAAGCAGACCCGCGCGCACGTGCTCACGCACGTCGCTCGTCACCCCCGGGCCTGAGCCTGAGTCAGGACATGCCGTCGTCGTCCAGATGGCCGACGACGACCTCGCCCTCACGGTCGACTCGGACGACGACGCCGGTGTCGAGCTCGGCGACGGGGCGTCCTTCGAGCCAGGTCAGCGTCCACCGCGGGCGGGGCTGACCGAGAGGGTCCTGATCGACGGATGCGTCGACCGCCGCGATCTGTTCGCGGAGGATCTCAGGCACGGCAGCCGGCGGCTGGTCACCGCTGGTCCATCGCGTTCCGAGCTGCATGTCACGCCTCCTGCGGGGTGAGGACGATGTCGCTGACGGACACGGCGTCGCCGGCCGCGTACGACACCTGCGCGATGCGTCCCACGGCTGCGAGGTCGCCCTCTGCGGAGCGGATGGCCTCGAGGGCCGCATCCGGACCGGCGATGGTCAGCGAGTCGACGGGGGTCTTCTGCGAGGCCTTCGCTTCGGTCTTCGCGCGGCGCACCGAGATGAGCGCCTCGCCGACCGTGCGGAGCACTGCGGGGTCGCCCTCGATGCCCACGGGCTCAGGCCACTCAGCGGTGTGCACCGAGCCCTCTTCGAACCACGACCACGCTTCTTCTGCCGCGAACGACAGGACGGGAGCCAGCAGCCGCAGCAGGGTCGACAGCGCCATCCGGAGGGCGAGAGCAGCCGACGCCTGGCCGGCATCCGACTGGTTGTAGGCGCGCTCCTTCACGAGTTCTAGGTAGTCGTCGCAGAACGTCCAGAAGAACGACTCGGTGATCTCCAGGGCGCGAGCGTGATCGAACGCGTCGAATGCCTTCGTGGCGTCGCGGACCACCTGGTCGAGCGTCGCCAGCATCGATGCGTCGAGCGCGTGCGTGATGCGGGCGTCTTCGGGAACGGGGAAGGACAGCACGAACTTCGCCGCATTGAGGACCTTGATCGCCAGGCGGCGACCGATCTTCACCTGCGTCGGGTTCTGCGGGTCGAAGGCGGCGTCGGCGCCGAGGCGGCTTGAGGCGGCCCAGTACCGCACCGCGTCCGTCCCGTGGGTGTCGAGGATGTCTGCGGGCGTCACGACGTTGCCCTTCGACTTCGACATCTTCTTGCGGTCGGGGTCGACGATGAAGCCGGAGATGGCGGCATCCGTCCACGGAGCACGGTCGTCTTCGAGCACCGAACGCACCATGGTCGAGAACAGCCACGTGCGGATGATGTCCTGACCCTGCGGGCGGACATCGAACGGGGCCACGAGGTTCCAGAGCTCCTCGTCGCGCTCCCAGCCGCCGGCGAGCTGCGGGGTCAGGGAGGACGTCGCCCAGGTGTCGAAGATGTCTCGCTCGGCGTCGAAGCCGCCCGGCACGCCGCGCTGGTCCTCCGTGTAGCCGTCGGGGACGTCGGTGGTCGGGTCGACGGGAAGGCGGGACGCATCGGGGGTGAGGACGCGGTCGTAGTCGCGGTCGCCGTTCTCATCGAGGCCGTACCAGATCGGGATCGGCACGCCGAAGAAGCGCTGACGAGACACGAGCCAGTCACCCGTCAGGCCGTTGGTCCAGTTCTCGTATCGCACGCGCATGAAATCGGGGTGCCAGCCCATGCTGCGCCCCATCTCGATGAGCTTCTCGCGCAGCTGAGCGTCACGGGCGCCGTTGCGGAGGTACCACTGGCGGGTCGAGACGATCTCGAGCGGCCGGTCGCCCTTCTCATAGAACTTCACCGGGTGGGTGAAGGGCTTGGACACCTCGAGCAGCTCGCCGGACTCCTCGAGGAGCTCGACGACACGCTTCTTGGCGCTGAAGACGGTCTTGCCGGCGAGTTCCGCATAGGCCGCCTTCGCGGCATCCGTCACCAGTGCGTCGGGGGCCTCGTCGATGATGCGACCGTCGCGGCCGAGGATCGTGCGGTTCGGCAGATCGAGCTCGCGCCACCAGATGATGTCGGTCACGTCGCCGAAGGTACAGATCATGGCGATGCCCGTGCCCTTGTCCTTCACCGCGAGCGGGTGGGCGAGGACGGGCACCTCGACGTCGAACAGAGGGGTGCGCACGGTCGAGCCGAAGTATGGCTGGTACCGCTCGTCGTCGGGGTTCGCGACGAGGGCCACGCACGCCGCCAGCAGCTCGGGGCGGGTCGTCTCGATGTGGATGTCGCCGGAGCCGTCGCTCTTGTGGAAGGCGACGCGGTGGTAGGACGCCTGCTGCTCGCGGTCCTCGAGTTCGGCCTGCGCGATCGCGGAGCGGAAGTCGATGTCCCAGAGCGTCGGCGCCATGGCCTGGTACGCCTCGCCACGGTCAAGGTTGCGGAGGAAGGCGAGCTGGCTCGTGCGGATCGTGTCGTCGGAGATGGTCCGATAGGTCTGCGTCCAGTCGACCGAGAGGCCGAGCTTGCGGAACAAGTCCTCGAACTGCTTCTCGTCCTCGAGGGTCAGCTCCTCGCAGAGCTCGATGAAGTTGCGACGGCTGATCGGGACCTGGTCGGCCGGCTTCAGGCTCTTCGCGTCACCGCGGAACGGCGGGGTGAACTCGGCGTCGTAGGGAAGCGAGGTGTCGCACCGCACGCCGTAGTAGTTCTGCACGCGACGTTCGGTCGGCAGACCGTTGTCGTCCCAGCCCATCGGGTAGAACACGGTCTTGCCGCGCATGCGCTCGTAGCGCACCTTCACGTCGGTGTGCGTGTAGCTGAACACGTGCCCGATGTGGAGCGATCCGGATGCCGTCGGGGGAGGCGTGTCGATCGAGAAGACGCCCGCGCGGCCCTTGGCCTTGGCCGCGTCACGGTCGAACAGGTACGTGCCGGCGTCAGACCACGCGGCATCCCACTTCTGCTCGAGGCCTTCCAGGGCGGGCTTGTCGGGAATGTGCGCGTTCGTCATGGTGATGCTCCTCGAGCGATATGTGCGGCACTGTGTGAGCGTGCCTGAGTGTGGGTGGCAGACAGTCTACCGCCGGGGCGCTCGCGGGACCGAGGTGCGACGCGGCTTCGCAAAGAGATGCGGTTTGCCGAGGAGCGGATGCCGGGATCCGGCCCTCGGGACGCGTCATCTCCTCGCGAAGCGACCCGCAAGGCTCAGAAGGCGGTCTCGATGGTCTTGTTGCCGTCGATGATCTTCCGGACCGGTTCGCTCGTGAACGCATCGACCAGGGCCTTGGTCGACGCGGCATCCTTCTCCTCGCCGGGGACGACGAGCTGCAGCGCGAAGCGGTCGTCGAGTTCGGTGAGGAGGCCGTCGTCCTGCGGGGTGAGGCCGAGAGCGGCGATGTGCGACGGCCACTGGAACACGAGGTCGGCCTCGTCGTAGGCGGTGTTGAGCTGGTTGATCTGCAGTTCGAGGAACTGCAGGTCCTTCGGGTTCTCGGCGATGTCGTCGACGGTCGCGGCGTAGGGGTCTACGCCCTCGGCGAGGGTGATGATCTTCGCGTCGGCGAGCATCTTCAGCGCTCGGCCGGTGTTGGACGCATCGTTGGGGATCGCGACGGTCGCGCCTTTCGGGAGATCGGCGATGTCGTCGAGGGTCTTCGAGTAGAACGCGATCGTGAAGTTGTAGATCGGCTGCACGGCGGTGAGGTCCGCATCGTTGGCGGCGTTGAACTCCTCCATGTAGGGCTTGTGCTGCGAGAAGTTCGCGTCGATGTCGCCCGCGGCGAGCATCTTGTTGATCGTGACGTAGTCGGCGACCTCGACGAGGTCGATCTTGTAGCCGTCTTCGATCTCGTCGGCGGCGGCCTCGACGATGTCGGTCATGGGCGAGGTGACGGCGCCGACGCGGAGGGTCTGGACGTCGCCGGTGCCGGGCGCGGCAGGGGAGGCGCAGCCTGCGAGGAGGGCGACGGCGGCAGCGGTGAGTGCGGCGGCGAGGGTGATGCGGCGCGGGGACATGGTGCTCCTTGTGGGATGGGGTGGATGCCGGCGATGGCCGGGCTCAACGGTGGTCGAGACGGACCGAGATCCGTTGGCCGACCGCCTGGACGACGAGGACGATGATCAGGATGACGAGGATCGTGAAGTACATGAGCACGTCGTCGTACTCCTGATAGCCGTAGCGCAGCGCGAAGTCGCCGATACCGCCGCCGCCGACGACGCCGAGCACGGTCGAATACGACAGCAGGCTGATGCTCGCCGAGGTGAGCGCGTAGACGAGACCGGGGAGGGCCTCCGGCAGAAGGAACCGCCAGACGGTCTGGGGGACCGTCGCCCCGAGGGTCTGGGCGACCCGCGGGATGCCGGGACTCACTTCGCGGAGGATCTGCTCGACGAGCCGGGCGTACACGGCCACGGCGACGACGCAGAGGGAGAAGGTCGCCGCGGGTGTGCCGAACGTGGTGCCGTAGACGGCCCGGGTCACCGGGACGAGGAAGACGACCAGCAGCAGGAACGGGAACGAGCGGATGACGTTGATGAGGAAGTTCACGATCGACCACACGATGCGCTGGGGGACGATCCCGCCGGGGCGGGTCAGATAGACCGCCGCTCCGAGGGGCAAGCCGATCACCACGGCCGCGGCGAGGGAGACGCCGAGCATGTAGGCGGTCTCGCCGAGAGCTTCGATCAGGTCGTCGCCGCGCGCCACGAGCGATGCTCCGAGCGACGCGAGGATGTCATCCTGCCCCGTCATGCGCCGAGCTCCCGTCGGGCGCGGTCGAGGTACGACTCCCGCTCGCGGCGTGCCGCGGGGGCGATGGCGAGAACGTCGACGAGCCTGCCGTCGTCGAACAGAGCGACCCGGTCGCAGACGTCGCGCACGACGTCGAGGTCGTGGGTGACGATGACGACCGTCGTTCCGAAGCGATCGCGGGCGTCGCGCAGGAGGTCGAGAACCTCACCGGCGGTCGCCGCGTCGAGCGCTGAGGTCGGCTCATCGCACAGCAGCAGGCGCGGGCGCGTCACGAGGGCTCGGGCGATCCCGACGCGCTGGCGCTGACCACCGCTGAGCTGGGCGGGATAGGCATCCGCTCGCTGGTCGAGCCCGACGAAGCGCAGCACGTCGTCGACAGCCTCGGCGGATCGCTCGCGCCGGGGGCGGAGGTCGAGGGGGACTTCGACGTTCTGCCGCACCGTCCGGTTCGAGAGGAGATGCACGCCTTGGAAGACGACGCCGATGTCTCGCCGCAGCCGCCGCAGGCCCGCTCGGTCGAGCCGTCCGACGTCCTGGCCGAGGACGCTGACCGTGCCGGAGGTGGCGGACACCTCACCCGTCAACACCGAGAGGAGAGTGCTCTTGCCCGCACCGCTTTCGCCGATGACGCCGAGGATCTCGCCACCGGCGACGGTCAGGTCGACGCCGGCCATGCCCTGAACGCCGCCCGGGTACGCCACGCCCGCGCGAGCGAGCGCGACCGGTGAAGTAGGCAGCACGACAGGACCTCAAGACGTTGTTGGATGCCGTCCAACTATAGTTCTGCCATGAGCACCAGGTACCGGACCGCCGCAATCAACGACGACGGCGGAACCGGAGTCTCCCGGGTGGAGGGCGGCCTCGAGGTCGCGGTCTCGAACCCGCTCAGTCCCGATGCGGATCTCTCCCGCAGCAACCCGGAGCAGCTCCTCGCCCTCGCGTGGGCGACCTGCCTCGACGCGACACTGCAGGCGATCGTGAAGGGCGCCCACCGTACGAGTGTCCGCGTCGAGGTCGAGCTCCACGACTCCGCTGAGCGCGGCGGCTACGAGTTCCACGTCGTCGCCTTCGTCTCCGCCGAAGGCCGTACGCTCGCCGAGACCGAGACTCTCGTGACCGCCGCTCACGACCGGTGCCCCATCTCCCGGCTCCTGCAGGGAGCGTCGACCGTCGGCATCCGTGCCGAGGAATGGGCAGGCTGAGCCTCAGCGGTCGACGGCGAATCCGAGATGCGGCATGTCCACGCCGCGGTAGTGCGTCAAGAATCGACGGCGCACCGTCATCCCGAGTCGGATCGCGACGTTCATCGAGGCGACGTTCGTGTCACGGACCTTCGCCCAGATCGTCGCGGCGTCGAGCTGTCGGAACGCCCAGTCCCGTGACGCGGTCGCCGCCTCGGTGGCGAAGCCGCGGTGCCAGTGCGCGCGATGGAACAGGTAGCCCACCTCGAGGATGTCGTCGTCCTCGAGGCGCTGACGCGTGATCCCGCACTGACCGATCATCCGCCCGGGCGCATCCCTCAGCTCCACCGCCCAGAGGCCGAAGCCGTCCTCGTCGTAGCGCTGCAGGTTTCGATCGAGCCACGCCCGTGACTCGGAATCGTCGAACGGGCCCTCGTACGCGGCCATGGCGACCGGGTCCGTCAAAATCTCCCGGAGGTTCGGAAGGTCCGTCTCACTCATGTCACGGAGGACGAGCCGCGTGGTCTGCAGTCTCATCACTCGCGCCTCACATCGATGCCGAGGGATGCCGCGAACGCGAGCGCGTGCGTCATCGCCTGGTCTGCGGTCACGGTGACGCCGCGCAGCATCCGGACGTCCGTGAACGAGAGCACCTCCGCGCCCCGGAGGTCGACGTCGTTCGTCTGCCACTCGCGGACATCCCACTCGTCGATACTCGACTCCGATACCCGGAGGCGCTCGACGCGGGAGCCCGGAAGGTCGAGTGTGCCGATGCGGCATCCCGTCACCTCGACGTCGCGAAGCGTGGCAGCGCCACCCGCAAGGTAATCGATGCGGACGCCGTCGAGGATGAGGCCGTCGCACCGGGCGCGGGAGAGGTCCAGCGTGCCGATACGCCCGCCACGGATGATGACGGTCCGCCACGTGGAGTCCCGTGCGATCACCTCCACAGCCGAAAGGCCGTCGACCACGACGTCAGAGAGGATCGCGCCCCTCACATCCACGGTCTGGACGGATGCCGCCGCCACGACGCTCTCGCTGATCCGAGAGTGCGCAGCGTCCGTCGTTCCGGAGTCGAGCTCGATCCGCGACTCGGAGAACTCGCCCGACCGGCTCAGCGTCGCCGGCGCGAACTCGCGGGGCAGATCCGGATCCGGGATACGGGGCGGCTCGGGACGGATACGGGTGCGGGCCATGACGCCAGGCTATGCCGACGGTATGATCGACGCATCAGCACCGATCCGGCCATCACCGGGGAGCTCTCGGAAGAACAGCGGTCCGCCGCCCAGTAGACCCGAGCGGGGCAGGCCCGTCATCGCCGCAGGTGAGTGGGTGAACCCGGATCCGGGTTGCGCCAAGCGGGGTGGTACCGCGGTCCTCGGATCGTCCTCGCAGGACCAGACCTGCAGGAGCGACATGACCTACCCCCGACCTTCCGCCTTCGGCCCCGCCGCCGACGCGACCAGCCCGGTCGTCCCGAGCCCGCGGTTCCCCGACGTCGAGCGCGACGTCCTCGCCTTCTGGGAGCAGGACGATACGTTTCGCGCCTCCATCGCGCAGCGCGACGGCGCTGACGAGTGGGTGTTCTACGACGGCCCGCCGTTCGCCAACGGCCTGCCGCACTACGGCCATCTCCTCACGGGATACGCGAAGGACCTCTTCCCGCGTTTCCAGACGATGCGCGGCAAGAAGGTCGACCGTGTCTTCGGCTGGGACACCCACGGGCTCCCCGCAGAGCTCGAGGCGATGAAGCAGCTCGGTATCACCGAGAAGAGCGAGATCGAGGACATGGGGATCGCCGCGTTCAACGCGAAGGCGCGCTCCTCCGTCCTCGAGTACACGCAGGAGTGGGAGAACTACGTCACCCGCCAGGCGCGCTGGGTCGACTTCGAGCGGGGCTACAAGACGCTCGACACCGGGTACATGGAATCCGTGCTCTGGGCCTTCGCAGAGCTGTACGAGAAGGACCTCGCCTACGAGGGCCACCGCGTGCTGCCGTACTGCTGGCGCGATGAGACCCCGCTCTCCAATCACGAGCTGCGGATGGACGACGACGTCTACAAGATGCGTCAGGACCCGTCCGTCACGGTCACCTTCCCGCTCGTCGGGGCGAAGGCCGAAGCCCTGGGCCTCACCGCCGTCCGCGCGCTCGCCTGGACGACGACCCCGTGGACCCTTCCGACCAACCTCGCGCTCGCCGTCGGCCCCGACATCGAGTACGTGGTCCTGCCCGGCGGACCCGCCGGTGCCTCCGACGTCCATGAGGACGCGCTCGAGGGCGAATCGCACCGCTACCTGCTCGCCTCCGACCTCCTCGCGAACTACGCGAAGGATCTCGGCTACGCCTCGGCTGACGAGGCCCGCGACGCCGTCGACCAGACCGTCCGCGGGGCCGACCTCGCCGACGTCGCCTACGACCGGCTCTTCGACTACTACGCCGACGAGGAGACCTGGGGCACGCAGAACGCGTGGCGCATCCTCGTCGACGACTACGTCACGACGACCGACGGCACGGGCATCGTCCATCAGGCTCCGGCCTACGGTGAGGACGACCAGCGCGTGACGGCGGCCGCCGGCATCCCGCTCATCATGAGCCTCGACGACGGCGGACGTTTCCTGCCGCAGGTCGCCGACGTCGCCGGCGAGCTCTGGATGGACGCCAACCGCCCGCTGATCCGGCTGTTGAAGGGTGAGGGGCGACTGCTCCGCGAAGCGAGCTACGAGCACTCGTACCCGCACTGCTGGCGCTGCCGGAACCCCCTCATCTACAAGGCCGTCTCGAGTTGGTTCGTCCGGGTCACCTCGATCAAGGACCGCCTCGTCGAACTCAACGAGCAGATCACCTGGGCGCCCGAGAACGTCAAGCACGGGCAGTTCGGAAAGTGGCTCGAAGGTGCGCGCGACTGGTCGATCAGCCGCAACCGATTCTGGGGCTCGCCCATCCCGGTGTGGAAGAGCGACGACCCCGAGTACCCGCGCGTCGACGTCTACGGATCGCTCGCCGACCTCGAGCGCGACTTCGGTCGCCTCCCCGTCAACGAGGCGGGCGAGGTCGACCTCCACCGTCCGTTCATCGACGACTTGACCCGGCCCAACCCCGACGACCCGACCGGGAACTCGACGATGCGTCGCATCGAGGATGTCTTCGACGTGTGGTTCGACTCCGGGTCGATGCCGTACGCGCAGGTGCACTACCCGTTCGAGAACCGCGACTGGTTCGACGAGCACGCGCCGGCGGACTTCATCGTCGAGTACATCGGGCAGACGCGCGGCTGGTTCTACGTCATGCACGTGCTCTCGGGGGCGCTGTTCGACCGTCCGGCGTTCGCGGGTGTCGCCTGCCACGGCATCGTCCTCGGCAGCGACGGTCAGAAGATGTCGAAGTCGCTCCGGAACTACCCGGACGTCAGCGAGGTCTTCGACCGCGACGGCTCCGACGCCATGCGCTGGTTCCTGATGAGCTCGTCCGTCCTCCGCGGCGGCAATCTCGTCGTCACCGAGGAGGGCATCCGCTCGGGTGTCCGCGAGTTCCTGCTGCCGCTGTGGAACGCGTGGTACTTCTTCTCGACCTATGCGAACGCCGCGGGCGGCCAGGACGGTACCGGCTACGAGGCGACGCGTCGGACGGATTCGACGAACGTGCTCGATCGCCACATCCTGGCGCTGCTCGGCGACCTCGTCCGCGACGTCGCCGCCGACCTCGAGGCGCTCGACTCGACGATGGCCGCGGCCAAGCTCCGCGACTTCGTCGAGGCGCTCACGAACTGGTACATCCGGCGTTCGCGGGATCGGTTCTGGGTGGGGGTGGATGCCGCGGACCCCACCACGACCGAGGCGTTCGACACCCTCTACACGGTGCTCGAGACGCTCACCCGCGTCGCGGCGCCCCTCATCCCGCTCGTCTCCGAGCGCGTGTGGCAGGGCTTGACGGGTGGGCGCAGTGTCCACCTGGAGGACTGGCCGGACGCCGACGAGTTCGCCCCGGCATCCGACATCCGCGAGGCCATGGACACCGTCCGGGAGGTCTCGTCGGTCGCGAACGCCCTCCGCAAGAAGGAGGGCAAGCGCGTCCGCCTACCGCTCGCCTCGCTGACGGTCGCCGTCGCCGGAGCCGACGCGCTCGCTCAGTTCGAGGACATCGTCCGCGAGGAGCTGAACGTCAAGGCCGTCGAGGTCGTCGAGCTGACCGAGGGCCTCGCCGAGCAGTACGGCATCAGCCAGCGCCTCGCGGTCAACGCACGCGCCGCGGGTCCGCGGCTCGGCAAGCAGGTGCAGCACGTCATCAAGGGCGCCAAGGCGGGTCTGTGGACCGAGGAGAACGGCGTGGTCGTCGTCGACGGCATCGCGTTGGAGCCGGGGGAGTACGACCTCACGCTCGAGGCCGGCGGCGTCGCCGAAGGCACCGCGATCGCGCTCCTCCCGCGCGCCGGGTTCGTCCTCCTCGACACCACGACGACACCCGAGCTCGAGGCCGAGGGCCTCGCGCGCGACGTCATCCGCGCCGTGCAGGACGCCCGCAAGGCCGCCGGGTTCGAGGTGAGCGACCGCATCGCGCTGCAGCTCACCTTCGACGACCGCGCCGATGCCGACGCTGTCGCCGGGGCCTTCGATGTCGCCGACGTCGCGGGGGAGACCCTGTCGGTCGCCGACCTCGTCGCCACCGCCGACGGCTCCACCCTGCGGGGTGAGGCGCTTCGCTCGAGCCCCGAGCACACGGCATCCGTCCCCGCCGGCACGTACGCGAACGCCGGCGACTTCACGATCGGCGTCCGCCGGATCGGAGCGACCTCATGAGTGACCGGACACGAGCGGATGCCGTCTACGCGGCGCTTCTGGAACGCCAGGGGGAGCGGTGGGTCGAGCCGCGCGTCGAACGCACACGGCGCGCTCTCGAGCTCCTCGGCGACCCGCAGCGGACTTACCGCGTCATCCACGTGACGGGCACCAACGGGAAGACGTCGACGAGCCGGATCGCCGAGTCGATCGTGCGCGCGCACGGCCTCCGGACGGGCCTGTTCACGAGCCCTCACCTGCAACGCTTCACCGAGCGGATCACGGTCGACGGCGAGCCGATCGCCGACGCCGCGATCGCCGACGCCTGGGACGAGATCGCGCCCATCGTCGCCCTCGTCGATGACGAGCTCGAGCAGAAGGACGAGCCCCCGCTCACGTTCTTCGAGTTGCTCACCGTCCTCGCGTTCGTCTGCTTCGCCGACGCGCCGGTCGACGTCGCGGTGGTCGAAGTCGGCATGGGTGGTTCGTGGGATGCCACGAACACGGCCGATGGCGACGTCGCCGTGTTCGCGCCGATCGACATCGACCACGCCGACAAGCTCGGCGACACCATCGGGGAGATCGCGACCGTCAAGGCGGGGATCATCAAGCAGGGAGCTGCCGCCGTCTCCGCCGCGCAGACGCCCGCTGCGACGAGCGTGCTCGCCTCGGCAGCTCGTGCCCGGGGCGCTTCGCTCGCGGTGGAGGGGGAGCAGTTCGGCCTGCTCGACCAGAAGCTCGCCGTGGGTGGTCAACTGTTCACCCTGCGGGGTCTCGCCGCGACGTATGAGGAGCTCTACCTGCCGCTCTACGGCGCGCACCAGGGGCACAACGCGGCGCTGGCGATCGCGGCGGTCGAATCGCTGATCGGCGGGGGGACGCAGGCGATCGCGGCCGACGTCCTCGCCGACGGTCTGGGCAATGTCACGTCCCCGGGGCGGCTGCAGCTCGTCGGAATCGCCCCCACGGTGATCGTCGACAGCGCACACAACCCGCACGGCGCGCGCTCGCTGGTCGCTGCGCTCGGCGACTCGTTCGACTTCGACGAATGGGGACTCGTCCTCGGTGCCTTCGCCGATAAGGACGTGGCCGGCATCGTCGGTACGCTCGCCCCGGCTGTCGCGCACGTGTTCGCTACGGCGCCCGAGTCCGACCGAGCAGAAGAGCCGGATGCCGTCGCCGACCTCGTCGAGCAGACGGAGACCCCCGTCACTGTGCACCGCGACCTCGCCGAGGCCGCCGAGGCGGCGCGCGCCTGGGCTGCGGACTCCGAGCGCCGCGCGGTCGTCATCGCCGGAAGCGTCTTCCTGGCTGGCGAGGCCGTCGTCCTCGCCGAGGCGGAGGACTGGAAGTCGGGGTACCGCTCATGAGCCGCACGCCGCGAGCTCGACGCCAGCGAGGCGCTCAGGAGTCCCTTCTGTCGGTGATCCTGGGCTTCGAGTCGATCGTCGCGTTCCTGGCGGGTCTCTCGATCTACGGGCTCAAAGCGCTCCCCGCCGGCATCGAGCCGTGGTGGGGCATCGTCGCCGGTGTCGCCCTCGGCATCCTGATGATCGTTCTCAGCGCGTTCACCCGGTACCGCTGGGGTGTCATCGCGGGCGGAGCGCTACAGGTGCTGATCGCGCTCGGCGCGTTCCTCGTGCCGGCGCTCCTCATCGCCGCCGCTGTTTTCGGCGCGTTGTACGTGTATGGCACCATCAAGGGCGGCGCGCTCGACGAGCGCAACGCCACACTCGCCGCCGAGGCGGAGAAGAACGGAGACTGACATGGCCACCGAACAGACACTCGTCCTCGTGAAGCCCGACGGCGTCGCGCGCGGACTCACCGGTGCGATCCTCGCGCGCATCGAGGCAAAGGGATACTCGCTCGTCGACATCCGCCTCGTGGAGCCCGATCGCGAACGCCTCGAGCAGCACTATGCCGAGCACGCGGGCAAGCCCTTCTACGAACCGCTGCTGGAGTTCATGATGTCGGGGCCGTCCGTGGCGATCCGCCTCGCCGGCAACCGCGTGATCGAAGGATTCCGCTCCCTCGCGGGCACCACCGATCCGACGTCCGCAGCGCCGGGAACCATCCGTGGCGATTTCGGTCGCGACTGGGGTCTCGCCGTGCAGCAGAACCTCGTGCACGGGAGCGACAGCGTCGAATCCGCGAACCGCGAGCTCGCGATCTGGTTCGACTGATCACAGCCCTGAGTGCGCCCGTCCCGGTATCGGGGCGGGCGCATCGTCGTCTCAGCGGGTGAACTCCGAGATCCAATCCAGTCGCACCTGGGCGATCACGCCGACGACGGCGAAGGCGACGATCGCCATGAGCGGCGTCCACGCGATGAGCCCGTCCGCTTTGCGGCGGACTGCGGCGGATGCCGGGATCGCCCCCTCCCGGACGAGGTGCACGATGACCGCGAAGAAGGTCGGGATCGTCACGGACCACGTCACCATGCACCACGGGCAGAGCGTCGCCAGCACGAAGATGCTTTGGGTGATGAGCCACAGGACGAAGGCGAACGCCGCGGTGACGCCGACTCCGAACAGCAACCAGAACCACCGCGCGAAGCGAGCTCCCGCCAGCAGAGCTGCCCCGACGACGATGGGCGCCATCCAGCCGGTCAGGCCGAGGATCGGGTTCGGGAAGCCGAACACCGCGCCCTGCGCAGACTCCAGGTTCTTGCCGCACTGGACGAGCAGGCTGATGTCGCAGGATGCCGACGCGCCCGGGTTCTCGAGCAAGCGGAAGCGCTCCGTGGTCAGTTCGAACGCGGCGAACCACCCGACGATGCCGGCGACGATCAGCCAGATCGCGAAGAGGGTCGGGCGGGGAGAGCGGGTCCGCGTGGTCATGGGGGCGATTATCGCACCGCGGGTGATCGCTCTCCTGAGCCCCCGGCCGTGCATATCGGAGTGGGTCGGTCACGGTTCTTGCCCGGGTAGTGAGATAATGGGGGTCGACGTCTCCGCGGCCGCGCCGCCAAGATGTCACAGAAGACTTCGGGCGGTCAGCGCCCGCGCAGCATCACCCCGCCGAGTGTGCGGGGATCGGCTGCAGACCGAATGAGTTCGCGGCACCCCCGACACCGGAGCGGAGCCGCCCGATTTTCGCCGGACGGCACGCGGGGCCGTCGGCTAGGAGTAGGCCAGAGATGGCAGATGACACGAACGACACAGCAGCATCCGAAGCGATCGACGGCGATCTGACGGCCGCCGCCGACCAGGTGACCCAGGCTCCAGCCGCACAGGTCGCCGAGCCCGAACACGACGAGCAGGCGACAGAGCCCGCACAGGCGTCCGAGCCTCAACAGGTCGCCGAGCCTGAGCAGGCAGCAGAGGCCGAGCCCGAGCAGGCAGCAGAGGTTGCGCCCGCTTCTGGGCCGGAGCAGCCCGCGGAGCCCGAGCAGCCCGCCGAGCCGACGATCCCGACGGCTGTGAGCCTGGGGCTCCTCCCCGAGGAGTTCGTCTCCGCCGTGTCCACGGCCCTTCACTTCTACGCCCCCGAGCTTCCGGCGCTACCCCCGCTGCCGCGCGAGGAGCGCGAGGAGCGGTACGACCGTGACGACCACGACGAGTCCGCATCCGAGTCGGCCGGGAGCTCACGTCGACGCAACCGCCGCCGTGGCGGCAACGCTCCTGAGCAGCAGGACGAGCCGGCGCCGCGGCGCCGTGCCGTCGAGGTCATCACGGAGCCGCAGCGGATCAAGGGCTCGACGCGTCTCGAAGCCAAGAAGCAGCGTCGTCGCGACGGTCGTGAGGCAGGTCGTCGTCGCCCGGTCGTAACCGAGGCCGAGTTCCTCGCCCGCCGCGAGTCCGTCG
Source organism: Microbacterium oleivorans NBRC 103075 (assembly GCF_001552475.1). GTDB lineage: Bacteria > Actinomycetota > Actinomycetes > Actinomycetales > Microbacteriaceae > Microbacterium > Microbacterium oleivorans. The sequence continues at coordinate 87,802 of NZ_BCRG01000014.1, forward strand.
ACCGTGACATGATCGTCCGCACCCGTGGTGGCCGCATCCAGATCGGCGTCTTGGAGGATAACGTCCTCGTCGAGCACTACGTCGCGCGCAACCAGGACGCATCGCTCATCGGCAATGTGTACCTCGGTCGCGTGCAGAACGTCCTCCCGAGCATGGAGGCCGCGTTCGTCGACATCGGTCGTGGACGTAACGCCGTGCTGTACTCCGGTGAGGTCGACTGGGATGCTGTCGAGACCGGCAACCAGCCGCGACGCATCGAACTCGCACTCAAGTCCGGAGACCGCGTCCTCGTGCAGGTCACGAAGGATCCCGTGGGGCACAAGGGCGCTCGTCTGACGAGCCAGATCTCCCTTCCGGGCCGGTACCTCGTGTACGTTCCCGGCGGCGCGATGAACGGCATCTCGCGGAAGCTCCCCGACACCGAGCGCGCTCGCTTGAAGAAGATCCTCAAGGAGGTGCTCCCGGAGTCGTCGGGCGTCATCGTCCGCACTGCCGCCGAGGGCGCCACGGAAGATCAGCTCACGCGCGACGTGCAGCGGCTCACCTCGCAGTGGGAGCACATCAGCACGCAGGCGCAGACGGGACAGGCCCCGGCGCTGCTCCACTCCGAGCCCGACCTTCTCGTGAAGATCGTCCGTGACGTCTTCAACGAGGACTTCCGCAAGATGCTCATCCAGGGGGACGAGGCGTACGAGACGATCACGTCCTACCTCACGGGTGTGGCTCCTGATCTCCTCGAGCGCATCGAGAAGTACGAGGGCGAGCAGGACCCGTTCGATGTCTTCCGAGTCACCGAGCAGATCGAGAAGGCCCTCGACCGCAAGGTCTGGCTGCCCTCGGGTGGTTCGCTCGTCATCGACCGCACCGAAGCGATGACGGTCGTCGACGTCAACACGGGCAAGTTCGTCGGTACCGGCGGCAACCTCGAGGAAACCGTCACCAAGAACAACCTCGAGGCCGCTGAAGAGATCGTGCGGCAGCTGCGCCTCCGCGACATCGGCGGCATCATCGTCGTCGACTTCATTGACATGGTGCTCGAGTCCAACCGCGATCTCGTGCTGCGACGCCTCGTCGAGTGCCTGAGTCGTGACCGGACGAAGCACCAGGTCGCCGAGGTCACCTCGCTCGGCCTCGTGCAGATGACCCGCAAGAAGATCGGCCTGGGCCTGCTGGAGACCTTCAGCGAGGCGTGCGAAGTGTGCGCCGGCCGCGGCGTCATCGTCCACCACGACCCCGTGGTCAAGCACCGTCCGCAGAACGGCAGCAGCAACGGGAACGGCAACGGGGGAGGCGGCAACCGCCGTCCTCGCCAGGGTGGCGGCGGCGTGCCGCAGAACCAGGCCGCCGGCGCAGCCGCGCCGGCACCGGGCGGCACCCACGTGATCACCGAGGGTGTGAAATCCGCGCTCGCACAGATCGCGGCATCCACCATCCAGCCCCACGAGGAGCCGGCCGCGGTCGTCGCGGAGGAGCCCCCAGCCGAGCGGACCGAGCGTCCGAAGCGCGCGCGTCGCAAGAAGGCAGAACCGCCCAAGAGCGACGCCGACCGCCTTCTCGACTCCGTTCTCGAGGCGCTGCCCGAGCCGAAGGCTCCGGGTCAGGGCCGTGCGCGACGACGCGTCTCGACGGCCGCCCTCACGGGAACGCCCGTTCAGACGACGCCCGAGGACTGATGTCGCGTGTCACCGCCCGCGGCGTTCGCGGGTGGTGACGCGCAACCCCGATGCGATCAGGCGGCGGACGAGTTCGTGCGCGCCGACCTGTTCGGCGCCGCCCGCAACGAGTCGGTTGATCGCCTCATCCGGAACGTCGTAATGATCGCGGTCGAATGCTCGCGAGGGGATGCCGTGGGCCGCCGCGAAGGCATGCAGCTCGTCGAGATCGCTGTCGGAGACGAGATGAGCCCACAGCCTTCCGTGAGCCGGCCACATCGCGGTGTCGACGAGGATGGCCATCCGCCGATCATAAGCGGGCTCTCGTCCGGTCGGGTCGGCGGCGACGCGCCGGAGCGTGCTTTTGCCCTCACTGCGGGGATCGGGTATTCTGGTCCCTTGGTGCGTCACGTGTCGCAGGCAGTTGCGATGCAGAGCCTGGCTTCCGCACCAAGACTTCCAGTCTCATCAGACAATCGGAGCCGTGCGCTCCACAGAAGAAACAAGGTGTGAAGTGGTTTACGCAGTTGTGCGCGCCGGTGGCCGTCAGGAGAAGGTTCAGGTCGGCACCATCGTCGTCCTCGACCGTCAGTCGGCCAAGGTCGGCGACAAGATCGAGCTTCCCGCTGTCCTCTTCGTCGACGGCGACGCCGTGACGACCGACGCCGACAAGCTCGCCAAGGTCAAGGTCACCGCCGAGGTCGTCGGCGAAGAGCGTGGTCCGAAGATCATCATCCAGAAGTTCAAGAACAAGACCGGCTACAAGAAGCGCCAGGGCCACCGTCAGGACCTCACGCGCGTCAAGATCACCGGCATCAAGTAAGTAGCCGAGAGGACACGAGAGATGGCACACAAAAAGGGCGCAAGCTCCACCCGTAACGGTCGTGACTCCAACGCCCAGCGCCTCGGCGTGAAGCGCTTCGGTGGTCAGAAGGTCCTCGCAGGCGAGATCATCGTCCGTCAGCGCGGCACCCACTTCCACCCCGGCGCCGACGTGGGCCGCGGTGGCGACGACACGCTGTTCGCTCTGGCCGCCGGTGCGGTCGAGTTCGGCACGAAGGGTGGCCGCAAGGTCGTCAACATCGTGCCGGTCGCTGAGTGACCACACACAATCCTTGACGAGGGGCGGGCTGCGGCCCGCCCCTCGCTTTTTCCCCGCCGACCTCGGTCGGCTTCCCCGTCAGGAGACACCGCATGGTGACGTTCGTCGATCGCGTGACGCTGCATTTGAGCGCAGGCAAGGGCGGCAACGGCTGCGTGTCCGTGAAGCGAGAGAAGTTCAAGCCTCTCGCCGGTCCTGACGGCGGCAATGGCGGAAACGGCGGCGACATCACCCTCGTCGCAGACCCGCAGGTCACGACGCTCCTGTCGTACCACCACGCACCGCACCGCTCCGCCGGCAACGGCGGTTTCGGTATGGGCGACCACCGCTCCGGTGCCGCCGGTGAAGACCTCGAGCTCCTCGTTCCCGTGGGCACCGTGGTCAAAGACGAGAACGGCGAGACGCTCGTCGACATGGCGACGCCCGGCATCCGCTTCGTCGTCGCTCCGGGCGGTCAGGGCGGTCTCGGCAACGCATCGCTCGCGAACCCGAAGCGCAAGGCGCCCGGCTTCGCTCTTCTCGGCACGCCCGGCTGGGAAGGCGATGTCCATCTCGAACTGAAGACCGTCGCCGACATCGCACTCGTCGGCTTCCCCTCGGCGGGCAAATCGAGCCTGATCGCTGCGATCTCTGCTGCTCGCCCCAAGATCGCCGACTATCCCTTCACGACCCTCCACCCGAACCTCGGCGTCGTCCAGGCGGGGGATGCGCGCTACACCGTCGCCGACGTCCCCGGGCTCATCGAAGGTGCGAGTGAGGGTAAGGGTCTCGGCCTCGAGTTCCTCCGCCACGTCGAGCGCTGCACGGCCCTCGTGCACGTCCTCGACTGCGCGACCCTCGAGCCCGACCGTGACCCGATCAGCGACCTCGACGTCATCCTCGCCGAGCTCGCGGCCTACCCCGTACCCGAGGGGCAGATCCCTCTGCTGGAGCGTCCGCAACTCATCGCACTGAACAAGCTCGACGTTCCCGAGGCGAAGGATCTGGCGGACCTCGTGCGGCCCGAGCTCGAGGCGCGCGGGTTCCGCGTGTTCGACATCTCCACGGTCAGCCGTGACGGTCTGCGTCAGCTCACCTTCGCGCTCGGTGAGGTCGTCGAGGAGCACCGGGCGGCTCTTGCCGCCGCTCCCGCTCCCGAACGCGTCGTCATCCGCCCGAAGGGATCGAAGAAGGACTTCGAGATCCGCGTCGAGGGCGGCACGTACGGCAACATCTACCGCATCCTGGGCGACAAGCCGGTGCGCTGGGTTCAGCAGACCGACTTCCAGAACGAAGAAGCCGTGGGCTTCCTGGCCGACCGCCTCGAGAAGCTGGGCGTCGAAGACGGGCTGCTGAAGGCCGGCGCCGAAGCGGGTTCGACGGTCGTCATCGGCCCCGGCGACGGCATCGTCTTCGACTGGCACCCCTCACTCGGCTCCGCTGCCGAGCTGATGACGGCTCCCCGTGGCACCGACCCCCGCCTCGACCTCAACCCGCGTCGCACCACCTCGCAGCGTCGTGACCGGTATCACGAGCGCATGGACGCGAAGGCCGAAGCGCGCGCTGAGCTCGAGTCCGAGCGCATCGCCGCCACGCGCGGGGAGGACGAGGACGCCTCGTGACGCTGCAGGACCGGGCCGGGCTCGCCGGCGCACGTCGAGTGGTTGTCAAGGTCGGTTCGTCCTCCATCAGCGGTGAGAACGCCGAGAAGATCGGCCCGATCGTCGACGCCCTCGCTGAGGCCCATGCCCGCGGCACCGAGGTCGTGCTGGTCTCCTCGGGAGCCATCGCGACCGGGATGCCGTTCCTCCTTCTCGACGCACGTCCCAGCGACCTCGCGACTCAACAGGCTGCTGCAGCCGTCGGTCAGAACATGCTCGTGTACCGCTACCAGGAGGCGCTCCGGCCGTTCGACATCGTCGCCGGCCAGGTGCTCCTCACGGCAGGCGACCTTGAGAACCCGACGCACCGCTCGAACGCGCGACGCGCGATGGAACGTCTTCTCGGTCTGCGGATCCTTCCGATCGTCAACGAGAACGACACCGTCGCCACCCACGAGATCCGCTTCGGCGACAACGACCGGCTGGCTGCTCTGGTCGCACAGCTCGTCGGAGCTGACGCGCTCGTTCTGCTGAGCGACATCGAGACCCTTTACACGCGCCCGCCGGACGAGCCGGGCGCCACCCCCATCATCGACGTCGACTTCGGCGACGACTTGTCGGGGTATCAGTTCGGCTCGGTCGTCGTGAACAGCGTCGGCACCGGGGGAGCGGCGACCAAGGCGTCCGCAGCGCGCCTCGCGGCATCCGCCGGCATCGCCGTGCTCGTCACGAGTGCCGACCTCGTCCACGCCGCCCTCCGCGGCGAACAGGTGGGGACGTGGTTCGCTCCGAACCCGCAGCCGATCGCGCCCTCGACGACGGCGCCCGTGCGCGTCGACGGCGCCTGAACGAGAGAAGCGGCGGCACCCACCCGCTCTAGACTTGGCGGATGACGATCACCGCTGCGACGCCTCAGGAGCGCATGCGCTCGGCGCGGACCGCCTCGCGGTCGCTGGGACTGCTGACGGATGCCGCCAAGGCCGATCTCCTCCGTGGCATCGCTGACGCGATCGACGCGAACGTGACCGTTATCGTGGCGGCGAACACGGAGGATGTCGCCCGTGGTCGAGCCGACGGTTTGACTCCCGGTCTCGTCGACCGTCTCACGCTGGATGAGGCGCGCGTGCGGTCCCTGGCGGCGGCGGTGCGCGACGTCGCCGAACTTCCTGATCCCGTCGGTCGGGTGCTGGACGATCGCGTCCTCGACAACGGTCTGCACCTGCAGAAGGTGTCGGTCCCGTTCGGCGTCATCGGTTCCATCTATGAAGCTCGCCCGAACGTGACTGTCGACATCGCCGCCCTCGCACTGCGGTCGGGGAACGCCGTCGTGCTCCGAGGCGGCAGCGCTGCGCAATCCTCCAATGCAGCGTTGATCTCCGTCATGCGGGGCGCTCTCGCCGACGCCGGAGTCGATCCCGAGGCGATCCAGACGGTCGACGACTTCGGCCGCGACGGCGCCCGGGCGCTCATGCGTGCCCGAGGGCTCGTCGACGTGCTCGTGCCCCGTGGCAGTGCCCAGCTCATCGAGACGGTCGTCACGGAGTCGTCCGTGCCGGTGATCGAGACGGGCGCGGGCGTCGTGCACATTGTGCTCGATGCGTCTGCGCCTCTCGAGTGGGCGACGGACATCGTCGTCAACGCGAAGGTGCAGCGGCCGAGCGTCTGCAACGCCGTCGAGACCCTTCTCGTGCACCGCGATGCCGCGGCCCGCTTGGTTCCGCCGGTCGTCGCCGCCCTGCAGGCGCAGGGCGTCACGGTGCACGGCGACGCGACGACCGCGGCACTCGCCTCGGGCGTCGTCGCGGCCACCGCGGAGGACTGGGCTACGGAGCACATGAGCCTCGACATCTCCGTCCGCATCGTCGACGGTCTCGACGATGCGCTCGCGCACATCCGTGAGTACTCGACCCAGCACACCGAGTCGATCATCACGGCGGACGATGCCGTCGCCGAGCGCTTCCTGGCGGAGGTGGATGCTGCCGTGGTCATGGTGAACGCATCGACCCGCTTCACCGATGGCGGCGAGTTCGGCTTCGGTGCCGAAGTGGGGATCTCCACTCAGAAGCTGCACGCGCGTGGACCCATGGGGCTTCCGGAGCTCACGACCACCAAGTGGCTGGCGCGGGGCGCCGGGCAGATCCGCGCCTGACCGCCTAAACTGAACCTGCACCACACCCCTCGAACGGAGCCCGAATGAATCTCGCGACGACCATCGTCCTCGCCGCAGCGGAGACCGAGCACCATGGCGGCAACGTCATGGCCACGACTTACGGCTACGGCATCCTGGCGTTCGCGCTGTTCATGATGCTCGGTCTGGTCAGCGTCTCCTACCGCAACGTGGCCAACCGCCACGCCCACAAGGCTGAGGCCTACGCCGCGAACAACCCTGTGCAGCAGGCGGGCCACGGCCACCACTGAGGCCGTGTCCATGGCAACCACGCGCGCACCGCGTATCGGTGTGATGGGCGGCACGTTCGACCCGATCCACCACGGCCACCTCGTGGCGGCGAGCGAGGTCGCGCAGTCGTTCGATCTCGACGAGGTCGTGTTCGTGCCGACTGGACAGCCGTGGCAGAAGTCCGGCGTCTCCTCCGCGGAGCACCGCTACCTGATGACCGTCATCGCGACGGCATCCAACCCGATGTTCACGGTCAGCCGGGTCGACGTAGACCGTACTGGTGCCACCTACACGATCGACACGCTCCGTGATCTCAAAGCTCAGCGCCCCGACGCTCAACTGTTCTTCATCACGGGTGCCGACGCCATCGCGCAGATCCTCGGATGGCGTGACGTCGCGGAGCTGTGGGACCTCGCCCACTTCGTCGCGGTATCCCGACCGGGGCACACTCTCAGCGTCGACGGGCTGCCGTCGGATGACGTCAGTGTCCTCGAGATCCCGGCCCTGTCCATCTCCTCCACCGACTGCCGCGCTCGCGTGAACCGCGGCGATCCCGTCTGGTACCTCGTGCCTGACGGCGTCGTCCAATACATTGCGAAGCATCACCTGTATCGGAGCAAGGCATGACCACACCCGACCAGCCGAGCACCCCGCCGCTGACCCGGCGTCAGCTGCGTGAGTTGCGCAACACGGCATCCACGCCGATCATCACGTCGGAAGAGGCGCAGGCAGACGTCGACGCCTCGCAGGACGTGGTCGACGACGCCCCTATCGTCGAAAACGCGCCCGTGGACTCCCCCCACAGCGAGTCGATCGAATCCGACCAGTCGCCCATCGCGCTGGCCGACGACGCCGATCTCGACCCCGATGTCCACCCCGTCACGCGGCGTCAGGCTCGTCATCTCGCCAAGCTCCGCACCGGGACGGTGGACGTCGTCGAGACGGAGCCCGCTCCAGAGGACGCGTCTCGCACGGATGCCGAAGCGGTCGAGTTCGCGCACGGCGGTGGCGACGAGGAGCCCACAGACGAGGACGAGGTCGACGACGCCGACGAGCAGAGTGACGCCGAAGCGTCGGACGAGTTCGACGTCGATGTGGACGCCGAACCGGATGAGGTCGACGAGCCCGAGGTCGAAGAGCCCGTCATCGCTGCGTCTGACGAGCCGGCGACAGCTCACGAGGTCCACGTGGCGGCGCCGAGCGTCGCCACCGACGCCGAGCAGGAGCCTGCACGCGTCGTGGCGCCCGAACTCGGGGCCCAGCTCCTCGAGGACGGTGCCGCGCCGATCGACCTGCCGTCGTCGTTCGATCACCTGCTGACACGAGGGGGGAGCGGTTCCTCGGCTGCCCCGAACGCCCTCATCCTGTCCCAGACGCCTGAGACAGGTTCGCTTTCGGTACCGATCCTCGGCACCGGAGAACTCATCATCACCGGCAGCTACGCCCTGCCCGACAGCTACGGCTCGACCGGCTCGACGCCGGGCAGTTCCGACGGCAAGGACGTCGATGAGAGTCTCATCGACGGCGAGCTGCCCCCGGCATCCTCGCCCACCCCGATCGCGGCATCGTCGGCGATCAGTACGATTAAGAGTGCGGATGACATCATCCGCCCCCCGGCGCCCGAAAAAGGCAGCCGTCTCATCATGACCCTCGCGATCTGCGCCGGTGCCCTCGGGCTGGCCCTCGCGACGGTGCTCATCCTCACCGTTGTGAACGGAGTCTTCTAATGGTTGCTGCAGAGCATACGCACGAACTGGTCCAGGTGGCGGCGGCCGCCGCTGACAGCAAGGGTGGCACAGACCTCGTCGCGTTCGACGTGTCCGGTCCGCTGCCGCTGATCGACGCCTTCCTCCTCGTCACGGGAAACAGCGAGCGGAATGTCGCCGCGATCGCCGACGAGATCGAGGACAAGATGCTCGAGGCGGGCCAGAAGCGGCTACGCCGCGAGGGGCGTTCCGAGTCGCGCTGGGTCCTCATCGACTTCGGCGATGTGGTCGTTCACGTCTTCCATGAGGAGGAGCGCGTGTTCTACGGCCTCGAGCGCCTCTGGAAGGACTGCCCGGTCATCCCCGTGACGATCGCGGAGCCCACTCCGCAGGACTGACGTCGTCGCCTCATGTTCAGAGCACTCCTCCGTGTGTAGTAAGCTGGATGAGTTGCCGCGAGCGGCGATCAAGGGCCTGTGGCGCAGCTGGTAGCGCACCTGCATGGCATGCAGGGGGTCAGGGGTTCGAGTCCCCTCAGGTCCACCAAATACCCCGGTTCGCCGGGGTTTTTGTGTTTCTGCAGTCAGGGTTGCAGATGGCGTACGCTCGGCGCATGCGCATCGACGGCCGCCGACGATCGACCCTCTCGTGACGGCGTCGCCGCGGCGTCCGGCATCCTTGCATCTTGTCCCTATGGTGCCTCGGGATCCTCACGAGCCGGGGAGGGTGGCCTCCTCGCTGGAGCTGTTCTTCGACCTCGTCTTCGTCGTTGCGGTGAGCATCTCCGCGGTCGAGTTGCATCATGCGCTCACCGATGGCCTTGTCGTGTCCGGAGTCCTCAGCTACGCCGCCGTCTTCTTCAGCATCTGGTGGGCGTGGATGAACTTCACCTGGTTCGCTACCGCATTCGACACGGACGACTGGCTCTACCGGGTGCTCACCATCGTCCAGATGAGCGGAGTGCTGGTTCTGGCAGCCGGGGTTCACTCCGCCTTCACCGAGTCCGATTTCCGTATCGTCACTGCGGGGTACGTCGTGATGCGGCTCGCGATGGTCGCACAGTGGCTCCGCGCTTCTCGCGGTGCCGGCCCCGCTCGACCCGCGACGCTCGTCTACGCCGTCGGTATCGCTTGCGTCCAGGTTCTGTGGGTTGCGGCCCTCCTGCTTCCCGGCGAGATCTTCCGCACTGTCATCGTCGCGCTCTTTCTGGCGGAACTCGCGGTACCGGTCGTCGCCGAAAGCCGCGGTGCGACGCCGCGAAACGCGCACCACATCACGGAGAGGTACGGCCTGTTCACCCTGATCCTCCTCGGCGAGAGCCTCCTCGCCTCGGCGAACGCGATCATCCACGCGGTGCAGGATGCGGAAGCGCTGGCGCCCCTCGTCGGAATTGCCGTCTTGACCCTGGCCGTCACGGCGGCTCTGTGGTGGATCTACTTCTGGCCGCCGCATCACCTCGCGATCGACCTCGTGCGTAGCCCGCTGATCTACGGCTACGGCCACTTCTTCATCTTCGCCGCTGCCGGCGCCTTCTCGGCCGGAATCGAGGTCGAAATCGATGTGCTGATGGGGCACAGTGCGTTGAGCTCACCCGCGGCATCCTTCACCTACACGGTGCCGATCGCTGTGTTCATCGGCGTCGTCTGGGTGTTGGCGATCCGACCGCGCGCGACGCGCGTGGTCAACGTCGTCGTCGCGGCCGGGGCCTTGCTCGTCCTCGTCGACCCGGTCATTCCGGTGCCCGTGGCGTTGACGGCGGTGGTCCTCTCCGGGGTCGTGGCAGTGCTCGTCGCATACGGGCCGACAGACCGCGAGCAGGAGTCACTCGTCGAGGTCTGAGGCATCGTCGGCGGGTGTTCATCGACGGCGGCGAGCGCCGTGTGACTCCACCTGCTCACAGGTCGTTGAGGTCACGCGTCCTGTCGCCGGCGTGCGCCACGATGTCGCGAGCGACGTCGGAGAGGCGCCGTTGGCTCCGGCGCGCCTGCTCCCGAAGGCGTTGGAAGGCTTCATCCATGTCGATGTTATGCGTATGGGCGAGCACGCCCTTCGCCTGTTCGATCACCACACGACTGTCCAGCGCCTGCTGCAACTGAGCGCGCGCGAGATCAGCTTCTCTGAACGCCTGCTCGTGGAGGATTCCGATCGTCGCGATGTCGGCCAGACCACGCGCCGCTCGAACGTCTTCCGGGCTGAGGGTCTCGGATCCGTCCCCGAAGAGGTTGAGCGAGCCGATCACCTCATCACGCAGACGCAACGGCACCGCGTGCATCCAGTTGTATCCCAGAGCGCCTGCCCTCGCGGCGAAGTCCGGCCAACGCTCGCGGATGGACGCGATGTCGTCGACCGTCACTGGCTCACCGGACCGATAGGCATCGACGCACGGACCTTCATCCGCACTGAGCTGCAGGAGACTGATGAGCTGGCTTCGCTCTGTCGTCGAGGCGACGACTTCCAGCGGATGTCCGTCGATCCGCAGGAGGATACCGGCGTCCGCCGCCGCGAAGATGATCGAGCATCGCGACACGAGGCGATACAGCAGGTCTACGACGTCGTACCCGCCCACCATGGTGTCCGCGATCTCCACGAACGTCTCGATGAGTTGCTTCTCCCGCATTTCCCTGCTCATGTCTGCAACCTCTTCCGAACCAACCTGATGATCACACCGTGAAGTCGATCTCGCGACCGACGATCGACTCCGCTATCTGGACGACGGACCGGCCGGAGGCGAACGCGTGCGCACGGATGACCACGAGAGCGTCGTCCGGATTCACTCGCAGCTGGGCGCAGACCATCCCTGTTGCCTGGTGCACGACCCGCCGGGACGACCCACCGAACCCTGCGGAGGCATCCTCGCCAGCCAGGACCCGCTCGAAGATGCGGAGAGCGGCTGCATCCGCCATGGCCGACGCAAGGGCGACATCGCGCTGCTTCAGCGCGCCGAGGTCATCGGCGTAAAGGTCGACAACTCCGACCTCGACCTCACCGACGGTCATGGGGAAGGCGTACAGCGACCGGACACCGTGATTCCCGGCAACAGCGCGGAGCATGGGCCAATCCAGCGCCGACGCCTCCTGCACATCGTGAAGAAGCACCGGCGCGCGGGACGACCGTGCGACCCAGCACGGACCGACGCCGGAATCCAGCTGGATCTCCTCGAGCGCGGCCGCTGCGAAATCACTCGTACAGATCGTCTCGACATCGAAGGGGGGGCCCAGCGTCGATACGCCCACATGGTGGACCGGAAGCATCGTCATGAAGACGGCACAGATGGGATCGCTGTCTGCGGTAGAGAAACCGATCATGCATTCTCCGGACCTGGCTGTCAGAAGCGGCCTAGATCCAGGGACGCTGGTTTCAGTATAGGGAGTGTGCATGTCCGCGCATCGTCATTCCTTGTGCAGACCCGGGGATGGCAATACAGTGACACCACGTTGCCCCGGACCTCGGCTCGCGTTCACTGACATGCGAGAGCGGGAGGACGTCATGACGATGAACTTTGGGCACCAGGGGGACAAGCTGGTGTGGAGTACGACCGAGCCGCAAATGCACGTCTGCATGCAGGGCTCGCGGACGGTGGGTTTCGTCGTCCGCGTCGAGGGGGGCTTCATCGCATTTGATAACGACTCGAATCCGCTCGGCCGCTTCCAACGCTGGCGCGCCGCGAAGCAGTCCGTTGAGACGATTCCCGCGCGGCGCTCGATCCTGTGACTCTGCGCATGAGCCATCGTCTCTGTGACGAGGATGCCGACGGTCACGACCCGGGAGCGCTCGCGTTCCACACATCACACGTCCGTGGCCTCGTCATCGATCTCGAGGTAGCTACCTCCGGGCGCCTGGAATCGTTCGTCGGGCGCCATCGCGTCGACGTCGTCAGGTGCTCCTTCGGGCGCCGGCGGAAGGCCCTCCTGCTCTCCGCCGACGAGACGGTCGAGGTCGGGCGAGTTCGAAGTGCTGTCTGCGCTCACAGTGATCCTTTCGACGCACTCGAGTCTCGCTAGAGAGTCGGCTCGCGTCGAGGGCCTTGACGTCGCATCGCTTCAGCGGATGACCGCCAGGAGGCGTTCGCGGATGGGCTGGGCCCGATCGGTGAACGCGCGTTGAGCGGTGATGTACTCCGCCTTCCCCGCGGGCGTTTCGACGGGAACCGGCGGGTATCCCCACTCCGTCAAGTCGTAGGGAGAGGCCCGCATGTCGAGTTCTCGGATGTCGCGCGCGAGTTCGAATGCGTCGAGGAGCACCTCGCCCGGGACGAGCGGCCCCAACTTGACCGCCCACTTGTAGAGGTCCATGCCGGCGTGCAGGCATCCAGGCTGTTCTGTCTGCGCCTGGGTGTCGCGGGTAGGGGCGAACCGATTGAGCGGAGCGGCTTCCGGAGTGAAGAAGCGGAACGCATCGATGTGCGTGCAGCGCAGGTCGTGCGCTTCGACGACGCCGTCCGTCGCGCTCGCACCGAGCCTCAAAGGCACGGGATGCCGCGTCTCGCGATCCCGGTAGACCATCGCCCATTCGTGCATGCCGAAGCACCCGTACGATCCTGCGCGCCCGAGGGTGCTCGCGAGGATGCCGCGAATCGCCCGTACGAGGGGAGCCTTCTCCGTCAGGAACGCCTCGGCGTCGGCGGCCACCCCTTCGCCTTCGGCCCGGTACCAGCGCCAGGCGGCCTGCGGGGCGTCCGCGGCATCGTCGAGGACCACGTCGCGCCCGGGGTGCCAACGACGGAGCACCGACGGCTTGTAGGAGTAGTACGTGTAGAGGAAGTCGTCGACCGGATGCGTCTCGCCGCGGGACGCGCGGTGTCGCCGACCGGCGGTGAGGGCGTCGGCGCGCTCGACGTGCGCCTGCATCCGCTCGGTCCAGTCGGACCGCGCCAGGATGACACGCGTGAGGGTGGTCATGCGAAACGTGTCAGACGGGCTGGATGAGGTCGGGAGAGTCGTTGCGGACGTTGCCGACGGCGCTCGACACGACGTGGTCGGTGAGCCCCGCGACGACCTCGGGGGCCGCGTCGACGGCGGCGTCGAGCAGGTCACCGACGTTGTCGACCTCGGTGTCGAGCCAGGCGTCCGCGAAGTCGGCGTCGAGGAACAGCGGCATCCGGTCATGGATGGACCCCAGGGGAGCCACCGCGTCACGCGTGATGATCGTGAACGACAACACCCACTTCGTCGGGTCGTCCTCGGCCTTCGCGGGATCCTTCCACCACTCGTAGAGACCGGCGAACAGGAGCGGCGAACCGTCGGCGGGGTGGATGAAGTACGGCGTCTTGCCCTCGTCGGTCGTCTGCCACTCGTAGTACCCGGTCGCGGGCACGATCGCCCGACGCTTGATGAGGGCCTGCCGGAACATCGGCTTCTCTTCGAGTTCTTCGGACCGGGCGTTGAACGCGCGCGCACCCACCTTCACGTCCTTCGCCCACGACGGGACGAGTCCCCACCGCGCGGGTTCCAAACGTCGCGTCGGCGGGTCGGTCTTGGCGGAATCGAGCACGATGCCGACGCGGGAGGTCGGCGCGATGTTGTACGAGGGGGCGGGGAGGTCGTCGCTCTCGACGTCGACGCGCAGAACGCCGACGAGCTCGGAGGCGACGTTGGCAACGACGAAGCGACCACACATGGGTGTCAGCCTAGGAGGAGGTGGGGACATCGCGGACGATGTCGACATCGGTGAGGCGCTCGAGCAACTCGGCGCCGTCGTCACCCGTCACCCAGGGCACCCCGGCGGCGCTGTGGTCGTCGACCGCGGTGCGTCCACCGGCGAGGACAGCCTCCGCGGGGGTGAGCCGACGAATCGCCACCGCGGCGACCTGCTCAGGATGCTGGATCGTGAACTGCGTGTAGATCTCGTCGTCGTGCTGGCCGTCGTCGCCGATCAGGAGCCAGTCGATGTCGGGGAACTCCTCGGCGAGCCGGCGGAGGTTCTCCTGCTTGTGGGCCTTGCCGCTGCGGAACCATCGGTCGTGCGTGGGACCCCAGTCGGTGAGGAGCATCGCGCCCAGCGGGAAGAGGTGACGCCGCTGGAAACGCACGAGCGTCGGTGCGACGTTCCACGCACCGGTCGACAGATAGAGGATCGGTGCGCCCGGGTTCTCCCGCGCGAGCCGTTCGAGGAGGACGGCCATGCCAGGCACGGGCTGCCGGGCGTGCTCGTTGAGGACGAAGGAGTTCCAGGCCGCCACGAATGGGCGGGGGAGCGCCGTGACCATCACCGTGTCATCCACGTCGGAGATGACCCCGAACCGGACGTCGTCTCCGACGATGAAGACGCGGGCCTCCACAGATTCAGAGTCCTCGACGCTCATGGTGACCGTCTGCCAGCCGGCTGCCAGCGTGGCGGGGAGAACAGCGTCGATCACGCCGCCACGATCCGCAGACACGGTGTGCGCGACTCCATCGATGATGACGGTGACCCTCGCGTGGGCGATCGGCACTGCGGCGAAGCTCCGCCAGCCGCGGACGCCGGCGTAGTCGCCGCGTTCACGACGCTTCGCCTTGGGCGGGATGAGCACGCGGCCGAGGACGCGGACCCACTGGGTGCTGCCGTACCCGGGAAAGGCGGCGACGGTCGGCGTGCGCCCGCGAGAGCGCGCGCGATTCTCGCGCCAGGCATGGAACCGGTACTCGAGCCGGGCGAGCCAGAGCACCTTCGTGTCGCGCGAGGAGGGGGAAGCCATCGGCTCAGTCTTTCACGTCGTCCGCTCGCGTTCCCGCGGTCTCTTCGAGCGCGAGGTGGCGGGCTTCGCGTGCGCTGATGACGCGCTTGGCGATGTAGACGAGCAGAAGGAACGCGGCGATCACTCCGACGAAGAGATACCCGGCGTAGTGGAGGCTGTCCGAGAGATCCCGATACCCCTCCGCCGCGGCAGCGGCGACGGAGACGTACGCCACCGACCAGACGGTGCACGCCGGGACCGTCCACGCGAGAAAACGTCGGTACGCGAACCCGCTCATTCCGACCGTGAGCGGCACGAGAGAGTGGAGGACCGGGAGGAACCGCGACAAGAAGATGGCGGGGCCGCCGCGGCGACGGAGGTACACCTCGGCGCGCACCCAGTTCCGTTCGCCGACCAGTCTGCCGACCCTGGAGAAGCGGATGCGGGGACCCAGCCAGCGACCCAACGCGAAGCCGATGCTCTCGCCGAGGAGGGAGCCCACCAGGACCGCGAGGACGAGCCACGCTCCCTGAGCGATGCCGTCGACGGCTGTGCCCGCGACGATCACGATCGTGTCGCCCGGCACGACGAGGCCGACGAGCACGCTCGTCTCGAGCATCATCGCGAGGCCGGCGAACAAGGTCCGCACGACCGGGTCGACCGCCTGGACGGTGTCGAGCAGCCAGTCGAGGATCTCGTTCACGACCTCAGATTATCCGCCGTCTACCCTGAGGGGGTGCCGAGCCACCTCCACCATCGCGTTCTCCAAGGTTGGGTGGATCCCGCGCTGGCGTTCACGACGCTTTTCGGCTCGGCCCCCGATGCGTTCTGGCTCGACGCCGGCCCGGACGCGTCGCAGGGATGGAGCTGGGTGGGTACCGGCAGCCCGTCGCCTCCGCCCCGTGACGTCGTCGCCGGCGGCGCCACGGACGGCGCGAACGGACCGTTCCGGGGAGGGTGGGTCGGCTGGTCGGGGTACGACGCCGCAGCCCGTCGCGCGGGTGCCCCGGCATTAGACGACGTCGGTCCCGCGGACGTCTGGCTGCGGATCGATCGGATGCTGGGATTCGATCACGCCGCGGGGCGGATGATCGCTTTCAGCTCGGCGGAGGACGTGAAACCGTTCGTCGTCGCTGTCGAGACGGCCCGGCTCGCGGGGTCGGTGCCGGCGCTCGATGCTCCCGCGGCTGTTCAGGTCCGGGCGCGTCATGCCCCGTCGGCCTACGCGGCGCTCATCGAGGAGTGCCGGGACGAGATCCGCGAGGGGCGTGCCTACCAGCTGTGCCTGACGACGCGTTTCGAGACCGCGGCATCCGTCGACCCCGTCGATACTTACCTGCGGCTGCGGACCGCGACACCCGCGCATCACGGCGGGATCATCCGCAGCGGCGGGTGGGCGCTCGTCAGCGCGTCGCCGGAGCAGTTCCTCACAGTGAGCGGCGGGATCGTCCGCACCCGCCCGATCAAGGGCACGCGGCCGCGGTCTCCTGACACGGTGGATGATGCGGCGCTGGCCGCCGAGCTGCGGGCGAGTGAGAAGGAGCAGGCCGAGAACGTCATGATCGTCGACCTCATGCGCAACGATCTGCAGCGCGTGTGCGAGCCGGGGTCCGTTGCTGCGGAACGGCTGCTGGAGGTCGAGTCGTACCCCGCTGTGCATCAGCTCGTGAGCACGGTCGCCGGGCGACTCCGCGCCCGGACGACCGTGGGCGATCTGTGGGATGCCTCGTTTCCCGCCGGGAGCATGACGGGGGCGCCCAAGCTCTCGGCCATGCAGATCCTGCACCGACTGGAAGGAGCGCCGCGCGGAGTCTTCGCCGGATGCTTCGGGTGGATCGGCGTCGACGGCGGGCTCGACCTCGCCATGGTGATCCGCTCGATCGTCGTGCATCCGGGTGGTGCGTACGTCGGGGCCGGCGGGGGGATCACGTGGGGGTCGGTTGCGGCGGATGAGGTCGCCGAAGTCGGCATCAAGGCGCGAGCGCCCCTCCGCGCGCTGGGGGCGGACCTGCCCCCGGGCTGGTGAAAGCCCCGGTCCGCTAGGCTGAAATGGCGCTTTCGCGCGCCCTCCCGACTTTGCACGATTGGTTCACCGTGTCCTCCAGCACCTCCTCCGACGCATCGGCTCCCGAGCAGGCGAGCTTCGATTCCCGCGCCATCCAGAACAAGTGGCAGGCGCGATGGGCGGAGTCGGACCCGTTCAAGGCCGGTGGCAGCGACGACACCCGGCCGCGCAAGTACGTCCTCGGGATGTTCCCGTACCCGTCCGGCGACCTGCACATGGGTCACGCGGAGAACTACGCCTACGTCGACGCCGTCGCGCGGTTCTGGCGTCACCGCGGGTACAACGTGCTGAACCCCATCGGTTGGGACTCGTTCGGTCTCCCCGCCGAGAACGCCGCCATCAAGGGCGGCGCCGGTTCGGACCCGCGCGAGTGGACCTACAACAACATCGACCAGCACAAGGTCAGCTTCCGTGC
Organism: Microbacterium oleivorans NBRC 103075; assembly: GCF_001552475.1. GTDB lineage: Bacteria > Actinomycetota > Actinomycetes > Actinomycetales > Microbacteriaceae > Microbacterium > Microbacterium oleivorans. The sequence goes on from NZ_BCRG01000014.1 coordinate 105,372, forward strand.
CTTCGGGTCGTCCTACGACTGGAGCCGCGTGCTCCACACGAGCGACCCCGAGTACTACCGCTGGAACCAGTGGCTGTTCCAGCGGCTGTTCGAGCGTGGACTCGCGTATCGCAAGCAGAGCGCCGTGAACTGGTGCCCCAACGATCAGACCGTCCTCGCCAACGAGCAGGTCGTTGACGGTCACTGCGAGCGGTGCGGGTTCGAGGTCGTCAAGAAGAAGCTGACGCAGTGGTACTTCAAGATCACGGAGTACGCCGACCGGCTGCTCGACGACCTGAACCAGCTCGAAGGGTTCTGGCCGCACAAGGTGCTGCAGATGCAGCGCAACTGGATCGGCCGCTCCATCGGCGCCGACATCGACTTCGAGATCGAGGGCCGCGACGACAAGATCAGTGTCTTCTCGACTCGGCCCGACACGCTGCACGGCGCGACGTTTATGGTCGTCGCGCCCGACTCCGACCTCGCTGCCGAGCTCGCGGAAGGTTCGTCCACCGAAGTGCAGACGCGCTTCCGGAGCTACCTCGACACCGTGCAGAAGACGAGCGAGATAGAGCGTCAGACCGCCGACCGCCCCAAGACGGGTGTGTTCCTCGACCGCTTCGCGATCAACCCGATCAACGGCGAACGTCTGCCGATCTGGGCTGCCGACTACGTCCTCGCCGACTACGGACACGGCGCCGTCATGGCCGTTCCCGCGCACGATCAGCGCGACCTCGACTTCGCCCGGGCCTTCGGCCTGCCCGTGAAGGTCGTCGTCGACACGACGGCCCCCGTCACCGGTGCGATCCCGGTCATCGAGGTCGATGAGGACGGCGTGCCGGTCGGCGAGGACATCGAGTCCATCGACCCGGCGCGCACCGGCACCGCTCTGACGGGCGACGGCCGACTCATCAACTCCAGTTCGCTCAACGGGCTGTCCAAGCGCAACGCGATCGCCCGCGCGATCGAGGAGCTCGCTGCCGCCGGTACCGGCCGCGCCGCGAAGACCTACCGCCTCCGCGACTGGCTGATCTCGCGTCAGCGTTTCTGGGGCACGCCGATCCCGATGATCCACACCGAGGACGGTCGCATCGTCCCCGTTCCCGACGACCAGCTTCCCGTCGTGCTCCCGGATGCGAAGGGTCTCGACCTGAAGCCGAAGGGCACCTCGCCGCTGGGCGGGGCAGCGGAGTGGATGTCGACGGTCGATCCCGAGACGGGGGAGCCCGCGCTCCGCGACGCGGACACCATGGACACGTTCGTGGACAGCTCCTGGTACTTCCTGCGCTTCTTGGCCCCGAAGGGGGCGACGGAGCCGTTCCCGACGGCCGAGGCATCCAAGTGGGCGCCGGTCGACTCGTACATCGGCGGCGTCGAGCACGCGATCCTGCATCTGCTGTACGCGCGGTTCATCACGAAGGTCCTCTTCGACATGGGTCTCGTCGACTTCACCGAGCCGTTCACGAGCCTGATCAACCAGGGCATGGTCCTGCTCGACGGGTCGAAGATGTCGAAGTCGAAGGGCAACCTCGTCGAGTTCGCATCGAGCATGGACGACCCGGGAGCGGACGCCGTGCGTGTCGCGATCGCGTTCGCCGGACCGGTTGAGGACGACATCAACTGGGAGGACGTCTCGACGACGGGTGCCCAGAAGTTCCTCTCTCGCGCACTGCGTGTCGCCACCGATGTCGCGAGCCCGAGGGACGTGGTCTGGGCGGAGGGGGACACCTCGCTCCGCCGCGTCACTCACCGTCTCTGGGCGGATGTCGTGGGCCTCGTCGAGCAGTCGAAGTTCAACGTCGTCGTCGCGCGCCTCATGGAGCTCGTGAACGCCACGCGCAAGGCGATCGACTCGGGTGCCGGTGCTGCCGACCCCGCCGTCCGCGAGGCTGCCGAGGCCGTCGCGATGATCCTGGACCTCTTCGCCCCGCACACCGCGGAGGAGATGTGGGAGATCCTCGGGTACGAGCCGTTCGTCGGCGTCACGCCGTGGCGTCAGGCCGACCCGACCCTCCTCGTCGAGGAGTCGGTGACCGCCGTCGTCCAGGTCAACGGCAAGGTGCGCGGCACGCTCACCGTCCCCGCGAAGATCTCGGGCGACGAACTCGAGAAGCTCGCGCGGGCCGACGAGAAGGTGCGCCGGGCGATCGGCGACAAGGAGATCACGCGCGCCGTCGTGCGCGCGCCGAAGGTCGTCAGCTTCACCGTCGCCTAAGGGTGTGGCGGGCTCGCACCCGCC
>NZ_BCRG01000015.1 GCF_001552475.1 Microbacterium oleivorans NBRC 103075
GGCCGCCGCTCGGATCTCGTCGATCGTCGCGTCGGGTTTACCGAGCGCGATGTTGTCGGCGACCGTTCCGCTGAACAGGTAGGCCTCCTGCGTGACCATGACGATCGCGCGGCGGAGGTCCTTCGGGTGAAGGTGCCGCAGGTCGACTCCGTCGAGGGTGACCGCCCCCTTGGTCGGGTCGTAGAAGCGCGCGACGAGCTTGGCGAGCGTCGATTTGCCGGCACCCGTCGTCCCGACGAGGGCGATCGTCTGCCCCGCGGGGATGTCGAGCCGGAAGTCCGGCAGGATCGTCTTCGACTCGGAGTACCCGAAGGTCACGTCGTCGAAGCTCAGGTGTCCGCGCGCCTCGCGCAGCTCGACCGGATCGGTCGGGTCGGGAACGGTCGGATCCTCTTCGAGCACGCCCGACACCTTCTCGAGCGCCGCCGTCGCAGACTGGTAGGAGTTCAGGAAGAACGCCACCTCCTGCATCGGCGCGAAGAAGTTGCGGACATACAGGACGGCCGACAACAGGAAGCCGAGCTCGAGCGCCCCGCTCACGACGCGGAGCCCGCCCCAGAGGACGACTGCGGCGAGCGCGAGGGACGACAGCGCCATCATCGCGGGCTCGAACGTTCCGAAGAGGCGGATCGAGCGCATGTTGATGTCGCGATAGTCGCTTGCGAGGCCGCCGAACTCGCGGTCGTTCGCGGGCTCCTTGCGGAACGCCTTGACGGCGCGGACGCCGGTCATGGTCTCGACGAACTTGACGATCACCTTCGCGCTGACCACTCGGGACTCGCGGTAGACGACCTGCGAACGCAGGTAGAACCACCGCATCAGGAAGAAGAGCGGCAGGCCCATGGCCGCGAGGATGAGGCCGGACTGCCAGTCGAGCAGGATGAGCGCGACGAGCGTGAACCCGCCGTAGAGCAGACCCGACACGAGCTCGTTCAAACCGCCGTCGAGCAGCTCGCGGATCGTGTCGAGGTCGCTCGTCTGTCGCGAGATGATGCGACCCGACGTGTACGACTCGTGGAACTCGAGGCTCAGCTTCTGCGTGTGCAGGAAGATGCGCTTGCGGAGGTCCAGCATGACCGCCTGCGTCAGACGCGCGACGACGACGGCGTACCAGCCGATGAGGGCCGCGCCACCGATGGCGCTCACCAGGAAGACGATGACGACGACGATCGTCGGCATCCAATCGGCTTCCTTCTGGACGGCGGGAAGCGCGTTGGCGATGCCCCAACCGACGAGAGCCGGTCCGGCGACGCGGAGGATGGTCGAGATGACCAGCACGATCCCCGCGAGGACGAGCTGCATCTTCAGCGGCGTGACGAGCGACCCGAGCAGTCGCAGCGAGCGACGCCGGATCTGCCGGCTCTCCTCGCGGGTGTAATCGGAGCGGTCTTCACCGCTGGTGCCCGTGACGGTGCTCACAGGGACACCTCCCTCTCGTGCTGACGTTCCTGCTCGTCCTCGAGGCTCGAGATGACGTGCCGGTAGTGCTCACTGGTGCGCAGGAGCTCGGAGTGCGTGCCGACGGCGGTGATGCGTCCCTCTTCGAGGAGCGCGACGCGGTCGGCGAGCGTGACGGTGGAGGGCCGATGCGCGACGACGAGCGCCGTCGTCTCGGCCAGGACCACGCGGAGGGCGTCTTCGACGAGCGCCTCGGTGTCGACGTCGAGCGCCGACAGCGGGTCGTCGAGGACGAGCACGGCGGGGCGTGCGGCGACGGCGCGCGCGAGCGCGAGCCGCTGACGCTGGCCGCCCGAGAGGCTCAGCCCCTCCTCGCCGATGACCGTGTCCACGCCGTGGGGCAGATCCTCGACGAACGCGGCCTGCGCGACCTGGAGGGCCTCGCGGAGCACGCGCTCACCCTCGGCGCTGTGAGGATCGAGGTCCTCACGACCGAGAAGCACGTTCTCCCGCACGGTCTGGGAGAACAGCGTCGCATCCTCGAAGGCCATGCCGACGTGCCGGCGCAGCTCGGTGAGCGGCAGGTCGCGGACGTCGACGCCGTCGATCAGCACGCGGCCACCGGTGACGTCGTACAGACGGCCGGGAAGCGTCGTCAGCGTCGTCTTGCCCGACCCCGTGAGACCGACCAGGGCCATGGTCTCGCCGGGACGCAGCGACAGATCGATCCCGTCGAGCAGGTCGCGCTCGGAGGCCGCGGCATCCTGATACCGGAACCGCGCGCCTTCGAAGACCAGCTCGCCGCGAGGTTCCGCGATGGTGACGGGGTTCTCGGGGTCGACGATCGTGTTCTGCTCGTCGAAGACCTCGAAGATGCGGTCCGTGGCGGTACGCGCGTCGACGAGGAAGGAGAACAGGAACCCGATCGACTCGACCGGCCAGCGGAGGATCGTCGCCATCGCGAAGAACGCGATGAGCGCGGCGGTGTCGATCTGGTCCGTCGAGACGAGGTAGATGCCCGCGCCCAGGCACAGCGCGAACGCGATGTCGGGGAGCAGCACGAGCCAGAACCAGATCCAGCCGACGGCCTTGGCCTTGCTGATCTCCGTCTGGCGCAGCGTCTCGGCCTGACGGGTGAACTTGCGAAGGGCATGGCTCCCGCGGCCGAACGCCTTGAGGACGCGGATGCCGTGCACCGATTCCTCAACGGCGGTCGCCAGATCGCCGGCCTGGTCCTGGCTCTGCCGCGACAGCATCCCGTAGCGGTTCTCGAAGACGAACCCTGCGATCCACAGCGGCGCCGAGACGACGACGAAGACGGTGCCGAGCAGCCAGTGCCAGCTGAACAGGATCGCCGAGCCGACAACGATCGTGATCATGTTGACGACGAGGAGGACGACGCCGAAGGCCATCCAGCGCCGGATGAGGCCGATGTCCTGCATCATCCGGCTCAACAGCTGGCCGGACTGCCAGCGATCGTGGAAGGCGACGGGCAGGCGCTGCAGGCGCGCGTAGAAGTCGGTGCGCAGCTCGTACTCGACCGCCGTGGCGGGCGCGAGGACGAACCAGCGGCGAGCCCACACCATGAGGGCTTCGAGGAGGCCGAGGAGCAGCACGGCGCCGGCGCCGAGGGCGATGAACCAGGGGTTACCGGAGGCGATCGGGCCGTTCGTGCCGACGATCTGCTCGAGGACGAGCGGGATGGACAACCCCAGCAGGCTTGCGACGAGCGCGCTGAGGGCGCCGAGGCCCAAGCGAGGCAGCACGGGCTTCGCGAAGGGGATCAGGCGTGCGAGAGAGCGGGCGGTGGACAGACGAGGATGCGTCGAGGAGGTCATGATCCTGCACAGGTGAGGAGCGGATGCCGAGGCGGCGAGGAGCGCAGCGAGGCGCGGACGATCGGGGTCGCGACGACCCGTCGAGGGAGAACGAAGAGGAGCGCGGGAACCTTCCGCGCGAGGTCAGCTCTCTGGCGTCATCCCTGACGGACGGGGCGTTCGGCGACGAGGAAGGCGGCGGACTTCGTGTAGACGATCTCCGTGGACATGGCTTCCTCCTTGATGGGGCCGGACGAGGCGCCCGCATCGTGCGGGAGCCCTCCAGGATATCCCTGTGGTTTCGTGGTAAGCAAGCGCTTACTCGAAATCCGTCTCAGATCGCGGCCTCGCGCTGCAGCAGACGATGTTTGACGTCCAGCCCCCAGGCGAAGCCGCCGAGGCCTCCCCCGGTGCGGAGCACCCGATGGCAGGGCACGAACAGTGCGGGCGCGTTCCGGGCGCAGATGGATGCCGCGGCCCGGATGGCGGTCGGCGACCCGAGGTGGGCTGCGAACTCGCCGTACGTGAGCGGGCGCCCCGCCGGAATGCTCCGGAGTGCCGCCCATCCGGCGAGCTGCATCGCCGTCCCCTGTTGGAACACCGGCACGTCGTCGATTGCCGCGAGGTCACCGTCGTAGTACGCGGCGACGGCTTCGGCCGACCGAGCGCGACCGGGCCCGACATCAGAGGGGACGCGGTCGGCGCGGAGTCGGCCGAGGACCACGGCGCCGTCAGCGGTCCACCCCGACGCCAGCACACGGCCGTCGTCTTCGAGGATCGTGAACGGCCCGTCGGGGGTCTCGAGGGTCTGCAGGATCGCGGTCATCGATCGTCCTTCCGGGGTGAGGATGCGTCGCCGCTTCGCCACGCCTGCGTGACGGGGGCGGCGTACCAGAGGTGCGCCATCAGGTAGCTGCGCCACGGGGCCGCGCGAGTCGACCAGGAGGTGAGGCCCGCGGCATCCGCGGGGATGCCGGCAGCCGCCGCTCCCGCACGCGCGGCGACGTCGCCGGGCAGGAGGACGTCGGGATCGCCGAGCACCCGCATACGGACGTAGTCGGCGGTCCACGGCCCGATGCCGGGAAGCGCCAGCAGTGCAGCGCGCTGCTCGTCGGTGTCGTCGCCGGGAGTGAGCTGGAGTGAGCCGTCCGCGAGCGCGGATGCTGCGTGCACGATCGCGCGGATGCGCGCGCCGGGGCCGCGCAGCACCTCTCCCCCGCGTTCGGCGATGACGGTCGGCGTCGGGAACAGGACGGCGGGTCCCGTCGGCGATTCGACCGACTCGCCGAGGGCGGCCGCCAGCCGCCCCATGACGGTGCGGGCCGACGCGACGCTGATCTGCTGCCCGATCATCGCGCGGATGAGCATCTCGTCCGCGTCCATCGCGGCGGGCAGCCGCACGCCCGGAACTCGCTCGACGAGGGACCGCAGCTCAGGATGCCGCGACAGGGCGGCGTCGATCGCGGTCGGGTCGGCATCCAGGTCGAACAGGCGACGCACCCTCGCGATGAGCGGGGCGAGGTCGCGGAGAGAGGCGAGTTCCGCACGGAGACGCAACCGGCCCGCGGCATCCTGCCTCACTTCGAACCACGCGGGACCGCCGTCGAGCCGGATGGTCCGCGCGAACGACACGGCGTCGCCGGTCTCGACTCCCGGGATCGCGTGCGCCCGCATCCACCCGAAGAGCCCGACCGCGTCGAACGGCTCCCGGACCGGCAGCACCAGGTCTATGCGACCCGGTGTCGTCGATGTGACGCGTCGCCGCGCACGCAGTTCGGTCGGTGAGAGCGAGAAGACCTCGGTGAGGGTGTCGTTGAACTGACGGATGCTGCCGAACCCGGCGGCGAATGCGACGTCCGCCATCGACAGGTCGGTGTCGACGAGCAGCGTGCGTGCCGTGTGTGCGCGATGCGCACGGGCGAGGGCCAGGGGGCCGGCGCCCAGCTCCGTCGTGAGGAGCCGCGTCAGATGGCGATCGGAGTACCCGAGCCGGGCGGCGAGCCCGGAGACCCCGTCCCGGTCGACGACGCCGTCCGCGATGAGTCGCATCGCCCGCCCGGCGACATCGCCGCGCAGGTTCCACTGCGGTGAGCCCGGGGTCGCCTCGGGCAGGCAGCGTTTGCACGCCCGGAACCCGGCCTCGTGTGCGGCGGCGCTCGTGGGGAAGAAGCTGACGTTCGATGCTTTCGGGGTCCGCGCCGGACAGCTGGGACGGCAGTAGATCCCGGTCGTGTGCACCGCCGTGACGAACTGCCCGTCGAAGCGGGCGTCGCGCGCATCGATCGCGCGATACCGCTCGTCGAAGGTCATCGCTGCGATCGTCATGACCTCAGCCTGACACGTCCATCCGACACCGACTCGCGGGAATCGGACACGACGGCGGGACGCCGCCACTCACCCCGCGGGCGTCCACCCCGAGACCCCGGAGAGCACCGGAGCGTCGTCGCCGTCGCGCACCGTGACTCCGGTCACGCGGGGAGCGGAGATGGTCAGACGCGGAACCGCAGCCAGTGGTCGGGCAACCGCGGCCGACACGATCGTCGACTCGATCTTCGCCAGCAGATCGCGCGCCGCGTAGACGTCCACCGTCTGCTGAAGTGTGGCGATCAGCTCGTCGCGCGCCGGGTCGGCCTGACCGAGAAGACTCGAAGACCCTTTGCTGCCCCACTGGCTCGCGATCTGCCCGGGAGTCTGGGGAACGCGGACCCGACGGATGACGGCATCCCACCCCGACCCCTTCTGGGCAGCGTCCAGGTCATCTGTCGCGCAGTCGACCGCGTTCCAGCCGGCCTCGGCGACTCCGGCCTTGAGGGCCGTGAAGGCCCCCTTCGCGAACTCGCTCTTGCGGTCGTAGAGCACGCACACCCGGGCCCCGCCGCGGACACCCGCAGCGGCGCGGTCGACGCTGGCGTCGTCGGCGGGGGTGCCGATCGTCTTCGCGAAGCCGGAGTCCTCGGTGACGACCTCGAACGCCCGCGAACCCGGGGCGGTGACCATCGACGTCGTCTTCGGGTAGGACTGCGACCACTCGCCCGCCCCGGCCGCCACCATGTCGTCCGCGGGGATCGCGCGCAAGAAGGCCGCGCGGGCGTTGCGCTGGGTGAACACCGCGTCGGTGCTGAGGAGCACGGTCCACATGGTGCCGTCGTTCGTGGTCTGCACCGCGAAGTCGCGCCGCTCGCGTTCCTTCACCGGCGTGCGATCAGCGGGGGTCGGCGTGAACGAGAGGATGTCGAGGGACTTCCCGACGGCCACGAGAGGGTCGTCCCCGCGAGGAACGAGCGTGACGTCGGCGATCTGCGGCACAGCCGCGCCGCGGTATTGAGGGTTCGGCGTCAGAGTGACACTCGCGCCCTCGTCGGCCACCTTCGAGACGACGTACGGCCCGCTCGAGAGCGCCACACTCGGCGAGAGTTCGCCGTCGGTGAGAGCGAAGTCGCTGTTCCACACGTCCGAGACGGCGGCGAGAGCTGTCGTGTCCCGGTCGAGCACCGCTCGGATGACGGCCTGCTTCGCCTCCATCGGGTCATCGAGATCGAAGGCGCGCATCCCGACGGTGTGCGCCGGTACGTCAGCCCCGATCGCGGTCTGCCACGAGATGGTGGGCGCGGGAAAAGTGACATCGATGGCGCGAGCGAACTCGTCGACCTTCGGCCGTTCGGCCTTCAGCGCCGCATCGGTGGGGCCGTCCTTCGCAAGGAGACCGACGGATGCCGCCCACCCCAGCACGAGGTCGGCGGCGTCGAGTGGGATGCCGTCGGACCAGAGCGGCTCCTTCAGGTCGTAACGAACGGTGAAGGCGTCTTCCTTCACGATCTTCGCTGTGCCGAACGACTCGTCCGGGACGACCTCGCCGACGACGATGTGACCGAAGGCCGAGCGCGTAGCCGCAGCGATGTCACGGTTGGCCGCCGTGGGGTCGGTCGCGGCGTTGAACGAGGTGAGTTGGCCTTCCCACCCGACGGTGACGCTGCTGTCGGCGATGACCGACGGCGGCAACGCGGGCGCGCACGCGGTCAGGGCGAGGGCGGCAGCCGCGAGAAGGGCGACCGCTCCGCGGCGGGGAGCACGCATGCGCTGGTCAGGCGCGATCGATGTCGTCGTCGAGCTCGGCCGCCATCTGACGGTACGGCTCACTCTCTTCGCTCTCGAGCCAGCTCTTCGCGTACTCGATGAGCACGGCGGGTGAATCCTCTGCCTCGGCCGCGGTGGCGAACGGGCCCAGGCAGTCCTCGGAGGGGCGCTGGTCATCGCGCACCACGGACTGGGTGGAAAGGTTGTACCAGTAGGTCTGCGAGGTGGTCATCGGCGCGACACTCCGTTCGTCATCCTGATCATAATCATCCTGAACACAGGCAACGGGCCGCGGTGCAGATCATGAGATCGCACCGCGGCCCGTGAGCTTGTCGAGGGATCAACCGCCGGCGAGCTCCGCGTCCGTGTCGCGGATACGGTCCGCCATGCGGTCGAGCGCCTGAGCCATGTCGTTGACGGCCTCAGCCGCGTCGTCGAGCGACGTGGTCAGCTCCGAGTAGGCGGTCGAGTAAGCCTCGGACGCGTTCTCGGTCTTGAAGCCGTCCTGCACCAGGTCATCGATGATGCCCTGGAGTTCCTTCAGCGTGTCGGTGACGGTCTGACGACCGTCGCGCAGGCGCTGCGCCGCGCTCTCCATCTCGCTGTATGTTGCACCAAAATCGTGAGCCATGAACCCGCCTCCCAGCGTTTCGTCGTGGTGCGGGGCCCTTATCCATCCCCCCGCGTCACCGATGCTAGCGAACGAATTCGGCGTCACATATGGGGAGAACTACCCACCTGCGAGGCCCTATATTTCGCCCAGCACGAAATGCGGTGCGGATCAGTGACCGCTGGGTCCCTGCAGGTCCACCATCGCCCGAATGGCCGACAGCGTCGGACGCTTCTGGAGGAAGGTCAAGCTCCCAGCGTCGTGCCGACAGCATCCGCCGTCACCGCTTCGCGAGCCGCGGCACGCGTCGTGGGCACGCTGACGACCGGTTCCGAGGCGGGCGTGACATCCGCGACGAGAGGCATCTGCACGGTGACCGAGCGACCCGCCTGCACGAAGATGCCACGACCGACGGGGAAGTCCGACCGCTTGACGCGTCCGAACGGCGTCTTGAAGATCGCCTCGCCGTCGTATGTGTCGGGCTTGAGGACGATGCCCTGCCTGCCGGCCTTCCACTCTCCGAGCACGCCGATACTGCCGCTCGCGCGGGAGATCTCCGCTTCACCGATGAGCATGTGCTCGCTGTCGTTCATGGCCTGCAAGAGCGCTCGCATGGGGCGGTCGGCGGGTCCGTCCGAGAGGTGGGGCATGTCCTCGATGACGATCAGGATGCGTCCCTCTGACAGTTCCCGCGTGACGAGCTCTGCCAATTCGGTCGCGAGTTCCTTCTCGTCGTCGGGGCGTGTGGCGCTCTTGACCCAGGGACGGAAGTCCTTGAGCTCGGATCTGCGGCTACCGAAGTGGTAGAGCTGCACGCCCGGATCGAACCGCTCCATCGCCATGACGAGCGACTTGAGACCGTTCGTACGCCCGGATGCCGGGGGCCCGGAGATCACGAAGGAACCGATGGGCTCGAAGCCGTGCGCCGAGAGGGTGTCGTCGGCGACGCCGAACACCGGCATCCCGTCGACCCGTGCCGGCATGTCCGACGCGGGGACCGCGGTCGGCAGAGCACCGATCTCCGGCAGATCGCGCACACCCGCCGCCCGGAGCTCCGCCCCGAGCGCGGTGAGAGCCTTCGTCTGCTCCACGGCGTTCGATGTGCCGCCGAGGACGGCGATCTGAGCCTCGTGCCCGTCGACGACTGCGCGACCCGGAGCCGACTGCTCGTCGAGGACGTCGCGCGGGGTACCGAGCAGCATGTACTGCGACGGGTCACCCATGCGGAGCACCACCTTGCGGGAGATGTTCGACGCCACCGCACTGGGAACCGCGTTGCCACGGTCGGCCGTCAGCACCGTGTGGACGCCGAGGGTGCGGCCTTCACCCAGGATCCGCATGAAAGTCCGGTAGAACGGCCCGCGACCGGGTGCGATCTCCCAGTCCTTCTTGAACTCGGGGAAGTTGTCGATGAGCAAAATGATGCGCGGCAGGTTCGGATCCGCGATCTCGCGGTACTCCTGCAGCGTCGCCGCACTCGCAGCCGAGAACGCCGTCGCCCGCCGGTCCATTTCGCTGTCCAGCGTGCGGAACAGACGCTGGATACGCTCCACGTCGGAGCCGTCGACGACCGAACCCACGTGCGGCAGCGCCGACAGTGCCCCGAGGGCACCGGTGGCGAAATCGAGGCAGTACACGTTGACGCGGCCGCGATCCGGACGCATGCCCGCGGCGGTGCCGATCGTCTTCAACACGGTCGACTTACCGGAACCTGACGTGCCGTAGACGACGAGGGAGCCATCGCGATCGGGGACGAAGGCCGCCGACTCCTGCATCTGCTTCTCGGGAACGTCCATGAGGGCGATCGGAATGCGGGTGTCGCCGTCGTTCGCGAGATCGGCCAAGTCGACGAGCGGAGACAGATCGTCGAGCCACGGACGCCGCGGGAGCGGCAACTCGGCGAGTTCCCGCGCCGCGACAAGTGTCGACACGATGCGACGCTGGTCGTTCGGCCCGAGGTCCTCTTCGTGCGAGTCGGACTCGGCGGGCCGATCGGGCTCCCACTCGGCGGATGCACCGAAGCGCAGCTCGGCGACACGCACCTCGGCGACCGTCGTTTCTTCCTGGCTCGTCCAGCCGCCGGTGTACGCGGACTGGAAGGGCACGAGTCGACCGGGCCCGGTCTTCGCGATCGCACGGCCGGGAACGGATGCCGGGAAGCTCGCCGCGACGTCGTCGTCGACCACGTCGCGCGAGTCCGCCTCATCCGCCATGCGCAGCGCGATACGGAGGTTCGTGTTGGCGCGCAGGTTGTCCTTGATGACGCCGGCGGGGCGCTGGGTCGCCATGATGAGGTGGATGCCGAGCGAGCGGCCTCGCTGCGCGATGTCGACCACGCCGTCCACGAACTCCGGCATCTCCGACGCTAGGGCGGCGAATTCGTCGATCACCAGGACGAGCGACGGCGGGCAGTCGGGGTCCTGACGCTTCTCAAGCTCGAGCAGGTCCTTGGCCTTCTTGCGGTTCAACAGGTGCTCGCGGTGCTGCAACTCGGCCCGGAGGCTGGTGAGCGCACGCCGGACGAGGTGCGGGTTGAGGTCGGTCACGAGGCCGACGCAGTGCGGCAGATCGACGCAGTCCGCGAACGCGGACCCGCCCTTGTAGTCGACGAACAGGAACGTGACGCGATCCGGGCTGTGCGCCGCCGCCATGCCGAGCACCCACGCCTGCAGGAATTCGGACTTACCGGAACCGGTCGTCCCACCCACGAGCGCGTGCGGGCCCTGCGTGCGAAGGTCGAGCGCCATCGCGTCGCTCGGCCCCTGACCGATGATCGCGCGGAGCGTGCCCGCCTTCTTGAGACGCGGACGCGGTGTGGGGGTGCGGTCGAGGATCGTGTTGTTCTGCCGCCAGCGCTCGATGGCCGCGTTCGGGTTCTCCGCGATGGCCGGGTCGATGAGCTGGAGGAACATGACCGCGTTGGGGATGTCGGATGCGTCGTGCACCACGGTGCTCGCATCGACGACCGGAGCAAGGCGACGGGCGAACATCTCCATGTAGGCGTTGGAGACACCCTCGACGGCGACGTGCTCGAAGTTCTCGCCGTTGCGGACGAGTCCGACCCGAGCATCGGCCAGGTCCGAGGTCAGTTCGATGAAGCTTCGGCAGACGGCGGGAAGCGACTCCACGGTGTCCGAGATGAAGATGGCGTGGACGCCGTGGTCGGCGCCCTTCTCGAGCACATCCGTCAGTCGGCCGCGGTCGACGGGAGCGTCCCCGGTGACGAACACGATGACGGACACGGGGGGCGTCTTGGTCCGATCCTCCGCGGCACGAGCGACGTCGGTGCCGTAGAGCAGCGGGTTCCAGTCATCCTTGAAGGGTCCGCGGGGCTCACCGCTGCCGCCGCCGGCGGCACGTCGCACGTACTCCTCGAGCGAGTTCAACAGGGCCGCGCCGCTGGGAGCCGAGTCTGCGAGCGCCGCACCGCGGAACGGGCTTCGCTCTGCGGACGTGTGCGGGAGCCACTTGAGCCATTCGAGCTCGGGCGTCCAGGAGGAATCCGAGAAGGCCACCGTGACGACGTCGTTCGGCGCATGCAGGCCGAAGACCTGCACGGCCACACCGCGCATCGCGTCGGCGACAAGGGCGCGCGGGCCGGCGATGCCGACGGATCCGGCGGTAGGGAAGGTCTCGAAGACGGGAACGTCGTCGACCGTCGCGTAGCGCAGTCGCAGCCGATCGACACGGTCGATGTACTCGGGCAGTCCGTCGGGCGTCTCGGCGTCGTCGATCCCGTTGCGGGCCGGAAGTGAGCAGGTGCCCAGACGCAGAGCGAGGAAGTTCCAGTGCTCGGGGCGCCTGGTCCACAGCAGCGGCCCGAGACGCATGGCCTCTTCGAAGACATCGGCCACGGCCGGCGCCTCGGCGTTGCGGGCTGCTTCCTCCTCCGGCTTGCCGCGGAAGAAGTCCTCCTCGAGCTGCTCGAACTGGCGCTCGAACAGCAGGCGCTCGTGGTCCTCGCTCTTGCGGCTCTGAACCGACTGGTTGATGAGGTTGCCGAATGCCATCAGCGGCGTCATGACGATCAGCAGCAGCGAACGGGGGTTGCCGTTGAGCGCGAAGAGGGCTGCGCCCATGAGGATCGGCGCGACCATGATCGGCCACGGGAAGATCTTGCCGATCTTCTCGGTGGGCAGGCGGGGCGGCTTGAACCGCGTTCCCGGGTACCGCACCTCGACGCGGGGGCTGCGGTTGAAAAGCAGACCTCCGCCGCGCTCGATGATCGGATCCTCGGTGGCCGCACCGTCCCACGAACGGGTCAGGTAGACGACGAGCGTCGTACCGCCGATGACGAACGGACGGCCGTCCTCGACGCGCACACGCTGCACCTCGACGCCCTCGACGAGAACACCGTTGGCGGAGTTCAGGTCGACGACCTCCGCGTACGTCCCGACCTCGATGCGCGCGTGTCGCTTGGAGACCATCGGGTCGATCAGCACGACGTCGTTGCTCGGGTCGCGCCCGATGGACACGTGGCCCGCTGACAGCGCGAACTCCTGCCCCGCGAGCGGGCCCGCGATGGCGCGGAGAATCCCGACCGTCTCGCCGCGACCGGCCTTGATGTATCCCGCACCGTAGTTGACGATGGATGCCGCGAATCCCGACCCGATGGGCGCTTCACCGATCGGAAGGTCGTGTGGCAGCTCGACGGCGCGCGATGCCGTGGGCGGCGCGACGGAGAGAGTGAGGACATCCTCCTCGGCGAACGTCATGGTCCGCAGGGGATCGGATGCCGCGATGTAGCGCGCGACGTCGCCGACCGTCGCGGTCGAGTCCGCCGTCACGACGATGTCGACGGGGTCGTTGCCCTGACGGTGCAGGGTGAGCTTCAGCCGCATGGGTGTTCTCCGAAGGGATGGGGACGCGTTCGTCGGACGGGGGCGAGCAGGACGATCACAACACGACGACCTCAGCGAGGCGGTCGCCCAAGCGGACGGTGTCGCCGACGACGGCAGACAGGGCGACCCCGGGGACGGCAGACGTCTCCGCACCCGCGCGCACGACAGCGCTGCCGTTGGTCGACCCGCGGTCGATGATCTCGAGCCCGCCGCTCGTCGGAACGAGCAGAGCGTGGGTCTTCGACAGCGATCGGCTCTCGTCCGTCAGCTGCGTGGGCTCGGCTCCCGGGGCAGCCGCGGGGTCGGGGTCGCGTCCCACGAGGAGAGCCGCCGCCACGATGAGGGTCTCCCCCGTGTCGAAGCGAAGGCCGATCCGGGGTGCCGGCGCGGGCGCCGCGGCCGGGGCGGGTGCGGGCTCCGACACTGAGTCGGGTGCGGGTGCGGGGGCGACGGCCGGAGCCGGAGCTTCAGCAGAGGGCGGAGCCGGAGCTACGGCGGGAGTGTGAGCCGGAGCGGGCACCGCAGGCGGAGCCGCCACGGGGCCGCCGACCGGTTCCGCGGGGAGGAAGGTCCCGCGGTCCGGCAGCGGGCTGCGTCGCGACTCATCGGCACCGGGAGCAGCGTCGATGACCGTCGCCAATCCGGCCGCGGGCGCGGGAGCCTCCCCTGCATCGGGGGCGCCGTCCTTCGATCGACCGACGCCGAGGACACCGGCGCTGATGCGGTTACCCGGCCGGTACTCGGGGTTGACGCCGGGACGCGTCGGCGTCGCCAGTGAGGGACGCTCGGCGCGCTCGCGCACGGGTTCTGCCTTCACCGTCTTCCGGGCGATCCGCATCCGCTTCTCGTCGTACGGGTTCAGCCCGAGCTTGATGTCGACGAGCCACATCCGTGCCGCTCGATCGTGGAAGCCCCGCCCGCGCTCCGTCGAGTCGAAGGTCGGCGAGGCGAGGATGACGGCCGTGCCGATGACCGGGATGATTCCGGCCGCCCCGACGATGAGGGCGCGGAGGAGGACCGGACCGGCGCCCGGCCGTTCCAGGGTCCGGACGTTGATGCTCCGGAGTCCCATGAATCCCTTGCCGATCGTCCTTCCTCGACGCGCCTGCAGGATCCACTGGACGATCAGGAACGCGAGCGAGAGCGCGACCGAGACGGCCGCCATGACGGCCGCCAGCACGAAGCCGGGGTGGTTGACGAGGCCGTAGGGCGAGATCGAGCCGCCCGCGAGCTTCAGCAGCAGGGGCAACGCCCCCAGCCACAGGGGAAGCTGCAACACGACCCAGACGAGCACGTCGATCACGAACGCCATGGACCGGCGACCGAACGGTGCACGAATGAGTCCCAGCGCGGCGGCATACGCCGGATCGGGCCGTCCGAGGGCGTCAACGCCGTCGGGACGGTCCTCCGGCTGATCGATCTCCCAAATCATGCCTTCGAGGCATCCGGTTCGTCACCGGGCACGAAGTAGCGAGCGGGCGACAGACCGGTCCGGATGACCGCATCGCCGGCGGCGTCGAGGAACTCCGCCATCGTCGCGACGCTGAGGGTTCCGGCGGGGTCGGCGATGATCACGTTGTCGACCACCGGAAGCAGTGTCGCGGTGCCCTGCGGCCACGCCGCGAAGGTGGTCGTCACGCCGGACTCGAGCACCTGGATCTTGGCAGGGGCGATGTGCACGTCGGGTCGCTGCAATGCGGCCGTCTGCACGTCGTAGGCGCGCACCGAGAACAAGCGCAGCATGCGCTCGAAGCGCATCTCCAGCTCGGGCAGACGCTCGCGCCACGGGAACGGCGCCCAGCCGTCCTCGGTCAGGACGATGGGGTGCGCGCTGACGAGCGGCTGCTCCGCCTCGTAGAGCTGCTCGGCGATGTCGAGAACACGAGCGATCGCGGTGTCGTCGTCTGCCCCCACGATGATGACGCGATCCCGCGCATAGGGGAAGGCGACGGGCGCCCCCGACAGGCCCGCACCCGCGAGCCGCGAGGGGTCGAGCAGTACGGCGGCGGCGAGCGCCTCTTCAGAGATGACGAGCGAGCTGGCTCCCTCGACCGGAGTGTCCCCCGCCGCGGAGATGGCGGAACGCACGGCATCGCGGAAGCCCGCATCCGCCCCTTCGGTCTCGCCTTGGGTGACGGGGGTGTTGCCGTCGCGGTGGTCGAGTCCGACGAACACCTCGCCGCCGACGTATTCCACGCGAGGGTGGGCGGCGCCGGGCGCGGTCTGCGACAGCACGCCGAGCTCGCTCGCTCCGTAGATCCGAAGGGTCACATCGGTGGCGATTCCATCGACAGCACTCATTGGTCCAGCCCTCTCATCAGCTTTCTCACAGACTAAATCCTCGGTTGCTCTCGGGCGGCCTCCGGAGACCAGGAGAGATCCACCTCCGGGACGCGTCGGGTCGGTCGGACCGTCGACACCCACCCGCGGGGCACGACGTGGACAGCGCTGGCGGAGGCGAGTGCGGGCAGCGGCTCGCCGTGGACGACGAGCACGATCGCTTTGTCGTCGGAGCCCCACCAGTCAGCACGCCGGACCCCGTGGCGCGCCAGCGCCCGCACGTAGGCGTTGGGCGGCGCCCCGTCGGCCGGCTTCACGTCCAGGGCCATACCGTGGCTGTACTCGCACGCGCTCCTGATGCCCCGCCAGATCTCGCTGGCGCGATCCCTCACGGCTTCACGCGTCGCCGTGGACGAGGCCGGCTCCCACGACAGGGGCACGATCGACACGTCGCCGCGTCGGATGAGCGGCGTGCCCGGAATCAACTCCCCCTCGGGCGCTGCGGCGCGCGCATCGAGGACGCGGGATTCGATCGCGTCGACGATCCGGCCCGCCCTCGCGAGGCCGCCCTCGCCGTCTTCCGAGCGGACGCCGGTCACGTCGATCACGTGGCCGGTGAGCCAGGGCGTGCCCGCGACGGTCTCATTCGGCTCGATCATTTGTGCAGCGTCAGTCCCTGACCTGTGCCGGGCCACAGGCCGGGGTTGTAGTCGTTGTCGAGATCACGCCCAACGCCGGTCGCCGACGGCGGGACGTCGATGACGGCTTCAGGGATGCCGGTGGGCAGGTGACCGCCCGGGATCCAGTTGTCGTTCGCCCCCGCCTCGTTGCCCGAGGGCATACGCAGGTTCGTCAGCTCCGACGGGTCGAAGTGGCGGACCTCGACCGGTACAGGGTCGCCGTTGTCGTCGAAGAACCACTTGCGTTCGATGCCGAGCCGATCCGCGATCTCATTCGCGTTTCCCCCCGTCTCGTCGAGGATCTTCTGGAGTTCGGAGGTCGGAAAGACGAACGTCGAATGGTCCCTCTGCCCCGGACCGTTGGCGTGCAGCGAGTCCGAGAAGTAGATGCGGCTCGCACCATCCTCGAACTGTGCGAGGTGCTGCTTGATGTAGTCGCCGTCGAGGTACTCGCTCGGGTCAGGGGCGTCACCCTTCCAACTCACGATCGAATCGGGAGTCCAGTGCGTGTCCGTGCGCCACGCATCGCCGACGGTGTCGATTGCGTTCACCTGCGAACGATTGAGGTCCTGCTTCTGTCCGTGCTTTCGGAACATGTCCGCGAGCTGACGCACGTGGACGGGCATGCCGTCCAACGAATTCTTCAACGGACGAATGACTTCACCGATGCCCATGATTCCCCCCTCACCGCACAGGCTAGCTGTGCCCTAAACACTCACCTAGGACTTGCGCCGGCCCGGGTCACTCCCGTAGGTCTGCGCGCGACCAACGAAGATCGGCCGACGGGCGGCCCGTCGGCGTCCCGCTCCTGCCCGACACCCATCGGGCCGGGACCAGATGCACAGCGAGCGCCAGGTCACCGGCATCCTCGTCACCCGAACGCACGACCACGACGCCCGTCTCGTTCAGCACCCACCACTGCGCGCTCCGCGCATTCGCGCTACGGAGGGATGCCGCGTATTCCGCGAGCGGGCCGTCGCCGCGCTGGTCGAGCGGGAACGGGATCGGCCGTCCCGACGCGTATTCGAACGCACCCGCCAAACCGGACGACAGTTCGTCGACTCGCCGCCGCTCTTCCCGGGCGTCGAGGCCCGACTGCCGCGGGGATGCCCCCTGCACGAACACCGGAAGGATCTTGGCCGCATCGCGCTCGATGATCGGCACCAGCGAGGGTGTCGGCTCGAACGCGGTGAGGGCGGTGACCGTGTCCAGGACTGTCGACACGGATGCGGGGAGGCTCCACCGGGCGGTGTCCGCCAGCGGTTTGCCGACCGCGATAGCCGCTCGCGCGACGTCCTCCGCCGCGTCGATGGCGTCCACGTCGAATCGGCTCATGTCTGCCGGAGTGGATGCCGCGATCAGCGCCGACCATTCCCCGAACTCGGGGACGTCGAGACGGTCCTGCTCCCCGGCGACGATCTCCGCGAACACGTCCTCGTCGATCGGCGACGACCGCACGATGCGAGCGACCCCGTCGGCGTACCAGTGCTGATCGACCGTCAGGAGCTGCGAGTACGGGACACGACGCTTCGGGTCCCCCTCCGGGTAGAACAGCTCGAGAGCGCGTCGCCGGAGAAGGCGACCGTCCACCGGCTCCCACACGACCTCGCGGACGGGCGTCTTGTGCGGCGAATAGAAGGTGATGGTGAACCGCTGCCGGCCCGGCAGCACATCGAGGTACCAGGTGGGCGGGGAACCGGCATCCGTCACGGCCAGCCGACGACCCTGCTCGTACTGATCACGCGCCTCCGCGTCCGTGAGGAACGGGTCGTCGCCGAGGGCCTCCAGCCGGAAGATCTCGAACCGTCGGGGGTAGCGGACGTCGCCGGGAACCGCCGGCACGGTCACAGCCCGAACGGCGTGTAAGAGCCCCACGTCCCGCCGGCGGACGGGTCACCCTTGACGGCGTCGGGGTGCGTGCTCAGCACCGCCTCGGGAATGCCCTCCGGTAGGTAACCGCCCGGGATCCAGGCCTCGTTGGCACCCGCCTCGTTTCCTCGCGGCATCCGGAGGTTGCCGTTGACGATCTCGTCGTAGCTGAAGTCCGCGCGGGTGATGTCGACCGCGTTGCCATCGCCGTCGACGAAGAAGTTCTCGCCGAGGCCGAGCATGACGCCGAGCTTCTTCGGGTCGCCGTCCGCCTGCGTGATGATGTTGTCGATCTCGGAGGTCGGGAAGACGAACGTGGTGCCCTGGTTACCGGGGCCGTACTCGTTGAGACTCTCGGTCCGGTAGAACCGGGTCGCACCGCCTTCGAAGCGCTGCAGGTGCTGCTGGATGTAGTCCGCGTCAAGGTACTCCGCCGGGTAAGGACGGTTGGGCTTGCCCGAACCGACCACGCGGTCGGGGGTGTGCCACGAGTCCTTCTTCCAGCCGTCGCGAAGCGCGTCGGGCACGTTCGTCGCGTCGAGGTCGTCGACCCGGCTGGTGTTGCGGTTCTGCTTCTGCCCGTGCTTGCGGAACATGTCGGAGAGCTGCCGGACGTGCACCGGCATCCCGTCCCACGCATTCTGCACTTGGCGGGTGACATCGCCCATCTTCATGATCTGTGTAGTCCCGTCGAATCGTTCAACGCCAGTTGTATGTGTACGCCCATGCCAGCGCGTCCAGCGCCGCGGGGCTCAGTTCTGGATGCCGCTGCGCCATGGCGGCTCGCGCCGCCCGGCCACCTTCGGCGAGCGTGTGCGTCGACCAATCGACGACGGTCCCCAGACACTCGTCCACGAGGTCTCGCACCGTGGCCACGAGCCCCGCCCGGTCCACAGGTGAAGCGATGATCGCTTCCTCGTCAGCGCGAGGGAAGGAGGAGTTCCCGCTGCCGAGGAACGCGATGACGGCGGCATTCAGCCCGGGATGTGAGGTCACCGCATCCGGCACCGTCAATCGCCTCCGATGTTCAGACCCGCGAGGTCGGACATGAGCCGATCGGTGAGACCCTCGACATCCGCCGCGTGCTGTTCCATCTCGCCCTGAGCCGATTCGAGCGCCTGCAAGTCGGCGTAGAACTCGTCGGGGTCACCGGCGACGGCTTCGACGATCGGCGAGTCGAGGGCGGACATGATGATGCCCGGCAGTTCGTTCATCAACGGGTCGATGACCATCGGCAGTACCTGGTTGAGCACCTGCTCCACCGCGATGTCGACTGCCGCGTTCAGCAGCTTCTTCTTGATGAGGAGCATGGGGCCCGCACCGGCGGCCGTGACCGGGTTCGTCAGCATCGCGATGAGGGTGACCATCGTCGAGGTCACGTCGACGATCACCTTGATCTTCAAAGCGGTGACGCCGGCGGCGGCGATGTCGACCCCGGGCGGGACCGGCCCGAGGATGTCGAGCAGCTTCTGGAGGTTCTGCGAACGGTTGGTGTTCCACGCGCCGACGTACGCCGGACCCGCCTGACCGCGCATGGCGGCAGCGATGTCGGTGTTGACCTTGCGGTCCATCACCTGGATCTTGTTCTCCAACTCATCCCGGAACGTCGAGATGATCTGGCCTCCACGGCGCAGTTCGTCCTCGTCGATGTCGGGCCAATCGAAGCCGAGCTTCTCCATCACCCAGATCAGCTCGTTCGGCAACATCATTCCCATAGCGGAACCTCCCGCGAAGAGAGTATGCGATCAGCTCGATCGATATCGATGGGGAGAACTACCCTCCCCCTCACCCGCTATGATCCGTCGCCACGCGACCCGCTCAGTGGAAGAAGTGGCGCTCGCCCGTGAAGTACATCGTGACCCCCGCGGCCTGCGCAGCGTCGATGACCTCCTGGTCGCGCACGGACCCACCCGGCTGGATGATCGTCGTGATCCCGGCATCCAACAGAACCTGCGGGCCATCGGCGAACGGGAAGAACGCATCGGATGCCGCGACCGAACCGGCAGCCCGGTCCCCCGCACGCTCGACCGCGAGACGGCACGAATCGACGCGGTTGACCTGGCCCATGCCGATGCCGACCGTCGCGGAGTTCTTCGCCAGCACGATCGCATTGGACTTCACGGCGCGGCAGCTCTTCCACGCGAACGAGAGGTTCTCGAGCTCGTCGTCGGCCGGACGCTCGCCGGAGACGAGCTGCCACGAGTCGACGAGCGACTCGATCTCGTTCGGGAAGCGATCGGCGTCTTGGAGGAGGAGGCCACCCGAGACCAGCCGCACATCCATGGGCTCCTGACGCCAGTCGGCCGGGAGCTGGAGGACGCGGAGGTTCTTCTTCAGCTTGAACACCTCGAGCGCCTCGGGCTCGAAGTCGGGCGCGACGATCACCTCGGTGAAGATGTCGCGCAGATTCTCGGCCATCTTGAGCGTGACGGTGCGGTTCGCGGCGATGACGCCGCCGAAGGCCGACACGGGGTCGCACTCGTGCGCCCGCAGGTGAGCGGACGCGATGGGGTCGAGCGCCTGCGGCGCGCCGATCGCGATGCCGCACGGGTTGGCGTGCTTGATGATGGCGACCGCCGGCTTGACGAGGTCGAACGCGGCGCGGAGTGCGGCATCCGCGTCGACGTAGTTGTTGTAGGACATCTCCTTGCCCTGCAGCTGCGTCGCCTGCGCGATGCCGTGGCCGCCGACGCGCGAATAGATCGCGGCACGCTGGTGCGAGTTCTCTCCGTAGCGGAGGGTGGCCAGGCGCTCAGCCTTGATCGTGAGGTGCTGCGGCAGGTCGCCGTCACCCTCGAGCGTCTCTTCGGCGAACCACGTCGCGACGGCGCGGTCGTACGCCGCGGTGTGCGCGAACGCGCGTGCCGCGAGTTCACGGCGCTGCGCGAGCGTTGTGCCACCCTGACCGAGCGCGTCGACGATCGCCGGGTAGGACTCGGGCGAGACGGCGATCGCGACGTTGGCGTAGTTCTTGGCCGACGCGCGGACCATCGCGGGTCCGCCGATGTCGATCTGCTCCACGACCGCGTCGCCCTGGGCGCCGGAGGCGACCGTCTCGACGAACGGGTACAGGTTCACGACGACGAGTTCGAACGGGAGGATGCCGAGCTCGCCGAGCTGGGTCTCGTGATCCTCCAGCCGGAGATCGGCCAGAAGCCCCGCGTGCACGCTCGGGTGCAGGGTCTTGACGCGCCCATCGAGGGACTCGGGGAAGCCCGTCACCTCGGAGACGTCCTTGACGGCGATGCCGGCATCGCGGAGGAGAGCGGCGGAGCCACCCGTCGAGACGATCTCGACGTCGGCGGCGGCGAGCGCCTGGCCGAGCTCGAGGAGCCCGGTCTTGTCGCTCACCGAGACGAGAGCGCGGCGCACGGGCACGACATCGCGCGCACGGTAGAGGGAGGGATCGATCTGCGGGCCGGCCATGCGGGAACTCCTCGAGTCGGGGGCGTTCGGGTGTCGGTTCAGGGTGTGGTGCGAATCAAGACGTGAGAGCGAGTTCGCCTGTCGCGATGCGACGGACGACATCGATGAGCAACCGGCGTTCGACCGGCTTGATGCGTTCGTGGAGGGTGTGCTCGGTATCGTCCGGCAGGACGGGGATCCGCTCCTGCGCGAGGATCGGGCCAGTGTCCACGCCGTCGTCCACGACGATGACGCTCGCGCCGGTCTGCTCGGCACCGGCGGCGAGCGCGTCACGCACGCCGTGCGCTCCGGGGAACTCGGGCAGGTAGGCAGGGTGGGTATTGATGAGGCGCGGTGCCCACGCCGCGACGACCGCTGCGGGCAGCAACCGCATGAGCCCGCTCAGGACAACGAGATCGGGATTCCACACATCCAGGTGCGCGAGCAGTTCGTCGCCCCACGCCTCGCGGCTGTCGAACTCCTGGTACGGAACCATGAAGGTCGGGATGCCGTAGGTCTCGGCATGAGCGAATCCGTCGGCCTGCCGGTCGGCACCGACGACGATGACGCGGGCGGGGAAATCGGGCTCGTTGGCGGCATTCAGAAGAGCACGCAGATTGGATCCCGTGCCCGAGATGAGGACGGCGACCGTGAGCACCGGCTCAGTCTAGCGGGGCGGTGGGGAACTCATCGGGCGAGGCCGTCGGCACCGGCTCACGACGAGGTTCCGGACCCGGGACCGCGGCGGGCTCGCGCGTGAGAGGGGGGTCAACCGATTCCTCGCCGCGCGGAGAGAGCAGCATGATCGCTGCGCCGACGGCGACCTCGAGGGCTGCCACGAGGGCGACCAGCCACGGCTCGGGTCCGACCTCTGCGAGGCGGCCCGGGCCGAGTGCGCCCTGCGCCGCCCACGCGAGAACGGCGACGCCGATCGCGGTGCCGACGGTAAGCACGCCAAGGGCGACGAGGCGCGGGCGGAAGGGTTCGGCATCCGTCGGTGACCCGAGACGCAACGATGCACGCGCGAGTCCGCCCGCGAATGCGCCGAGCCCGACGACGAGCAGCGCCAGGAGCAGCAGCCACGGAGACGTGGAATCCGGGATGACACCGAGGACCGGGATGCCGGGCACGACGCCCAGGCTGGTGCCGGCCGGCGAGACCGCGGTACCCGTGCCGAGGGCGAACCCCGGGCCGACCGCGAAGCCCGCGAACCAGAGGACGAGGGTGGGGAGATAGAGAAGGCTCCCCAAGGCCAGGACGATGACGCCGGGGAGGTCGGCCTGCGCGGCCTGCGTGAGCGCGATCATCTCGCCACCGCGGGCGACGAAGAGCACCGCGAGGATGAGAGCACCGACACCCACGATCCCGGCGAGGGCCATCACGACGCCGCGGGCACCGGCATCCACCGCGTTCTGCACGTCGTCGGGGATCCGCTCGGAGAGGGCGTCGACGATGCCGTCGTCCCCCTCGTTCCACGCGCACACAAGGGCGCCGAGGAGCGCGGGGACGGCGAACACGAGGGTCGGTCCGGCGATGGCGGCGACCAGATCGACCGAGGCGACGCCCGCTCGGCCGGTGAGCGCGATCATCGTCGCGAGCGCGGCGACAGCGAGGGTGCCGCCGGCGACCCCTGTCGGCCAGGCGCCCGCTCGAGCGGCGCGACCGCCTGAGCGCCAGCCCGAGATCGCCGTGAATGCGGCAAGCGCGGTCGGGGCGAGCGAGACGGTGAAGTCCGCACCGCCCGAGGGCAGACCACCCAGGGCGACGAGCTCCGCGGGAAGGGAGACGGCGACCGGGGCGAAATGTCCGAGCTGCCAGATGGTCGCGGCCGCGGGCCAGAGTGCCGCCCATTCGGCGTTGCCGCTCACCCCGAAGACCCACACGAGGGTGACGGGTGCGAGCACGACGCCGACGCCGACCGCGACGGTCACGAGGGCGTCGACGGCAGCGAGGAGGGAGACGAGCAGGCGATTCACAACGAACCGACCTTACCCGCGGCAGACACTTCCCTCCGGCTCCCGCACCGGGCGAGGCGTCAGGTGCGCAGCACCTTCTCGAGCGGCTTGCCCTTCGCCAGTTCGTCGACGAGCTTGTCGAGATAGCGGATGCGGCGCATGAGGGGGTCGTCGATCTCCTCGACGCGCACTCCGCAGACGACACCGGTGATCCGCGACACGGCGGGATTCAGGTCGGCCGCCTCGAAGAATTCCGCGAATGTCGCCCCCGTCGACACCTGAGCCGCAATCGCGTCATCGTCGAATCCGGTGAGCCATGTGACGACGGCGTCGAGCTCGGTCTTCGTTCTCCCCTTGCGCTCCACCTTCGCCAGATAGAGGGGATAGACCGCGGCGAAGGGCGTGCCGAAGATGCGGTGCATGCCGCGAGGATACGCGCCGCCCACGGGGCGCGCGACGACCCACTACCCTCGGAGGGTGAACAGCACCACCTCCCGATCTTCCCGCGGTGCCGCAGCCCCGGCATCCTCGTCCTTCCTCGACCGCTACTTCGACATCACCGGCCGCGGCTCCACCCTCGGTACGGAGATCCGCGGCGGCATCGTCACGTTCGTGACGATGGCCTACATCGTGATCCTGAACCCGATCATCCTGTCGACGCCGGACGTCGCCGGCACCGTCCTCGACGGCACCGCGGTCGCGACCTCCACCGCCCTCACCGCGGGTGTCATGACGATCCTCTTCGGGCTCGTCACGCGCCTGCCGTTCGCCTTCGCGGCGGGCCTCGGCATCAACGCGTTCCTCGCGTTCTCGGTCGTCGGCCAGGTCACGTGGGGCGAGGCCATGGCCCTCGTCGTCATCAACGGTCTGATCATCGTGCTGCTCGCCGCGACC
Source organism: Microbacterium oleivorans NBRC 103075 (assembly GCF_001552475.1). Taxonomy (GTDB): domain Bacteria; phylum Actinomycetota; class Actinomycetes; order Actinomycetales; family Microbacteriaceae; genus Microbacterium; species Microbacterium oleivorans. The sequence goes on from NZ_BCRG01000015.1 coordinate 23,824, forward strand.
GGCCTTCGGAAGATGATCTTCGACGCCGTCCCGGTGCAGCTGAAGCTCGCGATCACGGTCGGCATCGGCCTGTTCATCGCGTTCATCGGATTCGTGAACGCGGGCTTCGTCACCACGACGGGCAACGCCTCTCCCCCGCTCGACCTCGGCGTCGGCGGCTCGATCACGACGATCAGCACGGTCATGTTCATCGTCACGCTGTTCCTCTCCGGCATCCTGATGGCCCTCCGGGTGAAGGGGGCGCTGCTGATCGGTCTCGTCGGCGGCACGGTCATCAGCTACATCGTCAATGCGATCTGGCCGACCGCCCTGGGCCTCAAGGTCACCGGGCTGCAGATCGTCGCGCTCCCGAACTTCGACCTGGTCGGAAAGATCGACTTCGGCTTCGACTGGGCGAAGGTCGGCATCGTGTCGGTCGTCATGATCGTCTTCACGCTCGTGTTCTCGAACTTCTTCGACGCGATGGGCACCATGACGGGCCTCGCGAAGGAGTCGGGTCTCGCGAACGACAAGGGCGACTTCCCGCGCATCAAGTCGGCGCTGATCGTTGAGGGCGTCGGCGCGATCGCCGGTGGCGCGACCTCGTCGTCGTCGGCGACCGTCTTCGTCGAGTCGGGGTCGGGCATCGGTGAAGGCGCCCGCACGGGTCTCGCGAACGTCGTGACCGGTGTGCTGTTCCTCCTGGCGATGTTCTTCACGCCGCTGACCTCGATCGTCCCCGGCTACGTCGCCGCCGCGGCGCTCGTGCTCGTCGGTGCGCTCATGCTCGCGCAGATCAAGAACATCGACCTGACGGACTTCAACGTCCTGCTGCCGGTGTTCCTCACTGCGACGGTCATGCCGCTGACCTACTCGATCGCCAACGGCATCGGCGCCGGCTTCATCAGCTGGGTCGTCGTGAACGTCTTCGCCCGCAAGGCCAAGCAGGTCCACTGGCTGCTCTGGGTCGTCGCCGCCGGCTTCGTGATCTACTTCGCTCGCGGCCCCATCGAGGCGCTCATCGGCGCCTGACCGCGCGCCGCTGGACCGAGGTCCCGATCGGGCCGGATATGCCTCGCGCATTCCCGGCCGGATCGGGACCTCGGCCGTTGCGGCGGGGTTCCGGGGACGGGAACGGTCGCACGGGGCGGGATGCCGCGGCACAATGCGTCCCCGGAGCGGCGCCCCGCCGCACACGGCCCCCAGTGCGGGGAACGACGAAGGGGCGGATGCAGCTCGCATCCGCCCCTTCGTCGTGTTTGGCTTAGAGCGCCTCGATGATGGCGCGCATCAGGTCGGCGGTCTCGGACGGGGTCTTCCCGACCTTGACGCCGGCGGCCTCTAGGGCCTCCTTCTTGGCCTGTGCCGTCCCGGCCGAGCCGGAGACGATGGCGCCGGCGTGGCCCATGGTCTTGCCCTCGGGGGCGGTGAAGCCGGCGACGTAGCCGACGACCGGCTTCGTCACGTGGGCCTTGATGTAGTCGGCCGCGCGCTCTTCGGCGTCGCCGCCGATCTCGCCGATCATGACGATGGCCTTGGTCTCGGGGTCGGCCTCGAACGCCTCGAGGGCGTCGATGTGCGTCGTGCCGATGACCGGGTCGCCGCCGATACCGATGGCGGTCGAGAAGCCGAGGTCGCGGAGCTCGAACATCATCTGGTAGGTCAGGGTGCCCGACTTCGAGACGAGGCCGATCGGGCCCTTGCCGGTGATGTTCGCGGGCGTGATGCCGACGAGCGCCTCCCCGGGCGTGATGATTCCGGGGCAGTTCGGACCGATGATGCGGGTCTTGTTGCCCTTGCTCTTGGCGTAGGCCCAGGCCTCGGCGGTGTCACCGACGGGCACGCCCTCGGTGATGACGACGAGCAGCGGGATCTCGGCGTCGATCGCCTCGATCATCGCGTCCTTCGTGAAGGCAGGCGGCACGAACGCGATGGAGACGTCGGCGCCGGTCTTCTCGATCGCCTCGGCGACCGATCCGAACACGGGGAGCGCGACCTCGCCCTCGTTGGGCTTCTCGTGGGTGACGGTCGTGCCGGCCTTGCGCGCGTTCACGCCGCCGACGACGTTCGTCCCGGCCTTCAGCATGAGGGCGGTGTGCTTGGTGCCCTCACCGCCGGTGATGCCCTGGACGATGACCTTGGAGTCCTTGTTGAGGTAGATAGACATATCTGTGGTCCCTGTATCTCAGTAGTCTCAGGCGTTCGCCAGCTCGGCGGCCTTGTCGGCGCCCTCGTCCATACCGGCGGCGAGCGTGACGAGCGGGTGGTTGGCCTCGGCGAGGATCGCGCGACCCTCCTCGACCTGGTTGCCGTCGAGGCGGACGACGAGCGGCTTGGTCGCCGCGTCGCCGAGGATCTCGAGGGCCTTCACGATGCCCTCGGCGACCGCGACGCACGACGTGATGCCGCCGAAGACGTTGACGAAGACGCTCTTGACCTGCTCGTCGCCGAGGATGACGTCGAGACCCGACGCCATGACCTGCGCGTTCGCGCCGCCACCGATGTCGAGGAAGTTGGCGGGAGTGACGCCGCCGTGGTTCTCACCGGCGTAGGCGACGACGTCGAGGGTCGACATGACGAGGCCGGCGCCGTTTCCGATGATGCCGACCTGGCCGTCGAGCTTGACGTAGTTGAGGCCGGATGCCTTGGCCTTGGCCTCGAGCGGGTCCGCGGCGCTCTTGTCCTCGAGCGCTTCGTGCTCGGGGTGGCGCACCTCGCTGGCGTTCTCGTCGAGCGAGACCTTGCCGTCGAGGGCGACGATGTCGCCGGCGCCCGTGCGGACGAGCGGGTTGACCTCGACGAGGGTCGCACCCTCGCCCTTGTAGACGTCGTAGAGCTTGACGAAGACGTCCGAGACCTTTTCGACGAGGTCCTCGGGGAAGTTCGCCGCCTTCGCGATCTCGACGGCCTTGGCCTTGTCGATGCCCTGGAGCGGGTCGACCTCGACGCGCGCGAGCGCCTCGGGACGCTCGACGGCGAGCTCCTCGATCTCCATGCCGCCCTCGACCGAGCAGAGGCTCAGGTAGGAGCGGTTCGAGCGGTCGAGCAGCACCGAGAAGTAGAACTCCTCAGCGATGTCGGCGCCCTGGGCGATCATGACGCGCTGGACGACGTGGCCCTTGATGTCGAGGCCGAGGATGGCTTCGGCAGCGGCATACGCCTCGTCGGGGGTCTTGGCGACCTTGACGCCGCCGGCCTTGCCGCGACCTCCGGTCTTGACCTGAGCCTTGACGACGACCACGCCGCCGATCTTCTCGGCAGCCGCCTTCGCCTCCTCAGGGGTGTCGGCGATGATGCCGGCGAGCACCGGCACCTCGTACTTCTCGAACAGGTCTCGTGCCTGGTACTCGTAAAGGTCCACTGCAATCCTTCGCTGGGCGACGGCGGGGGTGACGGGCGCGGAATTATCTCGATGTCGAGAGATCGCCCGGTCGAAAAGCCTACTACCCCCGCCTGAGCACCCGAAGCCCGATCCCCTCGTTCGGCGGGGACCCGACTCATCGTCGGAGCGCGTCGGTCCAGGTCTCGCGGTGGGATCGCACATAGTCGGAGACGGATGCCCAGTGGTCGCCGTGCCCGGCCGTGAACATCAACGCCCACGGCTCGACACCGGCCGCATGGGATCGCCGCAACAGGTCGTGCATCGCCGCCGCCCGCTCCGCCATCGCGTCCGGCAGGCCATCTCGGAGCTCGTCGTCGGCGTCGTACCCGTCGACGAACGCGGCGAACGCCGGAACGGCATCCGCGGGATCGGCGGATGCGTCGTTGAGTGCGAAGGCCTGCGCGGCGTAGGCGAGATCCCACAGCCGAGTGCTGGGGGCCGCGGCATCCCAGTCGATGAAGACCCACCGCTCCCCCATCATGAGGTTCCACGGCGCGAGGTCGTTGTGGCAGACGAGTTCGGAGGCGGGCGCGGGGATCGCACTCTCCCAGAGGCTGTCCTCCGGCGGCGTCCACCGGGCGCTCGCGTCGTGGATCGCTCGCACCATGGCTCCCACCCGCCCGAGCTCCGCGGGTGCCATCGTGCCGTGCATGAGCGCGAGTTCGCCGGGCACGTACTCGAGCACCTGGCGCCCCGCCTCGTCACGGCCGCGCGGCTCGGGCGCATCGATCCCGGCGGCGCGAAGTGCATGGACATACGCCGTGACGCTCGGCGTCGAGGCCGTCCACGGCTTCCGCACGGTGTCGCCGATGCGGACGACGGCGCCGCTCGCGTTCCCGCCCGAGAGCGCCTCTTCGTGCGGCATCCGTCAGATCCAGCCGCGCTCGCGCGCCGTGATCGCAGCCTGCTGCCGCGTCGCGAGGCCGAGCTTGCCGAGGATCGACGAGACGTGGTTGCGGACGGTGCCGGCGGACAGGTGGAGGGATGCCGCGATCTCGGCGATCGTCTCCCCTCGGGCTCCCGCGCGCAGCACGTCGAGCTCGCGGTCGGTCAACGGCGAGCGCTCGTCGCTCAGAGCGTCCGCGGCGATCTCGGGGTCGACGTACCGGCGCCCCGCGGCGACCTCTCGGATGACCGCGGCGACATCGCCGGCAGGCCGGGACTTCGGGACGAAGCCGTCGACGCCCGCGCTGAGCGCGCGCCGCAGCACACCGGGGCGGGCGTGGCGGGTGACCACGACGCAGCGGGCGGGGATCCGCTGCCGGATGCGGGCGGCCGCCTCGACGCCGTCGATCCCGGGCATCTCGAGGTCGAGGAGGCAGACGTCGGGGCGGAGTTCGAGCGCGCGGGCGACGGCGCTCTCGCCGTCGGCGCACTCCGCGACGACCTCGAGGTCCTCCTCGAGACCGAGCAGGGTGGCGAGCGCCGTGCGGATCATGTCCTCGTCGTCGGCGATGAGCACGCGGATCATGCGGCCCCTCCCGCGGTCGGCACCGTCTCGATGGGAACGGTCACGACGAGTTCGAATCGTGCGTCGTCGCGGCTCGACGACACGTCCCCACCGGCGACACCCACTCGATGCGCGATGCCTTCGAGCCCGGCGCCGGCTCCGATCGTCGAGCCGGGTCCGGGGTCGTTCGCCGCGGTCAGCCGCCAGGCGTTCCCGGCCTTCTCGAGCCCGAGCCGGGCCCACCGTCCACCGCCGTGCTTGAGGACGTTCGTCGTGCATTCGCGGATGACCGGCCCCAGCAGGTCGGCGGGAGCGGATGCCGCATCCGCCGCGACGTCGAGGGTCACCTCGAGTCCCGCAGCGCGCAGCAGGTCCGCCGCGTTGGCGAGCTCGTCGGGGAGCGGTACACCGCGGAAGCGTCCGGCGAGCGCCCGTGTGCCGTCTCGCGCCTCGTCGACGGAGGCCCGCGCCAGGGAGATCTGGCGGGCCGCGGCATCCGGGTCGCGCCCGATCATGCGCTCGGCGAGTTCGAGCTGCAGGGCGATCACCTGCAGGTGGTGGCCCTGGAGGTCGTGCAGCTCCCCGGCGAGGCGGAGGCGCTCCTGCACAGCGGCGAGGCGGGCCTCGGTGCGCCGCGCGTGGTCGAGCTCGAGGACGACGTCCCACGACCAGAGCGAGAGCGCCTGGGTCGCGGGGAGCAGGATCGCGAAGAAGGCCAGGACGAAGGCGTCGCCGGTGGATGACGGGCGCACGCGTTCGAGGATCCAGAGGACCACGAGCGCGACTTCGAGGAGGACGACACCGCGCCAGCGGATGCCGGGCCCCCACCGCACGAGGCAGAGAGTCGCGCCGATGAGCGCGGCGCCGAGGAGCACCGATCCGGCGACGATCCCGAGGAGGATCGATGCGAGGATCCCCGCGACGACGGGCAGCGAGAAGAAGCGTCGGTGCCACGGAGGACTGTCGCGGTCGTCGAGGTCGCCGTCCCGGCGATAGCGCATGAGGAGGAGAACCGTCGCCGCGACGATGACCGCGGACAGACCGAGGAAGCCGACGAGAACGGGCGGGATGCGCCAGCCCCCGCGGGCGACGAGCACGACTGCTCCCCACACCACGAGCGTTCCCAGGAGGAAGAAGACCATCGACGAGGCGATGTACCAGCCGGTGGCCGTCACCCCACGCGCGAGCGCGACGGCGGTGCGCGTCGGGGTCGGGTCGGGCGTACTCACACGGCCACAGTACGACCATGACGAATGTCACCCCTTCCGGCGCCGATCCTCACGTCGGGAGGTGACGCGCTGGCACTGCCGCGGCCCGGACGAGCCGGGTGGGATGGGATCACGGCGATACGAGATCCGGTCGCCGCCTCCGAGAGGAACATCATGTCGAACCCCGTCTCCGACCTCGTCGCCGGCTTCCAGGACCTGGTGGCGCAGATGCCCGACCTGCTGCAGCCGCTCGTGGTGGCGCTCGCGGGAGCCGTGCCGTTCATCGAGGGCGAGGGGGCTGCCGCGATCGGTGTGGTCGGCGGCATCCACCCCGTCGTCGCCGCCCTGTCGGGCGCGATCGGCAACTTCGTCTGCGTAGCCATCGTCGTGCTCGCGACCGCCCGCGTTCGGGCCGCGGTCACCACTCGCGCGAGCGCTTCGGAGAAGACGCCGTCGGCACGCTCCGAGAAGTTCCAGAAGGCCTACCACCGCTACGGCACGCCGGGCGTCAGCCTCCTCGGCCCGCTGATCCTGCCCACGCAGTTCACGGCCGCCGCTCTGAAGGGCACGGGTGTGCCGACCCGGACGGTGCTGTTCTGGCAGGGCGCGGCGATCGTCCTCTGGACGACCATCGTCACCCTGATCATCACGGGCGTCATCGCGGCAGCGAGCTGAGTCAGTCGACCCGTCGAAGGCTCCGCGTCGCGGGGCCTTCGATGCGGTCGCCGGATGCCGTGAAGCGCGACGCGTGCAGCGGGCAGTCCCACGTGCACTCGAGGTCGTTCCACTCCAGGACGCCGCCGAGGTGCGGACACACGGCGCTCACGGCGCGGGTCTCGCCGGCGGTCGTGGAGATCCCGATCGGGTGTCCCCCGCGCTGCGCGACGACGCCCTCACCCTCGGCGGGCTGCGGCACGGGAACGGCGTCCGCCTCGGCGCCCGCCCACCCCTTCGCCGCCGCGAGGCCGACCTTCACGTTCTCCGCCGCACCCTGGGCGATGTCGGCGGGCATCGTGAGACGCGTGCCGAGTTGCGTCATCCACCGCGGCCGGTCGCTCATCTTCTCGCCGCGCAGTTCGCTCACGATGCGAAGCGCAGCGGCGGGCGCATTCGTCAGGCCCCATTTCGCGTAGCCCGTCGCGAAGCGGACGCGACCGAGTGAGCGGGGCATGGTCCCGATGAAGGGGATGCGATTGTGCGAGGTGTAGTCCTGCGCCGACCAGCGGTGCGTCTCCTCCCCCACCGGCAACGTCTGTCGCGCCCACTCCGCCAACTCGTCGAGCATCGCGCGCTCCGACTCGGCGCGTCCGACGGGGTGTCCCGCCCCGCCGATCACGATCTGAGCGACCTCGGCCGGCCCGTCGCCGGGGAGGACCGTCCGGACGGACCGCGTCGGCTCGTCGGCGGACAGGTACATGCCGTCAGGCAGCGGCTCCGTGAGCGTGAACGAGACGCAGGCCGACCGCATCCCGCTCACCTTCGCCCAGTAGAGACCACGGTCGAGGATCGGGATGCCGGTGGCCAGGACGACCCGCGACGCGAAGAGCGGTCCGCGGTCCGTCTCGACCCGAGGGTTCGGGAAGACCTTCACCCCGCCGACCTCGACCCCGAGGTGGAGGGTGCCGCCCGCCGCGACGAACGCGTCGGCGAGCGCCGCCAGCATTCGCATCGGATCGATCGCACGCTGGTCGTCGAGGGCGACGGCGGCAACCATCGGCACCGCCGCGCTGCCAAGCTCTTCGTCGCCGACGAGCCGCACCGCGAGGCCGGCCTCGCGGGCAGCGTCGTACTCCTTCACGACGGCCCGGCGCCCGTTCTCATCCTGGGCGTACGTGTAGGCGGTGCGCGACGTCAGCGGCACTCCGAGACGCTCGGCCGTGCCCGTCATCCACTCGAAGCCGTCGCGGTTCGCGTCGACGTAGGCCCGGACGAGGGATGCCGGGTGCCCCGACCGGAGCGACGAGAGCGTCGTGCCCTGCAGAAGGGAGACCTTGCCGGTGTTCGATCCCGATGCGAGCTCACCGACCGTGCCCCGCTCGACGAGAGCGACGTCGACGCCGGACCGGGCGAGTTCATATGCGGCCGCGAGCCCGGTCAGCCCCGCGCCGACGACGACCACCTCGTGCCGCGCGCCGGACACGAACGGAATGCCGATGGTGCCGGGTGCGTGCTGCTTCCAGAGCGATGACATGAGGCGAGTCAAGGCGACCGGCGCCGCACCGCCACGGCCCTTGACAGAACGGGCTTCGCACTAGGCTTCCGTCCATGGCCGACGACCTCCGCCCCACGGGCAGCACAGTGGTGGCCGCGGCCCTCGCCCTGTTCGCGGAGCACGGTTACGAGCAGACCTCTGTCGAACAGATCGCGCAATCCGCGGGGGTGTCGCGGTCGACGTTCTTCCGCCAGTTCGGAGGCAAGGACGACGTGGTCTTCGCTGACCACGAGCTGCTGCTGGAACGCCTTCGGACCTTCCTGTCCGAGACGCACGAGAATCCGTGGGCGGCGGTGTGCGAAGCATCGGTCCAGATCTTCCGGCATTTCGCCGCCGACCCCGAGGTCGCGCGTCGCCGCTACGCCGTCGTCCGGCAGGTGCCGTCGCTGCGGGACCGCGAGATCGTGACCGTCTTCCGCTACGAGCGGGTGTTCGACGAGTACCTGCGGCGATCGGTTCCGGGACTCGACCCCGTCGACGCGGTGGCCTTCGCTGCCGCTGTGACCGCGGTGCACAACCACGTGCTCCGGCGCCTCCTGCGCGGATCGACGCGAGTTCCCGCCACCGTCCTCGAAGCCGCGTACGACGAGCTGCTGCGACGCTTCGGTGTGCACCCCGACCCGGAGCCGGCGGCAGACGACGACATCGTCGTGGCGACCTTCCCGCGACGGATGCCGCCCGCCGAAGTGGCTCGCCGACTCGGCGCCCTGCGCCCATCCGACTGAGACGGCGTTCCGCGTACGGTGGAACTGGATGCCAGCGTTGCGTATCCTGGCCCGATGACCACACCCCTGCCCGGTGGGACTTCCGGCCGCTACGACGTGCTCGGCCGTCTCGACACCGACTACTACGCCGTCTTCGCCGACATCCCCGCCGCCGACCGTGAGGTCTGGGAGCGGGCGCAGGGTTTCGTCGATGAGATCGGCGACCGCATGCGCGACGCGTGGGATGCCGCGGACTACCCCCTCGACATCGCCGAACGCTTCGGTCGGCTCGACCTCCTGAACGACGGCATCGACCACCCCCGGCTGACGCACTTCTCTCCGCTGGCGGCAGGACTCGTGAACATGGAGGTGTCTCGCGGCGACGGTTCGCTCGGCACGGTTCTCGCGGTCCAGGGCGGTCTCGCTCTCCGCACGCTCGCCCTCTTCGGCAGCGAGGCGCAGCAGGAGCGCTGGCTCCTCCCGGTCGCGCGCTTCGAGGTGCCCGCCGCCTTCGCTCTGACCGAGCCGGACCACGGCTCCGATTCGGTCTCGCTCGAGACGGTCGCCCGCCGTGACGGAGACGACTGGGTCCTCCGCGGAGAGAAGAAGTGGATCGGCAACGGTGCCTCCGGCGGCATCACGTTCGTCTGGGCACGGATCGACGCCGACGGCGACGAGCACCACGGTGCCGTCCGCTGCTTCCTCGTCGAGCAGGACCGCCCGGGCTACACCGGCACGGTCATCGCGGGCAAGGGTTCGCTCCGCGGCATCCACCAGGCCCACATCGCGCTCGACGACGTTCGCCTTCCCGCCGACGCGGTGCTCCCCGGCACGCGGACGTTCAAGGATGCCTCCACCGTCCTCTACGCAACCCGGTCCGGTGTCGCGTGGTCGGCGCTCGGTCACGCGACCGCCTGCTACGAGACCGCGCTGCAGTACGCGCAGCAGCGCATCCAGTTCGGTAAGCCCCTCGCCCGGTTCCAGATGGTGCAGGAGCGTCTCGCGCACATGCTCGAGGATCTCACCGCGATGCAGCTGTATTGCCGTCGCCTCGCTGACCTCGAAGCAGCCGGCGGACTCCGCCCCACGCAGGCGTCGCTCGCGAAGTTCCACAACACCCGCGCCGCGCGTCGGGTCGCCGCGATCGCCCGCGACCTGTTGGGCGGCAACGGCATCCTCCTCGAGAACGGCGTCATGCAGCACATGGCCGATATCGAGGCGATCCACACCTACGAGGGGACCGAGTCGGTGCAGGCGCTCCTGCTCGGCCGGGACATCACCGGCGTGAGCGCGTTCGCCTGATCCGTTTCGCAAGCCCGTTCCCGCGTCACTGCGGGCCGGGCAGGATGGGCGCATGTACGAGATCCCCGCGCCGATGCTCGCGAAGTCCGTCCCGGCCGTTCCCGATGCCGCGAAGACCGCCGGCGGCCTCCTCTACGAGCCGAAATGGGACGGGTTCCGCGCGATCATCGGGTGGGACGGCTCGGAGGTCGAGATCGGGTCGCGCGGATCGAAACCGCTGACGCGTTACTTCCCCGAGCTCGTGGACGCGATCTCGCGGTTGGTGCCCCAGCCCTGTCTGCTCGACGGGGAGATCGTCGTCGCCGACGGCGAGCCGGGATCGCAGCGTCTGCAGTGGGAGCAGCTGTCGCAGCGCATCCACCCCGCGGCATCCCGCGTCGCGATGCTGAGCGAGACCACCCCGGCCATGTTCATCGCCTTCGATCTGCTCGCACGGGGCGACCGCGACCTCCGCGACGAACCGTTCTCGGAACGTCGCGCGCAGCTCGAAGACCTGCTGGGCGGCGTGCCGCATCCGATCCATCTGACCCGGACGACGACGGATCGCGCCCTCGCCGAGAAGTGGCTCGCGGAGTTCGAAGGTGCCGGGCTCGACGGCGTCGTCGCCAAGCCGCTCGCCCTGCCGTACGCCCCGAACAAGCGTGCGATGTTCAAGATCAAGCACGCGCGCACGGCTGACGTGATCGCCGTCGGCTACCGCATCCACAAGAGCGGCGAGGGCGTCGGGTCACTGCTGGTCGGCCTGTACGACGGTGACGGAAATCTGCACCAGGTCGGCGGTGTGGCGGCGTGGAGCAACGCGCGACGCCTCGAGCTGATCGACGAGCTCGCCCCGCTCGTCGTCCGCGACGAGGACGGCGAAGCGGTTACCGGCGCCTCCGACCGTTCGCGCTTCACCGCGTCGAAAGACACCTCCTTCGTGCGGCTGCGGCCTGAGCGCGTCCTCGAAGTGGCTTACGACCAGCTCGAGGGCGACCGCTTCCGGCACACCGTCCAGTTCCAGCGCTGGCGGCCGGATCGGGATGCCCGGTCGTGCCGTTTCGACCAGCTCGAGACCGTCTCGGCCTATGATCTGGCGGACGTCCTGGCCTGAGTCAAGGGGCCGCTTCTGCCGCAACCCGATCGGTAGGGTCGCAGCATGGGCTTCTTCTCGTCTTCTCCCCGCTCAGTGCGTCTCGACGACGGGCGGCCCGTCCGCACGGCCGCGGCGGGCAAGCCTGCGAGCATGTGGTCCGATGGCTTCGGCACCCTCGCGACCCGCTCGCTGCAGGTGATCATCGTCGCCGTGATCGCCGTGGCGCTGATCCTCGGGATGCTGCAGCTCACGGTCGTCGTGATCCCCGTGCTCCTCGCCCTCATCGTGGCGTCCGCGGCGGCGCCGCTCATGGGATGGCTGCGGCGCCGCGGCATCCCCTCGGTGTTCGCCACCATCCTCACCCTGCTGGCGTTCGTCCTCGTGCTGGGGGGTATCGGCTGGCTGGTCGTGAATGCCGTCCGCGATCAGTTCGATGACCTGTCGAAGCAGGCGCAGCAGGGTTTCCAGAGCGTCCTCGACTGGAGCAAGACGCTGCCCTTCGACATCGATCAGAAACAGATCGACGAATGGGTCGGCAACGCGACCGACTTCCTCACGAGCGCGCAGTTCGGATCCGGCGCTCTGGCCGGCGTCAGCGCGGTCGCGAACTTCCTCACCGGGCTCGTTTTGATGATCGTGACCCTCTTCTTCTTCCTGAAGGACGGCCCGAAGCTCTGGGAGTTCCTGATCCGCCCGTTCCGCGAGTCCAACTACGACCGTGCGGTGCGCGTCGGGCACAAGGCCGTCCACACCTTCGGCGCGTACCTCCGCGGTACAGCAGCCGTCGCGGCAGTCGACGCGATCGGTATCACGATCGGTCTCCTCATCCTCCAGATCCCGCTTGCTCTCCCGCTCGGCGCGCTGGTCTTCGTCCTTGCCTTCATCCCCATCGTGGGAGCCACCGTCGCGGGGATCCTGGCCGCACTGGTCGCCCTCGTGACGAACGGCTTGGGCGCCGCGATCTGGGTCATCATCATCGTGGTCGCCGTCAACCAGCTCGAAGGAAACTTCCTGCAGCCTTTCTTGATGGGACGCTCGATGAAGCTGCACGCCTTCGCCGTGCTCATCGCGTTGACGATCGGCACCGTGCTCGGCGGCATCGTGGGGGCGATCCTCGCCGTCCCGCTCACCGCGGCGGTGTGGGGCATCATCCAGGTCTGGGACGGCCCGAACACTCCCGCACGCTGGGCACGCAAGCGTCCCGCGGTCGAGGAGAAGGTCGACACCGTCACGGCCGACTGAGCGGCGTCAGTCCTTCTTCGCGCGAGACGGCTGCACGCGCGGCGGCTCCCCCGGCATCTTCGGGAACTCGGGCGGGAACGGCAGTTCGCCGAGTCCCGACTCGAGGTCGCGCTGCCACCACTCGAGCAGAGTGTCGATCCGCCCGGGGGCGGCCTGCACGGTCTCCCACGGGTCACCGATCGCCGCGAGCCGTTCGGGCACCGTGCGCACCGTGAACGAAGTCGGGTCGACGCCGGCGGCGAGCTCGTCCCAGGTGATCGGGGTCGCCACTGTCGCCCCCGGGAGCGCCCGCGGGCTGTACGCGCCGGCCATCGTGCGGTCGCGGTTCGCCTGGTTGAAGTCGATGAAGATGCGCTCGCCCCGCTCTTCCTTCCACCAGTTCGTGGTGACCTTGTCCGGCATCCGTCGCTCCAACTCACGACCCGCAGCGATCACCGCGTGCCGCACATCGAGGAAATCGTGCGTCGGTTCGATCGGGCAGAAGACATGGATGCCGCGATTGCCGCTCGTCTTGAGCCAGGCCTCGAGGCCGGCCTCACGCAGCACGTCGCGCAGCGCGGGGGCGACGGCCGCCGCGTCCCCGAAGTCGGTGCCGGGCTGGGGGTCGAGGTCGATGCGCAGCTCGACGGGATTGTCCGTGTCGTCGGCGAGCGACGCCCATGGGTGGAAGACGACCGTGTTCATCTGCACAGCCCAGGCGATGGCCGCGGCCTCGCTGAGGACGACCTGCGGATGCCGGCGACCGCTGTTGTACGTGCAGACCACCTGGTCGACGTAGTCGGGGGTGCCCTTCGGCGGATTCTTGGAGAAGAAGCTCTCGCCGTCGACGGTGTCCGGGAAGCGCTCGAGCGAGACGGGCCGATGACCGTTCGCACGCAGGAACGGGTCGGCTACAGCGAGCACGTACTCCGCGAGCTCGTGCTTCGTGATCCCCGGTTCGGGGAACACGATCCGGTTCGGGCTCGAGAGCGACAGTTCCCTGCCTCCCGGCAGCTGCAGGGTGATCCGCTCCGACGCCATGCGTCCCACCCTAGGGGTGAGTCACCGGGGTGGACAGGGGGTTTCAGTCCTCGTCGGACGCGTCCGCTTCCGCAGCCGCGTCGACGGTTTCCGCGGCATCCGCGATCGTGATGAGCGGGTCAAGCTGCTCACGCTCGAGTCGGATCCATGGTCCCGCGGCGTCGATGAGGAATCCGCTCAGCTCGGGTTCGCTCTTGAGGGCTTCGCCCAACTGCGCCGCGGTGAGCGGCATGGGCTGGTCCTCGCGACGGAGCACGAGAACCTCGAGCGGGTGCGAGAACACCTGGAGGTAGCGGGTGCCCTCAGCCGAACGCGCCTCGGCGACGCCCATCCCCTGTCCATCAGGACGGGGGCCGGCGGCGATCCAGGCGCCGCGCGCGACCAGGGCGTCGACGACGGCGCGCGCGGTCTCGGGAGTGCGGGGCCCGGCGAGGAGGTTCTTGATCGTGAAGTCGGGATCGGCCTGATCGAGGGCCCGAGAGATGAGACCCGTCGGCAGCACGATGCGCCGGCCGGGGCCGGCGTGGTCGAAGACGATGCCGTCGTAGCCCGCATCGACGACGTTACGGAGCACGTTCTGCGACGGCTGGCCGAGGACCGACGTGTTGGCGTTCTCGTCGGCGTCAGACCCGAGACCCGCCTGGACGGCGTCTGCGCCGGTGTAGGCGAGGAGGAACTTCTTGTCGTTCATGATCGAGATCGCCAGTCGCAGCGGCTCTCCCGCCGCGACCTGGGCCTGCGCGTCGCCGAGGATGCGGAGGTACAGCGTGCCCTGCAGCGCTTGGCGGGTGACGCCGAGGATCGCGGCGTTGTCCGGCTTCTCCGGAGCGTCGACGAGTGCCGTGCGGAGGAGCGTGTTGTCGGGCATGCCCGGGCGGCCCTCGGTGCGCTCCGGAGCGGTCTCGGGGACCTGCGGCAGACGCGGCTGCTCGGGCGGCGGAACGGGCTGCCCGAAGGTCGACATCGAGATCGGCACGAAGGGCACCGGCTCGGCATCCGCCTGTTCTGCCGCGACAGCGGCGCTGACGTCCTGCTGGACATCGGAAAGCTCCGCTTGCGCGTCGACGGGAACCTCGTCGGTTTCGTCGGAGTTCTTCTTCGGACGGCGGGAGAACAGAGCCATGTGCTCAGCGTACGCGCGATGAGACGCGGGTCGCGCAGAGCTCAGCTGCGCGACCCGCGAGATCGTCAGCGCTTCTTGGCCGCCACGGCGGCCGTCGCCTTCGAGGTGGTGGTGACCGTCGTGTAGCCGGTCTGCTTGCCCGTGACCTTCACCGTGATCTTCTTGCCCTTGACTGCGGCGGGCAGCGTGAGGGTAGACGCGGTGGCCTTCGAAATCGCCTTGCCGTTCGCGTACCACTGGTACGACAGGCGGGTGCCAGTACCCCAGCGACCCGGCTTCGCTGTGAGCTTCTGGCCGACCTTGGCTGTGCCCGTGATGACAGGAGTGGCCGACAGCGACACCTTCGCAGTCGCCTTCGACACCTTCGAGGTGGTGACGTACCCGGCCTTCTTCCCCGTCACCGTGACCGTGATCGTCTTGCCTACGAGCGACGCGGGGACCTTGTAGGAGGCCTTCGTCGCGCCGTTGATCTTCTTACCCGAGGCGTACCACTGGTACGAGAGGGAGGTCCCCTTGGCCCACGCACCCGCCTTGGTCGCGAGCGTTGCTCCCACGGTCGCGGTCCCGCTCACCGACGGCGTGCCCGCCTGGAGCGCGGCGGCCTTAACAGGTGCGGTGTCCTTACTGATCTTGACCTGAACCGCGTCGGCGGACGGATACCCCGTCGCGTCGATGTCGCCGTACGCCTCGACCATGATGCGCTTACCCACGGTCTCTGCGCCGAGAGTGATCGACGACGCCGGTCCATAGGAGAGGAGGCTGTAGTTCGCGTACCAGGCGTACTGAACGTCTGTCCCTGCCGGCCAAGCTCCGCGGGATACGGTCAGCTTGTTGCCAACGACGGGCGAGCCCGAGATGACCGGGTCGCTCGCAACGCCCCGAACCGAGTCGACCTTCGCGTCGATGCCCGTGAGTGTGCCCGCACCGACGACGACGTCGGTGCCGTCGTCGAGGGTGAGCGCGTCGTTCCACCACTCGGTCCAACTGGTGACACCCAGTTCCTCGTCGTCAATGCCGAGTTCGTTGAAGCCGACGCGGTATGTCCCCGCAGGGAGGCCTTCGATGCGGTAGTCGCCGTTCGGCTTGATCTGGCCGTAGTAGACGTCGTACTGCGAACCTGTATCGAGCCATGCACCCACATAGCCGTAACCCTCGGCGATCTGATCGCCGGTCACCTTCCCGGAGATGGCGCCGGTCGGCGTCGCCTCCGCAGCCACGGCTGCTTGCGGCAGCGCCCAGATGAATCCGGCCAGTAGTGCCGCGCCGACTGCGAGCGCAGCCGAACGACGGCGCAGCGATGCGCCCATGTAAAACCCCAGTCCCGCGACCCCCGTCGCGCGCTATCAGCGAATTCCCAGCGAATCGCTGGGGTCAGTCTGACACAGCCGCGTAACGCCGTCGTTCACTCAGAGCTTGGTGATCGGAGCGACCTTGATCAGCAGCTTCTTCGGACCCGCGGTGTCGAACCGGACGTGGGCGACGCGCTTGGCACCCTCGCCGGTGATCATGTCGACTTTGCCCTCGCCGAAATCGTCGTGACGGATGCGGTCGCCCGCCGCCAACTCCATGTCGCCGTTGTCGCGGATCTTCGCCGGGATGCGGTTGGTGAACTTCGCGAGCGCGTCGGACTTCTCCCGTCGCGGCAGGGGCACGAGGTCGTCGCCGTAGCGGTTCGATCCTGACCCGCCGAAGCGCGACCCGCCCGCACCGGGGCGCCCGTTGATCGCACGAGACTGCATGCCGCCGCGGGAGTTCACGTCGCCCGGCGACTGGCGCCAGTCGATCAGCTCGTGCGGGATCTCCTGCAGGAACCGGCTCGGCATCGCGGCCGAGACTTCACCGAACTGGGCGCGGGTCATCGCCAGCGACAGGTGCAGCCGCTTACGCGCACGGGTGAGCGCCACATAGAAGAGGCGCCGCTCCTCCTGGGGACCACCGGGCTCCCCCGCCGAGATCCGGTGCGGGATGAGGTCTTCCTCGACGCCCGTCACGAAGACGGCGTCGTACTCGAGGCCCTTCGCCGTGTGCATCGTCATGAGTGAGACCGACCCACTGGCGTCATCGAGGTCGTCGGCATCCGACACCAGCGTCACTTCGGTGAGGAAGTCCAGCAGCGTGCCGTCGGGGTTGTTGCGCGCGAACTCGCGCGTCACCGCGACGAGCTCGTCGAGGTTCTCGACGCGCGCCTCGTCCTGCGGGTCCTTCGACATGCGGAGGACGTCGTAGTAGCCCGACTTGTTGAGCAGAACGCGAAGCCCCTCGGTGACGGACGTCGACGGCGGGATCTCGCCCGAGCTGGGGAGCATGATCTCGGATGCCTCGACGAGGACGGCATCCAGTTCCGCGATCGCCTTCTGCACCTTCACGCCGACCCCGAGCGCCGATGCGTTCGCGAGAGCGTCGCGGAAGGTGATGCCCTCCGATGCCGCGTACCGGGCGATCGCTGTCTCGGTGACGTCGCCGATGCCTCGTCGGGGCTTGTTGAGGATGCGGCGGACGGCCATCTCGTCGGCGGGGTTCGCCACCGCGATGAGGTACGCCATCGCGTCCTTGATCTCGGCGCGGTCGTAGAACTTGGTGCCGCCCATGATCTTGTAGGGCACCGCCGAGCGGATGAAGATCTCTTCGAGCGCACGCGACTGCGAGTTGGTCCGGTAGAAGACCGCCATCTGCGAGTAGTCGACGTTCTTGCGGTGCAGAGCCTCGATCTCGTCGGCCACGAACTGCGCCTCATCGTGCTGCGAGTATCCGGTGAAGCCGATGATCGGGTCACCGTCGCCGACGTCGGTCCAGAGCTTCTTGTCCTTGCGGTCGAAGTTGTGGCCGATGACGGCGTTCGCCGCCGACAGGATGTTCTGGGTCGAGCGGTAGTTCTGCTCGAGCAGCACGACCTTCGCCCCGGGGAAGTCGCGCTCGAACTCGCTGATGTTGCGGATGTCGGCGCCGCGGAAGGCGTAGATCGACTGATCCGAGTCACCGACGACGGTGAGGGACGCGCCCTCGACCTCGGGAGCTTCATCCGGCTCGAAGATCATCATCCCGCCGCTCGAGAATGCGTCGCCCGCCTTACCGACGACGGGCCGCGTGAGCTCGTGGATGAGGGCGTACTGGGCGTGGTTCGTGTCCTGGTACTCATCGACGAGGACGTGCCGGAACCGTTTGCGGTACACATCGGCGACGTGCGGGAACGCGCGGAACAGATACACCGTCTGCGCGATGAGGTCGTCGAAGTCGAACGCATTGGCCTTCTGCAGCGCACGCTGGTAATCCGCGAAGATGTCGACGAACACCCGCTCGGCGGGGTCGCTCATATTCGCCTGGCGCGCGTAGGACTCGGCGTCCGCCAGTTCGTTCTTCAGCTTCGAGATGCGGCCCTGGACCGCTGCCGGAGTGAAGCCGAACGAGTCACCCTCGTGTTCCTTGACGAGTCGCTTGACGAGGGCCCGTGAGTCGCCGGAGTCGTAGATGGTGAAGCTCTTGGTGAAGCCGAACTGGTCGGCCTCGCGGCGCAGAATGCGCACGCACGCCGAGTGGAAGGTCGAGATCCACATGCCCTGCGCACTGTCGCCGATGAGCTGGCGCACGCGCTCGCGCATCTCCCCCGCGGCCTTGTTCGTGAAGGTGATCGCGAGGATCTGGCTCGGGTAGGCCTCTCGCGTGCGCAGGAGCGAAGCGATGCGGCGGGTGAGCACGCTCGTCTTGCCGGAGCCTGCGCCCGCGACGATCAGCAGCGCCGGCCCCCGATGGGTGACGGCCTCGCGCTGGGGCGGGTTGAGACCGGCCAGGAGGTCTTCGTCGGGGCGGGAATCGCCCGCGGGGCGGGGCGCTCCGGCGCCGACGATGACGGGCTTGATGGAGTCGCTCATGTCCCCACGAGTCTACGTTCGAGCGCCGACATCGACGCCCGGACTCATGCCGGGCCGCGGCGATCGCGGCGCAACACCCACGTGTTCCCCTCGCCCGTCTCGTGGCGAAGTTCGTCGAGGGCGGCGAGCGCCAACGCGAGCCCGCGCCCGGATTCGGCGTCTTCGGCGGGCATGTGCACCTCGTCGAGACGGATGAGGGCGGGCTCGGCGTCATCCGACAGAACGGCGAGCAGCCTGTGATGGTCGACCGACAGTTCCGCGACGACGGTCGGGGGCGCATCCCCGGGGGCGTGCTCGACGACGTTGGTCACGACCTCGCTCACGGCGAGGCCGAACAGCAACCGGTCATCGTCGGAGACGTCGGGGACCTCGCGCCAGAGTTCTTCGAGTGCGTCGTGGACGGCGTCGACCAGCGCCAGGTCTGCAGGGGCGTGGATGCGGCGCGCCGCGTCAACGCCCATCGAACGCGGCTTCCGCGTCCGGGTACGCGCGCAGCACGCGGTCGAGATTGGTGAGCTTCAGGACGCGGGCGACAGGTTCCGGCACCGCGGCGATGCGAAGGTCGCCGTCGGCGAGACGGGCCGACTTCAGCCCGCCGATCAGGGCCCCGATCCCCGACGAATCGATGAACTCGGTGCGTGCGAGATCGACGACGACGCGCGCGCCGGCACGGGAGATGGCATCGTCGACGGCGGAGCGGAAGCGGCTCACCCCTGGTGCGGTGAGCCGTCCGACGACGGCGACGACGGCGTATCCGTCTGCGGGCGTCACAGAGATGTCCACGGGGGCTCCTTCTGTTCGAGGGCTGAGGAGGATGCAGCGGGCTCGGCGGGCCGGTACCCCTGGTACCTCGCAGCCTGGATCAGGACGCTGAGGACGACCAGGTCGTAGCCGACCCATACGGTGTTCACGAGGGTGCCCGTGCCGTCGGCGGTCCCGGCGATCACGCGCACGATCCCGACAACGACGGAGACCGCGAGCAGCGCCATCGCCGTGAGTTGGGGCCAGATCTGCCGCCACGGCGGGCCACCGGCGGCACGACCGTCCTTGCGGGTGACGACGAAGCTCAGCGAGCGTCCGAAGACGACATTCGCGAACGCAGTGACGCAGGCGGCGATCCAGACGGGGAACAGCGCGAGTGAGTATTGCTGCCCTCGCCACGTCCTGATGCCCTTGGCGACCACGACGAAGAGGATCTGGTTGACGATGAAGTAGGGCAGGAACCGGGCGAAGAAGTCCACCGACCACGCAGTCACCGGGAGCACGCCGAGCAGCAGGTAGATCATGGGCGCGGCGAGGTAGACGATCGCCGCGAATCCGCTCAGGTAGCTCCACATCGTGCCGAAATACATCAGCCGCTGCCCGAAGGTCAGGCCCTTCTTCACGATCGGGTTGTCGCGCAGGAGGACTTGCATCGTTCCCTGGGCCCACCGCAGCCGCTGGGTCAGCATCGTCCGCAGATCCTCGGGGGCGAGGCCGTGCGCGAGGATCTCGTGGTGGTAGACGCTTCTCCAACCGAGCGCGTGCAGCTGCATCGCCGTCGCCATGTCCTCGGTGACCGAGATCGTCGCGAGCGGCTGGATCGGCTGCGCCTCCCCCGGCCGGTCGACGCGGACTGCGTCCACGAGCGCGTCCACGGCGGCGATGGTCCCGAGCGGGGTCAGTTCGCGGGCCGCGAGCGCGTCGAGCGCTCCATCGTCGACGACGAAAGCGTCGAGCTCGGCGTCACGCTGCACCGCGAGCGCGGCGAGCTCCTCGACGTCGGCGCGGATGCCGGCGAGGTCGACCTGCACGAGTCGGCGCGACGCCGCCTGAACCTCCGCGTGGACCTCGGCCGTCACCTCGGCGATGGGCGCTCCGAGCGCCAGGTCCGCGCGCGCCCGGTGAACGGCCGCCGCGAGACGTCCCAACTCCGCGGCGACGTCCGCGGGGAGGTCGTGAGCGGATGCCGCGCGTCGCAGCATCCGCTGGGCTGCTTTCAATGCCGTGACCACCGAATCCTCGAGGTCTCGGACGTATCCGACGATCCCCAGTTGCATCAGGGCGTCGCGGCGGAGGATCGCGTTGGACCCGCAGAAGAAGGCCGCGTTCCACCCGTCCTTGCCCTGCTGGATGGGGCCGTAGAACAGCGGCGCCTGACTGCCCAGCGGGTCGGCTTCGTCCACGTTGACGAACCACTGCGGAGTCTGCACGAGGGCGACCTGCGGGTCGTCGGCGAAGTATCCGAGGGTGTTCTCCAGAATCAGCGGATCCGGCACCTGGTCGGCGTCGAGAATCAGGAGGAACTCGCCGTCCGTCGCCATAAGCGCATTGTTGAGGTTGCCCGCTTTGGCGTGCCGCGGCTTGTCCGCCCAGTCCGCGGAGCGGGTGAGGTATCCGATACCAGCCGCCTCGGCCGCGGCGGACAGCTCGGCGCGGGAGCCGTCGTCCAGGATCCAGGTCTCGTGCGGATAGGTGATGCGCTGCGCGGCGAGAGCCGTCGCCATCACCATGTCGATCGGCTCGTTGTAGGTCGTGATGAAAACGTCCACCGTGCCCTGTGGCGCCGCCGCCGGGCGCGGTCGCTCCCGGGCACGCCACATCGTCACGGCGAAGAGCAGGGTGTCGATGAGACTGTAGGTCTCCGCGATGACGAGGGGGACCGCTATCCACCAGGCCTCCCAGTTCACCGATGCCAGCCACCTCCACGCGACGTAGTTCACGCCGAGCAGGACCGACAGCAGGGCGAGAACCCTGATCGCGATGAACCGTCCGGTCACGCGTCCCTCCGGATCACCATCAGGGTGACGTCGTCCGGCGCCTTCCGCTCGCGCGCGAGCGCGATCCCCGCGGCGACGGCGCCCTCCGGTCCGTGGTCGCGGAGCGCCGACAGCACCTGCCCGAACGGGTCCTCGGAGTCGAGGATGTCGAGCAGCCCGTCACTGCAGCACAGCAGCGCATCTCCGGGGCGGAGGACGACGCGGGCAGCGGCCCTCGGCTCGTCGGCGCCCATGCCGAGAGGGAGCCCGGTGGAGCGGATGGGCTCCCAGGTGTCATCAGCGCGGAGCACGAAGGTGAGGGAGTGTCCCGCGTCGACGAGCAGGACCTCTCCCGTTCCGCCATCGAGGTCCGCCACGACCGCCGTGACGAACATGTGCAGGTGCGAGAGATCCTCCGAGACCTGCACGTCCAGGTCTTCCACGATCGTCGTGAGGGGCCGCTCGCGCGCCGTGCGCAGCGATCCCCTCACGCTGGCCGCGACCAGCCCCGCACCCAGTCCCTTGCCCATCACGTCGGCGAGGGTCAGGCGAAGGAGACCATCGTGGTCGTACCAGTCGTAGACGTCGCCCATCACCGATCCGGCCGCGACTGCGTCAGCGGCGAGCGTGTAGCCCGGCACGACCGGAGTGCGACGGGGCAGCAGGGCGCGCTGAACCTCCCCCGCTCGGTCCATCTCTTGCTCCCGGGCGATCTCGGTCTCCACCCAGCGGGCCATCTCGCGGAGGAGATCGCGCTGGGCGTCATCGAGC
Source organism: Microbacterium oleivorans NBRC 103075 (assembly GCF_001552475.1). GTDB lineage: Bacteria > Actinomycetota > Actinomycetes > Actinomycetales > Microbacteriaceae > Microbacterium > Microbacterium oleivorans. The sequence continues at coordinate 45,896 of NZ_BCRG01000015.1, forward strand.
GCGCGCGGCTTGGTGTCGAGGATGCAGAGGGTGCCGATCTGCTCGCCGCCGGGAGCAGCGAGCGGCTGACCCGCGTAGAAACGCAGGTTCGGATCACCCGTGACGAAGGGGCTGGTTCGGAAGTCCACGTCGGACGACGCGTCCTCGACCACCAGCATGGACCCTTTGGCGACCGCTGCACCGCAGAATGATCCTTCGCGGGGGGCCTCCCGCTGACCGTCGAAACCTTGCTCGGACAGCCGCCACTGGCGATCGTCATCGAGCAGGGTCACGCTCACCATCGGAACCCCGAACACCTCCCGCGCCAGGCGGGTGACACGATCGACGCGTTCGTCCGTCGGCCGGTCGAGCACGTCGAGCGCCTCTACCGCCCGCTGCCGCGCTCGCTCGCGGGCTTCGATGTCCCCAACGGTGGTGCTCATACCTTCACCCTCATATGAATGACCTCTGCCGCGCAACCTGCCTCACGCCAGCGCGTCGGACACCCGTCGCGAGATGTCGGTGATGCGTCCGAGCGTGGCGGCGACCCAGAGACCGGGCTGATCGTGCGGGTCCTCGGCGGCATCGGGGGCGGGCAGGGATGCCGCGTAGGCGTCGACGGCGCGCCACGCGGCATCCGTTCTCGCGGTCATCTCCTCGTCTGCGGGCGGGGTCGCCAGGAGTTCGGCGACACGACGAAGAGCCGCCTCGAGACTCGCAACGTCGCCGTGACGCTCGTCGAGGTGGTCGTGCTGCGCGAGCACGTCGAGCAGATCCCGGGCGAGGTACGTTGCGCGCTCGAGCCCCCACCACCGCTGGGCGTTTTCGTCGTGCACGCCGCCGACCCCACGAGCGCGGATGTTGGCCCGCTCCGACCGAGACGCCTCGTCGACGTCGGCCGCGACGGCGATCGCCATCTCAGCGAGCGCATCGCCGTCTTCGCGGAGACTCGTGGCATCAGGCTCCCCCTTCCCCGCGGAGTCCGCCGCGCGGTCGAGCGCGGACACCACCGCGGCGCGCAACTCCGACAGCCGGTCGCGGGCGGACTGCAGGTACAGCGGCGGCACGAGGACGAAGTTGGCCACCACACCGACGAGCACGCCGAACGCCATCGTCGCGAGATACGACGACGAGAAGTCGTCGGGGTCGTTCTTGCTCAGCAGCAAGACGAAGAGCCCGGCGAGGGCCACCCAATCCCGGCCGATGCCGAGTGCACGGATGCCGCCGATCGCCACACCGACGAGGACCACCAGCGCCACCCCGACGATGCCGGGAGCGCCGGCGGCGACGACTGCCAGTCCGCCGAACCCGATCGCGATGCCGAGCGCGAGACCGATGAGCGACTGGATGCCTGCGCGCGCCGAGTCGGCGACCGTCGGGTACATGCTCACGAGTACGCCGAGAGGCGCGTAGTACGAGTACTCGGCATCCGCGAACGGGACGAGGGGCGCGAAGAACCAGGCGACGCCGGCGGCGATGGCGGTCTTGAGAGCCAGGATCAGCCGCCGCGTCGTGAAGACGTCGCCTCCTGCGCGGCGGAGGCTCAACGCCAACTGGGCGGCCGTCAGGCGCGGGGTGGTGCGGAGCATCCCAGCACGCTATTCCGGCGTCCGGCATGTGCGCGGCCCCCTTGCATCCGCGCTTCCACCGTCGTAGGCGGAGTCAGCTGACGAGCGTGCGCGACCTGGTGGGGAAAGCTCCGCGCGGTGGCGCAGCGACCGCGCGGTGCGAAAGCGACGACGCCGAACGGGCCCGCGGGGCGGGGACGACCAGCCCGCGACGGGAACGCGGGAGCATCCCGACGGCGAACAGGGTCGCCATCGCCGCGGGCCCGATGGGGCCGACCACTGCCGCGAGCGAACCGGAGGCGAGGACCGCTCCGACGGCGAGCAGCGGCACGAGGACGAGCTCGTCGCGCAAGAGCGCGGCGGTGCCCGACGCGCCACGGTGCGAAGCTGTCTTGGGCGTCACCCAGAACGTCGCGCGACGACCCAGCACGGTCCGGATGACCGCAGCGAGGACGACGAACGTGGTCGAGGCGTAGAGCAGACCTGCCGTGAGGGCGAACGCGGCGCCGGCGGCGAACCGCTGGGTACGCGCGCGGCGGACCGCTTCAGGCAGAAGGGGCGCGGATGCCGCGAACGTGGACACGAGCATGACCCAGATGGGCGGGGGCGTGCCGATGCCGGCGAGCGCCGCTCCCGTGACCAGTGTCGCTGCCCCTGCGAGAGCGGTGACCGGCACGAGGGCGGTCTCGAGCGCAAGGTCGAGACCCTCCCGAAAGCGGAGCCCCCGCATCTGCCCCGGGTGACGGAGGAACTCGACTGCGCCTTCCGCTGTCTTGCGCATCTGCACCCGGAACGCCGCGTAGTCGATCGGGTAGTCCTCGGTGAAGGCGGCGTCGACGTCCACGATCCGCCAGCCGCGGCGGCGGAGCCGAACGGTCATCGCGAGGTCTTCCGCGACGGTCTCAGGGAACCCCGCGACATCCTCGAGGGCTGCGGCACGAACGAGCGCGCCGCGCCCGAGGAAGGCGGTGACGCCATGCGCCCCGCGTCCGCGGCGGGTGACTCCGAGGTGGGTCGCGAGCAACGGACCGAAGTACCGCGCGAAGCGGCTTCTCCCCGGGGATGCCGCGGGTGACGCCTGCGCGACGGCCACCGTGGGGTCGGCGAGGGCGGCGCTGCTGATCCGGGCCACCCCGGGGTCGAGGACGACGTCGCTGTCGCAGATGAGGAATGCGTCGTAGCGCCCGCGGAGTTCTGCGATCCCGGCGTTGAGGTTGCCGGCTTTGAATCCGGACCGTTCCGCACGTCGGATGACGTGCCATCCGCGCGCGGCCGCGAGGTCGTCGACCCGCGCGATGACGTCGGGGTCGCGGGAATCGTCGAGGAGCACGACGTCGACGGCAACATCCTGGTGCGAACTGCGGATGATCGCCGACGCGTCGAGGTCATCGCAGATGCAGACGAGCAGAGCGATCCGGTCGGAGCCGCGGCCGGTGTCGCCTTGCGGCATGGAGCCGGGAATCGCGGATCGCATCCACAGCGCCGCGGCTCGCCCGCCCGCGATCCAGGTGAGGGCGCTCGCCACGGCGAAGGCGATCGGCAGCGCAGAGCCCTGCGCGGCAGCCCAGCCGAAGAGCGGTAGGGCGAGCGCCATCCAGAGCACGGCGACGAGAACAGTCGATGCACGGACCCGGAGACAGTTAATCACATACTGAGTATATGTATACATGGAATCTTATTTGGTGGTCATCGGGGTGAGTCGTCGCGCCAGGGCCATCAGAGCAGACGCCGTTCCGATGCCCACGCCGTCAGTTCGTGACGCGACGACAGCTGCAATTTGCGCAGCACTGAGGAAACGTGCGTCTCGACGGTCTTCACCGAGATGTAGAGCTCCTGCGCGACCTCCTTGTAGGAGTAGCCGCGCGCGATGAGGCGCATCACCTCCTGTTCGCGGCCCGACAGCCGATCGAGCTCGTCGTCGACGGCAGCCGTCTCCCCCGCTGCGGCACCGAAGGCGTCGAGGACGAATCCCGCCAGCCGGGGCGAGAACACGGCATCCCCGCCCGCCACCGCGTGCACCGCGCGACTCACGTCCGCGCCCGACGACCCCTTCGTGATGTACCCGCGCGCCCCGGCCCGGATGACGCGCACGACATCGGCCGCGGCGTCCGACACGCTCAGCGCGAGGAACCGCGTGGGGGTCTCGGCGGAACCGAGGATGACGGCCTCGCCGCCGATCGCGTCGGCAGCGCCGTCATCGCCGGGAAGATGCACGTCGAGGAGCACGACGTCGGGGCGTTCGGACGAGATGACGGCGATCGCACTTCCGACGTCCGCCGCCTCGCCCACGACGTGGACCGACGAGTCGAGATCGGCCCGCAGCCCCGATCGGAAGATCGAGTGATCGTCGACGATCACGACCAGCAAGGGAGCCGCCTCAGTCACGCCGCGCTCCTGTGGTCGGAAGGCTCAGCCGCACTTCGGTGCCGGTGACGTCGGGCACGGACCGGATGACGGCGGTGCCGCCGGCCCGCCGCATCCGTCCGACGATCGACTCCCGCACACCCCAGCGGTCCGCCGGCACGGCCGCAGGGTCGAACCCGTCGCCGCGGTCACGGATGAAGACGTCGACAGCGGATGCCGCCCCCTCGATGTACACGGAGATCTCACCGCCCGCGTGGCGAGCCGCGTTGAGCATCGCCTCACGAGCGGCAGCCGCGAGTTCGCCGCTGGCACGCTCCGTCGACGTACCGGTCGAGACGACCTCGATCCGGACCGGGAAGTCGAGCTCGAGCGCGCCCGCGTAGTCACGCAGGTCGGTGGGAAGATCACTGTCGGCCGGGGAGTCACCGTCGTACAGCCACGCGCGCAGCTCCCGTTCCTGCGCTCGCGCGATACGCGACACCTCGCTCGAGGCGCCCGAGCGGTTCTGGATCAGGGCGAGCGTCTGCAGGACGGAGTCGTGGAGGTGGGCCGCCATCGCCGAGCGCTGCTCATCGCGCACGCGTCCGATCCGCTCGTCGACGAGGTGACGCCACGCCTGCAGAAGAGCGGATGCGGCGATGGCCGCGACGCCGACAACGGGCAGGACGAGCTCGCCGATGACAGCGCGCCCGCCGCGCACGTCAGCCGTGCCGGCGACGGCGACGAACACGGCGGCGAGCGCGACAGCTGCGAGCACCCGCACGATCAACGCGTGCCGAGGACCTCTGGACGGGTCGACGCGGTCGATGCTGCCCGCCCACACGCCCGCGGCGGTCGCCAGCAGCGTCGTGGCCCACGCCCACGGGACGGTCGGCCAGAAGCGCAGCGCATCCCCCGCCGTCTCCCGGAAGAAGACGTTCAGATCGAGGTCGACGGATGTCTGCGCTACGAACAGGAGGCCGATGGCGGCGATGCCTGCTCCGGTCAGGAGCAGCCACGCCACCGGCACACGGCGTTCCGTCGCTCGGTCGCCCGCACGGAGCGGCATGAACAGCCAGCACCACACATAGAAGAGGAGTCCGGCCCCGCCGAGGACGGCGGCCACCGTGAGGAGCAGCCGCACGCGCGTCACGGAGACGCCGACGTGGTCGGCGAGGCCCGCGCCCACGCCTGTCACCGCCATCGTCCGCGGCCGCGCGAGCGGGACGCGGGCAGGACGCCCGACGGGGCGCGCCGGCCGGAGCGGGCGAGCCGCAGCATCCGTGGCGGCCGAAAGAGTGGGCATGTCCACATCAAACCATCGGCGTCTCGCCGCGCACATCATCCGGAAGAGGGATCAGGGATGGATCAGGGTCACCCCTGATGGTGGAGGATGCCGCAACCCCGGCATCCTCGGAACATGCCCTCCGAACCGACCCTCGCCCCTCCCTTCACTCCGCCCCGGGACGGTGCCGCCGACCGCTTCTTCGGGTGGACGGCGAGCCTCGGGTTCGTCCGCATGAACGGGTGGTTCGGCGGGGTCGCTGCCGGTGCCGCCGCGCGATGGGCCGTCGATCCGCTGATCGTTCGCGGCATCCTCGTCGTCCTCGCGATCCTCGGATTCCCGGTGACGCTCGTCTACGCCGTGGCGTGGGCGGTCCTGCCCGATGCGTCGGGGCGGACCCCGGGGCTCGAAGCGCGGTATCGCATCTTCAATTCAGGCCAGGTGGGTGCGCTCGTCTTCCTCGCGGCATCCTTCATCCCGGCTCCGTTGCCGCTGCTCCTCGGGATTCCGAGCCTCGCCCTCCTCGGCGGGGTGTTCGTCGGCGACATCGCCGTCCTGATCCTCGCCCTCGCGGCGGTCGCGGTCGGGTTCTCGATCATCGCGGTCGTCACGGTCGGACGACGCGGTGCGCGCTCTGCGGCACCCCCCATCGACGCGGAGCCCGCGGGCGACACGGAGCCCGCGCCGATGGAGGACGCTCCCGTCGAGCCCGACGCCCCCTCGGACGCGACGAACGAGGACGACCTGGTGCGATGGCGCGAGCAGCACGCAGCGTGGAAAGTCCAAGACCAGGCATGGCGGCGGGATCAGCAGGATGCCGCACGCGCCGCGCGAGATCAGTTGCGACGCGAGCGCCAGAAGAGCGCCGCAGCCTTCGCGGCCGAAGCCGCCGCCCGTCGTCGTGAGCGCCACGCCACTGCGCCTCGTGCGCCGCTCCCGTTCGTTACCCTCGCGATCGGCGCCGCGGTGACCGTGGGGACGATCGTCGCGCTGACCGCGGGCGGAGCCGATCGGGTCGCAGCCGGGCTTTTCGTCGCGGCCATGGTGCTGGCCGGGGCGATGACCGTCGCGGGTGCGCTCCGGCGACGCAGCGGATTCCTCGCATTCGTCACCGGTCTCGCACTCGTCACCGGCATCGGGGCTTCCGTCATTTCGGTCGGCCGCGATCTGCATGTGGGGAGCTGGAGCATTTCGAATGTCGCGGGGCAGTTCTATCAAGGCCCCGACACCTTCGTGCAGCCGTGGGGGGACCTGTGGATCTCGCTGCAGGAGACCGGTGCCGACGGCGCGATGCAGGTACACAAGCGTGCCGGCGGAACGACCATCGCGGTCGACGACGAGGTTCGCCTGGACCTCGAGATCGTCACCGACACCGCGTCGGCCTACGTCTCGACCCCCTCCGACGGGTTCGTCGGCCTGGACGAACTGGACAGCGTCTCACGGACGTCCCTCCCCGACGGTCGAACCCGGTACACCGCCACCTTCGGCGACACCGCATCTCCCCGCACGACCCAGAAGCTTCACCTCGAGCAGGACTCGGGATACATCGACGTCAACGTCGACTCCGACTTCGCATCCGAAGGGCCCACATCGTGACCGACGCATCCACCGTCCCCCTGGGCGAGCTCGCGCCCGCATCACCCGCTTCCCCGACCGGCCCGCGCGTCCGCTGGGCCGCGATCGTCTGGGGCCTCACTTTCGCGGCGATGGCGGCCGCCGGTTACGCATTCATCTCCTCCCCCGCGACCATGCGGGCGCTGACCGACACGATTGCGGCTGCGGATCTCGCCTCGGCGATTGCGGTCGGACTGCTCCTCGTCGGAGCGCTCCTCGCCATCGCCGGCGTCGCCGGGCGCCTCCGCGTGGGGCAGCGCTCCCTCGCGCAGCGTCGAATGCACCAAATCGCTTCGGAGTCAACCCGCCAGACCTGACCGCGGTCGGCACTCTACGGTCGGAATGTCGCTGTACCCGGGCGACGTCTCGGCCGGCGCTCCGCGCCTGGAACACCCGCAGGAGTACCCGTGACCGATCCGTTCGACGAGCCAGTCACGTCGGGAATGCTGGACGGTCGCTACGTCCTCGGCGCATGCGTCGGTCAGGGCGGCATGGCCCGGGTGTACCGGGCGGAAGACGTGATCCTCGGTCGCACCGTCGCCATCAAGATCATGCGGTCGGAGGCGGAGAACCCCGCGATCCTGCCCCGGGCCCGCACCGAGATGTCGCTGCTCGCGTCGCTGAACCACCCCTCGCTCGTGACCCTGTTCGACGCCAAGATCGTGCCGGGTCAGCCCGAGTACCTCGTCATGGAGTTCGTTGAAGGCCGCTCTCTCGCGGCCGCCCTTCAGGATGGGCCGGTGGATGCCGCCGAGACCGCCGGCCTCGTCGGTGAACTCGCCGCGGGGCTCGACATCGTGCACCGCTCGGGCATCGTCCACCGAGACGTCAAGCCGTCGAACGTCCTTCTGGCCCCGTCGATCACTCCGGGCCGCGCGCACGCCGCAAAGCTCGCGGATTTCGGCGTTGCCTATCTCGCGGACAGCACCCGTCACACGACGCCGGGCACAGTCATCGGCACCGCCGCCTACCTCGCCCCCGAGCAGGTGCGAGGCGAACCTGCGGGGCCACCGGCCGACATCTACGCGCTGGGCCTTCTCGCTCTGGAGACGATCACCGGCGAACGGGCTTTCCCCGAGGCATCCGGAATCGGACGCGTGATGGCGCGCCTCGTGGAGTCGCCCGACATCCCCGCCTGGCTCGGCCCGGAGTGGTCCGCCCTGCTGGGTGCCATGATCGCGCGAGACCCCGCCACTCGACCGGCCGCGGCGGACGTCGCGCGGCGCGCTCGTTCGCTGCCGACCGACATCGTCCGGATGCCCCGTCCCACCGTCGCGGCGCTCGACGAGACGACGCAGGCCTGGTCCGCCGAGCCGACCGTAGCGACTGCTGCGACCGCCGCCGCCGCTGCGGACTCCTTGTTCGACGAGGTCGAGCTGCCCACCTCCCGTCGCGCCGTCCGGTCTCACAGACGAATGCGGCGGTCGCGGGCATGGATTCTCGCCGGCGCCGCCGGCGCAGTCATCGCCGTCCAGATCCTCGTCGGCGCGTGGTGGGCGAACGGAACGCCGGGCGGTCGCCCGGCCCCCGAGGAGACCGTCAGCGAGCCGACGAACCCCGCCCCCGCGGAACTCTTGGTGAACGGCGGCGATCAGGCCGTGGTGACCCTGGACACGGCCGATACCCGCGAGCCCGTGGCCACCGACACGACGCCCGCCGATCCCGACACCGCAACGACGGACACGAGCGGCTCCGATGAGGGGCCTGCCTCGACCCCACCGGCATCCGCCGACGAGGACAAGGTCCCCGGCCAGTCCGCACGCGAGAACGCCAACGAGAAGGCCCGGGAGAACGCGAACGAGAACTCTGCCGTCCGCGGAGGCTCCTCCAACGGGAACGGGAACGGCAACGGCAACGACAAGAAGAACGGCTGAGTCCCGTCACACGCCGTTATCGTGCGTCATCTCCGGTCATCGCCCGGAGGGATGTCCGCGGCCCGGGTTAGCGTGAGGCCATCGCGACGGTCCGGGTGGTCCCGGGCACCGGTTCATACCCGGGTGTGCAGCGGGTTCGACTCCCGCCGTCGCGTCGAAGTCGGCGGCATCGCTCCGCCACCGACGGTGCCGGGCCTCCGACCCGCCCCGCGGGTGCGGGAGAGCGTCGAGGGCCACCTGCCCTCCTCTACGATGGGCAAATGATCCCGTCAGGTCCTTCCTCGGATCCGACTGCGTCGTCGCCGCGGCCGTCGCAGACCGACATCGTCGTCGCATCCATCCTGTCGATGGTCGAATCCGGGAAGCTGCGCCCCGGCGATCGTCTGCCCATCGAGAAGGACCTTGCCGAGCAGATCGGTGTCTCGCGCGGTTCGTTGCGCGAAGGGGTCCGAGCGTTGGCTGTCCTGGGCGTCGTCGAGACCCGGCAGGGCGACGGCACGTACATCACCGCCCTGGATGCCGCGAAGCTGCTGGGGCCTCTGACCTGGTTCGCCGATCGGCAGATGGATGCGGAACCCGCCCAGCTGCTGAACGTGCGTCGCGTGCTCGAAGCCGAGAGCGCGGCGCTCGCGGCCCGCGTGGCCACTGAGGAGGAGATCGCCGAGATGAGTGCCGCGCTCGACCGGGTCGACGTCCTTCTCGACGCCGGGGCCGAGCAGAGCGACATCGGCGCGATCATCGACGTCGACACGCAGTTCCATCGGTTGATCGCTCAGTCCAGCGGCAACCCGCTCCTCGCGGCCCTCGTGAATTCGCTCGCCGGGCACACCTACCGCACCCGCGTCTGGCGTGCGCTCGAAGAGCGCGGCGCCACCGCCGCCACGCAGGCCGAGCATCGCGGCATCCTGGACGAGATCGCACGTCACGACTCCGATCGAGCGCGGATGCGGATGCATGTGCACCTGCTCGCGGTCGAGGACTTCGCGGAATCTCGCGGGCGGGAGCGGGCTGCCGAGGATCAGTCGTCCTGATCGCGACGTCCGACCCCGTTGACACGCAGCGATGCGGGACTCGGCGGTCGCGAAAGCGTCGGCCATAACCGTCAGGCGGCACCCACGGGGTCCGGGGCGAGGCCCGCCTCAGCGAGCTCGGCCCACAGGTCTTCGGGGATGAGCGACGTCCGCCGTTCGATGCTGCTCTCGACGTGCGCGACGCTGCGCATGCCGATGACGGTCGAGACGACGGCGGGATGCCGCAGCGGGTACTGCACCGCTGCGGACGGGAGATCGACGCCATGGGCGTGGCAGATCGCGGCGAGCCGCTCTGCCCGCTCGCGGACCTCGTCGGAGGCGGGCGCGTAGTCGAAGTGCGCGTCGGGCCGGATCTGAGCCGAGCTGAGCAGTCCGGAGTTGTAGACGCCGGCGGCGACGATCGCGACGCCTCGCCGGAGCGCGAGGGGCATCAGATCGGCCAGTGCCGTCTGAACCAGCAACGTGAACCGACCCGCGAGCATCACCACGTCGATGTCGTGCGCCTGGATGAACCGAGCTGGCATCGCCGACTGGTTCATCCCCGCGCCGATCGCGCGGACGACGCCCTGCTCGCGGAGTTCGATGAGCGCCGGCAACGCTTCGCGGGTGGCCTGCTCTTCGTGGTCGTCCGGATCGTGCAGGTAGACGATGTCGATCCGGTCCGTGCCGAGACGGGCGAGGCTGGCCTCGATCGAGCGCTTCACACCGTCAGCTGAGAAGTCCCACTCACGACGGACGGATGCCGGCACAACGAAACCCTGATCGTCCTGACGATCTGCCGTATCGGGGCTGTCGACGAGCAGTCGGCCGACCTTCGTCGAAATGACGACGTCATCGCGGGGCGTTCCGGCCAGCGCAGCCCCCAGCCGGCGCTCGGAGAGGCCGAGGCCGTAGTGCGGAGCTGTGTCGAAGTACGTGACTCCCGCGGCCAAGGCTGCGTGTACCGCCGCGGTCGACTCCTCGTCGGTCGTCCGACGATTGAGGTTGCCGAGTTGCGCGGCGCCGAAACCGACATCGCTGACGGGGAGATGCCCCCTGATGGATCGCGTGGCGAGGGAGAGGGCGGTCATCCGGTCATCGATTCTTTCGTTGTCGGCTGAGCGGGCGGCGCGGGGCGGCATTACCGCGGCGGCGAGCCGATTCATCCAATGTATGAGCCGAACGCTACCAGGAAGGCGTGTTTTCGCGGGAATAGTCCGCAGTGACGTACGAATACATCGGACCTCTTGTCCGCGTCTGACGCGGCGGACAGTTCGCTGCCTGCCTTCAGGCGCCGGGGTACCGCTCACCGACGGGCACCTCGACCGCGAGCACATTGCCGGGCTGCGCCAGAGGGCAGGCCCACGCCGGGTCGTAGGCGCACGACGGGTTGTAGGCGAAGTTGAAGTCGAGCACGATCGTTCCGGCCGCGGCATCCGAGCCGAGATCCGCACCCTTGATCGTGTCGATGAGGTAGCGGCCGCCCCCGTAGGTTCCCTCAGGGCGTCCCGCCAACGCATCGCGCACAGGGATGAAGAGACCGCCGCCGTACGTCGTGAGGCGCCACACGTCCAGCGTTCCCACCTCCGGAACCTCCACAAGGGCGATCCGCTCGAAGGGCACCACCCCGTCCGTGCCCGTCGCGAACTCGAACCCGCCGGGCTCGGCTGGCAGGAGCGGCAACTCGAACCGCCAGTCGGGGTCGTACGCCGCGATCGGTACGCCGGTGAAGTCGGGACGCACCTCCGGCAGGAGGGGGGTTGCGGGGTGCGTCGCGAGCATGTCGTCGCGTCCGCGCTGCCACCGCGCGTGGCCCTCCTCCGGACTCGCAGCTTGTCGAACGTCCGCGTAGAGGGCGAAGACGCGTCGACGCCAGTCGACGACATCGGTGGCGGTTCGGGCAGCCGTGGGGATCATCGGCTCAGGCTACGCGCCTTCGCTTCGAATCGGGCCGGACCCCTCCCCGAGAGCACGCGGCGCGCGTAGCCTCGCGGGAAGGAGGTGCTCCATGCGCACACATCCCTCGATGTTCGCGGCAGCCATCGTGTGCGCTGCGCTCACCCTCACCGCCTGCGCAACGGAAGGAACCGCGATGCCCGAGTCCGACGGGCCAGCCCCCTCGAGCCGCCCGCCATTCCTGCGGGCCAGTCCCACCCCGCTCGTCCCGACCGGAGCTCCTGCCGAGGTTCCCGAGGCCAAGTGGAAGGCGCTCGTCGCTGATCTCGCGGCGCGAGGGGTGTCGGGTGAGCCGACCCTGGTCACCGCGGAACGCGTCGAGTTCGCCAACGGTTCGCTGGGGTGCCCCCAGCCGGGCATGTCATACACGCAGGCTCTCGTGGACGGCTACCGCGTCATCGTCCGGGCGGACGACCGCACGTTCGACTATCGATTCGGCCGCGGCGACGATCCTCTGCTCTGCGAACGCTGACGACGGATGCCGAAAGGGGCGGCGCGTCTCTCGACGCACCGCCCCTTCCTCTGGGGGGGTGTTACTTGGTCTTCACGAGCAGGGCCTCATCGGCCCCCGACTCGTTATCGACCACGACCACCATGGCGCCGAGCGGCTTCTGCACGGCGAACGCCGAGGCATCCGTCCGCACCGTCACCGAGGCCTTGCCGCCCCGGGGGACGACCTCGTACTGACCGTTGCTGAACGCCGGGTTGCTCGGGTCGTACGTCGCCTTTCCGTCGAACGCGTCGCTTCCGTCCGTGGTTCCGCTGAACGACTGCACCGTGTAGTCGAACGGACCCGTGATGCCCAGATCGGCGAGGTTGACCGGCAACAGGATCGTGCTGCTGTCCGTCGGCGCCTGAGCGAGGAATCCGCTCGGTGCGATCGCGCCGGTCTTGACGTTCTGGACGAACACCTCGGCGACACCGTCGACGTCACCCGCGCGGACCGCACCGGAGTCGTAGGAGAGGACGACCCAGTCCGGCTTACCGTCACGGTCGGAGTCGATCACGACGTCGAACTCATTGGATGCCGCGTTGGACCACCGCGAGTGCGTGTTCACGGCGAAGACGGCCAGCTGGTCTCCTTCTGCCGTCGCGAACGACTGAACGCCGGCGGCGCGCAGGTCGTACCCGGTGTCGGTGATCGTCTTCGGGGCATCCTTCTTGTCCGACAGACCCCACGTGTAGACGTCGGCTGCCGCATCGAGTGCACCCTTGCGGTTCTTCAGATCGAGAGTGCGGTCACCGTCGGTGACGCGTCCACGAGTGCTGAGCGAGCCCTTCACCGTCACGTCGCTGTTGGAGCGCGGGACGAGGAGGTAGGGCACCCGCAGCGTCGAGCCGGGCGCCGTGAGCACGACGTCGCCCGAGACCTCGGAGAACGAGAACTGGTCGTCCGCGGAGAGCGAGCCGGGCACCGACGATGCCCCGATCGAGACCGAGACGCGGAAGGTTTCGGTACGCCCGGGACGGACGGTCACCTTCTTCGTGCTCGTCGTGACCTTCGCCTTGAGCGACTGCGACGACGGTGCGGTCGAGACGGTGAACGTCACCGGCTTCTTACCGTCGTTGCGGACGGTGACCTTCTTCGTTCCACCGAGCGTCTTGGTCGACTCGTCGAACCCGAAGCTCAGTGCCGTCTCGCGCATCCGCCCGCTGTCGGTCCGGAAGCTGTCACCCGTCGCCGTCACCTTCGTCGCCACCGCCTGCGCCGTGTCGACGAGACCGACACCACCGCGGGTCGGATCGATGCCGGCGACACCCTTGGGGTCAGCGGTGGATACGAGAGCAGCCGAGATCTGCTCGGTGTTCCACGAAGGGTGCGCCTGCACCGTGAGAGCGGCGACGCCGGCCACGTGCGGTGCGGCCATGGAGGTTCCCGACAGGACTGCCGAATCGCTTCCGGTGCCGACCGCGACGGAAGAGATCGACACTCCCGGGGCCGCGACGTCGGGGCTGATCGAGCTGTCACCGCTGCGCGGACCGGACGAGCTGAACGACGCGTAGCCGCGGAAGGCGGGGTTCGCGATCTTCTGCGCCTTGACCGTCACCGTGGCACCGTTCGTGAATGCCGCGCCGGCCGAGGAGGGGACGCCGAAGAACGGGATCGTCACCTCGTAGGGCGTCCCATCGTCGGGGTTCTCGGCGATGACGCCCTCGTACGGCGGCAGGTCATCGGTCGAGTTGACCATCAGGACGGCTGCCGCACCGGCCTGCTGACCGAAGATCGGCTTGGCCGCACGGGCGCACGTGCCGCGGGCAGTGACGGCGATCTGACCGCCTCCGCTCGTGACACCGACGCGGGTGTAGTCGGATGCCGCGCATCCGAGCGACTCGTTCGCGGTCGTCGCGGGGTCGTCGGTGAGCCGCACGACCTTCAGGGCGCCGAGGCCTTCGAGCGACGCGCCGTTGGCGTTGATCGCCTCGATGGTCTTGCCACCGACAGTGAGAGCGGCGCCGGGGAACGACGCGGTGCTGTCGATCGCGGACACGGCGATCACGCCGTCGCCGCTGCCCGGGGAGCCGGTGAGGTAGGGGCTCGGACCGGAGTTGCCGGCCGAGGCCACCACGACGACGCCCGCGCCGACGGCGTTGGCCGCCGCGACGGCGCTCGGGTCGTCACCCGTTCCGAACGAGGAGCCGAGCGACATGTTGATGACGTCCATGCCGTTGTCGACGGCCCAATCGATGGCTTGGATGGTCATCTCGGTCGAGCCGTCGCAGCCGAACACGCGGACGGCGTACAAGTCGGCCTGCGGCGCGACGCCGGGGCCGATGCCGAACGTCGTGGACGCGGTCTTCGCGTTGTACGGGCCCTTGTAGGTGGAACCGTCAGGGAGGACACCGGAGCCGCCGGTGGTGCCGGCGACGTGCGAGCCGTGGCCTTCGCAGTCGAGGGGGTTCGCGTCGGGCTTCGGGATCAGGGCGTCGCCCGTGCCGGACGGGTTGTAGTCGTCGCCCACGAGGTCGATGCCGCCCTTGACACGGGGAGCCTTCGGACCGAACAGGGCGGGGTCTGCCGGCTGATCGGACGTCGCGGCTGCGGCTTCGTATGCGGCGACGGTGCCGGGCCCACCGAATCCCGCGTGCGTGTAGTCGATACCGGTGTCGATGATCGCGACCTTGACGTTCTTGCCCGTGTAGCCGGTGCTCTGCCACACCTGGGGAACCCCGAGGAACGGGACGGAGACGGAGTTGTCGATCTCGTGCCGGACGACGGGGTGGACGGCCACGACTCCGGGAAGCGCAGCGACGTCGTCGAGCTGCCCGGTGGGAACGGTGGCCTGGATGCCGTTGTAGGCGGACTGCATCTGCGCGCGGATCTTCCCGCCGCGCTGGGTGATGCCGGAGCGGATCGCGTCCTGCGCCGCCTTGAGGTCCTTCTTCACATCGGTGCGCTCGCGCTTGCTGAGCGAGCGACCTTCTTCCGCTTCGACGACGGCGACGGGGTCGCCCTCCATCTCGATGACGACCGAGACCTGCCGATCGGGGTCGATCGCTCCGGCCGAGAAGGAGCTGTCGAGCGTGCCGCTCGACGTGCTCCGTTCGAATCGGGCGGTGGGGTCATCGTCGGGTGTTGCGGCGAGCGCCGCGGTCGTGGGCAGCGAGAGCGCGAGGACGCCCGCGACCGCCAGTATGCGTCGGTGCAAGGGGGGACCGCCTTTCCTTCTGGGAAGAGCGCTCGGCACAGATGACGGTTCATCCGAGTCGAATGCCGCGGCCGAGGCTGATAGGAGGCTATGCACGCCCTGACGATCTCCCAAGAGGTAGTTGCTCAGATGAGAAGATCCTCACGCGCGTTCAGGAGATGCGCGTCCCTTTCCGTGGCTACGACCTACCGATGAACACTCTGCCGTGCCCGGAGATTCGCGAGACCGAAGATCATCAGGAGGGCCGCAGCGGCCACCGGCGCCCACAGTGCGGTCGTCGATCCTGCGGACTCCGCCATCGAGCCGACGACCATGCTCGAGAGTGCTTGACCGACGACGACCGACGAACCGAGGATCGCCATGACGGTGGCTTCGCGCCCCCTCGGCGAGCGCGCGGCCGCGAGGGCGTAGAGGGTCGCGAGTGTCGGGCCGATGCCGCAACCGGCGAGGGCGAGCGCCCACCCCATCGAAACGGCGCCGGTCGCCCCTGCGGCGAGCACGGCACCGATCACCAGGATGCCGGTGAACGCGATCCAGCGCCACGGCAGCGAGAAACGTCGTGGCAGCATGCCGACGGCGAGCGCGAGGATCGCCGACCCGATGCCCATGATGCCGTAGAGGATGCCGGTCTGTTCGGGGAATCCGCCCTCGTCGGCGAACGCGGTAAGCGACGTCAGCATAGATCCGAAGAAGAGGCCGGTCGCGAACGTGCCGCCGGCCGCGAGCAGGATGCCCGGCCGCGCGATGCTGCGCGCGGGCTCGCGCTCGGCGGACCCGGCCGCGTGGCCTGCCGTGCGCGCTGTCGGATGCAGCGCGAAGGCGGTGACGAAGGCGAGAGTGAGCGCGGCCGCGGCGAGCACGGGAGCCGCGGGAGTCGCGGCGATCGCGACGACGCCGACGAGAACGGGACCGAAGACGAAGACGATCTCGTCGACGGCCGACTCGTAGCCCATCGTCGACTCCTGGAGCCGCCCGCGGGCGCCCGCGGCGAGCCGCATCCGTCCGATCGCTCCGACGAGGCGCGCGCGCGACATCGGCGAGACCTGGGGCGCGGTCGCCCCGGCGAGCGCCGACACGAGGAGGAGGAGGCCTTCGGGGGTGTCGCCGTAAGCCACAGCGACGAGCGCAACGAGGACCGCGCTCTGCACGAGCGCCGCGAGGAGCAGCACAGGGCGCTGTCCCCACCGGTCTGCCGCGGCGCCGATGAGCGGGCCGGTGGCGATCGTGCCGAGGCCGACCATCGCCGAGGTGAGTCCGCCGACGGCAAGCGATCCGCGGGCGTCCACCACCATGGTGAGGACGCCGACGACGATCATCGCGTACGGCAGCCGCGCGATCAGAGCGATGGCGAAGTAGCTGACGCCGATGCTCGCAGCGAGGGTGCGGATGGGGCTGTCGCTCGCGGCCGGGCGCACCGGACTGGAATCGGTGAGGGGCATGTGTGACCTCCGTGTAGACGAGGCGTCGTGCCGCCTTGACTCTCCACGGATCAGGTAGTTACACGGGGTGCTGACGCACCGGCACCCATTCTACCGGTCGGCACCTGAGCGTCCGAAGAATGCAACCCCCAGGTCGGCGTGGTCGACGAAGACCCCGTCGACACCCGCATCCGCGATGTGCTGCCACTCCCCCTCCCAGTCCCCGAACGCCGCCTTGGCGCGGCCCCGACGGAACGGGGCGGAGAGGAATGCGTTCTCGGGTCGGCAGGTCCACGTGTACACCTTGAGCCCGCGGCGGTGCGCTGCGGCGACGACCCCCGACTCCTTTGCGGTCCCCTCGAGGATGATGCGCTTGTCGAGACTGATGCCGTCGACCTCGTGCGCGAGACGGTCGAGGCCTGCGTCCGTGAGCTGATCCGCATACGAGGGACCAGCCTGCCCACGCGTCGCGACGAGGTCGAACGGGCGCCCCTCCGCTTCGAGCAGGTAGATGTATTGAGCACGGATGCCGCGGTCCCGCATCCGCTGCAGGATCGTCTGCTCGAACGACTCGACGACGAGCGGATGATTCCCGGCATCCCAGCCGGCCGCACGCAGCTCCGCGGCGAGCAGGGCCGCCACGTCGAAGCCGAGCGACCCGAAGTACGTGGCGTGTTTGACCTCGAGGACGACCCCGATGCCGCGGCCTTCCCGCGCTCCGACCCGAGCGACGAGGTCGAGAAGGTCACGCAGTCGCAGGATCGGCAGCCGATCGTCGAAGTCGGCGCTCCGCGGGCGCAGCTTCGGCAGTCGCTCCCGGCAGCGGAGGGTGTTGAGCTCGTCCCAGGTGAAGTCCTCCACGAACCAACCCGTGAGGCTCTCGCCGTCGACGCGTTTGGTCGTGCGCCGCGACGCGAACTCCGGATGCCGCGACACGTCCGTCGTCGAGCCGATCTCGTTCTCGTGCCGGATCACGGCGACGGCGTCCTTCGTGAAGACGACGTCCGGCTCGACCGCGTCGACGCCGAGGTCGAGAGCCAGCTCGTACGAGGCCAGGGAATGCTCGGGACGATATCCCGGAGCTCCGCGGTGGCCGATGACGAGCGGGCGCGTGCGGGACATGCGCTCAGGCTACCCAGCGGGGTGCACGCCAGCCTCCGCGGGAGACAGGCCCGTGGGACCCTCATAGTCCTCTCACAGCGGGGCACCCCTCCCGCAGAATCACCGTCCGATACGCTGGATCGACAGCACAGCGCTGTGAGTCGACCTTTGGAGTGACACACACAATGGCAGCGTCCGGCAATTTCGCCTTCAATAATCCGGTCTTTCAGGAGCAGCGCCCCGGCCTGACTCCTCCGGCAGCCCAGACGAACTCCGCAGCAGCCTCGCACCAGGCCGCCGCAGTTGCGTCGAATGCCCAGCTCGAGGGGATGTTCGCGGCTCCGACCGCGTCGTCCGCCGACACCGGCCGCATGACGGTCGAGGACACCGTCGTCAAGACGGCGGGTCTGTTCGGCATCCTTCTCGTCACCGCCCTCGTGGGCTGGTTCTGGACCCTCGGCGGATCGCTCATGCCGACGCAGGTCCAGCCGGGCAGCCTCACGATGGCGCCCTGGATCATCGGTGCGTTCGTCGGGTTCATCCTCGCCCTCGTCATCACCTTCACCTCCCGCAAGAAGGTACGTCCCGCGCTCGTCTGGGCGTACGCGGCGGCTGAGGGTCTGTTCGTCGGTGGCATCTCCGCGTTCTTCGAGTTCATCTGGCCCGGCGTCGTCCTGCAGGCCACCGTCGCGACCCTCGTGGTCGTCGGTGTGACTCTCGCGCTGTTCGCCAGTGGCAAGGTCCGCGTCAGCAAGAAGGCCAACAAGATCTTCATGATCGCGATGGTCAGCTACCTGGTCTTCGGCCTCGTCAACCTCGTCCTGATGTGGACGGGCGTCACCGGTGGAACCTTCGGTCTCTACAGCCAGAAGGTCTTCGGCATCCCGCTGGGTCTCGTCATCGGCCTGCTCGTCGTCCTGATGGCGTCGTACTCGCTGGTGCAGGACTTCGACCTCGTGCAGCAGGGCGCCCGCAACGGCGCTCCCCGCGAGTTCGGCTGGATCGGTGCCTTCGGCATCATGGTCACGGTCGTGTGGCTGTATGTCGAGATCCTCCGCATGATCGCCATCTTGCGAGGCAGCAACTGATCGCAGCGCTCAACGACGAAGGCCGCCCGGGCAACCGGGCGGCCTTCGTCGTTAACGCGTCAGGACGGGAGGCGGAGGACGGCCAGCGTGCCGCGCGGGTTGTGCGCCTGCAGCGACACGCTCGCACCGTAGGCGTCGGCCAGCGAGGCAGCGTTGGAGAGGCCGATACCGGTGCCCGGAATGGCCTCCTCGTGCGCGTACGGCGCCCGGTAGAAGCGCTCGAAGGCGTGCACGCGTTCCTGCTCCGTCATGCCGATGCCCTGATCCGCGACGGTGACGACGATGTCTCGGCCGTCTTCGTGCGCGGAGACCACGATGTCGCCCCCGCCCGCAGGAGTGAACTCGACGGCGTTTCGGAGCAGTTCTTCCAGAATGGAGGAGAGATCACGGACGGCGATGCGCGCAGCGCGTTCGGGCATCGTGCCGATCTGGATGCCGATGCCGCGTTCCATCGCGCGGACGGCGACCTCCGTCACAGCGTGCTTCACGACCGGGCCCACGTGCGAGGCACCGGAGCGCGCTTCGACGTCACGCGACGTCTGGCCAGCGGTGATGAGGCGCTCCACGAGACGGAGCAACCGCTCGGCCGACCGTTCGACGGCCTCCCAGCGCTCGGTCTCTGCGGAGTTGTTCATGAGGGCGATGTCGGTGTGTCCCAGGATGACCGTGAGGGGGGTGCGGAACTCATGCCCGACGGTGCTGAGGAATCGGTCGCGCACTTCGACCGCGTTCACGAGGTCTGTGACGTCCTGCCCCACGATCACGATGCCGACCTCGTCTCCACCGGCGACGACGGGGCGGACAATCACCTGCATCACGCGGCGAGGGTCGCCGCCGAATTCGACGGTGCGAGGCGCGGCGAAGTCCCCCGAGCGCACCCGCTCCACGAAGTCCGCGGACGTCGCCTCGACCGGCATCGACGGATCCGCCCGCCAGATGAGGGAGGCGAATCCGTCCCGGTCCACGTCGTCGATGCCCGAGCGACCGCTGATCTCGGCCGCGACTGCGTTCAGAAGGATGGGGCGACCGTCCGGTCCGAACACCGCGACGGCGTTGTCCGTCGCGTCGAGGGTCGCCCGCAGCATCGCGGTGTCGCGGTCCGACAGGCGCAACGCCTGATCGAGCTCCGTCGACACACTGTGCATGGTGGCTCTCATCCGCGCGAGGTCCAGAGCGACGAGGCTGACGGTGACGGCGACGAGCGCACTGATGACGGGAAGTGCGACGACCGACACGATGTCACTGGCGGAATCGAATCCCCCGCTGCTGAGCGCCTGAACGAGCGGGCCGACTGCGGTGAGCAGCACGCCCGCTGCCGTGACCATCGGCGGGAACGCGAACGCGAGCCACCCCAGCGGGAAGATGATGAGCATCGCTGCGGACGGCAACACATCGGTGCCGGCATCCCGGAGCGGAACGCACGCGATGATCTGCACCAGAGGGACGATCGCCAACCACTCCGTATGGTGGGTCGGCTGAACGAGCCACACCGCGGTCATGGCCGCCGTGCTGAGGACGATGACGCCGAACCCTGCGAGAAGGAGCGGCGTGACGCGCTCGCTGTCGATCGTGCCCAGGACGAGGATGACGATGAGACTGGCCGCGGCCAGCAGGAACTGGGCGTACGGCTGCGTGCGCGAACGCTCGATCAACATCTCACCCCCTCCTCAGTCGGCGGTGCAGAAAGGGGCAGGGTCCCGCGCTCACTCTGGCCGCGCGGCGCGTCCCGTGTCAAGAGGCGCGGGACCGGACGGTCACAGCAGTGAGCCGCGGGGCTCACTCCCACTCGATGGTCCCGGGGGGCTTCGACGTGACGTCGAGTACGACCCGGTTGACCTCGCGCACCTCATTGGTGATGCGATTGCTGATCTTCGAGAGGACGTCGTAGGGCAGGCGCGTCCAGTCCGCGGTCATCGCGTCTTCGCTCGAGACCGGACGAAGGACGATGGGATGCCCGTAGGTCCGACCATCTCCCTGCACACCGACCGAGCGGACATCCGCCAGGAGAACGACGGGGCACTGCCAGATCTCCGCGTCGAGGCCGGCCTTCGTCAGCTCCGCTCGAGCGATGGCGTCGGCGTCACGCAGGATCTCGAGACGGTCAGCGGTGACCTCGCCCACGATGCGGATTCCGAGGCCGGGCCCCGGAAACGGCTGGCGGCCGACGATCTCCTCGGGGAGACCGAGCTCGCGACCGATCGCGCGGACCTCGTCCTTGAAAAGGGTCCGGAGCGGCTCGACGAGCTCGAACTGGAGGTCCTCGGGGAGTCCGCCGACGTTGTGGTGGCTCTTGATGTTGGCCGTGCCGCTTCCCCCGCCGGACTCGACGACGTCGGGGTAAAGCGTTCCCTGCACGAGGAACCCGATGGGATCGCCGTCGGCTGCCGCCTCGGCGATGAGGTCGGACTGCACCTTCTCGAAGGCACGGATGAACTCGCGGCCGATGATCTTGCGCTTCTGCTCCGGGTCGCTGACGCCTGCGAGTGCGTCCAGGAAGGTCTCACGAGCGTCGACCGTGATCAGTCGCACACCGGTCGAAGCGACGTAGTCGTTCTCGACCTGCTCGCGCTCGCCCTTGCGGAGGAGTCCGTGATCGATGAAGACCGCGGTGAGCTGATCGCCGACGGCCTTGTGGACCAGCGCCGTCGAGACAGCGGAGTCGACCCCGCCCGAGAGAGCGGAGATCACGCGACCGCGGCCGACCTGGGCGCGGATCTTCTCGACCTGCTCCGCGATCACGTTGTCGCTGTTCCAGTCGGCCGGAAGACCCGCCGCCTTGTGCAGGAAGTTCTCGAGCACGCGCTGACCGTGGTCGGAGTGCTTGACCTCCGGGTGCCACTGCACGCCGTAGAGCTTCCGAGCGTCGTTCGCGAAGGCCGCGACCGGCGTCACCGCGGTACGGGCGAGGACGTCGAATCCATCCGGCGCCGCGCTGACCTGGTCGCCGTGACTCATCCAGACGTTCTGGTCGACCGGCTGCCCTGCGAGAAGCACGTTGTCGGTGACGATCGTGGCATCCGTCGCGCCGTACTCACGGAGTCCGGTGTTCGCGACCTCGCCGCCGAGGGTCTTCGCCATGACCTGGAAGCCGTAGCAGATGCCGAGGGTGGGGACGCCGAGGTCGAAGACGGCGGAGTCCAGCTGGGGCGCTCCCTCTTCGTATACCGACGACGGACCTCCGGAGAGGATGATCCCGACCGGGTTCTTCGCGGCGATCTCTGCGGCGGTGGCGGTGTGGGGAACCAGCTCGCTGTAGACACCGGCTTCGCGGACGCGCCGGGCGATCAGCTGCGCGTACTGGGCGCCGAAGTCGACGACCAGAACGGGACGCTGGGAGGTTTCGGTCTGCTCTGTCACCGGGTCTCCGTGGGGGTTTCGAGGGCGGTGGATGCGGCGGCTTCCCGCTCGGCCAGGTACTGCCTGACCTCGCGGGCGACCTTCGCCTCCATGAAGAACGAGAGGAGGGGGACGATGCCGCCGAGCGCCAGGACGATGAAACGCGGGAAGCGCCACCGCATGAGGCTCCAGACCCGGAAGCATGCGAAAAGGTAGACGACGTAGAACCAGCCGTGCACGATGAGGATCGCGAGCGAGATGTTGAGGCCGTCGCCCGTGGAGACGATGTCGCAGGTGTTCGTCGTGGGGACGAAGAGCGAGAACCACTGGCAATCGGGGCCGGGGATCGCGGTCGCGAACCAGAGGAGTCCGCCGGATCCGCCGGCGAAGAGCTCGACATGGATCGGGGTGTACTTGAGGATCATCTCGGCGACCAGCAGGAGCAGGCCGACACCGGTGATGATCGACGCGATCTGGTAGAACTTCAGAGCGCCGCGGATCGCCGGAAAAGTGGCGAGTTTGGGCTGGACGGGCATGGATCCCAGTCTACGGGCGCGCCGGGGCGTGCTCGGCGCCGTCAGCGTCGACATCACCCTCGGTGAGGGCTTCGACTTCCTTCTCCCACGCGTCTCGGGCCAGCCGGTACCACATGTAGAAAGCGAACCCCGCGAAGACCGCCCACTCGATGGCGTAGAAGATGTTGAGCCAGTTGACGGAGGAGAGCTCGGCGGGTGCCGGCGAGTGGATGTCACGGAGCCCGCCGAACGACTCCCCGGACACGAGGTAGGGACGGTAGACGTCGACCCCGGCCGCATCCCGCCACTGCGACAGCAGCGCAGCGGGAGACATGGCGGTGATCTCGAACGGGTCGCCGTCGCGGGGCGGTTCTTTCGCACCCTCATCCGAGATGATCCGCCCGGTCAGTTCCACCTTCTGCGGGGCATCGTCGTTGAGAGCGGACGCCGCTGCATCCGCGGTCGCTCGGTCGGGGGTGAACCCGACGGCCACCGCCAGCGACGTGGGCCCGTCGATGCCCGTCGTCGACGGGTCGACGCGCAGCTGACCTGCGACCCAGAAGCCGGGCTCGCCGTCGTCGAACCGAGAGCCGACGACACGGAAGTCGCCGGCGACGAAGGATCCTGCGACGTCGACGCGCTGGCCGACCAGCGGCTCCGACAGGTATTCGCCCGGCGTGACGACGTCGCCAAGCGGGCGTACCTGCTCGGTCATGCCGGCCGCCGGCGGGTCGGTGTCGATCGCGTTACCCAGCTGCCATTGCCCGAGCCACGCGAAGATGCCCGCGACGAGCAGGGCGAGCCCCAGCATCCCGATCCAGAACGGTCGGATCATCACTTCCCGCAGCGTCGGCGGGAAGACCTCGGGAAGATCGTCGGCGGTGCGAGCGGTGGTCATCAGTGGGACGACGCGTACGGCGCGACGACGACCTCGACGCGCTGGAACTCCTTGAGGTCGGAATACCCGGTCGTCGCCATCGACTTACGCAGAGCCCCGATGAGGTTGGCCGTGCCATCCGCGACAGGAGCGGGCCCGTAGAGGATCTCCTCGAGCGGCGAGACCTGGCCCACCTCGACCCGCGTGCCGCGCGGCAGCTTGGCGTGGTGCGACTCGGGACCCCAGTGGAATCCACGGCCGGGTGCGTCGGTGGCTCGCGCCAGCGCGACGCCGAGCATGACCGCGTCCGCACCCATGGCGAGCGCCTTCACGATGTCACCGGAAGTGCCCACACCACCGTCGGCGATGACGTGCACGTAGCGCCCGCCCGATTCGTCGAGGTAGTCGCGGCGGGCACCGGCGACGTCGGCGACAGCAGTGGCCATCGGTGCGTGGAGGCCGAGCGTTGCACGGGTGGTGGATGCCGCTCCCCCGCCGAACCCGACCAGCACACCTGCCGCGCCCGTGCGCATGAGGTGCAGCGCAGCCGTGTAGGTCGACGCGCCACCGACGATGACGGGAACGTCGAGGTCGTAGATGAACTTCTTCAAGTTGAGCGGCTCATCGACGCTCGACACGTGCTCTGCCGAGACCGTGGTCCCTCGGATGACGAACAGGTCCACACCGGCCGCGACGACGGTCTCGTACAGTTCCTGCGTCCGCTGAGGAGTGAGTGCGCCGGCGACGGTGACGCCCGCAGCACGGATCTCCGCCAGGCGGTCGCGCACGAGCTCCGGCTTGATCGGTGCCGAGTACAGCTCCTGCATGCGACGGGTCGCACCATCGGCGGGCAACGCGGCGATCTCTGCGAGAAGCGGCTCCGGGTCGTCGTACCGGGTCCAGAGTCCCTCGAGGTCGAGCACACCCAGTCCCCCGAGCTGACCCAGCATGATGGCTGTCCGAGGACTCATGACGGAGTCCATCGGCGCGCCCAGAACGGGGATGCCGAAACTGTAGGCGTCGATCGACCATGTCGTCGAGACGTCCTCGGGGTTGCGCGTGCGCCGCGAGGGCACCACAGCGATGTCGTCGAAGGCGTATGCGCGACGCGCGCGCTTGGCGCGGCCGAGCTCGATTTCCATGGTCACCGCTCCAGCCTACCGTCGAGCCCTGCCGCGTGCCCCGCCGGTCACCGGGCCCTACTCACACGCTTCTCGTCCCAGACGGGTGCATCCGACTCGCAGACCTCTCCGTCGGACCCGAACACGAGGAACCTGTCGAACGATCGGGCGAACCAGCGATCGTGGGTGACGGCGAGCACCGTCCCCTCGAAGGAGGCAAGGGCCCCTTCGAGAGCTTCCGCGGAGACGAGGTCGAGGTTGTCGGTCGGCTCGTCGAGCAGCAGGAGCGTCGCTCCCGACAACTCCAACAACAGGATCTGGAATCGCGCCTGCTGCCCTCCTGAAAGGCTCTCGAACGTCTGCTCCGCCTGCCCGACGAGACCGTACCGATCAAGCGCCGAACTGGCCGCCTCCCGCGGCATCCCGCCTCGGCGATCGTCGCCGCGGTGCAGAATGTCGAGGAGGGCCTTCCCCGAGAACTCCGGATGCCGGTGCGTCTGAGCGAACCATCCCGGCACCACCCGGGCGCCCAGGATCACCCGCCCCTGGTGTTCCACAGGCTCAAGCGCAACCGCGGTGTCCGTGACGTGCCCCAGCAGCGCATCGGGATCAGTCCCGCCCGCAGCAAGGAGACGGAGGAAATGCGACTTGCCTGACCCGTTGGATCCGAGGACGGCGACACGGTCGCCAAACCAGACCTCGGCATCGAACGGACGCATGAGACCCGTGAGCTCGAGTCGTTCGGCCGCGACGGCCCGCTTGCCCGTACGCGCCCCTCGAAGACGAAGATCGAGCTTCTGTTCCGTCGGCCGCGCCTCGGGAGGACCGGCCTCCTCGAACCTGCGCAGCCGCGTCTGCGCGGCTCGGTATCGAGACGCGAAGTCATCGCTCGCGGCTGCCTTCACCTTCATGTCCGCCACGAACTTCTTCAGGGCCAGGTGCTGCTCGTCCCACCTCCGCCGCAACTCGTCAAGGCGCGAGATCCGTTCGTCTCGGGATTGCTGATAGCTGCGGAAACCCCCACCGTGGACCCAGGCCGTGCTGCCTGCCATGCCTGCTTCGAGGGTGACGATGCGGTCAGCAGCCCGTGCGAGCAGTTCGCGATCGTGCGAAATGAGCAGCACGGTCTTGTGGCTTTCGCGCAGGCGCTCTCGCGGAACCGCGCCCGCTCGAAGGGCACGCCAAGGGCTGCGATGGTGCAGGTGTCCCAACGGTCTCGTACTCGTAACCCCCGGCATCCGCATAGTCAGCGATGGCGGAGGCGTACCGCAACTGCGTGTCGAGCACGTCGTTCTCGATCACCGCATTCTCCGCGGCCCCGAGCTCACGCGCCGCGCGCGCGATGCGACCGGGAGACACCTCGATCAGGAGATCGTGGACCGTCTGTCCAACCGCCCCATGGCCCACGAACTGATCCATCGCGCCGAGGGAGCCATCGACAGACACGACACCTCCGTGAGGGGTGGTGTCGCCGCGCACGATGCGCATCAGCGTGGTCTTGCCGGCGCCGTTTTGCCCGATGAGCGCAGTCGTCTTGCCTGCCGGAACCCGGAAGGAGACGCCATCCAAAAGGGGACGCCCATCGGGCAATGTAAACGATACGTTCTGAACATCGATGTGAGCCACAAGATGGTCCTTCCGCTCCAAGAGCGGAGCCGACCAGCTTATCGAATATGCCCCACGAGCGCACACGAAAGTGGGCGTAAACCACGAAAGCCCCGACCAGCATTGGTCGGGGCTTTCGAT
>NZ_BCRG01000016.1 GCF_001552475.1 Microbacterium oleivorans NBRC 103075
TCGAGATCGCGACGTCCTCGACCGTCACGGGGACGGTGATCGGCGCGACGACCTGCGTTCCGGAGACGGCGCCGTCGGAGCCGTCGGTGGTGACCGACGGTGCGGGCGACGACGGTGCGGCCGGGGCCGCGGCATCCGTGCTCTCGGTCTTGCTGTCACCGATGACCGACACCGCGGTGTCCTTGACGGTCACCGGGGCCTTCACGGGGGCGACGACCTGCGTGCCTGACCCGATGCCGTCGGACCCGCTGGTCGACGCTGCGGGAGCCTTGGCGGGCTCCTTTGCGGGTGCGGCAGGTGCGGCATCCGTGCTCTTCGTCGAGCTGTCACCGATGACCGAGACCGCCGTGTCCTTCACGGTGACGGGGACGGAGACGTTGATGATCGCCTGCGAGCCGGAGGCAGCACCGTCGGAGCCGCTGGTGGATGCAGAGCCCGAATCGCGCGACGGAGCCGGGGAGGATCCCTTGTCGCTCGAGCTCGTGGACGAGTCGCCGAGCAGCGAGATCGCGGTGTCGCCGACGCTGATGGGGACGTCGACGTTGAGGAGCGCCTGGGTGCCCGAGAGCAGCCCGTCTTCTCCTGAGGTGGTCGGTTCTGCAGCCTGTGCGGCTGCCGCGCCGAAGAGGGTGATCCCCCCGGCGACAAGCGTGCCCAGCAGGGCGCGCGACAACATGGTGTTCATTTCTCTCTCCTGGAACATGACTGGGGATGGCGCGGGTGCGCCGTCACGCGGGACGTGCGGGATGCGTGCCGCGAAAACGCGCGGCGCAATCCCCGTCAGTCGGGAGAGACGTCGGTGTCGAAGAAGGGAGCGGGCAGGCCGTGCTCGTCGTTCGGCCGTCCGCGTCGCGCCCAGGCACGGTGCGCGACGGGGACGCCGAACGGAAGCAGGGCGAACAACCCGGCAGCTCCTCCAGAGGAAGTAGAAGTCAGAGAACCGGTTCCCGCCAGGGGCGCTGCGGGCGCGGGCGGGGCGGTGTCAGGCCTGGGGGATGCCGCGGGCCCAGCAGCGGTCGACGATACGTCGACGGCGGAGCCAGCCGCCACGGCCACCTGGAAGGCGTCACGCGTTGCCAGAGCGGCGGGGCTCACCCCGGCGGCGGAAGCGGGCGTCGAAGGTGCAGCGGCAGCGATCGCGGCGGGTGTCGTGCCGGTCGCGGAAGCGTCGGCATCGGGCGCCGCCGGCGACACCGGAAGAGGGAAAGCGGGAATGACGCCGAGGCCGGGTGCGGCGGGCTCTGTCACGGGGTCGACGGCGTCCACGACCGGGGGGAGCACGGTGTCGATCACCGGGTCGATCGCGTCCACGACCGGCTCGACGACCGGGCGGACGGCATCCACGACAGGAGCCACGACACTGTCCGTGATGGGCGTCACGACGGTGACGACGGGCGGCAGAACGGTGTCAGTGACGGGCTTCACCACCGTGTCGACGACGGGCTTCACGACCTTGTCGGTAGCGGGTGCGACCACCTTGTCGACGACCGGCTGGACGACCTTGTCTGTGACAGGCCTTACGACCTTGTCCGTGACGGGCTTGATCGCCTTCGCGGCGACCGGCTTCACGATCTTCTCGGCGACCGGCTTCACGACCTTGTCGGCGACGGGCGTGACGACCTTCTCGATGACGGGTGCGACCGCCTTCTCGGCCACGGGCGTGACGACCTTGTAAGTGACGGGCTTCACGACCTTGTCGGTCACCGGTGCGACGGTCTGTCCGACGACTTTGGTCACCCCGCTGAGCAGTCCATCGTCTTCGCGGTCGGCGGCGTGAGCGTGCGATGCGCTCAAGACGACCGCGAAGGCCACCCAGAGCAGTGCGACGCCGAATCCGATCGCAGCGAGGAGACCGAGTCGGACGAACGCGCGTTGCGTTGTAAGCACAGGTCACCTCCACGATGTCTCATCGGAACGCGCGCCGTGATGGCCGCGTTCTGCGGGGTGCCTGGACCACACACGGTACCCACTTCCTATGAATTTGACAAGAGCACTTCCGGCATCCTGCCGAGGGACGAAGAGACCGCGGAAACCGGCCGACTTTCTCATTTGACAAATCCGAGATTCTGCACATGGGTGGGGATAACCCTGAACCTTCAACCGCCACTTGAGGTCGGATATCTATCCACAGACTGTGGGAAAGAAAAAGCCTGGCCAGATGGATTTTGTTGGGATTGCTTTTGTGAGATTCCACGCGTTGTCCACAGGGTCTGTGCACAGGGTCCACGGCGTTTCTCGCAGATTCTCCACATAGTTATCCACAGGCCGGTTTGCGTGTGTCGGAAGCCCTCCATAACGTGTGCGAGGGTCTTCCAGCGGGCCCGGAAGAGGGGCTTGGATGTCGATCGCGGACTTGTCTGACGCACGAATCGGCGGATCCCGAGGTCCCGAACGCACCCCGCCGCACGACATGCTCGCCGAGCAGAGCACGCTCGGCGGCATGCTCCTTTCCGGTGACGCCGTCGCCGACGTCATCGAGGCACTTCGCGGAACCGACTTCTACGTGCCGAAGCACGAGCTGATCTTCGAAGCGGTCCTCTCTCTTTACTCGCACGGTGAGCCCACCGACGTCGTCGCCGTCACCGATGAGCTGATCAAAACCGGCGACCTGCAGCGCGCCGGCGGTGCCGACTACCTGCACTCCCTCACCTCGATCGTCCCGACCGCCGCCAACGCCGCGTACTACGCCTCGATCGTCCGCGAGCGAGCGCTTCTCCGCCGCCTCGTCGAGGCGGGCACCCGCATCGTGCAGATGGGGTACAACGGCCAGGGCGAGGCGCTCGACCTCGTCAACAGCGCTCAGGCCGAGATCTACTCCGTCACCGGCGCCGAACAGTCCGAGGATTACGTCCCCCTGCAGGTGGCGGTGGATGCCGCCGTCGAGGAGATCGAGGCCGCTCGCGGACGCGACGGTCAGATGACCGGCATCCCGACGGGGTTTGCTCAGCTCGATCAGCTCACCAACGGACTGCACGGTGGACAGATGGTCGTCGTCGCCGCGCGACCCGCCATGGGTAAGTCGACGCTCGCGCTCGACTTCGCCCGTGCTGCGGCGATCAAGAACAACCGACCTACGGTCTTCTTCTCGCTCGAGATGGGTCGGAGTGAGATCGCGATGCGTCTGATGAGCGCGGAGGGCTCGGTTCCGCTGCAGAGCATGCGAAAGGGCATGCTCGACAGCCGCGACTGGACGACGATCGCCTCGACCCGCGGCCGCATCAACGACGCCCCCCTCTACATCGACGACAGCCCGAACATGACGCTCGTCGAGATCCGGGCGAAGTGCCGAAAGCTCAAGCAGCGCGTCGGACTCGAGATGGTCGTCATCGACTACCTGCAGCTCATGACGAGCGGTAAGCGCGTCGAGTCGCGTCAGCAGGAGGTCTCGGAGTTCTCGCGTGCGCTGAAGCTCCTCGCGAAGGAGCTTCAGGTGCCGGTCATCGCGCTGTCGCAGCTGAACCGTGGCGCCGAGCAGCGCGCCGACAAGAAGCCCGCC
Organism: Microbacterium oleivorans NBRC 103075; assembly: GCF_001552475.1. GTDB lineage: Bacteria > Actinomycetota > Actinomycetes > Actinomycetales > Microbacteriaceae > Microbacterium > Microbacterium oleivorans. Next base: position 3,497 of record NZ_BCRG01000016.1, read on the forward strand.
ATCAGCGACCTGCGCGAGTCGGGCTCGATCGAGCAGGATGCCGACATCGTCATCCTCCTGCACCGTGAAGCCGCATACGAGAAGGACAGCCCCCGCGCCGGCGAGGCCGACCTCATCGTCGCCAAGCACCGTAACGGCCCGACCGACACGGTCGTCGTCGCCTTCCAGGGTCATTTCTCGCGCTTCACCGACATGGCCGTCGGGATGGACTGACTGCGTGTAATTGAAGGAAGCGTCGCTTTCGACCGACCGGCCTCGCTTCCCGGGGCGGCGAACGCCGGTGGCCGTCGTGCTTTCGACCTGCCCGATCCACCGTCGCGGGGACAGGATGCTTCACCGCCGGGTCACGCGGTGAACATGTACTCCGCGGCGTCACGTTCGGTGTGCAGGCGCCAGTACTGGGTGGCGATGTCGGTCGACGAGGCGGAGGGGTACCCGGGGATGACCGCGTCGATCATGACGGCGATGGGCACGTGAGCCACATACACGCCGGTGCCCTCGAGCTCTCCGTGAAGGTTGAGCGCCCAGTTGCGGAGCGCGGCGCCGCCCGCGTTTGCGGCCGCGAAGTGGGGCGTGGGCGTGACCGAGCCGGCGCCCGTTGTGAAGAGGAGGGTGCCCGATCCTCGTTCCTGCATGCCCGGCAGCACCGCGTGGGCTGCGGCCATCGCACCGAGAAGCTGGGAACGCACCGCTGCCTCGACAGCTGCGGGAGTGACGGTCGACGGCGGACCGGGAGTGCCGTCGGCGGCGTCGACCGGTGAATACTCGAGGACGTCGATGCCTCCGAATCGGCGGTCGGCAGCCTGCAGGGCGGCGCGCAGTGACGCGTGATCGAGGACGTCCGCGGGGAATGCCTCGGCAACGATGCCCTCGTCGGTCAGCGTCCGCACGTAGCCGTCGAGCTTGGCGGGGTTGCGGGACACCAGTGCAACGTCGAAGTCGTGACGCCCGAACTCACGGGCGATGGCCATCCCCAGGCCCGGTCCTGCTCCGATAACGGCGATAGTGCTCATGGGGTGCGGTCCTCTCGTTCGGGCGCCCCATTAAGTGGAACGCGCGGTCCATATACTCGAGACTAGCATTATTTGGATCGCACGTTCCACTTAGTATCCTCGGTAGATGACTCCCGAGCATGATGACCCGTCACGGAACCAGCTTCGCTCCGATGCGGAACAGAATCGGTCGCGGATCCTCGAGGCCGCTCGCCGCCTGTACGCCGTCGAGGGACTGGGCATATCGATGGCAGCGGTCGCGCGCGAGGCCGGAGTGGGGAAGGCGACGCTCGCACGGCGGTTCCCGAGCAGAGAAGCACTGATCGCCGCGGTCTTCGTCGATCACATGCGTCGGTTCGTCGCCGCGACGGCCGCGGCGGTCGCGGATCCCGACCCGTGGAGAGGTTTCACGGGATACGTCGAGACCGTACTCGAGATGCAGGCCACGGACCGCGGCTTCGCCGACGTGCTCACCATGACGCTGCCCGGCGCTGCCGAACTCGAGACGCTTCGGACGCGCTCTTACGAGGGCTTCGTGACCCTCATAGACCGTGCCAAGGCGTCGGGTCGGCTCCGAGACGACTTCCGGTCCGAAGATCTCGTCCTCGCGCTGATGGCCAACGCGGGAGTTGTCGGTGCCACCGCTCGGGTCGCTCCAGATGCATGGCGCCGTCTACTCGGACACCTTCTTCGCGCATTCGCCAATCCCGGAGTGTCTCTGCCCGAGATGCCCTCCGGACCATCCGGTGAAGATTTTTCCCGCGCAATGCGCGAGGCATTCGCCTCACACGCGCCCGAGTCCGGAGGGACAGCCGATCACGAGCCGTGAGTGAAGGCGCGCTCGGCAGGCGCATCCTCCCCACTCACCAGGTGATAGGCACGAAATGGGAATACCCAGCGGTTCACCTCCCTTATGGTTGACCAAGCACAACTTGTTCTGCCGGCCACCGCCGGCCTCCCGCCGCGCATGACCCGCCGCGCGGCATCCCTGTCGGCCTTCACCCCTCCGAGGAACCGTGACCACTGCTGCCGTGTCGAGCCCGACCACCCGAAGCACCCCGGTGATGACCCACCGCCAGATCCTGTTCGTCATCTTCGGGCTCATGGCGGGCATGTTCCTGTCCGCGCTCGATCAGACCGTCGTCGGTACCGCGATCCGCACGATCGGCGACGACCTCAACGGCCTCAGTGAGCAGGCGTGGGTGACGACCGCGTACCTGATCGTGTCGACGATCTCGACGCCCATCTACGGCAAGCTCTCCGACATCTTCGGACGTCGGCCCCTCTTCATCATCGCCATCGCGATCTTCATCGTCGGCTCGGTCGCCGCGAGCTTCTCGACCTCGATGATCGAGCTCTCGGCCTTCCGGGCCATCCAGGGCCTCGGCGCCGGCGGCCTCATGTCGATGCCGCTGGCAATCATGGGCGACATCCTCGCCCCCCGTGAACGCGCCAAGTACCAGGGCTACTTCCTCGCCGTCTTCGGCATCTCCTCGGTGATCGGCCCGCTCGTCGGCGGCCTTTTCGCGGGGTCGGGCGAGATCCTCTTCATCGCCGGGTGGCGCTGGGTCTTCCTGATCAACGTACCGATCGGCCTCGTCGCGCTGGCGGTCGTCCTGCGGTTCCTGCACATCCCGCGGCACCCGCACGGCGGGGTGCGCATCGACTGGTTCGGTGCGGCGGCGGTCATCATCGCGCTCGTTCCCCTGCTTCTCATCGCGGAGCAGGGCCGTGAGTGGGGCTGGACCTCACCCATCGCCATCGCCTGCTACGTCATCGGGGTCGTCGGCATCGTCGCCTTCATCCTGATCGAGCGCGGCATGAAGGACGACGCACTCATCCCGCTCAAGCTGTTCCGGTCGTCGACGTTCTCGATGGCGACGATCATCGGCATCTTCGTCGGCTTCGCGATGTTCGGCGCGATGCTCACGCTGCCGCTGTACCTGCAGCTCGTGCTCGGCTCGACGCCCACGGAGAGCGGCATCCAGCTTCTGCCGATGATCCTGGGGCTCATGATCTCGTCGATCGTGAGCGGTCAGATCATCGCGCGCACGGGCCACTACCGGATCTTCCCGACCATCGGCACGGCCTTCATGGTGCTGGGCTTCCTCACGCTGACCTTCGTCCGTTACGACTCGTCGTACTGGCACATCGCCGGCGCGATGCTCCTCATCGGTCTCGGCCTCGGTCAGCTCATGCAGACACTGACGATCGCTTCGCAGAACTCCGTCGGCCCGCGCGACATCGGCGTAGCCACCTCGGGGTCGACGTTCTTCCGTCAGATCGGTGGGACGCTCGGCACGGCCGTGCTGCTGTCGCTGCTTTTCACGCTCGTCCCGCTGAACCTGCAGACCAACTTCAACGACCAGGGGACTCTCGCCGACGCGCTGGATGCCGCACTCGACCCGACGGTCGCGAGCGCGCCCGCCAACGCCGGGATCATGTCGAAGGTCTACGACCCGTTCGTCGGGCAGCTCTCCGACGGCGCGCTCGACGGCGCGCAGAAGGGCGTCGACGAGGCGAAGGCCGCGGCTGCCGACGCCGTCGCCCAGCAGGTGGCCTCCGGCGCGATCCCCGCCGCTGCTCAGCAGCAAGCCACCACGCAAGCCGAGCAGCAGGCGATCGCGCAGGCCGGAGCGAAGATCACCGAGCAGGTGCCCGTCGCGAAGGTGGCGGCCGACGGCACGGTCACCCTGGACTTCTCGGATGCCGCTGCCCGCCGCGCCTTCGTCGACCAGGCCGTCCCGCAGATCATCGATGGGATGTCGAACTCTTCCGGCTCATCCTTCGATGACAGCACGATGGACGACACGTCGTTCCTCAACGGCGCCGACCCGCGCCTGACCAAGCCGCTGCTGGTGTCGTTCAACCAGTCGACGGTGAGCGTGTACTGGGTCGCCATGGGCGTCGCCCTGATCGCCTTCGTGCTGACGCTGTTCTTCCGCACCCCGCCGCTTCGCCAGAAGTCGGCGCTGCAGGAGTCGGCCGACGCAGAGCGCCAGCCCGAGCCGATCGCGCTCGGCTGAGGCGCGCGGAACCCGCGGGGTCCACTCGAGTTCCTAGAGTGGGGGGATGAGCTCGCGAGGCGATCGCACCCCGCCGCCGGCCGTACAGATCGTGATCGTGGTCCTCGCGGTGGGGGTCGGCGTTCCGCTCGGGATCGGCGCGTGGATCGGCGGCATCCTTCTCGCCGAGAACCTCGGGGTGCAGATTTCGCCGGAGCAGGTCTTCGCGTGGATCATCGCCGCTGTCGTCGGCGTCGTCCTCTGGCCCGTCTCGCTCCGGGCTGCACGGCGAGGGTTCTCGAAGGCGACCGGCGCGGGTCCGGTGATTGCGGCGGCGACGCGGGGCGAGCGAGCCCTCCGTGCGTCCATCGTCATGGTGGGTGCCGTCGCGCTCGTGGCCCTCTGCGGACCGCGCGAGACGGCGAGCACGCTCGCCACCGCGTGGGAGGCCCTCGCGATCGGTCGGCGCGAGAGCGGTCTCGTCATGCAGCTGCTCAGCCTCATCCTGGTGGCCATCCTCGCGACGCCGGTCGTCGTCTACACGCACCGCGCGGCGAAGAAGCTGTCTGCGGGCGACCCGCGCCGCCTCGTACTGCAGGAGCGCGAAGCATGGACCCTCGCCGCTGCCACCGCGTGGACGACCTCGCTCATGCTCGGCCTCATCCTGGCCATCGCCATCCTGCTCTGGCTCTGACACGCAGACCCCCGAAGGAGACATCATGCGCAACCTCGTCTACTACGTCGCCGTGAGCATCGACGGCTGCATCGCCGACGAGAACGGCGGGTACGACGCCTTCCTCGTCGAGGGCGACCACAACTCCGTCATCTTCGGCGAGTACGCCGACGCCCTGCCCGGGCACGTGCAGCGGGCGGTCGGCATCCACCCCACGAACACGACGTTCGATGCCGTGATCTTGGGCTGGAACACCCTGATTCCCGCATTGGATGCCGGGATCACGAGCCCGTACCCGCACCTCCGGCAAGTGGTCGCCAGCCGTCGGGAGCGCGAGGTCGATCCGTCGGTCACCCTGACGAACGATCCAGTGGCGACCGTCCGGTCCCTCAAGCAGGAGGACGGCGCCGACATCTGGCTCTGCGGTGGGGGTGAGCTCGCCGGAGCCCTGCTGCCCGAAATCGACCGCCTCGTGCTGAAGCGCCACCCGGTGGCTCTGGGCTCCGGCATCCGCTTGTTCGGTGAGGCCGCCCCCGCGGAGTACCCCTTCACGCGGACGCGCGTGCGCGAGTTCGCGTCGGGTGTCGCGATCGAGGAGTACGCGCGCCGCGCGGGCTGACGAGGGTCAGGCGGGATGCCGCCGGAGCAGCTTCTCGGCCACCATCATCGCTCCGCCGAGCACGGCCGGAATGCCGCCGCCCGGGTGCACCGAGGCGCCGACCCGCCACAACCACGGCCGCCGGAGGTCGTGGTGCGCAGGCTGGTGGAAGGGACCGCTCATCCACAGCGGGTGCGCGGCGCCGTACAGGGCGCCGTGGCGCTCGCCGAACGTGCCGAAGTACTGCGGGTCGAGGACCGCGGCATCCGTCATCGAGTCGGTGAGCAACTCGTCGAGGCCCATCGTGCGGGAGATCCGCTCGATCTCGCGCCGCACGAACGGGTGCTCGAGGCTGTAGCCCGAACCGTCGGCCGGCGCGGTCAGCAGGACGGCGAGCGTGCTCCGGTCGTTCGGGTAGACCTGCCCGGCGCGGTACAGGTTCACGAACGCCATCGTGTCGGCCGGCTCGTCGCCCGCCGCGAGGCTGCGGTGGAGCGCGTCAGGCTTCGTCGGCAGGATGACGCTGTGCGCCGCGATCCGCTCGGGCAGCGGCTGGCGCAACGCACCGTAGATCGCGACCGCCGAGCACGACAGTGCGCGGGGCGCGCGCCGCCGCCTGCCGAGGAGGCCGTCCACCCGGTCAGCGTCGAGCGCGCTCACGACGATGTCGGCCGCGAACGACCCGCTTGCCGTTGTGACGCGCCCGCGCTCGATGCGCGTGACGGTCTCGTCGGTGCGGATGTCGACGCCCGCGGCATCCGCCATTCGCTCCAACGCCAGCGGGATCTCGTACACGCCGCCGCGGGGGACCCACACGCCGGATGCCGCCATGACCGCCGGCATGCTCGCGTAGAGCGCGGGTGTGCGCTCCGGCGGAACGCCGGCGTTGAGCGTGTGGATCGCGATGATCTCGCGGAGGCCGTCGGGCATCCAGGTGAGGCTGTCGAGGTAGGCGCGGGTGCTGAGCCGCGGACCGTAGACCGCGAGCAGTCGGCGCAGGGCCGGCAGCGACCGCCGGTCGAGCGGATCGGCGACGAGGAGCGCCGTCACATCGTCGGCGAGCGGCGCATGCTCGTCGCTGAACCGCCGCCACGCCGGGTACCAGGGGTGCTCCGGCGGCACGGGGAGGATGACCTCCTCGCCGTCGTAGTAGTAGCGGCCGACCTCGGGCAGGCGTTCCAGTTCGATCTCACCGGGGTCGGCGCCGAGGCGGGCGCACAGCTCGTCCCACACCCCGGGGAACGTCACGAGCGAGGGGCCGGAGTCGATGCGCTCGCCGTCGACGTCGAGCCGTCGGCTCTTGCCGCCGACGGTCGCGGCCCTTTCGAGGAGGGTCACGTCGTGTCCGGCGCGGGCCAGCAGAGCGGATGCCGCCAGCCCTCCGAGCCCCGCTCCGATGACGACGATCCGGCTCATCCGTACACCTCGAAGAACATCTTGGCCAGCTGCAGTCCGCTCGCCAGCGACCCGGCGACGTAGGGGAACGCGATCGACACCGGGTACAGGCGACGGCCGGTTGCGGGGGTGGGGCGCAGCAGCATCCACACGACGAGGACGCCGGCGATCGCGAGGTTCAGCGCCGCGACCGGGACGCTGACGAGGGCGAACAAGGCGGTGGATACGAGCCACCAGCATCCGCTCCACACCGCGGTCCCGCGGGGTCCGAGGAGGACCGCGGTCGTCCGGATGCCGGCCTCGCGATCCTCGTCGATGTCCTGCACCGCGTCGTAGGCGTGCTTCGCGACGCTCCAGGCGAGCAGGCCGATGACAGCGGGCCAGAGCGGCGGCGCGCCGAGCGCGACCGGAACGATCAGGAGCGGAAGCCCGTAGGCGGCGTTGCTCAGCGAATCGAGGAAGGGACGCTGCTTGAAGCGGAGCGGCGGCGCGGAGTAGAAGACGAACACCAGCGTGTAGAGGAGGATCAGCCCGACTGCTGCGGGTGGGTACGCGATGACGAACCAGAGGAGGAACGGGACGTTCGTGATGGCGACGGCCCAGACGATCAGGCGTACCTCGCGCTGCTCGATCCGCGCCCCCTCGATCGAGCCCTTCCGCGGGTTCAGCGCGTCGGTCTCCTGGTCGAAGATGTCGTTCACGCCGTAGATCAGCAGGTTGAACGGCAGCGTCAGCCAGAGAAGGAGCGGGATCGCCGCGACATCCAGCAGCTGCCCCGTGAGCCACATTCCGAGGACGCCCGTGCCGATGGTGTTGATCCACAGGACCGGGCGCGAGATGTGGACCAGGCGACCGATCGTCGACCGCGCCGAGACGCGGGAAGTCGGGGCGGGCTGATGGTCGATAGCGGGACTCCTCGGGTGGCGACGGCGCGGACGACCGTGTCCCGCGATTGTATGCGGCGTGAACGAACCCCCGGCCGCTCTTGCGCCGGGGGTTCGGGGGGTGCGGATCAGGCGCGGGTGCCCGACAACCAGGGCTTCAGGATGTCGCGGGCCGTCGTCCAGGTCTGACGTCCGTAGCGCTCGTTGTCCACGTGGCGCAGTTCGCCCTCGCCGCTGAACATGCTCACGAAGTACTGCATCCCCTGCCAGGCGGGGAACGTCTCGTCGGGGTCGCGCGAGAGGCGTCGTCCCACCGCGGCCATCGCCGAGAGCGTCCTCGTCGTGCCCGCCCACTGCAGTTTGAACGTCTCGCCACTGAGCTCGGAGGCGAGCTCCGCCACCTGGCGGGCGGTGATCCGGTCGCCGGCGACCTCGACGACGCGAGGGGCGTCCGAATCGAGGGCGACCAGGGCGACGGTCCGAGCGGTGTCGTCCTTCGTGGTGACGTCGAGCATCTGGTCGGCCGACGACCAGAACAGCACGCGTTTGCGATCGCGGAGGATCATCGGTGCCTGACCGGCGAGCAGTTCGGTGAACATGCCGTTCAGCACCGACGTCGCCTGGATCGGCGCCGCGTCGAGGTCCGCGGCGAACTCGCGGCGCAGCTCGAGGTTGCGGTTGGTCCCCGGGGTGAGGCGCCGGTAGTCGGCGGAGTAGTCCGACGGGAGGAAGCGGGGCACCCCGGCCGCGACCGCCGCGGCGAGGAGTGCGCGCTGCGCGTCGACGATGACCGGCCGGATGCCGCTGAGCGCCGAGACGACGACGTCGACACCGGATGCCGCGGCCACGAGCGCGTCGTGGTCCGCGTAGTCGGCGGTCACGACCTCGACCCGCGCGTCGTCGCCGAACAGCTTTGCCGCGGTTGAGCTTCCGGGGCGGGTCAGCACCCGGAGCTGGACGTCGTGGGACAGGAGTTCGCGGGAGATGCGGCTGCCGATGTCGCCGGTTGCGCCGGCGACGAGAACGGTGGTGGTCACGAGCTCATCCTGACAGCATCCGTTCCGTCACGACGAGGGGTTGCGCTCGCCGCCCACGGGATGCCGCCGTTCAGCCTGCGGGCTGGTCGAGCGCGATCCGGGCGCGGCGCGCGACGTCGAGGATCCGTCCGACGTTCTCGACCGCGACGCCCGGTTCGTCCGCCCCGAGGTGCTCGAGGGTCGCGAGCTGCGAGGCCAGGAGCGCCGGCGGCATGAAGTGCTGACGCGACCGCATCCGACGGTCCAGCTCCTCGGGCGAGACGACCAACTCGACGAAGCGCACGTCGGGAGCGGCGGCGCGGATCCGGTCGCGGTAGCGCCGCGCGAGGGCGGAGCATGCGACGACGAGGCCCGGCGCCTCGGCGAGGGTCTGTCCGACGATGTCGAGCCAGGGCGCGCGATCATCGTCGTCGAGCGGGTGACCCGCTTCCATCTTCTCGACGTTGGCAGCGGGGTGCAGATCGTCCGCATCGACGAAGTCCACGCCGAGGTCGACAGCGAGGGCCGCGCCGACGGCGGTCTTGCCCGATCCGCTCGGACCCATGACGACGACGCGCGGTGCAGTGCTCACGATTCCACCTTCGCAGAGTTCATAGCGACGACGACCTTGCTGCTCTCGGCGGAGCGCCGTGCGGTCTCGAACGCGTCGACGGCCGCGTCGGGGCGGAACTCGTGGGTGATGACGGCCTCGATCTCGGGGCGACGCCGCAGGACCTCGATCGCCTCGTCGATCTCGTCGAGGAAGCGGAAGGCACCGGTGAGCGTCGCCTCCTTGGAGATGAGCGGGGCGATGTTCACGCCGACCGGCTGGTTCGGCAGCATCCCGATCTGCACGATGGTGCCTCGACGGCGGACGGCGGCGATCGCGGACGACACCGCGGGTGCGGCACCGGAGCACTCGAGGACGACGTCATACGTGTCGGACGGGATCTCATCCTGTCCGACGCGCCAGACGCCGTCGGCCCCGAGCGCCCGTGCGCGCTCCAGCGGCTCGGGCAGCAGGTCGGTGATCTCGACGCTCGCCGCTCCCGCCTCCTGCGCGGCGACGACCGCGAGCAGTCCGATGGGACCGGCGCCGCAGACGAGCACGCGTGCCCCCTCGAGCGAGCCGGCGCGGCTGGCGCCGTGCAGGGCGACAGCCAGCGGCTCGGCGAGAACGGCCCGGCGCACGGGGAGGTCGGTGGGCAGGGTGCGGATCATTCCGGCATCCACCACCAGGTACTCGCTCATGGCGCCCTGCGTGTGCGGGGTCGTGGCCGCGCTGCCGAGGTAGCTGCCGCCCGGACGCAGGTGCGGCGCGACGGGGGTCGACCCCTCGGGACCGAACCGGGCGGGGTGCACCGTCACCGGCGTGCCGGGCGCGAAGCGACCGTCGGGGTCGAGGTCGACCCACCCCGAGAGCTCGTGCCCCGGGATCAACGGCTCCGTGACGACGAACGCGCCGTTGGCACCCTCGGAGTAGTAGTGGAGATCCGACCCGCAGATCCCGACGTACCCGACGCGGACCCGCACCTGTCCCGCATCGGGGACAGGGACGGGATGGTCCGCGACGGTGAGATCGAGCTTGCCGCCGATGACGACTGCATCCATGTGTGTCACTCCTCAGATCAGACGACCGCGGTCATGCCGCCGTCGACGAACAGGTTCTGGCCGTTCACGAAGTTGCTCGCCGCCGACGCCAGGAAGACGAGCGGTCCGCGCAGCTCCTCGACGTCGCCCCAGCGGCCAGCCGGGGTGCGCTGAGCGACCCAGTCCGAAAAGTCCGCGTCGGCGACGAGCGCCGCGTTCATCTCCGTGGCGAAGTATCCCGGTGACAGCGTGTTGACCTGGATGCCGTGGCGCGCCAGATCCGCTGCCATCCCGCGACTGAGCTGGGCGACGCCGCCCTTGCTCGCGGCGTAGGGAGCGATGGTTTGTCGTCCGAGCAGCGACTGCACCGAGGCGATGTTGATGATCTTGCCCGAGCCCCGGGCGATCATGCCGGGGGCCACGAAGCGCGACACGTAGAACGCGCTCGACAGGTTGCTCGAGATGACGGCATCCCAGTCCGCGACCGGGAACTCCGCGAACGGCGCGCGTCGCTGGATGCCGGCGTTGTTGACCAGGATGTCGGGGGTCCCGACCCGCTCGGTCAGCTCGCCGATCGAGGCTTCGACAGCCGCGGCATCCGTGACGTCGAACAGGGTCGTCTCGGGACGGATGCCGGTGCGCTCGGCGATCGTGTCGGCGCTGCGTTCGATCGCCTCGCCGTCGCGGCCGTGGATGACGACGCGGGCGCCCGCGTCGGCGAGGCCGACCGCGAGGCTCTGGCCGAGTCCTCGCGACGACCCCGTCACGAGAGCCAGGCGTCCGGTGAGGTCGAAGACGTCAGACAAGGGACACCGCGCCGAAGATGCCGAGCACGATGAGGAAGCCGACGACCGATTCGATGGCCTGCTGCACGGTCCACGTCTTGAGCGTCGTCTTGACGTCCATGCCCATGAGGCGACCGACGAGCCAGAAGCCGGAGTCGTTGACGTGACCGGCGAAGACCGAGCCGGCGGCGGTGGCGAGCACGATGCAGGCGACCTGCAGCGGGTTGAAGCCGCCGGAGACCACGGCCGGGGCGACGAGGCCCGCGGCGGTCACGAGGGCGACCGTGGCCGAACCCTGCGCCACGCGGAGGAGGACGGCGATGATGTAGGCGGCGAAGATGACCGGCACACCGATCGAGGCGAGCGAGTCCGAGAGCGCGTCGCCGATGCCCGAGGCGCGAAGGACGCCGCCGAACATGCCACCGGCGCCGGTGATGAGGACGACCGAGCAGATCGGCCCCAGCGAGGACTCGACGATCTTGTCCAGAGCGCTGCCGCCGACACCGCGGCGGGTGCCGAGGACGAACAGGGCGACGAGCACCGCGATGAGCAGGGCGACCTGGCTCGTCCCTATGAGGCCGAGCGCCTGCACCCAGACGGCGGTGCCGTCGACGGCTCCGGACGAGACGAGCGCGGCGGAACCGGTGTTGAGGAGGATCAGGACCAGCGGGATGGCGATGACGCCGATGACGGTGCCGGCCGTCGGCGGGTTCGTGGGCTCGACGTCCTCGCCGAACAGGCGCGGGATGGCGAGCGGGATGCGGCGGTCGATGAAGCGCGCCCAGAGGTAACCACTGAGGTACCAGGTGGGGATCGCGACGACGAGGCCGATGAGCAGGACGAGGCCGAGGTTGGCGCCGTAGGTCTCGCTGGCCGTGATGGGGCCGGGGTGCGGCGGCACGAAGACGTGCATGACCGAGAAGGCGGCGGCGGCCGAGATGCCGTAGAGCAGCATGTGCTTGCCGCCGATGCGCCGGGCCACCGCGAAGATGATCGGCAGCATGACGACGAGGCCGGCGTCGAAGAACATCGGGAAGCCCATGAGGAGCGACGCGACGCTGAGGGCGATCGCGGCTCGCTTCTCGCCGAAGACCGAGACCATCTTCTCGGCGAGCACGCGGGCGCCACCCGAGCTCTCGATGAGGGCGCCGAGCATCGCTCCGAAACCGACGAGGAGCGCGACCGTGCCCACCGTGGAACTGAAGCTGTCGATCAGCACCTTGCCGATGCTGCCGATGGGGATGCCGGTGGCCAGCGCCGTGAGCAGCGAGACCAGCACCAGCACGATGAACGCGTGCAGGCGCACCTTGATGATGAGCAGGAGGATCAGGGCGACCGCTCCGGCCGCGATCAGGAGGAGCGGTAGCGCTCCGAGTGTTTGCGTCCACTCATCCATGGGTGTGTTCTCCAGTGAATCGTCCCGGTGCCGGGGCCATTCCCGGCAGCGAGCCCACGGTGCCACATAAGTAGTACCTTTCGCAAGCGAATGATCGTACTTTTCGCGGTAGCGTGAGCATCGCTACGAAGGACACCGATGCCCACGCCTGCCACCACCGCATCCCACGCTCACATCGTCGAGACCCTCGGCCGGAGGATCGTCGGCGGTGAGCTGCCGCCCGGAACCGGGCTGACCCTCGCCGGTCTCGAGGAGTCGTTCACTGCATCGCGGACGGTCGTGCGCGAAGCGGTCCGGGTCCTCGAAGCGCACGGGCTGCTGACCTCGCGTCGCCGCGTCGGGCTCGTCGTCCGTCCGCAGGCGGAGTGGGACATCCTCAACGCGGACATCATCGAGTGGTCGCTCGACAGTCCGCGCCGGCGCGACGTGCTGATCGAGCTGACCGACCTGCGCGTCGCCGTCGAACCCGTCGCCGCCCGGCTGGCCGCGGAACGGGCGGGGGATGCCGATCGCGACGAGCTCGTGCGGTGGGCCACGCTGCTCAGCGACCTCGGAAGTCAGGGGCTCGGCGACTCGGACGAGTATCTCGATGCCGACATCGCCTACCACCGGCTGCTGCTGAAAGCCTCGGGCAACGCTCTCTTCGAGAAGCTCGGTGACCCCATCGCCGAGATCCTGCGCGGCCGATCGGTGCGAGGGCTGACGCCCGGGATGCCGCGCGTCGGCACCCTCGAGGCTCACCTCGCGACGGCCCAGGCGATCCGCGACGGGCGCGGCGCCGACGCGGAGGCCTCGGCCCGGGAGCACCTGACCCTCGTCTCCGGCGAGGTCGAGGAAGTCTGACCCGCGGACGCTTGACGCGCATACCCTAGGGGGGTACCGTATCCAGCATGAACGGGTACGACGCGAACAAGGACGACCTGCAGAAGCGGCTCCGCCGCGTTGAAGGTCAGGTGCGCGGCATCGCGCGCATGGTCGACGAGGACAAGTACTGCATCGACATCCTCACGCAGGTCTCCGCCGCGACGAAGGCGCTCGAGACCGTCGCACTGTCGCTGCTGTCGGATCACCTCAGCCACTGCGTCGCCGAGGCGAGCGCCGAAGGCGGCCAGGTTGCCGCCGACAAGATCCGCGAGGCGAACGACGCGATCGCGCGTCTCGTCCGCTCCTGAACTCACACACTCCCGGAGGAAATGAGATGACCGACCGCACCCAGCTCGGACTCACCGACGTCTCCACATCCGCGTCCGCTGCGGCACCGGCATCCGCCGTCAACGAAGAACTCCTCGTCGCCGGGATGACGTGTGCGCATTGCGCCGCTAGCGTCCGCGAGGAGCTCTCAGAGATCGACGGTGTCGAGGCCGTGTCCGTCGACCTCGTCGCCGGCGGTACCTCGCACGTCACCGTGCACAGCGCGACCCCCCTCGACGACGACGCCCTGACCGCCGCCATCGAGGAGGCCGGATACACCCGGGTGTCCGCGTGAGCACCGACGTCGAGCTCGACATCTCGGGGATGACGTGCGCCTCGTGCGCCACCCGGATCGAGCGGAAACTCAACAAGTTGCCCGGCGTCGAGGCATCCGTCAACTACGCGACCGAGAAGGCGCGCGTGCGGGCGGATGGCGTCGAGACGACGCAGCTCATCGCGACGGTCGAGGCGGCGGGGTACGGCGCGACGGTGCCGGCCCCCGAGCCCGAGACGGCCGAGCGGGATGACGAGACGAAGCCGCTCCGCCAGCGGCTGCTGATCAGCGCCGCGCTGTCGCTGCCGGTCGCCGTGATGTCGATGATCCCGGCGCTGCAGTTCGAGAACTGGCAGTGGCTCGCGCTGACGCTCGCCGCTCCCGTCGCGGTCTGGGGTGCGTGGCCGTTCCACCGGGCGGCCGCCGTCAACTTGCGCCACGGCGCCGCGACGATGGACACCCTCATCAGCCTCGGCGTGATCGCCTCGCTCGGCTGGTCGCTCTACGCGCTCTTCTTCGGCGGCGCCGGCATGCCCGGCATGACGATGACCTTCACGCTCGTCGGTGCGCCGCGGGCGGGCGGGCACGAGATCTACCTCGAAGTCGCGGCCCTCGTCACGGTGTTCATCCTCGCGGGCCGGTACATCGAGGCCCGCGCGAAGCGGGCATCGTCCGAGGCGCTGCGCGCACTGCTCGAACTCGGGGCGACGGATGCCGCGAAGCTGCAAAACGGTGTCGAGACGCGCGTGCCGGTCTCGCAGCTCGTCGTAGGTGACACGGTCGTCGTGCGCCCCGGCGAGAAGATCCCGTCGGACGGACTCGTCACCGCGGGGATGAGCAGCGTCGACGCGAGCATGCTGACCGGCGAGTCGATGCCGGTCGAGGTCGCCGAGGGCTCGCGCGTCGTCGGCGCGACGATCAACGTCGGCGGTCGACTCGAGGTGCAGATCACGCGCGTCGGTGCCGACACCGAACTCGCCCGGATGCGGCGGCTCATGGAGGAGGCGCAGACCGGCAAGGCTGACGTGCAGCGCCTCGCCGACCGGGTGTCGGCCGTCTTCGTCCCCGTCGTGATCGGGCTCGCGCTCGCCGCCCTCGTCGGCTGGACGATCGCCGGCGCGCCGTGGGAACTCGCCTTCACTGCCGCGGTCGCGACGCTCATCATCGCGTGCCCGTGCGCGCTGGGGCTCGCGACCCCGACCGCCCTGCTGGTCGGCACCGGACGGGGGTCGCAGCTCGGCATCCTGATCCGCGGACCTCAGGTGCTCGAGCAGACCCGCACCGTCGACACGATCGTCCTCGACAAGACCGGCACCGTCACGACGGGACGCATGAGCGTCACCGACGTGCTGCCTGCGGGTGTCTCTCGCGAGGAACTGCTCGCCGTGGCGGCATCCGTCGAGGCGGGATCGGAGCACCCGGTCGCTCGCGCCATCGTCGAAGCCGCGCCGGCGGGACGCGTTGAGTCGTTCCAGTCGCACGCCGGTTTCGGTGTGCAGGGGGTCGTCGATGGCGCCGCGGTCGTCGCCGGCCGGCCGTCGTGGCTCGCGGAGCAGTGGGCCGTCGAGGTGCCCGCCGATCTGCCCGAGGGAACGGTGGTCGCGGTCGCCCGTGACGGTGCGTACCTCGGCGCGATCGTCGTCGCCGACACGGTCAAGCCCTCGAGCGCGGCGGCGATCGCCCGGTTCCGTGAACTCGGTCTCGAGCCGATCCTGCTCACCGGCGACACCGCCTCGTCGGCGTCGCGCGTCGCCGCCGAGGTCGGCATCGAGCGCGTCGAAGCGGGTGTGACTCCGGCGGGCAAGCTCGACACGATCCGCCGCCTGCAGGGCGAGGGCCGGGTCGTCGCGATGGCGGGCGACGGCGTCAACGACGCCGCGGCGCTCGCGGCCGCCGACCTCGGCATCGCGATGGGCGGCGGGACGGATGCGGCGATCGCGGCATCCGACATCACCGTCGTTTCGGGCGACCTGGTCGTCGTCGCCGATGCGGTGCGCCTAGCCCGGCGGACCCTCGGGATCATCAAGGGCAACCTGTTCTGGGCCTTCGCGTACAACGTCGCGGCGATCCCGCTCGCGATGGCCGCGCTGCTGAACCCGCTCGTCGCGGCGGCGGCGATGGCACTGTCGTCGGTGTTCGTGGTGACGAACAGCCTGCGGCTGCGCGGGTTCCAGGGGTCGAGCCGGGGCTGAGGGTGGTGTCGCTCGCGGGCGCGGTGCGCGCGCGGCGTGCGTGGTGCCGTGCGCGGATGCAATAGATCGCGGCCGACACGCCGGACCGCGGCATCCCTCACCGGGGTGTCGCGTCGGATCTCTTGCATCGGCGTACTCCGAAAGCGGCGGGAGCCCCGCAATCCCCCGCTCGGGGGAGGCAGCGGATGGAGCCTCGGCCTACCGTCGGGGGCATGGACATCACTCAGCTGTCTCGAGCCTCAGCGGGAGCGACGGCCGCCGTTATCCTCGCCTTCGCGGTCGGTCTGATCACCGACAACGCCCTCATCGGACTCGTCGCGGGCGCGACGCTCATCGGCCCGGGCGCCTATCTCGCCCTGCGGACATCTGCCACCAGCGGCCGATGACCGTCGCGTGACCGGTCGATCTCGCGCGCCTCTCAGTTAGCGGATGCACGAGATCCGCCCGGCAGGCTGCGTTGAGGCGTTGATCCCCGCGTGCCCGTGTCGATCTATCGCATCGGCGCACACCCCTGCGTGCCGCGGTGCAAGCGATGATGGGGACGATGCTCGCCAACAGCCTTGTCCTTCTCACCCCGATCACTCCCGACCTCGCCCGCCGGATCATCGATCGCGTGGAGCAACCGGGTGACGACTGGCATCCCGACTACCCGTTCGTCGACGAACTCGACCCGTTGGCCTCGCTGGCGGCCTCGGAACCGTCGGAGACTCCGTTCACGATGTACGCGATCCGACGTCCTGATGACCGCGTCGCCGTCGGCGGATTCGGGTTCTTCGGCCCGCCCGATGCGAGCGGCGCGGTCGGATTCGGCTACGGCCTGATACCCGCGGCACGCGGGCATGGGCTCGCATCGGCCGCGGTCATGCTCGCCCTGCATCACGCCGAGCAGTGGGGTGCGCTTCGCGCGAAGGCCGACACCGAACGCACCAATGCGGCATCCCGCCGGGTGCTCGAGAAAGCAGGGCTCCGCGAGGTCGGCCGACGTGGCGAACTCGTGGTCTTCGAACGCGCCCTCGGCACCGTGACACGATCGGTCCATGACTGACGCCGTCTACGCCGAACTGGATCGACTGCTGGCCGAACGCGATCGCGACGACATGGCGCCGACGCTGGCGGCTCTGAAGGTCATCCACGACGAGCATCCGACGGACGCGCGGGTGCTCTACGAGTACGCCGGCGCGCACGACACAGACGGTCATGAAAGGACGGCTGCCGAGCTCTACGAACAGGCTCTCGCGGCGGGGCTCGCGGGCGATGTCCGTCGCCGATGCCTGCTGCAGTACGGCAGCACGCTGCGCAACCTCGGTCGCTTCGACGAGTCGATCGCGCTTTTCGCCACGGCACGGGACCAGTTCCCGGATGCCGCATCCCTCGCCGTTTTCGAGGCGATCACGTTGCACGCGGCGGGGTACGTCCACGCCGCGCTCGGATCGCTCCTCGACGTGATCGCCACCCACGTCGACTCTCCCGAGCTCGAGCGCTACAAGCCGGCGATCCGCGGCAACGCCGCCTATCTGCGCGACCTGGGCGCCGGAGAATCCGCCGGCTAGATCCCGGCCTCGCCGTGCCGCGCATTGCGCAGCGGCGAGAATACGATCACCAGCGCGGCGACAGCGAAGACGGCCGCGGCGATTCCGAGGCTCACGCTGTAACCGAGCCAGGTGGCGAGCACCCCCGCGCCGAGGGCGCCGAAGAAGAAGACGATGCGGTTCGTCGTGCGGATGGTGGCATTCATCCGGCCCTGGATCGCGTCGGGCGCGATCGCCTGGCGATACGAGATCTCGTTCGCGTCCTCGATTCCCATGGCGAGGCCGAAGAGGAACTGCGCGATCGAGACGACCACGACCAGCAGGACGATGTTCGTCGCGTTGCTGAGCGGCGCGACAGCCAGGAGCAGCCACGGCACGACGGTCAGGCTCCGGCCGATGAGGATCGCGCGCCCCGCGCCGATCCGCTCGCCGACGGCGGGGGCGATGATTGCACCGAGGAAGCCGCCCACCCCGCCGAAGGCAACCGCGATGCCGTAGGCCCAGGCCGGCATCCCCAGTTCTCGGAGGGCGAAGACGGCGAAGACGGTCGCGACGATGCTGTTGCCGAGGAACCACACGTGCACGGAGAGCGCCAGCGGGCGGAGCGTCTTGTGCCGGTACGTGAAGCGCATGCCCTCGGCGATGTCATGCCCGATGTGTCGTCCTGCCGCGCGCGGAGCAGGCGCGGATTCGGTGACGCGGATGCGGGACTGGAGAATCGCGGAGACCGCATGGATGACGGCCTCGAAGACGAAGATGAGGGGCGCGCCGATCAAGGTCAGGAGAGCGCCACCCGCTGCCGGACCGGCCGTTCCCGCCACGGTCTCGCTCTGGCCGAGTCTCGCGTTCGCCGACACGAGGGACGACCGGGGGACGATCTGCGGCACGAACGGCTGCTCCGCCGAATGCGCGAACAGCGTCAGCACTCCGAGCGTGAGCATGATGACGGCGAGAGACCAGAACTCGAGCAGGTCGAGCAGGAGGAGGATCGGGACCGCCGCGAGGACGACCGCGCGCCCGATGCTCGTGAGCACCAGCGTGCGCTGTCGATTCCAGCGGTCCATCAGCGCGCCGATGATGAAACCGAGGAAGAGGTACGGCGCGACGCCGAGTGCGCTCAGGATGCCGATCTGGAACGGCGTCGCCGCCACCACCGTGACGATCAGCACCTGGAACGCGACGTTCGCGATGGACGACCCGAACGCGCGGATCGTCATCGCGGTCCAGAAGAGCCGGAACGCGGGGATGCGCAGGACCTCGGTTCGCCGCCCGTTGTCGGGTGGCCGCGGGGTCGGTTCGCGCATGATGCGACCCTATCGACGGACTCGGCTGTGCCCGCCGCTCGCCCGCCCCCGGCCGCCCGCGGTGGCGGATGCAATAGATCGGGGCCGACACGCCGGTGATGGATGCCGCGGCGCGGCGCGTCGAGCGGCATCCATTGCATCCGTGCACAGCCCACAGCGCGCCGTCCGGGGTGACGCACACGAAGGAAGGGCCCCACCGGCTGACCGGCGGGGCCCTTCACATTCAGTCCAACTGGCTTACTTGAACGCGTCCTTGACGTTCTCGCCGGCCTTCTTGAGGTTCGCTTCGCGCTGGTCGGCTTCGCCCTCGCGGCGAAGGTCCTCGTCATTGCGGTGCTCGCCCAGGGCTTCCTTCGCCTTGCCGGCGATGTCCTGCGCAGCGTTCTTGATCTTGTCGTCGAGACCCATGGCACACTCCTCAGTTCGTGGGAACCCCAGGATCTGACTCGCGACGATTCCACTCAACCGCTTGATTTCGGCGCCGATTGGTGAGAGTCACAACTCGCGCCGCCGACTCGCCGTCGCTTCGTAGGCGTGCAGCCACACGAGGTCGAACTCCTCGCGGGTGATCCGGCCTCGCACGAGGTCCTGCTCCGCATGGTCGAGCTCGTCGGCCTGCTGTTGGATGCGGTGGGCCACATCCAACGCCGACGGCGAGACCTCTCCGGCAAAGAACGTGCACCGGACGGAGTGCGCGTCGCGAGCCGCGGCTCGGCCCCGATACGACAGGAACACCCCCGGTCCGACGATCGCCGCGGTCATCAGCAGCAGCGTCGGTACCGTCGGAGCGCCCATCCCGACGAGGGCCATCCAGAGGACGAAACCGGCGCAGACGGCGACCTTCCAGAAGGTGGATGCCGCCAGCGCGAACGTGCGCTCAGCGTCCGAGGACAGCGGCGAGTACACGACGATGCGGTCGGTCACGATGCCGTGACGGGCGACACCGCGCCACACGTGGCCCCAGTGCGGGCGGTCGGAGCGGAACAGCCGGATGCGGATGCCGGTCGGGTCTACTTGCCGCATCGCCCCGTCCAGTCCTCGTCGGATTCGCTGTCGACGGCGGGCGCGACCAGCTGGGAGCGGGCGACGGTCCCTTCGCAGAAGAGCACGATCCGGTCGCCGGGCGACGTGATCGCCGGCAGCAGCGCGGACACCTTCCGGTGCGACGAGCCCGACCCCACGACGACGCTCGACACCAGACTGCGATCCGTCGCGCCGCCCAGGAGGAGCACGAGCGTGACCTGGTCGGCGACGTCGTCGAGGTCGCTGTCGACCGACAGGTGGACCGTGCGGCATGACGGCCCCGGCTCCTCCCGGCCCGTGACCGTGGTCACCACGACGCTGACGAAACGCTCACGGTCGCTGCGTTCGGCCGGCGCGATCAGGACGCAGGGAGTCGTCCTCGTCTGAGCCAGCTCCCGTAGCGAACGTCCGCCGATGCGGATGTCGCGTTCCTCGAATCGCGTGCCTGCGGGGAGCAGAGGCGGTCGTGCGGGCGTGGTCCGCGAGTGCTGCCGCGCGGCGGCGATGATCGTGTGCAGAGCGCTCATCAGCGCACGACCGTCGGGATGTCGGCATCCGGCGAGACGCGACGGGGCTTCACGTCGCGCAGCGCGAGCGCGCCGGTGCACGGCACCGCGAGCAGGTCGCCCTCGACGAGGTCGGCGGGCAGGATCGCCTGCATATAGGGCCAGGTGGGCGCGCCGACATCGCCGGGGACGATGTCGAACATCGCCTGCTTCGCGGTGGACGCGCGACCGATGAGGCGGCAGTGCTCCCACTGGATCGGGAGGTCGTGGGTGGTGCAGTCGACGAGCGCCAGACGGCGCGCGTCCTGCGAGTCGACGCGCAGCGTCACGCGGAAGACGAGGACGGTGACGTCCATGCCGATGCCGCGGCGACGGGCATCCTGCGTGTGCGGGTGGGCGAGGTCGCCGGTCATCACGCACGGCGTCCCTTCGAGCTCGGCCAGGCGCGTCAGCGACACACCCGCCACGGACACATCGCGCACCTCCGCGACGGTGTGCTCGGGCCATGCCCGCCGTTCGATCGGATCGGGGATGCTGCGTCGCAGCGAGGGGAGGACCGTGGTCAACGTCATGAGCACAGTCCTAAGCGCTGGCCGAGGCCCGCGGAACAGGTCCGAACGGAACCCATACGGCCGGCCCGCGCGTCGCATCCGGCACCTAGGGTGAGGGGATGTTCACCGTCATCGAGTCCGTCACCATCGACCGCCCGGTGACCGAGGTGTTCGACTTCTTCACCGAGGGCCGCGCCCGCTGGGACGAATCCGTCATCTCCGAGGAGCTCACCTCACCGCCGCCCGTCGGCGTCGGGTCGACTCTCCACACGCGGATGCGGGCGGTCGGCCGCGAGGTCGACTTTGACTGGCGTGTCACGGCCTACGACCTCGGTGCGCGGATGGCGGTGACCAGCACGAGCGGGATCATGGCCACGACCTCCGACCTGCAGTTCGCCGACGCGAATGGCGCGACCGTCGTCGCCGTGCGCATCGACGCCGAGCCGACCGGGATCATGCGCCTCGCGGAGCCGATGATCGCCGACTCGATTCGCTCGACGCTGTCGACGTCGCTCGCCCGAGCGAAGCGGATGCTCGAAAGCTCCTGATCCGGCATCATCCTCTCGGCTGACACGGATGCCTCTCCAGGCCGACGCCCTGCGCGCGACGACTGCGTAGACAGGAGGCATGAAGCGCACACTCGCCGCCCTGTCCCTCGTCCTCGTCGCCGCCGGGCTCACGACCGCCTGCGCGTCGGGGAGCAGTGACGTCGAAGACCACGTCGTGAAGGCAGTGACCGAAGGCTCGTCCGTGCCGGTCGCCGACCTGGTCGACGATGCGGCCGCGAAGCGGTTCACGATCGTGTGCCCCTACGAGCTGCCGGCCGACGTCGCGACCCGCCTCGGCGTCTCGGCGAAGGACCTCCCCGATCTGTCGAAACGCGACGACGCGCAGGCGCTCGTCGCCGTGACGGCGAACGGTGTCAACGCGGCCGAGTTCCGACGCGAACGCGTCGACCTCTGCTCCTCGGAGGGGCCGTGGCCGGTGTACGAGAAGACGGACACGGCCACCGTCGCCGTCACGCGGAACGAGGACGACGTCTACATCGTCACCCGAGCGAGCTGAGCTTGTGACGGACGGGTCGGGCGATATCGAGTATCTGGGGTCAAGTCGTCTTCACGCGGAACCACTGATTCTCTTGGCGATGTCACTCATTATCCTGTCAGCTCCCCAGGATGAGGCCGCGACCCACGCCAACTCGCGACGAGTGTCTGGGTCGAGGTCCGCCTTGTACCCAAGGTCGTGTTGAGGTTCCGCCCAAGCATGCATGAATATCGTCCGTACCTGGAACTCGAACGTTGTCGGCATCGGGTCGAGCTCGTGCCACCCTTTAGGTTTGTAGTGTTCCGGTATCACGAAAATAAAGTGGTCTGACTCGTACCCAAACTCAGCTGGCCCCGCCGGTTCTTTGGTCTGATGCTCCACTGCTCCGAACCAGGACGTGAGCTGTTCTCGAACTACGGAAATGTCGTGACGAAAAAACGTGATGACACGACCGGCTACCTGATCCTCTAGCTGGCTGAACGGGTCGCTGTACTTGGGGGTCATGACTTCCGTCGCGTGCGGCTTCGTTGCCTTGACTGCAAACGACCTGGAACCCTTGACGCGAAACGAAATTCGATCGATATGCGCGACTCCGTCGAGCGCATCGCGGGTCCTGATCTCAAGCTCCTGCGCCAAGCTTTCGAGGAGTGGTAGACGGCGTTCGTACTCCCTTTGCACGTCATCCACGCGTCCTCACCTCTTCTTCCTCGATGACACCTTCCGCCTGAAGGCGCCGTCCGTCGGCGTCTTCGAAGATTGTCACTCCGCCTGCGTCACCTATTTCAACAAAGGGTGCCGACACGATGATCCCGTTTCGGAGACGGAACCGCTTGTACTGGATCAGATGATCAAATCTCTCGAGATCCAGTGCGAAGGCGGCGCCGCGCTCCTCTGGGCGGGAATGAGACAGGAAGGACTCTGCCGCAGCGCCGGAAAGGAAGGTCTGAGCCACCGAATCGATTGACCACCGGGGCTGGTTCGAAGTCCGGAGGGCTCCGATGGCTGCGTTGATCTGCTCTTGCAAAACGGAGTCGTCCTTAGTCCGCGAGTGGGCGGCCCTCAAGGACCGAGCCAGGAGCATGGTTCCCTCGGTATCGCTCATCTGCAACCGTGCTTGCAGAAACTTGACTATCCAGAGGTCGGCGACCGCACGTTCGGTAGCCGTCGACTGTAGATCGAGGACCCGAGCGGTCAGCATCCCTGTTGCCTGATTTGGGCCTTCCAACATTGCAGCTTTCCGCAGGCTCGACTCACGATTGAATGCGTCCAGAAGCTCTAGCCGGGCATGACCTCCAGCCAGGCGGAGGTTGAAAACCTCTTGTTGGGGGAAAGTCCACAAGATCAGTCGCCGGGTGGACGTCGACGCGGTTTGGTGAAGAGTAGCCATCAGTAGCGATGCTTTGGAGCGGTTATCCATCGACTGCCCCAGGCGATTCGCGAGGGATTCGACAGCGGCGGACTGGTCGCCTGCGGTGAATGCCACCGATAGCGCAACGTCCCTCACAGGATGGTCTCGACCGGGAGAGTTCTCATCCACAAGGAGGTTTACCGACGGAGCGCTTCCGAGTCTTGACCGATCAAATGTACGGTCTAGTGCGGTCTGAAGGCCTGCGCCTAAAGCGATAGCACCACCGACGAATCCAGCCTCCTGCCGTGGCGAGACTTCGAATGCGTAGGCCGCGGTCAGAGTTCCTGCCCCCATTGTTCCCCCTTCGGAACGATATCCCTGTGGATGACAATGGCATACGTTGACCGAGCTGCTATGCCCGCCTGCCCGACGTCCGACAGATAGACATCGTCACCCGAGCGAGCTGACGGCCTGTCACTTCACGAGCGGGCGCACTGTCGTGAAGCCGCCGTCGACCGGGATCACCTGACCGGTGATGCGACCGGCATCCGTCGACAGCAGCCAGTCCATGACGGCCGCGACATCGTCGGCAGTCTGCACACCACCGAGTGGGTACTGCTTCTCGGCGCCCTCCCGCTGCATCGGCACGCTCAGCATGCCGGCGGTCATCGGGGTCTCGGTCATTCCCGGAGCGACCGCGTTGACCCGGATGCCGCGTGCCGCATACGTGGCGGCCGCACTCCGCACGAGAGCCTCGACGCCGCCCTTCGCGGCGGCGATCGCCTCGTGGTTCGCGACGCCGATCCGCGCGACGACCGAACTCGCGAACACGGCAGCCCCGGGCTCCTTGCCGGTGGCCTCGAGCCACGCCTGCAGGATCCAGATGCTGCTCTCGAGGTTCACGCGGAGGATGTCACGCGCGGCGTCGACCTTCGTCCGGTGCAGCGGGGTGATGAGTGTGCTGCCGACCGCGTGCGCGAGCCACGCCGGTGCGTCACCC
Organism: Microbacterium oleivorans NBRC 103075; assembly: GCF_001552475.1. Classification (GTDB taxonomy): domain Bacteria; phylum Actinomycetota; class Actinomycetes; order Actinomycetales; family Microbacteriaceae; genus Microbacterium; species Microbacterium oleivorans. The sequence continues at coordinate 27,793 of NZ_BCRG01000016.1, forward strand.
AGCTCGGCCCGGCAGCCATCGAGTGCGGCGGCGGCACCCTCGGGCGTCGTCACGTCGGCTTCGATGTGCGCGTCCGCATCGACGGAGGCGAGGGATGCGGCATCCCGTCCCACGGCGGCGACGCGCAGTCCGCGCGCCCGCAGCCGTGCGACGAGGGCGCTCCCCACACCGCCTCGGGCGCCGGTCACGAGGGCGATGTCGGTCGAGGTCATGGTGTTCTCCTTGCTCAGGTGTGCGGAACCGGGATGTCGCCGCGGCGGATCGCGTCGGCGCGCTCGCGGATGCCGGTGATCTCGTCGTCGTCCAGGCGCGACACGTTCTTCACCTGCAGCGACATGCGGTGGTTGGCGGCGAGGGGCTCCTCGTGCCGGATGAGGTAGTCCCAGTACAGGGTGGTGAAGGGGCAGGCGTCTTCGCCGATCCGTTTCGCGGGGTCGAACGGGCACGTCTTGCAGTACGGGCTCATGCGATCGATGTACTTGCCGGTCGCGGCATACGGCTTGCTGCCCATCAGCCCGCCGTCGGCGTACTGGCTCATCCCGAGCGTGTTCGGGAGTTCCGCCCACTCGACCGCGTCGACGTAGACCGCGAGGTACCAGGCGTGGACCTCCTTCGGGTGGACGCCGAGCAGCATCGCGTAAAGGCCCGTGACCATGAGCCGCTGGATGTGGTGCGCGTACCCGTTCTCGAGCGTCGTGCCGATGGCGTCCTGTAGGCACGCCATCGCGGTGTCGCCGGTCCAGTAGAAGTCCGGGAGCGGTTCGAACGCCTCGAAGGCGTTCCGCTCGAGGTAGCCGGGCATCTGCGTCCAGTAGGTGCCCCGCACGTACTCACGCCACCCGAGGATCTGCCGGATGAACCCCTCGACCGCAGGCAACGGCGCCTTCTTGTCGCGATAGGCCGCCTCGGCCGCGGCGACGACCTCGCGCGGAGTCAGCATTTTGAGGTTCATCGACGACGATAGGTGCGCGTGCCAGAGCCACGGCTCGCCCGGCCACATCGCATCCTGCGTTTCGCCGAAGCCCGGCAACCGTTCCTCGATGAAGAGGTCGAGCGCCTCGAGAGCCTGCGCACGGGTGACCGGCCACGCGAACGAGTCGAGCGAGCCGGGGTGGTCTCCGAAAGTCTTCTCGACGAGGCCGATGACCTCAAGGGTGGTCTCGTCGGGTTCGAACCGGGCGCGCGGGGGAACGAGCCCCGGACCCTGCTTCGGGAACGCCTTGCGGTTGTCGGCGTCGTAGTTCCACGAGCCGCCGACCGGCTGCCCGCGGGTCGTCATCAGCACGTCGTGCTTCTTGCGCATCTCGCGGTAGAAGTACTCCATGCGCAGCGACTTCCGGCTCTCGGCGTGCGCGGCGAACTCGGCGACGGTGCTGAAGAAGTGGCGGTCCTCACGGATGTCCAACGGGATGCCGCTGTGCTCGGCCACCTCGCGCAGCGCTTCGCGCACCCGCCACTCGCCGGGCTCCGTCACGACGAGTCCCTCGGGCTTCAGCTTCGTCACGTCGATCGTGAGCTGGTCGGCCAGCGAGTCCTTCGTCGACCGGGCGTCGAGCTTCGCGTAGTGGAGGCGACGCCCGGCATCCGTCAGCTCCGCGGCGAAATGGCGCATGGCGGCGAGGAACACGGCGGTCCGCTGCTTCGTGCTCCAGACGTGCTCGGACTCCCCGGCGACCTCGGCCATCCAGACGGTGTCCTGATCCGGGTCGAAGTCGTCGAATGCGCTCGACTCATGATCGAGCTGATCGCCCAGCACGATGACGAGGTGTCGCAGCATGGGGTCAGCGTAAGTAGGGGGTCGGACGGTTCCCACCGCTTGTGTCAGGCGGGCGAGCGCGCTAGCGGAGCTTCGAGACCTGGCATCCTGGTCGCATGCCCGCGACCGAGGACGCCCCCGACGTGGACGTCGAGCACGTCGGCCACGGCAACCGTCGCACCCGCGTCACGCGCGTCGAGACGACGGCCGGCGAGGGCGGCAGGCCGTTCGTCCTGGTGGCCGGCGTCGGCGTCGCAGCGACGTATTTCGAGTTCCTCGCGCCTTCGCTCGCCGAGCACGGCGACGTGTTCGCCCTCGACCTGCCCGGCTTCGCAGGGATGCCGCGGCCCGGTGACCAGCCCACGGCCGAGTTCTTCGCGGACCGCGTCGAAGAGGTCCTCGACCACTACAACCTCGAGGACCCGGTGGTCATCGGGCACTCGATGGGCACGCAGGTCGTCACCGAGGTCCTGATCCGGCGGCCGCAGCTGCGTCACGCCGTGCTGGTGAGCCCCGTCGTCAACGACCAGGAGTCGTCGCTCCCGATCGTCGCGCTGCGCTTCGCGCAGTCCGCAACGCGCGAGACGTTCCACCTCGCGATGACGGCTCTCTCGGCCTACGTCCTCTGCGGATTCGTCTACTTCGTGCAGGTCCTGCCGCACATGCTCCGGTATCGGTTGGTCGAGCGGATGCCTCGGGTCGAGGCATCCGTCCTGTTCATCCGCGGTGAGTACGACGCGACGTCGCCGCGCCGGTTCCACTCGCGGCTGGTCGCCGCCGCGCAGGAGGCGCGTCGGTGGGAGATCCGCGGCGCGGCGCATTCGATCATCAACGCGCACGCCGTCGGGGCGGCCGAACTCATCGTGGGGCACGCGAATGACACGTTGCGGCCGAAGGGGCGGATGCCGGCCGAGAAGGCCGCCGTCCCGCCGCCGCCGCACGCGGGGATCGGCGTGGTCTGGAGCGCGATGCGCGAACGCGCTGCCGAGTGGTGGTCCGCCGCGCGCCGCGACGAGGCCGGCGTTGAACGTGCGAAGGAACGGCACGCCCGCATCCTCTGGCGCGCCTATTCCCGCGCCCGTCAGGACCCGCGCCGCGAGGTGCGCTGAGACGGGCGGCGCCTCACCCCGCGGCGGCGCCCCACACGTCGAGCGCGCTCTCACGCGCCGAGGCCACGGCCGCGGCGACCGCCCCTGTCACGACGACGTCGCCGCCCAGGGTCGAGGCGACGAGCTCCGGCGCGGGCAGGTCGAGATCCGTCGGCAGCGATCGACGTGCGGCGGCGACGACCTCGTGCACGCCGTCGGCGATGGCGCCTGAGACGACGACGCGTTCCGGGTCGAACATGCTCCCCAGGACGCTCACGATGCGGGCGAGCGCCAAGCCCACCCGATCGACGATCCGCAGCGCATCGGCGTCGTCGCGGGCAGCCATCGCGAGGACCGTCCGGGCGTCAAGGGACTCGGGCGCGAGATCCCGGAATCCGGCCGTCGCCTCGCCCGACCGCGCGAGCTCGGCGGCCCACGACGCCACACGCGATCCGAGCCCCTCGGCGCCGCGGACGCCGTCGACGTGGTCGAACGCGACCATCTCGCCGACCCCGCCGTGATGGCCGCGCAGCAGATGCCCATCGACGACGACACCGGCGCCCAGGCGAGATCCGGCCAGGAGGGCGATGTAGTCCTGGCATCCTCTCGCGGCCCCGACCGACCCCTCGGCGACCGCTGCGAGCGACGCGTCGTTCTCGATGCGCACGATCGGCGCCCACGAGAGGACGTCGACGAGGTCGGGGTTCATCCGCTCCCAGAAGCGGGTGGGATGCCGCGGCGATCGTCCGGTGCGGTCGACCGGCGCGGGCACGCCGGCGCACACGGCGAGCACGTCCGCGCGTGACCGACCCGCGGCGGTCAGGGCGCGGTCGACCGTGTCACCGACGACGCGGGCACGGGCCGCCGCGTCGTCACGATCCAGGACGAGGCGGGCATCGGCATCCGCCATCGGCTTTCCGCGCAGGTCGGCGACCCATACCGACACGTGCTCGTGGCCGGCATCGACGCCGACGACGACGGCGGCATCGTCGCGCAGCGCGAATCGACGTGCCGGGCGTCCTTTACGGTAATCCCCGGCCAGGCGCGCATTCGGCAGCTCGGCCAGCAGCCCGCGGGTGACGAGGGCTGCGGTCGCTTCGATGGTCGTCGACCGCGTCAACCCCGTGGACTCCATCGCGTCCGTCGCGGTGAACTCGACTGTCTCCCACGCGAAGGCGAGCACGGCGTCCTGACTCGCCGGGCGAGTCGGGGGAGAGGCGAGTGTCGACATCGGGGTCTTGACCTTTCAGGATCTGCCCTGCAATATTGCCTGCATCGTATTGATTTGGCGACTAAATATAATCGCCGGGTCGAACGGTGAGGGATCTTTCGTCCGCAACGACGCGATCGGATACACATGTCATCGACCCATTCCCGAGCACGGCGAATCGCCGCCGTGCTCGCCGTCACCGCACTGGGCGGCGCGCTGCTCGCCGGCTGCTCGGCCGACGGTCGCGAGACCCTGCGCTTCACCTTCAGCAAGCGGGAGGCGCTGCCGTTCATGCAGGACGTCGTGCAGACCTACAACGCGTCGCAGGACGACGTCACCGTCGAGATGGACACCTCCGGTGTCGACGTCGTCTCGGCCAGCTTCGTCCGCGGCAACCCGCCCGACATCATGCTTGCCAACTACAACTACGAGGTCGCCCGTTTCGTGCAGCGCTGCGCGCTCAGCGACCTCGGCGGGACGGATGCCGCCGGCACGGTGCGCGAAGACCTGCAGCCGCTGATGGAGCAGTACGGCACCTGCGAGGGGCGCACGAGCGCCCTGCCGTACTCCGTGATGGCGTCCTCCGTGATCTACAACACGAAGATCTTCGAGGAGAACGGTCTGGAGATCCCGACGACGTGGGACGAGCTCATCGCCGTCTGCGACGCGCTGAAGGGAGCCGGCGTCACCCCGTTCTACGGCACGTTCAAGGACGACTGGACGGTCGCGCAGGGCTGGTACGACTACGCAATCGGCGGCTCTCTCGACGTCATCGACTTCTTCGACCAGCTGGCGGGCGAGGGGGCGGAGGTCGACGGATCGTCGGCCGTCTCCTTCGAGAAGGACTTCACCCCGCCGGTCGAGAAGGTGCTGACGCTCGCGACGGAGTACACGAACGACGACGCCGACAGTCGCGCCTACGGCGACGGCAACCTCGACTTCGGCAACGGCGAGGCCGCGATGTATCTGCAGGGACCGTGGGCGTTCAGTGAGATCGCCAAGACCGCGCCCGATGCGCCGCTCGGCACCTTCCCGCTCCCGATGACCGACGACCCCGACGACCTCGCGATCCGCGTGAACATGGATCTCGCGGCCATGATCCCCGACGCCTCCACCAAGAAGGATGCCGCCCGGGACTTCCTCGAGTACCTGTACCAGCCCGACATCATCGAGGCCTACAACGACTCGCAGCTCGGTTTCTCGCCGACGAAGGATGCCCCGCCGCCCCAGGACCCCCGCATCGAGGGCATGCAGTCCTATTACGACGAGGGTCGGATCTATCAGGGACCGTCGGTCCTCGTCCCGAAGACCATCCCGGTGTTCGCCCACGCGCAGGCCATGCTCTTCGGCCAGGACCCCGCTCGGACGTTCGCCACCATGGACAGTGATTGGTCGCGACTCGCGTTCCGTCAGCCCGTCCTCACCGACGAGGCCGAGGAGGCAACGCGATGACCACCACCACCGGCGCGACGACGACGCTCCTCACCGCAGGGGATCGAAAGGCCCGGCGCAGTAGGAAGCGCGTCGAACCGATCTACTACCTGTTCCTGCTGCCGACCGTCCTGCTCTTCACGCTGGCGATCACCGTCCCCGGACTCATCGGCATCTTCTTCAGCCTCACCGACTCGATCGGGCTGGGGGAGTGGAACTTCATCGGATTCACCAACTACATCGCCCTCTTCAGCGACCCGGCGATCCTGCAGAGCTACCTGTTCACCGCGGGCTTCGCGATCGCGACCGTCATCGTGGTGAACATCGCGGCATTCCTGCTCGCGGTCGGACTGACCTCCCGCGTCCGCTTCAAGACGGGCCTCCGGACGATCTTCGTGATCCCGATGGTCATCTCGGGCATCATCATCGCCTACGTCTTCAACTTCCTGTTCTCGAACTCGCTGCCGTCGGCGGGGTCGACCCTCGGCATCCCGTGGCTGCAGGAAAGCCTCCTCGCCAACCCGGATCTCGCGTGGGTCGCCATCGTCATCGTCACCGCATGGCAGGCGGTCCCGGGGACCCTCCTCATCTACATCGCGGGGCTCCTGTCGGTGCCGGGCGATGTGTACGAGGCGGCCGACATCGACGGCGCATCGAAGCGTCAGCAGCTGTTCCGGATCACCCTGCCGCTGGTCGCGGGCTACGTCGTCATCAACGTGATCCTCGGCTTCAAGGGGTTCCTCAACGCGTACGACATCATCGTCGGCCTCACCGGCGGCGGACCTGGCACCGCCACCCGCAGCGTCGCGATGACGATCATCGCGGGCTTCAACGGCGGCGACTACGCCTACCAGATGGCCAACGCGACGATCTTCTTCATCGTGGCCGTTCTCATCTCGCTCCTCCAGCTCTCGCTCACGCGGGGAAGGAACCGGTTCTGATGTCCACCACTCAGCCCGCGCTCGCGTTCGAGCAGGCCGACGCCGTCACAGCGCCCGACCGACCCACGAAGCCGCCTCGCCGCAGGATGGTCGAACGGTTCAACTGGTCGAGCACCGTCATCCTGTTCCTCTGCTCCATCACCGTCCTCCTGCCGCTGTACGTCACCATCTCGATGGCCCTGAAGACGACGGGGCAGGCCGTCGACGGCAATGCGTTCTCGCTGCCGGCGCCCATCAGCTTCGACGGGTTCGTCCAGGCGTGGAACCTCACGCAGTTCCCGGTCGGCGCGGGCATTTCGTTCCTCGTGACGGCCGGCACCGTGATCGCGACGATCATCCTTGCCGCGTTCGCCTCCTACGCGATCGTCCGCAACTGGGATCGCAAGCTCTTCCGGTACTCGTTCTTCTACCTGCTCGCGGCGATGTTCATCCCGTTCCCCGTCGTCGCGCTGCCGCAGATCCAGCTGACCGGACGCCTCGGACTCGACAACCCGTTCGGTGTCATCCTGCTGGCCACGATGTTCCAGCTGAGCTTCAGCGTGCTGCTGTTCACCGCCTTCCTCCGGTCGATACCGATCGAGCTCGAGGAGAGCGCGCGCATCGACGGCGCGTCGACCTGGCAGACGTTCTGGAAGCTGATCTTCCCGTTGCTCGCTCCCATGAGCGCGACGGTCGGAATCTTCGCCTTCCTCTACGCCTGGAACGACTTCATGCTGCCGTCGCTGATCATCTCCGACCCGTCGATGCAGACACTCCCGGTGCGGCAGAACCTCTTCCAGACGCAATTCAGCAACAACTACAACGTCGCCTTCGCGTCGTACCTCATGGCCATGGCCCCCGCGATCCTCGCCTATCTCTTCACCCAGCGCTGGGTGATGGAGGGCGTGACGCAGGGCGCCGTCAAGGGCTGACCGACCACCGAACCCGAAAGGACACCGTGACCTCCGACGTGCAGACCGCGCCCGAGACCGCCGACCTCACCGACGCCGAGCTTCCCGAATGGTGGCGCCAGGCTGTCGTCTACCAGGTGTATCCGCGCAGCTTCGCGGACGCCGACGGTGACGGCATCGGCGACCTGCGAGGCATCCGCTCTCGGGTGCCGTATCTCAAGGAGCTCGGCGTCGACGCGATCTGGCTGAGCCCGTTCTACCCGTCGGAGCTCGCCGACGGCGGGTACGACGTGGCGGACTACCGCGACGTCGACCCGCGGCTCGGCACGCTCGACGACGCGGACGCGCTCATCGCCGCGCTCCACGAGGCGGGGATCAAGGTGGTCATCGACATCGTCCCGAACCACACGTCCGACCGGCACGCGTGGTTCCAGGAGGCGCTGGCGTCCGAACGCGGGTCGGCGGCACGCGCGCGCTACATCTTCCGCGACGGCAAGGGCGAGAAGGGCGAGGAACCGCCCGCGGACTGGCAGTCCGTGTTCGGCGGGCCGGCGTGGGAGCCGGTCGGCGACGGGCAGTGGTACTTCCACAACTTCGCCGTCGAGCAGCCCGACCTCGACTGGTCGAACCCCGAGGTGCGCGCCGACTTCGTGCGGACGCTGCGCTTCTGGTCGGATCGCGGCGTCGACGGGTTCCGCATCGACGTCGCCCACATGCTGACGAAAGACCTGCCCGAGGAGCTTCCCACCCAGGCCGAGCTCGACGCGATACCGCACGACGGGCAGCATCCGATGATCGACCGCGACGACGTGCACGAGGTGTATGCGGAGTGGCGGCAGGTGTTCAACTCTTACGACCCGCCACGCACCGCCGTTGCCGAGGCGTGGGTCGACCCGTCCCGCATCCCGCTGTACGCGAGCGCCGAGAGCCTCGGGCAGGCGTTCAACTTCGACCTGCTCGAGGCGGACTTCGACGCGGGTCAGTTCCGGCGGGTCGTGTCCGACAACCTCGCGCTCGCCGCCTCGTCCGGATCCTCGACCACGTGGGTGCTGTCGAATCATGACGTCGTGCGTCACGCTACGCGCTACGGGCTGCCGCATCCGGATCGCGATGCCTCGGGCCGCCCCACCCGCAAGCACGGCAACGAATGGCTGCTCTCGGGCGGTGCCCAGCAGGCGGTGGACGCCGAAGCGGGACTCCGCGGCGCCCGAGCCGCGAGCCTGTTCGTCCTCGGGCTGCCGGGATCGGCGTACATCTATCAGGGCGAGGAGCTCGGCTTGCAGGAGGTCGGGGACATCCCGGAAGGCGACCGCCAGGACCCGACGTTCTTCCGCAGCCCTGGCGAGGACATCGGACGGGACGGATGCCGAGTGCCGATTCCCTGGTCTGAGTCCGGATCGTCGTTCGGCTTCGGCTCGGGAGGAGCGCACCTGCCGCAGCCGGCGTGGTTCGGCGAGATGTCGGTCGAGGCGCAGGAGGACGATCCCACGTCGACGCTGAACCTCTACCGCCGCGCGCTGGAACTGCGACACGAGCTGCAGGCCGCGGAGGAGCTGACCTGGCTCGAGACGGGGCGCGCCGACGTGCTCACGTTCGCTCGCCCGAACGGCTGGACCGTCGTGATCAACTTCGGCGACGAGCCGGTGGCCCTGCCGGCGGGTGAGGTGCTGCTCGCGAGCGCAGATCTGGACGGCGGCCGGCTGCCCGGGGCGACGACGGTCTGGCTGCGCGCCGCGGGCTGACCGCGCAGATCGCCGAGGCAGCGTCCGGCAGGGTTCCGTTCTCCGGATGGATGGGGGCTTCACGGCGGTCGGAGGGCTCCTGTGCCCCGATCCTCCGGAGAACGGTCCGCTGTCGTTTCCCTCCGGTGGGGTGCGCACGCGACCAGCCGTGCCGGAATGCCGGACGATAGGCGGAGATTCGGCGCGCAGGAGGGGGACGGATGCCGGAGGGCGACAGCGTGTACCGGTTGCGGGAGCGGCTGGCCGCGGCATCCGTCGGTCACAGCGTCGTCGCGGGTGAACTGCGCTCCGGTGCGGCGGCGGGAACTCCGCTCGCGGGCCTGCGCATCGTCGAGTACGACACGCATGGCAAGCACGTGCTGACCCGCTTCGACACCGGGCAGACGCTGCACACGCACCTGCGCATGCAGGGGAGTTGGACGGTGACGCGGCCGGGCCGCCGCATCCCGTCCCGCGAAGATCACCGGGTTCGCGTGCGGATGCGGCTCGACGACGGGTCGACGCTGTGGGGGGTCGACCTGCCGGTGGTCGAGCTCGTCGCGACGGCTGACGAGGGTGCGCTGCTCGGGTACCTCGGTCCCGATCCGCTGCGGAACGACTGGGATGCCGCCGAGGCGGTGCGTCGGCTGTCGTTGCAGCCCGAGCGGCCTTTGGTCGCGGCACTCCTCGACCAGCGGAACCTCGCCGGACTCGGCAACCTGTGGGTCAACGAGACCGCGTTCCTCTCGGGTGTGCATCCGTTCGCGCCGATCGCCTCAGCCGACCTCGAGCCGCTCGTCGAACGAGCAGCCCGGATGCTGCGGATTTCGGCCACCGTGCCCGGCATGTACCAGGTGACCACCGGCTCGACGCGGAAGGGCGAATCGCACTGGGTCGTCGGTCGCGCCGGGCGCCCGTGCCTGCGGTGCGGCACCCGGATCCTCGTGCGCGACGAGGTCGCGAACGACCCCGAGCGCCGTCGCACGTGGTGGTGCCCACGCTGTCAGCCGGGGGCATGAGCGTGCGTGACCGCAACCCCTTCGCCCTTGTCGGCCGCGCGACGTAGCGTCGCCGCATGGCTTCCACCCCGGCACCCAAGACGTGCGCCTCGTGCGGACGTGAGATCCAGTGGCGCAAGAAGTGGGAGAAGAGCTGGGATGACGTGAAGTACTGCTCCGACGCGTGCCGGAAACGTGGCATCCGTCCCGTCGATGAGAAGCTCACGGCCTCGATCCGAGAGCTACTCGATGCACGCGCGGCGTCGGCCACGATCTGCCCGTCCGAGGCGGCGCGCGCTGTGGGAGGCGAGGACTGGCGCGACCTGATGGAACCCGCCCGCCGGGCGGCGCGCCGCCTGGTCGCGATCGGCGAGGTCGAGATCACCCAGCGGGGGCAGGTCGTCGACCCGTCGACGGCGAAGGGGCCGATCCGCATCCGGAAGGCGCGTTGACGTGCAGACCTTCGTACCGTTCAGCGACCTCGCGCGCGGCATGGCGGCGCTCGATACGAAGCGGCTCGGCAAGCAGCGGGTCGAGACGCTGCAGGTGATGCGCGCACTCACGATCCCGGACTACGGCTGGCGGCACCATCCCGCAGTCGCGATGTGGCGCGGCCATCGCGCGGCGCTCATGGTCTACCAGGACCTCACGGTCGACGAATGGGTCCGCCGCGGTTTCGCCGACACGACCCGCGCCTCCACGCTCGCGACACTCGACGAGATCCCCGAGGACGGTGCCGAGTACCGGTCCGGGACGGTGAGGATGCCGCCGTGGTTCGGCCGCGAGGACGTCCACCGCTCGCACCGCTCGAACCTTCTGCGCAAGGACCTCGAGTACTACCGCGCACAGGGCTTCGACGACCCCGACGATCTCCCGTACGTGTGGCCGAAGGCCGAGAAGGCCTAACTCAGGCGGACGCCGCCCACGCCCGGATCTCTGCGACGAGGTCGGCCTTGCGCCCGGCATCCGCGAAGGACGCCTCGATCGAGTTCGCGGCGAGATGCGCCAGTTCGGCCGTGTCGAAGCCGAGCGAGGCGGCGGCGGCGTAGTTGTCGCCGATGTAGCCGCCGAAGTACGACGGGTCGTCGGAATTGATCGTCACGACGACACCCGCGTCGACGAGCTCGCGCAGGGGGTGGGCGCTCAGCTCGGGCACGGCGCGTAGGCGCACGTTCGACAGGGGACACACCGTCAGCGCGACTCGGTGCTCGGCGAGATGCGCGAGCAATTCGGGGTCGTCGACCGAACGGATGCCGTGGTCCACCCGTTCGACGTCGAGTAGCCGCAGGGCCTCCCAGACGTACGCGGCGGGTGCCTCCTCGCCTGCGTGGGCGACGCGACGCAGTCCCAGCTCGGCGGCCCGACGGAAGACGCCCTCGAACAGCGACGGCGGGTAGCCGACCTCTGCGGAGTCCAGGCCGATCCCGAGCAGCTCGTGCGCACGCGGCGCGATCTCATCGAGGAGGGCCTCGGCGGAGGCGACCGGGTGGTCGCGGACGATGCAGACGATCAGCCCCCCGGTGATGCCGAATCGCTCCCTCCCGACGTCGAGCCCTGCGCGGAGCCCGTCGATGACGACGTCGACCGGCACGCCGTTCGCCGCGTGGACCTGCGGGTCGAAGAACATCTCGACGTGGCGGACGCCGTCGGTAGCAGCCCGCTCGAGGTAGGCGACCGCGAGATCGGTGAAGTCCTGCTCCGTCCGCAGCACCACCATGCACGCGTAGTAGAGGTCGAGGAACGACTGCAGGTCTTCGAAGTCGTAGCGACGTCGCAGGTCATCCACGTCGGCGAACGGCAGGGTCACGCCATTGCGCGCCGCGAGAGTGAACGCGAGTTCGGGCTCTAATGTCCCCTCGATGTGCAGGTGCAGTTCGGCTTTGGGGAGAGTGCGCAGATCGGGGCTTGTCACGGGGAGCCATCGTACGGCTGAGAACGACGAAAGGGTGCGGAGTCGGCGAGTCGGCCGTCCTCCGCACCCTTTCGGGTACTCAGCTGTTCAGGGAACTCAGCTCTTCGAGCGCTTGCGGCCGAACAGTGCGCCGTAGATCAGCAGAACGATGATCGATCCGCCGATGGCCAGCAGCCAGGTCGACAGCGAGAAGAACTCGTTCAGGTTGACGTTGAAGATCAGCCCACCGAGCCAGCCGCCGAGGAGAGCGCCGACAATTCCGAGGAGGAGCGTGACGAACCAGCCGCCGCCCTGCTTGCCCGGGAGGATCAGCTTGGCGATGGCGCCAGCGAGAAGCCCGAGGATGAGGAAACCGAAAAAGCCCATGATTACTCCTTAGTGATGGTGGTGTCCGAGTCGTTCTGTGACGGACGCCGGGACTAGCTGAATCGCTTGCGGACGTCTTTAGCAATTCCCTTGACGTCGGCCGCGATCTTCTTCGCTTTCTTCTCGCGGTCCTTCTTGGTCCTCCGCTCGTCGCGCATTCGCACGAGCTGGTGGGGCACCGATTCGGACTTCTTCACCGTGACGGACCGGCTGCCGACGACGTAAGCGACGAAGGCGATTGCGCCCAGGATGAGGATCTTGTTGCGCATGGTCAGGCGACGCGGGGCTCAGCGTGGTCGTCGTCATCGTCAGCGATGTGGACGTCGTGGATCTCGACGTTCACCTCGACGACGTCGAGGCCGGTCAGGCGCTCGATCGCACCGGCCACGGATGCGCGGACCTGGTCGGCGACCTGGCCGATCGGCGCCGGGTACTCGACGACGACCTTCAGGTCTGCGGCGGCCTGCGTCTCGCCGACCTCCACCTTCACGCCCTGCGTCAGATCGGTGGCGTTCACCGCATCACGGATCGCCCCGAGCGCGCGTGCTCCGCCGCCGCCGAGCGCGTACACGCCGGTGACCTCGCGGGCGGCGATGCCGGCGACCTTCGCGACGACGCCGTCGGTGATCGTGATGCGGCCGGCGACCTTCTGGTCGTCGCTGCTGCGGGTGGATGCCGAACGGTCGACGCGCGTCGCGGTGGCGGGGGTGGTGGTCTTGTTCTCAGCCATGGGGATGTCCCTCACTGTGTGGTCTCGTCCGACGCGCCATGGTGGCGTCGTCGTGGGGCGTGGGTTCCGCCCTCACAGGTAAGAGGGACCCCGGCGCCGAAACGTCACAAAAAAGTGAGGGATATCCCGGATCAGGCTGCGGGGAGCTCTGCGCGACGTGCCGACAGCTGGTCGAACGTCGCGAACGTCTCGGCGATCGGATTGCCGGTGAAGTGACCGACCCAGCCGTCGTCGTCATGGAAGAAGCGGATGCTGGTGAACTCCGGCGTCGTGCCCATGTCGAACCAGTGCGTCGTGTTCGCCGGCACCGAGACGAGGTCGCCCGCCTCGCAGTAGAGCGCGTAGACCTTCTCGTTCACGTGAAGGTAGAAGACACCGGCACCGCGAGCGAAGAAACGGTCTTCGTCGTCGTCGTGCTTGTGCTCCGAAAGAAAGCGCTGACGAGAGGCATCCTTCACCTCGTCGTAGTTCTCCTGTGCGGGAGAGAGTCCCACGATGTCGACGAGCGTGTAGCCCTCGCGGTTCTTCACCTCGTCGACCTCGACCTTGTACAGGTCGAGCACGTCCTCGAGCGTCGCGTCGTCCGTGAAGTCCTTGACCTCCCAGCGAGAGAAGCGTGCGCCGAGGGTGGCGAGCTCGGCTCGGATCGCCTCCGCATCGACGGTCTCGAGCACGGGGGTGGTCGGATCGGTGTCGTTCCAGACGGTCAGCAGGGTCACGGTGGCTCCTCGGGATGCGGTCGCGTACAGCGATTCTCGCGCGTCAGGCCATCGGCGAGCCATTCGAGCGAGGCCGCGCGTAACAATGCGCAACCGTCATTCGGATGCGGGGCCCGCCCGCTGTCACACTCGATCCGCGCGGTGCCCCCCGGCATCCGCCTCAGCTTGTGCACACCCGATCCGCACATCTCAGAAGGGGACCACCGTGTCCAACCGTTCCCGCCGTCTCATCGCGCTCGCCGCCGTGACCGGTGCCGCCGCCCTCGTCCTCTCCGGCTGCGCCCAACAGTCCACCGGCCAGCCCGCCGCATCGGCTCCCGCCGCCTCGCAGGCCGCGCCGACGGCCGACCGCCCGGCACCGTTGAACGGCGACCCGATCGACGTCGCGCTCGTTCGTCAGTCCGGCGCCGGCGACTACTTCACGGCGTGGGGTGCCGGTGCCGACGCCCAGGCGAAGGCCGCGAACATCGACCTCACGGTGTTCGACGCCCGCAACGACAACGCCAAGCAGGCATCCGATCTCGAGCAGGCGATCGCGTCGAAGCCCGATGCGATCATCGTCGACCACGGGCAGACCGACACGATCGAGCCGCGCATCCGCGAGGCGGTGGATGCCGGCATCCCCGTCATCATCTACGACCTGGCACTCGAGAACTCCGACGGCGTGATCGTGACCTCGCAATCCGACGCCTCGATGGCGCAGGGCGTGCTCGACCAGCTCGTCACCGACAACGGTGACGGAGCCAAGGTCGGCCTCGTCAGCGCCGAAGGCTTCGCGCCCCTCGACCGCCGGAAGGTCGTGTGGGACGAATACCTCACCGAGCACAAGCTCGACCAGAAGTTCTTCACGGGTGAGGTGACCGAGTCGACGGCGACCGACAACATCCCGCTCGTCGACGCGGCGCTCAAGTCGAACCCCGACGTGCAAGCGATCTTCGCGCCGTACGACGAGATCGCGAAGGGCGTCGTCCAGGCGGTGCGTCAGAACAACCTGCAGGACAAGGTCAAGGTCTACGGCATCGACATCTCCAACGCCGACATCGAGGTCATGACCGCCGACGGCAGCCCGTGGGTCGCGACGTCCGCGACCGACCCGGCCTCGACCGGTGCGGCCGTCGTCCGCACCCTCGCGCTGTCGCTCGCGGGTCAGCTCGACAAGCCCGACGTGCAGTTCCCCGCGGTCACGGTGACCCGCGACTTCCTCCTCGAGAAGAAGATCACCAACGTCACCCAGCTGCGCGAGGCCGAGCCGTCGCTGCTGTTGAGCGACGTCGTCACCGCCGACTGGCTGCCCGCCGTCTCGGGATGACCTCCGACGCACGCTTCACCGCTCAGGCGGACGACCTCGCCATCGTCCGCCTGAGCGGTGTGGGCGTGCGCTACGGCGACAACCAGGTGCTCGAGGGCGTCGACCTGGCCCTCCATCCGGGCACGATCACCGCCCTTCTCGGCACGAATGGCGCCGGCAAGTCGACGCTCATCGGAGCCGTCTCCGGGGCGAACGCCGCCTACACCGGCGCGATCGCCGTCGCCGGTGAGACCGTGCGGCTCGCCTCGCCCACGAAGGCGCGACGCGCGGGCATCGAGACGGTGCATCAGCGGATCGCGGACGGCATCGTCCCCGATCTCTCCGTCGCCGACAACCTCCTCCTCACGGACCTGACCTCGGGCGGCCACCGCGTCGTGCGCCGACGCGCGACCGAGGCCGCTGCGCGACAGGCGCTGGCCCGGCTGGGCCTGGACTGGTCCGATGAGGTGCTGCGAGCGGATGCCGGGCGCCTGGGGGCGTCCGATGCGCAGCTGCTCGTCCTGGCCCGCGCCCTCCGCTCGACGCCGCGCCTGCTGATCCTCGACGAGCCGACCTCGGCGCTCACGGCCACCGAGGCGGACCGGCTGTTCGACGTGCTTCGCGCGCTTCGAGCCGAGGGGCTTGCGATCCTCTTCGTCAGCCATCGCTTCGGTGAGATCGAACGGCTCGCCGACCGCATCCTCGTCCTCCGAGACGGACGGCTCGAGCTCGACGCCGCGCGTCCGTTCGACTGGCACGTGGCCCTCGAGGCCATGCTCGGGGTACCGACGGAGCTGCAGCAGCACGTCACCGAGCCGCTTTCCCCAGGTGACGAGGTACTGACCGTGACCGGGGCGACGCTCCTCCCGGGGGCGACTCCGCTGCATCTGACGGTGCGCGGAGGGCAGGTCACCGGCATCCTGGGTCTTCTGGGCGCCGGCAAGACCGAGCTCGCCGAGCTCGTCGCGGGTGTCCGCACCGATCCGGCAGCCACCCTCACGCTGGGCGGGGAGCCCTATCGGCCGGCGACACCGGTCGCCGCGATCGACGCCGGTGTCGCCCTCGTTCCCGAGGAGCGCCAGCGGCAGGGCATCCAGCCGGGTTGGTCGATCGCACGCACCGTCGGTCTCCCCGTCCTCCGTGAGATCTCCCGACTCGGCGTCGTGTCGACCGCCCGAGAGCGCGCGGTCGCCGACGAGGTGATCGATGCCTTCGGCGTCGTGGCACCCTCGAGCGCCGCGACCCTTGACGAGCTGTCGGGCGGCAACCAGCAGAAGGTCATCGTGGGGCGCTGGCTGCGTACGACGCCGACGCTCGCCCTGCTCGACGAACCGTTCCGCGGCGTCGACATCGGCGCGCGTCGCCGGATCGGCGCGGCCGCGCGATCGCGCGCCGGAGAGGGCGGCGCCGTCGTCGTCCTCTCGAGCGACGTCGACGAGATCCTCGAGGTGGCTGACCGCATCGTCGTGCTCGTCGCCGGCGAGGTCGCCCTCGACACCCCCGCCGGCGTGCTCGACCGCTCTCGCATCGTGAACGCCCTCCTCGGCGACGCCGAGAACCGCAAGGAGACCGCATGACCGCGTTCGCCCCCGCCCCCGTGGCGCCCCCGGCATCCACCCCGTCCCGCATCGGCACGATCGTCGCCGGGATCATCGCGAAGTGGGGCTTCGTCGCGGTGACGGTGCTGCTGTTCCTGTTCTTCTTCGTGAGCGAACCCGCCTTCGGGACACCCGACAACATCTTCGGGATGCTGAAGTTCATCGCCCCGGTCGGCATCGCCGGCCTCGGGGTGACCCTCGCGATGACCGTCGGCGGACTCGACCTGTCGGTCGGGGCGAGCGCGGGATTCGCCGTCTCGATCGCGGCGTGGACCCTGGTGATCGCCGGCCAGGTGGGCGGCGTCGCGGTCGGTGTCGTCCTGCTGTCGGGCGCGCTCATCGGGGCGCTCAACGCG
Organism: Microbacterium oleivorans NBRC 103075; assembly: GCF_001552475.1. Lineage (GTDB taxonomy): Bacteria > Actinomycetota > Actinomycetes > Actinomycetales > Microbacteriaceae > Microbacterium > Microbacterium oleivorans. The sequence continues at coordinate 44,797 of NZ_BCRG01000016.1, forward strand.
GCTCTGATCGTCTTCGCGCGCATCCCCGACCTGCTCGCGACGCTCGCCACGATGTTCGCGGTGGTCGGGCTGAAGCTGATCATCGTCGACGGCAAGTCGATCTCGTCGCGGATGACCCTGTCCGACGGTACGACCGCGCCGGGCCGCTTCACAGAGGACTTCCTCTGGTTCGACCGCGGATCGATCGGCCCCGTTTCGGTGCCTGTCATCCTCTTCCTCGGTCTGACGCTCCTCCTGTGGTTCGTCCTCGACCGCACGCGCTGGGGTCGCGCGCTCGCGGCCGTCGGCTCGAATGCCGAAGCGGCCCGCCTCGCAGGGGTTCGGGTGCGGGTCTACCAGGCCGCCGCGTACATCGGATGCGGCATCCTCGCCTCCATCGCGGGACTCATCCTCGCGGCGCGCATCGGCCAGGGCGACGTCTCGGCCGGCAACTCGCTGCTCCTCGACGCCGTTGCCGTCGCGCTCGTCGGCGTCTCGGTGCTCGGCATCGGGCGCCCGAACGCGTGGGGCACGGCCCTCGGCGCGGTGCTCATCGCGGTGATGGTCACCGGGTTCTCGATGATGAACCTGCCGTACTACATCCAGGACTTCGGCAAGGGCGTCATCCTGCTCGTCGCCCTGCTGTTCAGCTTCACTTTCCGTCGCCGCAAGACGACCATCATCGCCGGGAGCACCACCGCATCATGACCGACACCGCCACCGTCGACGAGCTCCTGACCGTCGACACCGTCCCCGCGTACCTGCGGTCGCACCGGCAGCTCGCCGGGCCCGTCGACCCCGACGCGATCGCGTCGGTCGTCGAGGTCGGCGACGGCAACCTCAACCTGGTGTTCATCGTGACGGATGCCGACGGTCGCGGCGTCGTCATCAAACAGTCGCTCCCGCACGTCCGCGTCGACCCGTCATGGCCGCTCACCCGGTCCCGCACGAAGCGTGAAGCCGTCGTGCTCACGGCGCACGAGAAGGTCGATCCCGTGCACGTGCCCGCCCTGTACGGGTTCGACGAGGCATCCCTCGCCCTCTCGATCGAGGACCTGAGCGATCACGCCGTGTGGCGCGGCGAACTCAACGCGGGACGCATCCACCCTTACGCGGCCGCCCAGCTCGGCACCTACGTCGGCGCGGTGGCGTTCGCGTCGAGTGTCTTCGGCACACCCGGTCCCGAGCGGCGGCGGGCAATCGCGGAGGCAACGAACCCCGAGCTGAGTGAGATCACCGAGGACCTCGTCTTCACCGAGCCCTACATCGACCACGAGCACAACGGCTGGCTGCCCGCCAACGAGACCGACGTGCGCGCCCTCCGCGCCGACACCGCGTTCGTGGGCGAGATCGGGCTTGCGAAGCAGCGCTTCCAGGAGAGCACCCAGAGCCTGCTGCACGGCGACCTGCACACCGGGTCCGTGTTCGTGCGAGCCGACGGCGAGTCGGTCAAAGCGTTCGACTCGGAGTTCGGCACCTTCGGACCGACCGGGTTCGACCTCGGCGCCGTGTGGGCGAACCTGTTGATCGCCGCCGCGCGTGCCCACGTGCTCGGACGAAACGCCGATGCCGAGCAGCTCCTGCGCCTGCCCGTCGAACTCGTCACCGCCTTCGAGCGAGAGTTCACCCGGCGCTGGCCCGAGCGGGTCGATCCGCGGGTCTACGGCGACGACGTCCTGGCCGCGACGCTGCGGCAGGTGCGGTCGGACGCCGCGATCTATGCCGCCGCGAAGGCCGTCCGCCGGATCGTCGGCTTCTCGAAGGTCGCCGACATTCAGACGCTCCCCGAGGCGGAGCGCGCGGTCGCCGCCCGCGTCGTGCTCCTCGGCGCGCGCGCCCTCGGTACCGGCCGTCGCGTCGATACCGACCCCGCGCGTCTCACGCAGGCGACCGTCGAGGTCTTCCTGGGCTGAGGAACCGAAGGACCGTCAGCGCGTGGCGACCTGGAATCGGAGCAGCCACTCGGCGATCTCGAGGTGACGGCGGGCAGCCGCGGCATCCTCACCCCAGGCGTACATCCCGTGGTTCGCGACGATGAGCGCGGGAACCTCGGGGACGTCATCGGTCGCCGGGACGTAGACCTCGTCGAAGCGTGCGGCTTCGACCGTCATGTCCTGGTGATTGTCGATCACGGGGATGACGACGGTCTCATCGTGGGCGCGGTGCCCGATGCCCTTCAGCATCTCCATGTCTCGGATCGCCACGCCCTCCGGCCAGCGGTGGCCCGCGACGACGGCGTCGAACGCATGCACGTGGAAGACGGCGCCCGCGCCCGTCCGTGCGGCGATGTGGGCGTGGAGGCCCGCTTCGGCGGACGGGGGTCGCGGGTCGGTCGGGTCGATCGAGCGACCGCCGCCGTCGATGAGCACGACGTCGCGGTCAGTCAGCTCGGACTTCTCGAGCCCGGAGGCCGTGACGGCCAGCACGAGGGGGTCACGGTCGATGACGAGGGACAGGTTGCCGGCGGTGCCGCGCATCCAGCCGTAGCCTGAGAACCGGCTCGCCTCGGTCGCGAGCACGGCTCCCGCCGCGCGGACCTGCTCGGCGGCGGGCAGGCTCACCGGGACACCACGATCTCGTCGAACGACGACACCGACGGTGCGGCGAAGTCGGATCCGTGCCACGGTTCGCCCTCGCGGTCGAGCGCGATCACGTGCCAGCCGGCGGCGAGAGCGGCGGCGACCTCGTCGGGGTGATCGGTAAGGAAGAGGAGGCGATCGGGGGCGACGCCGACGGATGCGGCGATCGTGCGGTACGACGCGGCATCCTTCTTCGGGCCGGCGTTCACCGTGTCGAACCAGTCCTCGACGAGCGGGGTGAGGTCGCCCTGCGGCGCGTGCCGGTACCACGGCACCTGTGAGGCGATCGATCCCGACGAGTAGGAGATCAGTCGGATGCCGCCTTCGTGCCACGCGTGCAGCTTCGGCGGGACATCCTCGAAGAACTGCGAGGTGATCTCGCCCGCAGCGAAGCCCTCGGCCCAGAGGATCCCCTGCAGGGTCTTGAGTGGCGTCGACTTCACGTCGGTGGCCATCAGCTCACGGAGGGCGTCGGCGATCTCGGCGTCGGTCGCGTCGGAGGCAAGGCCGGTCTCGGCGATCGCGTCGGCGCGCGCGGCGCGGACGGTGTCGTCGTCGCGGCCCAGCACCTCGTCGAGGCGCGGGCGGGCGTAGTCGTACAGGTCACCGAGGATGAACCCGGCGGCGCTCGTCGTGCCCTCGATGTCGAGGACGATCACATCGGCGGAGACAGTGACGGTCATGGGGTCCTTTGCGGTGCGGTGAAGTGAGCGGCGACGTCTGCGGGCGCGAACGTGCCGTGGCTGGTGGCGATGCGGGTCACGAGACGCGGCGGTGTCACGTCGAAGGCGGGGTACCAGGCGTCGGTGACGAGCGGGCTCGCGGTGCGCTGGCCGAGGACTTCGAGCACCTCTCGCGGGTCGCGGTCCTCGATGACGATGTCGGCCGCGGTAGGCGCGGAGGGATCGGGTGCCTCGACCATCGCGTAGAACGGGATGCCGAAGGCTGCCGCGGCGGCTGCGTGCGCGAGCGTACCCACCTTGTTCACGACAGCACCGTCGAGCGAGACCCGGTCGGCGGCGGTGACGACCGCGTCGATAGGCCCCGTTCCGACGCCGCGCGAGGAGGAGAGGGCAGCCGCAGCCATGCCGTCCGTGATGAGGGTCACCCGCTGTCCGAGTTCGCGGAGCGAGTGAGCGGTGAGGCGCGCACCCTGCAGGTACGGCCGGGTCTCGGTCGCGATCCACTCGATCGTCCGTCCCGCGTCACGCGCCGCTCCGACGAGGCCGAACAGGTAGGCGTCTGCCCAGCAGTGCGTGAGGATGCGGGGGTTCTCGGGCAGGAGCGACAGCGTCGACCGGCCGAGTGCGGCGCTCGCGGCGCGGTAATCGCGATCGACAACACGGGCTGTCTGGACGGTGGCCTCGACGAGTTCGGGGGTCGTGGTGGAGGACTCGCCGGCGACGAGGATGCGGGCGACGGCGTCGCGCGGGTGCGCGTTGGTCGGACGGGCCGAGGCCAGAGCGTGACCGGCTGCGGCGATAGAGGCCCGGGCGGCGTCGAGGTCGAGGGTTCGCGCCTGGAGCGCGGCCAGGGCCATCCCGGCCGTGGCGGCGTAGAGGGGGCCCGAACTCTGGGTGACCATGTCGCGGATCGCGCGGGCCACGGCATCCGGGGTCTCCGCCGTCACCCACTCGACCTGCGCCGGGAAGACGCGACGGTCGAGGATGCGGACGACTCCGGCAGTCTCGTCGAGGATGACGGATTCCTCGAGGGTGGCAGAACTCATCAGGGGATCCCTTCGGGTCGGGGGCGCCGGCGGGACGACTCCCGCCAGCCTACGGAGGCGTCGACCCCGAACCGGAACGGGACGATACGGGGCGAAACAATCGCGGAGTCTCGGGTCAGGCCGCCCGGATACGATCGATCCGTCATGTCGTCCTCGTCTTCCTCCCACACCGCTCCGCACGAGATCTGGCGGGGGATCCGGCAGACCGTCCGCACCGACACGTTCGGCGGCATCCTGCTGCTCGCCGCGACCGTCGCAGCGCTCCTGCTCGCCAACTCGCCCGCCGCGCCCTGGTACGTCGGCATCCGAGAGACCTCGTTCGGGCCCGAGGTGCTCCACCTCGACCTGACCGTCGCCCACTGGGCGGCCGACGGGCTGCTCGCCATCTTCTTCTTCGTCGTGGGTCTCGAGTTGAAGGAGGAGATCGTCGCCGGGCGGCTGCGCTCACCGCGCGTCGCCGCCGTGCCGGTGATCGGCGCCCTCGGCGGTGTCATCGTTCCCGCGCTCATCTTCGTGGCCTTCACGGCGGCCGTGCCCGGCGACGCCGTTCGCGGGTGGGCCATTCCGACGGCGACCGACATCGCCTTCGCGATCGCGGTGTTCGCCGTCGTCGCGAAGGGGCTGCCGCCCGCGCTCCGCGTGTTCCTGCTCACCCTCGCTGTCGTCGACGACCTCTTCGCGATCACCATCATCGCCACCGTCTACACCGACGACCTGCAGCCGCTGTGGCTCGCGGCCGCGGTCTTCCCGCTGGTCCTGTTCGCCCTCGCGGTGCGGCGCGGCATCCGTCACTGGTGGGTGTTGATTCCCCTCGCGATCGTCACGTGGGGCTTCGTGCACGCCTCGGGCGTTCACGCGACGATCGCGGGCGTCGTCCTCGCGTTCATGGTGCCGGCGACGGTGACTCCGCGCGCTCGCGTGCGGGTGGGGACGGATGCCGACGGTGCCCCCATCCACGATGCGTTGACCGCGCACTTCGCCGACCGCTTCGGGCCGATCTCGACGCTGATCGCGCTTCCGATCTTCGCGTTCTTCTCGGCCGGGGTCACGGTCGGCGGCTGGGACGGACTGACGGCAGCCTTCGCCGATCCGGTGACTCTCGGCATCCTGGTCGGCCTCGTCCTCGGCAAACCGATCGGCATTCTGCTCGCGGTGTTCCTGCTGACGCGCATCCCGGCGGTGCGGCGGACGTTCGAGCTGCGGTGGGGCGACATGGTCGGCGTCGGGCTACTCGCCGGCGTCGGGTTCACCGTCGCGTTGCTCGTCGGGGAATTGTCGTACGGAGTCGGCTCGCTCGAGGACGACCATGCGAAGATCGGCATCCTCACCGGGTCGATCGTCGCAGCGATCCTCGGAGGCGTCGTGCTCGCATTGCGTGCTCGGCGCGTGCGTCAGACTGGGAGCACACCCCCGCCCGAAGGAGCCCTGTGAGCCGCACGCAGCCGACGCCCGCGATGTATCAGCGCAACGCACTGGCGCCGAGCCTGCTCGCCGCGGGTGTTCTCTTCGTGGCTCCCGCCCTGCTCGAGACCGACTGGTTCCTCACCGTGCGGTTCGTCGCGACGATCTTCGCGCTCATCATCGGCTGGTTCGCGTTCCAGGCGAAGGACTGGTGGTGGCTGCCGGTCATGCTCGCGATCGCAGTGATCTGGAACCCGATCTTCCCGTTCGAGTTCTCCGGCCCGATCTGGAGCGCCGCACAGGTCGCCGCGGCCATCGTCTTCCTCGCCGCCGGCGCGACGATCAAGATCCGACGACAGGTCTGAGTCAGCCGAGTTCGAGGGTGACCTCGGGATGGTCGGCGAAGACCTCGAGCACGAGCTCGAAGTACGTCTTCCCGGTTCCCGCGAGCATCTCGTCGAGCTGATTCCGGATGCCGGTGGCGTGGAACGTGCCTGGTTGCGCGAGCTTTCCGCGCAACCAGCGCTCCGTCTCGGCGATGCCGAGTGCCTCGCGGCTGTGCGCCGCATCCCGCCAGACGACCCGCACCGCGGCATCCTGCGAGTGCACGCCGTACCCTCCATGGAGGAGATCGTCGAGCGCGTCGAGGCTCGCGCCGAGCTGCCAGTCCTCGCCCGTCATGAAGAGGCGGTTCAGCTCCTCGTAGAGATCCGGGATGCCGTCGATGCGGCTTCCCTCGATGACGTACTCGGCCACGCGGGTCAGGGGACCTTGTGCCCTGCGGCCGAGATGAGCCCGTACCACTCGGCGCGGGTGAGGGGGATGTCCGACCCGGCTGCGGCGTCGGCGACGCGCTGGGGATTCGTGGTGCCGAGCACGACCTGCATGTGGGCGGGATGCCGGGTGATCCACGCCGTGGCGATCGCGGTCGGCGTCACGTCGTACTTCGCGGCGAGACGATCGAGCAGCTCGTTGAGCTCGGGGTACTCGGGCGCCCCGAAGATCACACCGTCGAAGAAGTTCTTCTGGAACGGCGACCAGGCCTGCAGGGTGATGCGGTTGATGCGCGAGTAGTCGACGAGCCCGCCGCCGTCGCGCGTGATCGAGTCGTCTTCGCCGGCCATATTGGCGGCGAGACCCTGCGCCACGATCGTCGAGTGCGTGATCGACAGCTGCACCTGGTTGGCGACGATCGGCTGCGTGACCGCCGTCTTCAGCAGGTCGATCTGCCGCGGCGTGTGGTTCGAGACACCGAAGGCGCGGACCTTGCCCGACGATTCGAGGTGGTCGAAGGCGCGGGCGACCTCGTCGGGCTCGACCAGCGCGTCGGGGCGGTGGAGCAGGAGGACGTCGAGGCGGTCGGTGCCGAGCGCCTGCAGGGACTCCTCGGCCGACGTGACGATGTGCTCGTACGAGTGGTCGAAGTGCCAGTCGTCGGCGACGATGCCGGTCTTGGTCTGCAGGGTGATCTCATCGCGCTCGGCCGAGCTGAGGCGGAGCGCCTCGGAGAAACGGCGCTCGCAGCCGTGGCGGCTGCTGCCGTAGAGGTCGGCGTGATCGAAGAAGTCGACGCCCGCCGCGCGGCATCCCTCATAGAGATCGCGGATCGCCTCGTCCGTCATCTCCTCGATGCGCATCATCCCGGCGACGACGTTGGGAACCTGCTGGTCGGTGGGCCCGAGGGGGACGAGGCGCATCATGCTCCGTTTCTGCGCCGAGGCGGCGCGGTGGTGTCCCCAGCTTGTCCGACGGAGGCTCTCGCGTCGACCAGGGTTCGTGCGAGAACCGTCGAGCCGGCCACGGCGGCCGGCATCGCGATGACGGCGCCCAGCGGCACGAGGAAGCAGAGCTGCGTGGCGACACCGAACCCCAGCACCCGCGCGCGGTCTGCGCGCCGCAAGTTGCGGCGGGCGACGGCATCCAACCCCCGCGCCATGAAGGCGCGCGAGGTGAGTTCGTCGGCGAGCAGCCAACCCGTGAGGAAGGCGGCGACGACGGCGCCGAGCGCGGTGCCGACGAGCGGGATGAGGCCGATGAGGCCGGCGACGATCGCCGCGACCAGGCCGCGGAGGATGAGGCCGATACTGTCGCCGACCGAGCGCCAGAACCCGTAGTCCGACTCGGGCGGAGCGTCCCCGAGGTGCCCCTCGACGGAGCGCCAGATGCGCTCGTAGAACGGATCGCCGACGAGCAGCGTCAGCGCCGTGAACGAGACCACCGCGAGGACGATCGCGCCGCCGAGGAGGCCCGCGCCGATGCCGAACCGCACGAGCGAGGCGGCGATGTCGCTCCATCCGTCGGCGAACCCCGTGAGCGCCGTGACGATGTCGCCGAGGAACACCGCGAGCGTGATGATCCCGCCGAGCAGCAGCGCGCCGACGATCGCCGCGGGGATCAGTCCGAGCGCCATCGCACCGGGCAGATGCCCCCAGAACGCGAAGCCGCGGCCCAGGTCGCCGACGCCGCGGAAGAACGAGGCGAGCGGATGCCGCGGGGCGGCGGGTGTGGTCATGTCCCCATCCTGCCGTGTCGCCGCGACGCGCGGTCTCGACACGGAGCGCTGTTTATCGATATACATAGATCGAATAACGATAGATGGAGGACGCATGATCGCACTCGCGAAAGCAGGGGCCGGCTTCGTCTTTACCGTGATCGTCGTTCTGCAGGTGTGGGTCGTGCCGGGCATCCTCGACGTCGTCGTGGGCTGGGTGCCGGAGCTCGCCGGGCTTCGGGATGCCGGTGTGGTGCTCACCGGCATCCTCTCGCTCTGCGTCCTGGCCGCCCTCGTCTGTCTCTGGCGGCTGCTCACACGCGCCGACCACGGGAGGCTCTTCGAGGACGGCGCCATCCGCTGGGTCGACGCCCTGATCGGATGCGTCGCTGCGGCGATGATCGTGGTCGTCGTCGGCTGCGGGGTCGCCTTCGGCACGGGCGCGGGGAACCGCGCCGTGCTGCTGATGACTGGCCTCGCGATGGTCGCCGGGCTCGGCGTCGCACTGATTCTCGGAGGGCTGCGCGATGTGCTCAGGCAGGCGGTTCTGTTGCAGGATCAGGCCGCGGCTGGCCCGCACACATGAAAGAACCCGCGGTGGAAGGGGTTGCATCGCAGGCGCATGTTCGTTGAAGTGGTGCGATGACAAACGACACCTCGGCTCCACCTGCTCAGGAAAAGCCCGGTCTGAAGCGTGCTGTCGGCACCTGGCTGCTCTTCGCCTTCATCGTGGGCGACACCCTCGGCGCGGGCATCTACACACTCGTCGGAACGATGTCGAAGGACGTCGGTGGCGTCATTTGGCTGCCCCTGCTCATCGCACTCGTCGTCGCCCTCCTGACGGCGGGCACCTACGCGGAGCTCATCACGAAGTACCCCCACGCGGGCGGTGCGGCGCGCTACGTCGACAAGGCGTTCGGTCGCCCGTTCCTGTCGTTCCTCATCGGCTTCCTCATGATGGCGTCCGGCATCACGACCGCGGCGGCCCTCGCGAACGCCTTCGCGGGCGACTACTTCGAGGCGCTGTTCAACCTCCCGCCGATCCCCGTCGCCCTCGGTTTCATCGTCGTGCTGACGCTGATCAACCTGCGCGGCGTGAAGGAGTCCCTCGCCGCGAACATGGTCGCGTCGATGATCGAAGTCACCGGCCTCATCATCATCATCGTCATCGCAGGGATCGTCTTCGGCAGCGGCGGCGGTGAACCGTCGCGCATCTTCGAGTTCGCGCCGGATGTGGCCCCCCTGCAGGGTGCGTTCGCGGCATCCATCGTCGCGTTCTTCTCGTTCCTCGGCTTCGAGGCCGCGGCCAACATGGCTGAAGAGGTCAAGAACCCGACCCGGTCCTACCCGCGGGCCCTGTTCGGTGCGATCCTCACTGCTGCCGTCGTGTACCTGCTCATCGCCGTGGGCGCTGTCATCGTCGTCGACCCGAACGTCCTCGGGGCATCGTCGGCTCCTCTGCTGGAGGTCGTGAAGGCGAGCGGCGCGGCCCTGCCGCCGTGGCTGTTCAGTGTCATCGCGCTCATCGCGATCGCGAACGGCGCGCTGCTGTTCATGGTCATGGCGAGCCGCGTCGGGTACGGCCTGGCCGAATCGGGCCTGCTGCCCCACGCCTTCGGCAAGGTCCTTCCGAAGCGTCAGACGCCGTGGGTCTCGATCATCGTGGTCGCCGGTGTCACGATGCTGCTCAGCGTGATCGGCGACATCGGGACGCTCGCGAACACGACGGTGCTGCTGCTTCTGCTGGTCTTCATCTCGGCGAACGTCAGTGTCCTGGTGCTGAAGAAGGACAAGGTCGAGCACTCGCACTTCTCCGTCCCGCGCATCGTGCCGATCCTCGCGATCATCGCGTCGATCGTGCTGCTCACCCAGCAGGAGGGTCCGGTCTGGCTCGGCACCGCGGTGTACGTCGTGGTCGGCGCCGTGCTGTTCTTCTTCGCGCGCGCCGGACGCCGTCGCGGCGACCGCAAGATCGCCGAGCGGACGGGTGCCATCCCCACGGTGGGCGGTCGGCGCGACTAAGAGACGTGTCCTGTGGATCCGCGGGGGATGAGCGTCGGCATCGCGAGGCGTGTCGGCGCTCCCTCCGCGGGCGCGAGGAGTATCTCCATAGCCGTGGTGGCGATCTGGTCGAACGGTGTCCGCACCGAGGTGAGGGGCACGGGTAGCTGAGCGACGAGAGGGATGTCGTTGTAGCCGACCAGGGACAGATCGCGGCCCGGCGTCAGCCCGCGGTTCTGAGCGACGGTGAGGATGCCGAGGGCCAGGTTGTCGTTCGCGGCGAAGATCGCGGTGGGTCGGTCGGCGCCATCGAGCAGGCGGTTCCCGGCGTCAATGCCGTGATCGAGTCCGTACCCGACGGCGAGGATGCGCTCCTCTGCGAGGGCAATGCCCGCTTCGGCCGCCGCACGCTCCGCGCCGGCGCGGCGGTCGCGGCCACTCGAGGTGAACCACGGGCCGGTCACGATGCCGATGTCGCGATGTCCGAGGTCGATCAGGTGGCGCACGGCGAGGTAGCCGCCCGTCTCGTCGTCGCCGAGTGACGAGGGGCTGACGCGGTCGGTGCGCAGTACCAGCACATGCGGGACGTTCCGCTCGCGCAGCGACGCGGGCAGGCCGTCGTCGATGCGCGCTGTCGCGAGGACGACACCGTCGACACCGCGATCGAGGAGCGTCTCGGTGGCTTTGCGCTCCTCGTCGGGGTCGTCGCCGCAGGTGGCGACCACCGCGAAGTGTCCTCGCTGACGCGCGGCACGCTCGATGGCTTCGAACATGAGGGCCATGACGGCATCGGTCAGGCGCGGAACGAGCACGCCGATCGTCCCGGTGGCCCCGCGCCGCAGATTCGAGGCGAAGACATTGCGCCGGTAGCCGAGTTCGTCGGCGACGGCACGCACGCGCTGCGCGGTGGCGGACGTCGAGGTGGGAGTGCGCTCGTCGAGGATGCGGCTGACCGTCGAGATGCTCACGCCGGAGGCCTCGGCGACGTCGCGAAGCGTGATCGTCATTGTTCCCCCTTGACGCGATGTGCGCTCATCAGCATACTTGCAATCGTTACTGCAAACGTTCCCGCCAACGTTCTCATCAGGCGGGTCTCAACGAAGAGAAGGAGCAAGCCATGGTCCTCGACCTCCGTGGTCTCAACCCCGCACCCGTCACCCCTTTCACCGAGGACGGCGCCGTCGACTACGCCGCGATCCAGCGTCTCGGCTCCTGGCTCGGCTCGATCGAGGGTGTGAAGAGCCTCGTCGTCCTCGGTCACGCCGGGGAGGGCACATTCCTCACCGAAGCCGAGCAGCTCGACGTCATCCGCGCCTTCCGCGACTCGGTCGACGACAAGCTGCCGATCATCGCCGGCATCACCAAGGAGGGCAACCTCACTGCCGCCCTCGAAGCCAAGGCCGCAGCGGATGCCGGTGCCACCGGCGCCCTCGTCTACCCCTCCCACGGCTGGCTGCGCTTCGGTTTCCAGCCCGGCGCCCCGCAGACCCGCTACCGCGCGATCTGGGAGGAGTCCGGTCTCGAGGAGATCCTCTTCCAGTACCCCGACAACACGAAGGCCAGCTACGACCTCGACACCCAGCTCGAGATCGCGGGGCAGGAGGGTGTGAACCACACCAAGAACGGCGTCCGCAACATGCGTCGTTGGTACACCGAGATCCCGGCACTGCGCGCCGCGTACCCCGAGCTGCAGGTGCTCTCGTGCCACGACGAGTACCTGCTGCCGACGATGTTCGACGTCGACGGTCTGCTGGTGGGCTACGGCAACATCGCGCCCGAGTTGCTCGTCGAGCTCATCGCCGCCGGAAAAGCGAAGGACTATGCCGCCGCGCACGCCATCCACGAGCGCCTGCTCCCCGTGACGAAGGCGGTCTACCACCGCGGCTCCCACATGGAGGGCACCGTCGCCCTCAAGTGGGGTCTCGTGAACCGCGGCATTCTCGACCACGCGACCGTTCGCGAGCCGCTCCTCCCACTCGAGCCCGGAGCGGATGCCGAGATCGCCGCCGCGTTCGCCTCCGCCGACCTCGGCAAGGTCAGCGTCTCCGTGTGACCCGACTCCGGGGATCGGTTGCCTGCCGATCCCCGGAGGCATGGACGGTACCGCACCCGTCGATCTACCCTTCAGTGCGGCTCTTCAGTCAACGACGACTGGGCGGCAGGACCGCCCTCCCGAAGGAGCTCTCATGAGCGTCGACCGCTCGCGCACCACCCGACCCCCCGCGACGCCCGGCACCGGGCACGGACGCATCTCCACGGAGACCGTGCGGACGATCGTCGAGTCGACCCACACCCGCCGCACGTTCTGGCGGCAGCTCGCCCTCATCGGCCCTGCCTTCGTCGCCGGTGCCTGGCAGTTCGGCCCCGGCAACCTGACGACGGCGATGAACGCCGGCGCCGCGTACGGGTACACCCTCATCTGGGTGATCGTCGTGTCGACGATCCTGATGATCTTCCTCACCGACATGAGCGTCCGCCTCGGCATCCGGACACCCGTCTCGCTCATCGCCTCGGTCAAGGAACGGCTCGGCGGCTGGGTCGGCGCGGTCGCCGGGATCGGTGTCTTCCTCATCACGCTGTGCTTCTCCGTCGGCAACGCCGTCGGTTCCGGCGTCGGACTCTCGATGCTGATCCCGGGCACGTCCCCGGTCATGTGGACCCTCATCTGCACCATCGCGGTCGCGTCGATCCTGCTCCTGAAGGGCATCTACCGGATCGTCGAGAAGGTGCTCATCGGCATCGTCGCCGTCATGGCCGTCTGCTTCGTCGCCTCCGCCTTCGCCGCGAACCCCGATTGGGGAGCCGCCGGCGCAGGTCTCATCCCGATCGTCCCCGACAACGCCTGGCTGCTCATCATCGGCCTCGTGGGCACGAACTTCTCGATCAACGCCGCGTTCTACACGTCCTATGGCACGAAGGCGCGGGGCCGCATCAAGGCGGACTACCGCGACATCACGATGGTCGACACGATTCCCGGCATCGTCGCTCCCGGCATCATGACGGCGCTCGTCATCGTGGTCGCGGCGGCGGTCCTCAACGCGACCGGCACCGACGCGCCGGGTGCGTTCGGCGGGCTCGCGCGGATCTTCGAGCCGATCGCCGGCCCCGTCGGTGCGTGGATCTTCGCCCTGGGATTCGCGGGGGCCGCGTTCTCTTCGATGATCCCCAACTGCGTCGCCGGCGGCACGATGCTCTCGGACGCCCTGGGCAAGGGAGCCTCGGCCGAGACGAAGACGGCGCGGCTCGGGAGTGCCTTCATCCTCGCGTTCGGGTTGGCAGTGACCTTCATCTTCTCCGGGTCATCTCCCGTGGAGTTGATCATCCTGGCGCAGGCGTTGACGGTCCTGTTCGCACCAGTCCTCGCGCTCCTGATTGTCGTCATGGCCAACGACAGGCGACTCATGGGCCCGCTGCGCAACACCTGGTGGCAGAACCTGTTCGGTGTCATCGGCCTGGTGTCGGTGCTCGCCCTCTCCGTGCGACTCGTCGTGAGTCTGATCGGGGGCTGATCCCACCGCCGTAAGGGTCAGCACACGCTGTATAGTCAGCGTGTGCTGACCCTTCCGTCTCGTCTCGACGTCATGAATCGCCTGGGGCGCGCGATGGCCGACCCGTCGCGGTCCCGCATCCTCTTTTCGCTCCTGGAACGCCCCGGCTACCCCGCGGACCTGGCGCGCGATCTCGAGCTGACGCGGACCAACGTGTCGAACCACCTCGCGTGCTTGCGTGGCTGCGGACTCGTCGTGGCGACGCCCGAGGGCCGGCGCACGAAATACGAGATCGCCGACCCGCATCTGACCGCCGGACTCGCACAGCTCCTCGACGCCGTCGTCGCGGTCGACGCCGGCGAAGAGTGCGCGGTCGACGGATGCCGGTGCTGCGCGTGACGGCCCTCGCCGCAGCGCCCCGGAGAGAGCTGCTGCGCCGCCGCATCCGCTGGATCGTCGCCGCCACGATCGCGTACAACCTCATCGAGGCCGTGGTCGCGGTGACGGCCGGGACGATCGCCTCGTCCGCCGCGCTGATCGGCTTCGGGCTCGACTCGACCATCGAGGTGCTGTCGGCGGCGGCGGTGGCGTGGCAGTTCACGCGGCGGGACCCGGAGCGCTGGGAACGGGGGACTCTGCGGGTGATCGCGATCGCCTTCTTCGCGCTCGCGACCTACGTCACCGTGTCGTCGGTGACGGCGCTGGTCCTACGCACCGAACCCGAGACCTCACCGATCGGCCTCCTCCTCACGGCGGTGAGCGTGCTCGTCATGCCGTTCCTCTCGCTCGCCGAGCGTCGTGCCGGCAGGGAACTGGGCTCGGCGACGGCGGTGGCGGATTCCAGACAGATCCTCATCTGCACGTATCTCTCGGCTGCGGTCCTCGTCGGGCTCGTGGTCAACGCCGCATTCGGCTGGTGGTGGGCCGATGCCGTCGCCGGCCTCATCATCGCGGTCTTCGCCGTGCGCGAGGGCGTCGAGGCGTGGCGCGGCGACGCGTGCGCGACGTCGGTGGGGATGCTGTTGGAGGACGAGCACGACCATTGACCCGGTCTCGTCAGCTCGGCGGGCGGACACCTGTGGGCACTCGCACGGTTGCGCGCAGTCCCCCCGTCGACCGCGCCGCGAGCGTGAGCTCGCCCCCGTGAGCCCCGACGATCGCGCTGACGATCGCCAATCCGAGCCCGTTCCGCTCGTGATCGGACCGACGGATGCGGGCTGTGCCGCGCTGGAATGGTTCGGCGAGAGTCGCGACGGCGGCCGGGCCGAGTCTCGCGCCGCCGTTCTCGACGATCAGGACCGCGGCACCGTGATCGCGGTGGATCGAGACCGTCACAGGTTCAGCCGCATCGCCGTGGATCAGAGCGTTCTGCAGCAGGTTCAGCACAACCTGCCCCAGCAAGCCGGCTGATCCGGACACGGTCGTCACGTCGCCGTGGACGATCAACTCGACGCCGCGGGCCTCGGCGAGAGGCAGCAGGGTCTCGACAGCGTCCTCCGCGAGCAGAGACAGATCGACGGATGCCTGGGGGAACCCGCCCCGGTCGGCGCGCCCGAGGAGCAGCAGTCCCTCGACCAGTTCGACGCCGCGCTCGTTGACTGCGGTGAGGCGGTCAAGGAGGTCATCGACGTCACGCTCGGGGTCCGACTGGGCGACGTCGAGCAGAGTCCGCATGATGGCGAGGGGAGTGCGCAGCTCGTGGGACGCGTTGGTCGCGAACCGTCGTTGCTCCTCGACCTGCGACTCGATGCGCTGCAGCATCCCGTCGAACGAATCCGCGAGCTCGCGGAACTCGTCTCGCCGACCCTTCATCCGGACTCGAGTCGACAGGTCCCCGGCATCGGCTCGTCGCGTCGCCTGCGTCAGCAGGCGCAGCGGTGCGAGCATCCGCCCGGCGAGGAACCAACCGCCGACGGCACCGGTGACCAGCAGGGCGATCATCGCCGCGCCGGCAGGTGGGACGAACGCGCGAAGCAGGTCGCGCTGACTGGGGGCGAAACCGGTGCCGGTGAACAAGGGCTCGTCGGGAACGTAGCGAAGCAGGAACAGCCACACGATGGTGAGGATGAGCGCGCCTGCGACGAGGACGAGCGCGACGTAGCTCAGGGTGAGCTTGATACGGGCGCTGAGTCCCGCCGGCCGCGTCACGCGGACGCCTCGACGCGATACCCGACGCCCGGCTCGGTGACGATCAGCCACGGCTCGCCGAGCCGTTTGCGGAGCGCGGACACGGTGATGCGCACAGCGTTGGTGAAGGGGTCGGCGTTCGCGTCCCAGGCCTGCTCGAGCAGTGACTCCGCGCTGACGACCCCGCCTTCGGCTGCGACGAGAACATCGAGGACGGCGAACTGCTTGCGTGTGAGCGCGACGTAACGACCGTCCCGATAGACCTCGCGGCGGAACGGGTCGACGCGGAGCCCGCCGTACTCCCGAACGGGGGGCCGAACCGACGCGCGGCGCCGATCGAGGGCGCGCAGACGGAGGACGAGCTCACGAAGCTCGAACGGTTTGGTGAGGTAGTCGTCGGCCCCGAGCTCGAACCCGGACTCCTTGTCGTCGAGGCGGTCCGCGGCCGTCAGCATGAGGATCGGCATCCCGCTGCCCGACTGCACGATCGCGCGGGCGACCTCATCTCCGGACGGCCCCGGGATGTCGCGATCGAGGATCGCGATGTCGTACGAGCCCACGGCGAGGAGCTCGAGCGCGGTGTCACCGTCGCCCGCGATGTCGGCCGCGATCGCCTCGAGGCGCAGACCGTCGCGGATGGCTCCCGCCATCAGCGGTTCGTCCTCGACGATCAGCACACGCACGTGTCGATCGTACGAAGCCGGCTGTATCGTCGGCGTATCGATTTTCGCGTACGCCCTCGCAACACCACGGCCCGTGGGATGGGGGCATGAGATCCACGGCCCCTTTTGCTCCGCTCGTGTTCGTCCTGGCCGCCGTCGTCGTCGGGACGGCGGGATGCGCCGTCGCGGGATCGGGCGGAAGCCCCGGCATCCGTCCTGCCCTCTCGCCGATCGACCAAGGCGAGGTCCCCGACGACACGACCGTCTACGACACCGACGTCCCTGCCGTCGCCCGACTCGACGCAGACCTGCGCGCTGCTCTGACCGCGGCGTCCGACCGGGCGGCGGGCGAGGACATCACGCTTCGGATCAACAGCGGGTGGCGCTCGCCGGAGATGCAGGAACGTCTGCTGCGCGACGCCGTGTCGACGTACGGGTCGCTCGAGGAGGCGTCGCGCTGGGTGGCGACGCCGAAGACGTCGGCTCACGTCTCGGGAAACGCGGTCGACGTGGGCCCGTTCGACGGCGCCTACTGGCTCGATCTTCACGGGGCCGAGTTCGGGCTGTGTCGGACGTACGTCAACGAACCCTGGCACTTCGAGCTCCGCTCCGATGCGCCGGCGGTCGGATGCCCGGACCAGTATCTCGATCCGACTGAGGATCCGCGGATGGCGGGGTGATCCGATCCGGGTCGCGCGCGCAGCCGTAGGCTGGCTCGCATGAGCGACGGCGCAGGCGAGAACTGGTCCCGGAACATCCGCTACTCGGCTGAGCGGTTCGTCGCGCCGCGGACGGTCGACGAACTGCGCGAGGTGGTCGCGGCATCCGATTCGGTGAAGGCGCTCGGCTCGCGCCACTCGTTCACACGCATCGCTGACACGAGCGGGACGCTGGTGTCGACCGCTGAGCTCGATCTGCCGGTCCAGGTGGATGCCGCGCAGAAGCGCGTGCGCGTGGGCGGCGGTGTGCGGTACGGCGAGCTGGCCCAGGAGCTGGACCGTCAGGGCTGGGCGCTCGCGAACCTCGCATCGCTGCCGCACATCTCGGTCGCCGGCGCGGTGAGCACGGGGACGCACGGGTCGGGCGTGGCGAACCGCTCGCTGGCGGCGGCGGTGACGGGCCTGGACCTCGTCACGTCGACGGGTGACCTGGTGCGCATCTCCGAGGAGGACGAGGAGCTCGCCGGTGCTGTCGTCGGCCTGGGCGCGCTCGGGATCGTCACGACCGTCGAACTCGCGATCGAGCCGACGTACGAGATCGCGCAGACCGTGTACGAGAACGTGCCGCTCGAGGCGGTGCGGAAGGCGTTCGACGTCATCGCCGGATCGGCGTACAGCGTCTCGCTGTTCACGACGTTCCGCGACGAGATGTACGTCGATCAGGTGTGGCGGAAGGAACGGACGGATGCCGCGGCGACGCCGATTCCGGCAGCGTTGCGCGATCGCGAGGCGGCCGGGGCGCTGCATCCGCTCCCCGGGGTGTCTGCGGCGTCGTGCACGGTGCAGGGCGGCAAGGCCGGTCGGTGGCTGGACCGGTTGCCGCACTTCCGGCTGGAGTTCACGCCGTCGAACGGTGAGGAGCTGCAGTCGGAGTTCCTGGTGCCGTTCGCTGATGCGGTGGGCGCGTTTGACGCGGTCCATGAGCTTGCGGACCGGCTGAAGCCGGTGCTGCAGGTGTGCGAGGTGCGGACGATCGCGGGGGACGAGCTGTGGTTGTCGCCGAGCTCGGGCCGCGATTCGGTGGCCTTCCACTTCACCTGGACCGCGGATGAGGCCGGGGTTGCGGAGGTTCTGCCGGAGCTCGAGGCTGCGCTCGCGCGGTTCGACGCGCGGCCGCACTGGGGCAAGGTCTTCACGCCGCGAGACCCGGCGGAGCTGTACCCGCGGTGGGCGGACTTCGTCGCGTTGCAGCGACGGTTCGACCCCCGGGGCGCGTTCGTGAACGATTACCTGCGCGCGCTCGGGCTGTAGGGCGCGGTTCGCGCGGCCGGGCTCGGAAGGGGCGGGGGTGGCGCGGTCCTCGATGCGCGTGCAGGTGCGCGTGCGCGCCGGCGACGCCGTCGGCCTGTGCCGACTCGATCAGAACGGTGCGGATTCTCCGGCAACAGGCGGTGCGGCAGGGGTGAACGCGACGGCCGGT
>NZ_BCRG01000017.1 GCF_001552475.1 Microbacterium oleivorans NBRC 103075
CCGAAGCATGCCCGCCGTGCCGGGGGCGCGGCCGGCCGCCGTGCTCATCCTCTTCGGAGTCCTCGACGACGTGCCGGCCGACCGCGAGTACTCGGCGGGCGCCGTTTCGCGCGATCTCGACGTCCTGCTCCTGTCGCGCGCCGAGACTCTCCGAGCCCATCCCGGCCAGGTGGCCTTCCCCGGTGGCCGGGTCGACCCGGGAGATGCGGATGCCGTCGCGGCATCCCTGCGCGAAGCGTGGGAGGAGACCGGGCTCGACGTCGCGGGGGTGGAGGTGCTCGGCACCCTCGAGCCCATCCCGCTCGAGCACTCGCAGCACCTCGTCACCCCGGTCCTCGCCTGGTGGCGACGTCCATCACCCGTCCGCGTGGTCGACGAAGCCGAGTCGGCGGACGTGTTCCGGGCCCCCGTTGCCGACCTCCTCGATCCGGCGCACCGCGGCATCACCGTCATCCGCTCCGAGCGCGGCGAGTTCCGCGGGCCCGCCTTCCTGATCCCGACGGCTCGGGGCGATCGCCTCGTCTGGGGGTTCACGGCGATGATCCTCGACGGTCTCTTCTCGCGCCTGGGCTGGAACGAGCCGTGGGACGAGGACCGCGTCATCCGCCTGCCGGGTCAGAACGAGTAGTAGTCCTGGTAGTCCGACAGCAGCAGATCCGTCGCATCCTGGGGTACGAGGTAGGCCACGAGGCCCGTGACCGTGTCGCCTTCGACGATGGTGCCGGCATCCGCGAGGAGGGTCGTCTCATCTGCGGCCACGACGAACGACGTCGGGTAGACCGCACCGTCGGGCGTGGCGAGGGAAAGGTCGTAGGTCGCGTAGGCGGCGGGGATCCCATCGGGATCGATGCCGGTCACGGCCATCTCCACCAGGACGTATTTCTTGCCCTCGGTGCCGGTCGCGTTGTACTCGTTCCAGGAGAGGACCTCGTCGGTCGCGTCCTCATCGACGATGCGGGCCTCCGCCGAGTACTCCGGCGAGCTCGACGTTCCGCCGATGTACGGGAGGGGGAGCGGCTCGTCGAGCGAGCCCTCACCTGACTCCGGGGCGTTCGGCTGGATGTCCGGGACGGTCGGCGAGGCCTCGGGCTGGGGCGCCGAGTCGTAATAGTCGTCGTTGTAGGTGCCCGCGGGCGACCAAATAGCGATGGCGATCGCGAAGCTGACGAACCCGGCCCAGATCAGGGCGAACCCGGCAAGGATCGTCCCCGTCAGTGCGAACCCCTTCGGCTGCCGGCGCACGAGCGCCATGATGCCGAGGATCGTCCCCGTGACTGCGACGAGGAAGCCGAAGAACGGGATCCAGGCGAAGATGAACGCCGCGATACCGACCGAGAGCGCGGCGATCGCCAGACCCTGAGGACGGGACGGTGGCAGCGGGCCGGTCGGGTAGCCCGGGTAGGCGGGGTACGCCGGCGGCATACCCGGGGCGGGGGAGCCGTAGGCGGCGCCGGTTGCGTACGGCGGCAGCTGCGGCGCGGCCGGGGCGGGGATGCCGGGGTTCGGTGCGCCGTGCGCCGCGGCGGCCTCCGGCGGCAAGTACGCGGGCGCCGCGTGCCATGCCGCGCCGTCCCAGTACCGCAGCTCATTGTCGGCGTGCGGTGCCGGATACCATCCGGCAGGCGTCGTCTCGCTCACGTCTGAATCCCCCTCGTTCCCACGGTTCGAAGGCGGACCGCGCCGCCTTCCACGTCGAGAGTACAAGCGCAAGGGCAGGCGCTTCATCGCCTGTCCGACGTAGCGTCGGGGGTTGACGAAAGGAGCCTCACCATGGCACACATCACGATCATCGGCGGACACGGAAAGGTCGGCCTGCTCCTCGCCCCCCTCCTCGTCGAGGCGGGACACGAGGTGACCTCCGTCATCCGCAACCCGGACCACAGCGACGACATCGTCCGCACCGGTGCCACCCCGCTCGTGGCCGACGTCTCGTCATCCGACACCGACTCGATCACCGAGATTCTGGCTGCCAGCGACGCCGTCGTGTGGTCGGCCGGCGCCGGGGGCGGTTCCGCGGAGCGCACGTACGCCGTCGACCGGGATGCGGCGATCCGCTCCATCGACGCGGCTGTCGCCGCCGAGGCGCGGCGCTACCTGATGGTCTCCTACTTCGGCGCAGGCCCCGACCACGGTGTCGACCCGTCCGACGACTTCTTCGCGTACGCGGAGTCGAAGGCCGCAGCCGACGAACACCTGCAGAAGGCCGACCTGGACTGGACGATCCTGGCTCCGTCTGCGCTCACTCTCGACGAGCCGACCGGAAGGATCGATGCAGACGCCGACGAGGGGACCTCGGTCTCTCGTGCGGATGTCGCGGCCGTGATTGCGGCAGCTCTTGCAGACCCGAGCACGATCGGGCGCACGATCTCGTTCAATAACGGTGACCAGCCGATCGCCGAGGCGATCAGCGCCTGAGCGTTCTCCCCTGTCAGGGGACCACGGGTGCCGGTTCGTCCTCGAGGGTCGTGCCGGCATCCGTCGTGGCGCTTCGCTCGGTGAGCGCTGCGAGCAGTTTCTCGGCCAGGTACGCGTGCCCGCGGTCGGACGGATGATTGCGGCCCGCACCTGTGTCGATCATCTCGAGGTAGTTTGCGGGCGTGAGCCACTGCTCCTGCAGCGGCGAGAGGTACCACCAGTGACGATCGGCTGCGGCTGCCTTCAGGTCGCCGTCGATGCGGATGGTGCCCTCGTGAACCGGGAACTGATGGGGGGCCGGTCCGAGGATGACGACCTGAGCGCGCGGGTAAAGGCGCTCGAAGGTGTCCCAGGTCGCATCCACGGCTTCGCGGTAGCCGCGCTCGCCCTTGAGGCGATCGTTGATGGAGCCCTGGATGATGATCAGGTCGTAGTCGGCCGTCGGGTCGAGCGACGTCGCACGGGCACCGAAGTCGGGCCGGTCCACTCCGGGCGACAGGTAACCCGAACCCTTCACCCCGTCGACGGTGACGTTCCACCCGCTGAGCCAACCCAGACGGTAGGCGTACCCCTCTGTCGGTCGCGTGGCCGCGGCGCCCCACGTCCACGAGTCCCCGAACACCAGCACGTTGGCGTCGGCGGGAATCGACAGCGGCTCGACGCTCGCGACGCCACCGCCGGAGGCTGCGGCTTCGACGGTGGGAGTGGTCCGCCACGGCTGCCAGGCGGCCAGTGCGACGATCGCGGCCACCCCGGCGGCGACGATGGCCACCCCCCAGCCACGCGCTCGTCGTTCAGAGGTCATGCGAAGAGGGTAAGCGATCGACAGCGGTTTCCCTGCCTCCGGTCAGCCCGCCGCCCGGCATCCTCCTCGTGCGAGGATTGATCGGTGCAGCGTGTCGTCAGAGCGGAACTCGACCTTGACGTCGAAGGGGAGCTCGACCTCATCCTTTCCGTCGCCGTCGCCGCCGGAGTTCCGGTCGCTCACGAGCAGCTCTGGATCGAGCGTGACGGTGAGGAGCTCGTCCCCACCGTGGTGACGGATGCCGTCGGCACCCGGCTGCACCGCATCCGCCTCGATGCCGGGCCGCTCCGAGTCCGTTACGACGCCCGCGTCGAAGGGAGGGCGGAGGCCGCCCCGGCGTCGGAGCTCGACACCGCCATGTACCTGCGTCCCAGTCGCTACTCGCCGTCCGACTCCGTCTTCGCACAGGCGCGACGCCAGTTCGGCGGAGTCCGAGGCACCGACCTCCTCGCGGCCGTCGAGGCCTACGTCGCTGAGACCGTCACCTATTCGCCGGGACTCTCGCTCGGGACGGACTCCGCGGTCACCACCCTCGCCACGGGGCAGGGCGTCTGCCGCGATTACGCTCACCTCGTGATCGCCCTGTTGCGCGCGATGGACGTGCCGGCGCGCTACGTCGCGTGCTACGCGCCGGGCCTCGTCCCGATGGACTTCCACGCCGTCGCAGAGGCGTGGGTCGACGGGCGCTGGCGGGTCGTCGATGCGACCCGGCTGTCGAACCGCCGTGGTCTCGTCCGCATCGCGACGGGTAGGGATGCCGCGGATTGCGCGTTCCTCAGTTACTACGGCGCGAATCTCGCTCTGCAGCGGATGTTCGTGGATGCCCATGTCGAGGGGCTCGACGAGGTTGTGGCGACGGCATCCGACCCGCTCCGCGACGACCGCACGGAACTCATCTCACTGGCGTGACGCCATCTCCGCCGCGGAGGCGGCGCGGTGGATATGGTGATGCCAACAACTCGGGGAGCAGATGGTGAAAACGGCTGACGACGCGATACGTCGCGCGATCATCGAGCAGTACGGCGTGCTCGGTGGGGCGCCCGAGCCCGATCTGCAGGGCCTCGTGCAGTTGGCGGCCACGGTCTGCGGCGTCCCCACGGCCGTCATCAACATCATCGACGACCGCTTCCAGCACCAGATCGCCGCTGTCGGCATCGAGCCCGCGGTGTGCAGCCGCGAGGACTCGATGTGCGCGGTGGTGTTCCGAAAGCCCGGGCACACCGTGGTCAGCGACGCGACCCTCGATGAGCGCTTCGCCGGCAACCCCTTCGTGACCGGCGAAGTGGCCAACGTCCGCTTCTACGCCTCGAGCCCGCTCGTCACCCCGTCGGGAGTTCCGATCGGCACGATCTGCATCTTCGACGACAAGCCGCGCGAACTGCCCGAGGACGAGAGCGCCGCGCTCGCCCTCATCGCCCATCAGATCGTCGACGTCCTGGAGCTGCGTCGCCTGACGCGCGAGCTCGGCGAGTCGAACGAACAGCTGGAGAACTTCGCCGCGCAGGTCGCTCACGATCTCCGCAACCCGCTCACCGCGTTGACGGGTTACATCGAACTCGCCTCCGAGGTGCCCGAGGTCGCCGGCCTCCCCGCCGCCTCCCGTGCCCTGGCACGCGCCGAGTCCGTCGCCGACCGCATGTCGGGCATGATCGCGCGTCTGCTCGACTACGCCAGCGTCGGCGGAGCGCCCATCCGCCGCAGTGCGGTCGACATCGCTCCCCTGGTCGCCGCCACGATGGAGGACCTGCGGACGGGCGGCCACGACCACGGCGCCGAGGTGACGGTCGACGCATCCGTCCTCGTGCCCGCCGACCCGACCCTCCTCGGTGTCCTGATGCAGAACCTCGTCGGAAACGCCGTGAAGTTCGCCGGTGCCGGTGGGTTGACCCCGCAGATCGCGGTGGCGGTGGGAACGGTCGTCGCGGGCGTCCGGATCACGGTCGATGACAACGGACCGGGTGTGCCGCTCGCCGAGCGCGAACTCGTCCTCGAGCCTCTCGAGCGCGGATCCAACGTCGACGTCCCCGGCTTCGGCATCGGTCTGGCGACGTGCCGCCGCATCGTCGAGTCCCACGGCGGTCGCATGGGCATCGACGACTCGCCGTCGGGTGGTGCCCGGCTCTGGGTGGTCCTGCCGTCGGCGTGAGGATCGGCTGAAACGTAGACTTGACGGGCTATGACTCCCGAAGCCCTCGCCGCAGCCCTTCTCGCCGTCGTCTCCCCGCTCGTGGAGGCGCGACGACCCGGCTCCGGTGAGGCACTGACGCTCACCGACTTCCCCGTCGAGCGCCCGAAGAACCGCGACCACGGCGACTGGGCCTCGAACGCGGCTCTGAAGCTGTCGAAGCAGGTCGGCGTGAACCCGCGCGAGTTCGCGGCCGAGGTCGCGGGCGCGCTCGCCGCAGTCGACGGCATCGCCTCGGTCGAGGTCGCCGGTCCCGGGTTCATCAACATCCGACTGGATGCCGCCGCTGCCGGCGCGCTCGCCAGGACGATCGTCGAGGCGGGCACCGCCTTTGGTCGTGGTCGCAGCCAGGAGGGGAACACGATCAACCTCGAGTTCGTCAGCGCGAACCCGACCGGCCCCATGCACATCGGCCACACGCGCTGGGCGGCTCTCGGCGATGCGATCGCCCGCCTGCTGCTCGCCAGCGGTGCGACCCTCGTCCGCGAGTTCTACATCAACGACGCCGGCGCGCAGATGGATCGCTTCGGTCGCTCGGTGCTCGCCCGCATGCAGGGCGAGCCGGCTCCGGAGGACGGCTACGCCGGCGCGTACATCGACGACCTCGCGACGCGTGTCGCCGAGGCCGAGCCTGGGATCGCCGACCTGCCCGAGGACGAGCGGGTGGCCGCGGCCCGCGACAAGGCCTACGAGCTGCAGCTCGCGGAGCTCCAGGCATCCCTCGCCAAGTTCAACGTCCACTTCGACGTCTTCTTCAGCGAGCGGACGCTTCACGCCGAGGGTGCCGACGGCGGCCCGAGCCTCGTCGATGAGGCCGTCGACCGCCTGCGTGCCCAGGGCCACGTCTTCGACGCCGATGGCGCCGTGTGGGTGCGGACGACCGACTTCGGCGACGACAAGGACCGCGTCATCCGTCGTTCCAACGGCGAGTACACCTACTTCGCCGCCGACGCCGCGTACTACCTGAACAAGGGCGACCGCGGCTTCGCGCACAAGATCTACCTGCTGGGTGCCGACCACCACGGTTACGTGCACCGCTTGAAGGCCCTCGCCGGTGCCGCCGGCGACGACCCCGAGAAGGACATCGAGGTGCTCATCGGGCAGCTCGTCTCCATCAACGGGGCGCGGCTGTCCAAGCGCGCGGGCAACATCATCGAGCTCGACGACCTGCGGGAATGGCTCGGCACCGACGCGCTCCGCTATTCGCTGGCGCGCTACCCGGCCGATTCGCCGTTGACGCTCGACCCCGAGATCCTGCAGAAGCGGACGAACGACAACCCGGTGTTCTACGTGCAGTACGCCCACGCCCGCACGCACAATGTCGCCCGGAACGCGGCAGACTCCGGCGTCGCCCGCGACGCCTTCGCGCCGGAGCTGCTGACGCACGAGACGGAGTCCGCACTCCTCGGAGCGCTGCAGGAATTCCCCCGCCTGGTCGCCTTCGCGGCCGAGCTCCGCGAGCCTCACCGCATCGCCCGCTACCTCGAGGAGCTTGCGAGCCTGTACCACCGCTGGTACGACTCCTGCCGCGTCACGCCCCTCGGCGACGAAGAGGTCACAGACGTGCACCGCACGCGCCTGTGGCTCAACGACGCCACCGGTCAGGTTCTCCGCAACGGCCTCGACCTGCTCGGTGTCAGCGCGCCCGAACGGATGTGACATGACGACCGTGACGGAGGTCCGGCCCGCTCGTCGTCGTCCGCGTCGACGTGGCGCGTGGCTCGTCATCACGCTCCTCGTGATCGTGGGACTGCTGGTCGCAGCGGAGGTCACGGCGCGCATCGTCACGCCGCAGATCATCCGCGATCGCATCGTCGAGAACGTCGGTCTTCCCGCTGATCAGAAGATCGACGTCGACATCCCCGCGCCGCTTCTGCTCCCGCTGCTCGTGGTGGGGCAGCTGCCGGAGATCCGGCTCACAGCCGACGACGTCGAGCTGAACGGCATCACGGCGGACGTCGACGTGACGGCGCAGGACGTGCCGATGTATCGGGATGCCGACTGGTCCGGCGCGAACGCGACGGTCGTCCTGAATCAGGCCCAGACCCGCGCACTGCTGTCGAAGGTCGACGGGTTCCCCGTCGATTCGGTCACGCTGAACCCGCCCGAGGTCGCCGTCGACACCGACGTGAGGGTCTTCGGAGCGTCCGTTCCGGTCGGGGTGAGCCTGTCGGCCGACGCGCGTGACGGTGAGATCGTGCTGTCGCCGACGACGTTCCGCCTCGCCGGTGCCGACCTGTCGGCGGACGCGTTGCGCGCGCAGCTCGGCCCGCTCGTCGGATCGCTCCTGGAGGAGTGGCCGGTCTGCGTCGCCCAGTACCTGCCGAAGGCCCTGACGCTGACGGGCGTCACGATCGAGGATCGCGGAATCGTCGCCGACTTCGAGATCGACAGCTCGATCCTGCGCGACAAGGCAGCCCAAGCGTCCGGCTCCTGCAGCGACGCCTCGTAGCGTCACCGAGCCGGGAGCTGTGGCCCCGGTGCCCTAGACTGTGGGCACTGTCGGGGCGTGGCCACACCGCCCGACGTACCCGTTCCCCCTTTCGATTGGTGCCCCTGCGTGTCCACCACCTCCGAACGCCCCGCCGTGCCCGAGTGGCTCTTGCCGCCCGACGATGCGAATGCGCTCTCGGAGAGCGTCTGGCCGACCGGGGCGTCACGTGACGAGGCGGGGGCGATCGTCTTCGGCGGCGTCTCGGCGACCGAGCTCGCCGCGCGATTCGGTACGCCGCTCTACGTCGTCGACGAAGACCTCGTCCGCGCCCGGGCCCGCGAGGTCCTGACGGCGTTCCAGGATGCCGCGGCCCGCCACGGCGGCACCGCGCGGGTCTACTACGCCGGCAAGGCGTTCCTGACGACCGACGTCGTGCGTTGGGTCACCGCGGAGGGCCTCAACGTCGACGTCGCCAGTGGCGGCGAGCTCGCGGTCGCCCTCGCCGCGGGCGCCGACCCGGCTCGCCTCGGACTCCACGGCAACAACAAGCTCGTCCCGGAGATCGCCCGCGCGGTGCGGGTGGGCGTCGGCTCGATCGTCATCGACTCGCTCGTCGAGATCGAGCGCATCGCCGATGAAGCCGCCGCGCAGGGCGTCGTGCAGACCGTGCTCGTCCGTGTCAACAGTGGCGTCCACGCCGAGACGCATGACTTCCTGGCGACGGCGCACGAAGATCAGAAGTTCGGTTTCACCCTGACGGATGCCGAAGCGGCGGTCGCCCGCATCCGCGAACTGCCGTCACTCCGCTTCGCCGGTCTCCACTGCCACATCGGCTCGCAGATCTTCGGCACCGCCGGGTTCGCCGAGTCGGCGGCGCGCGTCGTCGAGGTGCACGCGCGCCTCCTCGAAGGGGGAGACGTTCCTCTTCTGAACCTCGGCGGCGGGTTCGGCATCGCCTACACGTCGAAGGACGACCCGACGCCGATCGCGGAGCTCGCGGACGGCATCGTCGCGGCGGTCGCCCGCGAGTGCGAGAGCCGCGGCATCCCGCTCCCCGAGCTCGCCTTCGAACCGGGCCGCACCATCGTCGGCCGCGCGGGAGTGACCCTCTACAGCGTCGGCACGGTCAAGCCCGTCCGCGTCTCCGACGACCTCGAGCGCCTCTACGTGAGCGTCGACGGCGGTATGAGCGACAACGCGCGGACGGCGCTCTACGGCGCGGATTACACCGCCCGCGTCGCGAGCCGCCGCAGCGACGCGGAGCCGGCGCTGACGCGCGTGGTCGGCCGCCACTGCGAAGCCGGCGACATCGTCGTGTCCGCCGAGTACCTGCCCGCGGATGTGGAGCCGGGTGACCTGCTCGCCGTCGCGGCGACCGGGGCGTACTGCTTCTCGCTCGCGAGCAATTACAACTATCTGACCCGTCCTCCTGTCGTCGCCGTCGCCGGTGGTACCGTGCGGTTGATCGTCCGCGGCGAGGATGAGAACGACCTGCTGGCGCGCGACCTCGGCGTCGCACCGGCCGCATCCCGTACCCCCGAGGAGTCCGCATGATCGAACCCCGTCGCCTCCGCGTCGCCCTGCTCGGAGCAGGCGCCGTCGGATCCCAGGTCGCACGCCTGCTGCTGACCCACGCCGACGAGCTCGCCGACCGCGCCGGTGCGCCTCTCGACCTCGTCGGCATCGCCGTCCGCGACGTCGACGCCCCCCGCGAGGCCGACCTGCCGCGCGAGCTGTACACGACGGATGCCGACACGCTCATCGCCGGCGCCGACATCGTCATCGAGGTCACCGGCGGGCTCGAGCCGGCGCGCACCCGCATCCTCCACGCCCTCGCCTCCGGCGCCGACGTCGTCACGGCCAACAAGGCGCTCCTCGCGACGCACGGCAGCGAAATCTTCGACGCCGCAGACCAGGTCGGTGCGACCGTCGCGTACGAGGCCGCCGTGGCCGGCGCCATCCCGATCATCCGTCCGCTTCGCGATTCGCTCGCCGGCGACCGCGTCCGCCGGATCATGGGCATCGTCAACGGCACGACGAACTACATCCTCGACCGCATGGACCGCGAGGGACTCGGCTTCGACGAGGTCCTCGCCGAAGCGCAGCGTCTCGGGTACGCCGAGGCCGACCCGACGGCGGATGTCGAGGCCTACGACGCCGCTCAAAAGGCGGCGATCCTCGCGAGCCTCGCCTTCCACACCTCGGTGCCACTCGACGCCGTCCACCGCGAGGGCATCACGTCGGTGGATGCCGGTGTCATCGAGGCCGCCCGCAAGGCGGGCTACGTCGTCAAGCTGCTGGCCGTCTGCGAGCGGCTCGTCGACCAGCCCGACGCCGCGCCGACGGGCGAGGCCATCTCGGTTCGGGTCTACCCGGCGCTCGTTCCGCGCGAGCACCCCCTGGCTTCCGTCCACGGCGCGAACAACGCCGTGTTCGTCGAGGCCGAGGCCGCAGGCGACCTCATGTTCTACGGCGCGGGAGCCGGGGGAGTGCAGACCGCCTCCGCCGTCCTCGGCGACGTCGTCTCGGCGGCGCGTCGGCACGTCGCCGGTGGCCCCGGCGTCGGTGAGTCGACGCGTGCGAACCTTCCGATCGTGCCGATCGGCCGCATCCGGACGAGCTGCCAGATCACCCTCGAGGTCGACGACAAGCCGGGCGTGCTCGCCACGGTCGCCGGCATCCTCAGCGACGGGAGCGTGTCGATCGCGACCGTCGAACAGACCACCTCGGGCGACGCCGTCGCCCGGGAGAGCGGGGATGCCGTCGCGCACCTCGTCATCGGAACCCACACGGCCCGGGAGCAGGACCTGGCCGACACCGTCGAACGGCTCGCTGCCACCAGCGCCGTCCGTCGCGTGGTCTCGGTCCTGCGGGTAGAAGGAGATTGACATGGCACATGTCTGGCGCGGAGTCCTCCGCGAGTTCGCCGACCGTCTGGGCGTCACCGACGCGTCGACGGTCGTGACCCTCGGCGAGGGCGGTACCCCCCTCATTCCCGCAGCGTCGCTGTCGCGCATCACGGGTGCCGACGTCTACATCAAGTTCGAGGGCATGAACCCGACGGGCTCGTTCAAGGACCGCGGCATGACCGTCGCCCTCTCCCGTGCCGTCGAGCACGGCGCCGAGGCCGTCATCTGCGCGTCGACGGGCAACACGTCGGCATCCGCCGCGGCGTACGCCGCGCACGCGGGCATCACGGCGGCCGTCCTCGTCCCCGAGGGCAAGATCGCGATGGGCAAGCTCAGCCAGGCCGTCGCCCACAACGGCAAGCTCATCCAGATCCGCGGCAACTTCGACGACTGCCTCGAGATCGCGCGCGAGCTCGCCGGCGGCTACAAGGTGCACCTCGTCAACTCGGTCAACCCCGACCGCATCGAGGGCCAGAAGACCGCCGCCTACGAGGTCGTCAGCCAGCTCGGCGACGCCCCCGACTTCCACTTCATCCCCGTCGGCAACGCGGGTAACTACACCGCCTACTCGCGCGGCTACCGCGAAGAGGCAGAGCGTGGCGTCGCGACCCGGGTGCCCCGCATGTTCGGCTTCCAGGCCGAGGGCTCCGCACCGCTCGTCCGCGGCGAGGTCGTCAAGAACCCCGAGACCATCGCCTCCGCCATCCGCATCGGCAACCCCGCCTCGTGGGACCTCGCCCTCGAGGCTCGGTCGGCGACCGACGGGTGGTTCGGAGCGATCGACGACGAGCGCATCCTCGCGGCGCAGAAGCTCCTCGCCGGCACCGTCGGCGTCTTCGTCGAACCGGCCTCCGCCATCAGCGTCGCGGGTCTGCTCGACCGTGCCGAGGCGGGCGTGATCCCGAACGGCGCGAAGGTCGTCCTGACCGTCACCGGTCACGGTCTGAAGGACCCGCAGTGGGCGCTTCGCAACCCCGACGGCTCGCAGGTCGAGCCGCTCGTCGTGGATGCTGCGACCAGCGAGGTCGCGTCGGCGCTCGATCTCACCCGCGTGGCGGGATGACGCTCGCCGGGCGCAGCGTCGCCGTTCGCGTCCCCGCGACGAGTGCCAACCTCGGCCCCGGGTTCGACACCCTCGGTCTCGCCCTGAGTGTGCACGACGAGCTCGTCGTGACCGCGCTGGAGGGACCGGGCCTCGAGATCGAGGTCTCCGGTGAGGGAGCCGTGGACGTTCCGACGGATGGCTCGCACCTCGTGGTCCGCTCGATGGCGTACGCGTTCGAGGCGGCCGGTCGGCCGATGCCCGGCATCCGTCTGCGCGCCCACAACGTGATCCCGCACGGGCGGGGGATGGGCTCCTCGGGGGCCGCCGTCGTCGCCGGACTGCTGGCGGCGCAGGGGCTGCTCGAGGGCAATGTCACCCTCGGTCCCGAGACGCTGCTGCGGCTCGCGACCGAACTCGAGGGGCACCCTGACAACGTGGCGCCGGCGCTCTTCGGCGGTCTGACGATCGCCTGGATGGACCAGAACGGGCCGCAGCACAAGAAACTCGCGGTGCACCGCGGCGTCTCGCCGCTCGTCTTCGTTCCCGAGTTCACGATGTCGACGTCGGTCGCGCGCGGTCTCGCACCTCTGCACGTCACGCGAGAGGACGCAGTCTTCAACGTGTCGCGGTCCGCTCTTCTGATCGCGGCGCTCATGCAGAGCCCCGAGCTCCTCATGGCCGCGACCGAGGACAAGCTCCACCAGTCCTACCGCGCCGAGGCGATGCCCGCGACCGATGCTCTCGTTCAAGGATTGCGCGCCGCGGGCTTCGCGGCGGTCGTCTCCGGCGCGGGTCCGAGTGTCCTCGTCCTGGCGGACGGGCCGGGTCGTCGGCTCGAGGCCGTCGACTACGCGGCCTCGGCGACCGACACGCCTTGGAAGCCCCTTCTGCTGGCCGTCGATGTACGGGGTGGTACAGTGAGGGACCATACGGAGGATGCCACGTAATCACGTGAATCTGCCCTCCATCGCAAATCTGCGAACCACCGCACACCCCTTCTGACGGGCCTGCGCAACTCTGTGCCTGCGCGAACACCCCGCTGAAGATTCGGCCCCGTCGTGGACGGGACCACCTGCGGTTATGACTTTCCACATCTGAAAGGGAGAACTCGTGGAGTCCATCTCCGAGATCCAGACCGGCGACGACGTCGCCACCGGCGGCGCCGCTGCCGACGAAACCACCACGGATGCCGCTGGCACCGAGCCGACCGCGAACACGCCCGTCGACACCGCCGAAGAGGCACCCGTCGACGACGAGGCCGCCGAGGCTCAGTCCGCTGAGGCCCAGCCCGCTGAAGCCCCGGCCGCTGATGAGGCCGTCACCGAGCAGCCGGTCGCCGAGAAGCGCCCCGCTGCCAAGCGTCTGACCGCCGCGGAGAAGGCGGCCGCCGCAGCCGAGAAGTCTGCCGACGCCGCCGCGGAGAAGTCCGCCGATGAGCAGCCGGCCGAAGAGAAGCCCGCGAAGGCACCGCGCAAGCGCGCACCGCGCCGTGCCAAGAGCACCGATCTTCCTGCCACTGAGGCCGTGCCCGTCGAGGCTGCGCCCGTCGCCGAGGAGACCCCCGCCGTCGAGACTCCGGCCGTCGAGACTCCCGCTGTCGAGGCGCCGGCTGTCGAAGCCGACGCGCCCGCCGCCGACGCGGATGCCGCGACCGACGCTTCCGCGGAGCAGGCACCCGCCGACTCGAACGGTTCCCCCGCAGCAGCCGCCGACGACACCGATGGTGCCGGCGAGGGCAACAGCCGCAGCCGTTCGCGCAGCCGCAGCCGCAGCCGCAACCGCAACAAGGGCGAGAACGCTCAGAACGGCAACGGGCAGAACGAGAACGCCCGCGGCGGCAACGCCCAGAACGACAACCAGCGTGGCGAGAACCCCCGTGGCGAGAACGCCCGTGGGGGGAACACGCAGAACGCGCCGGCCGACAAGCCCGCCGTCGATTCGGCGTCCGACGACGACCAGGGCCAGGGCCAGGGACGCGGCCGTCAGCGCAACAAGCGTCGTGGGCAGACCACGAATGACGAGTTCGACACCGAGATCGGCGAGGACGATGTCCTCATCCCGATCGCCGGCATCCTCGACGTCCTCGACAACTACGCGTTCGTCCGCACCACCGGTTACCTCCCGGGTCAGAGCGACGTCTACGTCTCGCTCGGCCAGGTCAAGAAGTACAACCTCCGCAAGGGTGACGCCGTCGTCGGCGCGATCAAGCAGCCGCGCGAGGGCGAGCAGTCGAGCCGTCAGAAGTACAACGCGCTCGTCAAGGTCGACGCCGTCAACGGCCTGTCGGTCGAAGACGCCGCGACACGTGTCGAGTTCGGTCAGCTGACCCCGCTCTACCCGCAGGAGCGTCTGCGCCTCGAGACCGCGCCCGAGAAGCTCACGCAGCGCATCATCGACCTGGTCGCCCCCATCGGCAAGGGTCAGCGCGGCCTCATCGTCGCGCCCCCGAAGGCGGGCAAGACGATCGTGCTGCAGCAGATCGCCAACGCGATCGCGACGAACAACCCCGAGGTCCACCTCATGGTCGTCCTCGTCGACGAGCGTCCCGAAGAGGTCACCGACATGCAGCGGACGGTCAAGGGCGAGGTCATCGCCTCGACCTTCGACCGCCCCGCCGAGGACCACACGACGGTCGCCGAACTCGCCATCGAGCGCGCGAAGCGCCTCGTCGAGCTCGGCCGCGACGTCGTCGTGCTGCTCGACTCGATCACCCGCCTGGGCCGTGCGTACAACATCTCGGCGCCCACCTCGGGCCGTGTGCTCACCGGTGGCGTCGACGCGTCGGCGCTCTACCCGCCGAAGCGCTTCTTCGGTGCGGCGCGCAACATCGAGAACGGCGGATCGCTCACGATCCTCGCGACCGCGCTCGTCGAGACCGGCTCCAAGATGGACGACGTCATCTTCGAGGAGTTCAAGGGCACCGGCAACAGCGAACTGCGCCTG
Source organism: Microbacterium oleivorans NBRC 103075 (assembly GCF_001552475.1). Classification (GTDB taxonomy): domain Bacteria; phylum Actinomycetota; class Actinomycetes; order Actinomycetales; family Microbacteriaceae; genus Microbacterium; species Microbacterium oleivorans. Next base: position 14,737 of record NZ_BCRG01000017.1, read on the forward strand.
TCGCGTCAGCTCGCCGACAAGCGGATCTTCCCCGCGGTCGACGTCAACGCGTCGAGCACGCGCCGCGAGGAGATGCTCCTCTCGGCCGACGAGGTCAAGATCACGTGGAAACTGCGTCGCGCCCTCGCGGGCCTCGACCAGCAGCAGGCTCTCGAGGTCGTCCTCGGCAAGCTCAAGGAGACGACGTCCAACGTCGAGTTCCTCGTGCAGATGCAGAAGTCGATGCCGGCCCCGGCTGCCGGCGGCCACGAGAACAGCATCCGCTGATCCTCGAGCCGTGTTCGAGTCCGTCCAGACGCTGATCGACGAGCACCGCGCGGTTCAGGAGGAACTCTCCGACCCCGCGGTGCACGCCGATGCGTCGCGCGCCAAGCGCGTCAACCGGCGGTACGCGGAGCTGTCGCGCATCGTCGCCGCCTATGACGCCTGGCGCGAGTCGGAGGAAGACCTCGCAGCGGCGCGCGAACTCGCGAAAGAGGACGCGGCCTTCGCCGAGGAGGTCCCCGCTCTCGAGCAGCGCCTCGCCGACACGCAGGAAAAGCTCCGGCGCCTCCTCATCCCGCGCGACCCCGACGACGCGCGCGACGTGATCCTCGAGATCAAGGCGGGGGAGGGCGGTGCCGAGTCGGCGCTGTTCGCCGCCGATCTCCTCCGCATGTACCTGCAGTACGCGGCATCCCGCGGCTGGAAGACCGAGCTCCTCGAGCGGAACGAATCCGACCTGGGCGGCTACAAGGACGTTCAGATCGCGATCAAGGGTTCGTCGACCGATCCCGCGCAGGGGGTCTGGGCGCACCTCAAGTACGAGGGCGGCGTGCACCGGGTGCAGCGGGTACCCGCGACGGAGTCGCAGGGCCGCATCCACACCTCCACGACGGGGGTGCTCGTCTTCCCCGAGGTCGACGAGCCCGAAGAGGTGCAGATCGATCCGAACGACCTGAAGATCGACGTCTTCCGCTCGTCGGGCCCCGGCGGTCAGTCGGTCAACACCACCGACTCCGCTGTCCGCATCACACACGTGCCGTCCGGCATCGTCGTCTCGATGCAGAACGAGAAGAGTCAGCTGCAGAACCGCGAGGCCGGTATGCGCGTCCTCCGCGCACGGTTGCTGGCCAAGCAACAGGAAGAGCGGGATGCCGCGGCATCCGACGCGCGCCGGTCGCAGATCCGCGGGATGGACCGTTCCGAGCGCATCCGCACATACAACTTCCCCGAGAACCGCATCGCCGATCATCGCACCGGGTACAAGGCATACAACCTCGACCAGGTGATGGACGGCGCTCTGGGGCCCCTCATCGATTCCGCGATCGCCGCGGATGAAGAGGCCCAGCTGGCGGCTGTCGGCTCGGAGGGCTGACCCGGTATCGGCCGGGCGAAGGAGGAGACCGTGGCATCGCACGCATTCGACGGCATCACCGAGGATCAGCTCCGCTCCCGCGGCAGCATGAAGTGGACGGCTCACCCCGGCATGATCGGTGCCTGGGTCGCCGAGATGGACTTCGGTGTCGCCCCCGTCATCCGAGACGCCCTCGAGCGCGCGCTCGACGACGGCGCCACGGGGTATCTCCCCACCGCCTTCTCGGCGGAGCTCGCTCAGGCGACCGCGGCCTGGTACGCCAGGGCCAGCGGCTGGGAGGTCGACCCCGGCCGCATCCATCCCCTTCCCGACGTGATCTCGGCGTTCGAACTCGCGATCGAACGGTTCAGCGCCCCGGGCTCGGCGGTCATCGTCCCGACGCCTGCCTACATGCCCTTCCTTTTCGTGCCCGAGATGCACGGGCGCCGCGTGATCCAGGTGCCGAGCATCGAGGTCGACGGTCGGATGACGATGGACCTCGACGGCGTCGCCGCGGCCTTCGATGACGGCGGAGGACTGCTCGTCATCTGCAACCCGCACAACCCGCTGGGTACCGTCGCTACCCCGGCCGAGCTGACCGCGATCGCCGAGGTGGTGCACGCGAAGGGTGGTCGGGTCTTCTCCGACGAGATCCACGCGCCTCTCGTGTACGCACCCGCGCGTCATGTTCCCTACGCCTCGGTCTCCGACATCGCTGCGGGCCACACGGTGACCGCCGTCTCGGCCTCGAAGGCGTGGAACCTCGCCGGCCTCAAGTGCGCGCAGATCGTCCTCTCCAATGAGGCGGACGCGACCGCGTGGGACGAGTTCGGTCCGTGGGCCGGCCATGGCACCTCGACGCTCGGCGTCATCGCGAACACGGCGGCGTTCACCGACGGCGGGCCCTGGCTCGACGACGTCGTGACCTACCTCGACGGCAACCGGCGTCTGCTGGTCGAGCTTCTCGCAGAGCACGCGCCGCGGGCGCGGGTGCGGATGCCGGAGGGCACCTACATCGCGCTCGTCGACGTGCGGGACTACCGACTCGAGGGGGATCTGGGGGAGTGGTTCCGCGAGCACGCCGGAGTCGCCATGACCGACGGGCTCGCCTGCGGTGAAGCTGCCGCGGGACACGTCCGCTTCGTCTTCTCGCTGCCGCGCCCGCTCCTGCGCGACGCCGTGGAGCGTATCGGTCGGGCGCTCGCAGCCCTCGACTGACGACTCAGATTTGGTACTCGGGCGCCATCAGGATCGCCCGGGTGTCCTCGTTCGTCGCGCGCCGCCGCGCCCGCGCCGGCACGCCCACCAGGACCGAATCCGCAGGGGCATCCTTCGTGACGACGGCGTTCGCGCCGATCACCGAGTGTGCGCCGATCACGATGGGTCCGAGGATCTTCGCCCCCGCTCCGACGGCGACGCCGTCTTGGAGGGTCGGATGCCGCTTGCCGGCATTCCGTGTCCGTCCGCCGAGCGTGACGCCGTGGTACAGCATCACGTCGTCGCCGACCTCAGCCGTCTCGCCGATGACGACGCCCATGCCGTGATCAATGAAGAAGCGCCTGCCGATGCGGGCCCCGGGGTGGATCTCGATCCCGGTCAGCCAGCGCGAGATCTGCGAGATGGCCCGCGCGGAGAACCGCCGCCCGCGCCGCCACAGGGCGTGCGCGACCCGGTGGCTCCACACGGCGTGGAGCCCCGGGTACAGCAGCGCGATCTCGAGACCACCGCGCGCTGCGGGGTCCCGCAGCTTGGCGGAGGCGATGTCCTCACGGACGGAGCCTGCCGCGGAGGCGAGGCCGCGGCCGAACGAGGAGGCGATGCGGGGCACGGCGGACCTTTCGGGGAGCGTCGTGCGGATCAGTCGCGGAACTCCTCGAAGAGCGCCGTCGAGAGGTAGCGCTCACCGAACGAGGGGATGATGACGACGATGTTCTTACCTTCGGCCTCGGGGCGCGCAGCGACCTGGAGCGCGGCCCAGATGGCGGCACCCGACGAAATGCCGACGAGGATGCCCTCGGTCGTCGCGACCTTCTTCGCGGTCTCGATCGCGTCGTCGAAGGTGACGTCCTGGACCTCGTCGATCACGCCCTGGTCGAGGATCGGGGGGATGAAGTTCGGGCCGATGCCCTGGATCTTGTGGGGACCGGGCTTGCCCTCGGTCAGCAGCGGCGAGTCCTTGGGCTCGACGGCGACGACCTTCGCGGACGGCACCCGCTCCTTCAGCACCTGACCGACACCGGTGATCGTGCCGCCCGTGCCGATGCCGGCGACGAAGTAGTCGACGGCGCCGTCGGTGTCGCGGAGGATCTCCTCGGCGGTGGTCTTCCGGTGGATCTCGACGTTGGCCTGGTTGGCGAACTGCTTGGCGAGGACGGCGCCGGGGGTCTCCGCGGCGATGCGCTCAGCTTCGCCGACCGCACCCTTCATGCCGAGGGAGGGGTCGGTCAGGACGAGCTCGGCCCCGTAGGCGCGCAGCAGCATCCGACGCTCGACCGACATCGACGAGGGCATCGTCAGGATGACCTTGTACCCGCGCGCTGCTCCGACCATCGCGAGGGCGATGCCGGTGTTGCCGCTCGTGCCCTCGACGATCGTGCCGCCGGGCTTCAGCTCACCCGAGGCTTCGGCGGCGTCGACGATGGCGATGCCGAGGCGGTCCTTCACGGAGGATGCCGGGTTGTAGAACTCGAGCTTCGCCAGGATCGTCCCGGGCAGGCCCTCCGATACGCGGTTCAGTCGGACCAGGGGAGTGTTGCCGAATGCGCTGGTGATATCGGAGTGGATGCCGGTCATGGGATGCCTTCCGTGCGAATGGAGAATCGGGTCGCGGTTCAGGTAGCCGCGATGCGCCCACCAGCCTACGGTCCCCGCCATCACCCGTGGCCCCGTGTGACGGCGCACTGCGCGGTATCCTGGGGTTTCCCATGTCGACTTCACGGATCTCCGACGCGCCCGCGGGCAGCGACCTCGCTCCTCTTGTGCGGAGCGCGGCCGAGCGGCTCGCCGCGGCCGGCGTCCCGTCCGCCGACGTCGACGCTGAGCTCCTCGCGGCCCACGTCCTCGGCATCGGTCGCGGCGAACTCGCTGCGGCGATGATGCGGGGCGCTCGGATGCCGGAGCCCGAGGCGACCCGGTTCGCGCAGTTCATCGAACGGCGCGCCTCCCGTGAACCGCTGCAGCACCTCACGGGCAGGGCGCCGTTTCGCCATCTGGAGCTGCGGGTGGGACCCGGCGTGTTCGTCCCTCGTCCCGAAACAGAGATGGTCGCACAGCTCGCCATCGACGCGCTTCACGAAGCTCCGGGGCCGGAGCCGGTCGCCGTCGACCTCGGCACCGGCAGTGGCGCCCTTGCCCTGTCGCTCGCGACCGAAGTGCCCCACGCGCGGGTGCATGCGGCGGAGAACTCCGTCGACGCGTTCATCTGGGCGAAGGAGAACTTCGCCGAGCTCGCCCCTCACGCGCGCCTCGCGTTCATCGATCTCGCCGACGCCTTCCCCGATCTCGACGGCACCGTCTCGGTCGTCGTCTCCAACCCCCCCTACGTGCCTGACGACGCCATCCCGCGTGACCCCGAGGTCCGCTTCTGGGACCCGCCCGCCGCGCTCTACGGCGGAGCCGATGGCCTTGATGTCGTCCGGATCCTCTCCGGTGTCGCCCTCCGCCTCCTCCACCCGGGCGGCACGCTCGTCATCGAGCACGGCGAGTGGCAGGGCGCCGGCATCCGCGACCTGCTGACGGCCGACGGGTGGCGCGGAGCGGCGACCCATCCCGACCTCACTCTGCGCGACCGCGCCACGACTGCCCTCCGTCCCTGACCGACCGCTGATCGCGCTCCGCCGTTTCGCAGGCGGGCCAGGTCACCTCCTCGTAGAATGCTCCGGATATGTCTCCCGTCCTCGACTGCCGTGACGCCGATCAGTTGCTGCCCGCTCTCCGCCAGGCGCGCCAAGCGATCGGCCGCGGCGAACTCATCGTGATGCCGACCGACACCGTCTATGGCGTCGCGGCCGACGCGTTCAACGCGTCCGCCGTGGCGCGTCTGCTCGCCGCCAAGGGCCGCGGGCGGCAGTCCCCGCCGCCGGTACTGGTTTCGGGAGCGGACACGATGCGCGCGCTCGTCGCAGAGGTGCCCGGGGCGGTCGACCGCCTCGTCGAGCGTTTCTGGCCCGGGGGACTGACGATCGTGCTTCCTGCCCAGCCGTCCCTCCGGTGGGATCTCGGCGAGACCCGCGGCACCGTCGCGGTCCGCATGCCGAACGACAAGTTCGCGCTCGAACTGCTCGAGGACACCGGCCCGCTTGCCGTGTCGAGCGCGAATCTCACGGGCAAGCCCGCCGCCCTCGAGATCGAAGCGGCGATCCAGATGCTCCGCGACAGCGTCTCCGTCTACCTCGACGGCGGCCTCGTCGACACCGGCGTCGCCTCGACGATCATCGATGCGACCGGTCTCGTCGGTCGCGACAGCCGTCCCGTGACCGTGCTCCGCGAGGGCGCCGTCTCGCGCAGCGACCTCCGCGAGGTGCTCGGCGACCTCCTCGAGCCCGACCCGGTCGACCCCGACGAATCCGACGCCGCGTGAGGGACTACCTGTTCGCGTTCGTCATCACCGGCGGACTCACCTTCGTCTTCTCGTGGGTCGTCTGGCGCGTGGCGATGAAGTTCGGGCTCCACCCGGCCATCCGCGAGCGGGACGTCCACAAGAACCCCACCCCGCGCCTCGGTGGTGTGGCGATGTTCATCGGGATGCTGGGCTTCTTCGTCCTGTCGTCCCAGCTGCCGGCTTTCGCGATCGTGTGGCAGGAACCCTCGATGGTGTGGTCGCTGCTCGGTGCCGCCGCTCTCATGGTGGTGGTGGGCGTCGCCGACGACCTGTGGGACCTCGACTGGATGATCAAACTCGGCGCGCAGTTCGTCGCCGCATGGATCGTCGTGTTCCTCGGCGGCATCCAGATCTTCTATCTGCCCTTCGGGCAGCAGGTCGTCGTCTCGAGCTGGGTGAGCATCAGCCTGTCGATCCTGCTCATCGTCATCGTCATGAACGCCGTCAACTTCATCGACGGACTCGACGGTCTCGTGGCGGGCGTCTGCCTTATCGCGAACGCCGTCTTCTTCGCCTACTCGGCGATGCTCGTGCGCGACTTCGACAACAGTGAGCAGAGCAACACCGGCGTCTTCATCGCCATCGTGCTGCTCGGGATGTGCGCCGGCTTCCTGCCCTTCAACTGGAATCCGGCCCGCATGTTCATGGGGGATGCCGGTGCGCTGCTGCTCGGACTGATGATGGCGTCGTCCGCGATCGTCGTCACCGGAAACCTGCCGCCGAACCTGCTGAGCGACAATGACCTCTTCGGCCGCTCCCAGCTGCTCGGTGCCTTCATCCCGGTGATCCTCCCGGTCGTGATCGTCCTCCTCCCACTCGTGGACTTCGGACTCGCCGTCGTCCGGCGGATGGGGCAGGGCAAGTCGCCGTTCTCTCCCGACCGCAAACACCTCCACCACCGGATGCTCGACATGGGGCACACCGACCGCAACGCCGTCTTCGTCTTCTACGCGTGGACTGCGGTCGTGTCCCTCTCCGTCCTCCTCATGTACATCGGGACGACGAAGGGCTGGCCGGGGCGTTATTGGCCCGGCGTCGTCTTCCTCGTCGTCGGGTGCATCGCCTGCGTCATCGTCACCCTTCCCCCTGCGCGCCGCACCCGGCGGGTCGTGCCCCAACGGAAAGTCCTCTCATGAGCACCCCGACCTCCACTCCGCTGCTCCGGACCACGCTCGTCTGGTCCGCGATCGTCACCGCTGTCCTGGTCGTCCTGGGCGGGGTGATCGGATTCCTGACCGCGGGTGTCTCGGGCATGTCGAGCGCCCTCGTCGCCGTCCTGTTGGCGGCGGTGTTCCTGGGATTGACCATCGTGTCGATCCTCGTCGCCAACCGTTTCTACGGTGACCCGCTCTTCGTCCCGATCTTCTTCGGCGCGGTCATGGGTGGCTGGATCCTGAAGTTCGTCGTCTTCTTGATCGTGCTCTTCGTCCTCCGCGATCAGCCGTGGCTGACGCCGATGGTGTTCTTCGTCGCCCTCGTGGTCAGCATCGTGGCGTCCCTCGTCGTCGACGTCGTCGTCATGATCCGCATGCGCATCCCGGCCGTCAGCGACGCCAGCCTGCCCACCGCCGCGCAGGTCGACGAGGGCGAACGGCGCCCGGGGGACACCAGCACGCCGCGGGACTGATACGCTGTTCTCGAGCCCGCCTGAACCCCGACGGGAACGTCTGCGGAGTCAGCTCACCGACCATCGTCGCCCGATCGTAAGATCGACGCCCCGAAGCTGGAGCCAGCGCTGTTTACTCAAGCTGCGACCCTGATCGCTACTGCCGCCGAAAAAGCCCCTGACGAGTTCCACGGACCGTCCATCTCGGAGTTCTTCCCGGAGACGATCTTCCAGATCGGGTTCCTCGAGGTCAACCGGATCCACCTGATCCAGTTCCTGTCGACGATCGTGATCGTCCTCATCTTCTGGCTCGGCACCCGCCGCATGACGGTCGTCCCCGGCCGTTTCCAGAGCGTCGTCGAGATGGGCCTGGACTTCGTCCGCGTCAACATCGCCGAAGACCTGCTCGGCAAGAAGGACGGCCGCCGGTTCCTGCCGATCCTCACCACGATCTTCTTCATGGTGCTGTTCATGAACATCACGGGAGTCATCCCGGGTCTGAACATCGCCGGAACGTCGATCGTCGCCGTCCCGCTGCTTCTCGCACTGGTGGCGTACGTGACGTTCATCTACGCAGGCCTCAAGGCGAGCCCCGGGAACTTCTTCCGCAACTCGCTCATGCCTCCCGGGCTGCCGTGGTTCCTGTACATCCTGATCATCCCGCTCGAGTTCCTCTCGACGTTCATCATCCGGCCCGTCACTCTGACGCTCCGACTGCTGATGAACATGATCGTCGGGCACCTCATGCTGGTCCTGTTCTTCGCAGCGACGCAGTTCTTCCTCTTCACCCTGGGCGGCTGGTTCTCGGCGCTCGCGGCCGGAACGCTCGCCTTCGGGTTCGCCTTCACGCTGTTCGAGATCTTCGTCGCCTTCCTCCAGGCATACGTCTTCGCCATCCTCACCGCGGTCTACATCCAGCTCGCGGTGGCAGAAGAGCACTAAGCGGTCCGGCGCACGCCGAGCCATCCAACCGAAAGGAAACACCTCCGTGGACGCAACTACGGTTCTCGCCGCCCTGCACGGCAACATCGCCACCGTCGGCTACGGTCTTGCCGCCATCGGTCCCGCCATCGGCGTGGGCATCGTCGTCGGAAAGACGATCGAGGGCGTCGCCCGTCAGCCCGAGCTGGCCGGTCGTCTTCAGGTCCTGATGTTCATCGGTATCGCCTTCACCGAGGCGCTCGCGTTCATCGGCATCGCGACGTACTTCATCTTCACGAACGTCACTCCGTAATCTCGCTTCGATCGCACTGTAAGGAGACAGGATGCTGAACGCTCTTGTCATTGCTGCCGAAGAAGGCGAGTCGTACAACCCGCTGATCCCGGCGATCTACGACATCGTCTGGTCTGCGGTCTGTTTCGTCGTGATCCTCTTCGTCTTCTGGCGGGTCGCCCTGCCCAAGATGCAGGTTTTGCTCGACCAGCGCGCTGCTGCCATTGAAGGCAACATCGCGAAGGCCGACGAGGCCCAGCGCAAGGCCGAGGCTGCCCTCGAGGCGTACACGGCTCAGCTGGCCGAGGCTCGCAAGGAAGCCGGCGAGATCCGTGAGACGGCCCGCGAGGACGGCAAGAAGATCGTCGCTGAGGCGAAGGACAACGCGTCGGCCGAGGCCGCGCGTCTGACCTCCGCCGCGCACAGCCAGATCGAGGCCGAGCGTCAGACCGCTCTGGTGTCGCTGCGGAGCGAAGTGGGCACGCTTGCCCTCGACCTCGCCGGCGGCGTCATCGGCGAGACGCTCTCGGACGACGCCAAGGCCAAGTCCGTGGTCGACCGTTTCCTGGCTGACCTCGAGTCTTCTGAGAAGGCGGCGAAGTAATGGGTAGCGCGACCACTCAGGCTCTCGCGGCGACGACGTCGGCCCTCACGGCCGCGCCGAGCGTCGACCTCGATGTCGCCCGCGAGCTTTTCGCCGCGGTCCGCGTCCTGGCCGGCTCGTCGCAGCTGAGCGGCGCGCTCTCCGACGCGTCGGTGCCCGCCGAACCTCGACGGAACGTCGTGTCGAGCGTCTTCGGCGGGTACTCGGCAGCGACCGTGTCGGTTCTCGACGCGGCCGTCGCAGAGCGTTGGTCCTCCGCGGCCGACCTGATCTCCGGGATCGAGGAGGCCGGTGTCCGTGCCGCCGCGATCGCCGCGCCCCAGGTCGACCTCGAGGCGGAGCTCTTCTCCGTCGCGCGGACCATCGCCGCCAACCCTGAGCTGGAACTCGCCCTGGGCAGCCGCCTGGGCGACTCCACCGCGAAGGGTGCGCTCATCGAGAAGCTGCTGGGCGGACGGGCCTCCGAGCCGACGGTGATCATCGTCTCCTCGCTCGTTCAGGTTCCCCGTGAGCGGCGCGTCCGCTCGATGCTCAGCCGTGCGCTGCGCGTGGTCGCAGATCAGCGCGGACGCGCGGCGGCAACGGTGTTCGCTGCGTCCACGCTGACCGCCGACCAGACCTCGCGTCTGCAGAGCACCCTCGCGGCGCGCTACGGCACCGAAATCTCGCTGAACGTCGTCATCGACCCGTCGGTCGTCGGCGGTGTCCGCGTCGAGATCGGCGACGACGTGATCGACGCCACTGTCTCGTCGCGACTGAGCGATCTCCGCCACCGCCTGGCGGGCTGACTTTCCCGCTCCACCGAGGAGCGGACCCGGCGGGCCAGGTGCTCGCCACAAGACCTCACTAAGAAGGAAGACCATGGCAGAACTGTCCATCAGCCCCGACGTCATCCGTGACGCGCTGAAAGACTTCGTCGCCGCCTACGAGCCCACCGGGGCCGCGGCGACCGAGGTCGGCACCGTCGTCGACGCCGCGGACGGCATCGCCCACGTCGAGGGTCTGCCCGGCGTCATGGCGAACGAGCTCGTGCGTTTCGCGAACGGTGTCGAGGGTCTCGCACAGAACCTCGACGAGCACGAGATCGGTGTCGTCGTCCTCGGCGACTTCTCCGGCGTCGAAGCCGGTCAGAAGGTCACCCGCACCGGTGAGGTCCTCTCGGTCGGTGTCGGCGAGGGCTACCTCGGCCGCGTCGTCGACCCGCTCGGCAACCCCATCGACGGTCTCGGCGAGATCGCCACGACCGGCCGTCGCGCCCTCGAGCTCCAGGCGCCCGGCGTCATGCAGCGCAAGTCCGTCCACGAGCCGATGCAGACCGGAATCAAGGCAATCGACGCCATGATCCCGGTCGGCCGCGGCCAGCGCCAGCTCATCATCGGTGACCGCCAGACGGGCAAGACGGCGATCGCGATCGACACGATCATCAACCAGAAGGCCAACTGGGAGTCCGGCGACGTCACGAAGCAGGTTCGATGCATCTACGTCGCTATCGGCCAGAAGGGCTCGACCATCGCTTCGGTGAAGGGCGCGCTCGAGGACGCCGGTGCCATGGAGTACACGACGATCGTCGCTGCCCCGGCATCCGACCCCGCCGGCTTCAAGTACCTCGCCCCTTACACCGGCTCCGCCATCGGCCAGCACTGGATGTACGAGGGCAAGCACGTCCTGATCATCTTCGATGACCTGTCGAAGCAGGCCGAGGCCTACCGTGCCGTGTCCCTGCTCCTGCGCCGCCCGCCGGGCCGCGAGGCGTACCCCGGCGATGTCTTCTACCTGCACTCGCGTCTGCTGGAGCGTTGCGCCAAGCTCTCCGACGAGCTCGGTGCCGGATCGATGACGGGTCTTCCGATCATCGAGACGAAGGCCAATGACGTTTCGGCCTACATCCCGACCAACGTGATCTCGATCACCGACGGCCAGATCTTCCTCCAGTCCGACCTCTTCAACGCCAACCAGCGTCCTGCGGTCGACGTGGGTATCTCGGTCTCGCGTGTCGGCGGTGACGCACAGGTGAAGTCGATCAAGAAGGTCTCGGGAACGCTCAAGCTCGAGCTCGCCCAGTACCGCTCCCTCGAGGCGTTCGCCATGTTCGCGTCGGATCTCGACGCTGCGTCGCGTCGTCAACTCGCCCGTGGTGCGCGTCTGACCGAGCTGCTCAAGCAGCCGCAGTACTCGCCGTACCCCGTCGAGGAGCAGGTCGTCTCGATCTGGGCCGGAACGAACGGCAAGCTCGACACGATCGAGGTGGAGGATGTCCTCCGCTTCGAGCGCGAGCTGCTCGACCACCTCAAGCGGAATACGTCGATCCTCGACACCCTGCGCGACTCCAACGTCCTCGACGACACCACCGCCGGAGAGCTCGAGAAGGCCGTCGATGCCTTCGTCCTCGAGTTCCAGGGCGGCAAGGGTCACGCGCTCGGCGCACCCGGCAACGAGTCGGTCGCTGCGGCGGAGGTCGATGACGTGAACCAGGAGAAGATCGTCAAGGGCCGCCGCGGCTGACGCCGACGGGAGATTCATAACCCATGGGCGCACAACTCAGGGTCTACAAGCAGAAGATCTCTTCTGCTCAGACGACCAAGAAGATCACGAAGGCGATGGAACTCATCGCGGCTTCGCGCATCCAGAAGGCTATGGCGCGTGTTCGCGCGTCCAGCCCCTTCGCGCGAGCCGTGACGCGTGCCGTGTCCGCCGTGTCGACGCACTCCAACGTCCAGCACCCGCTGACGACGGAGCGCGAGGAGATCCGGCGGTCCGCCGTCGTCGTCTTCGGTTCCGACCGAGGACTTGCCGGCGCGTTCAACTCGCAGGTCATCCGCGAAGCGATGCAGCTCGGTGAGCTGCTCCGCAGCCAGGGTGTCGAGCCGGTGTTCTACCTCATCGGTCGCAAGCCCGTCGGCTTCTTCCAGTTCCGTCGGATCGCGACGGCGGGGGAGTGGATCGGTGACACCGACACTCCGCAGTTCGCCACGGCCGAGGAGATCGCGAAGGCACTCATCGAGGCGTACCAGCTCGGTGGGGGCGACGGCGGCGTTGACGAGATCAACCTCGTCTACAACCGCTTCGTCAGCATGATGACGCAGACCCCGGAGACGGTTCGTCTGCTGCCTCTCGAGGTCGTCGAGGCGGAGGACACGGCATCCAGCCAGGTCTACCCGCTCTACGAATTCGAACCGGATGCCGAGACGGTGCTCGACGCGCTTCTGCCGGTCTACGTTCAGAGCCGCGTGTTCAATGCCCTGCTGCAGTCGTCGGCTGCAAAGCAGGCCGCCACGCAGAAGGCGATGAAGTCCGCCAGCGACAATGCCGACAAGCTCATCACCGACTACACCCGCCTGCGCAACAACGCGCGTCAGGCAGAGATCACGCAGCAGATCGCCGAGATCGTCGGCGGCGCCGACGCTCTCGCGTCGAGCAAATAGACCATACGAAAGAAGAGAAGCCATGAGCCTCACCGCTGAGAAGACGGAGACCCCCGTCGTCGGTCGCGTCGCGCGCGTCACCGGCCCGGTCGTCGACATCGAGTTCCCGCACGACTCGATCCCCGAGATCTACAACGCCCTCAAGACCACGATCACGATCGACGGCGAGTCGACGGAGATCACGCTCGAGGTCGCCCAGCACCTCGGCGACGACCTCGTCCGCGCCATCTCGCTGAAGCCGACCGACGGTATGGTCCGCGGCCAGGAAGTGCGCAACACCGGCGGCCCCATCACGGTTCCCGTCGGCGATGTCACCAAGGGCAAGGTCTTCAACGTCACGGGTGACGTCCTGAACGCCGCTCCGGGCGAGACCATCGAAGTCACCGAGCGCTGGGGCATCCACCGCCAGGCGCCGAACTTCGACCAGCTCGAGTCCAAGACCGAGATGTTCGAGACCGGCATCAAGAGCATCGACCTGCTCACCCCGTACGTCCAGGGTGGAAAGATCGGCCTCTTCGGTGGTGCCGGCGTCGGCAAGACCGTCCTCATCCAGGAGATGATCCAGCGCGTCGCGCAGGACCACGGTGGTGTGTCGGTGTTCGCCGGTGTCGGTGAGCGCACCCGTGAGGGCAACGACCTCATCGCCGAGATGGAGGAGGCGGGTGTCTTCGACAAGACCGCCCTCGTGTTCGGCCAGATGGACGAGCCGCCGGGGACGCGCCTGCGTGTCGCCCTGTCGGCGCTGACGATGGCGGAGTACTTCCGCGATGTCCAGAAGCAGGACGTTCTCCTCTTCATCGACAACATCTTCCGCTTCACGCAGGCCGGCTCCGAGGTCTCCACGCTGCTGGGCCGCATGCCCTCCGCCGTGGGTTATCAGCCGAACCTCGCCGACGAGATGGGTGTGCTCCAGGAGCGCATCACGTCGACTCGCGGTCACTCGATCACCTCGCTGCAGGCGATCTACGTCCCCGCCGACGACTACACCGACCCGGCTCCCGCGACCACCTTCGCCCACCTCGACGCGACCACCGAGCTGTCGCGTGAGATCGCATCGAAGGGTCTGTACCCCGCGATCGACCCGCTCACCTCGACGAGCCGCATCCTGGACCCCCGCTACATCGGTGAGGACCACTACCGCGTGGCCACCTCGGTGAAGCAGATCCTGCAGAAGAACAAGGAACTGCAGGAGATCATCGCGATCCTCGGTGTCGACGAGCTCTCCGAAGAGGACAAGATCGTCGTGTCGCGTGCACGCCGCATCCAGCAGTTCCTCTCGCAGAACACCTACATGGCGAAGAAGTTCACCGGCGTCGAGGGCTCCACGGTCCCGATCAAGGAGACCATCGAGTCGTTCGACGCGATCGTCAAGGGTGACTTCGACCACGTTGCCGAGCAGGCGTTCTTCAACGTCGGTGGCATCGGCGACGTCGAAGAGAAGTGGGCTCAGATCCAGAAGGAGAACGGCTGACATGGCGCTGACCGTCACCCTCGTCTCCGCTGAGGCAGAGGTCTGGCACGGCGAGGCGAGCCTCGTCGTCGCCAAGACGGTCGAGGGCGAGATCGGCTTCATGGCCGGTCACGAGCCCGTCCTCGCCATCCTCGCGGAGGGCCAGGTCCGGATCACGCAGTCGAATGGCGAGAAGATCGTCGCGACGGCCGAAGACGGATTCCTCTCGATGGAGAACGACGAACTCACCATCGTCGCGGGAAACGCAGCCCTGCAGTCCTGACACCTGTTCCACACAGCGCCGTCCGGTTCGCCGGGCGGCGCTGTGCAGTTTCCGGAGGTCCTCGTGCTCATCCTGTTGCCCCCATCCGAGACCAAGCGGCCCGGCGGGGACGGGTCACCGTTTCGGGCGGACGCCTTTGCCTTCCCGGGACTGATCCCGCAGCGTGAGAGCGTCGTCGATGCTCTCGTCGCGCTGAGCGCAGACGAGGAAGCGGCGGCTCGGGTGCTCAAGCTCTCAGCCCGCCAGCGCGGCGAGGTGGCCGTCAACGCCGCGCTTCGGACGTCGCCGACGCTCCCCGCTGTCGACCGCTACACGGGTGTCCTGTTCGACGCCCTGGATGCCGCCACACTCGGCGAGTCGGCTCGCGGGTGGCTCGCGCGCCATGTCGCCATTCATTCGGCACCGTTCGGCGTCGTCGCCGCCCTGGACCCGCTCCCCGCCTATCGCTTGGGAGCCGGCATCCGTATTCCGGGCTTGCCGTCGATGCGTACGGTGTGGGCGGATGCCGTCGGTGCCGCGATCGCGGCCGCGGGTCCCTCTTTCGTGCTCGACATGCGGTCGGAGGCCTACGTCGCGCTGGGCCCGGTCCCTGCGGATATGCCTCAGGCGTACGTCCGTGTCGTGTCGGAGGGGCCGGATGGTGCGGTGCGTGCCCTCAACCACTTCAACAAGCATGCGAAGGGGGACTTCGTGCGCCACCTTGCGCAGGCTCATCCCCGGATTTCAGGAGCCGCGCAACTCATGCGATGGGCGCAGGACGAGGGGATCGTCCTGCGCCCATCGGCGGCCGGCGAGCTCGAACTCGAACTCGTCGTACCGTCGGTTACGAGATGAAGCGGAGCGTCACGGGGTAGCGGTAGCTGCCACCCGCGTTGACCCGCACACCGCCGAGGATCGAGAACACGATGTTCACGACCCAGACGGCGAGGGGGAGAAGACCTATCAGCCAGCCGAGGACAGGGATCCAACCCAGGGCGATCGTCAGGATGTTGGCGACGATGATGGCGATCGTGAACGTGATCTGCCAGTTCAGAGCCTCCTTGCCCTCGACGTTCGTCCGGGGGCCGCGGTCCTTGAAGACCAGCCAGATGACGAGAGCCGGGAGGAATCCGATGACTCCGCCGAAGTGGGCGAACGAGGCCCACTGCTTGTCCTGGTCCGGGGAGAGCGGAGCCGCGGCCGCCGGCTGGGCGTACGGCTGCTGGCCGTGAGGCTGCTGACCATACGGCTGCTGCGGGGGCGGCGGGGCGGAGTACCCGCCCGGGGCCTGCGCCGGCGGGGGCGTGGGGCTACCTGCGGGCGGGGGAGACGCGGGTTCGCCCTGCGGTGGCGTGTTCGGGTCTGACATCGGTGTGCCCTTCTCTCGGCGTCGCCGCGGGCGCGGCGTTCAGCGGGTCTGCGCTGCCTCAGCGAAACCGTACTGGTGCAGGGGACGCCACGGCAACGGGTTGTGCCGCAAGATGACGGGGGTGGCGTCCACTAGAGTGTGTAGACGCTGCACCGATCAGGAAAGAAGGGTGGGAGCGTGCCCGAAGCCGTTACCTCCTCCCGTGTCGTCTCCACCGTCACGGGTCCCATCGAGCTGCGCTGGGCGGAGGTCACCCACCAGGGTCGACGTCGCGAGAACAATCAGGATGCCGTGCTGTCGTCCTTCCCCCTGTTCGTCGTCGCCGACGGCATGGGCGGCCACATCGGCGGCGAGATCGCGAGCTCCCGCACCGTCGAGCGGCTGTCGGCTGCAGTGAAGCGGGAGACCGTGTCGCCCGACGTCATCGAGGAGGCCCTCGAGCGCGCCGTCGACGACATCGCCTCGCACACGGAGACCACCGACGACGGCACGGGTACCACCGTCACGGGCGTCTACCTCGACCTGACCGGTGAGGAGCCGACCTGGGTCACCCTCAACATCGGCGACTCCCGCGTGTATCTGCTCCGCGACGGCGCTCTGGCGCAGGTGACGACCGATCACTCCGTCGTCCAGGAGCTGATCGCCGCCGGCCGGCTCAGCCCGGAAGAGGCCGAGAACCACCCGTACGGCAACGTCATCACCCGCGCGGTGGGACCGAGCGACGGCGTCGTGCCGGATTACGTGCGTCTCGAGGTCGTCGACGGGGATCGTTTCGTGGTCTGCAGCGATGGGCTCACCAAGGAGCTCACCGACTACGGCATCCTGCACTTCCTGCTGCAGCACGAGGACCCGGCCGCAGCGGTCGATGCCATGCTCGAGGCCGCGCTCGAGAACGGTGGTCGTGACAACGTCTCGATCATCGTCGTCGGCGCCCGTCTCGTCTCCGCCGACGACGACACCTCGACGGTCGAGATCTCCTCCCCAGTCTCGTCCTGACGGTCGCCGTCCACAGGACGCGCCGCCTCGCCGGTACGGATGCCGGGTGCCCCGCACAGTGGACCGGTGTCCACCCTCGCTCCTGACGAACCGCTGACCCTCCCGCGACGCGGCACGCCGCCACCGCGCCCGCCGCTGCCACTCTTGACCGCGATCGTTCCCGTGATCGGAGCCGTGGCCCTCTGGGCGGTCACGGGTTCCGCCTACGCGCTCCTCTTCGCGGCTCTCGGACCGCTCATCGCCGTGGCATCGGTCGCCGATGCCGCGCGCACATCGAAGCGGACGTCGAAGAAGGATGCCGCCGCGCTCGCGCGCGAGCTGGCCGAGGCTCAGGCGGAGGTCGCGCGTCGTCACGACGAAGAGCGCGAGCAGCGGTGGGCGACCCACCCTGACGTCGAACGGTTCCTCGCCCGCCCCGAATCGATCTGGCGAGTGGTCCCAGAGCGGGAAGCAGCGTTGGTGGTCGGATCGGGGGAGGACGCCAGTTCCCTTCGCGTCAGCGGTGGCGAGGGCGACGACGCATCCAGCGCGCTCCGTCGCACCGCCGGAAGGATCGACGGAGTGCCCGTCCTCGTCCCGTTGACGACCGGAGTCGCCGTCATCGGGCCGCCCACCCTCGCCGCAGCCGTCGCCCGCGCCCTCGCATTTCAGGTGCTGCTGTGTCTGGCGCCGGGGAGGGTCCGCCTCGGCGACGGTGCGCCGGCGTGGACGGATGCCGCCCCGCACCGCTCGGCCGCGGTGGGACCCCTTCTCCAGCTGCTGGAGAAGGGTGGCGTGGTCGGAGCCGACGTCGACATCCCGATCGTCGTCGTGCCCGAGGATGCGCCGCCGCCGCCCCGGTGCGGAGCCGTGCTGCGGCTGACGGGACCGACGACGGCTCGGCTCGACCTCGATGGGCGCTCTCGCGAGGTCACCGTGGACGTCGCGTCCGTGTCGCAGGCGACCGGTGTGGCGCAGCTCCTCGCGGAGCGGGCGGCACGGGCCCTCGGGCACACCGTGGATGAGGCGCTCACGCTTCGTGACGCGCTCCGCGGTGCGCCGCCCGCCCGCCCGGGCACACTGTCGGCGGCCTTCGCAAGCGCCGGCAGTGCGGTCTTCCCCATCGATCTCGTTGAAGACGGGCCGCACGCGGTCGTGATCGGGATGACGGGTGCAGGCAAGAGCGAGCTGCTGACCTCCTGGGTGGTGTCGCTCTGCGCCGCTCACACACCCGCGCAGCTGGGCCTGTTGCTGGTCGATTTCAAAGGCGGTCGCACGTTCGACCACTTGGCTCCGCT
Organism: Microbacterium oleivorans NBRC 103075; assembly: GCF_001552475.1. GTDB lineage: Bacteria > Actinomycetota > Actinomycetes > Actinomycetales > Microbacteriaceae > Microbacterium > Microbacterium oleivorans. The sequence goes on from NZ_BCRG01000017.1 coordinate 32,872, forward strand.
CCCGCATGTCACCGGCGTCTTGACCGATCTCGACGAGCCGACCACGGTTCGCGCCATCGAGAGCCTTCGGGCCGAGGTGCGCTACCGCGAGCGGACTCTGGCCGCCATCGGCGCGCGCGACGTCGACGAGGCCGGCGACGCCCTCGGCCGACTCGTCATCGTTGTCGACGAGTACGCGGCGCTCGTTGCCGCGCACCCGGTTCTGCACGATGTGTTCGGCGATCTCGCCGCCCGTGGCCGCGCCCTCGGCATCCACTTGGTGCTCGCGGCGCAGCGAGCGACCGGCGTGTTCCGCGATGCAGTTCTCGCGAATGCGTCGCTCCGCATCGCGCTGCGGGTCGTCGACGGTTCCGATTCTCGGGCCGTCCTCGGAGTCGACGACGCCTCTCGGCTCTCGGGTCGCCCCGAGGCGCGTGGCACGGCACTCTTCCGCCGCAGCCGAGACACCGCTCCGCACGTCGTCCGCGTCGCACTGTGCGACGGTGGTGTCATCGCGGAGACCGCCGCGCGCCACGGAGGCGTGCGGGCGCGGCGCCCCTGGCTCCCGGCCCTTCCCGAGCGGATTCCGCTGGACACGTCACGGACGACGGGAGGAGTACTGCTCGCTGTCGCCGACGAGCCGGACCAGCAGCGCCAGCGCGGTGTCATCTGGAAGGATCCGTCGATCGCGGTGATCGGCGGACCCGGCAGTGGGCGGTCCGGCGCCCTCCGGGCGATCTCCGCGCAGACGCCGACGCGCGCCATCCCTGCAGACGCCGAGGGGGCATGGGACGCGCTCACGACACTCGAGCAGACGCCGACCGGCACGACAGTGCTCGTCGACGACCTCGATGCGTTGCTGTCGGCCCTGCCGGGGGAGTACAGCGCCGTTGCCGGTGAGGCCCTCGAGAGCGCTATCCGCAGTGCCCGCACGCGCGGTGTCCGCGTCGCGATCGCGACCCAGCGCGTGGGCGGCGGGGTGGGACGAATCCTCGATCTCGTGCCGGGGCGGCTCGTTCTCGGCACCGCATCTCGCGCGGACCACGTCGCCGCAGGCGGGGAGGCCGCGGACTTCCTGCCGGACCTGCCGACCGGGCGGGGCCGGCTGGGGCGAACGCTCGTCCAGGTCGTCGATGCCGGCCTCGACTCGGTGCCCGCCCCCGCCGGCGTCCCTCCGGTGTGGCAACCCGGCCGCCGAGCCGCGGCCGTCGTCGTGCCGGCAGGGTCGCGCCCGCGCCGCCTGGCGGCTGCATGGGAACACCTGGGGGTGCCGGTCCGTCCGCTCGACAGCGAATCGCGCCTGGAACGAGGTGGCGTCGTCATCGGTCCGCCCGACGCGTGGTTGGCCCAGTGGCGAATCCTCGCCGCTGCCCGGGTGGATGCGGACCTCGTCATCGACGCGGCCTGTGCCGCCGAGTATCGCGCACTCACCGGATCGCGAGAGCTGCCGCCCTTCGCTCTCCCCGGCGCCGGACGCGCGTGGCTGCACGCTCCCGATCGGCCGGTCCGACGGGTCCTGCTCGAAGCGGAGTGAAGGGTGGATCAGACGGTGGGGCGGATGACGCCCACATCCCGGCCTCCGCCGGTCACCGTCAACGGGAGCTCGCCGAGGGTGCGGGCGACATCCGCGGCCTGCAGTGCGCCGGCGCGGACGAGGAGGGTGAGAGCCGTGACGACGCCGACCCGGTTGCTGCCGTCGAGCACCTTGAGAACGACCGTCGTGCCGTTGGGGGCGACCATCGCCATGACGCCTTCCGCGCCGTGCTTGGCGAAGACGCCGAGGCGCTCCGTGACGATCGAGTCCGGCTGTCCCTGCCCCTGGATCACCCACGGGTGCTCGCGGACGGCGCGCACCAGGGCGCCGGCGGTGCGGTGCAATGCGAACGGCGATCGCTCGGACGAGGCCCCGATCCGGTGGATCGCACGCGCCAGGGCGGAGAGCGCCATCGCGTGCACCGGCGCGCCGCATCCGTCCGTTGCCGTTGCGGTGATCTTGGTTCCGGTCAGGCGTTCGACGACCTCGCGGGTGTGCACCTGAAGCGGATGCTGCGCGTCCAGGTACGTGGCCATGTCCCAGCCGTTCGCGTGGCAGGCGAGCAGCATCGCCGCGTGCTTGCCCGAGCAGTTCATCCGCACCCGCTGCGGCCCGATGAGCTCCCGCGTCATCTCGTCCCGCGCGGCAGCGTCCCCGGGCCAGGCCGGCGGGCACAGGAGAGCATCCTCGCCGACGCCGGCGGAGTTCAGGATGTCCGTCACGAGCGCCACGTGGCGGTCGGTCCCGGAGTGGCTCGCCGTCGCCACCGCGAGATGAGCGCCCTCGAGGGACGCGCCAGCGGTGACGCTGGCGAGCGCTTGCATGGGCTTCAGCGACGAGCGGGGGAGGATCGGCGCGTCGACTGCTCCGATGGCCGAGACGATCCCGCCGTCGGGATCGAGCACGATCGCCGAGCCTGCGTGGCGGGACTCCACGAACCCGCTCCGTTCGACGACGGCGAGTTCGACGGCATCCGTCACGGCGAAGGTCTCAGGCACCCGCCCAGCCTACCCAGCGCATTCGGCCCCCTCGCGGCGACCGCGTGCGAGACTGGCCGCGTGTACGACGAACATCACTATCGCGTCAGCACCCTTTGGACGGGCGACCGGGGCACCGGGACGAGCGGCTATCGCGACTACGACCGCGCGGTGACTCTCCGCGTCGAGGGCAAACCCGAACTCCTCGGCTCGAGCGACAAGCCGTTCCGCGGCGACCCGGCGCGCTGGAATCCAGAAGACCTCCTGCTGGCCGCGCTCTCGGAGTGCCACCTGCTCTCGTACCTGCACGCGTGCGTCACGGCCGGAGTGGTCGTCACGTCGTACGAGGACGACGCGACCGGCACGATGGTGCTCGACGGCACCGGCGGCGGCGCGTTCCGCGAGGTCACCCTTCACCCTCGGGTGACCGTGGCTGAGGCCGCGATGGTCCCGGCAGCCGAAGCTGCGCATCGACAGGCACGCGAGTGGTGCTTCATCGCGAACTCGGTCAACTTCCCCGTCCACCACGAGGCGACGGTGACCGCGGTCAGCGACGTTCGTGCGGCAGGACCTGCTTGAGGCGCTCGACCGGGTTCTGAGCGGGGACCTCGTTGTACGCCCCCGCAAGCTCCTGGCCTGAGAGGGCGTGGATCGCCGTCATGATGTCGTCCGTCGCCAACCGGCGGGCACGTCCGGAGGATGCGGGACCGTGGTGCGAGAGTTCGATGGGCTCGCCGTAGCGGATCGTCACGCGCGGCGACAGTCGCGGCCATTTGGCTCCGACGGGCATGGCATCGTTCGTCCCGATGATCCCTACCGGGACGACCTTCGCGCCCGTCTCCAGCGCGAGGAAGGCCACGCCGGTACGCCCCTTGTAGAGGCGTCCGTCGAGCGACCGGGTGCCCTCGGGGTACAGCGCGATGGCCTTACCCGACTGCAAGATCCGTCGTTGCTGGTCGAGTGCATCGAGCGCTGCCTGACCGGCCCCGCGCTGCACCGGTGTCGCGCCGAGGGCGCGGAAGAAGCGGTTGCTGATCCAGCCCTTCACGCCCGTGCCGTCGAAGTAGCTGGACTTGGCGAGGAAGTAGACGGGACGCGGAGCGAACAGAGGAAGGACGAATGAGTCGATGAAGCTCAGGTGATTGCTCGCCAGGATGATGGGGCCGGATTTCGGAATGTTGCCGACGCCCTCGATCCGCGGGCGGTAGATGAGTCGCGCGAGGGGACCGAAACCCCAGCGCACCAGGTAATACAGAGCCCCGGCGCGCGCGAGTTCATCGACGGATGACTCGGCGGGGGTCTCGGGAGGGGTGGGCGCTTCGGTCACCAGAAGAGGGTACTGCCAAACCCATGCACCCCAGGACATGGCCGGAAACCGGGTCCCGTCCGGGAATTCGTTCGCGCACTCACACCGCGGACAAAAGAAGGTGGGGGAGGATGGGATGACACCCCGTAACTCTGTGAGGTTCTTACGTGCGTTTTCGCCCCCTTGCCGCTCTGTCTGCCGCGGCCGTAGCCGCCCTTCTCCTGGCCGGCTGTGCGTCCGGCCAAGGCACCGCTCAGCCGACCGGGACGGCGGCCGCCGATCTCTGCGCGGCCCAGGCAGCTCCCGGCGCGGCATCCGACTCGGTGACCGTCGACGGTGAGGTCGGCAAGCCTTCGAAGGCGACCTTCAAGACCCCGCTCGAGCCGAAGAACCTGCAGGTGACGGTGCTCGACGAAGGCAAGGGCGAGTCTGTCAAGCCGGGCCAGTTCGTGTCGTACGCGATGAGCGCCTACAACGCGAAGTCCGGCGACGAGCTCGCAACGGTCGGCTACAAGGAGGGCGAGTTCCTGCCCTCGCAGCTGTCCGCCAGCACGGTGCTCGGCCAGGTGTTCGGATGCGGGAAGGTCGGCAAGCGCGTCGTCGCAACGTTCCCGGCAACTGACACCGCGCAGGCCGAGGTGTACGTCCTCGACTTGCTCGGCACGGTGCCGACGGCCGCCTGGGGCACGCCGCAGGATGCCCCCGCCGACTTCCCGAAGGTGGCCCTCGAGAAGAACGGCGCCCCGAAGATCACGATCCCCAAGGGTGAGGATCCGCCCACGGCGACGAAGATCGCGACCCTGAAGAAGGGCGACGGCTACACCGTGAAGAAGGGCGACTATGCCCTCATCCAGTACACCGGTGTCCGCTGGTCCAACGGCAAGACGTTCGACTCCACGTGGGAGAAGGGCGGCGGCACGCCGATCGCGTACCCCACCACCCAGTACGTTCCGGGCTTCCAGAAGGCTCTCGAGGGTCAGACCGTCGGGTCGCAGGTACTCGTCGTGATCCCGCCCGCCGAAGGCTACGGCGAAGGCAAGATCAACGAGGCCGACCTCAAGGGCGAGACGATCGTCTTCGTCGTCGACATCCTCGGCGCGCAGTCGGCCACCGCCGGCTCTCCGGCCGAGTGACCCTACCGGCGGGCGCTTCGGCGCCCGCCG
>NZ_BCRG01000018.1 GCF_001552475.1 Microbacterium oleivorans NBRC 103075
GATGCCGGCGCGCCACTCGTCCGGATCGGCGCCGCAGCGGGATCCCTCGGCGCCCTTCTCGCTCTCATCGCGGGGATAGGTCGAACCTCGTTCGCGATGGCCCGGGAAGGCGACCTACCCGCGTTCCTCGGGTCGGTCGACCCGCGATGGCAGGTGCCGCGGAACGCGGAGATCGCCGTCATCGTGATGGTCGTCGGGATCGTCGCGCTCGGCGACATCCGGGGTGCGATCGGCTTCTCGTCCTTCGGGGTCCTGCTCTACTACCTCGTGGCCAACCTCGCCGCGTTCCGCCAGAGCGGTGGGGTGCGGCGCTATCCCCGCGTCCTGCAGGTCGTCGGCGGGCTGGGATGCATAGCCCTCGTCGTCACGCTGCCGTGGCCGTCGGTTCCCGTGGGAATCGGAGTGCTCACAGTGGGCTGGGGATATCGGATGCTGCGCCTTCGACGTCAGGGTCGTCGACGGACACCCTGACCGCATCCCGCACGACAGGGAGCAGCGCCTCGGCGGTCCGCCGATACCCGAGGGCGCTGGGGTGGAAGCGGTCGAGACTGAACATGCCGTCGGGGTCGATCCGGAAGAACGGCCCCACCGCCCGACGAAGCGAGACGACCTGCGCTCCTTCGGCACGCGCACGGTCGGCCTGCGCTTCTGCCAACTGCTGAGAGGCACGGGACCCGATGCTTCGGAGCGGCTGCGGGACCGCCCGAAGCGCTCCCAGGTCGGGGCAGGTGCCCACGACGACGGCGGCGCCCATCGCGCGCAGTCGCCGAACCGCATCGGCGAGGTGACCCGTCGCCGCGGGCACCGGCACTCTGTGCGTCACATCGTTGCCGCCTACGACGATCACGGCGACGTCTGCCCGGTAGTCCTTGGGGAGGGCGGCGATCTGTCCGGCGAGATCGGCGGATTCCGCGCCCACGACGGCAGCGGTCCGAAGCCGCACCGGTCGGCCGAGCTCGCCGGCGAGTCCCTTCGCGAGGCGTCCCCCCAGAGTCTCCTTCCGGTGCTGCGCGCCCAATCCGGCGGCGATGGAATCTCCGAGGAGCAGCAGGTCGACGGCTTCGCCGCCGAGTCCGGGACGCCACACGCGGTCCGCTTCGGGAGGAGCCTCTCCGAGCGGCTTGCCGATCCGCCGCCGCGCCAGTGCCGCTTGCCGGGCCAAGCCGACGCGTGCTCCGACGATCAGCGCCCCGGCGAATCCCCCGACGGAGGCGAGCAGGGTGAGTCTGGCGGAAACGCGAGTCGCACGGGCCATCGGCCGAGCACATCACCCGTGGGTGAACGCCGCCCGACGCGCGGGTGTCGCACGGGCGATGTCAGGTGCTCGCGGGAGAGCGGAGTCCGTCCACGGCCGCGGCGACCCGCTTCTCCCGTGTCTCCGCCTTCTTCGCATCGACCACCGATCGGACGATCTCCTTGCGCCGGGAAGGCGCCAGGGCGTCGAACGCGGCTCGCACCTGAGGCTCGGCATCGAGGGCGGCCTCGAGGTCCCCCGGCAGCTCGACTGCCCACTCGTTCGAGTCGAGGTCGATCGCCGCGTCGACCTCGTCACCGATCTCGACGCCGAGTTCCGCCCGCGCGGCTTTCGACATACCGATGAGGTTCTTTCCCCCCATGACGCTCAGCCTCAGGCGAGCGCTGCGGTCACCGATCGTCACGACGACGGCTGCGCGCTTACCGCCGCCGAGAGCCTCGACCTGATCGTCGGTCAGTTCGATCGCCGTCGCCGGGCCGTTCTTCGGGAGCACCGTGTGCACGTGGAGCATCATGCGCGCACGCTAGCAGGGCGCGCTCCACCTGTCAGCCGAGCGGGCGCGGCTCGATCGATGCCGACTCCACGCCGACGGAAACCGTCGCGAACGACGTGTAGCCGTCCGCTGCCGAGCGCTCGAGGAGACCCTTCAGGTTCTTCGTCCGCTGCTCGAGGCGCACGCGGGCGCCCTGACCGACGAAGAACGCCTTGTGCGCGGCGAGCTCGGCGAGGGGGACGTCACGGTCGGCGATGAGGACGACGGCGGCGGATGCGGCATCCTCCCCCGCTCCCACGAGGTCGACGATCCGCTCGAAACCGATCGAGAACCCCACAGCGGGGACGTCCTGCCCGAGGAAGCGGCCGATCATGCCGTCGTAACGACCGCCCCCACCCAGCGAGTAGGTGACAGACGGGTGGGCGAGCTCGTAGATGGTGCCCGTGTAGTACCCCATGCCTCGGACGAGGAACGGGTCGAAGTGCAAGGGCACGTCGACCTCACCGCGCGCGGCGGCCACGGCTTCGCCGATGCCGACGAGGTGCGCGACGATGTCGTGCGAGACGCCCTCGGGCAGGGCCTTGCGGATCTGCGCCTCGCCGAAGGGGAGGTACTCGCGAGTCTGCGGACGCGTGAGGAAGGTCTCGAAGGCGGCCACGGCGGATTCGTCGGCACCGCGCTCGCGGAGCTCCGCCGCGACGCCGGCGGGGCCGATCTTGTCGAGCTTGTCGATCGTGATGAGGACGCCGGCGCGGTCCGCATCAGCGAAGCCGAAGACGGCGAGCATGGCGTCGAGGGCACGCCGGTCGTTGATCCGAATCGTGCCGCCCTCGAGTCCGAGCGCATCGAGCACATCGAGACTCGCCGTCAGGAGCTCGACCTCGGCGCGCGGGGTCGCATCGCCGATGATGTCGATGTCGCACTGGACGAACTGGCGGTAGCGGCCTTTCTGGGGTCGTTCGGCTCGCCAGACCGGCGCGATCTGGATCGCACGGAACACCGAGGGCAGCTGAGCCCGGTTGGTGGCGTAGAAGCGGGCGAGCGGGACGGTGAGGTCGTAGCGAAGGCCCAGGTCCGACAGCGCCGCCGGGTCGGCTGCGGCATCCCGGATCGACTCGGCGTCGAGGCCGCGTCGGAGCACGTTGAACGCGAGCTTCTCGTTGTCGCCGCCGATCCCCGCGTGGAGCCGCTCGTAGTCCTCGACGACCGGCGTCTCGATCTCATCGAAGCCGTGAGCGCGATACCGGTCGCGGATGACGGCGAGCACCCGCTCGCGGCGGGCCTTGTCAGCGGGGAGGAAGTCGCGCATACCGCGCGGCGGGTTCACGGAGGGCACCGTCCTAGTCTCTCAGACCGCGGCGGGCGCTCAGGAGGACTCGGCGGCCCTCACCTCGTCGGTGAGCGCACGGAGTCGCCGGCGCAGGGCGCGTTCGGCGTCCCATCCCTCGGTCCGGGCGCGGACGACGAGGGCGAGGAGTGCGTCGCCGAGCTCGGCTTCGGTGGCGGGGTCCGGAGCGGCCGACGGCGGCTCGACGGCCACCTGCGCGGCCTTCCCCAGCACCTTCTGGGCGAGCGCGAGCGAGGGCATGTGCGAGGACACCCCGTCGAGGACGCTCGTCCGAGAGTGCTTCTCGGCGGCCTTCGCCGCGTTCCAGTGCACAAGGACCTCGGCTGGCGTCGTCGCGACCGCGTCGCCGAACACGTGCGGATGCCGACGGATCATCTTCTCGGCGAGAGCCTCGGCCACGTCGTCGATGTCGAAGGGGTCGGCCTCGTCGCGCGAGGCGATCTCGGCGTGGAACAGCACCTGCCAGAGCAGGTCGCCGAGCTCCTCCTTCAGGTCGGCTCGCGTCCCCGCCTCGACCGCGTCGACGAGCTCGGCAGCCTCCTCCTGCAGGTACGGGACGAGGTCGTCGTGATCGATCTGCTGCGTCCACACGCACCGCTCGCGAACGGCGTGCATCGTCTCGGCGGCGCGGCGGAGCGCATCGCCCGACGAGGGAAGAGGGTGCGACATGTCGGCAACGATACGAGGGATGCCGGTCCCCGGCATCCGTGCGACCTCCGCCGTAGGCTTGTCGGGTGACCTCCCCCGCATCCACGGCCGGCGGGACCCGCGTCTCGATGTTCACGCTGTCGACGTTCGTCGTCGGATCGATGATCGGCGCCGGTGTCTTCTCGCTGCCCGCCACCTTCGCCGAATCGACCGGCGTCGCGGGCGCGTTGATTTCGTGGGCGATCGCCGGCAGCGGGATGCTGATGCTCGCCCTCGTGTTCCACCGCCTGGCGATCCGCAGGCCCGACCTCGACGCGGGGATCTTCAGCTACGCGAAGGCCGGCTTCGGCAACTACGTCGGCTTCTTCGCCGCGTTCGGCTACTGGGCGAGCGCCTGCGTGGGCAACGTCTTCTACTGGGTGTTCATCACGTCCACTCTCGGCAGCATCTTCCCCGCGCTCGGCGAGGGTGACACCGTGCTGGCGGTGGTGGTGTCCTCGGTCGGCGTCTGGCTGTTCTTCCTGCTGATCCGTCGCGGTGTCCGCCAGGCCGCCGCACTCAACCGGATCGTGACGGTCGCGAAGGTCCTCCCCATCGTCGTGTTCGTCGTGCTGTGCCTCACCGTGTTCGACCCGGCCGTCTTCGCCGCGAACTGGGGCGGGGACGACACGACGGGGCTCGGCGAACAGATCCGCGCGACGATGCTCGTCACGGTCTTCGTGTTCATCGGCATCGAAGGGGCGAGCGTCAACTCCCGTCACGCGCGGAAGCGCAGCGACGTGGGACGCGCGACGGTCCTCGGGTTCCTGAGCGTCCTCGCCGTCTTCGCGTCGGTCACGATCGTCTCGTACGGCATCCTGCCGCGCGAGCAGCTCGCCACGCTTCGGCAGCCCTCCATGGGCGGCGTGCTCGAGCAGGCCGTCGGCGGGTGGGGCGCCGTGTTCGTCGGGGCGGCCCTCATCGTCGCGGTACTCGGCGCCTACCTCGCGTGGACGCTCATGGCCGCCGAGGTGCTCCTGTCGGCAGCTCGGGCGGGCGACCTTCCCGCGTTCCTCCGCCGCACGAACCGGAACGACACCCCGATCGGCGCCCTCACGATGTCGTCGGTGCTCGCCCAGGTCATGCTGTTCGTCGTCCTCTTCGCCCAGAACGCGTTCGACGCCGCCCTCGAGCTCACGAGCGCGCTCGCCCTCATCCCGTTCTTCCTGTCCGCCGCGTACGCCGTGAAGCTCGCCCTGCAGGACGGGAATTCCCGTCGCACGCGGGACCTGGTGATCGCAGCGGCGGCCACGCTCTACACGGCCTATCTGCTCTGGGCCGCGGGACTCACCTACCTGCTCCTGTGCCTCGTCATCATCGTGCCGGGCACGATCCTCTTCGCCATCGGGCGGCGGGAGCAGCGCGCACGGGTGTTCACCCCGGCCGAAGCGGTGCTGTTCGCCGTCGCGGCCGCCGGTGCCATCGTCGCGGTGGTCCTGATCGCCGTGGGCGCGATCACGGTCTGACGCCCCGCCGCGAACACGGTCGCACCGCGTCATCGTGTCAGGAAGCGCCTCGAACCCCCGCTAGCGTGAGACGGTGCACGAACTCACCCACACCGAAGCGATCGACCTCGTCGGACGGTACGAGGCCGAGCAGAAGATCCCCGAACAGATGCGCGCCGACGTGCGCGTCCTCGGCTCGCTCCTGGGGCGCGTTCTCCAGGAGAGCGGTTCGCCCGGACTCTTCGACGACGTCGAGCGGCTGCGGATCGCCACGATCCAGGCCTACACCGATGACACCGCCGAAGCGTTCGCCCGCGCGGCCGCGATCGCAGAGTCGTACTCCCTGGCACGCGCCGAGGAGGTGGCCCGCGCCTTCACCTGCTACTTCCACCTCGTGAACCTCGCCGAGGAGCACCAGCGCGTGCGGATCCTTCGCGAGCGCGGTGGACGCGTCGACGACAAGAACGCGAGCGACTCGATCACCGCGGCGTACCGCAGCCTCGCCGCCGAGATCGGCGAGGACGCGGCGCGCGAGCGTCTGCAGGGCCTCCGCTTCCACCCCGTGTTCACGGCGCACCCGACGGAAGCCCGACGCCGTGCGGTGTCCTCCAGCATCCGTCGCCTCGCCGAACTTCTCGCCGACCGCGACGCCACCGAGGCCGACAGCGCCGACCGTCGCCGCGCCGAGCGCCGCATGCTCGAAGAGGTCGACACTCTCTGGCGAACCGCACCGTTGCGCTCGGAGAAGCCTTCGCCCACCGACGAGGTCCGCTCCGTCATGGGCGTCTTCGACGAGACGCTCTACACCGCCATCCCGCACGTGTACCGCCGCGTCGACGACGCTCTGCAGGGTGAGGATGCCGGGGCCCGCCCGCCGCTCGTCCGCCCGTTCGTGCGGATCGGCTCCTGGGTCGGCGGCGACCGCGACGGCAACCCTTTCGTGACCGCCAAGACGACCCGCAAGGCCGCCGGCATCGCGAGCGAGCACGTGCTGCTCGGGCTCGAGCGGACCGCGAGCCGCGTCGGACGCACCTTGACGCTCGACGCGACCTCGACACCGCCGACGCCGGCAGCTCTCGCCCTCTGGCAGAAGCTGAAGGATGCCGACGAGGACGCCGCGGCGGAGATCGCCAAGCGCTCCCCCAACGAGCCTTACCGCCGCATCCTGTTGCTGCTCGCCCGCAAGATCGCCGCGACACGCACCCGCGACGCGGACCTCGCCTACAGCGACCCCGAGCACCTCCTCGCCGACCTCCGCACGGTCCAGGACGCGCTCGTCCAGGCCGGCGCGCCGCGTCAGGCGTACGGGCACCTGCAGCAGCTCATCTGGCAGGTCGAGACTTTCGGGTTCCACCTGGCCGAACTCGAAGTCCGCCAGCACTCCGCCGTCCACGCGAAGGTCCTCGCCGAACTCGAGGCGGGCGACTCGGAGCGTTCGGAACTCGCGGCCGAGGTGCTCGAGGTGTTCCGGACCATCGCGTTCCTGCAGGAGCGCTACGGCCCCCGTGCGGCCGGCCGCTACATCGTGTCGTTCACCCGGTCGGCGGACGACCTCGCCGCCGTCCACACGCTCGCGCGTCACGCCGTCGGACCCGACGGCACGCCTCCCGTGCTCGACGTCATCCCGCTCTTCGAGACCTTCGCGGACCTGCAGGCAGCGCCCGGCATCCTGGCCGAGATCATCGAGCACCCGCAGTTCACGGCCCGCCTGGCGGCGACGGGTCGACGCCTCGAGGTCATGCTCGGCTACTCAGACTCGTCGAAGGACGTCGGTCCTGTCGCGGCGAACCTCGCCCTCTACGAGGCGCAGGCGGAGATCTCCGCGTGGGCGGTCGCCGAGGGCATCGAGCTGACACTGTTCCACGGTCGCGGCGGCGCTCTCGGCCGCGGTGGCGGCCCGGCGAACTCGGCGATCCTCGCGCAGCCGCCGCACTCCGTCGACGGGCGCTTCAAGCTCACCGAGCAGGGCGAGGTCATCTTCGCCCGCTATGGCGACCGCTCGATCGCCATGCGCCACATCGACCAGGTCGCCGGAGCCATGCTGATGGCGTCGGCGCCCTCCAACGAGGAGCGCAACCGGTCGGCCGCGGAGCGGTACGCCGACATCGCGAGCGTGATGGATGCCGCATCCCGAAAGCGGTTCTTCTCGCTCGTGAAGGCGCCGGGCTTCGCACCGTGGTTCGCGCAGGTCACCCCCATGGAGGAAATCGGGCTCCTCGCGCTCGGCTCCCGGCCTGCCCGTCGCGGACTGTCGGTCGAGTCGCTCGAAGACCTCCGCGCGATCCCGTGGGTGTTCGCGTGGACGCAGGCGCGCATCAACCTCGCGGGCTGGTTCGGTCTCGGCACGGCGCTCGATGCCGTCGACGACGAGGCGACTCTGCGTGAGGCGTACGAGCAGTGGCCGCTGTTCCGGACGCTGATCGACAACGTCGCCATGAGCCTCGCCAAGACCGACGATCGCATTGCGCGCCACTACCTCGAGCTCGGCGACCGCGACGATCTCGCCGCCCTCGTGCGCGAGGAGATGGCCCTCACGCGCGCCTGGGTCGTGAAGCTGACGGGCGGAACCGAGCTCCTCGGCAACCGGCCGGTCCTCGGTCGGGCCGTCAAGATGCGGAGCCCCTACGTCGACGCGCTCTCGCTCCTGCAGCTGCGCGCTCTTCGCGGCCTCCGCGACGCGACCGCCGGCGAGGTCGACCCCGAGCTGCAGCGCTTGCTGCTGCTGTCGGTCTCCGGCGTCGCGGCGGGCCTGCAGAACACCGGCTGAGCTCACGCTCCTGCGAGAAACGCCCCGTCCGACGACACGTCGTGGGCGGGGCGTTCTTCTGCGTCAGACGGTCGGGACTTCCGTCTCGACGGGCAGCGGGAAGATCTGGTCGAGAAGTCCCGCCGTCCACGCGATGAGGTCGGCATCGGCCAGTGCCTCGCCCCCGGCGGTCGGCAGTGGGACGATCATCGCCTCGCCACCGGAGACGACCTTCGACTTCGGGTGCAGCCGCTGCAGGCGCACACGGATCGAATCCGCCAGGTGCGCGGGTGCGATCCGCAGGTTCGGGCCCATCGCGACGACGTCCGACAGCCCGGACTGGGCGGCGCGACGACGCAGCCGGGCGATGGCGATGAGACCGTCGACCTCGGGCGGCGGTGTGCCGTAGCGGTCGCTGAGCTCCTCGATGACGAGGTCGATCGCGTCGGGCGCCGCCGTGACGGATGCCGCCGCGGACAGCTTCTGGTACGCCTCGAGGCGCAGCCGCTCGCTGTCGATGAACGACTCGGGGATGCGTGCTTGCACCGGCAGCTCGAGGCGGAGCTCGGTCGGCCCTTCGACGTCCTCGCCGCGGAACGTGGCGACCGCCTCGCCGATCATCCGGAGGTACAGGTCGAACCCGACGCCCGCGATGTGACCGGCCTGCTCGGCGCCCAGGAGATTACCGGCTCCGCGGATCTCGAGGTCCTTGAGGGCGACCTGCATGCCGGAACCGAGGTCGTTGTTGACGGCGATCGTCTCGAGTCGGTCGGCGGCGGTCTCGCTGAGCGGCTTGTTCTCGTCGTACAGGAAGTAGGCGTATGCACGCTCGCGGGCGCGTCCGACGCGGCCGCGGAGCTGGTGGAGTTGCGACAGGCCGTACTTGTCGGCTCGGTCGATGATCATCGTGTTCGCGTTGGCGATGTCGAGACCGGTCTCGATGATCGTGGTCGACACGAGCACGTCGGCCCGGCGCTCCCAGAAGTCGTCGACGACCTGTTCGAGCTGGTGCTCCCCCATCTGACCGTGGGCGACGGCGATGCGCGCCTCGGGGACGAGTTCCGCCAACTGGGCGGCGACCCGCTGGATCGACGACACCCGGTTGTGGACGAAGAAGACCTGTCCCTCGCGGAGCAGTTCGCGCCGGATCGCGGCGGCGATCTGCTTGTCGCTGCGCGGTCCCACGTAGGTGAGGATCGGATGCCGCTCCTCCGGCGGCGTCGCCAGGGTCGACATCTCGCGGATCCCGGTGACCGCCATCTCGAGCGTGCGCGGGATCGGGGTCGCGCTCATCGCGAGGATGTCGACATTGGTTTTGAGCTTCTTCAGCGAGTCCTTGTGTTCGACGCCGAAACGCTGCTCCTCGTCGATGATCATGAGGCCGAGGTCCTTGAAGGCGACCTTCTCGGTGAGGATGCGGTGCGTTCCGATCACCATGTCGACCGTGCCGTCGGCGAGGCCCGCGAGCGTGTCCTTCGCCTCCTTGGCGGTCTGGAACCGCGACAGCGGCCGGACCTTCACGGGGAAGCCGGCGAAACGCTCCGAGAACGTCTCGAGGTGCTGCTTGGCGAGCAGGGTCGTCGGGACGAGCATCGCGACCTGCTTGCCCTCCTGGATCGCTTTGAACGCGGCACGGACGGCGACCTCGGTCTTACCGAAGCCGACGTCTCCGGAGAGCAGGCGATCCATCGGGATCGGCTTCTCCATGTCGGCTTTGATCTCGTCGATCGTCTGCAGCTGATCGGGCGTCTCTGCGAACGGGAACGCTTCCTCGAGCTCGCGCTGCCACGGGGTGTCGGGCCCGAACGCGTACCCCTTCGACGACATGCGCGCGGAGTAGAGCTTCACGAGTTCGATGGCGATGTCGCGGACGGCCTTGCGCGCCTTGCCCTTGGCCGCGGCCCAGTCCGACCCGCCCATCTTCGAGAGCTGGGGCGCCTCGCCGCCGACGTAGCGCGACAGCAGGTCGAGCTGGTCGGTAGGAACGAACAGCTTGTCGCCGGGGTGGCCGCGCTTGGAGGGGGAATACTCCAGCACGACGTACTCGCGCTTGCTCTTGACCGCGTTCCGCCCGCCCGAGGACACCTCCCGCTGGACGAGCTCGACGAACTTGCCGATGCCGTGGGTCGCGTGCACGACGTGGTCCCCCGGCGTGAGCTGCAGGGGATCGACGACGTTGCGGCGGCGCGAGGCGAGCTTCTTCACGACGCGGTTGTCGCCGCCGATGGTGCGCCCGTAGAAGTCGCTCTCGGTGAAGACCGCGAGCTTCGCCTCAGCGAAGAGGAACCCCGCCTCGAGTGTCGCGATGGTCGCGACCGCGATTCCCGGTTCGGGGATCTCCGTCACCGCGTCCGCGGAGCGGGCGGCCAGACCGCGCTCAGACAAAACGTCGCGTGAGCGGTCGACGAGGCCTGACCCG
The DNA here is from genome assembly GCF_001552475.1 of Microbacterium oleivorans NBRC 103075. GTDB lineage: Bacteria > Actinomycetota > Actinomycetes > Actinomycetales > Microbacteriaceae > Microbacterium > Microbacterium oleivorans. The sequence continues at coordinate 10,394 of NZ_BCRG01000018.1, forward strand.
GAGGCGGCCACCACGACGCGCCACCCGGCGCCGAGGAGGTTACCGATGTGCTCGCTGGCACCTTCGACGTTGCCTTGGAAGGACGGGACCGCGGTCGCCGGAATGCGAACCGCGGCATCCGCGCGTTCGATCAGGCCTTCCTCGGCGGCATCCGAATCGCCGGAATCGAAGGTGCTGAGGCTCCACCAGACGCCGCCGCGCGCCGCGGCCGCCTCACGCAGTTCAGGCAGGGTGAGGAAGTCCCCTGCGCCGAGGTCGACAGGACTCTCCGCCCCCGCGGTCGCCGCACTCCAGGCCGCTTCGAGGAACTCGCGGTTCGTCTCAGCGAGCGTCATCGCGCGCGTCACGGCACGCTCGGGGTCGACGACGGCGACCGCAGCGCCTTCTGGCAGGTAGTCGACGAGCGGCAGCACGGCGTCGGCGACGGCCGGGAGCAGCGATTCCATGCCCTCGACGGGGATGCCCTCGCTCATCTTCTCGAGCATGGTGCCGAGCCCCGGCATCCGGTCGCGCAGTCCCGCAGCCCGCTCACGGACCGCGTCGGTCAAGAGCAGTTCGCGGCTCGGCAGCAGGGTGACATCGCGCACATCGCCCGGGAGCGAACGCTGGTCGGCGACCGAGAAGGCGCGGATCTGGTCGATCTCGTCGCCGAAGAAGTCGACACGGTAAGGGTGATCGGCGACCGGCGGGAACACGTCCAGGATGCCGCCGCGTACGGCGAACTCGCCGCGGCGGGACACCATGTCGACCCGGTGGTAGGCGAGGCCGACGAGGCGGTGGACGACGTCGTCGAGCTCCTGTCCCCGAGAGCCGAGCTCGAGCCGGACGACACCGGCATCCGTCAGTCCCGCCGCGATCGGCTGCAGTGCACCCCGGACGGATGCCGTGACGACGAGCGGCGTGCGGCCGTCCCAGTCCGCGGCCTCGCGGAGCACGCTGAGGCGCCGGCCGACCGTCTCCGCGCTGGGGCTGAGGCGCTCATGCGGGAGCGTCTCCCATGCGGGGAGGTGCCGGACGGCGGCGTCGGGCAGCAGGCACTGCAACGCCGCCCCGATGCTCTCGGCACGGCGACCGGTGGGCGCCACGAGGAGCAGCACGGGAGGCCGCCCCGAGGCGGCGCGCCGTTCGAGGAGAGCGGCGAGCAGCGGAGCATCGAGGCCCGTCACCGCCGAGAAGTCGACATCCGAGGCGGCGCCGTCGAGGGCCTCCCGGAAGCTGTCAGCCTGTTCGAGGGCGCGCACGATCCCGGGAATTGTCACCGGGGAAGTCTACGCGGCGCAGCCGACACCGGATCCGTCCAGCGGATCTACCGGAGGCCCGACCGGTCAGGCGCGCGGTGCGTGGTGGCGCTGCTGCGCCGCGAGGAGCCCCTCTTCAACGAGCTGCTCCACGGCATCCGCCGCATCGCCGATCGCGATGGGGAGCACCTGGCGCTCGGCGGAGCCGAACGGGTCGAGCACCCAATCGGCGGGATCCTGGCGACCCGGCGGACGCCCGATGCCCACCCGGACGCGCGGGAACTCGGGGGTCCCCAACGCCTTGGCGACGTCGCGGACGCCGTTGTGGCCGCCGTGTCCCCCACCGATCTTGAGCTTGAGCGAATCGAAGGGGATGTCGAGCTCGTCGTGGACGACGACGACGCGCTCCGCCGGCACGCTGTAGAAGGCCGCGAGTCCCGACACCGGCCCACCCGACACGTTCATGAACGAATTGGGCTTGGCGAGGACGAGCTTCGCCCCACCCGGCCGCAGCCACGACTCCGCGACCCGCGCTCCGGCCTTGTGGGAGCGGAGCGACTCCGATCGACGCCGCGCGAGCTCGTCGATCACCATCTGTCCGACGTTGTGCCGCGTCGCCTCATAACGCGGCCCGGGGTTGCCGAGCCCCACGATCAGCCAGGTATCGGCCATGAACGTCCCTCTCGACGACGAAGCCCGCCGCGGCAAGAGCAGCGACGGGCTTCGAACGGGTGTGTCTTACTCGGCGGATTCCTCGGCGGCAGCCTCGTCGGAGGAAGCCTCGGCGCCCTCCTCGGACTCCTCCGCCTCGTCCTCGACGGGGGCCGGCGGCAGCGCGACACCGACGATGAGCGTCTCGGGGTCGGTCACCAGCACCGCACCGCGGGGGAGCGTCAGGTCGGCCGCGGTGATGTGCGCGCCGTCCTCGAGACCCTCGACCGAGACCTCGACGTTCTGCGGGATGTGGGTGGCTTCGACCTCGAGCGTCACCGTGGTGTTCTCGAGGTTCGCGATGGTGCCCGGGAACGGCTCGCCGACGACGGAGACGGGGATATCGACCTCGATCTTCTCGCCCTTCTTCACGACGAGGAGGTCGATGTGCTCGATGATCTGGTGCACGGGGTCCTTCTGGACGTCCTTGACCAGCGTGAGCTGCTGCTTGCCGTCGATCTCGAGCTCGAGCAGCGCGTTCGCACGGCGGATGAGCAGCGCGACCTGGTGGCCGGGCAGAGCGACGTGCACGGGGTCCGTGCCGTGCCCGTAAATGACGGCGGGGATCTTGCCGGCCGCGCGCAGACGACGTGCGAAGCCCTTACCGAACTGCTCGCGCAGTTCGGCGACGACCTTGGTGTCGGTCTCAGTCACCATGAGTGTTCTCCTTGCGGGCCTTCGCGGCCCAATCGATCGGGGCCGCTGGGGCCTCGTCTGTCGCCGGGGCCGGTGCGGCCCAGACATGGTCTGTGGTTCGACTCGAACGCATGCGCGTGAGGAAAGCCGCGAAGCCTGCTCACCGCGTCGATCACGGATGCGGTGCATCCCTCGCCGAAGTTCGGACCGAGTCTACCAGCGCGATGGATACGATGGAACGTCAGTCCCGCCACGCCCGATACACGGAGGAACCCATGGACTACGGATGGATGTCGCACGCACTGCTCTGGTTCGTCGGAGCTCTGAGCACCGCGACCGCCGTCTGCGTCGTCGGTGCGTTCTTCTCCCTGGGCCGCTCCTCGTACAAGGACTGACCGCGTCACACGAAACCGCCCCTTTCGGCCCAGCCGATACAGTGACCGGAGGGGGCATCGCCGGTTCCGGCATCCCTCCCCTCCCGCTCACAACTCACAGAGACCTGGAGCTACGCATGTCGTCGTCCCCCTCCTCCACCGGACACTCCAACGACCAGGATCAGGCTCCGCACGAAGCCACCCAGCAGCACGAGGGCGCTCCCCAGCCCGAAGAGGTCGAGCGCCCCACGCACCCCGAGGCGTCGACCTCCGGTGGCGACGCGGGCCCGGCCAACATCGGCGTCGTGGGCCTCGCGGTGATGGGCTCGAACCTGGCCCGCAACCTCGCGTCCCGCGAGGGCAACACGGTCGCCGTCTTCAACCGGTCGCGCTCGAAGACCGACGAACTGGTCGAGGCGCACCCCGAGGCCGAGTTCGTCCCCGCCTTCACCTACGAGGAGTTCGCCGCGTCGCTGCAGAAGCCGCGCACCGCGATCATCATGGTCAAGGCCGGCAAGCCGACGGATGCCGTCATCGATGAGCTCATGCGCGTGTTCGAGCCCGGCGACATCATCATCGACGGCGGCAACAGCCTCTTCACCGACACGATCCGGCGCGAGAAGGCGGTCTCCGAGGCCGGCTACAACTTCGTCGGCATGGGAGTCTCGGGCGGCGAGGAGGGCGCGCTCAACGGCCCGTCGCTCATGCCCGGTGGTCCCGACGAGGCGTGGGTCACGCTCGGACCGATCCTCAAGTCGATCGCCGCAGTCGCCGAGGGCGAACCCTGCGTCACGCACATCGGCCACGACGGCGCCGGCCACTTCGTGAAGATGGTGCACAACGGCATCGAGTACGCCGACATGCAGCTCATCGCCGAGGCGTACGACCTCATCCGTCGCGGCACCGGCAAGTCCCCCGCCGAGATCGCCGACGTCTTCGAGGAATGGAACCGCGGCGAGCTCGAGTCCTACTTGATCGAGATCACGGCCGAGGTCCTCCGCCAGACGGATGCCGCCACCGGCAAGCCCCTCGTTGACGTCATCGTCGACCAGGCCGGCGCCAAGGGCACCGGCGCGTGGACGGTGCAGACCGCCCTGGATCTCGGCGTTCCCGTCTCCGGCATCGCCGAGGCGACCTTCGCCCGGTCGCTGTCGAGCCACCGCGAGCAGCGCGACGTGTCCGGCTCGCTCCCCGGCCCCTCCTCGGAGGAATTCACGGTTCCCGACGCCGACGCGTTCATCGAGCAGGTCCGTCTCGCGCTCTACGCCTCCAAGATCGTCGCGTACAGCCAGGGTTTCGACGAGATCCGCGCGGGCGCAGCCCAGTACGGCTGGACGATCGACCTCGGTGCGGTCAGCAAGATCTGGCGCGGCGGCTGCATCATCCGCGCGCAGTTCCTCAACCGCATCGCCGAGGCGTACGACGCCGAGTCCGACCTCCCGGTGCTCTTGACGGCGCCGTACTTCGTCGAGGCTCTCGGCCGCACGCAGGATGCCTGGCGTGAGATCGTTCGGGTGTCGGCCGCCGCCGGCATTCCCGCTCCCGCCTTCAGCTCGTCGCTCGCGTACTACGACGGCCTCCGGGCCGACCGGCTGCCCGCAGCCCTCATCCAGGGTCAGCGCGACTTCTTCGGCGCCCACACCTACAAGCGCATCGACAAGGACGGGACCTTCCACACGCTGTGGTCGGGTGACCGCTCCGAGATCGAGGCCGAGGACACCCACTGACGCGCACCGACACCGCGCTGCGCGTCCACCGTGTCGCCGCGCGCGTCGTCCTCGCCATCCTGACCGCGCTCTACGCGTGGATGGTGGCGTGGACGACGTTGCGCGCGGCGCCGTACGGGTCGGACATCGCGTCCGTGCTCGACCGCGTCCTCGCGTGGTTCGCCGAGCGCCCCTCGACCGCGTGGATCACGTTCGACCGTCTCGAGTTCGGCGCGAACGTCGCGATGTTCGTCCCCCTCGGTGTCATCGCCGTCCTGTGGTTCGGGGTGCGGGGCTGGTGGGCGGCACCGATCATCGGGGCGCTCGCGAGCGCGACGATAGAGGGGCTGCAGGCAGCGCTGCTCGACACGCGGGTCGCCGATGTGCGCGATATCGTTGCCAACACCCTGGGCTCGGTGATCGGCATGTGCCTCATGCTGTTGCTCGCGTTCCTGCTGTCGCCCCCGAACCCGCGGAATCGAGTGGATTCTCGCTCGGCCGAATCCCGAGCGTGACCGAAGGATAGGCATAGCCGTCTCATAGGTATGTCATGAGAATGGAGAACATGACGATGCCTGCCCCCCTCCTCCAGCGCCCCGACGGCTCCCCCTTGCGCGTTCTGGTCGTCGACGACGAGCAGATGCTGACCGACCTGCTCTCGATGGCTCTGCGGATGGAGGGCTGGGAGGTCCGCACCGCCGGTTCCGGATTCGACGCGCTGAACGTCGCCCGCGAATTCGCACCCGACGCGATGGTGCTCGACGTGATGATGCCCGACCTCGACGGCATGGCCGTCCTGCAGCGGCTGCGCCAGGGCGGCGACGACGTCCCCGTCCTGTTCCTCACCGCGAAGGACTCCGTCAGTGACCGCGTCGCGGGCCTCACGGCCGGCGGCGACGACTACGTGACGAAGCCGTTCAGCCTCGAAGAGGTCGTCGCGCGGCTTCGCGGGCTCATGCGCCGAGCCGGGGCATCCACCGACACCGCCGACCCGATTCTCCGCGTGGGCGACCTGACGCTCAACGAGGACTCTCACGAGGTGTTCCGCGGCGACGACGAGATCGAGCTCACCGCGACGGAGTTCGAACTCCTCCGTTACCTGATGCGCAACCAGCGGCGCGTGCTGTCGAAGGCGCAGATCCTCGACCGGGTGTGGAACTACGACTTCGGCGGCCGCTCCAGCGTCGTCGAGCTGTACATCTCCTACCTCCGCAAGAAGATCGACGCGGGCAAGGAGCCCCTCATCCACACCGTCCGCGGAGTGGGTTACATGATCAAAGCGAGCCAGTGATCTCGAGACCCCGCCAGCGGCGGCACCGCTGGAGTCTGCAGGCCCGGCTCATCACCGCCGCTGTGTCCTTCGTGTCCGTCATCCTCATCACCGTCGGCCTCGGTACGGGAACGGTGCTCGAGTCGATCCTCCGCGAGAACCTCGACGCGAAGGTCACCCGGGCCCAGGACTCGATCATCGTCGACCTCAACAGTCGGGCGGATGAGCTGCTCAGCCGAGGCCGCCAGGAACGAGGCACCCTCCTCCTCGTCAACAACCTCGCAGGCCTCACCGCCGCCTACGTCGACGACGACGGCGATGTCCGCTCCATCGACATCGGGCGGATCGAAGCCGGCCCGTCCGATCCGGACGGCTGGGCCGACGCCACGGTCGAACGGCTCGGCGACTACCGCGTCCACGCGATACCGGGGCCGTACTCGAGCGTCACCGGCTCGACGGTCACGGGGCTCCCGACGTCGGAGGTCACGAGTGTCAGCGCACGAATCGTGACGACCGTGGCTCTCCTGACCACGGGTGGGCTCCTCCTGCTCGCGGCGATCCTCGCGCTCCTCATCCGACGTGCGCTGGCCCCGCTGCGTTCCATGGCCGCCACGGCGTCCCGCGTCGCGGCGATGCCCCTCACGGAGGCCGTCACCATCACCGAGCGCGTGCCCGAGGAGGACACCGATCCGAACACCGAGGTCGGCCAGGTCGGTCATGCACTCAACACGCTGCTCGATCACGTCGAGACCTCCCTCGCCGCCAGGCAGCGCAATGAAGACCGCATGCGGTCCTTCGTGGCGGATGCGAGCCATGAGCTGCGGACCCCGCTGGCGTCGATTCGTGGCTACTCGGAGCTGTCGCTGCGCGGCATCCGTCAGGCGGAAGCCGCGGGCGCAGCCGCGCCCGGTGTGATCGCCGACACCACACGGGAGTCCCTCGAGCGCATTCAGGCGCAGTCTCTGCGGATGACGGCCCTCGTGGAAGACCTGCTGCTGCTCGCTCGTCTCGACGAGGGCACGGAGCTCGTCTACAGCGCCGTCGACCTGACGCGCCTCGCGGTCGAGGCGGTCTCGGACGCACGCGTCGCGGGAACCGATCACGATTGGGTGCTGGAGGTCGGCGGCGACCCGGTCATCGTTGCGGGCGACTCGGGCCGCATCTACCAGGTGGCGGCGAACCTCCTCGCCAACGCGCGCGTCCACACGCCCGCCGGCACGCAGGTGACCACGACGGTCGAGATCCAGGGCGGCGAGGCTGTCCTCCGCATCCACGACAACGGCCCGGGCATCGACCCCGCGATCGCCGGCGAGCTCTTCGAACGCTTCAGCCGTGCCGATTCGTCCCGCGCCCGCCAGACCGGCGGAACCGGGCTCGGCCTCTCGATCGCCAAGGCGATCGTCACCGGCCACGGTGGACGCATCGTCGTGGCGTCCGAGCCGGGATCCACTTCTTTCGAGGTGCGCCTCCCCGCTCGCCCCGACTCCCCCACCGAGGCCGACGCCCCCCGCTGACCACGCGCGGCGTCGTCGAGCCGAGCTCGGCGTGTGCGTGGCGGCCACGCACGATGTCCCCGTCGGGCCGGGACGGCCACGCATAACCCGGCCAAGGTGGGCCCCGGGTCGGTGCGATGTGGCGGCCCCAGCCGAGGTCCCCATCGCGCCGGGAACCACGGGCACATACCCGGCCCGAGTGGGACATCGAGGGGGGACCGAGCGGATGCCGCCC
>NZ_BCRG01000019.1 GCF_001552475.1 Microbacterium oleivorans NBRC 103075
GTTGCCTCACTACGAAGCCCTGCGGGGTGGTGTGGGAGCATCCGATCCTTGAGAACTCAACAGCGTGCACTTGTCAAATGCCAAATAACCTCGACCCAGTTTCGGCTGGGTGAGATTCCTTTGGATCAAAGTCCGGCTTCTTCCGGGAAGTCGGCGTATGGATAGTCAGCAATGATTTATCTTTTTGGTCAGTTCAAACTCGCTGCTTCGGCCTATTCCGGTCGTTGTCAGTATTTTTCTTTTACGGAGAGTTTGATCCTGGCTCAGGATGAACGCTGGCGGCGTGCTTAACACATGCAAGTCGAACGGTGAAGCAGAGCTTGCTCTGTGGATCAGTGGCGAACGGGTGAGTAACACGTGAGCAACCTGCCCCTGACTCTGGGATAAGCGCTGGAAACGGCGTCTAATACTGGATATGAGCTGCGATCGCATGGTCAGCAGTTGGAAAGATTTTTCGGTCTGGGATGGGCTCACGGCCTATCAGCTTGTTGGTGAGGTAATGGCTCACCAAGGCGTCGACGGGTAGCCGGCCTGAGAGGGTGACCGGCCACACTGGGACTGAGACACGGCCCAGACTCCTACGGGAGGCAGCAGTGGGGAATATTGCACAATGGGCGAAAGCCTGATGCAGCAACGCCGCGTGAGGGATGACGGCCTTCGGGTTGTAAACCTCTTTTAGCAGGGAAGAAGCGAAAGTGACGGTACCTGCAGAAAAAGCGCCGGCTAACTACGTGCCAGCAGCCGCGGTAATACGTAGGGCGCAAGCGTTATCCGGAATTATTGGGCGTAAAGAGCTCGTAGGCGGTTTGTCGCGTCTGCTGTGAAATCCCGAGGCTCAACCTCGGGTCTGCAGTGGGTACGGGCAGACTAGAGTGCGGTAGGGGAGATTGGAATTCCTGGTGTAGCGGTGGAATGCGCAGATATCAGGAGGAACACCGATGGCGAAGGCAGATCTCTGGGCCGTTACTGACGCTGAGGAGCGAAAGGGTGGGGAGCAAACAGGCTTAGATACCCTGGTAGTCCACCCCGTAAACGTTGGGAACTAGTTGTGGGGTCCATTCCACGGATTCCGTGACGCAGCTAACGCATTAAGTTCCCCGCCTGGGGAGTACGGCCGCAAGGCTAAAACTCAAAGGAATTGACGGGGACCCGCACAAGCGGCGGAGCATGCGGATTAATTCGATGCAACGCGAAGAACCTTACCAAGGCTTGACATATACGAGAACGGGCCAGAAATGGTCAACTCTTTGGACACTCGTAAACAGGTGGTGCATGGTTGTCGTCAGCTCGTGTCGTGAGATGTTGGGTTAAGTCCCGCAACGAGCGCAACCCTCGTTCTATGTTGCCAGCACGTAATGGTGGGAACTCATGGGATACTGCCGGGGTCAACTCGGAGGAAGGTGGGGATGACGTCAAATCATCATGCCCCTTATGTCTTGGGCTTCACGCATGCTACAATGGCCGGTACAAAGGGCTGCAATACCGCGAGGTGGAGCGAATCCCAAAAAGCCGGTCCCAGTTCGGATTGAGGTCTGCAACTCGACCTCATGAAGTCGGAGTCGCTAGTAATCGCAGATCAGCAACGCTGCGGTGAATACGTTCCCGGGTCTTGTACACACCGCCCGTCAAGTCATGAAAGTCGGTAACACCTGAAGCCGGTGGCCCAACCCTTGTGGAGGGAGCCGTCGAAGGTGGGATTGGTAATTAGGACTAAGTCGTAACAAGGTAGCCGTACCGGAAGGTGCGGCTGGATCACCTCCTTTCTAAGGAGCACTGCACTCTTCGGAGTGACAGAGCCGGTTTCGAGACGAATGTTCTCGGCCGGAGCTCATGGGTGGAACATTTGACGAGGTGTGGGAGGGTGACCTTCGAACGTAGTACGGCCTTCGGGTTTGGAACGGTTCGGGGTGAGGCTTCTTGCACATGCACGCTGTTGGGTCCTGAGGGACCGGATGTGCTGCGACCTTTGGGTTGTGGCCTGACGAACCTCAGGGCCTTTTCTGTGCCGGCGATGCCGGTGTGGGGAGGGTACCGCCCGTACTTTGAGAACTACACAGTGGACGCGAGCATCTTTGAACTGATCTTTGATCGGTTCAGAAAGATGATCTTAAAGATCATTAGTCAATTTCGATTGACGATTCAACTCATGTGATTTCAAATCTTTAAGAGCAAACGGTGGATGCCTTGGCATCTGGAGCCGAAGAAGGACGTAGCAATCTGCGATAAGCCTCGGGGAACTGATAAGCAAGTTTTGATCCGAGGGTGTCCGAATGGGGAAACCCCGCTGGGCGGCGTGCCGACCTAGTGACTCCCGCCTGAATATATAGGGCGGGTAGAGGGAACGTGGGGAAGTGAAACATCTCAGTACCCACAGGAAGAGAAAGCAACCGCGATTCCGTTAGTAGTGGCGAGCGAAACCGGAACAGGCTAAACCGAGTACGTGTGATATCCGGCAGGAGTTGCGTATTCGGGGTTGTGGGACTTTTCAGACAGTTCTGCCGATCTGTCGGCGTTACAAGAAGGTATAGACGAACCGCATTGAAAGGCGGGTCATAGAGGGTGCCAACCCCGTAGTCGAAATGCCTCTCTTGACGCGAAGAGTATCCCAAGTAGCACGGGGCCCGAGAAATCCCGTGTGAATCTGTCAGGACCACCTGATAAGCCTAAATACTCCCAGATGACCGATAGCGGACAAGTACCGTGAGGGAAAGGTGAAAAGTACCCCGGGAGGGGAGTGAAATAGTACCTGAAACCGTTTGCTTACAAACCGTTGGAGCCTCCTTAGTAGGGGTGACAGCGTGCCTTTTGAAGAATGAGCCTGCGAGTTAGCGATATGTGGCGAGGTTAACCCGTGTGGGGTAGCCGTAGCGAAAGCGAGTCTGAATAGGGCGATTCAGTCGCATGTCCTAGACCCGAAGCGAAGTGATCTATCCATGGCCAGGTTGAAGCGACGGTAAGACGTCGTGGAGGACCGAACCCACTTAGGTTGAAAACTGAGGGGATGAGCTGTGGATAGGGGTGAAAGGCCAATCAAACTTCGTGATAGCTGGTTCTCTCCGAAATGCATTTAGGTGCAGCGTTGCGTGTTTCTTGCCGGAGGTAGAGCTACTGGATGGCCGATGGGCCCTACAAGGTTACTGACGTCAGCCAAACTCCGAATGCCGGTAAGTGAGAGCGCAGCAGTGAGACTGTGGGGGATAAGCTTCATAGTCGAGAGGGAAACAACCCAGACCACCATCTAAGGTCCCAAAGCGCGTGCTAAGTGGGAAAGGATGTGGAGTTGCTTTGACAACCAGGAGGTTGGCTTAGAAGCAGCCACCCTTGAAAGAGTGCGTAATAGCTCACTGGTCAAGTGATTCCGCGCCGACAATGTAACGGGGCTCAAGCACGCCACCGAAGCTGTGGCATTGACATTATTGGTAGGCCTTCGTGGTCCAGCCGTGTTGATGGGTAGGAGAGCGTCGTGTGGCCAGCGAAGCGGCGGTGTGAACCAGCCGTGGAGGCTACACGAGTGAGAATGCAGGCATGAGTAGCGAAAGACGTGTGAGAAACACGTCCTCCGAAAGACCAAGGGTTCCAGGGTCAAGCTAATCTTCCCTGGGTAAGTCGGGACCTAAGGCGAGGCCGACAGGCGTAGTCGATGGACAACGGGTTGATATTCCCGTACCGGCGAAGAACCGCCCAAGCTAATCCAGTGGTGCTAAGAGTCCTAACCCGGCTGAGTGGATCCCTTCGGGGTGAAGCCGGCCGGTCTAACGCTCGACCCCGTTCTGGTGCGGCTAGCGTATTAACAGGTGTGACGCAGGAAGGTAGCCCAACCCGGGCGATGGTTGTCCCGGGGCAAGTGCGTAGGCCGAGAGATAGGCAAATCCGTCTCTCACATAGGCTGAGACACGATGCGGATAAAAAGTGGGTGATCCTATGCTGCCAAGAAAAGCATCGACGCGAGGTTCAAGCCGCCCGTACCCCAAACCGACTCAGGTGGTCAGGTAGAGAATACCAAGGAGATCGAGAGAATCGTGGTTAAGGAACTCGGCAAAATGCCCCCGTAACTTCGGGAGAAGGGGGGCCTTCCGCTTATTAGGATTTACTCCGAAAGGGCGTGGAGGCCGCAGAGACTAGTGGGTAGCGACTGTTTACTAAAAACACAGGTCCGTGCCAAGTCGCAAGACGATGTATACGGACTGACGCCTGCCCGGTGCTGGAAGGTTAAGAGGACCGGTTAGCCGCAAGGCGAAGCTGAGAATTTAAGCCCCAGTAAACGGCGGTGGTAACTATAACCATCCTAAGGTAGCGAAATTCCTTGTCGGGTAAGTTCCGACCTGCACGAATGGCGTAACGACTTCCCAACTGTCTCAACCGCGAACTCGGCGAAATTGCATTACGAGTAAAGATGCTCGTTACGCGCAGCAGGACGGAAAGACCCCGTGACCTTTACTATAGCTTTGTATTGGTGTTCGGTGTGGCTTGTGTAGGATAGGTGGGAGACTTTGAAGCGGTGACGCCAGTTACCGTGGAGTCATTGTTGAAATACCACTCTGGTCACTCTGGATATCTAACTTCGAACCGTAATCCGGTTCAGGGACAGTGCATGGTGGGTAGTTTAACTGGGGCGGTTGCCTCCCAAAAAGTAACGGAGGCGCCCAAAGGTTCCCTCAACCTGGTTGGCAATCAGGTGGCGAGTGTAAGTGCACAAGGGAGCTTGACTGTGAGACTGACAGGTCGAGCAGGGACGAAAGTCGGGACTAGTGATCCGGCAGTGGCTTGTGGAAGCGCTGTCGCTCAACGGATAAAAGGTACCTCGGGGATAACAGGCTGATCTTGCCCAAGAGTCCATATCGACGGCATGGTTTGGCACCTCGATGTCGGCTCGTCGCATCCTGGGGCTGGAGTAGGTCCCAAGGGTTGGGCTGTTCGCCCATTAAAGCGGTACGCGAGCTGGGTTTAGAACGTCGTGAGACAGTTCGGTCCCTATCCGCTGCGCGCGTAGGAAATTTGAGAGGATCTGACCCTAGTACGAGAGGACCGGGTTGGACGAACCTCTGGTGTGCCAGTTGTTCTGCCAAGAGCACCGCTGGTTAGCTACGTTCGGGATGGATAACCGCTGAAAGCATCTAAGCGGGAAGCCGGCCTCAAGATGAGATTTCCATACCTTCGGGTGAGAGGCTCCCAGCCAGACTACTGGGTTGATAGGCCGGATGTGGAAGCGTGGTAACACGTGAAGCTGACCGGTACTAATAAGCCGATGATTTGATAACACACCGTTTAGGTGCTTGCGTCCACTGAGTGGTTCTCGATGTACGGTCGAGAACCGCATAACGATGAATCGTTGTGCAGATTGAAACATCAATAGTGTTTCGGCGGCCATAGCGTGAGGGAAACGCCCGGTTACATTCCGAACCCGGAAGCTAAGCCTCACAGCGCCGATGGTACTGCAGGGGGGACCCTGTGGGAGAGTAGGACACCGCCGGACTTCTTTCG
>NZ_BCRG01000020.1 GCF_001552475.1 Microbacterium oleivorans NBRC 103075
AACGTATCGCGAAGACGCACCGACACCGGCCGTCGCGTTCACCCCTGCCGCACCACCACCCGGAGAACCCGCACCGTTCTGAGCAAGGACTGGGACACCTCGCACGCCTCGCCACCCGCGCCACAGTCGTGCCCGCCGGAGACGAGAAGGATCAGCCCGCGTGTAAACGTTCCGCGTCGGGGCCTCGGACTCCTTCAGCTCGAAGTTCGAGCACCCGGTGCGGGATCCATCCCTCGTTCCCATGCGCGTCGCGGCACCACGCCCACTCGCTCTTCGGATCGTCGACGATCACCTCGACGACGTCGCCCGCGAAGGCTCGCAATTCGGTCGTGTCGTACGCCGTGACGACCACGCCGTCTTCGATATGCCGGGACGGAACCCACCCGGTCCCCTCGCCCGCAGTCACGAACACGAACGCCGGCCATTCGTCGTCGCGGTCCCCCACCTGCACCCGCTCGCCGACCTCGACCTGCAGCGGCGCGCGCTCCGGAGGCTCGTGATCGGCGAGCAGCATCCGGCGGTCATCCACGGCGGACCGCCGCAACGGCCTCGATCTCGACCAGCTGATCCGCGTACCCCAGCACTGCCACGCCCATCAGCGTGCTCGGCACGTCGTGGTCTCCGAAGGCCGCTCGTACGACATCCCACGCCGCCACAAGGTCGTGCCGGTCCGAGGACGCCACCAAGACCCGCGTCGAGGCGACGTCGGCGAGCGCAGCACCGGCGGCATCCAACGCGACGAGCATCGTTTCGACGCAGCGCTGAGCCTGACCCGCGACGTCACCGACAGCGACCGTCGAGCCGTCGTCGGCAAGCGGACACGCACCAGCGAGGAAGATCAGCTCCGCCCCCGCGTCGACCCGGGATGCGAAGGCGTACGGCGCCGCGGCGAGAGCCTCCGAGCGCACAAGACGGACGGCGCTCATCGGTGCCGAAACTCCGGTGCGCGCTTCTCGCGGAACGCCGCCATGCCTTCCTTCTGGTCGGCGGTGTCGAACAGCCCCGCGAACGCCTGCCGCTCGAACCGCAGCCCCTCCGCGAGCGTCGACTCGACAGCGACATCGAGGGCCGCCGTCGCCGCGTACAGCGCTGGCAACGGCTTCGACGCGATCGTCTCCGCGGTCCGCTGCGCCTCATCCGGCAGGTCCGCCGCCGCGACGACACGCGAGACCAGACCCGCGCGCTCCGCCTCATCGGCCGTCAGCTGTCGGCCCGTCAGCACCAGCTCGGCGGCCTTGAACGACCCGATCGCCCGCACCAGCCGCTGCGTGCCGCCCAGACCCGGGATCACCCCGAGACCGATCTCCGGTTGCCCGAACCGCGCTGAGTCGGCCGCGAGGATGATGTCGCACATCATCGCCAATTCGCACCCGCCGCCGAGCGCATACCCCGACACCGCGGCGATCGTCGGCGTCCGCACCGCGGCGAAGCGCGACCACTTGCCGAAGTGGTCCGCGAGCAGCATCTCGCTCCCGCTGAGCGCCTCCATCTCTTTGATGTCGGCACCCGCCGCGAATGCCCGCTCGCTGCCGGTGAGCACAATCGCACCGATCCCGGCATCCGCGTCGAAGGCCTCCGCGGCGTCCACGACATCGTGCATGACCTGTGCGTTGAGGGCGTTCAGCGCCTCGGGTCGGTTGAGGGTGATCCACCCGACGCGCCCGCGCGTCTCGGTGAGGATGGTCGCGTAATCCGTCATGCCCACATGCTCGCAGACGGATGCCGCCACGGGTCGGACAAGGTCCGTTAACCCTCCGTCCACGCTTCGGCAGGCGACCTGGACACTCGCCCTCGATAGGACGGAGGAGCGCACTTCGCGCACGACTCCGATCCCGAGGAATCCATGCCTTCGCACGCCTTCCGCAGCACCGCCCATCGCGCCCTCGCGCTGGGCGTCGTCACCGCCGTCACCTGCACACTCGTCGTCAACGCCGCCACCCCGGCGACCGCCGCCGTGGTGGCGGCCCCCATCGCCACGTCCGCCACGGACGCCCCGCTCACGCTCACACCCATCGGCTCCTACGAGACCGGCATCTTCGATGCCTCCGCGGCCGAGATCGTCACCGCCTACAAGGACCGTCTGTTCGTCGTCAACGCCGAGGCAGGCGTCATCGACGTGCTCGACGCCTCCGACCCGACCGCTCCGACGAAGCTCTTCTCCCTCACGTCCGAGGGCATCGCGAACTCTGTCGCCATCCGCGAGGACGGCCTCGGCATCGCTGCCATCGAGGCGCCCGACAAGACGGCCCCGGGGCGCCTCGTCTTCTTCGACGCGGATGCCGCCACCGCCGACACCGCGACGCTCGGCACCGTGCAGGTCGGTTCCCTTCCCGACATGGTCACCGTTGCCTCCGACGGGGCGTACGCGGTCGTCGCCAACGAAGGCGAGCCCGCAGACGACTTCAGTTCGGACCCCGAGGGATCGATCGGCGTCGTCGCCCTTCCGACCGCCAAAAAGGCTCCTGCCCAGAGCGCTGTCCGCACCGCAGACTTCCATGCCTACGAGGCCGCAGGGGTGCTCGACCCGGACGTCCGCGTCTTCGGTCCGACCCCTCATGGCGACGACCACCCGGTCAGCCGCAACCTCGAACCCGAATACGTCACCGTCATCGGTGGCGTCGCCTACGCCACTCTGCAAGAGGCGAATGCCATCGCCGCGGTGGACCTCGAGTCCGCGACAGTCACTGACATCCACGCCCTCGGCTTCAAAGACCACGGCCTCGCGAAGAACGCGCTCGACCTGAGCGACCGCAACGGCAAGATCTCCCTCCGCACCTATGAGGGCCTCAAGGGCATGTACCAGCCCGACGCGATCGGCTCCTACACCGCCGCCGGCACCACCTACCTCGTGACCGCGAACGAGGGCGACGCCCGCGAGTGGGGCGACTACGCCGAGGCCGTCCGCGCCAAGGACCTCGGGTCGGACGGGCGCGCCCCCGTCTGCGCCGACAGCCCGGTCGCCGGCAAGCTCGGCAACGCCGACCTCGGCCGCCTCAACGTCACGATCGAGAACGGCCTCAACGCCGACCGCGGTTGCTACGAAGAGCTGTACTCCTTCGGCGGTCGCTCGTTCGCGATCTGGACGACGGACGGCGAGCTCGTCTGGGACTCCGGGTCGAGCTTCGAAGAGGTCACCGCGGCCGCTGCGCCCGAGTACTTCAACTCCAACCACTCCGAGTCGAACCTCGAGGGCCGCAGCGACGACAAGGGCCCCGAGCCCGAGAGCGTCACGATCGGCGAACTGAGCGGACGCACCTACGCGTTCGTCGGCTTCGAGCGCGTCGGCGGCATCGCGGCGTACGACATCAGCGACCCGGCCTCCCCCACGTTCGTCACCTACGTCAACAACCGCGACTTCTCGCAGTCCGTCGACGACGGCGGCGACCTCGCCATGGCCGGCGACCTCGGACCCGAGGGCGTCGCCTTCATCCCCGCCGACGAGTCGCCCAGCGGCATCCCGATGCTCGCGGTCGGCAACGAGGTCTCGGGGACGACCACCCTGTTCGTCATCGAGGACGCCCTCGACGCGATAGAAATCGACATCCTGACGATCAACGACTTCCACGGGCGCATCGAAGCCGGCATGGACAGCTCAGCCAACCAGGTCGGCGCGGCCGTCCTCGCCGGCGCGGTCGATGCCGCCGAGGAAGAGAACCCGAACACGCTCTTCGTCTCCGCCGGCGACAACATCGGCGCGTCGACGTTCACGTCCTTCATCCAGGACGACGAGCCGACCATCGACTCGCTGATCGCGGCCGGGCTCGACGTCTCGGCTGTCGGAAACCACGAGTTCGACCGCGGCTTCGAGGACCTCACAGACCGCGTCATCCCCTCCTATGGAAGCGAGGACCTCGCGCTCGGCGCGAACGTCTACGACAAGGGCACGACGACTCCTGCCCTCCGGGAGTACAGCGTGAAGACGGTCGACGGCGTGCGCGTCGCATTCATCGGCACGGTCACCACCGACACGGCGACGATGGTGAGCCCAGACGGCATCTCCGGTATCGAGTTCGGCGACCAGCTGGCCGCCGCCAACCGTGTCGCGAAGAAGATCACCGATGGCGACCTCGCCGACATCACCGTGCTGCTCACCCACTCGGGTACGGCAGCCTCGAACGACTGCGCCGTCGTGGCATCCGACCCGTCCGACTTCGGAAAGCTCGTCCGCGGCGCGTCCGCGGACATCGACGCGATCGTCTCAGCGCACACGCACCAGACGTACGCCTGCGAGGTCGCGGCGCCGGGTGGCGAGACCCGCCCCGTCATCCAGGCCGCCGAATACGGCACGGCGATGGGACGCCTGTCGCTCGAGGTCGACCGCTCGACCAAGGAGCTGCTGTCGATCACGGGCACGACCGAGAAGCTCCTCGACGGTGACTACGCCCCGGATGCCGCCGTCGCGAAGATCGTGGCGGACGCAGCAGCGTACGCCGAGGTCGAGGGGTCGAAGGAGGTCGGTCGCATCAGCGGCGACATCCTGCGCGGCGGCACGAAGGGCTCGGACCGCGGCGTCGAGTCGACGCTCGGGAACACCGTCGCCGACGTCTACCTGTGGGCCACGTCGAACGAGGCCTACAGCGGGACGCCGGCGCAGATCGCGCTCATGAACCCGGGCGGTCTGCGCGCAGACCTCCTCAAGGGCGAGGACGGAGTCGTCAGCTACCGCGAGGTCGCCGACGTGCAGCCGTTCGCGAACACCCTGGTCACCGTGCCCCTCACCGGCGCACAGATCGCGACGATCCTGGAGCAGCAGTGGAAGGCGGAGGGCGAGCGCCCGAAGCTCCACCTCGGCGTCTCGGAGGGCTTCTCGTACGAGTACACCGAGGCGACGCCCCTTCCGGGCGAGAGCGTGGGACGCTCCGGCGAGGTCACCTCGATGACGTTCAAGGGCGAGGAGATCGCCGCGGATGACGTCTTCACCGTCGTGACGAACTCGTTCCTGGCGGCCGGCGGCGACGGGTTCGCCGCCTTCGCCGAGGGAACCGTCCGGACCGACACCGGCCAGGCCGACCTCGCCGCCACCGTGGACTACTTCGCCTCACGCGACGTCGTCGACCCGGCTCCGCTCGGACGTGCCGTCGAGGTCACGGAGCCCAGCGAACCCA